>NZ_JBFAMC010000001.1:531076-1250620 GCF_040656415.1 Rhodococcus sp. NPDC049939 | reverse complement strand
TCACCGGAACGCCGCCGGACGGCGTCGTCGGCCAGCCCTACGAACACACGTTCACGGTGACCGGAACACCGGCACCGACCGTGACGGTGACCGACGGCGCGCTGCCCGATGGACTCAGGCTGAGCGAGCAAGGTGTCCTGTCCGGTACCCCGACCACCACTGGGCCGCATGCGTTCACGGTGACCGCATCCAACGGATTCGGTGAAAACGCAGTCCGCGAGGCCACCCTCGAAGTCGGGCAGCCCCCCGCCATCACCGGAACGCCGCCGGACGGCGTCGTCGGCCAGCCCTACGAACACACGTTCACGGTGACCGGAACACCGGCACCGACCGTGACGGTGACCGACGGAGCCGTACCCTACGGGCTCACGCTGAGCGAGCAAGGTGTCCTGTCCGGTACCCCGCCAATTGCCGCAACGTACAACTTCACGGTGACCGTATCCAACGGATTCGGTGACGACGCCGTCCTGCCCGTCGTCGTCGACATCGCCGAGACACCGTCGACTATGTCCTCGGGATCGCTGGAGTCCTCAGGATCGTAGATCCTGACACGACGGAACGCCCCACCCGAATAGGGTGGGGATGTTCCGATGGCCGTGATACTCGACGAAGAGCGCTGCCAAACATGGGCATGAAAATAGCCCGGCCGGAGAGTCTCGTTGACTCTCCGGCCGGGCTCTTGTGGAGCTGCCGGGAATTGAACCCGGGTCCTCCGCAGCAGAGCTAGGGCTTCTCCGTGCGCAGTTTGCTATGCCTCTACTTGGATCTCCCGGTCTCGCAAACAAGCCAGGATGACGATCCCAGTCGCTGTTGGTTGTCCCGTTCGGTTCCGCGACCGAATCGAACGGTGAAGCCCTCTAGCTGATGCCAGTACCCGGGCCGAAGGCAAACCCGGACTGACAGGCACGCAGTCGCTGATTAGGCAGCGAGTGCGTAGCCGCGCTGATTAGTATCGGCGCTTATTAGTTTGCAGCGACGCTTACGGTGGTCTCTTGCCTGCACCGACACGCTTCCCCTACCTCAACGTACGTAGTCGAAACCGTTCAGCCCCGTACGCCCCACGAATCTCGCGGGGTCACTCAGTGTAACGCGGACCCGGACAAAATTCATCCCGATTTTCTACGTGTCGCCTGAGGTGGGGTTCAGTTCGCCACGGCAATCATTCCCACCGAGGCGAGGGCAAGGAGCATTCCCACCTGCTGCACCCTGCCCACCCGCTCGCCGAGCATCACCATTGCCAGCATCACTGTCGCGGCGGGATATAGCGCCCCGATCACGCTTACCAACGACAGCAGTCCGCCCTGAAACGCATACAGCATGCTGGCGTTGGCGAGTACGTCGAGGAAACTGACGTAGACGGCAAGCTTCAATGGTTCGCCGTGCGGCAGGACGAAATGCCCCGAAGAGAACGCGACAACCCACACGACCGCGGTCGCCGAGGCACGCGATACCGCGAGAGGCCACAACCCACCGTCGTCACCGATCTCATACAGCGCGACGAATGCGAGCCCGAATGCAACTCCGGATCCGACAGTCAGCAAGGCGACCGTTCGGGAGAACCTCAGTACCCGACCGCCGGCGACCTCACCGGCAGTCTCGTCGGGTGATTCACGGCTCACGAGGGTAACGGCGACAAGTGCCACGATGATCCCGGCGAACGCGATCAACCCGGGCCGTTCGCCGAGCGCAAACCCGATGAGTACAGGAATCCCCGCCACGAGTACAGCCGTGAAGGGCGAGACGACCGACATCGGACCGGATGCCAACGCAAGGTAGAACCACCAGATCGCCACGCCCCCCGCGATTCCCGATGCAGCACCCCAGAGAAGGGAGCTAGCAGTGAAAGTGCCTCCCACGAATGGAGCAATCGCGAGAACGATCAGCAGCGACAGCGGATACGACACGATGACGACCCGCAGAGCCGAAACTCGGCGCGATGCGACACCGCCGACGAAATCGCTCACCCCGTAGCCGATCGCGGCCACCAGCGCGAGCAGGACGGAGATCAGCGCATTCCTTTGACCCGACGCCCCAGTTCGCGGGTCACCTCACGCTCAGCGGTTCGCCGAGCCAGAGCTTGTCGCTTGTCATAGTCCTGCTTGCCCTTGGCAAGGGCGAGTTCCACCTTGACCTTGCCGTCCGAGAAGTACATCGACAAGGGCACGAGAGTCTGGTTGCCCTCCCTTGTCTTGCCGACAAGATGCTCGATCTCACGCTTGTGCAACAGCAACTTCCGCGTACGGCGCGGCGAGTGGTTGGTCCAGGTGCCCTGTGTGTATTCGGGAATGTGAAGAGAGCGCAGCCAGACCTCGCCGTCGTCGACGGTAGCGAACGCGTCGACCAGCGATGCCTTACCCTCGCGCAGACTCTTCACTTCGGTGCCCACGAGAGCTATTCCCGCCTCGTATGTGGCGAGAATGGTGTAGTTGTGACGCGCCTTGCGATTGGTTGCAATGACCTTGCGGCCCTTTTCCTTCACGTGTCGGGACTTTCAGTTCGCGAGTTTCGAATGAACAGCTCGAATGAGCAGTTCGTATCTTCCAGCATAAGAGAGCGGGCAAACGAAATTACTCGCGCACGTACAGGCGCAGTGTCACGTATGCGGTCACCGCCGCCATCCCGACGCCTGCCAACAACAGAATTGGCGAGACGAACAGCACGTCACTGTTGGAGATCCTGGCGAGTATGTTCGCCGAGTACACGTCCGAAAGCACGTCGTCGATGAACACGTTCTTCGCAGCGAACAGTCCGGCAATCGCGAGTCCGGCACCCACCAGCGCAGCGGCCACTGCTTCGAGCAGGAACGGCAACTGTGTGTACCACCGCGTGGCACCCACCAACCTCATGACACCGACCTCGGTCCGACGGGTGTATGCGGCGATCTGAACCATGTTCGCAATCAAGAGGATTGCCGCCACTGCCTGGACGAGCGCGATCGCGAATGCGCCGTTGCGCACACCGCTCAAGACGCTGAAGAGTCGCTCAACCAATTCACGCTGGTTGAGAACACTCTCAACTCCCGGTCGCGAGCCGAACTGATCGTTGATCACCCCGAACCGCTCGGGATCACTGAGCTTGATCTTGAACGAGGCCGGGAAACTGTCGGCGCTGACCAATGCCGCAAGTTCAGGCTGATCCTTGAACACACGCTCGGTTGCGTCCTTCACCGCATCATCCCGGTTGAGATAGTCCACCGAGACCACCGACGGCGTCTGTTCCAGATCCCTTCGCAGCGAGCTACAGATCTCCCCCTCGCACCCGGGATCGGATGTCGAGATGTCGTCGGTGAGGAAGATCTGTACCTCCAACCTGTCCAGGAAGATCTGCTGGGTCTTTCCAGCCATCTGCACCACCAGCAACCCACTACCGAACAGGGCGAGAGATATCGCGGTGGTGAGGATCATCGCGATGGTCATGGTGACATTGCGGCGGAGTCCAGTGATGACTTCGCTGACTATGAAACTGGCACGCATCGGGGAATCGGAGTCCTTCGTAGGCGGCTTGCGGACAGTGCTGAAGATTCGGAAAGCAAGCGGGCAGCTATCGTCCTACGCCATACACGCCCCGAGCCTCGTCGCGTACTACTCTGCCGAGGTCCAATTCCACCACGCGGCGGCGCATCGAGTCGACGATGTGGTGATCGTGTGTCGCCATCACCACCGTGGTTCCGATCCGGTTGATCCGTTCGAGAAGCAGCATGATGTCCTGGCTGGTCTCCGGGTCGAGGTTGCCGGTGGGTTCGTCGCACAGCAACACCAGAGGCCGGTTCACGAATGCACGCGCGATGGCCACTCGCTGCTGCTCCCCTCCCGAGAGTTCACTAGGCATACGGTCCGCCTTACCCGACAAACCGACCATGTCGAGGACCTCTGGAACCGTGCGCTTGATCGTGCTTCGTGGCTTGCCGATCACTTCGAGCGCGAAGGCCACGTTCTCTGACACCGTCTTCTTCTGAAGGAGCCGGAAGTCTTGGAACACACATCCGACGCTCTGCCGCAGCTTGGGCACTCGCCGAGAGGAAAGCTTGTTGACGTGGAAATTCGCGATGTGAATGTCACCGGACGTCGGCGATTCCTCCTTGAGGAGCAGCCGCATGAAGGTCGACTTGCCTGAACCCGACGGCCCGATGAGGAAGACGAATTCGCCCTTGTCCACCTCGACGCTCGCGTTGTCCAAGGCAGGCCTCGTGGAGGTCTTGTAAGACTTCGACACATTCTCGACGCGGATCACGAGGAGCAAGTCTAGACGCCCGTCGAGTGGCGAACCGTGTGGAAGATCACGTTAACGTCGTGGTCTTCTCGCGTACTAGGACGCCTGACTCTCGCGCATCCGCCACCGGATCCCCGATTCGAGGAACCCGTCGATATCACCGTCGAGGATGGCCGAAGGGTTGTTGACCTCGTACTCGGTACGCAGATCCTTCACCATCTGGTACGGGTGCAGCACGTATGACCGCATCTGGTTACCCCAGGAGCTGCCGCCCTCACCCTTGAGCGCATCCATCTCGGCGCGTTCTTCCTTGCGTTTGACCTCGAGCAGCTTGGCCTGCAGAACACGCATCGCCGCCACCTTGTTCTGCAGCTGAGACTTCTCGTTCTGACAGGTCACAACGATGCCGGTCGGGATGTGCGTCAGACGGACCGCGGAGTCGGTGGTGTTCACGGACTGACCGCCAGGGCCGGACGACCGGTACACGTCGACGCGGACGTCGTTCTCGTTGACGTCGATGTGGTCCGTTGTCTCGACCACGGGCAGCACCTCGACCTCGGCGAACGACGTCTGACGGCGGCCCTGGTTGTCGAACGGGCTGATGCGGACCAGTCGGTGCGTGCCCATTTCGACCGACAGTGTCCCGTAGCTGTACGGGGCCTTGACTGCGAACGTCGCACTCTTGATGCCGGCTTCTTCCGCATAGGAAGTGTCGTAGACCTCGACGCCGTAGCCGTGCTTTTCCGCCCATCGGATGTACATACGCATGAGCATCTCGGCCCAGTCCGCGGCATCCACACCCCCTGCACCCGAGCGGATGTTCACCAGCGCGTCACGCTCGTCGTACTCACCCGAGAGCATCGTCTTGACTTCCATCGCGGCGATGTCTTCCCGAAGGCTGCGGCGCTCCGCGTCGGCATCCGCGATGGCGTCAGGGCCCTCATCCTCCGCGAGTTCATACAGCACCGGCATGTCGTCGAGTCGTGAGCGCAGTTCCTCCACGCGGCGCAACTCGGTCTGCGAATGCGAAAGCTGGCTTGTGACCTGCTGTGCGTGTTCCTGGTCGTTCCACAGCTCAGGGTCGGCGGCCTGGTGTTCGAGTTCGTTGATCCGGCGCCGCAACTCCTCCACGTCCACCACCGATTCGACGGTCCGAAGGGTCGTGTCGAGCTCGTCCAAGTCTGCGGATACGTCGGGATGCACGGTTCCCAAGGTTACCGGGTACCCGTATCAGTCTCGTAACCACTGCTCCCGTCCAGGTCAAGCATCCGGCCGCGGGTCGTGCCACCATGGCAAGTGACCGAGCACGACTTGTTGCAGGACCTAGACGCTTGTTGCAGGACCTAGACGCGCATGTTCGTGCCGCCACCCACGGACGGAGTCGACGATGACCGCGACCGATCAGTATCTGAAGAACAACGAGACCTACGCCGCAGACTTCGACGGACCACTCCCACTTGCGCCGAGCAAGCACGTCGCCGTCGTGGCCTGTATGGACGCACGGCTCGACGTGTATCGGATGCTCGGCATCGAATTGGGCGAGGCTCACGTCATACGGAACGCAGGCGGCGTGGTGACCCATGACGAGATCCGCTCGCTCGCGATCAGCCAGCGACTACTCGGTACCAACGAGATCATTCTGATTCACCACACTGACTGCGGGATGCTCACGTTCACCGACGACGACTTCAAGCGTTCCATCCAGGACGATGTCGGAATCAAGCCTGCCTGGTCGGCGGAAGCATTCTCCGATCTCACCGAGGACGTCCGGCAATCGATTCGCCGCATCAAGGCCAGTCCTTTCATCACAGCGACGACCTCTCTGCGCGGGTTCATCTTCGACGTCGCCACCGGCAAGCTCGGAGAGGTCGAGACCGACTGAGTTCGCCGCGAGGTCGCACCCGAGTAACCTGTGCGAACGTGACCGACCTCCACGCCGACCTGCAACTCGCCCTCCGAATCGCGGATGAGGCGGACACGATCACCCTGGCCCGATTCGGTGCGCTCGATCTGTCGGTCGACGACAAACCCGATCTCTCGCCGGTGACCGATGCCGACCTCGCCGTGGAACGAGCGGCCCGGGCGATTCTCGGGTCCGAGCGAGTCGCTGATGCGGTTCTGGGCGAAGAGTTCGGCGGCGAAACGCTCATCTCAGGGCGCCAGTGGGTGATCGACCCGATCGACGGCACCAAGAACTTCGTCCGCGGTGTGCCGATTTGGGCCACCCTGGTCGCGTTACTCGAGGACGGCGTTCCCACAGTCGGCGTCGTCAGCGCCCCTGCGCTTTCCCGGCGCTGGTGGGCTGCCTCTGGTACCGGTGCCTGGAGTAGGTTTGCCGGATCCGATCCCCGTCGCATCACGGTCTCTGCCGTGGACCGGCTGGATTCGGCCAGCCTGTCGTTCTCGAGCCTTTCGGGATGGAGAGAGCGCGGAATCCGCGAGCAGTTCATCTCCCTCACCGACAACGTCTGGCGGGTAAGGGGATTCGGCGACTTCTTCTCGTACTGTCTGCTCGCCGAGGGTGCCGTCGACATCGCTTCCGAACCCGAAGTGTCATTGTGGGATCTCGCACCTCTAGACCTGCTGGTCCGCGAGGCCGGCGGGCGGTTCACGAGTCTCACGGGCGCGGACGGACCACACGGCGGCAGCGCGCTGGCAACCAACGGGCTACTCCACGACGAAGTGTTGACTCGGCTGCGGCCGAACTGACAGCGCCCACAAAGCCCGGTACGGTCCAGCAGCCGGTCGAAACGAAAAGCAACCCTTTTCGGCAGGCGGAAACTTCTGCCGCGCCCACGGCTGTCAGGAACGTACTCAGCGGTAGACACCCACCTTACTCCTAAGTAAGGTGGGTGTAGTCCATGCCCGAACACGGAGAAACCACTGGTGATCATGAGCAAACAAGACACTGTTGCCTCCAACGACAGCGTGAAACGCAAGCCCCGTGACACGTCCGCCGTCGGCCTGAATCCCGTCAGGCGGGACGCGATGGGTGCCGCGATGCGTGTGCTGACCAAGATCACCGGTTCCGACCTGGCCGAGAAATACAACCTGCGTCAGACGATCGACCGGATGACGTACGAGGGAACCAAGACCGGATTCAAGACCCTCGGCGCGGCAACCCGCGGCTTCCAGATGGTCGCCGGTAGCGGAGCACCGAAGCGCCTCCCTGACAGCCCTGCAATCAATGCAGGCTACTTCGACCTCACGCCAACCGACGACCAGCAGATGATCGTCGAGACGGTGCGCGAGTTCTCCGCCGAGATTCTGCGGCCCGCCGGCCATGACGCAGACGCTGCCGCCGCAGCACCCGCCGACCTCGTCGAGCGCGCCGCCGAACTCGGCATCACCGCCGTCAATGTCCCCGAGGAACTCGACGGAATCGCAAGTGAGCGCGGCGCCGTCACCAACTCTCTCGTGGCTGAAGCCCTCGCACACGGCGACATGGGACTCGCGCTGCCGATCCTTGCGCCCAGCGGCGTCGCGGTTGCACTCACCCAGTGGGGCACAGACTCTCAGCAGAAGACGTATCTACCCGCCTTTGCCGGCGAGCACGTGCCGAACGCGGCCGTGGTAGTCAACGAGCCCCGCGCGCTGTTCGACCCGTTCGCGTTGGAAACCAAGGCCGTTCGCTCACCCAGCGGCTACAAACTCAACGGCGTGAAGAGCCTCGTTCCCGCGGCCGCCTCCTCCGAGTTGTTCATCGTTGCGGCCGAACTGGAGGGCAAGCCCTCTTTCTTCATCGTCGAGTCCGACTCCAAGGGACTCGTCGTCGAGGCGGACCCGAGCATGGGCCTGCGCGCTGCCGGACTCGGCCGCCTAGAGCTCACCGACGTAGCGGTGCCCGAGTCGGCTCTGCTCGGTGACGCCGACGCCGATACCCGAAAGGGCGAATACGCCGACGCCGTCCGGCTTGCCCGGCTCGGCTGGGCTTCGCTTGCGGTCGGAACCGGTCAAGCCGTTCTGGATTACGTCATTCCATACGTCAACGAGCGCGTCGCGTTCGGTGAGCCGATCAGCAACCGCCAGGCGGTCGCCTTCATGGTCGCGAACATCGGCATCGAACTCGACGGACTGCGCCTGGTGACGTTGCGCGGGGCCTCACGCGCCGAACAGGGGCTCTCCTTTGCCCGCGAATCGGCTCTGGCCCGGAAGCTGGCATCTGAGAAGGGCATGCAGATCGGACTGGACGGCGTCCAACTGCTCGGTGGTCACGGCTACACCAAGGAACACCCTGTCGAGCGCTGGTACCGCGACCTTCGCGCCATCGGCGTCGCCGAGGGCATCGTCCTGATCTGAGCGGCCGGACTCGAACTAAGGAAACTTGTGATGATCAACCTCGAACTTCCCAAGAAACTCAAAGCCTCCGCGAACCAAGCCCATCAGGTTGCGGCACAAATCTTCCGGCCGATCTCCCGAAAGTACGACCTCGCGGAGCATGCCTACCCGAAGGAACTCGACACCATGGCGGCCATGGTGGAGGGGCTCAACGATTCGGGCAAGGGCGCTGCCGGGGCCGCCCTCGGACGCGGTGACGAACCGAAGGTTATCGGAAATGTCAACGGCGGCAACATGTCTTCGTTGATGAACGTCATCGAGACCTGCTGGGGCGATGTGGGCCTCACCCTCTCCATTCCCTACCAGGGTCTCGGCAACTCCGCGATCGCGGCGGTCGCCACCGACGAGCAACTCGAGAGATTCGGCAAGGTGTGGGCATCGATGGCCATCACCGAACCCGGCTTCGGTTCCGACTCCGCGGCCGTCACCACAACCGCTGTGCTCGACGGCGACGAATACGTCCTCAACGGCGAAAAGATCTTCGTCACCGCAGGCGAACGTTCCACTCACGTCGTGGTGTGGGCCACAGTGGACAAGACCAAGGGTCGTGCCGCGATCAAGTCCTTCGTCGTGCCGCGAGATGCCCCCGGGCTGAGCGTCGCCCGCCTCGAGCACAAGCTGGGCATCAAGTCGTCCGACACAGCGGTGCTGTTGTTGCAGGACTGCCGGATTCCGAGGGACAACCTGCTCGGCACACCTGAGGTGAACGTCGAGAAGGGCTTTGGCGGCGTCATGCAGACGTTCGACAACACCCGCCCCATCGTCGCGGGGATGGCCATCGGTCTCGGCCGCGCGGCCCTCGAGGAACTGCGAACCATCCTCACCGACGCCGGTGTCGAGATCTCATACGACACCCCCGCGTACAACCAGCACGCTGCGGCAGCCGAGTTTCTGCAGCTGGAAGCCGACTGGGAAGCCAGCTACCTGCTAGCCCTGCGCGCAACCTGGATGGCGGACAACAAGAAGCCGAATTCGCTCGAAGCCTCCATGTCGAAGGCCAAAGCCGGCCGTACGGGCACGGCCGTCTCGCTGAAGGCAGTCGAACTCGCCGGGACCTTGGGATACTCCGAGCGCCCCCTGCTCGAGAAGTGGGCGCGCGACTCGAAGATCCTCGACATCTTCGAGGGAACGCAGCAGATTCAACAGCTGATCGTGGCCCGTCGCCTGCTCGGAAAGTCGTCGTCTGAGCTGAAGTAGTCTTCAGCTCCAACACCTTTCAGACGGTCAATCCGCTCCCGCCGAATTCGGTTCGGCGGGAGCGGTGGCGTCTGCTGGCGCACTCCGGTGCCTGCTCAGCGACAGAGCATCGCCCAGGTGCGGGGTCCGCCGTCCGGGAGATCGACGCTGCCGACAACGTCGAATCCGAGACGGTGATAGAACCCCACGTTGGATTCCAGCGAAGTCTCCAGGTACATCGGGAACCCTTGGGCATGGGCCGCCCTCATGCCGGGGCCGAGCACTGCCCGACCCAATCCACGCCCCTGAGACGCCGGATCTACACCAACCGTCGCCAGGAACCAGACCGGTTCCGACGGCCGCAGTGGCGCAATCAACTCCTCTGCGCGCGCCGCGGCCTCGGCCCGATCGCCGCATAGTTCGTTCACGCGTTGCGAGATACTTTCGAACGCCTCACCCAGCCCCGGTGAATCCGGTGTCGTCCACACTGCGACTGCTGAGGCCGCTGCAGACACCCACACACGGCCACACCGCAGTCCAACGTTCTGGAGGAACAAGCGCTGTAGTTGTCCGACCCGCTCCTGGTGGTTGCGAGCATCGACGGTGTGGCGAATGAACGGGTAGTCCGCAAACGCTCTCGCCAACGTGACAGAAGCTGCATCCACATCGGTCTCGACCGCAGTACGAATGAGGTGGTTCTGATCCATGTGTACAGAAAGTACGCACCACCAGTGGTCGAGCCAACCCGATTTCCCAGCAGCCCAAGCCTCGAAGGCTTTCGGCGAATCGAACAGTTTTCATTCCCGGACTCGTCCCCGGCGAACCTACCTCCTACGCTTCTTCTTCCGAGTGGGCCGGACTCCTGGCTTGGGCACTGAAGGCGCACGCCGCTCGCTCTCCGCGGCGTGCGCCTTCAACGATTCCTCCCGATCGATTCGGGCGAATATCAGATGCTGCTGGCCGTAGGTCCAGATGTTGTTGCTGACCCAATACAGCAGGATCGCGATCATGAGGAAGGGCCCGCCGACAAGGACGCCGAGTGGAAACACCCAGAGCATCAACTTGTTCACCATCGCCGACTGTGGATTCGCAGCCTCGGGGCTCTGCCGCGCAACCGATGCCCGGGCGTTGAAATGTGTAGCGACGCTGGCAATCACCATCAGTGGGACCGCTACGGCAGCAATCGTGGCCACGGTCGGGATTCCGCCATACGATGCGAACGATGCCAGGGTACTTTCCGGGCTGGTAATCGCAACCGAGATCGGTGCCCCGAAGAGACGGGCGCTCAGGAACGACTGCACGTCCATAGCGCTGAAGATGTAGTTCGGAGTGTTCGCGTTGGCTTCAGGCGACATTCCGAGTTGTCCCAACCCGGTTCCGGTTCGGTTGAACGATCGCAGGACATGGTAGAGACCGAGGAACACCGGAGCCTGAACCAGGGCGGGTAGGCATCCCATCAGGGGGTTGAAGCCGTGCTCCTTCTGGAGTTTTTGCATCTCGGCGGCTTGACGTTGGCGGTCACCCGCGTATTTCTTTTGCAGAGCCTTGATTTGCGGTTGTAGCTGCTGCATCTGGAGGGTCGTGCGAACCTGCCGGATCGCTGGTCTGAGCAACAGGATTCGCAGGGTGAAGACCAAGAACACCACGGCAAGGGCCCACGCGAAACCGTTGTCAGGTCCCAGTACCGAGCCGAAGACTTTGTGCCAGAACCACAGAATCGCAGACACAGGGTAATAGATGAAATCGAGCATTGAGCACCTCGTTACTGCACGGCGCGATCACGCGGCATCGTGCGGAATTCACGCCGGCCTCTTGGGACGCGGCGCGTGAATGGACAGGTCGGTTCAAGAACCGACGCAGCGAAACGAACGCTACGCGGCGGTTGAGACCTGCCCAGGTGCTCGGGGTCGGCGCGGGCGACCGGGAGTGTTTGGGGCGCTTTGCCTGCGGAATGCGCCGCGGAGTCGACGTTCCTCGGCTGGCGGGCCGGAGACGGGCTCCGCCAGGAGGTTCAGCGGGAAGCGTGATTCCTGTCCGGTGACCGCGAGAAGAAGCAGGATCGCAACCGCTGCACCAACGACTGCAGTCGTACCATTGCTCGCGAATGTCGTCGCGATCACCAGGGTCAGCACGGCCACCCATGTGAGCTGAACAATGCTCAGCCCCTGCGTGAAAACAGACCAGATCCGTGCCATGCGATGAAGCATACCGACTGGGTCGAAAGGCACGAAACCGGCTCGTCGCACCCTTTCTCGAAGTCCAGCTCTCCCACGAACTCGCAGAGACGGTGGCTTCTGATCGAGGAGCGCGGTTCCCCCACCGATGTGGACGTAGAGGAACGTTGCGCGCTTCGGCACGGCATGGGAATGAGGCGTGTGAATGAAAAGAACCGGCGCCCTGGATTTCCGGGGCACCGGTTCTTCGGTGGTAGCGGGGACAGGATTTGAACCTGCGACCTCTGGGTTATGAGCCCAGCGAGCTACCGAACTGCTCCACCCCGCGCTGCGGCAATGAAGTTACACGAACAAAGAATCGGATTGCAAATCCGACTCAAAAGTGGCTGTCCGATAGCTCTGTATGCCATTTCGCAACCCACACCAACCACATCCATCACAAAAAGGTGTGACGCTCGTCACACTCTTACGGGACCTCTACCGCTTCGAGAGTTCGAAACGCGGCCGACGACCTGCACGGACGTGAATTGGGTCACTAGGTATTTGCACGTTCGTCACAGAAAATCGGTCCGTGACCATTCTGTGATCAACACGTACGTTCGTGACCAGCCCGAAACCACCGGGCAACGCCGACCCGCTACCGCCTTACCTTGCCCCGCGGGACCCGGTATCCCCCACCTCGAGGGGCAAGGACGAGATCGGATCGATTGCCCGGGTCGGCGCACCAGCCGATTCCCGCAGGCACGCCTCGTCGGCCAACGCGGAGAGGAAGCACCCATGACCATCACGAGCACCGTCAAGCGGACCATCGGCACAATCACACTGGCCGGAGCTATCTTGGCCGCGCCGCTCGGCCTGAGCGCCGGCACTGCCGCTGCCGCTTCTCACAACTGGGACGCAGTCGCACAGTGTGAGAGCAGCGGCAACTGGGCCGCTGACACGGGCAACGGCTACAGGGGCGGTCTGCAGTTCAAAGACAGCACCTGGGCCGAATACGGTGGGACCGGGTCCCCGGCCAACGCCTCGCGCGAAGAGCAGATCCGCGTCGCGGAGAACGTCCTTG
Organism: Rhodococcus sp. NPDC049939; assembly: GCF_040656415.1. Lineage (NCBI taxonomy): Bacteria > Bacillati > Actinomycetota > Actinomycetes > Mycobacteriales > Nocardiaceae > Rhodococcus > Rhodococcus sp. NPDC049939. Next base: position 1,237,660 of record NZ_JBFAMC010000001.1, on the reverse strand, counting down.
CGGGTCAAGGACCTGGCGCCTGGCCGGTGTGTGGAAAGTACCTCTGATCCACACCGACAGTGCTCGAGGTGCCCTGCGTACAGCACTCCCGTGCGCAGGGCACCTCTGAGTTTCCCCCTACTCGAAACTACGACGACACTCCTTGCACCCTGTCGTGTATCTCAGGTGCCCGGAACCGATCCGGCTGCATAACCGCAAGGCAACGGACAGATCTCGAAACGGTTCCGAAGCCCCCCTGAACTGCGGCATTACCAAGACCTCGAAAGCGGATCCGCCACCGCAAACTGACACGGTCCTCTCGTGCACCCAGAGCGACGAGTGGGTCAGGCCCCGCCATCCGGGCTCGGATGGCGGGGCCTGACCCATCTGTGTGCGAAGCGTGGCGCTTACTTCGGGATCGCCTCGTAGGCGGCGACCGCACTCTGGAGTCGAGCGAGAGCCTCACCGTAGGCCGCGAAGTCGCCACTTCGCTGCGCGGCGGTCAATGCTTCCAGCGACGCATTGAGTTCGGTGATGGCGGCGTCAGTGTTCCCCGCCGGCAGCGGGACGGCGGGCTGTTCCGCAGTCTCCGCGGGGGCGGGCACCTCACCAGTCTGGCTTCCGGCCAATTCTGCCTCTTCGCTGGGCTCTGTGGCCACGGAGCCGGCACCGGCGCCGAACACCTGGCTGAGCGCCTCCGCCAAGGTCGGCGCGTAGCCGACCCGGATCCCATTGGTGTCGCTGAAGCTCACCAGGACACGCGCGAGTTGCGGGAACGCATTCGGGGAGTTCCTCTGGGTGTACAACGGCTCGACATAGAGAATGCCGCCATCGGCGATCGGCAGCGTGAGCAGGTTTCCGAATTGAATCCTGTTCGACTGCCTGAGCAGCGACAGCTCACTGGCAACCGTCGAATTGGAGGTCATCGCACTCTGCGCCTGCTGCGGCCCCTGTGTCTGGGTATCCGTCGGCAACTGGAGCACGGTGAACTTTCCGTAGTTCTCAGGGTCGGCGCCGACCGAGATGTAAGCCGACAACAACTCACGGTTGTAACCCACCATGGCGCTCGTCAGACGGAACTCGGGTGCCCCCGTCTCCTGATTTCCGACCAGCACGTAGTAGGGAGGCTGATTCGCGGTCGTGTCGATCGTGGGATCGCTTGGTACAGACCAGAATGCGTTGTTCGTGAAGAACTCGTTCGGATTGTCCACATGGTACTTGGCCAGCATCTCCCGCTGAACCTTGAACAGATCTTCCGGGTAGCGGAAGTGCGCTTGCAGGTCCGCGCTGACGTCACTCTTCGGCTTGACGGTGTCGGGGAACACTCCCATCCACGCCTTCAGCACCGGGTCGTTCTCGTCGACCTGGTAGAGCGTTACCGTGCCGTCGTACGCATCGACTGTGGCCTTCACCGAGTTACGGATGTAAGACACCTCCTTGCGCGGAATCAATCGGCCGGTGTTCTGATCGATGCTGTCCTCGACCAACCCCTCGAGTGAACTGCGTTGCGCGTAGGGGTAATCCTCGAGGGTCGTGTAGCCGTCGACGATCCATTGGACCTTTCCGTCGACCACGGCCGGGTACACCGATCCGTCGGTGGTGAGCCACGGCGCTACCTGCCTCACCCGGTCGCGCGGGTCGCGGTTGAAGATGATCTTCGACTCCGACCCGATGGCTCCGGAGAACAGAATGTTTCGCTCGGTGAACTTGGCAGCGAAAGCCAGTCGGTTGAACCAGTTGCCGATCGGCACTCCACCGGCACCGGTGTAGGTGTAGTTGGACTCGTCGGTGTCGTACTCGCGCGGAGCGGCTCCGGGTGCACCCCCGACAATGGCGTAGTCGGGATCGGACTGGGCAATCAACTCGCCGTAGTAGATCCGTGGGTTCTCCACTTGGAGGGCCGGGTCGTTGGGCTGTGTGTTGAGGTCGCTCACGTTGTAGAGCGGGTATCCGCCGGTGTTGTTGTCGGCATCGTCCTCTGCCGCAGTCACCTGATTGGCCTGCGCGGCGATGAACCCGTTGCCGTGGGTGTACACGGTATGGCGGTTGATCCAGTCCGTCTGGTTTCCGGTCAGGTTGGCCGGCGCGAGTTCACGCGCCGCGACGACGTAGTCACGCAGTTGACCGTCGGTCTCGTACCGGTCGACATTGAGGGTCGCCGGGAACCCGTAGAAGTTCTTCAACTGCTGCTGGGCCGTGAACGTCGGCGACAGGATGTTCGGGTCGAGCAAACGCGCATTGGCGATCGACGTCACGTCCGCGGGAACGTCCTGAGGCTGCGCGGAGCCGACACCTGGGTAGCCGGTGTACTCGATGTTGTCGGAGGTGATCCCGTACGCCTGGCGGGTCGCCTGGATGTTCCGCTCGATGTACGGGCTTTCCTTCTGGGCAGCGTTCGGCTTGACCGAGAACTGTTCGACCACCAGGGGCCAGACCGCACCGACCAGTACCGACGAGAGGACGAGCAGCGCCGTAGCCAGTGCCGGGATCCGCAGATCACGCAAGAAGATCGCGGCGAAGAACGCAAGCGCGCAGATAACCGCGATGGCGAGCAGGATCATCTTGGCCTGCAGCACCGCATTCATGTCGGTGAAGCTTCCGCCGCTGAACGTCGGCTCCTTCCTGCTGCTCGAAAGCAGGGAGAACCTGTCGAACCAGTAGGCGACAGCCTTGAGGAGGATGAAGGTTCCCGCGAGGATGGCCAGCTGAACACGTGCCGCGTTGGTGAGTGTGCCTCCTCGACCGGCCAATTTCAGGCCACCGAAGATGTAGTGCGTCACCAGGCTGGCGAAGAATGCCAGCAGAACCGCCACGAACAGCCAGTTGAGGACGAACCTATAGAACGGCAGATCGAAGGTGTAGAAGCCGATGTCGTGGCCGAATTCCGGATCGGTGATGCCGAATGTGCCGCCGTTGAAGAACAGCTGCACCGTCTCCCAGCTGCCCTGGGCGATCAGCCCGGCGAACAGTCCGATCGCGAGCGGAATTGCCAGTCCGAACAGGCGCAGGCGCGCCATCACGGTCGTCCGGTAACGCGCGACCGGATCGTTTGGCCCGGACACCGGGACGAAGACGGGCCGTGACCGGTAGGCGAGCAACAGCGCCAGCCAGACAATGACGCCGACGACGACTCCGACCACCAAGAAGACGATCACACGTGTGAGGAGGACCTTGGTGAAGACGCCGCGATATCCAACTTCCCCGAACCACAACCAGTCCGTATAGGTACTGATCAGGCGAGGACCCACCATCAGCAGCACGGCAGCAACGAGCGCCGCTACCAGCAGCGCACGACTACGTTTGGACAACGAGGGTAATCCTGCGGGGGGCCGCATGCCCACTAGCCACACTCCAAGAACTCGGCGACGCTGGTACGTCGCGATCGACGGGCGCGAATCAGTCTTTCACACCCCGACAGCGAAGTGCGTGACCGTTTCGTCCCACCTTACGTAACATCCGCGAGATGCGGCCATCTGTTCCTTTTCGAGAGTGCAAAGATTAGGCCGTGAGCGAACAGAATGTGAACCGTGAGGCGGACACCCTCGCCCGCTGTGTGCGTGAGGTCGTCGAATTCGTCGACGCCGGAGGGTGGGATCAACCGCCCCAAATGTTTGCACTCGTCCCAACCGAACTGCTTGCCGCGGCCGAACCGAGCCTGCTCGACCAACTCCTCGACGGTTCGGAATTGACCCCTGTCGAGCAGGCCCCGTTCCCTGACGACATCGACGGCGGCTCACGTGCGCTCGACGAGTTCCTCGCCACTACCAGTTGGCCGGAGTCCGTCGTCGGCTGCGCACTCGTTCAGGAGATCGTCGTCCTCCCACCCGAGGCGGAGTCCGATCTCGACGCCGCGCTGGTCCCACTGCTGTACGACCGCGACGCCGCAGACAATGCAGCGCGCGCGGCCGCCGAAGCGCATCCGGACCGAAAGTCCGCACGGTTGATCGCAGCCGTTCTGCGCGACGGTCCGTCGCTGTGCCTACTGCAATTGCGGCCCGACGACGACGCCGACCCCTTCGCCGGAATCGAACTGCTCGCCTACGAGGACTTGGCGCCGAATCTCGTCAACGCGCTCTACGCCACGTTCGACGCAACCGACGGCGACTAGACCCTCGCCGCATCGACTGGATCAGCACATCGGTGCGGCGGCACCAGCGTTGACCGCTTCTAGAGCATCGACAGCACCATCGAGGTTCTCGACCTTGACCAGCCGGAGTCCGTCTGGTGCGCCCTGGCGAGCCTCGTCGCAGTTGTTCGCGGGAACGAGGAATGTCTCGGCGCCGGCCTCACTAGCAGCGATCAACTTGTACTTGATGCCCCCGATCGGACCGACGTCCCCGTCGGAGTCGATGGTGCCCGTTCCGGCAACGAACTTGCCTCCGTTGAGGTCGCCCGGGCTGAGCTTGTCGATCACAGCAAGTGCGAACATCAGGCCTGCCGACGGTCCCCCGATGTCAGCGAGATTGAAGTCGACGGTAAACGGGACGTCCGGCACCTCTTCGGGGATTATTCCCAGATATCCTTTGGACTCGTCCCCCGGGCGGGCCCCGAGAACCACGGGCACGGTCATCTCGGCACCGTCGCGAATGACCACGACCGACACCTCCGTACCCGGTGCCTCAGCCGCCACAGCTCGCTGAACGCTACCGATTGTCGAGACCGGCTCGCCGTTCACACTGACCAACTGGTCGCCTGCGCGCAGGATGTCCCTGGAGGGACCATCGTCGACGACCTGACCGATGCTCAGGATCACCGGCTCACCCAAGAAATGAAGTGCGGCGAGTTCCGCACTGTCCTCCGAGCGCTCGAAGTCTGCTTCGTTCTCCTGCTGGACCTGGTCCTTGGATCTGTCAGGCGGATACACCTCCTCACGGGGCACGATGCCCTGACGGCCGCTGGCCCACAGCCCGAACGCCTCGAATACGTTGAGGTCGTCGCGCACCGCGACGGTCGTCATGTTGAGGTGACCAGACGTCTCGTCCACGTCCGTACCGGAGATGGCGACGACCTCCTCACCGTCCACTTCCCCGAGAGTGTTGAACGTTGGGCCCGGCCCCAGCGCCACGAATGGCACCGTGACCATCGTGCCGAGGATTCCGAGCACCACGATCGGAGCCAGCGCAGCCAGGAGGGTCACGATCCGTCGATTCACCTGGACCAGGGTAGAGCGCGAACCGAGGGCCGCGCCTGTCGGCTGTCGGCATGTTCGCCATCAGCGTGACAGGGTGGGCGCCTACGGATGCCCGCGCCTTGTAACGTTGGGGTATGAGCAATCCGCCGTTCGGCTTCTCCAACTCCGACGATCCTGACAGAGAAAACGACACGGGAGATCGGGGCGGGGCCGACCGTGACAAGAACGCGGGCGGTTCGGGAGACTTCGGTTTCGGAGCGGGAGGACCAGCTGGAGGTGGCTTCGATCCGGCCGCCCTCGGCCAGATGCTCACTCAGTTCGGACAGATGCTGAGTGGGATGGGTGCGTCGATGGGGTCGGGCGAACAGAGTGGTCCGGTCAACTACGAACTTGCCAAGAAACTTGCCCGCCAGCAGCTGGGTTCGGTCGCGCCGGTCACAAAGGGAAGCTCCGAGGCGATCGCCGATGCGTCAAGACTCGCCGAATTATGGCTCGACGCCGCAACTACGTTGCCCGCGGGCGCATCGAAAACGGTTGCGTGGACGCCCAATGACTGGCTCGACAACACTCTCGACACCTGGAAGCGACTGTGCGATCCCGTTGCGGAGAAGGTGTCCGGCATGTGGGTGCAGGGTTTGCCCGAAGAAGCACGACAGATGGCCGGGCCCATGCTCGGGATGATGAGCCAGATGGGTGGTCTCGCGTTCGGCTCCCAGCTCGGCCAGGCTCTCGGCCAGCTGTCCAAGGAAGTCCTCACCTCCACCGACATCGGACTCCCCCTCGGTCCGGCAGGCACGGGTGCGCTGCTTCCGGCCGCAGTCGGCAAGTTCAGCAAGGGCCTCGAGCAGCCCGACCGGGAGATCCTCGTATTCCTCGCTGCCCGTGAGGCCGCCTACCAGCGCCTTTACACCCACGTTCCGTGGCTCCGCCAACGTCTCCTCGCCACGGTCGAGGAATTCGCGCGTGGGATCACCATGGACTTCTCCGCCATCGAGGACATGGCCAAGGGACTCGATCCGTCGGTACTGGGCGATCCAGCCCAGCTGGAGAAAATCCTGCAGCAGGGGGCGTTCGAACCTCAGACCACGCCGGAACAGAAGCAGGCCCTCGAGCGTCTCGAGGCGCTGCTCGCACTCATCGAGGGTTGGGTCGAGGTCGTCGTGGCTTCCGCACTGAACGACCGGCTCCCCGGCGTCGCGGCTCTGAGCGAGACGCTGCGCCGTCGACGGGCGACCGGCGGCCCCGCAGAGCAGACATTCGGAACGCTTGTCGGACTCGAATTGCGGCCCCGCAAGGTCCGTGAGGCGGCACAGTTGTGGAACCGACTCACCTCCGAGTCCACTATCGATACTCGCGACAACGTGTGGGCTCACCCCGATCTACTGCCCGACTCGTCCGACCTCGACAACCCCGATGCGTTCGTCGATCGTGTCCTGGGAGGCACCGGGGACGGAGGGAACTTCGACGATCCGATGGCGCAACTCGAGGCCACCGAAGCTCGTGAACGGGCTGAAGAGGCCGAACGCGGCGAGGATCGAGACGACGAATCCAATCCCTGACCCAGTGATCGGAACATTCTCCGTGTAGCGGAGTATCCACAGGTCGAAGTGCTTTTCGGCCTGTGGATAACCTGCACGCAGCGACCTCTCGCTCGACCGAAGCCTGCCATCCTCTGCGAGTGAGCTTCCAGAACCCACCAACACTCGGCACCACTCTCGATCCGCGAATTCCTCTGCTCGTCCGTCGCGACGGCAGGGTCCAGCTCGGCTGGGATCCCGAGCACGCACTGGTTCTCTCGCCGCCGACCGGTGTTCACACGGAACAACTCCTGGCCATCCTCCGATTGCTCGACGGAAACAACACACGGCCGCACGTCCTCCGGACGGCAGCAGAGCTGGGCATGACTCCCACCGACGCGACCGGACTGCTCGAAGAGCTCGATCGAGCTGGACTGCTCGAGATGGCAGGTGCGCGCAAGGCGGAAACCCCAGCAATCCGGATCCACGGACGCGGACCCCTGTCGGATGCGGTGTCGAGGGCCCTGACCGACAGTGGGAATCGGGTCACGCGTTCCTCCCGGTATTCGGCCGACGGCGACGTCACGAGGTGGAACGCTGTGTGTGTCGTACTTTCTGACGACCTGGTTGTAGAACCGCGTCTCGCTGCGGATCTGGTTCGCAACGGAATACCTCATCTCCAGATTCGGCTCCGGGACGGCCGCGGGGTGGTGGGCCCGCTCGTGCTTCCCGGCCACACCAGCTGTCTCCGCTGCGCCGATCTTCTCCGTACCGGCTACGACGAGGACTGGCCGCACTTGTCCGCCCAGCTCTTGGGAACCGTTGGGCATGCGAGCCCTGCCGTCGTCATGGCCACGGCCGCACTCGCGCTCGGTCAGCTCGAGGCTGTTCTGTCCGCACCCCGAAGCGCGCCGCCCAGCAGTCTCGGCGCAACACTCGAAATAGACCTGGTGGCCCACCGATTGGTGACCCGGCGCTGGCCCCGGCAGGTCAGTTGCAGCTGCACGTATCTGGCCCCCATCGCAGGCGACCCCAGCCTTCTTCCGTCATGATGGTGTGGTGTCCGATATCCCTCGCAGGAGTACTGCCCGCACCGCCAAACTCGCGAGCATCCCCTTGGGAATCGCGGGGCGTGCGGCGATGGGCCTCGGCAGAAAACTCACCGGGGGCGACAAGGATGCCATCGACGCCCAGTTGAGCGCCAAGGCCGCCGAACAGCTGTTCGCCGTCCTCGGCGAGCTGAAGGGCGGCGCCATGAAGCTGGGTCAGGCCCTGAGTGTGATGGAGGCCGCGATCCCAGAAGAGTTCGCCGAACCCTATCGAGAGTCGTTGAACAAGTTGCAGTCACAGGCTCCTCCCCTGCCTGCACGGGCCGTACACAAAATGCTGGACCAGCAGCTGGGCACGAAGTGGCGTGATCGGTTCCAATCGTTCGACGACATCCCGACCGCATCGGCGAGTATCGGGCAGGTGCACCGTGCAGTCTGGTCCGACGGCCGCGAGGTCGCAGTAAAGGTTCAGTACCCTGGCGCGGACGAAGCCCTGCGAGCCGACCTCAAGACACTCGGCCGCTTCGCCGGCCTGTTCACATCGGCGATGCCGGGAGTCGACGTTCGCCCCGTTATCGACGAATTCACCGCCCGAACCGAGGAGGAGCTCGACTACCGGATCGAGGCGAACAATCAGCGGCGGTTCGCCAAGGTCTTCGAAGGAGATCCGCAGTTCGCAATCCCGCACATCGTTGCGAGCGCACCCAAGGTGGTCGTCAGCGAGTGGATGACGGCGAAACCGTTGTCCGCAATAATCGCGAACGGCACAACCGAGGAGCGCAACTCCGCGGGCGCGCTCCTCGCTGAGTTCCACTTCTGCTCGCCGGCCCGGGTCGGCCTACTTCACTGCGACCCGCACCCAGGAAATTTCATGTTGCACAACGACGGCCGACTCGGCGTCATCGATTTCGGCGCCGCTGCACCGTTTCCACATGGTCTGCCGCCGATTCTCGGCACGATGGTTCGGTTGTCCCTTCACGAGCAATTCGACGAGCTGACCGAGCTGATGCATGCCAACGGATTCGTCATGCCCGGCAGGACGGTCACGGACCAGGAGATCGCACAGTACCTACGCCCCTTGACCGATCCGATCCGATCCGAGTCATTCCACTTCACCCGCGCCTGGTTGCAGAAAGCCGCTGGAACCGCCACCTACTTCAACAGTCCCCAGTTCCGCACGGCGCGAGCGCTGAATCTGCCTGCCGAGTATCTGATGATCTTCCGGGTACTCGTGGGTTCGGTCGGAATCTGCGCTCAACTCGACGCCTGTGCGCCGTACATGGCTATTCTCTCGCGCTGGCTCCCCGGGTTCGCCGATACCGACGAGAACCAAGACACCTGCTGATCACGATGAACAGAAGTGGGCGCCGCCCGGACCAATCGTGCGAGTCGGAGGGCGGCGCCCCAATTATCCTGTCCTGTATTGGATTCTAGGCGCAGACCAGTGTCTGCGCCTTGGGTGGGCGCCCGCGCTTACGCTTACGAGCTATCACGGAGCCCTGATCGAAGATCTCTCCGCCCCACACACCCCACGGCTCACCCCGATCGAGCGCCGCGTCGAGGCAACGGGACCGGATCGGGCATGGCGCGCACAGCGCCTTGGCCTGCTCCAAGCGGTCGGGTGAGTCCGCGAACCACAGATCCGGGTCGCCGGACCGGCAGGGCAGGTCACCACGTGCTGAGGCAATCTGAACAAAATGTTCTGCAGCGGTAGAGGTTTCGGACACCCCTCGGCATGTCACGGTGGACACGTCTTCTCCTCTGATGTTGTCGAGACGGCAAATCTCTTCGGTTCGATGAAGTGATTGCGAACCAGACCCGAGGCTGCGAGCAAGAAGGCGCTCGAACTAGGAAGGCCACGGTCCGCGATACGGGTCCGTGGCCTTGGAAAGACGAAAGGGAGGTCTATCGAGGTATCGCTCGACGACTCCAATGCACGGACTCGAGTGCTGCTACACGATGACGGCTGGCCGCTGACCAGGCGATCGACGGGACCTTTCCGGCCCCGTTCTTCCCGCACAGCTTGGAGGCAGCAACGACTGTCATCTGATGTTTCTGATACTTGATCATCTCGCTGCCACCTCCATTTCTTCTCGATCCGACACGAACTGCACGAGTGTTCCTCGCGCTGGGACCACAGTAGGCAACTCACCGGAACTGCACAACCTATTTTTGACCTGCATATTCTCGGTCCTCAGCCAAAAAATCCGATGGAAGTCGCCGACCAGTTCAGATGCGCTCCCGTTCCTTGATGACAGCGAGAACCTCTTCGCCGTATTGTTCGAGCTTCTTCGCGCCGATCCCAGGGATCGCGATGAGCGCTCGATCGTCTCGGGGTCGCTGCTCAGCGAGAGCCGTCAGTGTGTTGTCGGTGAAAACCACGTAGGCCGGCATCTTCAGCTCCCGCGACTTCTCGAGTCGCCATGACCTGAGCGATTCGAGAAGATCGACGTCCACATCGGATGGACACCCCTCACATCGTCCCAGCACGGTCGAGGTGGATCCGATCAACGGCTTTCCGCACAACCTGCATCGCGGACGCTTCTTGTTGTTCTTGGCGGGCGCCGCAATCTTCGACGCGGGTGAGTCGTCGGGGATGAGGCCGTGCAGGAACCGTGAGCGACGCCGTGACTTGCGCCCACCCTCGGTGCGCGAAAGCGCCCAGGACATCTGGAGGTATTCACGCGCTCGGGTGACGCCGACATACAGCAGCCGGCGTTCTTCCTCGACGGCGGCATCGTCGTTCCCCGAGTTGGCATCGCCGAGCACGTGCTGGATGGGCAGTGTGCCGTCGGTGAGGCCGACGAGGAACACCGCATCCCACTCCAACCCCTTCGCTGCGTGTAGTGAGGCGAGCGTCACGCCCTGCACGACGGGTGGGTGACGCGCCTCTGCCCGCAGGCGCAGCTCGCGCAACAGCCCCTCGAGTGTGAGAGCCGGATCCTGAGCGAGCTGTTCCTCCGAGAGAGCGACCAGCGCGGACAACGAGGACCAGCGCTCCCGGGCCTGCGCACCCGCGGGTTCGGCATCGGTCAGCCCGAGCGGCACGAGAACGGCGCGGACGAGCGTCACGACGTCGGCCCCCACCGCATCCGGCAGGTCGTCCCGACCCGCAGCCTCGCTCAGCTTCGACAGCGCCTGCCGCACCTCGGTCCGGGTGAAGAATCCCTCACCTCCGCGAACTTGGTACGGAATGCCGAGTCGAGTCAGAGCCTGCTCGTGCACCTCGGACTGGGCGTTGATCCGGTAGAGGACCGCAATCTCCGCCGCAGGGGTACCCGCGGCGATCAGCCGTTTGATCTCGCCGGCAACCCCGGCAGCCTCCGCCGGCTCGTCGCCGAACTCGGCGAAACTCGGTTCCGGCCCCGAATCACGTTGCCCGATCAGTTGAAGTCGGGTGCCCGCGATCCTTCCCCGTGCCGCACCGATTACCCGATTCGCCATCGATACGACCTCGGGCGTGGATCGATAGTCACGTTCGAGACGCACCACGGTCGCCTCAGGGAATCGGCGCGAGAAATCCAGCAGGTACCTCGGAGTGGCGCCGGTGAACGAATAGATGGTCTGGTTGGCGTCGCCAACCACCGTCAGGTCGTCTCGGTCGCCGAGCCAGGCGTCGAGAAGACGCTGCTGAAGTGGCGTCACGTCCTGGTACTCGTCCACGACGAAACATCGGTAGCGGTCACGGAACTCCTCGGCGACGGCCGAACTCTCTTCGAGCGCGGCCGCGGTGTGCAAGAGTAGGTCGTCGAAGTCGAGGAGCATCCCGTCCGGATTACTCTTCTTGAGTTCTTCGTAGCCCTGGTACACGGCGGCGACCTTTTCTGCCTCTGCCGGTATTTCCCGGCGCATTCGCGCAACCGCGTGCGGATAGTCCTCGGCGGCGATCATCGATGCCTTGGCCCATTCGATCTCACTCGCCAAGTCACGGACGGACTCCGGACTCGTGGGCAAACCGACCCGCCCGGCGGCCGCGGACACGGCTGCAAACTTGCGGTCCAGCAGGTGCCACTGCGTCTCGCCGATCACCTGCGGCCAGAAGTACCTCAGTTGCCGCAGTGCGGCGGCGTGAAAAGTCCTCGCCTGAACCTGAGATCCTCCGTCACCGATCCCCAGACTGCGCAGCCTGCCTCTCATCTCACCGGCCGCCCGCGCTGTGAACGTTACTGCCAGCACCTGTCCCGCAGCTACGTGCCCACTGTCCACCAGATGAGCGATGCGATGGGTGATCGTCCGAGTCTTCCCTGTTCCCGCACCTGCCAACACACAGACCGGTCCGCGCGGTGCGAGCACGGCTGCTGATTGCTCAGGGTCGAGACCGGGAGTCGTCACCTCTGCTGGGGATTTGGCCGACATGGCGTCCATCATGGCAGGGACAACCGACAGCGGGTGCAGCGCACGACAAACCTCGGCGAACTCGACCGCTGTGAGGAATGCCACGCAATGGGAACACATTACGGTTCCATGGTGTTATTAGCGCCGTGACCGCAACCGACACTCCCGCCCTGACCATCTACTCCACCACTTGGTGTGGCTACTGCCGGCGTCTGAAGACCCAACTGGACGAGTCCGGCATCGGCTACGTGGAGATCGACATAGAGGATGATCCGGCGTCGGCCGAATTCGTCGGCAGTGTCAACGGCGGAAACCATGTCGTGCCCACCGTCAAGTTTGCCGATGGAAGCACCGCAACGAACCCTTCGCTCGCGCAGGTCAAGAGGCTTCTCGGCGTGTGAGACGCCTATGCCGTTCCCGCCCAGGACTCGATGATGCCCCGCGCGATGGAGATCGACCCCGGGAGCAGTAGTTGGGCGTCGCCAACGGACGCCCAGTCACCTACTTCGAGTGCCGCGCGCACCTCGTCTCGGGTGAACCACCGGGCCTCGGCGATCTCACCGTCCGTGAATGTGAACGGGAGGGCGGGATCGCCGACTGCGGCGAAGCCGATCATTACCGACCGCGGGAACGGCCACGGCTGGCTGCCCAAGTAGCTCACGTCGCGGACGACGATCCCCACTTCCTCCTTGATCTCTCGAACCACACACGCCTCGAGGGACTCACCAGCCTCGACGAACCCCGCAAGGAGTGAGTATCGCCTCGGCGGCCAAGTCGGCTGACGTGCCAGGAGGACTCGGTCTCCGCCATCGTGGACGAGGCAGATGATCGCGGGGTCCGTGCGAGGGAACTCCTCGTGGCCGGTACTCGTCGAGATCCGCGACCACCCCGACATCGTCGGTTCCGAAGCCGCGCCATCGATCGCACTGAAACCAGCGCTGTCGTGCCAATTCAGCATTGCAAGGGCGCTGGTGAGAAGGCCGGCATCCGCATCGTCGAGCCTTCCCCCCAACACCCGGAGATCCGCGAGTTCGCCGGTAAGTGCCGCCACCCGCACCGCCCACACGTGCCGGTCGTCGCGGACGCCGAGGAATACTGCTCCGGGCTGCGGTTCGGGCCCGAGTTCAGTGGCGTCCACGAAAACCAGACCGTTATCGCGTATCGCTACCTGTCCCCGGTGATTGACTTGCAGGAGAAGCGATTCCGCCCATCCTCCACGCAACGCCTGCGTGTCTGAACGCAGTTCCTCGGCTCGGCCGACAGCCGAACGCGACAGGAGCGGGGTCTGGTTCAAGCGGAATGCGATCACGACACGACATTACTTCCGATCAGTTAGCAACCCTACGGATATACAGCAGGCGGTCGTCCTCCTCCACCGAATCGACCTCCGCCGAGCCGACCCGCACCAGTCGTCCGTCCCGGACGACACCGAGCACGATGTCGGACAAATGACGCGGAGAGCCGCCGATTTCGTCCCGTTCCACGGCGCGTTCGGCGATGGCGAAGCCGGCCTCGGGCGTCAGGAGGTCCTCCATCATCTCGACCACGCTCGGGGTGGTCGTGGCGATGCCGAGAAGTCGACCCGCGGTCTCGGAGGACACAACGACCGAGTCGGCACCGGACTGCCGCAACAGATGCGTGTTCTCCGACTCTCGGATGGCCGCGACGATCTTCGCCTTCGGTGAGATCTCGCGCGCGGTCAGAGTCACGAGCACGGCTGTGTCGTCTCGGTTGGTCGCAACGATGATGGCCGCCGCGTTCTGGGCGCCCGCCAACCGCAGCACATCCGACTTTGTCGCGGACCCGTGGACAGTGACCAGTCCCTTCCCCGCAGCCGAATCGAGCACGGACTGATCCGTATCCACCACGACGATCTCCGACGGTGGGACGTCGTCCCCGAGCATCGCGTCGATCGCGGTGCGCCCCTTGGTTCCGTAACCGATAACCACGGTGTGATTGCGCACGTGTTGCCTCCAACGCTGGATCTTGAATGTCTGACGTGAGCTCTCCGTGAGTGCGGAGAGGGTCGTACCGACGAGGACGATGAGGAAGAAGATTCGGAGGGGTGTGATCAACAGGACGTTGAGAAGTCTCGCAGACTGCGTGACAGGCGTGATGTCGCCGTACCCCGTTGTCGACAACGACACCGTCGCGTAGTAAATGCAATCGAGTAGCGATAATTCGCCGCCCTGCGAGTCCTCATAGCCGTCCCGGTCGAGGTACACGATCAGGACAGCCAGCCCCAATGCCACCAGGGCGTAACCCACCCGGCGATAGATCGCCCTTGCAGGGCTGGTCTGTAATTCCGGAATCCGGAGAACACCCACCAGCGCGAAGTCCGGCCGGTCGGTCAAGGTATCCGACCTGCTCAATCTCTCACGCAGCCTACCGGCCATTTATTCGTCCCCACGTTGTACGGAACTGTGTCATCGGCTGGCAGCCTATCTCCGATTCGCCCACCAGTGACACGTCGGCGCCCGGGTGTCGCCAATCCCCGTGTCCGAACCCATGGCCGAGGTTGTCGCCACCTGCAAAATTCATGCAAGCTGTCGTCATGCAACGAGAAAGCAAGACACCACGACAAGACCAGAAGCCGGCGCTGCGTCTCGCCGCACTATTGCTCGGTGCCGGCACCACGCATTTCGTCAAGCCCGAGTTCTACGACAACCTTGTGCCGAAACAACTGCCGGGCGATGCCCGCACGTACACCAATGTGTCGGGTGCGGCCGAGCTCGCCATCGGTACCGCGCTGCTCATGCCGCGTACACGCAGGCTCGGCGGTGGCCTCGCCGCGCTTCTGTTCGTCGCGGTATTTCCCGCCAACATCAACATGGCTGTGGACTGGCTGAAGAGCCCCAAGACCACGAACGCGCAGAAAGCCCTTGCACTTCTGCGCCTTCCCTTGCAGATTCCGCTGATCACCGAGGCACTGAAGGTTCGCCGCCGCGCCTGAGCGCGGCACTTCGACCACTGAGCCAGATACTCATTCAATCCGACGTCTGTTCGGCATCGTCCGCGCCAGCGGTGCGGATGAGCCGCGCGAGCGCGTCGGCGTCGGGCAGGTGGTCCGGAGCAATCGTCCGCCCCGTCCGCACGTAATGGAACGCGGCGCGTACCCGCTCGACGGGAACACCCTTCAGTTCAGCCCAGGCCAACCGGTAGGCGGCCAGCTGCATCACGACGGCTTTCTCGTTCGCCTTGTTCGGCTCCGCGCCGGTCTTCCAGTCGATCACCGCCCAGCCGCCGTCGGGGTCTTTGAACACCGCATCGATCCGTCCACGCAACACCGTTCCCGCCAACGATGTCTCGAACGGAACCTCGACGTCCTCGGGTATCCGGTGCGCCCAGGACGATCGCAGAAATGCCTCCTGCAGCGTCTCGAGATCCGATTCGGGTGCCGCTCCGGTGTCCGCAGCGCCGGGCAACTCATCGAATTCCAGCAGTCGGCTCACCCCGAATCGGCGCTCCACCCACGCGTGGAAGGCGGTGCCCCGCCTCGCGAGCGGATTGGGGGGGTAGGGCAACGGGCGCCGCAACCGCGCGGCCAAGGCATCGGGGTCGGCCTCGAGTTCGACCAACTGACTCACCGACAACTGGCTGGGCAGTACCACCTCGTTGCGGGCGTTCATTCGCTCCTCTCGCTCCGCGAGCAGGGCATCGACGTCGGCGGCCCAGTTCTCCGGATCCTCGACCTCACTTTCCGAGACGGGTTCTCCGATGGCCTTCAACGCCTCGAGCACCAGCGACGCACCGCGCTCGACCGCTTCGCGTCGCTGTCCGAGCGGATCCTGCGGCCACTGCGCCGACTTGGGCGAGCTAGCGAGTGGGTTCTGTTCCTCAGGTCCCGGGGCCGGGGCCCAGATGTCGACGACCCCTATCCCCTCGTGTGCCTCATCGGTCATCATGTCGTGCAACTCCGTGAGGAAATCAGACGGACCTTTCGGCTCGGTTCCCGATTCCGCCCAGTGATGGCCCGAAGCGAACAACACCCGCTCGGTACGGGTGAGTGCGACGTAGAACAATCGCCGATCCTCGTCGAGTCTTCGCTGCGCCAGTGCGGCCTTGTGCGCCTTCAATGCATCGTCGAGATCCTTGCGGTGGTACAGATCCTCCAATTCGAGGACCGGCACTCCGTCGGCCGCCTCCTCCGGCCGCTCGCGATCGCCGCGCAGAGAAGTCGGTAGTTCACCGATCGAACCGAGCCAGGTTCCGGATGCCGTCCCCGACGGGAACACTCCGTCCGTGAGGTGCGGTACGGCCACGACATTCCACTCCAGGCCCTTCGCGGAATGCACCGTGAGCACCTGGACCCGGTGCCGATCCACTTCGACTTCCCCTGGCGCCAAGCCCTTCTCGACCACTTCGGCAGCCGAAAGGAACGCAAGCAGCCCGGTCAGTGTGGCGGATGAGCGACTGGCGTAACCAGAAACGACGTCGGCGAATGCGTCGAGATGCTCGCGTCCCGCACTTCCATACCCCGAGTGCCACGTCCGGGCCTGCGCCTCGATGCCTACACCCAGCACACGCTCGACCTCGG
Organism: Rhodococcus sp. NPDC049939; assembly: GCF_040656415.1. Lineage (NCBI taxonomy): Bacteria > Bacillati > Actinomycetota > Actinomycetes > Mycobacteriales > Nocardiaceae > Rhodococcus > Rhodococcus sp. NPDC049939. The sequence goes on along the minus strand of NZ_JBFAMC010000001.1, from coordinate 1,221,112 downwards.
CTACCAACTCGGTGAGCGGCTGTCCGATTCGTTGCCTCAGTGAAGCCAATTCACCCGCAACCGCTGTGATCCGGGCGTAACCGTTCGATGAATAACGATCGACTGGACCGGGATCCGCCAGTGCATCCACAAGCCCGGCCTGATCAGCCTGCTCGCCGGGCAGGGCCTCACCGATGGCATCCGCTAAAGCGAGTGGATCGGTCACGGCACCGGTGGTGCCGTAGCCGGTTCCGATCGCCAACTCTTTCGCCCGACTCGACAGCGCCCTCAGGTCAGCAGCCCCGATCTGCCATCGCGCCCCTGTCAGCACGCGCACGGCAGCACTGCCCGCCATCGGGTCTGCAACCATCCTCAGCATCGCGATCACGTCGGCTACCTCGGGAGTGTGGAGCAGCCCACCGAGACCGACCACTTCGACGGGCAACCCGCGGGAGCGAAGCACCTCTGCGATCGGTGCAGCATCCGCATTGCGGCGGACCAGAACCGCCGCAGTCGGCGGGTCTTCCCCCCTGCCTGCTGCGTCCGCGAACTTCTCGGCGATCCGGTCGGCCACCCACTCGCGTTCCTGTACGACGTCACCGGTCAGCGCCAGTCGGACATCGCCCTGCGCCGCCTCCGGTTTCGCTCGCAACATGCTGACCGGCACTCCCCTGGTGCGCAGGGGCGCCGACGCCATATTCGCGAGGGCCAGGGCTTCCGGGGGATTGCGCCAACTGGTGAGCAGTTCCAGGGTCGGTGCCGGCTCACCGTTCGTCAGTGGGAAGTCGGTCTCGAACCGGGGAAGATTGGCGGCCGACGCCCCGCGCCAACCGTAGATCGATTGCATCGGGTCGCCCACCGCTGTAAGGACGAGGTCGCCGTCGTGTCCACCGCCGAACAACGACGACAGCAACACCCGCTGTGAGTGCCCAGTGTCCTGGTACTCGTCGAGCAGTACTGCCCGGAAGCGTTGACGTTCGGCGAGTCCGACCTCGGGATGATCCGATGCCACCCGCGCTGCCAGGGACATCTGACTCCCGAAGTCAAGTGCGCCCTCCTTGCGCAGAGCATCGGCCAACCGCTTGACCAGAGGCAGCAGCTCCACCCGTCGATGCTGGGCATCGACGACGTCGCGCATTTCCTTGGTAGGGCCGCCGCGTTGGCGTGGTCCGGCAGGGAGGGTTTCGATCAGCTTGTCGAGTTCGGTGTGGGCCTCTCGCAGATCGTCCGGTTCGACAAGGTGCTCAGCCAACTGACCCGACAGTGCCAGAACGGCTTCGGTCACCGACGCCGGATTCCGATCGGTGTCGAGGTCGCCGTCCCACGAGCAGACCACCTGGTATGCGAGCTGCCATAATTCTGTCTCCGACAGCAGCGTGGCCGACGGTTCGATGGGCAGTAGAAGCCCATGCTCCGACAAGAGCCGTCCGGCGTACGAGTGGTAGGTGCTGACCTCCGGCTCGCCGGTGAGAATCTTGGACCTGAGAGCACCGGTGGGGTCGAGTCTGCGCAGCAAGTGCGAACCCGCCAGCCGGGCAAGGTGTTTCCTGATCCGCTTGGTCAGCTGCTGTGCGGCCTTACGGGTGAAGGTCAGGCCCAACACGGCATCCGGGTCGACCAGACCGTTGGCAACCAGCCACACGACTCGGGCCGCCATCGTCTCCGTCTTTCCCGCGCCCGCACCCGCGACGACGAGGGTCGGCCCAAGTTCGGCGCCGATGACCGCTGCCTGTTCGGCGGTCGGCGGATACTCCAGACCCAATCCGTTCGCCAGCTCCACCGGATCTATGCGGACGTTCATCCCGACGTCACCTGCCGCCCCTCGTCGTGCGCCGGGCAGCTTGCCCGCACAGGGCAGTGCCGACAGCCATCGTTGACGTGAGCAAGAAACTGTGGACCCTTGGTTGCGGCCGCAGCCGCTTCGATGACGGCCATCCACCCCTCGAGGTCCTCATCTGACAGAGGTGTCTGCACCCGCTGGGTGGCGCCGTCTTTCCTGTTCGGCTTGGCCACGAAGACCAATCGCGCACCGCCCGGTTCGGAGGCCGGCTGCCCCTCGATCGCACCGGCCGCCGCCGCAACCTGGTAGGCCGCCAACTGGGCATGTTGCTGAGCAGCTTCTTTGGTGACGGGTGAGCGAGCTGTTTTGACATCGACGATCACAGGCCTGCCTTCGACGTCTCGTTCGAGCCGATCGATTCGACCACGAAGCCGAATGCTCGGGGCTCCCTCTTCTCGAGGTTCCAAAACACCGTCGACCGTTACCTCGACACCGATCTCGGTAAGTTCGGATCGAGTGTTCCTGAGCCACGCCGTGAAGGTCTCGAGCATTTCCCGAGTCCGGTCGAGTTCACGCCTCGAGTACCACTGAGAACCCAAATTGATTGATCCCCAAGCATTCTCGAGTTCCTGCTCCACTTTGTCTGCCGGGATGCGCCCAGCGAGGGCCTGCACCAGCGTGTGCACCAGCGTTCCGGCGACGGCCTGGGTGTTGTCTCCGTCGACGCCGCCGTGGCGTTCGAGCAGCCACCGCAGTGGGCAGGTGTTGAGCAAGTCGACAGTTGACGGCGAGAGGGAGACGGGACCGTCTTCCACGTTCCATAGTTCGGCACTGGTGCTAGGGACTGTCATGCCATACCACTGGTCTGGATGTGCACCACGAACTCCGGCCTCAGCGAGTCGTGCAAGTTGACGAGCTGCACGTCGCTGCCGCTGTGGGTCGGATTCCGCGAGATCGGGATCGCATATCACGCTTCGCAATTCCGCGACCAGTGCGGGTAAGGCGAGGACCCTGCCTGCCGACCTCTCCGCCTGTACTGCCGACTCCTCCACGTCCGAACTTTCGGCTCGGGTGACCAACTCGTCGACGAAACGGGAACGTACGAGATCGGTTTCTCCACTTGCCGATTCGACAGCCGTGACGAGCAGGGAACTCCTGGCCCGACTGCAGGCAACCAGAAACAGCCTGCGCTCCTCGGCCAGAAGTGGCGCGGTGCGTGACATCCGGTCGGCGGCGGCCTCACTGCCATCCGACACCCCGTTGGCGAGGTCGATCAAGGCCTCGGTGCCGAGCAGGCTTGCACGTGCGCGCAGGCTCGGCCAAAGTCCTTCTTGCACACCTGCCACAGCGACGACTTCCCACTCACGACCGGCGGCCGAGTGGGCGCTCAGCACCGACACTGACTCGGTCGTGGCGACGGAGTCATTGCGCGCACTGCTCGGAATCGCCTGTCCGGTGAGATAGTCGACGAACCCCGAGAGTTGAGCACGCGGGAGTCGATCGACGTAGCCTGCCGCTGCGTCGAACAGGGCCACTACCGCATCGAGGTCGCGGTCCGCTTGCGCGGCGATGGGGCCACCGCCGGCCGAGGCCGCAGACCAGCGACGTTCGAGCCCAGTGGCCTGCCAGGCCGCCCACAGCACCTCCTCGATACCGCGTCCGCGGTCCAACGGCACCTTTGCCTTTCGCAGAACGGACAGCACACGCTTCAAAGGCGCCGCCTCGACTTCGGTCAGCTTGGCTATGACGTGGTTGGTGCTGTCTGTCTCGCCGACCACCGCGAGTCGAAGTAGCTCGGCAGAATCGCGGTCTCCACCGACAGCCAGTTCTGCCCGCCGAAGACCACGGCGAAGCCGCCTGAGTGCCACCGGTTCTGCGCCACCGATCGGCCCGGAGAGCAACGCGAGAGCATCGTCGCCGGTGAATTCCTGCCCCGACAGAGCACGGAGCACGAGCATCAGCCCCGACACTCCATGCTGCCGGGCCAACGGAAGTTCGGACGCTCCTGTGGTGACGGGAACGCCCGCACCGAGAAGTGCGCGTCGCAGAGGAGCAAGTGCGCGCGGCACCGAACGAACGATCACTGCCATCTGCGACCACGGCACCCCGTCGAGAAGGTGAGCGCGGCGCAGGGTGTCGGCAATCAACGCGGCTTCTTGCGCGACGGTGCTCAACACCCGAACTGACGTTCTTCCGCCTGCGCGCGAGGCAACCCACGTTCGATGCGGTAGATGACCCGGGAGCCGAGAGGTGATCCGTGCCTGGGTCGCCGCCACCTCCGTCGTACTGCGGAAGTTCTCCGGCAACGTCACATGATGTGGATCCGCCTTGTCTGCCAAACCGATGAGAAAGGACGGGTCGGCGCCACGAAATCCGAAGATCGACTCGTCCGGATCACCGGCCACGACTGTGGTGCGGGTACCGGTTCCGATCAGTCGGACCAGTTCGGCAGCCTGCGGATCCAAGTGTTGAGCATCGTCGACCAGCAGGTGCCGGACACGGGCACGTTCCTTGTGCAGCAAGTCGGGATCGGTGGCGAACGCGGTCAGAGCGGCGCCGACCAGTTCGGCGGCGTCGAGAGCCGGTGCGGTGGCCTCAGGCGCCTCCACACCGACCGCCCCCCGCAGCAGCATGCCGTGCTCGTACCGGGCCGCGAAATTCCCCGCCGCGACCCACTCCGGCCTCTGGTGCCGACGGCCGAGCTTGATCAGATCCTCCGGACCGAGTCCCCGCTCACTGGAACGCAGCATCAGATCTCGCAATTCATTGGCGAAACCACTCAGCGCCAGAGCCGGACGCAGTCGTTCCGGCCACATCTGGCCACCGTCTGTGATGTCGCCGAGCAACATCTCGCGCAACACAGCATCCTGCTCGGCGCCCGTGATCAGACGTGGAGGCGGGTTACCGTGAGCCGCTGCCTGTAGTCGCAGGACCGCGAAGGCATAGGAGTGGACGGTACGCACGAGTGGTTCTCGTGTCGCCCGTGGTCCATGCTGCTCGTCGTGCCCGATGAGCGCGGACGTCATTTGCTCGCGGACTCGTCCCGCCGCCCTCCGCGACTGCGTGAGTACCAGCACCGACTCCGGGTCTGCCCCGCCGGTGATCCGATCGACGGCGAGGTCGATCAGCAACGACGTCTTGCCAGTTCCCGGGCCGCCGAGAACCTGCCAGGGATTCCAGCCGAGACCCAGCGGTGGCGCCGAGAAAATCCGCTGGGTGGAGTCATCCCAGATTCTTCTCGCCGAGTCGGGAACCCGGCGATGCACGAGCCGGGCACGGGGAGTCTGCGTTCGGCTGTGCGCCGCCGAGGTGCGCGCCGCCGATTCCGTCATGGATGGCATTTCACCAGAAGCCCCCGACATCCGGCATCATGGGTCAAGTGTCAGCACTGCATACGTATCTGTTCGGCGCCGAGGACGGCCCGGAGATCCTCGCCCTGCACGGCGTCACCGGTCACGGCAGACGATGGGAAGCGATGGCCACCGATCAGCTGCCCGACGCGCGGTGGATCGCACCCGATCTGCGCGGTCACGGCTACTCCACCTGGGAGCCGCCGTGGAACCTGGAGGCCCACGTCTCGAGCTTGATCGACACGCTCGACACTCATGCGCGCGGAACAGTTCTGGTGGTCGGACATTCGTTCGGTGGGGCACTGGCGCTGCACCTGGCACGTGCCGTACCGGACCGGATCAGCGGTCTCGTCCTGCTCGATCCGGCGATCGGACTCGATCCGGTGCTGATGCGTAGCGCGGCGGATCTCACGATCGCCTCCCCCGACTACACAGACGCCGAGGAGGCCCGTTCGGAGAAGATCAACGGGGCATGGGGGGAGGTGGCTCGCCACGTACTCGAGACAGAGATCGCCGAGCACCTCGTGTCACTCGAGAACGGTCGGGTCAACTGGAGGCTGTCCACCCCCGCTGTCGTAACCGCATGGGGCGAACTCGCGCGCGATGCCGTGCTCCCACCAGCGCATCTACCGACCGTCTTGGTTCAGGCATCGAAAGTGCAGCCACCGTATCTCACGCCCGCGTTCCGTTATGCCCTCACCGAGCATCTCGGCGCCAACCTCACTGCCGTCGATATCGAATGCGATCACATGGTTGCGCAAGCCAGACCGGACGAGGTGGCCGAACTCATTCGCAAACTTCTCTGATGGCCGCGACAACCGAGGAACAGGTTGAACGCGTGCGCGCACTCGTCGCGTCGATCCCGACCGGCCGGGTGTCCACGTACGGTGACATCGCGGCGACTGCGGGGCTGTCGAGTCCCCGAACCGTCGGCTGGATCATGCGGACGGACTCCGCCGACCTCCCTTGGCACCGCGTACTGAGCGCATCGGGCCGCCCGGCTCCGCATCTTGCGCATCGCCAGATCGCCAGGCTCGAACTCGAGGGTGTCCCGATCAGGGACGGCCGCGTAGATATCGACGCGGCGCGACACCGATTCGATTGCGCCGACTGAAAATCGAGTCGCTCAGCAGGTGCTTGGCGCGGGTTCACCACGGAACCGGGCATCCAGCCAGGCCATGGCGTGCGGCAGACCGAGCGCCGCCGGTGTCAGGTGATCCGGCGCTGGGGTGAGCAGCGTCTGCACCGGAAGTCCGGCGTCGCAGTAGCGGCGCAACGTCGCGTTGATCGAGTCGACGGGGACCAGCGCATCGGTGGGACTGTGCCAATCGAAGATGGGGGCGGTGGGGACTCCCGGATACAGTTCCAGGCTGTTCTCCTCCATCACCCTCCTCATTTCCACATCTTCCATGAAGTTCGTGTTGTCGGTCATCTGGGCTGCACTACGACCGACTCCGAGTGCCATGATCTCGTACGCGCAGCCGTCGCTGATCGCCTGCTTCATCCGGAGTCCCTCTTCGTTCAGTTGGCTCGTGACGTCGATGCGGCCCGGGTACTCGCGCTCCAGCCCCAGCACAGCAGCCATCGCCAAGCCGAATACAGGATGCGGCTCGGTGCCAAGGCCGTCCGCCATCTTCACCAGGTTCATCGGGGTTCCACCCTCTGCAACGCCGACGATGTCGAGTTCGGGCGCGTACGTCGGCGCCAGCGCGGCCGCCCACGCAGTCGCCATACCACCGCCGGAGTATCCGGCCAAGCCGATCTTGCTGTTCGTCGCCTGCAACTCGGGGACCCGCTGCACGGCACGGATACCGTCGAGCGTGATCTGGCCACCGAGCTTGGCGGCGCCGTACGCCATTCGCGGGCCCAGATGGTCGGGCACCGCCACGGCCCACCCACGCGCGAGCGCAAGGTTCAGGCCTACCGCTTCGCGAAGCTTGTATGTCGGATCATCGGTGTACAGCGCGTTGGCGATCTTGCACTTGCTGCCGAGCGAATTGATGATGTGCTGATAGGACAGCACTGGGCCGTCCGGCACGTGATTCGGGGGGAGCACATACGTGGTGTTCGCCGCGATCGGCCTTCCCAGCGAGTCCGTGCTGCGGAACGACACTTCCCACACCGTGCTCGCGGGGAAGTAGGGCGATACCGGTAGCCGGCGAACCTCGAGGACGTCGCCTGGCGCGTAGTCGCCCAAATTCGGTGGCGGTTCGTAGAAGGGGTCCGGGCCAGGGATCGGAAATACCGCATCGGGTGTGGGCGGTGGGGGCAAGTCTGGCTGTGCCACGGAGGTGCCGCCGCTCACGAATGCGGCAGTCAACGTGAATAACGAGGTGAGTGCTGCAGTGCGTAAAGATCTGCGAATCATCAAGACCATTGCATCCCCCACAATTTGGCGATCAGGTCGACGGACTCGACTATGCCAGAGCGCCGGTGAAGATCCGTGGATTTCGCGGAACCGTACAGATCGCCGACATACGTCTGGAAGGTGGCGGCTCCACCCAGGCAGCTGCTCGGCGACGGCCGTCCCAAGTCGTCCCGCTGGATCCGGAATTCCCGCCGACGCTGCGCGACCAGCCGGTCGTGCCGCGCGAACAGGTGCAGCGCGGCCAGCTGGTCGAGCGACCTCTGTGGGTGCGGCGGCCCGGCAGTCAGTACTGCAGAAGGTGGGCGGTCCGCGCTCTCGGGCCCGCCGGGCCGCCGTCTACACAGTGACCAGGGACGTACGGCAGACTAGGGGTGTACGGCAATGGTCGTAGGCGGCCGCCGGATGCTCGACGTTGCAACGGTGACGGGGCGATCATGGGTCGTCTACGGCTCCCGACCTATTGCGCAGTTTCGCCACCCGTCGGAAGCGAGGGGCTTGTGCACATTCAGATCAATACCGATGGCAACGTGGACGAAAATGATGAACTGGTCCACCGGACAGAAGCAGAGATTGCCTCCGTCCTCGAACGCTTCAGCGAACAGATCACCCGCGTCGAGGTACACCTCAGTGACGAGAACGCAGGTAAAGGGGGGCCGGACTACAAGCGTTGCTTGTTGGAGGCGCGCCCAGCCGGTCAGCCACCGGTCGCCGTCACCAACCACGCCACGACGATCGAGGAAGCCTACGTCGGCGCTGCTCACAAACTCGCGAGCCGCCTCAACAGTCGGTTCGGTCGGTTGAACGAGAATAAAGGTGGCACGTCGATCCGGGGCAGACACACGATCTGAGGCAGCTCACTGCCACGTCGACACCTCCGCCCGCGCGTCACCGACCGAAAAAGAACGGCTCATGTTCACACAATCCGACCTGTCGCGGTTGATTGCTACCGCACCTGATCGCGGTATCTCGATATATATGCCAACCCACATCCGCGGGGAGGAAACGAAGCAGGATCCGATTCGTTTGCGCAATTTGGTCGCCGAGGCTCGCAACCAGCTGACTTCGGCCGGCGTCGACGAGTCCGATGCCGGCGAGCTGCTGGCTCCGGCGACCGCGCTCATCGAGAATCACAAATTCTGGCAACACCAGGACCAAGGCCTCGCACTCTTCCTCGGTGACGGACAGGCACACCGCTATCGGGTACCGACTCCTTTCGCCGAGCAGGTCTTCGTCGGGCCGGGATTCTATGTGAAACCCCTGTTCCCTCTCCTTGCCGCCGATGGCGCATTCCACCTCCTGACGATCACCGCCAACAAGGTGCGGTTGTTCGATGCGTCCCGATTCTCGATGACCGAAGATCTCGACGCGGACCTGCCGCGCGACATCAGCGAGAGCCGGAGAGAATCCGACTACGAGAACCCGCTACAGGCCAGCCCGGTAGCGCGACCCAACACCGGTTCCGTCGACATCAGCAATGCGCAGGTGTACGGCGACAGCCCCGCCGAGTGGCGGAAAGGACAACTCGTGGAGTTCGTCGGAGAGGTCGCCGCAGCATTCGATCGCCATGTCGCCGGCCATCCGATCCCTGTGGTCTTGGCTGCCGACCCAGAGATCGCCGGGCACTTCAAGAAGCAGACATCACTGGGTTCCTGGCTCGTCGGATCCCTTCTCCTCAACCCTGAGGCGCTCAATGCGACGCAGCAGCACGAAGCCGCGTACAACATGGTGCGGCCGCGCTTCGATTCCGATCGTCGTGAAGCGGTCGAGCGCCTTTCATCCTTGCTGGGGACAAACGACCGTCGGGCAATAATCTCGCTCGGCGACATTGTCCGAGCCGCGTACCGCGGACAGATCGACACGCTCTTCCTGACTGACAGTGATCCCGTGTGGGGTCGCTACGACGAGGAGACCGGTTCAGTAGAAACTCACTCGACCCGTGCCGATGCGGATACCGATCTGATCGAGTCCGCGGCGGTGCGAACGCTCGAACAAGGCGGAGCCGTACACATACTCGATCGCGGACACATTGCCGAAGTGCTGGACGGTCATACCTCCGATGTGAGCACTCCCGATTGCGCAGCCGTACTGCGCTACTGACTCTTGCCGATTCGTGCGCTCGTGTCTCCGTACTGGCACCTGCGCAGCGACGGGGGTATGCGGCAACATGAGGGAATGAACTCCGCCATACCCATTCACGCAATCGTTCTTGCCGGTGGACGAGCGACTCGGATGGGCGGCGTCGACAAACCGGCCCTGGTTGTGGGCGGCCGCCGGATGCTCGATACCGCACTGGCCGCCGTCAGCGGTTGCACCCGCACCGTCGTCGTCGGGCCTCCGCGCGGTGATGTCGGTCCGCCTGTCCTGCAGGCCCAGGAGACGCCACCTGGTGCAGGTCCGGTAGCCGGCGTCGCCGCTGGGCTCGCAGCACTTGACGCGCAGCCGTCGGATCGCGTGGTTCTCCTCGCCGCCGATCTGCCGTTCGTGGAACCCGAGACGGTCGAGATTCTCACGGCCGCTCTGGATGACGCAGAGACCGTGTTCGCGGTGGACCGGTCCGGCCGTCTGCAGTTCCTGCTCTCGGCGTGGCGAGTGGCCTCGTTGAACGATCGGGTCCGCGCCCTCGGGTCCACGGTCAATCAGCCGATGAAGGCGCTGGTGCCGGAACGGTTCAGCACTGTCACCATGCGAAGCGTCACCGATTGCGACACTCCGGAAGACGTCGAACGTGCTCGCAGTGCGGCTACAGGTGTACCGGTCACGGTCAGCGAGGCCCGGCGTGCAATTCTCGATGCGATTCCCTCGCTCTCACCGCGAAGGATGCCGCTCGACGATGCACTCGGCGCCACGCTCGCCGAACCGTTGCTCGCCTCCGAGTCGCTGCCCCGCATTGCGGTGTCAGCGATGGATGGATATGCGGTCGCCGGCGATGGACCGTGGTCGCTGCGCGGCGACATTCGCTATGCGGGCGGCTCGGAGGAACTCGAACTCGTGGAGGGGGATGCTGTCCGGATCGCGACGGGTGCGCACCTGCCCAGCGGAGCCACCACCGTCGTAAGAGATGAGTTCGCTGTCGCGACAGGTACTTCCGACGGCCCGCGACTACACCGCCGAGAGGGCACTCCGGTGCGAGACGACGTGAGGCGGCCCGGCGAAGACTGGGCTCAGGGGCATCGCCTGGCGGAGGCGGGAACTGCGGTCACTCCCGCACTCGCCTCGGTAGCCGCGAGCGCGGAGACCTCCATTGCGGCGGTTCGCGGACCGGTGTGTGCGCACGTGGCAGTAACCGGGGACGAGATTCGCCGGGACGGCCCGCTGCGCCGGGGGCAGACCCGGGATGCGCTGGGTCCTGTTCTCCCTCAGTTCCTCTCGTGGTGCGGGGTCCGCACGATCGCCGATACCCACCTGCGGGACACATCCGACGGCTTCGACGAATTGCTCAGGCAAGTGCGCCGACCCGATCTCATAGTGATCGCGGGCGCTACAGGAGGCGGCGCCGCCGACGAATTGCGGGGGGCACTCGACCGTGCGGGGGCACGGATGGTAGTGAGCAGGGTTCGGTGCAGGCCCGGTGGTTCCCAGTTGACTGCACTGTTGCCGGATGGTCGTGTGGTGTTGGGTTTGCCCGGAAACCCGTACGCGGCCATTGCGACGCTACTGACCACGATTCCGGCGATCGTGACCGCCTTGACCGCGCGTCGTGCGGCCCCGATCACGCTGGGCCGGATCGCAAACGCCTCAGAGGTCAGCGGCGACATCACACGGATCCTGCCTGTCGCCGCTGAGTCGGACGGCACCTGGCGAGCCGACCCCTCGATCCGGACCGCTCATCTCTCGGGCCTCATCGGCCGAGAGGCACTGGCATTGGTTCCTGCCGATGCAGCCGACGGTGAACTCGCCGAACTGATTTGGCTACCACGCTGATCAGTGAACCTGGGTCCGAATCAGCACCGAAGCGGCAGAGGGGACTGCACGCAGTTGCGGTAGCGGTCGGCTACCAGGGAAACGATTGCCGGGTCCACACCGAGCGGTTCCGCGACTCCGTCGGCGCCTGCATCGGCGAGACGCGAATGGAACAGTCCGTGCGCCAACAGGTAGGCCGAGACGAACACCCGCCTCTCCCCTTGCGCGCGTAGTTCGGCCACGACATCCCGAACGCGTGGTTCGGCTGTGGCTACATAGCCGACCCGGACTCGCGAGCCCGCTAGTTCGGACAGCATCTGCGCGGCACGACCCACGTCGCGGAGTGCGCGCGGGTCGGACGAACCGGCTGCGGCGAGCACGATCGCATCGCCGGGTTGCCACCCTGCTTCGACGAGTCGGCGCAGAAGCACGTCCGCAAGGACCGGATCGGGTCCGAGCGCCCGCGTCACGGACACCGAGCGGTGTCCACTGTCGGCAACCTGTTGCGGGACGTCGGTGTGAACGTGATAGCCCGAGGCCAAGAACGCCGGCATCACCACGGCGGGAGCGGTGATGTCGCGCAGGACCTCGGCCGGCGACGGTCCGAGTACGTCTACGAAGGACACACGTGTAAAGCCCACTTGCTCGGAGACGGCGTCAGCGAGCCTGGCGATCATCTCCACCCCCCGTGTGCTGCGCGTACCGTGTGCCACCAGTACCAGTGCTGTCTCGTTCATTTCAATCCCTCCGCGCGCGCATCAGTTAGTGAGTAGGGGCGAGTGCGAGCCGATACCCCCGCTTGACCACCGTCTGCACGGCTTTCGGTGCTCCCAAGGATGCGCGTAACCTCGCCACCGCCATCTCGACCGCATGGGTGTCTCCCCCGCCGCCGGGCAGCGCCGCGAGCAGTTCGTCCCGCGGGACGACCCTTCCGGGCTGGGCGCAGAGCACGCGCATCAGCGACATCCCGGCGGGGGGCAGTTGCCGCACCTCACCGTCGACGACGACGCATCCCCCACGGATGCTCAGTTCGTGATCTGCTGCATGGATCTTTTTCGCCCGCAAGGGCAGTTCTTCTTCGATATGCCGGGCCAGAGCGCCGAGCCTTGGGTTCGATGGAACGCTGGTCGGTAAGCCGAGCTCGCGCAGTGGTCCGGCGGCCGCGTGTCCGACGCACGCCGCGAGGACACGGTGCCGCAACGAGTGGAGCACCATCTCGAGCATCCCGGTCTCCTCTGCTCTCGCCAGCAACGTTGCTGCCGCGGGCGCGCTGGTGAAGCTGACGGCGTCGAGCCCACCCTTCGCGACGAGTTCGATCATTCGGTCCATCGGAGCCCGGTCCTCATGCGGAGTCAACCGGTAGACGGGCACGGGCACTACTTGTGCGCCCGCTCGTCGCAATATCTCGCAAGAATCCTCGACCGGTTCACGCTCCGAGCCGGTGCCGTGCAGCTGGACCGCAATGCGTCGCCCCTCGACACCCTCACGGAGAAGGTGGTTGAGAACCTCTGCGAAGGACTCCGACTCCGGTGACCATTCCTCCTCGAGCCCGGCGGCCCTGATCGCTCCCTTGGCCTTGGGGCCTCGGGCCAGCAGCCTGCTCGACTCCAGTGCCCCGGCCAATCCCCCCGCCTGCCCCCAGCCGTCCGCATCCGTCATCCAGCCACGGAAGCCGATTCCCGTCGTCACGACGACGGTATCGGGCGGATTGTCGATGATCTCGCGCGTTGCACGCTCGAGATCCCCGTCATCTGCAGGAACGATGCGGATCGCAGGAGCATGCACCACCGACGCACCGCGTCGCGTCAGCAGAGATGCAAACTCGTCCGCTCGCCGAGACGCGGTGATGCCGACCGTGAACCCGCGCAGGGCCGTCACGTCGTTCACTCGTTCGTACTGTGAACCTGGGCGCTGTGGACCTGGACGACGCCGGCCCATACCCGCACGTCGTACACGGGGAGTCGGACCCCCTCATCGTCGAGGCAGCGACCATCGACCAGCGAAAACACCTGCTTGAGCAGCGGTGAAGCCACCGTCGGCTCCCCCGCCCGGTCACCCACGATGCCCCTGGACATCACGGCCGCGCGGCCGAACGGGTCTATGTTGCTGACGGCGTGGAGAGATCCGTCTTCGAGCTTGAAGAGCGCCACCTGCTCCCCGCCCCGTAGCAGCACGGTTACCCCGAGACCTGGAATCAGCTGGCTGAGCGGGCACGCCGACGTCCACTCGAGACGATCTGACGCAACGCTGTCACGCCTGGTTCCACTGGCACTGTGCACGTTCATATCGACGACGGTCATCCGAGTCCTCCTTCACATTGTGTCGCGTTTCCGTTCTCGCTCTACATGGTTCGGGATCGGTGTTTCCGCACCGTTAAGTGCGGATTAATCCGACGTAGAACCTGCGAACTGAGGCATTCCCATCAGAACGGGGACCTTTCGCGCACCGGTGTCGTCGAACTCGACGGTCGGATCGGCCGCGTCGGGCGCATTGACGAACGAAACGAATCGCGACAGCTTTTCCGGGTCGTCGAGAACACCCGCCCATTCGTCCTTGTACCCGTCGACGTGCTTGGCCATCGCTGCTTCGAGCTCCGCGGCGATACCCAAACTGTCGTTGCAGACCACATCCTTGAGGTGATCCAGGCCCCCTTCGAGAGACTCCACCCACGGTGCGGTCCGCTGCAACCGATCTGCGGTGCGGATGTAGAACATGAGATACCGGTCGATGTATCGGACCAGTGTTTCATCGTCCAGACCGCCGGCGAGTAGCTGTGCGTGCTTCGGCGATTGACCGCCGTTGCCCCCGACGTACAGGTTCCAGCCGTTCTCGGTAGCGATGACGCCGACATCCTTACCTCGGGCCTCTGCGCATTCGCGGGCGCAGCCCGACACCCCGAACTTGAGCTTGTGCGGAGAGCGCAGACCGCGGTACCGGTTCTCCAGGTCGACGGCCATGCCCACCGAATCCTGCACGCCGTACCGGCACCAAGTCGATCCAACGCAGCTCTTCACGGTGCGCAACGACTTGCCGTAAGCCTGACCGGACTCCATGCCTGCGTCGACGAGTCGCTTCCAGATGGCAGGCAGCTGTTCGACGCGGGCGCCGAACAGATCGATGCGCTGACCGCCGGTCACCTTCGTGTACAAACCGAAGTCCCTGGCCACCTCACCGATGACTATGAGCTGCTCTGGGGTGCACTCGCCGCCGGGCATCCGAGGCACCACCGAGTAGGTCCCGTTCTTCTGGATGTTCGCCAGGAAGTGGTCGTTCGTGTCCTGCAGTCCAGCCTGGTTGCGATGCAAGATGTGATCCGAGTCGGTGGACGCCAGGATCGACGCGACGACCGGCTTGCAGATGTCGCAGCCAGTCCCCTTGCCGTACTTGGAGATCAAGGCGGAGAACGTGCGGGTGTCGGTGGCTTGGACGATCTCGAATAGTTCCGCGCGGGACTGTTCGAAGTGCTCGCACAACGCTTTCGACATCACCACACCGGACGACGCCAGCAATTGCTTGATCGTGGGGAGGCAGCCACCACACGTCGTTCCGGCATTGGTGCAGCTCTTGACCTGCGCGATGTCGCAAGCACCGTCGGCGATCGCCCCGCAGATCGTGCCCTTGGTGACGCCATTGCACGAGCACACCTCGGCATCGTCGGGCAGCGATCCGGCACCCGGCTTCTCCCCCGCCGGTGAGATCAGCGCAGCGGGGTCACCCGGAAGTTCACGGCCCACCAGGGGTCGCAGCGACGCATACGCGGACGCGTCACCGACCAAGATCCCCCCGAGCAGCGTCTTCGCGTCGTCGGAGACGACGAGCTTGGCGTAGGTACCCTTCGCAGCGTCGCTGAGCACGACCTCGAGCGCACCTGGAGCCTGCGCGTGAGCGTCGCCGAAGCTGGCCACATCCACACCCATCAGCTTGAGCTTGGTAGACAGGTCGGCACCCGGGAACTCCGCCTCGCCGCCCAGCATCCTGTCCGCGACGACCTCCGCGGTGCTGTAACCGGGGGCAACGAGTCCGTAGCACTGGCCTTCCACTGCGGCGCACTCACCGACCGCATAGATGTTCTCGTCCGAAGTCCGGCAACCGAGGTCGGTGACGATCCCGCCGCGCTCGCCGACGTCGAGTCCGATCTCGCGGGCCAGTTGATCTCTAGGTCGCACGCCCGCGGAGAACACCAGCAGCGCGGCCTCGATCACCGAGCCGTCCGAGAGTTCGACGCTGACGCCTTCGGGGCCCTCTGTGATCGAGGAGGTGCCGACCCCTGTGTGGACGGTGACCCCCAGGTCGGTGACGAGATCCGAAAGCAAGGCTCCCCCGCCCTCGTCCACCTGCAACGGCATGAGCCGTGGAGCGAATTCCACCACGTGCGGCGTCATGCCCATCAGCTTCAGAGCGTTGGCGGCCTCTAACCCGAGCAGTCCCCCACCGACCACGACCGCGGCGGAGCCGGGGGCCGCGGCCTCGGCGCGCGCCCTGATCCCATCGAGGTCTTCGAGTGTCCGGTAGACGAAACACTCCGGGCGGTCGTGGCCGGGAATCGGCGGCACGAAGGGATACGAACCGGTGGCCATGACAAGAGCGTCGTAGCCGAAGACCTCTCCCGAATCCGTAGTGACCTTGCGGAGCTCACGATCGATCGAGACCGCTCGGGTGCCTGTCCGGAGGTCGACGAGCGCATCGCCGGCGTAGTCGTTTCCTGCGAGAGCAAGTTCCTTGTGGTCCCAGGCCCCTACGTAAGACGAGAGACCGACACGGTCGTACGCCGGAACCGGTTCCTCGCAAAGCACAGTCACCGACCAATCATTCGAGGCGTCGCGTTCGCGCAGCGCCTCCACGAACCGGTGTCCGACCATGCCGTGTCCGATGACTACCGCTGACCTGATGCTCATGTCGCTCCTTCGTACCCGTCGGGTCGATGCCGCAGATCTCGGTCGCCGTCACAGCGCAATGGCCGACCGGATCGATTGGGAAACTCAAAGGTAGAAAAGGGCTGTTGCGACGGTGCTGCGTGGCGTGACCGCAGCGTCAACTGATGCTCACTTCGCGTTACGGGCGATGTGAGGTTTCCGGCATGTTTCCTAGGCGTATCGGAGAGCCGCCTCCGGTTCGGCGGCCGCAGGCCAGCTGTCCTCCAGCATCCGCGGCTTGCAGGCCTGGTAGGCCGCTACGAGAAGCACCACGACGCCGAGCGTCAAGAACCCGAACGACATCACCCAACCCTCGGACAATTCGTACAACACCCCGAACAGCACCGGACCGAGGCAGGCGGCGGTGTAGCCCGCACCCTGCGTGAAGCCGGACAACGTCGACGATCCGACGTGGCTGCGCGTGCGGAGATTGATCAGAGCCAGCGACATCGGGAACGTGCTGGGTCCGAGCCCGAGAAGCACGATCCACAGGATCGGTGCGTCCATCGGTGCGAACAACAGCCCACCGAATGCCACCAGGAAGCAGACGGCACACCCGACCACGATCGGAAACGGGTTCTTCATTCGTGCACACAAAGTGGGGGCAGCGATGGCCCCGACGAGCCCCGTGAACGCGAACAGTCCCACCATGGAACCGCCGAACGCGGGACTGGCGCCTGCGGCGCCGAGGATCTTGGGAATCCAGGTGAACATCGAGTACGTGATCATCGAGGTCATCCCGAACATGCCGACCATTCCCCAGCCCAGTGGCGACCGCCAAGCGACGCCCCGTGACTGCCCCGCCGGTGCAGCCAAGGGCGGCGCGGCGACAGTGGGGGTCGCACCCCGACTGCGGTTTCCGGCGAGGACGAAAATCCACGGCACCGCAGCAGCGAACCCGACCAGTGCCCAGACAGCGATCGAAACGCGCCAGCCGAAGGCGTCCGCGAGTGGGACCGCCACGAAGGCAGGGGCGATAGTGCCTATCTGAACAGCGACGATGTACATCGAACTCATCAGTGCGAGACGGCCCGAAAAGTAGCGCTTCACCAGTGGCGGAATGACCACATTGCCGATTCCCATGCCGGCGAGCGCCAGAGCCGACAGCGCCAGCAACGACAACGTGTCACCCACCAGAGCCCGGACGAGCATCCCCACTCCGGCCATCAACATGGCGAGAAGCGCGGTCTGCTCGAGCCCCAACCACCTGACGATGAGTGGCGTCCCCAGCCCGAAGAGTGCAAACATGGCTGTCGGGACCATCCCGAACACCCCGACGATCGTCGACGAGAATCCGATGTCCTCTCGGATCTGAGCGGCCAACGGGGTGAACGAGGTGACCGCCAGTCGAAGGACAAGCGCGGACATCAAGATCGCGCAGAAGACCAGAAGGCGACCGTACAGTTTTTTCACCCAGAAATCATAGGATGACCGGATGACTTTCGGAAAAACCGTTCACCGCGCGAGTCTCATCTCGCAGGTCACCGATCAGTTGCGTGACGACATTCGCAATGGACGCTGGGCCGTCGGAGACAAGATTCCCACCGAGACCGCCCTCTCCGAACTCACCGGGACTGGGCGCAACACCGTCCGTGAGGCCGTCCAGGCCCTCGTCCACGCCGGAATGCTCGAGCGGAGGCAGGGGTCGGGTACCTACGTCGTCGCCACGTCCGAGGTCGGGAGCACCCTCGGCAAGTACTTCTCGGACGCGCACGAGCGCGATGTCACGGAACTGCGTCAAGCCCTCGATGTGACCGCCGCTGCCCTAGCTGCCCGGCGTCGCACGCCGGACGACATCATCCGACTCGAAGCCCTGTCCGACGAGCGTCATCGCCGATGGACCGAATCCGACACCGAAGCTGCGATCGCCGCCGACATCGCACTGCACCGCGCGGTCGTCGAGGCAAGCCACAACGCGGTGTACCTCGAGTTCTACGATTCCCTGCTGCCCTCGATCACACAAACCGTGAACCGCCACGTGCATGCCAACGGTCAGGGATTCCACGACGAGCACTCACGCCTGGTCGCCGCCGTGATCGACGGAGACGAACTCGGTGCCGAACAGGCCGCGCGCGATCTGTTCACCGAGTTGTTGGGTTAGAAGAGTTGTCGAGCTAGAGAAGCAGACGCACTACGTCGGCCGTGCGGGCGATTCCGGGAAATGCCTCCGCCGTAGACCTCGGATGTAGCGCGTGGACAGCTAGCCGGAACAGTACGGCGCGCAAGAGCATCTGCGGCCATTCGGGGAGGTCGTCCCAGCGCCCGATGAGCGCCTCGTCGGCTCCACCCCACGAGATGGCGTCGACTACGGTCACCGCCGCGGCCCACGAGGCGGGGCGCCAGTATGCAGTGATGTCGGTGATCCCGGGTGCGAGTGCACCGGAGAAGAGGACGGTGCCGAAGAGGTCACCGTGCACCAACTGATCTGTGCTGGAGACAGACTTACGTAGAGTCGCGAGCCCGGTGATCAACTCGAGGCTCCTACGGCCATCGGGAGACGGCGTCTCGAGCTGTTCGACACCTTTGACGCCGCGAAGGGGAGCCTTGTCCCACGCGGCACGATCCGCAGCAACGAATACGTCGACCTCCTCCCACGGCGCCATCGCTGGTTGCGCAAGGAATCGGGGGCGGTCAAGCTTCGCGGTGGCTTCGTGCAGTCGGCAGGACAGCGACACGACCTCATCGTGTCGTGGTTCCGGGGCGCCTTCTATGAAGGTATCGGCACGCCAGCCCGATACCACGTACCGTCCATCCGTCGAACGAACAGGGCGAGCGAGCCGCAGCCCGTCCACTTGCAGGGTCTCGCGAACCTTGGCCGACCACGCTGCGCGCGCATGGTCGGTGACGGACGAGAGAACTATGTCTCCACAGAGCCACCCGCCATCCCAGTCCGCGCCGAGCGCAACGGGCTCGACGTCGCGGAGGCCAAACGTGGAGCACACGTGATGAGGTGGTTGACCTGTGCTCACCGTGTCAACGCTACCGCCGACCTACCCGGCCACCGTGGAAGACACACGGAACAGAAACGAACGATCATACAATGCCCGCTGACTGGACTACGCATGGGGTCTAACTAGCCGGGCCTGGCCAGTCAGTACACGGGAAGGCTCGAATCCACCTGCTTCGCCCACGCCATGACGCCACCCTGAAGGTGCGTTGCGGTCGAGAAACCCGCTTCCTTCAGCGCCGCCAGTGCCTCCGCGGACCTGACGCCCGTCTTGCAGTGCAGGACGATCTGCTTGTCTTGCGGAAGCTCGGACAGCGCTTCACCTGAAAGGATGCGGTCCTTGGGTATCAGCACCGCACCCGGTAGGTGGACGATGTCCCACTCGACCGGCTCGCGCACGTCGATCAGTTCGATGTCCTTGCCGGAGTCGAGAAGCTCCGCGAGCTCCGTAGCGGTGATGGTCGATCCGGCTGCGGCCGCCTGCCCCTCCTCGGACACCACGCCGCAGAATTCGTCGTAGTCGATCAACTCCGTGATCGGAGTCCGCGCGGGGTCCCGTCGCAACTTGATCGTGCGGTACGTCATATCGAGTGCGTCGTAGACCATCAACCGTCCGAGCAGAGATTCCCCGACGCCGGTGATCAACTTGACCGCCTCGGTTGCCATGATCGAGCCGATCGAAGCGCACAGCACGCCGAGCACGCCGCCCTCGGCGCACGAAGGCACCATTCCAGGCGGTGGCGCCTCCGGGTACAGGTCACGGTAGTTCAGTCCGCGTCCGTTCGGCGCGTCCTCCCAGAAGACGGACGCCTGACCTTCGAAGCGATAGATCGAACCCCAGACGTACGGCTTGCGCGCGAGCACTGCGGCATCGTTGACGAGATACCTGGTGGCAAAGTTGTCGGTTCCGTCGAGGATCAGGTCGTACTCTCCGAACAACTCGACGGCATTGTCGGGTTCGAGGCGGAATTGGTGCAACCGGACATCGATGCTGTCGTTGATCTCGCGGATCGAGTCGCGAGCACTTTCGGCCTTGCTACGGCCTAGGTCCGAACGGCCGTGGATGACCTGCCGCTGCAGGTTCGACATGTCCACCTCGTCGAACTCGACGATGCCAATCGTGCCGACACCTGCGGCCGCGAGATAGAGAAGCGCCGGTGAGCCGAGACCTCCTGCGCCGATAACGAGAACCTTCGCATTCTTGAGGCGCTTCTGCCCCGTCATGCCGATGTCCGGAATGATCAGATGCCTGCTGTACCTGGCGACCTCGTCGCGGGAAAGTTCGGCGGCCGGTTCCACCAACGGCGGCAGCGTCTCGGAAGTGTTCACGGAACGGTCAAGCGACACGGGCCACTCCTGATCGGTTGTACGACGGGCTCCAACGATAGTGCCCTTGTTCCAACGCCCGCGCCGGGCCGATTCTTCCCGTTCAGGAAACGTGCTTGCTTTCAATGGGCCAGCGCATCACCGACGACAGCGGCTGTGGTGTTGGGGTGTACCCCGACACCACAGCCGCCAGTGGCAGGGAAACTCGTCATGTTGAAGTCGCCGCAACGGTTTTCCGACACCCGTTGGGTGTGCTCTCAGAGTCAAACCTGACATTTCGGGCCGGCATGCCACCTCGCCTGAGGTCTGAGTCGCTCAGCGAGGTCGATGAGAATCGAGGCCACCTACGTAAAACGCTCGGCTGGGATACCCCAGCCGAGCGTCTTGCGCGGTCTACTGGCCCCCTCTGAACCCACCCCTGTTGCGAGGACCCGTGGAACTTGGGGGGTGGGTGGGGGCGTTTCGTCGTCGCAGGTCCTACGATCCCGAGAACCCGAGCGATCCCAGGGAACCGGTCGACGGTGTGCCCGACGGTGTGTCGGTGATTTCGAGGACGACGGGCACGGTAGCGTCGTCGCCGATGCCGTTGGTGGCGGTGAAGGTGAACTCGAATTGTCCTGCGGTGGTAGGGGTTCCGGACAGCACATTCTCATTGAGAGTCAGGCCGTCGGGCAGGGTGCCGGCGGTGACGCTGGTGGGGGTGGGTTGTCCGGCGACGGTGAAGGTGTACTCGTAGGGCTGACCGACGACGCCGGCCGGCAATGTCATGGTCACCGTCGGTTCCCACTCGATCGCGATGACCGACACCGTGCCGCCGCCAGCGTTGGTGTCGCTGCCAGCGTTGGTGACGTAGGCGCGGGCGCCGTCCGGGGTGATCGCCACCCCGATCGGAAGGTCGCCGACGTCGATGGTTTCGGTGACGTCGAGGGTGGTGGTGTCGATCACCGATACCCTGTCGTCATCACGGCTGGTGACGTAGGCGCGGGCGCCGTCCGGGGTGATCGCCACCCGGGACGGATAGCTTCCGACCGTGATGGGGTTGCCGATGACGGCGTTGGTGCCGGTGTCGATCACCGACACGGAGCCGTCAAAGTAGTTGGCGACGTAGGCGCGGGCGCCGTCCGGGGTGATCGCCACCCCTTCCGCATTGCGGCCGCTGTCGATGGTGCCGGTGACGGTGTTGGTGGCGGTGTCGATCACCGACACGGTGCGGTCGTTGTAGTTGGTGACGTAGGCGCGTGTGCCGTCCGGGGTGATCGCCACCCCTATCGGACGGTCGCCGACGTCGATAGTGGTGGTGACGGTGTCGGTGGCGGTGTCGATCACCGACACCGTGTCGTCTTCCCTGTTCGTGACGTAGGCGTGGGCGCCGTCCGGGGTGATCGCCACCACGAGCGGAAGGTCGCCGACTGTGATGGGGTTGCCGATGACGGCGTTGGTGCCGATGTCGATCACCGACACGTTGTCGTCCCGCAGGTTGGCGACGTAGGCGCGGGCGCCGTCCGGGGTGATCGCCACGCCGGACGGGGTGTTTCCGACCCTGATGGGGTTGCCGATGACCGTGTTGGTGCCGGTGTCGATCACCGACACGGTGTGGTCGCTGAGGTTGGTGACGTAGGCGCGGGCGCCGTCCGGGGTGATCGCCACCCCGAACGGAGACGCACCGACCGGGATCGCGGTCTCGACGGTATCGGCTTGCGCCACCGGGCCGGCCGTGAGCATCAGTCCCGTCGCCAGGGCCGCGACCAACCCGGCTGTCCGTCCTCGGGTCGTGGCCCTCGAGCCCAGATCGGCCCCGCATCTTGGCGGAACAACGCTAGTGGCGTGCCTCATCGTGGTCGGAAGTCCTTTCTTGGGAGAGGGCCCGGTTGATGCGGGCGTCTCCACGGGTGCATGGAGGACAGGGTGAAACTGGACAGTCGCCCTGCGCGGGTGAGGACTCTACGGGACAAACCGGGACGAATTGTGCAATTTGCCACGATTCGCGCCGAAGGCTACGGACCGGGGGTGAGCTGGGAACCAGTGACGTGGGGGCTCCACCGGAATCACGCGCCCCGACACGAGAACGACCCCACCTGGAGAGGGTGGGGCGTTCTCGTTGTCTCAGGACCTACGATCCTCAGTTCCCGAGCAATCCCAAGGATCCGAACGATCCCAGAGACCCGGTCGGCGCTGCGTCGGTGATGTCGAGGACGACGGGGAGGTTGGCGTTGTCGCCGATGCCGTTGTCGGCGGTGACGGTGAACTCGAATTGTCCTGCGGTGGTGGGGGTTCCGGTAAGGACACCTTCGGAGAGAAGGGTCAGCCCGTCCGGCAGTGCGCCGGCGGTGACCCTGGTGGTGGGGGCCGGTAGCCCATCCATGGTGAAGGCGTATGCGTAGGCCTGTCCGACGACACCGGCCGGGGGAGTGCCGGTCAGCGTCGGCGCCCGCTCGATGGCGATCACCGACACGGTGTCACTGCTCCGGTTGGTGACGTAGGCGCGGGCGCCGTCGGGGGTGATCGCTACCCCGGACGGCTCATCGCCGACGTTGATGGTTTCGGTGACGTCGAGGGTGGTGGTGTCGATCACCGACACCCTGTCGTCATCACGGCTGGTGACGTAGACGCGGGCGCCGTCGGGGGTGATCGCCACCGCAGACGGAAAGTTCCCGACCGTGATGGGGTTGCCGATGACGGCGTTGGTGCCGGTGTCGATCACCGACACGGTGAAGTCCAGGTAGTTGGTGACGTAGGCGCGGGCGCCGTCGGGGGTGATCGCCACCCCGGACGGGGAGTCGCCGACGCCGATGGTGGTGACGGTGTTGGTGGCGGTGTCGATCACCGATACCGTGTCGTCGTTCCAGTTGGTGACGTAGGCGTGGGTGCCGTCGGGGGTGATCGCCACCTTGATCGGGTAGTCGCCGGCGGCGAGGGTGTTGATGACGGTGTTGGTGGCGGTGTCGATCACCGACACGGTGTCGTCGCTGGGGTTGGTGATGTAGGCGCGGGCACCGTCCGGGGTGATCGCCACCTCGGACGGACCCACGCCGACCGGGATCGCGGTCTCGACGGTATCGGCTTGCGCCACCGGGCCGGCCGTGAGCATCAGACCCGCCGCCAGAGTGGCGACGAACCCCGGCGCGCATCATCGCCGTGTGCGGATCCGACCTCCAAGGCAGGGCGGGTCAATGGTGTTGTACGACATCGTGATCTGACTCCTTCGGCCAATGGGGAGAGACGGATCGCACGGCATCGCTGCGGCTGCATCCGCAGGGCGAAAGACTGAAACCGTATAGTCCCCCGTGCACCGAGCGGACTATACGGAATATTGGGACAAACCGCCCAAATCGATACGATTCGCTGGGGCGGGGCTGCGGAGAGACTGTTCCGTGAACCGGGTTGCTTTCAGTGGGTCAGCGCATCACCGACGATGGCGGGTCAGCTCCAGAAGATCGGGTCGCCACCGTGTTCGATGTGATCGAGGTTCGATGTGATCGAGCAAGTCCTGAACGTGCGGGCTCGGTTCCAGGAACCGGTAGCGGAGCAAGGCAAGGTTCCGGTCCCGTCAATACAACGTCCACAACCCGGTCTTCTTGTGTAGTGCAACCGAGCGATCGGGAATCGTGTCCACCGCGGACCGAGGTACTCCCGCCGTGGTGGCCGGGATTCTCAAATCGTCAGGTGCCGTGGCGCAATGTCGCGTTCGACTCGGATCTCGTGACGATATCGTTCGGGAACTCTGCTCGCGCAATACTGCAGGACCCGCGCGACATCTAGTTCGGGGAGCACCGCCAACGATGTCACCCCGGTCCGAGTTCGCGACGCCGTCTACGCGCGAGGGTACGGCCAAGGGTTGAAACGGCAGGTGAGGCCGTTCATCGGCACGACGCCTTCGGGGTCCAGTTTCGCGATGTCGTCGTTCGCAGTCCCGAAGGTCTGCTGCATCATCACGGGCGCCAGACCGTTCTGCGTTTCGCACGGCTGGTGAGCTTCGTAGCCGATGGCATGACCGACCTCGTGGTTGATCTGATATTGGCGGTACGAGCCGATGTCGCCCTGGAAGTCAATGGCGCCCCGCACCCAGCGAGGCTCATTGAGCACCACCCTGCCCATGCCGGGGTTGTAACAAGAACCCTCGAGTTCGATGTCGTATCCGCAGGCTTCACGTGTCGTCATCTGCGAGGTGAGCGAAATTCGAAAGTCTGGGTCGCCTTCATCGACACGACGGAACGCGAAGCGCGGATCGTTCGTCCAACTCTTCGGGTTCGCCAGTGTCTGGTCGACCATCCGGCCGAAGGACTCGTCACCGCCGAACCCGGTGGTGTCGATTCCGTTCTCCACCTCCACCGTGTACGTGAACTCTCGTTCGGTACCTTCACCGACCTTCGGTCCGCTTCCTGGGACGACGTGCCACGTACCGGCACCCTCGACCGCAAACGGACCGCCGGCGGGTAGCGCACCGGACGGGAGGTCGGCAGCGAAACTGCCGTCGGCCGCAGGTGGGTTGTCGGTGACGCCGGAGCTGTCGGCGTCATGCGAGGCAGTGCCGTATCCCGGTGTATCGGTCCGGCCCATCACCTCTTCCCGTCCGGTGCTCCGGGCTGCATCGAACACGACGAGAACGGTGACGACCATCAGTACCGGAATCGCATATGCGCGCCAGCCGTACCGAGAGACGAACCGGCCGATCCGGCTCTGCTTTCGAGCTCTTCGTACCGGCCGCGGGTTCCGAGGCCTAGTGGAATCTGGTCTGGTCGGGTCCCACTGTGCGCGAAGTGGTTGGTGCGACGGCGGTTGTTGTGACTGTGATGGATATGCCCACGTCTGCGGAACCCGTAAAGAGTGCGGGCGAACATCATGCTGGTCGCTGACGCGCGATCGTTCTCGCTGATCAGCGCCGCGTGATCGTCTTCGCTGGTGAGCACCTCGTGAGCGCTTTCCATCCTCGAATCCGTCGGGAGCTCGGCCGCGGGTTCGCGGTCCTCCTCGGTCAGTCACCCGATCAGAATGTCACAATTCGACACCACCTCGACCCAGCGTTCGCCCCGCAGATTCTCCGGCGTGTCACCCCAGATCGTCGTGCAATGATTCGGCTAACTGACTCACCAGTACGAACAATGGATGCTGCGATGTAGTTACCGGTCAGGCAATATCCTGGACGTTGTGAACACAACATGTCCGCCGTGATAGGACACCTACGCGCGGGTATCGTTCACACAGTTAGTACAGAATGTGACGAGGTCTACTTGTGCAGAATGGAAGTGTTATGACTGAACTCGCGGATCGGACCAACTCCGATCGCGACGCCACCACCGGAAAGGGTGCCGGGGCGCGTCGCAGCGCGCGGCTTCCCCGCGACGCTCGTCGGCTTCAGCTACTGGCCGCTGCCAGCGAGGTTTTCGTCACACGCGGGTATCACGCCGCCGGAATGGACGAGATTGCGGAATGCGCCGGAGTAAGCAAGCCGGTCTTGTATCAGCACTTTCCAGGCAAGCTCGAACTGTACATCGCGGTACTGCAGAGTCACGTCGACAGCCTGATCTCAGGTGTCCGGCAAGCACTGCGCTCGACCACCGACAACAAGCAGCGCGTCCGTGCTGCCGTACAGGCATTCTTCGACTTCGTCGACAACGACTCGCAAGGTTTTCGTCTCGTGTTCGAGTCGGACCTCATGGGCGAGTCGCAGGTGCAGAGTCGTGTCGAGCACGCCACCGAAGCCTGCGTGGACGCCGTGTTCGACCTCGTCAGCCAAGACTCTGGACTCGATCCCTACCGCGCTCGCATTCTCGCTGTGGGTCTCGTCGGCGCCAGCCAGTTCACTGCACGGTACTGGCTCGAAGCCTCTCGGCCGATCCCCAAGGAAGAGGCGGTCGACATCACCGTCACCCTCGCCTGGGGCGGCCTCTCACGCGTTCCTCTTCATACCGATCAACGCTGAGCACCGGTATCGAAAATGGCCCGCAGTCGAGATGACTGCGGGCCCCTTTTCAGCTGCTCACTCGGTGGGAGCGAATCCGACCCGGCGAGCATCGGACGGGCCGATCTCCACGTAGGCGATCTTGCCGGACTGAACCAGGTACTTACGGCCTTTGTCATCCTGCAAGGACAAGATCCCGCCGCCATCGAGGGCACCCGAGACCAACGCCTCGACCTCTTCCGAACTCTGCTCGCTGCTGACGATGAGCTCACGCGGGCTGTCGATTACACCGATCTTGACCTCCACGGTCAACCTCCGAACTCTCCGATAAACATCAGCTGTCCTGGCCAGGCTAGTGCAGTGGCGCCCGTGGTTGCGCGTCCGCACGCTGTGCCCTGAGCGAACACGACGGCGGTGCCGTCACACGAGGCACGACGGCGGTGCCATCACACGAGGCCGAGTACTTCCATGCGTTCGGCGTGCATTTCCTGCATACGGTCGAACAGTGCCACGACACCGTTGAGATCTCCGGACGCGGAGATGACGAGGTCGGTGAGTGCTTCGCGCTGGGCCAGAACGTACTGCGCCTGGGTGACGGCCTCACCGAGCAGTCGCCGGCCCCACAACATGAGACGATCCTTGTCCCGTTTGCTGGCCTTTATCGCCTCCTGCACTTCTTGCACGACGAATTCCGAGTGTCCGGTCTGCGAGAGCACCTCTTCTACTGTCCGCGCAGCTTCCGTAGGCAGCGAGTGCCCGATCTCGCGATAGAAGTCCGCCGCTATTCCGTCGCCGACGTACGCCTTCACCAACGCTTCGAGCCACGTCGACGGGGTGGTGGATGCGTGGTAGTCGTCGAGGGCGCGGACGAATGGATCCATCGCCTCGTAGATGTCGAAACCCCGCGCGGTCAGAGCCTCCTCCAGCATCTCGAAGTGACCCATCTCCGCGGCTGCCATACTCGCGAGCGCCACTTTCCCACGTAAGGTCCGGGCCATCTGAGCGTCCTCGGACAAGCGGTAGAAGGCAGAGATTTCGCCGTATGCGAGAACGGCAAAGAGCTCGCTGACCCCCGGGTGATCAGCGGGAATGACGGGGCCGGAGGATGCCGGCGTGTTGGACTCCATGCCGCCAAAGCCTAGCTTGCCAGGCGGTGACGTTTGCCATGCGTAACCATGTATGAGACGTTCTCCGGCTACAATGATCGTGGGCAACCACTGTTCAACCGTTCTCCGTCACGGGGAGCGTCGGTTAGTGACGATCACGATCCGATCCACGGTTCCCACCGATAATGAGCGCGCACCTGATCGAAGGTCCCCGCCGTGCCTCGCCGGAATCTGGGATTTCTGCGCTGAGGCACAGGCTGGAGCTACTCGGTAGAGGACATCGACAAGCGTCGACTGGGAAATTGGGCCGACCAGCGGCCTCGCCCTTACCTCATGCGTGCGTGCGGCTACGAGGAAGGCCAGTCCCCTGAGCAAGATCACCGTCGACCACGAAGATGACGCATCCGAGACGACACTGTCTGCGCAACTCGACTCCACACATATCGCTCCGACGTTCGCCGAACTCGGAGTCGACAACGACATCGTCCGCGCCCTCGATGAGATCGATATCCAGCGCACGTTCGCAATCCAGGAGTTGACGCTTCCGCTCGCCCTTGCCGGTGAGGACCTGATCGGCCAAGCCCGCACGGGCATGGGCAAGACGTTCGGCTTCGGCGTGCCGCTGCTCCACCGCATTTCCACCGGTACCACTGGAACCGCCGCGCTCGACGGAACGCCTCGCGCGCTAGTCATCGTCCCGACCCGGGAGCTGTGCATCCAGGTCAGCAAGGACCTCGAGAACGCCGCCAAGTATCTCCGGGGCCAGAAGGACGAACTCGAAGTACTGGCCATCTACGGCGGCCGTCCCTACGAGACCCAGATCGCAACCCTGCAAGAAGGCGCCGATGTGGTAGTGGGTACGCCGGGCCGTCTATTGGACCTGGCCAACCAGGGACACCTGATCCTCGGCAAAGTCGAGGTACTGGTGCTCGACGAGGCAGATGAGATGCTCGATCTCGGATTCCTCCCCGACATCGAGCGAATCCTCGGGATGGTTCCGGACAGGCGTCAGACCATGTTGTTCTCCGCCACCATGCCGGGCCCGATCATTACGCTCGCCCGGACGTTCCTGAATCAGCCGACGCACATCCGGGCAGAACAAGCCGAGACCTCGGCGGTCCACGAACGAACCAGCCAGCACATCTATCGCGCCCACGCACTCGACAAGGCGGAGATGGTCGCACGCGTGTTGCAGGCAGACGGGCGCGGCGCGACGATGATCTTCACACGGACCAAGCGCACGGCCCAGAAGGTGGCCGACGAACTTGCCGAGCGTGGATTCGCGGTCGGAGCCGTGCATGGCGACCTCGGCCAGATTGCCCGTGAAAAGGCACTGAAATCGTTCCGGTCAGGCAAGATCGACGTCCTCGTGGCGACCGACGTCGCAGCGCGAGGTATCGACATCGACGATGTCACCCACGTCATCAACTACCAGTGCCCCGAGGACGAGAAGACCTACGTCCACAGGATCGGCCGCACGGGCCGCGCTGGGCGCGCTGGTGTCGCGGTGACACTCGTCGATTGGGATGACATCCCGCGCTGGCGACTTATCGACCAAGCTCTGGGCCTCGGCCTGCCCGAACCCCTCGAGACCTACTCCAGTTCCCCCCACCTGTACGAGGAATTGTCGATCCCTGCAGAGTCGACAGGCACCATCAAGTCGACGTCCGGGAAGAGGGGAGCGCCGGCCGAGGAAGACGAAGGCGCGGCCCGCAGCGACCGCCCGGCGCGCAAACGCACCCGGCGCCGCACTCGTGGGGGCCGACCGGTGGACACTGCCGGTGCGACGTCCGTGGCGCCTGAACCGACCGCGCCCGACTCCACGACTTCGACCGCGGATACCGAAGGTGAAGGTGCACCCAAGCCCCGACGTCGGCGTCGGCGTCGGACCTCGAAGGTCGGCGTCACGACGAACACGGAATAATCAACGGTCGTGCTTGCACCTGAGCGGCGCTCACGTGCCGACCTCATCATCGCTGCCGGTATCGCACTGGCAGTCCTGGTGGCTTTCACGGTGGTGTGGTTGCGCAGCGATGCCCGCAAGACCACATCGGTCACCGCCGCGGAGCCGCCGCCCGCGCTGGTCACCGCTCAGTCGGTGCCGCCGACGCTGAACCCGACCTGGGAGTCGCCTAGTTCCGCCACCACCACACCTCTTGTCGCGGGTGGTGCCGTCGTCACCGCGGAGGGCGGAGAGGTCGTGGGACGTGACGCTTTGTCCGGCACCGAGCTTTGGCGCTATCAGCGCAGTCTCGCACTGTGCGGTGTGACAGCCGAGTGGGAGAAGATCGTGGCCGTCTACCGTGACCACCGCGGGTGCTCTCAGGTCACTGAACTCGACGGGGGTACCGGCCGGCGCCTGGCACAGCGGACCAGCGACGCAGATTCCGAAGTGACTGTGCAATCGGATGGGACGTACGTGTCCTCCCTCGGTGACAGCAGGCTGGAGCTGTGGCGTTCGGATCTCGTGCGCACCGTCGAGTACGGCCGGGTCGATGCGCCCGTGAACCCTGGCGACCAACCGCGAAGTGGATGCGAACTCATCGACGCCGACTCGAGCAGCAGTCGACTGGCCGTACTCGAGCGCTGCCCCGGCGAGGTCGCCGACAGGCTGACGATCATGAATCCCTCCCCCAAGGACAATCGGGAACCTGAGGAGTACGGCTCCAGCGTCCTCGCTGCACTCGACGCCGGCGTCGAGGGTGCCCGCATCCTCGGCGTGTCCGGCGAGACCACCGCCGTATACCTCCCTCCCGGCAGAACCAGCGGACCCCGAATCGGATTGTTCGATGGTGCAGGCAACCCCGTTTCCGAGTACGCCCTCTCCGTCCCGGTGAGCGCGGATCAGGCCACGACGACGAACGGTTCGGTGGTCACCTGGTGGACGGGTACGGCCGTGGTTGTGCTCGGCGCCTCGGACCTCGCGCCGCGTTGGACCTTCCCCGACGCCCTCGGCCCCGGTGCCGTGATGGCCGGGAACTTGCTGGTTCCAGTGGATTCCGGCATCGCCGTGCTCGATCTGTCGACTGGTTCGCAGATAAGAACGATTCCGGTAGAGCGCGAATCGAGGACGGAACCGATCACCACGACAGTGGCAGGCGACATCATCCTCGAACAGCGCGGCGGGCGGGTCGTTGCACTGAGCTGAGGCTCAGCGAACTCGGCAGCCTAACGTGCTGCAACGTGTTCTAATTCACGTCATGGCAACTTACGTAATCACTGGCGCGGCCTCAGGCATCGGGGCTGCCAGTCGCAGCAAGCTCGAGTCAGCTGGTCACACTGTCATTGGCGTGGACCTCGGACAAACCGACATCGTGGCAGACCTGTCGACCGCAGGGGGCAGAAGCGCCGCAGCGGCCGCGATCGACGAGGCGAGCGGAGGTGTCGTCGACGGCCTCGTGTGCTGCGCGGGGCTCGGATCACTCTCCCGGGTAACTGGCGGCAAACTCGTCGCAGTCAACTTCTTCGGGACGGTCGATCTCGTCACGGCACTGAAGCCCGCGCTCGAACGTGCCCGCAGCGCTTCGGTAGTGGTGATTTCGTCGAGCAGCACCACGACACAGCCCGGCATCCCGGAAAAGCTGGTGACCGCTTGCCTCGATCATGACGAGTCCGAAGCTGTCCGCATCGGCGACGAGGTGACCCCGATCCCCGCATACCCAGCGTCGAAACTCGCGCTCGCCTGGTGGATTCGCCGCGAAGCGGTGCGCACCGAATGGATCGGAAAAGGCATACGTCTCAACGCGATCGCACCGGGCATGATCGACACGCCGATGACCAATGGTGGCGACCTCGACCCCGAACTGGCAAAGTCCCTGGACTTCTACCCGATTCCGTTGGGCCGCCGTGGTCGCCCGGACGAGATCGCAGCAGTGGTCGAGTTCCTGCTCGGACCGGGCTCGACACTTTTCTGCGGAAGCGTGGTCTTCGCAGACGGCGGGACGGACGCCCAACTACGCCAACAAGATTGGCCTGCGGAATGGACTCCCACAGCTGACGAACTTACGCGTCACTTCCAGGCGAAAACGTGACCAGATCCGATCCCGCCCAGTGCTTGGCCAAGTTCTCGGCCAGGTCCTGATACGCCTGAGCACCCTTGTTTCTACGCCCCATCAGAACGGTGGCGCCAGACGCTGTGGCCTCTGCGAACCGCACCGTGCGGGGAATCGGCGGCGAGAGCAGGGGAAGGTCGTAGCGGTCGGACACATCGGCCAGGACGTCCCTGCTGTGCGTCGTGCGGGCGTCGTAGAGCGTCGGGAGCGCCCCGAGCAGGACCAGATCAGGATTGGTGATCTGCCTTACCTCGCTCACTGTGCGCAGCAATTGTCCGACGCCCCTGTGAGCGAGGGTCTCGCACTGTAGCGGTACCAGCACGGCATGCGCCGCTGTGAGCCCGTTCAGCGTGAGTACACCAAGCGATGGAGGGCAGTCGATGATCACGGTGTCGTAGTCGCCCAACAACGGCTCGAGAGCACGTTTGAGCGCGAACTCACGCCCGGGACGCATGAGCAACAATGCCTCCGCACCCGCCAGGTCGATTGTCGCGGGCAGGAGGGACACCCCGTCCTCGGTGTCGATCACTACGTTCCGCGCCGCCAGATCGCCGGTCAGCACCTCGTGAACCGACTCGTTCAACCGGTCAGGGTTGTGCCCGAGAGAGAACGTCAGGCACCCCTGCGGGTCGAGATCCACGACCAAGATCCTCTGTCCCAGCGCAGCCAGCGCTGCACCGAGAGAAGCGACCGTGGTGGTCTTCGCGACCCCACCTTTCTGATTTGCCACTGCCAGAACCGTCGTCACGGCCTTGATCCTTGCCTACTTCGCCCCGCCAAGCGACCCAATCCGCAATTTCGCTTCCACAATTTCACTGACATGATGGAAGAATGCCACCCAGTGATTCGCCGCGCGGCCGACGAATCGTCCTCCTCCGGCACGGTGAAACGGAATGGGCGCGTTGGGGTAAACACACGGGCCGAACCGACGTCCCACTCACCGAAGTGGGCGAATCCCAGGCGCGAAGAATCGGCCCGACTCTGGAAGCCCTCGAACTGCGAGACCCACTCGTGATCGTCAGCCCCCGGCAACGTGCCAAGCGAACAGCGCAGCTGGCAGGATTGCCGGTCCACCGGTCGTGGGATGGGCTGGAAGAATGGGACTACGGCATCTACGAAGGCATGACGACGCCCGAGATCAGGCAACAGGTGCCTGATTGGACCGTATGGACTCACCCCTGCCCACGGGGTGAACAGGCAGAGCAGATCCACAATCGATGCGACCTGGTTCTATCCGTCGCGCATTCGCAGCTCGCAGATCGGGACGTCATCCTCGTCGGGCACGGGCACTTCTCCCGCGCCCTCATCGCACGATGGGCGGACCTTCCCGTCACCGAGGGCCGACGATTCGCGATGTCGCCCGCAGCATATTCCGTCCTCGGTTTCGAACACGGCACGCAGCAGGTGATAACTCACAACATATCGGCCGATGAAGGCGCCAGTTGATCAGACGCGCTGTGCCCGAAGATGTTTCCGCGATCACCGACATGATCTGACAACTCGCCGAATATCAGAACGCCCGTGACGAGTGCACCGTCACAGCCGACCAGATGTGAGATGCCCTGTTCGGCTCGCAGCCGTCAACTTTCTCGCAAGTCGCGGTGAGCGACAGCGGCCGGGTTGTGGGAATTGCAGTCTGGTTCAGGAACTTCTCGACTTGGGACTGAACCCATGGCATCTACCTCGAAGACCTGTTCGTCAGCCAGGCAAAACTAACAGTCTGAGGGTTCGTCGGCGTCCGGGTCCTGGCCGTACTCGGCGGCCAACCACTTCGAAGTGGGACTGCTGAGCAGGCAGCCGAGTGCCGCGACCACCACAACTCCGAGAAGGATGCCGAAGAACGTTTGATGGGAATCGGTGAGCAGTGACCATGCGACCGGGAGCAGGAGTAGCTGAGCGACGATCGCGATCGCCCGACCCCAGCGCCGGCCGAAGATCAGAGCGAGGCCGGCGGCGAGCACCCCACCACCAAGGATCCCGAACCAGGCAGCGGTTCCGTACCCACTGGTGATGCTCTGGTCATGCCCGAGAAGTCCGCGCACCACCAACACGATGGCCAGAACGACAGCGACTGCGCCCTCGAGCGACACCAGTGCGCCCGCGACGCGGACCGTGGTAGGCGTTGACTTGCTGAGAGGCGGATTCGACACGCGGACAGCCTAGAACACGCCGTCGAACCCAGCCCAGGGACGGTGTCACCAGAGCACCGCTAGGCTTGCGTTCCGTGCGCGCACTGCTGATCGTCAACCCGAATGCCACCTCGACGACCCCAGCGGGGCGTGATCTCCTTGCGCACGCGGTATCGAGCAGAGTGCGATTGACTGTGGCGCACACCACTCACCGGGGGCACGCGGCAGAACTCGCTCAGCGCGCCCACTCGGACGGAATGGGATTGATCATTGTTCACGGCGGCGACGGCACGGTGAACGAAGCGGTCAACGGTCTCCTCGGCACCCCTGCGCCCCAATCGATTCGAGCGGGGGCGGCAAGATCCGTACCCCCGATCGCTGTTGTACCCGGAGGGTCGGCAAATGTCTTCGCGCGCTCACTCGGCATCGCGCACGACCCGGTGGATGCCACCAACCAGCTCATCGATCTTCTGACGCGCCGGGAGCGACGAAGGATCGGTCTCGCGCACTGTGACGGGCGCTGGTTCACATTCAACGCCGGTGTCGGCTGGGATGCGCAGGTGTGTGAGGCGGTCGACGCGCATCGCAAGAACGGACGCCCCGCCACGCCCGCGCAATACGTGCGCGCGGCAGTGAGGATCTTCTTCCGATCGAAGAACGCCGATCCGACGCTGACCGTCGAGGTTCCCGGTCACGAACCGGTCGAGGGCGTTCACTACGCGTTCGTATCGAACTCGAGTCCGTGGACCTATTTGAACACGCGAGAGATCCACACGAATCCCGACATCACCTACGACACCGGCCTCGGCGTTTTCGCGATGAAATCAACCGCACTCCTCACCACACTTCGGGTGGCCCGCCAACTGCTGACCCCGGGCACCCGAGCGAATTCGAAGCAACTGGTCCGCATCGACGACGTTCCGTCAGTACGGATCACGGCGTCCGAACCGATAGGTCTGCAGATGGATGGCGACTACATCGGTCTCCGCGAGACCGTCGAGTTCGTTTCCGTGCCCGATGCGCTCGATGTCGTCGCTCCCTCACAACCCTGAGTAATGCGTGAGAATCCCCATATCACACTAGCGAGGAGTGCATTCACTGGGGTAGAACAGATGGCGCACCTCACAGTGCAGCGACGCTGAGTGAGCCTGCCCACGGTACGGCGGATTTTGGTTGACATCCCGCCGGTTCGTGAAAGCATTCACGAACAACGCGCGTCGGCAAGGCCACGCGCAGATGAACTCACCAAGACAATGATTTCACCGGACAAGACGGTGCAGGACGCACCCAGTTAAGGAGCAGAAGGATGGACTGGCGCCACGAGGCTATCTGTCGTGACGAAGACCCCGAGTTGTTTTTCCCTGTGGGAAACAGCGGGCCGGCTCTCGCGCAGATTGCTGATGCCAAGGTTGTCTGCAATCGCTGCCCTGTGACCGCCGATTGCCTCGCGTGGGCACTCGAGTCGGGACAGGACGCCGGCGTTTGGGGAGGCATGAGCGAGGACGAACGGCGCGCACTCAAGCGCCGGAACGCTCGTACGCGAGCCCGCACCACCGTCTGACGGCAGCAGGAGCACGGGCCCGGCACCACATGGTGCCGGGCCGTTTTCTCGCCCGCACAGCCCTGAACCACGGAACCGGTCACAGATGTCACCGGCTTGGTACCGCAGAGCGGCGTCCGAGCGGAACCCGCAATATCGCATCGGTTCCACCATCGGCCCCGGGGTGCAACCCGAGGGAACCGTTCAACTCAGCGGCCACCAATGTCCGGACTATCTGCAGGCCGAGGCGATGGGACCGCTCGAGACTGAAGCCTGGGGGCAGGCCCCTGCCATCGTCGTGAATGATGACATCCAGCCATCGCGCGGACCGTTCGACCCGCATCGTGACCGTGCCAGGAACCCCGGGATCGAAAGCATGCTCGATCGCGTTCTGCACGAGTTCGGTCAACACCATCACCAGCGGAGTGGCACGTTCGGCCGAGAACACTCCAAGACTGC
Source organism: Rhodococcus sp. NPDC049939 (assembly GCF_040656415.1). Classification (NCBI taxonomy): domain Bacteria; kingdom Bacillati; phylum Actinomycetota; class Actinomycetes; order Mycobacteriales; family Nocardiaceae; genus Rhodococcus; species Rhodococcus sp. NPDC049939. Next base: position 1,185,364 of record NZ_JBFAMC010000001.1, on the reverse strand, counting down.
CTTCACGCAGGACCTTGATCGGTGTGTCAACCGTCGCCACGTCGGACAGGATGGGCACCAGCCGATCGACCACCTCGTCGAGATTCACCTGCTCGTCGACCGACATCGACAGCGTGTCGTGCACGAGCGCGATCGACCTCACGCGACGGACCGATTCGCTCAGCGCCCGACGCGCTTCTTCATTGTCGGTGCGCCGAGCCTGCAATCGTAGGAGCGCGGCCACGGTGTGCAGATTGTTCTTCACCCGATGGTGGATCTCACGGATCGTTGCATCCTTGCTGAGCAGAGCGCGATCGCGTCTCTTGACCTCGGTAACGTCCCGCACCACCACTGCGGCACCCACCCGCTGCCCACCAGGCTCGAGAAGCAGCGCACGGAGCAGGACCGTCGCACCCTTGGCCTCGATCTCCATCGGGCGGCCGGGTTTGTCCGCGATCGTGTCGCGGATGTATCCGGCCACTTCCTGTGACTCGAACGGATCTGTGACCAGGGATCTGGTGGTCGCCGCGAGATCGCGACCGATCAGATCGGAATTGAGACCCATCCGGTGATAGGCCGACAGCGCGTTGGGACTCGCGTACACCACGCGGCCGTCGGTATCGAGGCGTATGAAACCGTCTCCAGCGCGCGGACTCGAGTTCGTGTTCGATCGCGTTTCAGGGGTTGGGAAGGTGCCATCACTGATCATCTGGCAGAGGTCGGCTGCACAGTCGAGATAGGCGACCTCGAGCGGGCTCCGCGCCCGCTGGTAGGAAAGATTCGTGTCCCTGCTCAGGATCGCGATGACCTCCCCACCCCACCTGACCGGAACTGCGTCACTACTTGCCGGGGGTTGGGGATGACCGTCACCGTCTTCCGAGGGACAGACGCGGCGTCCCTCGAGCAGTGCCTGCCGCACCTGTGGGTGTTCCGACTCCGACACCACAGTCCCGACAACGTCCTCGGGGAATGCGGTCGACGCGGTGGTTGGCCTGCAATGCGCGACGCAGACGACGGTTCCTGCTCGGTCGGCGACGGCGAAATCCGTTCCGACCCAGAGCAAAACGTCGGCGAACGACAAATCCGCAAGCAACTGCCACTCACCAACGACTCGCTGGAGGTGGTCGACCGCTTCGCCTGGCAAGTCTGTGTGTTCGGCGAGCATATCGCTCAGAGTGGACATCGCGAATCGATTGTCTCAGCTCAGGAGATGACCGCGATGAGATCGCCTTGCTGGAGCACATCGCCGACCTTGACATCGACGGACGCGACCCTGCCCGGTTCCTCCGCGATTACCGGAATCTCCATTTTCATGGACTCCAGAATGATGAGGGTGTCGCCTTGCTTCACCTCGTCGCCCTCACTCACCACAACTTGGAACACCGTCGAAACCATTTCGGCGCGCACGTCTTCTGCCATCGCGATCCTTCACTCCCTCGTCGACCCCGGATGTCGACAAAACCCTGTTGCATAGACACCCAACCACACGTGGAACACTGGGGTGAATACGAAGGGAGATCTACTCATGGGTAAGCGTGGTCGTAAGAAGCGCAGTCGCAAAGGAAACGCCGCAAACCACGGCAAGCGTCCCAACGCCTGACACAGCAAAACGCGGGCCAGGGGCGGGATAGCATGAAAGCTTCCTGCCCCTGGCTCGCGTTCTCGACGTCCTACGATTCGCTGTCGGTATCAGTGGCCACGATCGTCCGCCGCAACTCGACACTGAGCCTCTGGCGCAGGCTTTCCGGCGCGGTCTCACCACCGCACTTGCGGTTCACCAGACTCTTGACCTTCTCCTCGATCCCATAGGCTTCGAGACACGCCCCGCACTCGTCGAGATGCCACTGTAGTCGCGCCCTCGTAGCCTCGTCGCATTCGCCGTCGAGCATCAGCCACACGTCCGCGATGACGGCGGAACAGTCGAGTTGCTGTGAATCGTCCTGCGCGCTCACTGGGAAACCTCCTGCTCCGAGCTCTGTATTGCCGCCACATCCGCCCCATCGCGATTAAATCCGCGTTCACGGGCGACATCGGCGAGAAGTCCCCGCAACTGCTTGCGTCCACGGTGCAACCGCGACATCACGGTCCCGATCGGGGTCCCCATGATGTCGGCGATCTCCTTGTACGGGAATCCCTCGACATCGGCGTAATAGACCGCCATCCTGAACTCCTCAGGCAACGCCTGCAGAGCCTGTTTGATGTCATCGTCGGGTAGTGCATCCAGGGCTTCGACCTCGGCAGACCGTAGACCACGGGACGAATGTTCCGCTGTCGCCGCCAATTGCCAGTCGGTGATCTCGTCCGTGGGGTACTGCGCGGGTTGACGTTGCTTCTTGCGGTACGAGTTGATGTACGTGTTCGTGAGAATTCGGTACAGCCATGCCTTGAGGTTCGTGCCCTCGCGGAAGGAACGAAACGCCGTGTAGGCCTTCACGTACGTTTCCTGGACGAGATCCTCGGCGTCTGCCGGATTTCTGGTCATCCGCAGCGCAGCACCATACAGTTGATCCACGAGCGGCAACGCATCCCTTTCGAAGCGCTCGATCAACTCGTCCTGCGGCTCGACTCGATCTTCCGTCGGAAGGTCATGTTCCTGCACGCTGATCCCTTCAGTCTCCGTGGGCGTCAAGGTTACCGCCAACTGAAGACGCGCCGTGGGCTCTGCTACACAAGACAGCACGATACCGGCCACTCCCCTCACTTGAAGTTGTTCCTGTGCACCTACAACACGACACGCGTCTCCTGTGTTCCCGATCGAGTGGCAGAGTGTCCTCCCATGGCCGCAAACGCCACCCCGGCGACGAAGATGCTGAATACGCACAACGTCAACCACCGCGTGCACAGCTATGTGCACGACCCGCGCGCCGCATCGTTCGGTTCCGAGGCCGTCGACGCACTGGGCAAGGCGGTCGGCGTCACCGCTCATCAGGTGCTGAAGACGCTGGTGATAAGGCTCGACTCGGGCGCGCTCGCGGTTGCTGTCCTGCCGGTACCGTCGAAGTTGTCGTTGAAGTCGGCCGCCGCAGCCCTGGGCGCGAAAGGCGCGGCGATGGCCGTTCAGAGGGAGGCGGAACGCTCCACCGGGTACGTCTTCGGGGGCATCTCCCCTCTCGGACAGCGCAAAGTTCTTCCGACGGTGGTCGACGCCTCGGCACTGAACTGGGAGAGGGTGCTGTGCAGTGCGGGGCGGCGCGGACTGGAAATCGAACTCGACCCGGTTGACCTCGTGCGGCTCTGCGCCGCTGTCACAGCCACGATCACAACAGGCTGATCTGATCTCCCACCTGCGATCCACCACGGCCTTCAGCCGGGCCGATCAGCTGAGGCCCATTGTTCTTCACGGAATTCACGAGCGTCGACACCCGCCGCACTGTGATGCCCGAAACGGCGTCGGGTGAGACGGCGAGCAGGTCCGTCGACGCCGCGTGGTCGGGGTCGAGCCACGCAGCCCACCGGTCTCGGGGCATCACGAGCGGCATTCGGTCGTGAACGTCTTCCAAATGGGCTGCGGAGTCGACCGTGATAATGCTGCAGCTCAGAACTGGAGCCGACTCCTCAACGGTACGGTCGTGCCAAACCGACCACAGACCGGCCATGTACAGCCGAGAGCCGTCTTCGGGCGACATGTAGTACGGGATCTTTCTCGCCCTGCTCGGCTTCTTCGTCGCCGCGCCCGCAGTGGCGGGCTCGATCTCGGTCTGCCACTCGTACCAACCGTCCATCGGGACGAGGCAGCGCTTGTGCCGAAACGCATTCCGGAACGCTGGTTTGGTGTCTACCGTGTCCGCCCGCGCATTGAACAACACCGGACCTTTTCCGACTTCGACGGCCCACGGCGGAACGAGACCCCACCGCATCCGCCTGATACGCCGGGCACCATGTCGATCGACGACCGTCAGCACTGCTGTTGTGGGCGCAACGTTGTAATCGGGTCGACTCGACTCCTCGCCCACCTCGTTGATCGCATCGAGGTCGGCTGCCAGGATCGCCGGGTCCGCTGTGGTCGCATACCTGCCGCACATACCACCAGGGTGGCAGGAACCACCGACAGTTGACCCGACACGCTGCCCACCGGTGCACCTCGCCCGCTCCATGAGCGAAGATGGAAGCCGTGAGACCGAGCCTGTGGAACGCCCCCCGCGCCGAAGCGCCCGTCGTTGCGACTGTGGCCCTCCCCGGATCCAAGTCCATCACCAACCGTGCGCTGATCCTCGCCGCACTCGCAGACGGTCCGTCAACCGTCACCGGGGCGCTCCGAAGCCGCGACACGGACCTGATGATCGACGCGCTGCGCGCGCTCGGCACTGTCGTTGACGAGGCCGCGGACAGCACCACGCTGCGAGTTACCCCGGGTTCGCTCCGAGGCGCCGCCGTCGACTGCGGTCTGGCCGGAACCGTCATGCGCTTTCTGCCCCCCGTTGCCACGCTCGCCGACGGCACCGTCCGATTCGACGGTGACGAGCAGGCGCGAACTCGTCCGCTCGGGACGATCCTGAGTGCCCTGCGCGGACTCGGAGCGGAGATCGACGGCGACGCGCTCCCCTTCACCGTCCGGGGAACCGGGTCGTTGCGCGGAGGGAGCATCACGATCGACGCATCCGCTTCCTCCCAGTTCGTCTCCGGCTTGCTGCTGTCGGCGGCCGCGTTCGACGACGGCGTCACCGTCCATCACGATGGCCTGGCCATTCCGTCCATGCCTCACATCGACATGACCGTGGAAATGCTGCGGCGGGCTGGTGTCGAGGTGTCTACGCCCGCAATGGGCGACGACGCCGATACCTGGCATGTCCGTCCGGGCACCATACGTGCCGTCGACTGGGTGATCGAGCCCGACCTTTCCAACGCGACCGCATTCCTCGCGGCCGCCGCGGTGACCGGCGGTGAGGTGACCGTACCGCTGTGGCCGACCAAGACCACCCAACCCGGTGACGCAATCCGTGAAATCCTGGCCATGATGGGCGCCGACATCCGCCTCGAGGGGGCGAACCTGACCGTGCGGGGGCCGCGGAAGCTGACCGGACTCGATATCGACCTCCATGACGTGGGTGAGCTCACTCCCACCGTTGCCGCACTCGCCGCACTCGCGGACGGCCCGTCGAATCTACGTGGCATCGCACATCTGCGCGGGCACGAGACCGACCGGCTCGCCGCACTCGCGGCCGAGATCAACTCGCTCGGGGGGAATGCCACCGAAACCGAGGACGGGCTGTCGATCGTCCCGGCAAAGCTACACGGAGGGACGTGGCGCTCCTACGCCGATCACCGAATGGCCACAGCAGGCGCCATCATCGGCCTGAATGTCGACGGCGTCGAGATCGAGGACATCGGGACCACCGCGAAGACACTACCTAGTTTCGAAAACATGTGGGCTGCAATGCTTTCCGATTCAGCGGACACCCAGCGGAAGGTAACCTCCTGAACCGCCGGCAGTACGACGAGTCCGACGTCCGAGTGCGTCCGGGCCGAGGAAGCCGCCCACGCACCAAAACGAGACCTGAACATCTCACCGCCGAATCTGCGATGGTCGTGTCGGTCGACCGCGGGCGGTGGGGCTGCGTGCTCGGTGGCGACCCGGACCGGTTGATCGTGACGATGCGGGCGCGCGAGTTGGGCCGCACCCCCATTGTGGTCGGCGACGAAGTCAGCGTCGTCGGTGATCTGTCCGGCAGGCCCGACACCCTCGCCCGCATCGTGCGAGTGGCCGAACGCACGACGGTTCTGCGACGCACCGCGGACGATACCGATCCGTACGAGCGGATCGTGGTGGCCAACGCGCAGCAGTTGCTGATCGTCGTCGCACTCGCAGACCCACCACCGCGAACCGGTTTCGTCGAGCGCGCCCTCGTGGCCGCATATGTGGGCGGGTTGAGTCCCATAGTCTGCCTGACCAAGAGTGACCTCGAGTCCCCGGAAGAGTTCGCGCGCACGTTCGCCGACCTCGACGTCCCCGTCGTCGTCGCGGGTCGCGACGATCCTGTCGACGAAGTGGTGTCCATGCTGTCGGGCCGAGTCACCGCGCTGATCGGCCATTCGGGTGTAGGCAAGTCGACCCTGGTCAACCGGCTGGTGCCCGACGCCGATCGGGCAGTCGGGGTGGTGTCCAATGTCGGCAAGGGACGCCACACCTCCACCCAGTCCGTCGCATTGCCGCTTCCAGCCGGCGGCTGGGTGATCGACACACCTGGAATCCGGTCTTTCGGGCTCGCACACATTTCGCCGGAGAACGTGGTGTCCGCGTTCTCCGACCTCGCCGCGACGATCGAGGACTGCCCGAGAGGATGCACGCATCTCGGGCCACCGGCAGACCCCGAGTGCGCGCTCGACGAGCTCACAGGCCAGTCCGCCGGTCGCGTCGAGGCGGTACGCCGACTGCTCGTCGCACTGATGTCGAACGAATCCTGGGCCTAGGCCGAGTATCGGCGAGAGACGCGAAGGCGAGTATCGAGAAGAGCCGCGAGCGGATACGACAGCCCCCGCGCGACCATGGCCCGGTTCGGGCTCAAAACCCCGACAAGCGAACGCACCCGGCCGGTAGTCCGACCGGGTGCGCTCGCGACACTCGAACCGCGCGCAGCCCGGAGCGGGGACGCTAACGCGACAGCAGCGCCCGCAAGCCGCGGCGCTTCTTCGACGCCTTGATCGCCGACAGCAAGCCATGGCGCCGGCCCGTCACCGGGTCGACCGTCGAGGTCGTATTGCCGCCGAACTTTCGCTCCGACGCGGTCTCCGGGGCGTCGTCGGTCGTTGCCTTGAGGTACTTGTTCGGCAGTGACAGCTTCGCAATGGTGCGCCACGACTTCGCGTACTGCACGAGGAACGGACCGGTGGTGTAGGGCAGGTCGTACTTGTCGCACAACTCACGGACGCGAACGGCGATCTCGGCGTACCGGTTGCTCGGCAGATCCGGGAACAGGTGGTGTTCGATCTGGTAGCTGAGGTTGCCGGACATGAAGTCCATCAACCGCGTGCCCTCGATGTTGGCGCTGCCCAACATCTGGCGCAGGTACCACTCGGGCTGCGTCTCGTTGTCGACGTCGGCCTTGGTGAACTTCTCCGCACCGTCTGGGAAGTGCCCACAGAAGATGATCGCGTTGGTCCACACGTTGCGGATGGTGTTCGCGGTGAGGTTGGCCGTGAAGGTGCTCTTCCATGCAGGACCGGTGAGCGCAGGGTAGATCACGTAGTCCTTGGCCAACTGCTTGCCGAGCTTCTCTCCAACCTCACGCAGCTTGCGCTTCGTCACTTCCTTCGGCACGCGCCCCTTGGCTACCTTGCCGAGTTCGAGGTGTTGCACTGCCACTCCCCATTGGAAGAACAGCGCGAGCAACGTGTTGTACACCAGGTTGCCCGAGTTGAACGGCCTCCACTTCTGGTCCCGGGTGACGCGAAGCAAGCCGTATCCCACGTCGTCGTCCATGCCGAGCACGTTGGTGTACTTGTGATGCAGGTAGTTGTGTGTCTGCTTCCAGTGAGCGGACGGATCATTGTTGTCCCACTCCCACGTCGTGGAGTGGATCTCCGGATCGTTCATCCAGTCCCATTGGCCGTGCATCACGTTGTGGCCGAGCTCCATGTTCTCGATGATCTTCGAGAGACCGAGCAATCCTGCTCCGAGCAACCACGCCGGGCGCTTGCGGCTGGCGAACAATACGGCCCGCCCACTGAATTCGAGCCCGCGCTGAAGCCGGATCGTGTTGCGTATGTAGCGTGCGTCGCGCTCCCCGCGCGCCTCCTCGATGTCGTGGCGGATCGCATCCAGCTCGCGTCCGAGCGCTTCGACATCCGCATCGGTGAGATGCGCGTACTCCTTGACATCGGCAATCGCCATGGGACCTCCTCATTGCTGACTCGACAAGTCCACGAAACCGGCTCTCGGAGTCACCTACCAAATCGTAAGTTACGGTACCGTAGGCTACCTGAAGGCCGACATGAGGGCCATCACCGTCGGCGCCGGGAGATCTTCGCCTCCGCACGGGCCCGCAACGCCGACAGCAGCCCTCGACGTTCTCCGGTGACCGGGTCCGTGCGCAGCGTCTCGACGACCGCCGCACCTGTGTCACGGAACTTTCGCTCCGACGACGTCTCGGGGGCGTCGTCGGACGTTGCCCACAGGAACCTGTCCGGCAGAGCCAGTTTGTGGATCGTGCGCAGCGCCAGCAAATACTGTTTGGCCAGCGATCCCGTTGTGTACGGAAGGTCGTACTTCTCACACAGAGCCCGAACCTTCACCGCAATCTCCGGGTATCGATTACTCGGCAGATCGGGGAACAGGTGATGCTCGATCTGGTAGCTCAGGTTTCCGGACATCAAACCCAGCACCTTGCCGGAATTGAAATTGGCGCTACCGAGCATCTGCCGCAGATACCACTCGTGGCGGGTCTCGTTCTCGTATTCCTCGACAGTGAACTTCTCAGCGCCGTCGGGGAAGTGCCCACAGAAGATCACCACGTACGCCCATAAATTTCGCACGAGGTTCGCGGTCGCATTCGCCGAGAGCGTCGACTTCCACGCCGAACCGGTCAGCGCCGGGAACAGAACGAAGTCCTTGCCGACCTGCCGAAAGATCTTGCGGGCGAAATCCTTGTTGGACTGGGAATTGAGCTGACGGCGTTCCGCACCTTCGAGTTCCCTGGCAGCAGCGAGGTCGTGAAGAGCGATACCCCACTCGAAGGTGGCGGCCAATATTACGTTCGCGACGGGCTGCAACAGGTTGATCGGCCGCCACGGCTCGTCACGGGTCATTCTGAGAATGCCGAATCCGACGTCCTCGTCCATACCGACGATATTCGTGAACGTATGGTGCGAGTAGTTGTGGGCTCGCTTCCAGTGCTCGGACGGCCCTGTCTGATCCCACTCCCACGACATCGAGTGGATCTCGGGGTCGTTCATCCAATCCCATTGGCCGTGCATCACATTGTGACCGAGCTCCATGTTCTCGACGATCTTCGAGACCGAGAGCATCGCAGTACCTATCAGCCACGCAGGCCGGTATCTGCTTCCGAACAACGCGAGCCTGCCACCGAGTTCCAGGAGTCGCTGAGCCCTGATGGTGCGGCGGATGTAGCGAGCGTCGCGGACTCCTCGCGATTCCTCCACCTCGAGCCTGATGAAATCGAGTTCACGCCCGAGTGACCCGATATCCGCAGGGGTGAGATGCGCGAACTCTTTTATGTCGGTGATGGCCACCGTGTTCCTCCGTCTGATGAGGGTCCGAGAATAGCGGAGAGAGGTGAACGCCCACGCTCATGCATCGAGCGTGCAGTCCCCTGCCGCCGCAGAAATGCATGTCTGGACCCGGTCACCTTCGGCGTGCTGCTTGCCGGACCTCAGATCGATGGCGTGACCGGACAGAATCGGGACCACACACGTCTGGCAGATACCCATCCGGCAACCGAAGGGCATGAGTGCGCCGACACTCTCACCTGCCTCGAGAAGTGTGGTGGCGCCATCGATATCGACGGCCTTGCCTGCCTTGGCGAACGTCACCGTTCCCCCCTCGCCGGAAGTGTCGGCTCTGGAGACGGCGAACCGCTCTAGGTGGAGGTTGCCCTCGACGTTCTCGTCGCGCCACAACGTCTCGATCTCGTCGAGCATCGGTAGCGGACCGCAGGCCCATGTCTGCCGTTCACGCCAGTCCGGGCAGACCTCGTCGAGCGAGGTCAAGGCAAACTTGCCCTGGGTTCGGGTGAGCTGGATCTTGCATCGGAAGTCGTCGTGCTCGTCGTGCAGCCCAGCGAGTTCGTCGGCGAACATCACGTCCGCGTCGGTGGGCGCCGAGTGCACGTGGAAGACATCGGGCAGCTGACCACGCCGGTTCATCGTGCGCAGCATCGACATCACGGGTGTGATGCCACTGCCCGCGGTGAGGAACAGGATTCGCTCCGGCGGCGGATCGGGCAGCGCGAAATTGCCGGTCGGTGTCGCGAGCCGCACGATCGTTCCGGAGGGCACTCCGTTGACGAGATGACTCGACAGAAGTCCCTCCGGCATCGCCTTGACGGCGATGGAGATGCGCTTGTCGTCCCAGTTCGGCGGTGATGTGAGGGAGTATGAGCGCCAATGCCAGCGCCCATCGACGTGCAATCCGATTCCGATGTACTGGCCCGGCTCGTAACCGAAGTCGAATCCCCATCCGGGCTTGATCACGATCGTGGCCGAATCCGCAGTCTCCGCGCGGACTTCGACGATCTGGCCTCGCAGTTCTCGAGCCGACCACAACGGGTTGGCCAGGTGCAGGTAGTCGTCTGGAAGCAACGGCGTGGTGAGCCGCGCAGCGGCACCGCGTAACCAATTGAGCCTGGACCTCGTGGCGGGCACTACCGCAGCTGCCGGCGCCTCGATCCAGTTCTTCAAACCCATCCGACCTCCACCTGTCTCATGACGACCTAACGCTACCGTCGGTAAGCTACTTACGGTAGCGTAAGTTACCCTCCGGTACGATGTGGAGTCGGTTACAGCAGTTCGAGCAGGAACGGAAGCTCCTGCGTCGCGTACCACGCCAAGACGTGGTCCTCAGCGTCTCCGAGAACGAACTCGGCGTCCTGATCACCAAGGTCCGCTTCGTCGATCACCGATGCGGCGCGTTCGATATTCCGTTCAGCCTCCTCTAGGTCGACATGCACCGATGCGACCTGAGCGATCGTGACAGGTCCTGGCAACCGCACCACGGCGTCGTCGAGATCCGGCCTTGGGGTCACACCGTCCACGTCGGCTGCGACAACTGCACGTCGAAAGCGGACACCGTCCGTTCCGCCCTCGGCCACACGGCCGGCAATCAGTCGCAACGAAGCTCGCGCCGCCTCGGCCATCGCGACCTCGGCCAGTTCCTCGTCGTCGCCGAACGAATACGACTCACGAAGTGTGGCGGTGACCGCGAACGCGGTCCTGTTCATCGGATCGAACTCCTGATCAGCCACCAACTGTTGGAGGATCTCGATCGTCGCCGGAACATATACACGCGTCATACGTCACTCGTCATTTGCGCCACGAGTCGCTCACCGACTGGCATCCAACAACTCCTCGAGAGATTCGTACATCAGTGCGGCCACCACATCAACATCTGCCATGGCATCACGGTCTGCATTCAAACCGTAGTAGACGGCGCCGTCATAGGAAGTCAGCGCAATGCTCAAAGTTTGGTTCTTCAACAGAGGCGACACCGGATACATCTCCAGCATCCTCGCTCCGTTGATGTAGAGCGGCATCTGAGGACCTGGCGCGTTGGTGATCGACAGGTTGAATGTCCGCTGCGACAAGCTACCTGTCGCACGGACACCCATGGCATGAAGAGTGGCGGGTGCGAACCCAGGCAGACACGTCAGGGTCTCCGCGCCGACCCGGCGTCCTGGCATCGCCTGCGCCGCCGTGGCATGGGCGATGTGCGAGAGTCGTATCACCGCGTTCGGTTCGCCGACGGGCAGGTCCACGAGGATCGAGGACACCGTGCTTCGCGAATCCTCCCCTCTCCCAGGCGCGGGCGCCGCGAGTTTCCCAGGCGCCGGCGCGTCGAGATCCTCGCCGTCGGAACCCATCGCATAGATCGAAATCGGCACCGAGGCACGTACGGAGGTCGACTCGGTAACCGGCTCGCCCCGAGACAGCAACCAGTTCCGCATCGCCCCTGAGATCACCGCGAGGATGACGTCGTTGACCTCGCACCCGTAGCGGGCGCGAATCTTTCGGTACTCACTCAACTCGGTCTTCGCGACCGCGAAACGGCGGCTACGGGAAATGGTTGCGTTGAGCGGGGTCTCGGGCGCAATCTGAGCGGCGGCACGCACCACGGCAGCAACCCTACCGACCGCTCCCACGGGCCCCCCGAGCGCTGAGACCATGTCACCCAAGCTCGTCCGCAGGGCAGTAAGCCCTTCGCCCGGACGCCACACCATCTCCGCCAGTGCGCCGGCGATCAACGTCGATTCGCTTGGCGTGGAAGCGGGCACCCACAGTTCCTCTGCCACCGGAGAGCGGGTCGGCGCCGGGTCCAGAATCACCTGACTCATCGCGAGCGCCGTCTCACCGTCGATCAGAGAAACATGAGACTTGGTGAAGACGGCGAAGCGATCGTGCGAAAGACCCTCCACGAGGTACATCTCCCACAGTGGGCGAGTTTCGTCGAACGGCTGCGATGAAAGTCGTGCAATGAATTCATTCAACTGCGCATCCGAACCCGGCTTCGGCAGAGCCGCCCTCCGAACGTGGTACTTGATATCGAAGTCGCGGTCGTCCACCCACACCGGACGTGACAGACCCAGCGCGACCTCTCTCACCTTCTGGCGGTACCGCGGCACGAGCCTGAGCCGTTCCTCGACCAGACACAGCAACTCCTCGTACGACAAATCGTTCGAAGACTTCCGAAAGATCGCGAGAGATCCCACGTGCATCGGGGTACTGCTCGCCTCGAGAAGATAGAACGACGCGTCCTGCGTTGACAGCCTGGTCACCATGCCGGCCCAACCCCCTTTGCATCCCGTCTCGATCCACTTCGAGTGGGATCGCTGCCTTGTCCGCACCTGACGCTGCCGGTACCCGCCGAACTCCGATACCAATCCAGCACGGCACCCACACTAGGTTCCGCTATCCAGTTCTGCTACACGACAGCGGAATCCATGCGAATATGACCGCACTGACGGCCATTTCATGCCGAAATCGGGGGGAAGAAAATGAAAGAGCCACATACGTTCCTGTCACGAGTGCCTCGGTTCGAGCCGGTGGCCCAGGCGGCTTCCGCACCACCTGTTCCTGCGCCTTGCGCCGCGCCTTCCGGTGTGCGGCACTCGACCGGGCGGCACCGCCACCGCTCCTCGTCCCACTCGGGAGCATCGCCCCGGTCGACGCCGACGGCGTGCCGGCCCGCTCCCGATGCCCGTCGCTTCACGGAGCGCTCATTCCGGCTCGTTCTCGAAGTGGTGGACAGGCGCCGGAACGTAGAGCAACTGCGACCACTCTTGACGCCATCGCTCGTCGACGTCATACGTGCGTACGCGTCAGCCGACTCACCCGCCAGGCGACTCGGGGCCGCGACGCTCGTCCGAGTCCATCTGCGCGCGATCGAACCCCACGCCGTCGAGGCGTTCGGCAGCTACAGCAGGGGTCAACGGATCTTCGTGATCGCAGCCCGTGTCGAACGAGCATCCGACACGGGCTGGACCATCACCTCACTGGTACTCGGGTAATCGCTTCACCGGTACTCGGGTTGTCGCTTCGCCGGGGCTCAGCGCTTGCGCTTGGATCGCGGGGGTTTCTTGCCCTTCGATTGCGCCCTCGCCGCCTCACGGCGCTCGCGGCGGGTGCCGGTTTCGGCGGTAGCGTCCGCACCACGGCGACTGAGTTGGACATTGCCGTCCTCGGCAGGGCCCGAGTACGTCAGTCCCCGCGTGTCGGCGTCAGGAGCAAGTCCCTTCGCGCGGAGGGCTGACGGTGCCGCTGTGCCCTGAGCCTGCTGAGCAGCCTCCTGGGTCGGCAGCGGACGCGGTGCGACTGGAGCAGATGCCGCGGTCGCCGCAGCGGATGAAGCCGTAACGCTGATGCCCGGAGCAGCCGATTCCTGAGGAGCAGCCGCCTCTACCTGAAGGTTGAACAGGAATCCGACCGACTCCTCCTTCAACCCCTCCAGCATTGCACCGAACATGTCGTAACCCTCACGCTGGTATTCCACCAGCGGATCACGCTGCGCCATCGCCCTCAGGCCGATGCCCTCCTTGAGATAGTCCATCTCGTAGAGGTGCTCGCGCCACTTGCGGTCGAGAACGCTCAGCAACACCCGGCGCTCGAGTTCGCGCATCGCGTCCTCCCCGGCGACACTGTCGATCTCGGCTTCCCTGCGCGCGTACGCCTCGTGCGCATCCTTCAGAAGGATTTCTCGCATATCGGTGCTCGAAATGTCCTCCCTCTCGCCTTCAGCGTTCTCGCCGACAACCTCCTTGTAGTCCAGTCCGATCGGGTACAGCGTCTTCAGCGCGGTCCACAACTGCTCGAGATCCCAGTCCTCGACATAACCCTCTGCGGTCGCCCCGTCGACGTAAGCGGTGACCACATCGGTGACCATCTTCTCGACTTGACCCTCCATGTTCTTGCCTTCGAGGATCTGACGACGCTCGTCGTAGATGACTGTTCGCTGCTGGTTCATCACCTCGTCGTACTTGAGCACGTTCTTGCGGATCTCGAAGTTCTGTTGCTCGACCTGCGTCTGAGCGCTCTTGATGGCCTTCGAGACCATCTTCGCCTCGATGGGAACGTTGTCGGGCAGGTTCAGTCGCGTCATGATCGACTCGAGGGCCGCACCGTTGAACCGTCGCATCAATTCGTCACCGAGCGAGAGATAGAACCGCGACTCACCGGGGTCCCCCTGACGACCGGAACGACCACGCAACTGATTGTCGATACGTCGTGACTCGTGTCGCTCGGTGCCGAGGACATACAGCCCACCTGCCTCGCGAACCTTGTCCGCGTCGGCTTTCACCTCGGTCTTGACCTGGTCCAGGACCTCGTCCCATGCGGCCTCGTACTCGTCGGGGGTGCTGACCGGGTCGAGGCCGCGCTTGCGCAGAGCGATATCGGCCATGATGTCGGGGTTGCCGCCGAGCACCACGTCGGTTCCGCGGCCTGCCATGTTGGTCGCAACGGTGACCGCGCCAGACCTGCCTGCTTCGGCGATGATCGTGGCTTCCTGCTCGTGGAACTTCGCGTTCAGCACGTTGTGCGCCACACCACGCTTGGTGAACTGCTTCGACAGGTACTCCGACCGCTCGACGCTCGTGGTACCGATCAGGACCGGCTGGCCGTTCCCGTGCCGTTCCACTACGTCGTCGACCACGGCGTCGAACTTGGCTTCCTCGGTCTTGTAGATCAGGTCGCCGTTGTCGACACGCACCATCGGGCGGTTCGTCGGGATCGGGATGACCCCGAGTTTGTAGATCTGGTGCAGTTCGGCTGCCTCGGTCTCGGCCGTACCCGTCATGCCCGACAGTTTGTCGTAGAGGCGGAAGTAGTTCTGCAACGTGATCGTCGCGAGGGTCTGGTTCTCGGCCTTGATCTCAACCTTTTCCTTGGCTTCGATCGCCTGGTGCATGCCCTCGTTGTAGCGACGGCCGACGAGGATACGACCGGTGAACTCGTCAACGATGATCACTTCGCCGTCGCGGACGATGTAGTCCTTGTCCCTGGTGTAGAGCTCCTTGGCCTTGATGGCGTTGTTCAGGTAGCTCACGAGCGGGGAGTTCGTCGCCTCGTACAGGTTGTCGATTCCGAGCTGGTCCTCGACCAATTCGACGCCTGCCTCGTGCACACCGACGGTGCGCTTGCGAATGTCGACCTCATAGTGCACGTCCCGCTTCAGGAGCGGCGCGATTCGGGCGAACTCCGAGTACCACTTGCTGGATGCATCGGCGGGCCCCGAGATGATGAGGGGTGTGCGCGCCTCGTCGATGAGGATGGAGTCGACCTCGTCCACGATCGCGAAGTTGTGGCCACGCTGCACGAGATCGTCGAGCGAGTGCGTCATGTTGTCGCGCAGGTAGTCGAATCCGAACTCGTTGTTGGTGCCATACGTGATGTCAGCGGCATACGCCTTCCGGCGTTCGGCCGGCGTCATGCCCGACAGGATCACGCTGGTCTCGAGTCCGAGGAAGCGGTGAACTCGTCCCATCCACTCGGAGTCGCGCCTGGCGAGGTAGTCGTTGACCGTGACCACGTGCACCCCGTCACCGGAGATAGCGTTGAGGTAGGCGGGCAACACACAGGTCAGGGTCTTTCCCTCACCCGTCTTCATTTCGGCTATGTTGCCGAAGTGAAGGGCAGCTCCTCCCATGATCTGCACGTGGAAGTGCCGCTGGTCGATGACCCGCCAGGAGGCCTCCCGCGCGACCGCGAAGGCCTCGGGCAGCAGCTCGTCGAGCGATTCACCCTCGCGGTATCGAGCACGGAATTCCTCGGTCTTTGCGCGGAGCTGCTCGTCCGACAGATCCTCGAACTCGGACGACATCGCGGAAACGTGGTCGGCGATGTGCTTGAGTCGCTTGACCATGCGACCCTCACCTACACGGAGCAGCTTCGATAGCGATAGCGACGGCACAGTCTTGTTCGTCCTCAATCTTCGGCAGTAGATGTTTGGTTGACACGCAAATCCGGCCGGAGGTTAACAACCCCGGCCGGATCCATGGTAGGCGCTCTCGCTATCTAGCGAGTAGACCGACCGTCCAGATCGGTCACACGATAGTCAGGAAAGTCACGCCAGACGGATGATTCCATAGTCGAACGCGTGCCGCCGATAGACCACCGACGGCCTGTCCGACTCCTTGTCGTGGAACAGGAAGAAATCGTGCCCCACCAACTCCATCTCATACAGTGCGTCGTCGACAGTCATCGGTGTGGCCTTGTGCTCCTTGGTACGGACGATCTGCCCTGGCCTGTGTTCGTCCGGCTCGTGGCCGTCCAGCGAGAGGTCCGGGTTGATTCCAAGACTGTTGTCCTCTGCCAATGAAGCGGTGGCTTTGGCCACCGACACCGGAGTCTTCTCCCCGTAGTGGATCTTCTTCCGATCCTTGGCACGGCGGAGCCTGCTCTCCAGCTTGGCGGAAACGGACTCGAATGCTGCGTAGAAACTATCGGCGGATGCCTCGGCTCGGGCCACCGGTCCCTTGCCGCGGGCAGTGATTTCGACGCGCTGACAGCTCTTCATCTGGCGTCGATTACGTTCGTGTTGAAGCTCCACATCGAAGTGGTAGATGGAAGGGTCGAAGCGCTCGAGGCGCGACAGCTTTTCTGAGACGTATACGCGGAAGTGGTCGGGTACCTCGACGTTGCGTCCTTTGACAACAATCTCAGAGTGGGGGCCCGTCTTTTTCGGTGAATCCGTGATGCTGTCGTCGATGAAAACCGAGGCTTGCGAAGGGGTCGTCACTCGTACCTCCCGATTACGGCCCCGCCCTTCATTGGGCGGTGGCGAAGTTGAGCAATGCCAGGTGGGGACCCGCCCGGCACCAGGTTCGAAGTATCACCTCCTACCTGTGTTCTCGGGTGTGCTCGCGACGCTAGTCCGTAACTTGCGCTTGTGCCACTATTCAACATCAATTCATCCCACGCCCGCTATGACAAGCGCCGCACTCACACGAATGCCCGACTGAGACAGCACCCTGACCGACTCGGTCGCCGTCGCCCCCGTAGTTGACACGTCATCGAGTAGCACAACCGAGACATGTTGCGATACTGGAGAATCCGACGATACATATCGCGCGAAGTCGGCTCCACTGCGAGTGAGCCGGATGCTTCCGGCCAGGTTCACTCGGCGCTGATCGGCCGAAAGTCCGACCGAATCGCGCACCCCGCGCCTCATCGCGAGCGCGGGACATACCCGTCTCGCCCCGACGGCCTCGACGGCTATTCGCGTGACGGGATCACCGCCGCGTACACGGGCGGCCCTCGCCCGGGTCGGCGCCGGAACCAGGACGACCGGGGCCCGTTCGGGCGCATCGAGTTCACCCCATCGCTGGAGGCGAACGAGAGCGTGGGCGACCGCGGATCCGAGGGGTGCGGCAAGATCGCGGCGCCCCCTTTCCTTCGCTGCGATCACCGCCCGCCGACGCGGCCCCGAATAGTTGCCGAGGGCCCACACCGGAACGCCCGGATCCATCCGCGGGGACAGCAGCACAGGGTCGTCCACCACCTCTGCGTCGCAATGGGCACACCACCGGGTGTTCGGCGCCGCGCAGCCGCCGCATTCGACCGGCAGGATCAGCTCAGCCAGATCCAGCAAGACCCGTGAAATCGGCAAGAAGCGCATGCGCGAAGTATCGGCTTCTACACCGACAAGATCAGCCCGGCTGGATCGGGATGGCCTTCACACCCGTTAGTCCAGGCACCTCTCTCCAGTACCGATCACCCGCCGGATCGTTGTTGTTCAATTGGAAGACCGCCCGCGAGTCAGCGACGAACTCGGTGGTCGTCGATGCGTCGACTGCCAGGACCGGTGTCGTGAGGTTGCGACTGGGCAGCGCGTCCAGGCGCGAACCGTCGACGGCCACCTGCACCACCGGGATCTCGGATGCCGACCGTGCTACCACGATCGTGTCGCTCGTACTCCAGTCGAGCGCGATGGCCGGGCTGCCGAGCCCGTTGGCCACCGCATGCGGATTGGTGAGAGCGTACTCGCCATCCGGCATCTGCGTCACGATGGCGAGGTAGACCTTGCCGTCGACGATCAGCGCAGCGCGCACACCGTCGCGGGAGAGCCGCATCTCCGTGATCGTCGTACCCAGGGCGGTGACGGCGCCCGCGTCGACATCTGCCACCGAAGTCAGCCCTGTGTTGGGATCGCGCAGCACTCGAATGACCTTGTCGCCGTTGACTACGGCCCAGATCGCCGAACTACCGGGCGCCCACGTCGGTCGTGTGATGGCGTCGCCCTCCAACACCACGGCCGCATCCTCCCCGTACCTGCCGACCATCAGCGCGCTCGTCGGTTCTGGCGCCTCCAGGTCCGTATCCGCAACCGCAGCGACCATCTGACCGTTCTGAGACAGGGCCAGAGATTGAATGTTGCCCGCTGAGCCGAAGTATCCGGGCACCGGGATGACGCCGGCCTCGGTAACGCTCACCATCGAACCCTCACGCAAGGCGTGCAGTCCCACAGCCGCACTCGAGGTCGCGAACGGGTTCATGGACGATACGTCTGCGGTGGTCCAGCCGTTGGGGTATCGGCCGTCCAAGGGTTGACCGTCCGCGAGCAGGACGTACGGTCCGGAAATCCCGGCATTGGCGAGCGTCCAGATCACCTGGGCCGCGAACAACTGCTTCGTCTGTTCGTCGATGACGCCCAATCCGCCGAAGTCGATTCGAATTCCACCGAGATTCAAGCCAACGTGCGCGGTACGTCCATCTGCCTTCGTGATCGGACCGAGGACTGAGACTTCCCCGCCGAGTTCGTTGCGCACCGCTGGTGCCAATGCACCCTTGGGTCCTTCCATCAGCAAGCCGACGAGCTGGGATGCCATCTGGTCCTGTGGTCCCCACACCCAGCGTGGATCCGGGACGACCATCGTCCCGCCCGGATCGATGAAATACAGCGATTTGCGCTGGTAGGAGTTCAGGAACTGCGCTCGGTCGAGTATCACACCCTCCGGCAGATCGGAGATCCTCCACTCACCGTCATGCCGCGAGAAGCTGATCTCCTCTTCAAAGCTGCCGTCCACCGCGACATACAGACCGCCGGGCTCGAGCTGTCCCACCTTGTTGGCACGGATGGTATACGTCGCCTTGTTCGCAGACCGCGACTCCGGTAGTACGTCGATCTTGTCGACGATCGTGACGCTCGCACCGTCGTCCCATCTCCCGGATGCCGTCGGGGTGAGGAACTGGCGGGCCGCAAGGTGCTCTCCGGATGGATCGGTGCTTGCCTTGAAGAAATCGCGCAGCAGGAGATCGGGTTCACGCCCGGGCGTCGGTACCGCGACACTCGATCCAGGCGGATCTGTGTTGACCGTCCCGATCGCCTGCGGTGTCGAGGAGTCCGGCAGGCTGGCGCATCCACTGACCCCGACGAGCACGGCGATGACAACTGCGACCAACGCCGACCGCCCGGAGGGAACCCATTTCCGACCAGGCATCATGTGTCCTGCTCCGGTAACTTCGAGCCGTCTCGGTCGCCGACATGCGCCCGCTCACGTCCCTCGGGGTCCGGCCGAGAATCGTCCAACTCGATGTCCGGATCGACGTCGTCCACGGGCGAAGAAGACTCCCCCGGAACCGGTGGCTCTACGACGCCCTCTGCGGTTTCCGGTTCGACGCCCTCGGCTGTTTCCGGTTCGAGATCCTCCACGGATGCCAGTTTGAGATCCTCGACGGTTTCCGGTTTCAGGGGCAACGGGCTGGAGACGACCTTTCGGCCACGAACCAGCGGCAGAGTCAAGCGGAAGCAAGCTCCCCGACCGGGCTCGCCCCAAGCCTCGAGCCGACCGTCGTGGAGGTTGGCATCCTCCACGCTGATCGCGAGCCCCAAGCCGGTGCCGCCCGAGCGTCGCACACGCGACGGATCGGATCGCCAGAACCTGTTGAACACCAGCTTTTCCTCACCTGGCCGCAAACCCACACCCTGATCACGCACGGTGAACGCGACCGCGCTGTCGTCAGCGCGTAGGCGCAGCAACACCGGTTTGCCCTCTCCGTGATCGATGGCGTTGGCCAGCAGATTTCTCAATATCCGTTCCACCCGTCTCGGGTCGACCTCGGCCGACACCACTTCATCCGGTAGGTCGACGATCAATTCGGTGCCGCTCTCCCTCGCGAGGTGGCGTACGGTCGAGATCGCCGCGCGCACACACATCCGCACGTCGAGTTGCTCTGCGGCCAGTTCGGCAACACCTGCGTCGTGCCTGCTGATCTCGAGGAGGTCGGCCAGTAGGTTCTCGAAACGGTCGAGTTCAGTGACCAGTAGCTCCGACGACCTCCTCAGCACCGGGTCGAGGTCGTGACTGGCGTCGTGAATCAGGTCTGCCGCCATCCTTACCGTGGTGAGCGGTGTGCGTAATTCGTGACTCACGTCGGAAGTGAACCGCTTCTGAAGATTGCCGAACTCCTCGAGTTGGGTGATCTGTTTGGACAAACTTTCGGCCATCTCGTTGAACGACATCGCCAAGCGGGCCATGTCGTCCTCGCCCCGTACCGGCATCCGTTCCTTCAACCGGCCATCGGCGAAGCGCACTGCGATCCGGGAGGCCGATCGGATCGGCAGAACCACCTGCCGTGCGACGAGTAGCGCGATAGCTGCGAGCAGTACGGCTAGCACCGCCCCGCCGACCATCAGGGTACCGCGAACAAGCGAGAGGCTTCGGCCCTCACTCGCCAGGGGAAACACGAGATACAGTTCCAGCGTCGGGATAGCGGACGCCGTGGGGCTGCCGACGATCAGTGCAGGCCCCGAATAGCCATCGGGATCGTTCACTGTAGCGAACTGATAGCTCACTTGGCCTGCCGCCACGAAGTCGCGCAGCGATTGCGGAATCTGATCCGCCGGACCGCTCGACGAGAGCGGGCGAGTCCCGGCTGCGGGCACGATCAGCGCGGGGTCGAAGGTGCCTGCCGAATCAGAGGCTTGCCCCGAGTCCGGTCCCCTGTTGGTCAGAGCGGCGTTGGCGGCGTCGAGTTGAGTGGTCAGAGAACTACTACCGTCTGCGCCGGCCAGCTGCCCCTCGACGATGCTGCGGGCCCGATCCATCTCCTCGATGGCCGCATTGATCTTCGTTTCGAGCAGCCGGTCGGTGATCTGACTCGTCAGCACGACGCCGAGAACGACGATGACGATGAGCGACAAGGTCAACGTCGAAACGACGACCCTCAGTTGCAGCGAACGACGCCAAGCGTGCGCAAGAGCATTACTCAGTGAGTGACCCCAACGCAAGACCGGTGAAACGCGCCGATTGACGCGCCGCCGCCATCGGGAAACACCTGTCACGGCGGTCCGGCCTTGTAGCCGACCCCCCTGACCGTCAAAACCACTTCGGGGTTCTCGGGATCGGTCTCGACTTTGGCACGCAGGCGCTGCACGTGCACGTTGACAAGTCGGGTGTCGGCTGCGTGTCGGTAACCCCACACCTGCTCGAGCAGCACCTCACGGGTGAACACCTGCCGCGGCTTGCGCGCCAGGGCAACCAGGAGGTCGAACTCGAGAGGAGTGAGCGAAATCAGTTCATCGCCTCGGCTCACCTTGTGCGCGGGTACGTCGATCACGAGGTCGGCGATGCTGAGCATCTCGGCGGGTTCGTCGTCGGTCCGGCGCAGCCGCGCCCGCACCCTGGCAACCAACTCCTTGGGCTTGAACGGCTTCATGATGTAGTCGTCCGCGCCGGATTCCAATCCGAGGACCACATCGACAGTGTCGGTCTTCGCCGTCAGCATCACGATGGGTACGCCGGAATCGGCCCGGAGAACGCGGCAGACGTCGATGCCGTTCATGCCGGGCAGCATCAGGTCCAGCAACACCAAGTCCGGACGTGTCTCCCGGACCGCGGTAAGCGCCTGAGTCCCATCTCCAACCACATACGGATCGAAACCTTCGCCGCGGAGCACGATCGTCAGCATCTCCGCTAGTGCGGTGTCGTCGTCGACAACCAGAATCCTTGGTTTCATGTCCCTATCGTTGCATCTTCGGAGCCCGTAACAGCCCGTTCGCCTCACGGCGTGCCAATTATTTCTTCAAGAATGTCAGTTTTTTCGCGAGCATGTCCGGATCGGTATCCGGGGTGAGCACCCACCAGGGTGAAATCCAACCCGCCGATGCCAGGTCCCGGTAGACCTCGCCAGTCCGTTCCTGCAGTTCACGGTCCCGTTCGTACGTATCTATCGCCCTGCTCGAATCTGCTGATTCGCGCACCCTGGCGCGTTCCTGCGCGAGTTCCACCGGAACATCCAGATACAGCTGCAGATCGGGCCGGGGCAGACCGAACCGCGAGAATTCGAGGTCCGTCACCCATTCTACGAACTCGTCGTCGCCGTGCTGATGCAGCCGTGCTGCACCGTAGGCGGCGTTGGACGCCACATACCGATCGAGCAAGACGATGTCGTGCCCGTCGAGCAAATCGGACAACTCGTCGACCGCACCGTACCGGTCCAACGCGAACAACATCGCCATCGCGAATACCGAGCCGGCCAGATCCCCGTGCGCGCCCTTGAGCGCCTCAGAGGCCACATCCGCATGCACGGATCGGCCGTAACGTGGAAAGTCCAGGGTTCCGACTCTCAATCCCTTTTCGGCAAGGTGCTTCACCACCGCGTCGACGAGTGTCCGCTTTCCCGCGCCGTCCAGTCCTTCGAGCGCAATCAGTGTCCCCACGAGGTAGCACTGTATCCGCTCACCACCCGATGTCCCGACCCACCGGGCACGAGCGCTGACTCAGCCCTAGCCGGGCCACCGCTCGTGCCGGATTCCTGAGGGGATCGGTCTCTAGTACCGGTAGTGCTCTGGCTTGAACGGGCCCTCGACGTCGACGCCGATGTATTCCGCCTGTTCCTTGGTCAGCTTGGTGAGCGAGCCCCCGAGCGCTTCGACGTGGATCTTCGCGACCTTCTCATCCAGATGCTTCGGGAGGCGGTACACCTCGTTGTCGTACTGTTCGGGTTTGGTCCACAGCTCGATCTGCGCGATGACCTGGTTGGAGAAGCTGTTGCTCATGACGAACGAGGGGTGGCCGGTGGCGTTGCCCAGATTCAGCAAGCGCCCCTCGGACAGCACGATGATCGAGCGACCGTTCCCGAACCGGAACTCGTCGACCTGAGGCTTGATATTTACGCGGGTGACATCGCCCGAGTGCTCGAGCCGGGCCATGTCGATCTCGTCGTCGAAGTGACCGATGTTGCCCAAGATGGCCTGGTGCTTCATCTGCCTCATGTGCTCGAGGGTGATGATGTCCCGGTTCCCAGTGGCTGTGACGACGATGTCGGCCCATCCGATGGCCTGCTCGACCGTCTTCACCTCGAAACCGTCCATCATTGCCTGCAGGGCGTTGATGGGATCGATCTCGGTGACCGTCACGCGGGCACCCTGACCCCTGAGCGCCTCGGCGCAGCCCTTGCCGACATCTCCGTAACCGCAGACCAGCGCCGCCTTGCCACCGATCAGCACGTCGGTGCCCCGGTTGATGCCGTCGAGGAGCGAGTGACGGGTGCCGTACTTGTTGTCGAACTTGCTCTTGGTCACCGAATCGTTGACGTTGATTGCCGGGAATGCGAGATCACCGGCTGCAGCGACCTGGTACAGACGCAGGACCCCGGTGGTCGTCTCCTCCGTGACACCCTGAACCGACTTCGCGATCTTGGTCCACTTGTTCTTGTCGGCCTCGAGGGACTGGCGCAGCAGGGCCAAGAACACCTTGTACTCTTCGGAATCCTGCTCGTCGTCGGTGGAAGGCACGACGCCGGCCTTCTCGAACTGGGTCCCCTTGAGGACGAGCATCGTGGCGTCGCCGCCGTCATCGAGAATCATGTTCGCAGGCTTGTCGGCGTCCAGCCAAGTGAGCATCTGTTCGGCAGCCCACCAGTATTCCTCCAGGGTTTCTCCCTTCCACGCGAAAACCGGGACGCCGCGGGGCTCATCGGGCGTGCCGTGCGGCCCGACCACGACTGCCGCGGCCGCGTGATCCTGTGTGGAGAAGATGTTGCAGGAGGCCCAGCGGACCTCCGCGCCCAGCGCCGTGAGGGTCTCGATGAGCACAGCAGTCTGGATCGTCATGTGAAGCGAGCCGGAAATGCGAGCCCCCGCAAGAGGCCTCACCTCCGAGTACTCACGGCGTAGTGCCATCAGGCCAGGCATCTCATGCTCGGCGAGGCGGATTTCCTTGCGGCCGAACTCGGCGAGTGAAAGGTCCGCCACCTTGAAATCGATCCCGTTGCGGCTCTCGGCCACGGGCGTGTTTGAACCTGAGGTCGTCATGAAGCTCTCCTGGTCGACTGCTGTTTCGATCAAGGCTATCCGTATCGCGATCAGGGGGTGAAACGCCCAGGGCACTCCACCCGGCTAGCCACTGCGGTCGGCCCCGCCGACCGCCTCGTCCACGAAAGGCCCCAGAATGGCACCGATGTCGGCTGCGACGTCGACCTCGGACTCCGGTGGCATCGAGATGTAACTCATGGCAAGACGCACGATGGCCCGACTCAGTGCGCCCGCATCCGACGGGGTCGCCTGTACCCATGCACGCTCGAACACCTCGGCGAGTCTCACTGACGCCCGCTCGATGATCGGCCCGCTCTCGGTCGTGATGAGCCGCAGGAGTTCAGGTTTCGCGTCACCCCGCAGTAGCGACTGAACCAGAGGGTCGGAAAGACTTGCAGCGAAGAACGTCGTGAACGCTGCGGTCAGCGCAGCACGACCATCTCCGACGTTCGCGACCATAGCCTCACTGACGGAATCGACGAGTTCGTCAGCCAACCGGAGGGAATACGCCTCCGCGAGACCCTGCCGCGACTTGAACTCGTTGTAGAGAGTCTGCCTACTCACTCCCGCACCCGCCGCGACGTCGGACATCGTGATATCCGACCAGTCGTTCTCGACCAAGAGGTCCCGCATCGAGTCAAGTACCGACCGACGCAGCAGCAGCCGCGTGGCCTCCTGGTAGGACACCCTGACACGCGGAGAAGTCATGGCGAAGACACTAGCGTCCATCGCCGCGGCCGTGCTCGACCGGCACGGTCGCGGCGTGCGGCGTCGTCCGAATGTCAGTTCCGCTCTACTTCGACCATGAAGAAGTCCGCTTTCGCGGCGCCGCAATCCGGGCAGCTCCAGTCGTCGGGGATGTCTTCCCAACGCGTTCCGGGTTCGATGCCCTCCTCCGGCCATCCCAGTTTCTCGTCGTACTCGAATCCGCACTGAACGCATTGATAGAGCTTGTACTCAGTCATGGAACTTCTCCTCGTATCGTGACCACCGGCTCGAAGTCGAGCTTCTCCCGCACCCCGCAGTCCGGACAACACCAGTCCTCGGGTACCGAACCCCACTGCGTGCCAGCCGGAAACCCTTCCCGAGGCGCACCCACCGCCTCGTCGTAGACGTAGTCGCACACCGGACAGCGGTACGCGCTCACTGCGGCACCCCGTACTTCGCGAGCACTTTCCCACGCTTGGAAGGCTGAATGTTGACCCGCCTGATGTCGCCGTCGTAGTGCGCGAGCACACGACGGTCCATCACCCTTCGCCACAAGGGCGGAAAATAGGCGAGCGCGATCATGCTGCCGTAGCCACTCGGCAGGTTGGGGGCACCGTCCATGCTCCGCAACGTCTGGTAGCGCCTAGTCGGGTTGGCATGGTGATCGCTGTGCCGTTGCAGGTGAAACAGGGCCACGTTGCTTACGACATGGTCGCTGTTCCAGCTGTGTTCCGGGGTGCACCGCTCGTAGCGGCCACTCGCCGTCTTCTGCCTCAGCAATCCATAGTGCTCGAGGTAATTGACGGCCTCGAGCAAGCAAAACCCGAACACCGCCTGAATCGCCAGATACGGCACGACCCCGATCCCGAAGACTGCAACGAGTGCGCCGAACAGAACGACTGACATCAGCCAGGCGTTCAGGACGTCGTTGTGAATCGTCCACGGACGCTTGCCGAGCCGTTCCAGCCGTGCCTTCTCGAGACGCCAGGACGAAGCGAAGCTGCCCCACACACTCCGTGGCAGGAACGCCCACAGCGTTTCCCCGAAACGGGCACTCGCGGGATCCTCGGGCGTCGCGACCCTGACGTGGTGGCCCCGGTTGTGTTCGATGTAGAAGTGACCGTAAAACGACTGCGCCAGAGCGATTTTAGAGAGCCATCGCTCCAGTTCATCCTTCTTGTGCCCAAGCTCGTGCGCGGCGTTGATCCCGATTCCCGCAACACATCCGACAGTGATGGCAAGCCCGATCTCGGAGGCAGCACCGAGGCCGCCGTCGATGCCCAACCAGCCCAGATCCGTTGCGGACCAGAGATAGCAGGCCATCACCAGACTGAGGATCTGGAGCGGGATGTACGTGTAGACCCAATACCGGTAATACTTGTCGTTCTCGAGCCTCTCCATCACCTCGTCGGGTGGATTGTCTCCGTCAGGGCCGAAGAAGACGTCCACAAGCGGGAGCAGCACGTAGATCAAGATCGGGCCGATCCACCACCACACCGGGGCAACGGCACCGAGTCCGATGCGCTCGAACACCCACACCATGCCGATCGCGACAAACACCGCCGTGGGCGGATTCAGGCCCAGTGGCCACAGGTACCGCTTCTTGTCCCGCCACTGTTCGACCGGTGCCGGCGACTCCGGTTGCAGGTGCATCGACATTCGCCCCTCCATCACATCAGATCATGTGAGTAACCTCACCATCGGATTGGACACTACCCCTAGTTTCGTTCTTTGGATAGACAACATTGCATCTCTTGTAAACCAGTGGAGGTTGGAACGGCTGCGCTGGCGAGAACGTAGATGGTTCGTGGAGTGGACGGGAACGACAGGAGGGAAAATCAGAGCTTGACGCTGCTACGTCGCTCCATCACCGAGTGCCTGCGACTGTAGGTGAAGTAGATGACCATTCCGAGTGCCAACCACACCACGAATCTGATCCAGGTCTCGACGGACAGGTTGAGCATCAACCAGAGGCACGCAACGACCGCGAGAACCGGCACCAACGGCACCAACGGCACACGGAATCCGCGAGGCAGATCGGGGCGGGTACGGCGCAGAACCACCACGCCGATCGACACAAGCGTGAACGCGAACAGCGTTCCTATGTTCACCATTTCCTCGAGGGTGCCGATAGGGAAGACACCCGCAAGCACGGCCATCACGACGCCGACGAGCACCGTGGTCCGAACGGGTGTGCCGCGCTTGCCGGTGGCTGCCAACCACTGCGGCAACAGACCGTCCCGAGACATGGCAAAGATGATGCGGCTACCGCCGAAAAAGATAACGATCAGTCCAGTGGTCAAGCCGGCCAGCGCACCGTACGAAATCAGGTACTTCATCCAGGTGATTCCGCGGATGTCGAACGCAGTAGCCAAAGTGGAGGTGTCTCCGGCCAATTCGCGATAACTGACCATGCCCGTGACCACCAGCGTCACCGCTACGTACAGAACCGTGACGATGGCCAGCGAGCCGAGAATCCCTCTAGGCAGTGATTTCTGCGGATTCTTCGCTTCTTCGGCGGTAGTGGCCACGACGTCGAAACCGAGAAACGCAAAGAACACCAGGCCGGCGGCCGCGAGCAGTCCGTACCAGCCGAACTGGCTGTTGCCCGCTCCGGTAAGGAAGGAAAACAAGGACTCGCTGACGCCCGCCGAAGAGCTGTCTTCTACAGGCGGCGGAATGAACGGGGAGTAGTTGGCCGGGATGATGTAGAACGCGCCGACCACAACTACAACCACCACGACGGATATCTTGATCGTGGTGATGACCAGCGCGACCCGTGAAGAAAGTTTGGTACCCCTGATGAGTAGCACCGCGATGATCGCAGCAATCAAGATCGCACCCCAATCGATCTGGAACGAGTCGATCGTGATCCGCGCATCGAGTCCGATCACCTCGCCGAGATAGAGAGACCAGGCCTTTGCCACGACCGACGCCCCCAGTGCGAGCTCGAGCATGAGGTCCCAGCCGATGATCCAAGCAACAAGCTCACCGAACGTCGCGTACGAGAACGTGTAGGCACTCCCGGCCACTGGAACCGTCGAGGCGAACTCGGCGTAGCATAACGCGGCCAGCAAACACGTGATGGCGGCGAGGACGAACGCCAGCGACACCGCTGGACCCGCTACGTTTCCTGCCGTGGTCGCAGTGAGCGTGAAGATTCCGACTCCGACGATGAGGGCGACGCCGAGTACGGTGAGATCCCATGCCGTCAGTTCCTTGCGGAGCTTGGTATCCGGTTTCTCAGTATCTCGAATCAACTGCTCGATCGACTTGGTGCGGAACAATCCGGTCGACCTGCCACCGACCTCGCCACCTGTGTTCTGGGTGACCACATCAGCCTCCTCACCAGTCGCGTCCAGCCTATGCCTGTCTCGACCGGAAGAGATCGGGCTCGAGGTAGATGCGGCTAGCTGCAGGGACTGCTCCACGGACCCGCGCCTCGGCATCGTCGATCGCGGCCGCCACGGCGCCGATGTCCGATCCGGGCGCCACCGCAACTTTCGCAGCTACGAGAATCTCGTCCGGCCCGAGGTACTGGGTCTTGCAGTGAATGACACATTCGATCTTCTCGCCGTCGACGAGGGCGGCGAGGATGCGCACCTCCTCGTCTGCGGTGGCTCCTTCGCCGATCAGCAAACTCTGCATTTCGACTATCAGAATGATCGCGATGATTCCGAGCAGGGCACCACTGCAGAGTGTGCCGATGCCGTCCCATACGGGATCGCCGGTAAGCATCGTCAATCCGACACCACCGAGGGCGAGAACGAGACCGACCAGGGCACCGTGAGTTGCTCGGGGTGTTGGACCTTGCGGAAGCCCTCGTAGACCGCGAACAACGAACCGAGACTGAACAACACGAGCGCGACGACGAACGAATAGAAGTAGCGGCTTCGCCCGTAACCGAACTGATGCAAGTCGTCCGCGGCACGTTCGGACTTCTTGTGGCCGAGCAGGAGCAAGCCCTGGTTCGAGGTGTCGGCCACCGAGTGCACCGATTCCGCCAACATCGATGACGAGCCTGTGATCAAGAATCCGCCGAATTTGGCGACCGCGATACCCGCGTTGGCACCGAGTGCGGCGAGAATCGACTTCTTTCCGCTATGAGCCGCCAACGTGACTCCCTCTCGATCAACGATCGGGCAGAACCCTGAAGCGACGAAGGTTCCCGTCGCAGGGCACTCACAGGCTACGCGATCTGTACGCCCACTCCCGCGCTGAACAATTGTGCGCGGTCGGTTATGGCCGTCACCTCAACCGCCGGGTCCTCTGCCGCGACCCATGCGGCGTTCCCCTGGGAAAGCTCGAGGGAATCGGACCCACAGTGGAGCTTCACCGATCCCGAGGTGCACAAGAGGATGTGCGGTCCTTCCGAATCGAGATGGTGCTCTGATAGACCCTCCGACGACAGGTCGATTCGCATGAGCGCGAATTCCTGCGCGGGAGTGGAGTACACGAATTCCCCGCGAGGACCGATCTGTTCCGCCTCGACGACGGGGATGTCGACGGTGTCGAAGTCGAGGACCCGCAGCAACTCCGGAACGTCCACATGCTTCGGTGTAAGCCCCCCGCGTAGCACATTGTCGGAGTTCGCCATCACCTCGACGGCCATACCGTGCAGATATGCGTGCAGATTGCCCGCGTTCAGATACAGTCCCTGCCCGGGTTCGAGCGTGACCCTGTGTAGCAGCAGCGCGGCCAGCACTCCGGCGTCACCGGGATACACCTCGCTCAGCTCGAGCGCAGTTCGGACCTCGGCCGCGAACTCCCCGTCCTTTGTGTTCGACAGATAGTTGATACACCCCTCGAGCACCCGCGGCATCAACGCGCCGAGCACGGGCTGCGGCAGCGTGATCCACGTGGTGAACAGCGCCCGCAGTCCGTCGGAGTCCGGCTGCCCGGCAATCAGCCCTGCGTACGGCTGTAGCTCCGGCACAGCAAGAGCTTCGAGCAACTTGACGGTGCGCTGCGGGTCCCGGAACCCGGCAAGTGCCTGGAACCTGCTGAGCGCCACGACGAGCTCGGGTTTGTGACTGGCATCCTTGTAGTTGCGAATCGGGGACTCGACCGGAATCCCCGCATCGTTCTCCCGGCAGAATCCCTCGCGTGCCTGCTCTGCACTCGGGTGCGCCTGCAACGACAGTGGCTCCTCCGAGGCGAGCAACTTCAGCAGAAACGGTAGGCGTTTACCGAAAGTCTCCACACTCCGCGTGCCGAGTTGGCGTTCGGGCTCCGAGTCGACCAACTCGAGAAGCGACATGGGCCCCTTGTCTGTGAGGACCCGGGCAGGGTCGCCCGGGTGGGCGCCCAACCAGAGCTCCGCCTCCGGATGTGCCGTCGGGGCCGGGAGTCCGCGCAGCTGTGCGATTGCCGTACGCGACCCCCACGCGTAGGACCGGAGTGCACCCTCGAGACGGTGCACTAGATACCTCCGATCAGCTGGAGATACGCAGCCGTCATGTCCAGCCGGCCCACGAGAACCACCGCCTGCTCGAGTTCGGGACGCACTGCTGTGATCGATTCCTCGTCGGACGATGCGAGTACGAGATCGACGTCTCCCAGGACGACGGTCTTGCGTTCGGTGGCCAATCGGTCCACCTCCGCGGTCATGACGAACGTGCGCACCGGGCTGACGGCAGACGGGCCGTCCAATTCGGGATCGTGGAAGATCGAATCGTGCTGCATGTGCGACTGGGCGCGAAATACTCCCGCCGAGCTCAGCACGTCAGACAATTCCGAAGCTGTCGTCACGCGGCCTGCGTGAAGTAGCGCCTCCGCACCATGGCGGGCAATCTCCACCCCGCTCGCCGTGTCGCCCGTGAGTACGATCCGTCGACCCAGCATTCGCGAAGCGAGGGACTTCGCCGGATTGTGGAACACCTCACCACCCGGCCTGTCGCGTAGCGCCTCGGCGTCGGCGGCATCGGCCAGTTGTTCGAGGTCTGGCACTTCGTCTCGCCATTGTTCGGAACCGACTGCCCGCAGAACTGCGAGTAGGACCGCGAAGTACCTCAGCAGGCCGTGCCGTCTGAGTACCTGAACCCGCGGCGCGAACATCGCCACGCGTCCAGCCGCCGCCGACCGGAGCGGCCCCTCGTCCGGTGCGGCCACCACCACTTCGGCGCCGCGCCTGACGGCCGTGTCGACCGCCTCCACCAACTGAGGGTCACCCGGGTCGTCTCCCGCCACCACGACTATGTCGAGCGGGCCAACCCACAAAGGGGTGCCGGGCGCGCGCAGCAGCGGGAACCCAATTCGTTCCGCGATTACGGCCGTGAGGATGGCAGCTCCACGGCCGGCACGGCCGGCACCTGTCACTACCACCACACTGCGAGGCCGTAATCCCTGCAGGCGGTCGAGGACCCCGTCCTCCATCGCCGACCTGGTGGCCCGGATCTGGGCGCCCCCCATCGCTGCGGAACGCAGAACCCCCTCGGTATCGGCTGCGACGAGTGCGTCTCCATCGTCGAGGTCGAACAGGGGCGTCGGTGCTGTCATGCCACCGCACCCTCTTTCTTCTTCCATGCCGGCCACATACAGTGCCAGCCACATACAGTGCCGGCCACACTCACGGTGTGCGCCGGAATCTCTTGCTACCAACTATGGCAGTCAGGCCCGGACGATACCCAATATCTCGGTAACGAGTGCGTCTACGTCTGCCGCCGTACGCGCCTCCACGTTCAGTCGTAGCAGAGGTTCGGTGTTAGAGGCCCGCAGGTTGAACCAGGCTGCGTCCTTCATCTCCACCGTGACGCCGTCGAGTCGATCCACATCGGTGGCGCGGTCGGCGAAGGCCGACACGACGGCTG
Source organism: Rhodococcus sp. NPDC049939 (assembly GCF_040656415.1). Taxonomy (NCBI): domain Bacteria; kingdom Bacillati; phylum Actinomycetota; class Actinomycetes; order Mycobacteriales; family Nocardiaceae; genus Rhodococcus; species Rhodococcus sp. NPDC049939. The sequence continues at coordinate 1,153,450 of NZ_JBFAMC010000001.1, read as the reverse complement.
CTGTTCGTTCAGTAGCGTCCGCGACCGTCGAATTGATCTCCCCCGACGCCGCGTACCGCTGGTATTTCGCCATCATCACAGACAGCGGCTGATCCTGCTCACCCAGCGCCGCGAGAACGTGTAGAGCAGCGAGCATGCCCGAGTCTGCGCCCCAGAAGTCGCGGAAGTAGTAGTGCGCGGAGTGCTCGCCTCCGAAGATTGCCCCGGTTTCTGCCATCTGCTGCTTGATGAACGAATGTCCCACCCGCGTACGCACCGGGCGTCCACCCAGCTCGGTCACCAGCTCCGGAACCGAGCGAGAGGTTATGAGGTTGTAGATGACGGCCGCGCCCGGCTCCTTCGCCAGCTCTCGTGAAGCGACGAGGGCCGTCACAGCAGACGGCGAAACCGGGTTGCCGAGCTCGTCGACCACGAAGCAACGGTCAGCGTCTCCGTCGAAGGCTAGACCGATGTCGGCCTTCGTCTCGCGCACGAAGCGTTGCAGATCAACGAGATTTGCCGGATCGAGTGGATTGGCCTCATGGTTGGGAAACGTGCCATCGAGTTCGAAATACAGCGGTTCGAGGTCGACCGGCATCGGACCGAACACCGCAGGCACGGTGTGACCGCCCATTCCGTTGCCTGCGTCGACGGCGACCTTCAGCCGACGTCGGCCGGACAAATTCACCAGACCCCGGACGAAGGCTGCATACTGCTCGAGAACGTCCTCCTCGTGTACCGTGCCGGGAGCACCGCCGTACACGGGCACCCCGTCGATAACTTCGGCAGCCACCGCCTTCAGGCCCGTTTCCTGACCCACCGGCTTGGCGCCGGCCCGACACAACTTGATGCCGTTGTATTCCGCGGGGTTGTGGCTCGCGGTGAACATGGCGCCCGGACAATCGAACAATCCCGACGCGAAGTACAGCTGATCGGTAGATGCCAGCCCGATGAAAACGACATCGAGGCCCTGCGCGGTCACACCCTCTGCGAAGGCTCGTGCCAGCCCGGGGGACGAGGCACGCATGTCGTGACCGATAACCACCCTCTCGGCCTTCTCCTCCCGGACGAGCCGCGCGAATGCCCCGCCGACGTCCTGCACGAACGCAACATCGATGAGTTCACCGACGACGCCCCGCACGTCGTAGGCCTTGATTGCGGCATGGACGGACTCGGCTGATCGCGCCACTTCTGCATTCTCCTTTACGAGCACCAGTGCTGGCGCAAGCCTAATACCTGGGCTCCGCAATCACGGAATGCCACAACAGAGCCCCGCCGACGGTCGAGAGTCTCAGTTCGAAGGGTCCGGAAGTACGCGCAGATGACCACGGCGGCCAGTCCGCATCGGCCCGGGCCGAGTGCCGGTCGCACCACGATCCTCGCTGGGCGAGGCGCCATCGCAGCGCCCACGATCGCCGAGACCCGCTTCCCGTACGGCTTCCGCCAAGGCGGTCAAGTCGTCCTCGTCCGGAGTGCTCGACGAAAACCCGCCCTCGTATCGAACCAGTTCCCACCCTTTGGGTGCGGTGATCCGCGATGCATGCCTTTCACAAAGATCCCACGAATGCGGTTCCTCGACGGTGGCGAGGGGGCCGACGACAGCTGTGGAATCCGAGTAAACGTACGTAAGCGTGGCGACAGCGGGGTTCTTACACCCGGGCCTGCAGCACCTACGCAGAGATCTCACAGCTAGGGAGCCTAACCCCACGACGCTCTGGCACCTACTCGGACACACCGAAAGCGCTCAGCTGTCGTAATGTCGCCTTCATGGCGAGAGCACGACGCAGGCGTCCCGTGACCACCCGATCCGTCGATCGTCGGGGGCGTGGAATCCGCGGTTCCGTGTTCCCACCGGACGCGCCGGCACGTCGAAGCCGAGCCGAAAAGTTCGACCTCGTGGTCCTCGACGCCTTCGCGCCGATCGATGCACTGTGGCGCGAACGCCTGACGAAGCTCGACATCGCCGTGGACGATGTGCCGAAAATTCACGCTTTGGATCCTGATTCTGTGAACTGGCCGGTCGAAGTCGTCGCAGACGGTCCCGTGCCGCTGTCGCGGCTGATACCGGCCGGCGTCGACCGACACGGTGCCACGACGCGGGCCCGGATCGTACTGTTCCGTCGACCGTTGGAACAGCGCGCCAAGGGCGCTGACAAACTAACCGACTTGGTGCACGACGTCCTGGTACAGCAGGTGAGCACCTACCTCGAGGTCGAACCCGAGGTCATCGACCCGGACATGCCGTCGGATGAAGAATGACTAGACGATCCCCCGCTTGAGCCGCCGGCGCTCACGCTCCGACATGCCGCCCCAGATGCCGAACCGTTCGTCGTTGGCCAGCGCGTACTCGAGGCATTCATCCCGCACTTCGCAGCCCAAGCAGATTCGCTTGGCTTCCCTTGTGGAGCCGCCCTTTTCCGGAAAGAACGCCTCGGGGTCGGTCTGCGCACAAAGTGCACGTTCCTGCCACTGGTCCTCGATGCTGTCGAACAGTTCGTCCAAGCCGCTCACCAGACTCAGCATCGGGCGGGCGTCTTTTGTCTCTACCTTCTGGGTATCCGCTTTCTGAGCGATAGGTTCCCGCACAGGAAGTTGGGTCACACTGCCTTCCTGACCACTACCCTGTGGCGCCCAGACTTCTCGAGCGCAGACGCCACTTGCTGCACCTGCTTCGGAAATGGTCTGCGGCTGTTTGCTTACTGTGCTCCAGCGAGTCTCTGACCCGAACTGCTCATTGGGCATCGCTCCGCCTCCCCTCACCTGTGATAGCGCAGAAAATTTCGATTGATCACGTACCCCGAACCGAACATTCCTGCCATTCCTTCGAACAAAGATTCGAAGTGAGTCCGCTGCAAGTGATCCCACCCCCACAACGTCAGAATGACATATTTGTGATTAGACACGTCCAGCGTGTCGCGGTCAAGCGGAATGGAGAAAGTCGATTAGTATTTCGCGCCCCGAATTCAGAGTCAAGGAAGCAGCCCACAGCGAGCCTTCGGCCACCGCCTAGGCTTTGTACCGTGAATGTGACTGTATTGGTTGGCGGCGTCGGCGGAGCCCGATTCCTGCAAGGTGTTCTCAGGCTTCTCGGTACCGATGCGGTGCATCAAGTCGACACCGATGCGGTGCATCAAGTCGACACCGATGCGGGGCATCGCATCACGGCGGTCGTCAATGTCGGTGACGACGTGTGGATGCACGGACTCCGCATCTGCCCTGACCTCGATACCTGCATGTACACACTCGGCGGGGGTATCGACACCGAGCGTGGCTGGGGCCACAAGGGCGAAACGTGGAGTGCCAAAGAGGAACTCGCCGCCTACGGCGCGAAGCCCGACTGGTTCGGGCTGGGCGATCGCGATATCGCCACACATCTGATCCGGACGCAGATGCTGCGCGCGGGCTTTCCGCTGTCGGCGGTCACCGAGGCACTGTGCAACCGATGGCAACCAGGTGTCACCCTGCTGCCGGTTACCGACGACCGCAGTGAAACTCACGTCGTGATCACCGATCCTGAAGACGGCGAGCAGCGCGCGATCCACTTTCAGGAATGGTGGGTACGGCACCGTGCCCAGGTGCCGACACACAGTTTCGCGAACATCGGTGCCGATCAGGCCGCGCCGGCACCAGGGGTGCTCGAGGCTGTCGAGTCCGCAGACATCGTCCTACTCGCCCCGTCGAATCCCGTCGTCAGCATCGGTGCAATCTTGGCCGTTCCCGGCATCCGTGGCGCACTGCGCACAACAGCAGCGAAGGTCGTCGGCATATCGCCCATAATCGGCGGAAGGCCGTTGCGCGGCATGGCCGACGAGTGCCTGGACGTCATTGGCGTCGAGACGTCCGCCGAGGCGATCGGGCTCCATTACGGGGCGCGCAGTGCGACCGGAATCCTCGATGGCTGGCTCATACACGACACCGATACCGCCGAGGTTCCCGGTGTGAACGTCCGAAGCGTGCCAATCGTCATGTCCGACCCCGACGTAACGGCCGAGATGGTCCGTGCCGCTTTCGATGTGGCGGGGGTTGCGTTGTGACCGAACCAACCCGACCACGGCCGATCGACCACGCACCAGGCCGCTCGATCGAGATCCTGCCCGTCGCGGGTCTGCCCGAGTTCCGGCCTGGCGACGATCTGAGCGCCGCGATCGTCGAGGCTGCGCCGTGGCTCCGGGACGGCGACATCCTCGTGGTCACCAGCAAAGTGGTCTCGAAGGTCGAAGGCAGGATCGTGTCCTCCCCCACTGATCCTGACGAGCGCGACGCCACCCGCCGCCGTCTCGTCGAGCAGGAAGCCGTCCGTGTCCTGGCGCAGAAGGGCAGGACACTCATCACCGAGAACCGCCTCGGGATCGTGCAGGCAGCGTCAGGCATCGACGGGTCGAACGTCGACGGTTCCGAATTGGCACTGCTACCCGAGGACCCGGATTCGAGCGCACGCACGCTCCGTGACGAGATCTCAGCGGTGCTCGGCGTGAGTGTGGCCGTCGTGATCACCGACACCATGGGTCGCGCTTGGCGCAATGGCCAGATCGACGCCGCCATCGGCGCAGCCGGCCTTCCAGTCCTGCACGCCTACGCGGGTGCACGCGACGGCCAAGGCAATGAACTATTCGTAACCGAGGTTGCGGTCGCCGATGAGGTCGCCGCCGCAGGCGACCTTGCGAAGGGCAAACTCGGTGGAGTGCCGGTCGCGGTGGTACGCGGCCTCGAATTCGTTGACGACCGTTCGAGCGCACAGGATCTCATCCGCCGCGGGTCCGAAGACCTGTTCTGGCTCGGCACCGCCGAATCCCTCGAACGTGGCCGGTCCGAAGCACTCCTGCTGCGGCGCTCGATCCGCCAGTTCTCCGACGAGCAGGTGGATCCCGACGCGATTCGCGCATCCATCTCGCAGGCACTCACCGCCCCGGCGCCGCACCACACCCGTCCCGTCCGCTTCGTGTGGGTCCGAACCCGCGACGTCCGTAACGACCTGCTGGCCCGGATGCGCGAACAGTGGCGGGCGGACCTCGCGTCCGACGGCCTGAGCTCCAGTGCGATCGAGGCGCGAGTGGCCCGCGGGAACATCCTCGTCGACGCGCCAGAGGTGATAATTCCGTTCTGTGTTCCCGACGGCGCCCACACATACCCCGACACGCGCAGGCAAGCCGCGGAATCGACGATGTTCACGGTGGCAGTGGGCGCGGCCGTACAGGGACTGCTGGTTTCGTTGGCCACCAAAGGAATTGGTAGTTGCTGGATCGGGTCGACGATCTTCGCCCCCGATGTCGTGCGCGACGCGCTCGACTTGCCTGCCGACTGGCAACCCCTCGGCGCCATCGCAGTCGGCCACCCCGTCGACTCACTCTCACCCCGAGCTGCCGTCGATCCCGGTGATGCCCTGATCGAGAGATGACCACTGAACAATGAGCGCCGAATCACTACACCGTTCCGCAATTGCCGCGCTGACGGGCTGGAAGACCAACGAGGACAACGACGAATCGCTGCGGCACACCATGCTCGCGTTTCTCGAATCGGCGCCTCTCGGATGCCTGCGCGAGCACGCCCCGGGACACATCACGGCCTCCTCCCTCGTCCTGGACGACGAAGGAGCCCATGTTCTTCTCACACTGCATCCGAAGGTCGGGCGGTGGATCCAACTGGGCGGGCACTGTGAGCCCTCCGACGACACCGTCGTGGATGCCGCGCTGCGGGAGGCTCGCGAGGAATCCGGGATCCAAGATCTACGGATCGATCCCGATCTGCTGTCCGCGCACACGCACCCGATCACGTGCTCGCTCGGACAGCCCACCCGGCATCTGGATCTGCGGTTCCTGGTCCGCGCACGCGCGAACTCAGACGTCGTGCGCAGTTCCGAATCAACGGACTTGCGCTGGTGGCCGGTGGGCGCACTACCCCCGACGGCAGAGAAGTCCACGATCGACCGCCTCGTGTACCTCGCAGGAATGCGCTAGATCCGTAGCGTGCGCTCGAGGCAGTGCCCGTTGGGGATCGAACCCCTGGCGACGCACACGATGTCACACGTCGGTGCTGAACCTGACACCGCCGTCCGGCAGTGTCACCCCTGGCCACACCCGCGCCCCGCGGAGAAGTTCACACCTGGCGCCGATGTCGGCTCCATCGCCGATCACCGCATCGCGCACAAGCGCCCGAGGCCCGATTCGCGCACCGAAACCGATGATGGACCTTTCCACCGTCGCTCCGGCTTCGACCACCGCGCCGTCGAACAGCACGGCACCGTCGAGACGCGCGCCTGCACCCACTTCGGCGCCACGCCCGACAACGGTGCCCCCGATTACCAGGGCACCCGGAGCGACACCCGCTCCCGGATGAACAAGAGACTCACCGCAAGGTCCATCCAACGCCGGGGACGGGGCGATGCCGCGTACCAAATCCGCCGAACCACGCACGAAGTCCTCTGGGGTGCCGATGTCGCGCCAGTACGCCGAGTCGACATAGCCGTATACGCGGGCGTCTCTGGCAAGCAGCGACGGGAACACTTCCCGTTCCACGGATACCGCGCGCCCTTCGGGAATCTGCTCGATGATTTCGCGCTTGAACACGTAGCACCCGGCGTTGATTTGATCGGTAGGCGGATCCTGCGTCTTCTCGAGGAATGCGGTGACTCGCCCATCCGAATCGGTGGGAACGCAGCCGAAGGCCCGAGGATCTCCGACCCGCACGAGGTGCAGCGTGACATCGGCATTGCAGGACTTGTGCGTGTCGAAGACAGCTTCGAGATCGGTGCCCCCGAGTACGTCGCCGTTGAAGACCATGGCGTGATCGCCGCGCAACTTCGGTAGCACATTCCGAATGCCGCCCCCCGTGCCGAGCGGTTCGGATTCAGTGACGTAGTCGATCTCGAGGCCGAGTCCGGCTCCATCGCCGAAGTAGTCCTCGAAGACCTCCGCCTTGAAGGAGGTTCCGAGTACGACGTGCTTGATCCCGGCCGACTCGATCCGCGCGAGCAGATGCTGGAGGAAGGGCAGGCCTGCTGTCGGCAGCATCGGCTTCGGTGCCGACAAGGTAAGGGGACGAAGCCTCGTGCCCTTGCCGCCGACCAACACCACTGCATCAACCGACTTCTCAATTGCCATGATTGGTTCCCCCCTCGCTGTCATTCTTCCGACGTTCCCGAACCGCAGCTGCCACCGCGATCTTCGACCGCACGGCCAGCCCTCCCCGAAGAGCCCACCTCAACGGCGCCTGCCACCGGTGGGGGTGTCGGTCCGCCTGGAAGCGGTATGCGCTCTGATGATGAGCGGGCAACATCAGTTCCGGGTGCCGCCCCGCAGCATGCCCCTTGGCATGAGTGACCTCCGCGGAAGGCACGTAGACGTTGAGCCACCCGGCACGACCCAGACGGTCCCCGAGGTCGACGTCCTCCATATACATGAAGTAGCGCGAGTCGAATCCGTTGATCGAATCGAAGGCTGCACGTCGCATCAGCAAACACGATCCCGACAACCATCCGACCGAGCGCTCGCTGAGAGCTTCGTTCTCCTGACGGTAGGCGGCGGTCCACGGGTTCGACGGCCACACTGTTCCGAGAACGGCGTGACCGGCGCCCGACACGAGGTTGGGCACCTGGCGAGCCGACGGGTAGACACTTCCGTCGGGCTCGAGAACGAGCGGCCCCAGTGCGCCTGCCCGCGGCCAACGCTCAGCCGCCTCGAGGAGAACATCGATCGATCCGGGGGCCCAACGAACATCCGGATTGGCAACGACAACGAACTCGATCTTCTCGTCGATCTCCGCCACTGCCCTGTTGATGGCGCCGCCGTAGCCGATGTTCCCGCCGGTCCGCAGGAGACGCACGTGCTCATGCGCCTCGTCCGCGGCCTCGGGGGCGCCGTCCGTCGACCCATTGTCGGCCATGACGACCTGCGGATCTTCTTTGGTCGCCTCAGCGAGAGTGGCCAGGAATTGCTCCAGATGCTCGCCTGGCGAATAGGTCACCGTCACCACGGCCAGCTTCGAACTCACGCGAGACAGCGTAGCCGCTGCGTCAGGGCCATCCTCACACCACCACATCCAGTGCCGTGCGCAATGCCTCGCGCCACGGCCTGAGCGGCGTCAGACCAGCCGACGCCCACGCCCGGCCGGAAAGAACCGAGAACCCCGGTCGAGGTGCAGGCCGTACGAACTGGGCGCTGGTGCACGGACGCACTCGCCTCGGATCGGCACCGACCTCCTCGAACACTGCGCGCGCCAGATCGAACCAGCTGGCCCTGCCGGAATTGGTGGCATGAAGCATCGGAGCCGTGACATCGCTCCGGGTGGCCAGTTCGAGAAGTGCACCGGCCAGATCGCCGGCATATGTGGGTGATCCCACCTGATCATTCACGACGTCGACCGTGTCACGTTCACGCTCAAGGCGCAGCATCGTGGCGACGAAGTCGGTGCCGACCCCTGTGTAGACCCACGCGGTGCGCACGATGTGGGCTGACGGAAGCGCAGCGTGAACGGCTCGTTCACCGGCCAGCTTGGTACGCCCGTAAGCCGTCGCGGGACCGGTGGGAGCATCTACGTCGTACGAGGAGCCACTGTGCCCGTCGAATACATAGTCAGTAGAGACGTGAATCAATCTGGCGTCCATCCGGGCACAGGCAGTCGCCAGATTTGCTGGTCCGAACTCGTTCACCCCTCGCGCGGACCACTCGTCGGATTCTGCTGCATCCACCGATGTGTAAGCAGCGCAGTTGATTACCACAGATCCACGTTCGACCTGTGCATCCACTGCATCGCGGTCGGTTACGTCGAGTTCGTCAGAGCCCACACCCCGGACTGCGATTCCCACTTCCGCGGCCCGGCGGAGGAGCTGGCGACCCAACTGTCCACGCGCTCCAGTCACCAGGATGTTCGTCACGGGAATCAGTTTGGCACGCCGATCGATACTTCCCTCCCCGAGCCCTTCGACCAGTAGCCTGGGTTATGTGTCACAGCAGCCACATGCACCACACGGACCCCCGTGGGTAGCTCGACGGCCCGTCCACATCGCTGTCACGACGCTGTCAGTGCTGGCCCTCATCGTCACAGGATTTGCATGGTGGGGCATCGACTCGCTACGAAACAGCCTGGCAATGGCGAGCGGGCTCGGACTCGGCGGCGTTGCCGATGGTGCCGTGGACATCCTCATCGTGGGTACCGACAGTCGCACCGATGCCCACGGCAACCCGCTCTCCCAGGCCGAACTCGACTCGCTGCGAGCCGGTAACGAGGTTGCGTCCAACACCGACACCATCATTCTGATCCGAGTACCCGTCGACGGCAGTTCCGCAACCGCGATTTCGATCCCCCGCGACTCCTACGTAAAAGTCCCGGGCATCGGCATGTCCAAGATCAACGCCGCCTATGGCGCCACCAAGGAGACCGAGCGACTGAAACTCGTCGAGAATGGCGCCACCTTGGACGAAGCCGAGAAGGAGTCCACGAAGGCGGGTCGAGAGGCGCTGATCAAGTCGGTAGCAGATCTCACCGGAGTCACCGTCGACCGCTACGCCGAAATCGGGATGCTCGGATTCGTCCTTCTGACCGACGCGGTCGGAGGCGTCGAAGTCTGTCTGGAGGAACCGGTCTACGAGGTCTTGTCGGGCGCCCACTTCCCAGCAGGCACACAGACACTCACGGGCGAGGATGCGTTGAGCTTCGTCAGACAGCGTCACGAACTCCCGCGCGGCGACCTCGACCGCATCGTGCGACAACAGGTCTTCATGGCTTCTCTGGTCGGTAAAGTGCTGTCCGGCAAGACCCTCAGCGACCCCCGCAAGCTCGAAGGCCTCACCTCGGCGGTGCAACGCTCAGTAGTGCTGGACGAGGACTGGGACATCATCGAATTCGCCACGCAACTAAAGGATCTCGCTGGCGGCGAGGTGCGGTTCGGGACTATTCCGGTCGCGGATCTCAGCGGCATGACTTCCTACGGCGAGTCGATCGTCCGCGTCGAACCGAAGGAGGTTCGGAAGTACGTGGCCGGCCTCGTGGGGTTGGAAGTCGACGACTCGGAAGACTCCACGACCACCTCCGCGGCACCCGACATCGACACGTCCACCGTCACCGTCGACGTTGCCAACGCAGGCAACGTGAGTGGCCTCGCGAACGGTGTGGCCGACGCCCTCGAGTCGACCGGCTACCGACGGGGATCGGTCGGAAATTACACCGGCGAGCGGGTGAGCACCACTACCGTGTTCGCCCGCTCCGCCGACAGTGACGCGGCCAAAGCTGTCTCCTCGGCACTTGGCGGCCTCCCCACCGAGACCGATTCGACACTGCCGAAGGGTTCGGTGCGGGTGGTACTGACGGGCGACTATCGGGGGCCATCCTCCCCGGCATCGATCCGCGACCACTCCAGCGGGAACCAGAGCGGCCCCGAGTCCGTATTCTCGGCCGGAACCGAGCCCACGCCGGCCCCGCCCGGTCCACCCATCGATGCCGGTGCCTCCGGCCCCCGCTGTGTGAACTAGAGCGCCCAGCGCAGTGTGAACTAGAGGCGCCCCCCGCGCTGCATGAACCGAAGAACGAGGAACGAAACTATGTCCATGAACCATGCCTCGAGCACCCTCACCGATTTGCTACTCGACCCGATTCTGAAGAACGACCCAGCAGGTCCGCGCATCACGTTCTACGACGACGCGACCGGAGAACGGGTCGAACTGTCAGCCGTCACGCTCGCCAACTGGGCTGCGAAGACCGCGAATCTTCTGCGCGATGAGTTCGCCCTGGAACCGGGCACCCGGGTCGTGGTGCTCCTTCCAGCACACTGGCAGACAGCCGCGGTGCTCCTGGGCGCGTGGTGGGCAGGCGCCGAAGTCGTACTCGACCCTGATGTGGAGGCGGAAGTCGCACTCGTCTCGGCTTCACGCCTCGGCGACGTCGAGGACGTTCCCGACGTCGCGGCACTCTCGCTCGACGCATTCGGCCGTCCGGTCCCCGACCTCCCCGTCGGCATCATCGACTACGCCACCTCCGTGCGCGTCCACGGCGATCAGTTCCGGCCCACACTCGCCGGGCCTGCGCTTGCCGGGCGCAGCGTCGAGGACGTCCTTGCCTCTGCCAACGCATCCGCCGCTGCCAACGGAATCACCAGGACCGACCGGGTGCTGTCGGAGGCGGCATGGGGTTCCCCTGACAAGCTCATCGACGGATTGGTTGCCATCTTCGCCGCGGGGGCGTCGCTGGTTCAGGTGGCCAATGCTGACGCTGCGGCCCAGTCCAGACGCATCGACAGCGAGAAGATCACACGTCAACTGTCGCTGTAGCCGCCATCAGCCAGTCCGGCGGCGATCTCGAATCTGTTGCGCGGACCGCGGTGTCGAAACTCCTCGATCAGGTACCGAACCGCAAAGGTCCAACCGTATTCGGCCCACTGGTCGGCGTGGACCGCTTCGTGCCGCACCAGTGACCGCTGCGGCACCCAGCCGGTGAGAAACGCCCCGCCGATCGTCGTCCCGCCGCGTGCGTATCCTCCGCGCATTTCGCAGCACAAGAAGATGCCGAACTCGTCATCGAATGTGATGCGAGCCCCCCACAACCGTGCATAGACCAGCGCCAGACGCGTGATCACCGCCGACGACACATTGCCCCGCGACGCGCGGATCAACCGAATCCCCCAGCTGCGTTTCATCTCCGCGGGCGCGAGTCAGCCCAGAAGCTTGTCGCGGAGAGCCTGATCCTTGTCGTGAACCATTTTCTCGAGACCGTCCTGGAACTCGACCAGTCGCTGCTGCAAGGCTGGGTCCGACGAGCCCAAGATCCGGGCGGCGAGCAGACCCGCGTTGCGGGCACCACCGATGGACACCGTGGCGACGGGGATCCCGGCGGGCATCTGCACGATCGAGAGCAGCGAGTCCATGCCGTCGAGATACTTCAACGGGACCGGCACACCGATGACAGGCAAGGGCGTGGCTGATGCAACCATCCCCGGTAGATGGGCGGCGCCGCCGGCACCGGCGATGATCACTCGGATGCCGCGACCGGCCGCCTCCTTGGCGTAATCGAGCATCCGCTGAGGTGTGCGGTGCGCCGAGACCACACCGACCTCGAATCGCACCCCGAATTCGGCCAGTGCCTCGGCCGCAGCCTCCATGGTGGGCCAGTCGGAGTCGCTGCCCATGATGAGCCCGACCTGCGGGCGCATCTGCGTTGCCGATTCACTCACCGTGCACATCCCATCCGTCGGTCCATTCTGCGTGCGAGAGCCACCGTGCGGCGCGCTCAGCGCGCTCGCGAACCCGTGCGACATACTCAGGGTCGTCGAGCGAACCGGGTCCGCCCACGATATTCACGTGCCCGACCTTGCGATCCTTGCGCTCAGCCTTGCCGTACAGGTGGACTTTCGCGTCGGGCATACGGGCGAATAGGTGGTGGATGCGCTCGTCCATGCTCATAGCAGGGGGCGTGGGAGCTCCGAGAACATTCGCCATCACCGTGATCGGTGCGATCGGCGTGGTCTCACCGAGCGGGTAGTCGAGGACCGCACGCAGATGTTGCTCGAATTGCGACGTCCGGGCGCCGTCCATCGTCCAGTGACCAGAGTTGTGCGGGCGCATCGCGAGTTCGTTGACGATGAGCGCGCCGTCTGTGGTCTCGAACAATTCCACAGCCATGGCGCCGACCACACCGAGTTCTGATGCAATCCGCAGTGCCAGCTCCTCTGCGGCCTCGGCGAGCGCGTCGGGCAACTGTGGCGCCGGGGCGAGGACTACAGCGCACTGTCCGTGACGCTGCACGGTCTCCACGACCGGCCACGTGGCGCCTTGACCGAACGGTGAGCGGGCCACCATCGCAGACAGCTCCCGCCGCATGTCGACCTTCTCCTCCACGATGAGAGGGACGCCCTTGTCGAGTTGCTCGGTGACGATGCGCTCGGCCTCGTCGGAATCGTCTGTGATCCACACGCCGCGACCGTCGTATCCGCCGCGTGCAGCCTTGATCACCAGCGGCCACCCGTGCACGGCGCCGAACTTCACGACATCCTCCGCCCAGGTCACCTCGGCGAACGCCGGAATCGGAGCACCGAGGTCGCCCAGCTTGCGGCGCATTGCGAGCTTGTCCTGCGCGTAGATCAGCGCTTGCGGCTTCGGTTGGACGTTTGCTCCCTCGCCTACGAGCACGTCGAGGTGTTCGGTCGGCACGTGCTCATGGTCGAAGGTCACCACGTGCGAACCGAGGGCGGCCTGGCGGAGTGCAGCAAGGTCCGTGTGACTCCCGAGTACGACGTCACGACTTACCTGGGCTGCAGGTTCGTCTGGAGAGCCCGAGAGGACTCGCAAACTCTGTCCGAGTGCGATGGCCGCCTGATGCGTCATCCTCGCGAGTTGCCCACCACCGATCATCGTTACGACAGGCGGCCCGGAGGGCAGATCCCGCGGTGGCGTGGGACGCGGAACCGAGTCAGATATACCGGTCACGGGTTACCAGTTTGTCACGTCCGCGACAATGCACCACCACCGAGGTGGCAGGTCGGCAGATTTGCAAGTTTTCCTGGTTATCTCGGTGTCAATTGGTGTTATCCGGCATGGACTTCGTAAGCTTGTTGGTTGTGTCATTTGTCGACGGCGTGCTCGCACGCGTTCCTCAGCCCTTCCGGGCCTTGGCGTTGCAGCATCACGAGCTGATCAAGTTCGGGATCGTAGGCGGCACGACGCTGATTTTCGACCTCGCGATCTTCTACTCGCTGAGCCTGACGATCCTCGAACAGAAGCCCGTCGTAGCCAAGGTCATATCGGGCGTTCTCGCCACAGTGCTGAGCTACATCCTCAACCGCGAATGGTCGTTCAAGCACCGGGGCGGTCGCGAGCGCCACCACGAGGCGCTGCTGTTCTTCACGATCAGCGGGATAGGCGTTCTGATCGCCGCCGCTCCGTTGTGGATCGCCAACAACGTATTCGACATCAGAGCTTCCCAAGAGAATCTGACCACGCTGGTCTTCGTCGACTTCGTATTGAACTACATCATCGGAAACCTGATGCAGATGATGTTCCGCTTCTGGGCACTGCGACGGTTCGCGTTCCCCCACGAGAATGTGCGCGTCATAGACCCCGATCTCGTAGCCCCCGACCTCGACGCCCCCAACCTCGATTCCTCCGACCTCGAAATCAGGGCTGCGGAAAAAGAGCTCGGCCACCCCTGAGGTTCAGCGAGGCTCCCGAATCCCCGCGACTCGGGTCGGCACACTTTCACGAACCTGAGGGACGAATATCGCAAACAAGGCCGGGCGTCGACGCTGCAGTTCGAGCCTGCCACCATCCGCTTCGATGAGAGCACGCGCCAAAGCAAGGCCGACACCGGTCGAGCCGGCGCCCGAGAAGCCACGATCGAAGATGTGCGGTGCCATGTCGTTGCTGACGCCGGCACCCTCGTCGAACACCTCGATACACACCATCGCCTCGTGCGGCGAAGGCGATTCGGCTTCGTCCGCACCCCGATGCGACTGGCCCTGGATCAGCCGTACCGCAATCGTGCAGGTGCCGGCGCCGTGCTTCAGTGAGTTGTCGACGAGAACCGAGACGGCCTCGCGTAGTCGAGACCCTGTACTCGAGGCCATCACGCTCTCGTCGCCAATCAGCAGCAACTGCCTGTCGGCGTCCTCGAACGGACGCTTCCACTCTGCGGTGACCGTACCGAGTTCATTGATCACCGATATCGAATCCTCGGTGATCTTGCTGCGAGACGAGCGGACCAGCTCGTCGATCGCCTGTGTTAGCCGGTCCACCTGCTGCATCGCCTCACCCGCCTCGGCCGTCACCGCGGGATCCGGATGTGCCGACAGCTCGTCGAGCCGAAGGCGAACGGCCGTGAGCCTGCTACGAAGCTGGTGGGAGACATCCCCGACGAGTGCTCGTTCACGCTGCAGACGGCCTGCCATCTCAACGGTTGCCGCGTCCAAGACGTCGGAGACGCGGTCGAGTTCGGGTATGCCGTGGCGCCGCGGAACCGGCCGGAAGTCACCCTCCGCGAGGCGAGCCGCCCGATTCGCCACATCCTGCAACGGATCGGAAAGCCGCCTGGCGGTAGCGACAGCGACCACCGCTCCTGCCGCAATCGAAACAAGTACCAGACCTCCGACGGCACCGACCGCCCTGCGTTGCCGAGCGCGCATTGCGCTCGACGGCGCTTCGAGGATCAACGAGCCGGACGCGCCGATCGTACGACCTTCCACCAAAGGCGCTCGCACCGACGGTTCGCCTATCTCCACCCTCGCGCTCCTGCCGCTTTCGGTCGGGTACATCACCAACAAGCGCCCCCCGGAGGGGGTCAGCAGCTCCAGGTCGTTCGTGTCGAGACTTCCCTGGACTATGCCGTTGGCGTCCGACTGAGCGGCGATCTCCATGACCATCCGGTTGAGTCGGGTTTGGAGGTCGGTGCGGGTGAAGTCCTCGACCCATATCCATGCGGTGTAGATCAGTGGCACACCGAGCAGGAGCGCCGTCAGTATTACGACTGCGAGGATCGACTGGAGAAGCCGGCGGCGCACTGGCCCGCCTAGTCGGTATTGATTCGGAACCCGACGCCACGAACGGTCGTGATGCGCCGCTTGGCGACCGGGCCCTCGTCACCGATTTTCCGGCGCAGCCACGACATGTGCATGTCGAGGGTCTTCGAACCTCGCAGATCCATGCCACCCCATACCTCCGAGAGGATGGCATCCCGGGAGACCACCTCTCCCGCATGTTCGAGTAGCACCCGGAGCAGCTCGTACTCCTTGTTGGCGAGAGCCACTTCGGTGCCGTTCACGAGGACACGACGCGCCGCGGGCTCGAGTCGGATACCCGCAACCTCCACGACAGAACCCTCAGGCCCGCCGCGCCGCCGCAACAGGGCGCGCACACGAGCCATCAACTCTGCCAACCGAAAGGGCTTGCCGACGTAGTCGTCAGCCCCTGCATCGAGTCCGACGACGAAGTCCACCTCGTCGGTACGAGCGGTGAGCATGAGCACGGCGAGTTCGGAACTGTGTGCACGCACTTGCCTACACACTTCGAGTCCGTCCATCCCCGGGAGCCCGAGGTCCAGAATCAGGAGGTCGTAGTCCTCCTCGAGCGCTCGTTCGAGTGCTTCCGGGCCGGTCTGCTCGACGGTGACGTCGTACCCTTCCCTGCCCAATGCACGCGACAGCGGCGCGGCAATAGCCTCGTCATCTTCGGCAAGCAATACTGCGGTCACGTCCACAGCCTACGGAGATGTGCAGCCAACTGTGAGCGATTATTGGTCTTTGCCGGTGTCGGCGGCCCCGCGCAAGTGCTCGCCGTCGTGATCTTCGTGGAGATCCATTGCGTCGAAGACCTGGTGATATAGGAGAGAGTGAACCCGTCGTACATCGGGTACGTCCTCGAATTCCAACGGGTCGTCTGAGGAAGAGACGATAACCAGCGTTCCGGTGCGGAGCATCCTGTCCAGGAGTCCGTGGCGGAACTGGACATTGCTGATACGACCCATCGGAATATCGATCCCGACGTGGGTCATCACACCCTCGCGAACCAGTACCCGACGGTCTGTGACGACGAAGTGCGTGGATTTCCACCTGAGAAATGGCCCCAAACAGCGCCATCCGACAAGGGCCAGCCAAAGCGCGAGGATGACGACACGCACGGCGTCGAGCGAGGACGCGTCCAGTTCGTTTTCCGCAAATCCGACGAGGAAGCCTGCCACAGCCGTCGTTACCAACAAGACTGCGACCGGGGATATCAGCATCTTCCAGTGAGGATGGCTGTGAAGTAAGAGTTCCTCGTCTGAAGCGAGAGTGTCCTCCGGATATCCCATCGAGTGGCGAGCTTATCGCATACGGCTGAGCACGAGCGGCGCGATGGTGACGATGAGGCCGTACAAAATCATCCACACGCCGACGACGATCACGAACACCGTGAGCGACAGTTCCGGCTGAAGGAGCACGATCGCGCCCGCGACCACACTGATCAGGCCGAGCACGATGCTCAGACCGCGATCCGCCGCCGAACCCGAGGCACCCTCGACGATGTCGAGAACCCCTCGGAACACCCACCACGCTCCGACGACGAGAGCGATGATCACCACGGTCTGGAGTGGGCTCCGCAGCATGACGAACGCCAGCAATATGGCCAGGGCACCGGATACGCCCACGAGCGTGCGCGTCGTGCCGCCTGCGTCGACGTTTGCGAATGCCCGAATGATCTGGACGATGCCGAACCCGAAGAATTGGATGGCGATCAGTATGGCCAGCACGGTGAGAGTGACTTGAGGCCAGACGAGAACCACGATGCCGAGGCCGAGAGTGAGTAGGCCGAGCACCATGGTGAGGCCGGTCAACGTTCGCCGGGCAGCTATGTCAACTGACTCGGGAGTTGATGTACTCATACACCTCAGTGTCGCATCACTCGACTCACTCCGGACGCAAATGTGTGATTTCACCTGCGGAGACGGAGATCGGCTCCGCCCCACCGTCGGGCGCGATCACCACGCGACCCTCGCGGTCGACATCCGTGGCGATTCCATTCAGTTCGCGGCCACCGGGCAACACGGCGCGTACCGGCCGGCCGAGTGTTCCACAACGGGCGCGGTACGCCTTCGCCAAATCGGTTACGGCCCAGTCCGAATCGTGCCACTGCTGCCACCGGTCGGCGAGCGCGCGTAACAGGGCACGCACAAGGGTGTCCCGGTCGCTGATCTCGGCACGTTCGAGCACGAGGGACGTGGCGTTTTCGACGGGAAGTTCGTCCCGCGTGAGACTGACGTTGAGCCCGATCCCGACCACCACCTTGGGATCCGGCGTCGTGGCGGCCACCTCGGCGAGAATCCCGGCGACCTTTCGGCCGTCGATCAGCACGTCGTTGGGCCACTTCAGTTCTGCAGGCACCTTCGCGACGGCACGAAGCGCGTCGACCACGGCGACGCCGGTGAGCAGTGGCAGCCACCCCATGGCGGCCACGCTCATCCCAGGCATCGTCAGCACTACCGAGGCCGCGATTTGCGCCTGTGGCGGACTCACCCACACCCTCGAATGGCGGCCACGACCACTGCCTTGAAACTCCGCGAGCAACACGTGGCGATCACAGTCCGACCGTTCCGCTCGGGCGAGAAGGTCCGCATTCGTGGAACCGGTCTCCTCCACCACGTCCAGCCGCGTCCAGAACTTCCGCGGATCGGTGTCCGCGTCGCCGCGTACGAGTGCCGCGCGGAGATTGTCCGCAGAGAGAGGAGGTCGGTTCAGATCAGTCCACATCGTCACAGCCTAGGACGGTCCAGAACAGATACTGATCAGTAACCTCGCGCGGGCGACGCGCCGCCTCTACCTCCCTTGTCAGAGTCCCGGCCCCTCTCGATAAGCTGACCTGCCATGACCACTGTTCAGGAGCCGAACGCGCCGGATTCGGCGACCAGGCCAGATATTCACACGACGGCGGGGAAGCTCGCCGACCTGCGTAATCGTCAGGCCGAGGCACTGCATCCGAGTGGAAAAGCCGCGGCCGACAAGGTCCATGCGAAGGGCAAATTGACCGCCCGCGAGCGCATCACCGCCCTGCTCGACGAAGGCTCGTTCGTCGAACTCGACGCCCTCGCCCGCCACCGCAGCACCAACTTCGGCCTCGCCGACAACCGTCCCGTGGGCGACGGCGTCGTGACCGGCTACGGCACTATCGACGGCCGCAATGTCTGCGTCTTCTCGCAGGACGCGACCGTCTTCGGTGGATCCCTCGGCGAAATCTACGGGGAAAAGATCGTCAAGGTCATGGACCTCGCGCTGAAATCCGGCCGACCGCTGATCGGCATCAACGAGGGTGCCGGCGCGCGCATCCAGGAAGGCGTCGTCTCCCTCGGTCTGTACGGCGAAATCTTCCACCGCAACGTCCGAGCCTCCGGAGTCATCCCCCAGATCTCCCTGATCATGGGACCCGCCGCCGGTGGCCACGTCTACTCGCCCGCCCTCACCGATTTCGTCGTCATGGTCGACAAGGCCTCCCAGATGTTCGTCACCGGCCCCGATGTCATCAAGACGGTCACGGGCGAAGACGTCACCATGGAGGACCTCGGCGGCGCGCACACCCACATGGTGAAGTCCGGGGTGGCCCACTACGTCGCATCCGATGAACAGGACGCCCTCGACTACGTCAAGGACCTTCTGTCCTACCTTCCCTCGAACAATCAGGCCGCCGCTCCCCTCATGCCACCGTCGGACCCGATTACAGGGGGCATCGAGGATTCCCTGACCGATGAAGACCTCGAACTCGACTCTCTGATACCGGACTCGGCGAACCAGCCCTACGACATGCACGAGGTGATTCGCCGCATCCTCGATGACGACGAATTTCTCGAAGTCCAGGCTCAGCGAGCAGGGAACGTCATCGTCGGCTTCGGCCGGGTCGACGGCCGCTCCGTTGGCATCGTCGCCAACCAACCCACCGTCTTCGCCGGGTGTCTGGACATCGACGCTTCCGAAAAGGCTGCACGCTTCGTGCGTACCTGCGATGCATTCAACGTGCCCATCATCACCCTCGTCGACGTCCCGGGCTTCCTCCCTGGCACCGACCAGGAATACGACGGCATCATCCGCCGTGGCGCAAAACTTCTCTACGCCTACGGTGAGGCCACGGTCGGCAAGATCACCGTCATCACACGCAAGGCTTACGGCGGCGCCTACGACGTGATGGGCTCCAAGCACATGGGCGCCGACGTCAACCTGGCCTGGCCTACCGCTCAGATCGCCGTCATGGGCGCATCCGGTGCCGTCGGGTTCGTGTACCGCAAACGCCTCCTCGAAGCCGCCGAGAAGGGCGAGGACGTCGACGCTCTCCGACTGCAACTACAGCAGGAATACGAGGACACTCTGGTCAACCCGTACGTTGCCGCCGAGCGTGGCTACGTCGACGCGGTCATTCCGCCATCGCACACCCGCGGACAGATTGTGGCGGCCTTGCGCCTGCTCGAACGTAAAATGGTCACCCTTCCACCCAAGAAGCATGGGAACATCCCACTATGACCGCAATTACCGAGGAAGTAGTGCCTGAGACCGAATCGGACGCGGTAGCCGCGATGGCGCAGTCAATCGATGGTTCCGCAGCCGACGCCGCCCTGTCCGGTAGTGCGCCCACCAGCCTGCCGGATGGCACCGAGGATGACTCGGCGGACGTCGCCGAGCCGTTCCTGAAGGTAGTCAAGGGCTCCCCGACCCCCGACGAGGTCGCAGCACTGGTCGCGGTGCTCTCCGCGATGGCCGCCGCTGGAGGCGTCGAGCAGGGTCCGCAACTCCCTCCCGAAACCTGGGGTGCCCCGACTGCAATGCACCGGACCAGTATGCCGTTCTCCCCGTACTCGTTCACCAGCGTCTCGATGTTCAGACGTTGATCAGTACCAGGTGATTTCTTTCGTTCTCGCCTCGGCTTCCCCGGCGCGACTAGCTGTGCTACGCAGCGCCGGGGTCGAACCGATCGTGCGCGTCTCCGGAGTCGACGAGGACGCGGTCATCGCGGCCCTCGGGTCCGATGCCACCCCCGAGCATGTCGTCACCGAGTTGGCCCGCGCCAAGGCCGAGGACGTCCTCCCAGTTCTGGCTCGGGAGAAGATCTCGGACGCCGTGGTCGTCGGGTGCGACTCCATGTTGCTGATCGACGGATCGCTTCAGGGCAAGCCCCACACCGTCGAAGTGGCGCGTGATCGCTGGTCTTCGATGGCGGGACGTAGCGCAACCTTGCTCACTGGGCACAGCGTTCTCCGGGTCGTGAACGACTCGGTAGTGGCCGATGCGCATGATCAGGGCAGGACCGTCGTCCATTTCGCGAACCCCACCGAAACGGACCTGGAGGCGTATCTAGCCAGTGGCGAGCCCCTACAGGTCGCCGGCGCGTTTACCCTCGACAGCCTCGGCGGGTGGTTCGTCGACAGGATCGAGGGCGATCCCTCGAGTGTGATCGGGATCGGTCTACCTCTCCTGCGGACCCTGCTCGCGCAGGTCGGAGTCGGCGTCGCTGATCTGTGGAGTTCGTCAGCCCGCGGCGACTGATTCTTCCTCGGCCAGCTGGTTCCGGCGAGGCAGCGTCAGCGACGCGACCCCGATTACGGCCGCGACCGCCGATATGGTCCACAGGATCCGCCGCTCGGCCTGTAGAAACGCCTCACCGGCCGCATTTCTTGTCGATTCCGTGGCAGTAACTATCGCGGAGTCCGCGATAGTTTGTCCCGACGTGCCGAAATCCTCGTCGCCGGATCCCATGAACTGGCAATTCTCGGGCACTTTCATCGGAGAGGTGGATCCGAGTTGCTCCGTGGCGCACCGCACGAACGCCTCCTCTGCGCTCGGAATCAGCGCCGGTGGCACACCGACCTCCGCGAGTTGAGCGGTCAGCGCAGGCCGCTCCGCCTGAACCGCATCCACCGACTGCGACGCGACGAGATTGAAGAACACGACACCGATCACAGCGAGTCCGATCGAACTGCCTACCTGCTGAACCGTCGGAAGCAGGCCTGATACCGACCCGGCGTTCCGTGGCTGAACGGTCGCGAGAATCGCGGTCTGAAGCGGTGAGACGAACAATCCGAGACCCGCGCCACCGATGAACAGGGGGCCGGCAAGCGCCGACCATCGAGGATCGATGCCTTCGCTTTGCAGTTGAGCCGCCAACACGATCAGGGACCCGGCGAACAGAAACATCCCAAGCGGCAGGACGAGGTTGCCTATTCGCCGATACACGAACGAGGACGCCAACGCGGCGAGTCCGGTCCCCAGCGCCCATGGCAGCGTCATCACGCCTGCCCTCAGCGCCGAGAAGCCGAATCCGAACTGCAGGGTCAGGGAAACGGTGAGGATCAAAGACGTGAGCGTTCCGAAGAACACGAACGCGATGGCCGCACCCAACGAGAAAGCGCGGTCGGTGAACAACTCCAGACGTAGGACCGGGTCGCCGCCGCGGCGCCCGAGTCGATATTCGTAGACGACGAACGCGATCAGCACAGGCACCGAACACGCGAGCATCACCACGATCGGGATCGGCCATCCGCGCTCGCGTCCCTCGACGAGCGGGAAGATGAGCAGGAACAGCCCCACCGCGGACAGCACTGCGCCACCCACGTCCAGTTGCCGGTTTCCGTCTGGTTTCGCGTCGGCGAGGTAAAGGTACCCGAGCACGAGGGCAGCAATGCCGACCGGGAGGTTGACGAAGAAGATCAACCGCCAACCCCAGTCGAACAGATTCCACTGTATGAGAAGGCCACCGACCAAAGGGCCACAGATCGTGGCGAGCCCGATGGTTGCCCCGTAGATGCCCAAGACTCGGGGATGGGCGCGTTTAGGGAAGAGACTCGAGATGATCGCGAACGTCTGAGCCGACATCGAGCCCGCGGCAAGGCCCTGCAATGCCCTGGACACGACGAGAGCAATGGGCGACTGAGCCAGGCCACACAGCAGGGACGCAAACACGAACACGGCCAGCGCGATCAGGAACACCCTTCGCCGGCCGAGCAAGTCCCCGAGTCGGGCTGCCGTAATTAAAGAACACGCAAAGGACAGCGTGTAGACACTCACCATCAGTAGCTGAGCAGAAACTGATGCACCCAGATCGACCGCGATGCTCGGTAATGCGACGTTGACGATGGTGGCATCGAGCAACTGCATGAACACCGCGACAAGACTCGCCGCCAAACCCAGCCAGGGAGCCCACTTTCCGAGTTCTCCGGCACTGGGCGCGTCACGCACGATTACAGGCATCGGGACAGGCTAGCGGCAACCGGCGGATGCGAAGGCAAGGGGGCGGGTTCGAGCCCGCCGCATCGTACAGCACTCGTTCGGAGCGTGTGACTTCCGTGTCAAATACTTGACTGTGCCGAAGCTAACCAGTAATAGTTCTGACCTCTTAACATCTCTTTACTCCTCGTGGCGAGGTGCTTGACGCACCATGCGTTGCGAGAAGTCCAAGCCACACCTGACCGAACCCGCAATTGTTCGCATTCACACACCGGGAGCCGATCGATGGACTTGAACTTGATTACCCACTGGAACCCAGAGCCTGGGAGGGTCATCGAGTGGGAGGCTACGGACGCGAGTGCACAAGCGGCTGCGGCTGCCCCCGTGGACCCGGAACTGCCTGCTACCTTGCAAGAACGCCACATTCGTCGGGCACAGGTGACAGCGAACAAGGGCGAGCACCAGTCGCCGTGGATCGGCGCCGCCTTCGACTTCCAGGGCAGACTCGACATCGACGCCATGACGAGGACACTCGAGCGCTACATCCTGCGTCACGACACGCTCCAGACCTGGTTCTCGTTCGAAGACCCCGAGGGGGACCCGTCCGACACCGCCAATCTCGTTCGGCGGCACATCGTGCCAAGGGATTCCGTCGAACTCGTCGCGCACAAGGGTGACGTCCTCGGCACGCCCGAGCAGGTCCGGGACCATGTCGCGGCACGGTTCGCGAACGACACGAGCGCGCTGGGCTGGCCCTCGTTCGTATTCGGTGTGGTCGAACACTACGACGCGTCGCAACCTGCCGGACCGGACGACAGCTTCACCCTTTATCACGCGGTCGACCACGCGCACAGCGACCTGAAGTCGCTGATTCTGATGTTTGCCGAAACGCGAATCATCTACGCGGCCGAACTCGCCGGCACCGAACCCGAACTACACGACCCAGGCAGCTACGTCGAGTACAGCCGAAAGGAGCGAGAGAGGGCGGCGGCGCTGACCCTCGCCTCCCCCGAGGTCCAGGGTTGGATAGGGCATCTCACCCGCAACGGTGGTAGCTTTCCGCGTTTCCCTCTCGACCTAGGTGTCTCCGACGCGCCCAAACCGGCTATCGGCACACGTTTCGACCTGGCCGACGCCGATGAGTGCGAGCGGTTCGGCGCTGTGTGCAAGGCGAACGGCTCCAACTTCATCGGCGGAATGTTCGCGGCGCTCGCCATCACCGAACACGAGCTCGTCGGACGTGATCGTTACGTTGCGCTGTCGCCGGTCAACACCCGCCACGACCCACAGTTCGACTGGTCGCAGGGGTGGTTCATCAATCTCGTTCCGGTCGGGTTCGAACTCGGCGACGCCACGACGTTCAGCGCGCTCGCCCAGCGCGCCCAAGAGGCCTACCACTCCGGCAAGGAACTCCGCGACGTATCGGTGCAGCAGGTGATCGATGTCGTCCTCGCGCACGGCGGGCCCGATTCGGCAGCACAGCCCACCACCCTGACGCCTCCCCCGATCGTGTCGTACATCGACGCGCGTAGGCTTCCGGAAACCGAACATTATGCGTCGACCCGAGCGACCATGATCGTGGGCGGGAAAGAGACGCAGATCGCGTCGATGTGGATCAACCGCATGCTCGACGGCGCGTGGATTGCGATCTCCCACCCGGACACCGAGGTGGCATACAGATCGGTCGCGGAGTACGCCGGACGTCTGAGGACGATCATGCAAACCGTTGCCAACGAGGGTGACTTCACCCTGTCACCGTCCATTTCGGCAAGTCCGGAATCCGCAATCGTCACAGGGGTGAAGTAGTGCACGTCACATCCATCGACCGGTACATGCTCGAACCCGGCCTGGTGACGGAGTGGTCCGTTGCGCCCGGCAAGGTTTCTCGATCCGAGATTCCGCCGTCTTACAACCAAAAGTTCCATCTCGACACTGCGCGCACACACGGGGTGGGCCGAAGTGTCTGGATGGCAGCCGCTTTCGATCTTCCCGGTCACCTCGATCGAACAGCGCTCGAGCAGGCGCTCATGCACTTCATCCGACGCCACGACACGCTGCAGTCCGGTTTCGACGTGAACGCCGACTCGATGCTGCGCGTCGATCTCGATCCCGAGGACATCACCGTCGTTTCGTCGGAGTCCGTGGCAACATCGTCTTCCGACGAACTTCGCGACCATCTGCGCACACGCTTTACCTTGGCGTGCGATCCCTTGACGTTTCCCGCCTATATGTTCGCCACCGTCGAACGCGATTCGCACTACACCGTGATCAGCGCATTCGATCACACGCTCGTCGACGGCTATTCGCTCGTCATTGCACTCGGGGAACTTCGCCAGATCTATCAGAAACTGGCCCATCCCGGCGGGTCGGCAGAAGTCACCGAGGACGATCTACTCACCGAGCTCGGTGATCCGGGCAGCTTCCTGCGATACTGCGAACTCGAAGCCGACGCACCTGTCACCGAGCTCGGTGACCCCCGTGTGCGCGAGTGGGCGAGGTTCTACGAGCGCTGCGGCGGTACCGCACCCAGCTTCCCGATCGACCTGGGCGTCGAGGCAGGCGATCCGGCGCCGCAGGGCGCCGACGTTCGCCCCCTTCTCGACGCCGCCGACACCGAACGCTTCGAGCAGATATGCCTCGAATCGGGCGGCAGTCTGTTCACAGGCGCGCTCACCGCGATGGGCATGGCCGTGCATGCGATCAATGGCGTCACCCGGATGCCACTGCAGTTCCCATTGCATATTCGCCAGGATCCGCAGTGGGAAAACGCGATCGGGTGGCTCACAACCAGCGCGCCCCTGACCGTCGAGTTGACGCCGGACGCCGACTTCCAGTCGTCACTCGCCCACACCCACGCTTCGTTCCGCACGGCCCTGACGCTCAAGGGCGTGTCGATGGCCCAGGTGCGCGAAGCGCTCGGCGACGGCTACCGCCGCACCCGTACAGATGTGTTCATGGTTTCGTACATCGATTACCGCAAGCTCCGCGGCACCGAAGATCATGTCGAGTTGAACGCGCACCACATCAGCAACGTAACCGTCGCGGACGACGCCCAGTTCTGGATCTCGAGGACTCACCGGGGTCTGGCCCTGCGCTCGCGGTTCCCCGAGACCCCGACGGCACGAAGAGCGGTCACGGAGTTCCTCGCGCGGTTGGAGGAGATCCTGCGGGACATCTGCGAGCAAGGTGTGACTCCCATCGCAGAACTCACGACCCAACTGAACCTGGAAGGCACTCCGGTCGTTTAGCGGTTCTCCGCGGCTGTAGGCGAGTGTGTTGTGCGCGGCATCAGCTGACCGCCGACGGGCCTCGAGTACCGATTCGAGTGGCCAGGCGGCCCGTAGGTGTGAGTGTGTACGCGAGTCGAGCGAGGGAACGGCGAGCGCATAGAATCGATGCCGTCCACACCACACCTGTCCCAGGAGCCCACCCGTGCCCGTAGCGCCAGATCCCACCAAGTCCTTCGCCGACTACGCCAACCCCAATCGGCTCGTGTCGACGGAATGGCTCTCCGCGAATCTGGGCGCACCGGGCCTGAAGGTCGTGGAGTCGGATGAGGACGTGCTCCTCTACGATGTCGGGCACATTCCAGGTGCCGTGAAGGTCGACTGGCACCTCGATCTGAACGATCCCGTCACCCGCGACTACATCTCCGGCGAGCAGTTCGCCGACCTGATGAGCCGCAAGGGAATCAGCCGCGACGACACCGTCGTCATCTACGGTGACAAGAGCAACTGGTGGGCGGCATACGCACTCTGGGTGTTCACGCTGTTCGGGCACGAGGACGTCCGACTCCTCGACGGTGGCCGTGATGCGTGGATAGCCGAGGACCGGGCCACCACGCTCGACGTTCCCGAGACCACCCGCACCACCTACCCGGTGGTCGAACGGAACGACGCTCCCATCCGCGCCTTCAAGGACGACGTCCTCTCTCACCTCGGCAGAGGTCCGCTGATCGACGTGCGCTCACCCCAGGAGTACACCGGCGAGCGCACACACATGCCCGATTACCCTGAGGAAGGCGCTCTTCGCGGCGGCCACATCCCGAGCGCGTTGAGCATCCCGTGGGCCAAGGCGGCCGCCCCCGACAGCCGGTTCCGCTCGCGGGGTGAACTGGACGAGATCTACCGCGATATGTCCGCCGACGACGACATCGTCGCCTACTGCCGCATCGGTGAGCGTTCGAGCCACACCTGGTTCGTTCTCACCCACCTGCTCGGTTACCCGAACGTCCGAAACTACGACGGTTCGTGGACGGAGTGGGGCAACATGGTGCGCGTTCCGATCGTCAAGGGTGAGGAGCCGGGAGAAGTTCCCGGAACACCGTCATGACCGGATTACCCGAGTCGCTTGCCGAGATCGTCGACGACTTCGCTGCCGTCGACGGCTCGGACAAGCTACAGCTGCTTCTCGAGTTCAGTCGCGAATTGGCCCCGCTCCCTGCGGAACTCGAGAAGGACGCCATGGAACCGGTGCCCGAGTGCCAGTCTCCTCTGTTCTTGTCTGTGGATGCTTCCGATCCCGCGCACGTGCGACTGCACTTCAGCGCGCCCGCCGAGGCACCTACAACGCGGGGTTTCGCATCGATCCTGCACCAGGGCCTGGACGGGCACAGTGCTGCAACGATTCTCGGCGTGCCAGACGATTTCTACTCAGCGCTGGGGCTCGCCGACGCCGTCAGCCCCTTGCGACTGCGTGGCATGTCCGCGATGCTCGCCCGGATAAAGCAAAATCTTCACAGATAGGCCGGATTCGCCCTCACTCTGATGGAATTCACCGAACTCGCCGATTATCCCGTCCCGGTGGGTGCGCTTACCGAGTGGTTGCTGTGCGCCCACGCAGACTGGGTGGACGACCCCCGGCCGCCGTCGTATGCCCACGAAGCACGCCTTCGCCGATGCGCTGAGTCCGGCGACCGAGAATCATGGCTGGGCACAGCCTTTGAGATCGAAGGCCCGCTGAGCATCGGCGCATTCCGGTCAGCACTCGAGAAGTGGACCGACCGCCATGAGGTCCTGCGTTCTCACACGACATTGGACGACGAGACCGGGCGTGTCCACCGATGCACCGTGCCACGCGGCGGCCTGCATGTCGAGACCGTCAGCCACGGCTACGACGTCGTGGGGGGCGACAACTTCGCACACCTGCAGCAGTTGTTCGACGAGCACGCCTCACCGGACAGTTGGCCCTCGTACGTCTTCGCGACACTCGAAATCGTCGAACGCGATCGATTCGTCGTCTTCTTCGCGGCAGATCATTCGATCATCGACGGATTCTCGATCGTGCTGGTCGCGCACGAGTTGTCCGCCCTCTACGAGGAGTCGCTGTCGGGCCGGACAGTCGATCTGTTCCCTGTCGGCAGCTATATCGACTTCGGTCGCGAAGAACGGGAGGCTTCCGTCGATCCCGATACCGAGTACGCGGCACTCGACCTGTGGCGTTCTGCGCTGGACGGACCCGGGCTACCCGAGTTCCCGCTCGAGATCGGGCAGCGCACCCCAACAGCCCAGCAGAACCTCTCGACCTGGATCCTCGACGCCGACCAGGCCTCGGCGTTCGACTCGGTGTGCCGAGAGACGGACGTGGGCTTCTTTCCCGGTCTGCTCGCGGGCCTCGCCCTGACTGGTGCGGAAGTAGCAGGACAGCAACGCTTCAGGACAATCACCCCGGTCCACACTCGGCACGCCCCCGAGTGGGCGGCCGCCCTCGGCTGGTTCGTCGGCCTGAGTCCGATCGACTTCGAAGTCCAGTCAGACGACTTCGGTGTCGTCGCACACGCGGCCGCCGCGAGCGTTGCCCGTACGAAACCGATCTCCTTGGTCCCGTTCGACCGCATAGAGACCGAACTCGGCATCCCCATCCTGCCCCGCTTCTTCGTGTCCTACATGGACGTCAGGTTCGTACCCGAGGCACCGAGTTGGCCCGAACGCAATGCTCGGGCGCTGCGAAGTAGGCAGTACACCCATGACGTCTATGCGTGGATCAACCGAACCCCCCGGGGGGTGAATCTGGCGGTCCGCTATCCCGGAAACGACATCGCATCCGCCAATGTGCAGACCTGGGTCGCGAGCCTGAGCAGGCGACTGGAACACGTTTCATCTTCCTACCTGCCAGTAGGGTTTGGGGCCGGCAGTCGGTCCTGAACTGAAATCGCGATCCGGTGGCCGACCGGATCCGTCGAGTGCTTACAATCCCCTGTGATCCCCAAACCGACCGCTGGCGACATCCCGGTAGGCACCGTGGAAACGGCCACGCGAACCACAGGAGGCTCAGTGCCCAGTCATACCAGCACGCATATCACAAAGGTGCTCGTCGCGAACCGCGGTGAGATTGCAGTGCGGGTGATACGGGCCGCAGCCGATGCCGGACTGGCCAGCGTCGCTGTGTACGCCGAACCCGACGCCAACGCCCCATTCGTACGCCTGGCCGACGAAGCGTTCGCCCTGGGCGGTCACACCTCCGCCGAATCGTATCTGGTGTTCGACAAGATACTCGATGCCGCGCACAAGTCCGGTGCCGACGCCATCCACCCCGGCTACGGCTTCCTCTCCGAGAACGCGGACTTCGCCCAGGCCGTGATCGACGCCGGCCTTATCTGGATCGGCCCCTCCCCCCAGTCCATCCGCGATCTCGGTGACAAGGTCACGGCCCGCCACATCGCCGAAAGGGCGAAGGCTCCCATGGCCGCAGGCACGAAGGAGCCTGTCGGCAACGCCGACGAAGTCGTTGCGTTCGCAAAGGAATACGGTGTTCCGGTAGCCATCAAGGCCGCGTTCGGCGGCGGTGGTCGCGGGATGAAAGTCGCCCACACGATCGAGGAAATCCCCGAATTGTTCGAGTCCGCTACCCGCGAAGCCGTCGCGGCATTCGGACGCGGCGAGTGTTTCGTGGAGCAGTATCTCGACAAGGCTCGCCACGTCGAAGCTCAGGTCATCGCCGATCAGCACGGCAACGTGGTCGTTGCAGGCACCCGCGACTGCTCCCTGCAACGCCGATTCCAGAAGCTGGTCGAGGAAGCCCCCGCACCCTTCTTGACTGACGAGCAGCGCGACCGCATCCACTCGAGCGCGAAGGCCATCTGCCGCGAGTCCGGCTACTACGGCGCAGGCACGGTCGAATACCTGGTGCAAGGCGACACCATCTCGTTCCTCGAGGTCAACACCCGCCTGCAGGTCGAGCACCCGGTCACCGAGGAGACTTCCGGCCTCGACCTGGTGCTGCAACAGTTCAAGATCGCCAACGGCGAGCACCTCGACATCACAGAGGATCCCACCCCGCGGGGGCACTCGTTCGAGTTCCGCATCAACGGTGAGGACGCCGGACGTGGGTTCCTGCCCGCCCCCGGCCCAGTAACCACCTTCACTCCGCCCACCGGGCCCGGGGTGCGGATGGACTCCGGCGTCGAATCCGGCAGCGTGATCGGCGGTCAGTTCGACTCCATGCTGGCCAAACTCATCGTTACGGGCGCCACCCGCGACCAAGCTCTCGCCCGCGCCCGCCGCGCCCTGGCCGAGTTCCACGTCGAGGGCTTGGCAACGGTGATCCCGTTCCACCGAGCCATCGTGGAAGACCCCGCGTTCATCGGCGACGGGAAAGGTTTCGACGTCTACACCAAGTGGATCGAAACCGAATGGGACAACCAGATCGAGCCCTTCACCGGTGGTCGATCCGCCGACGAGGACGAGACTCTTCCCCGCCAGAACGTGGTCGTCGAGGTCGGTGGCCGACGGGTGGAGGTGTCCCTACCCGGGCAGTTCACACTCGGCACCGGCGGCGGCGGTAGCACGAACGGTGCGGTACGTAAGAAGCCCGCACCGCGTACCCGCGGCGGTGCGTCCGGTGGCGCCGCATCCGGTGACGCCGTCACCGCACCCATGCAGGGCACCGTCGTCAAGGTGGCCGTCGAGGAAGGGCAGGAAGTCGCAGAAGGCGACCTCATCGCCGTCCTCGAAGCAATGAAGATGGAAAACCCGGTCAATGCGCACAAAGCCGGTACCGTTACCGGTCTTGCGGTCGAACCCGGCGCCGCCATCACCCAGGGCACCGTCCTTGCCGAACTGAAGTAACGCATTCGTCGGATCTGGGGCGCTTGTCATCGACAGAGCCGACAAGCGCCCCAGTAGTCTGTCCGATATGTCTGATGTTCCAGAGGTCCGTATCGGCACTGCCGAACGTGAGCAGGCACTGAACCTGTTGAGCGAGCATTTCGCGGCAGGCCGATTGACGGTCGCGGAGTTCGATCAACGAAGTCTTGCAGTCACGAACGCAACAACTCGCGGTGGACTCGACCGTGTCTTCACCGACCTCCCCGAGATCATGGTCAACGTGCCAGCCGAGAAGACACCACTCGAACCCGACACCGACCGGAACTGGCGCCACGTCGTGATGTCGGTGATCCCACTCCTCGCCCTCGTGTTGTTCTTCGTCGTCCCGGTGGACAACAGCTGGTTGTTCTTCCTGATGGTTCCGGCTGCAGGAGCCATCCTCTTCGGCACCCGCGACCGTCACGACTCGGGCCGCTGACATGGAGCCTGTCGAAGTCAATGCCGGCGGCTGGTATCTGCGCGCATTGCGCGCCGACGATCGGGTGGACGATCGGCCGGCACTCGCGGACGGTGGAATCGATGACGCCGACTACATACCGCGCCGCACTGCACAGTGGCTGAGCGACGAGCACTATTCGTGGGCGATCTGTCAGCCCAACACCGGTGAGCTACTGGCTGAGGTGGGACTCACGCCGTCCGGCACGTCGGCGACGCTCACTGGCTGGGCTCGCAGCGGCCACCGCGACGCGCTGGAGGGCGGATCCGATGCCGTGCAACGCTTCGCGGAGAGCGCACTGGGGTTGACGGTCCACCGGTGAATACGCGACTCATTCCGGTGACGGCGCTGACCGTTCTGGCGCTGATCATGTTGCTCTCCCCTGCTTCGGCGACACCGGCGGGCCCCGAACATGCCGACAAGGTCGTGCATGCGCTGTTGTTCGCTGCCCTCGCGGTCGCGTCCCGGTATGCGCTCATGTCGCCGCGGACCACCGTACTTTGGCTCGCCGCGTTCGCTGCGATCACCGAAATACTCCAGGGTGTGCTGCCCATCGGACGGCAGGGTTCACTGTGGGACCTCTGCGCCGACCTCGTGGGTGTGGCGATCGGATTGACCGCTCAGTCTGCGACCATGCGCTCACGCAGTAGAGCCTGAACTCTCGAGTCGAGACCGAGGCCGTCGCTGAAGTAGTTCTCGATGGTTCCGTACCGTTCGCGCATGGTGGCCAGGGAGACTTCCAGGTACTGCTTACGGACTCCGAGCACCGGTTCGAGCAGAGCTCGATCCCCACCGGCCTTGACGAAATTCTCGAACACCCCCTCCAAGGCCGGGAGCAAGAATTCGTTGGTCAGCAAGTAGTCATGGAAGACGTCTTCTTCGCTGACACCGAGAAGCAACAGCAGCGACGCGGTGGCCCATCCCGTCCGGTCCTTGCCCGTAGTGCAGTGCACGAGAGCCGGTGTGTCACTGTTCGATGCGATCCCCGCGAACAACTCCCGATACGACGAGACCGCGCTCGGCATCAGGACGAAGTCTCGGTAGCTGCCCTCGAAGTACTCGATGGCGCGTCCGCCGCCTAGTTCGCGTTCAGCAATCGTCGGGTCAGCGATCACTCGGAGCATCTGCGCGGGAACAGACCGCATTCCCTTGTCGGCAAGCACGTCCAGCGCAACGACACGGGCACCGTCCGGGAGTTTGTCGGGCGCAGCCTCGCGTTCGCTGGCGGTCCGTAGGTCATATACGGTGCGAATTCCGAGGTTGGCGAGAATCGCTACGTCTGAATCCACGACCCGGCTCAAGTCGGTTGATCGGTAATACACGCCCGAGCGAACCTTTGCACCGTCCGTCGTTCGCACACCACCGACGTCTCGCAGATTGGGCACGGACGTAATCGGGATCGGTGTCATGCGTAGACGGTACCGTCCAGCACCCGAGCCAGTGCATCCACGGCGGCGTCGAGTTCCGCCGCTGTCACCGTCAGCGGTGGCCGAAACCTGATCCCTCGCTTACCGGTCGCCAGGATCAGTACGTGTTCACGATCTTTCAGCTCCGCAACCACACGGTCCCGTCGCTCCGGCGTCGGAAGTGTGATCGCGCACATCAGCCCCCGTCCCCTCGGTTCGGTGACGTCGGGATGGGACAGCGCAAGTTCGCGAAGTCGCTGCAGGAGATGCGCTCCGGTCATCTTTGCTCGGTCGATGAGCCGATCTTGCTCGATCACCTCGAGGATCCGCCTCGACCGCACCATGTCCGTGAGGTTGCCGCCCCAGGTGGAATTGATTCGGGAACTGACGGCGAAAACGTTGTCGGGGACATCGTCCACGCGCCCACCGGCCATGATTCCGCAGACCTGTGTCTTCTTACCGAAAGCCACCACATCCGGGTGTACACCCAACTGCTGATAGGCCCACGCGGTCCCGGTGAGACCGCATCCGGTCTGCACCTCGTCGAACACCAACAAGGCGTCGTTCTCATGACACAGAGCTTCCATTGCCTGGAAGAACTCTGGGCGGAAGTGGTGATCCCCACCCTCTCCCTGAATCGGCTCTGCGATGAAACATGCAATGTCCGCAGGGTTCTCGGCGAGCGCACGCCGCGCCTGATCTAGCGCCCGCCGCTCGGCCTCTTCGACATCTCGACCGTCAGCAAGATAGGGGGCGTCGATGCGGGGCCAGACGAACTTGGGGAAACGCGCCACCTTGCCGGGTTCGGTGTTGGTGAGCGACATGGTGTATCCACTACGGCCATGGAACGCCTCGGTCAGGTGGAGCACTTTCGTTCCGAGTACCGGATCGAGGCCGCGGCTTTCATTGAGCCTGCTCTTGAAGTCGAAAGCGACCTTGAGTGCGTTCTCGACGGCAAGCGCACCGCCGTCGACGAAGAAGAGGTGGGGCAGCGCGGGGTCCCCGAGGACGCGAGCGAACGTATCGACGAAACGCGCCATCGGGATGGTGTAGACGTCCGAATTACTCGGCTTGTTGATCGCCGCCGACGCCAATTCGCGACGGAAGGCGTCGTCGTTCGCCAGTTCCGGATGGTTCATCCCCAGTGCCGACGAGGCGAAGAATCCGAACATGTCCAGGTAGGTCGTGCCGTTCCTTTGATCCACCAGATGCACACCACGTGAACGCTCGAGGTCGAGCACCAGATCGAACCCGTCGATCAGGATGTGCCGGCCCAAGACGTCTCGCACTCGGCTCGCGGGGAGGTCACCTACACCTCCGGAGGATCGAATTGCCGTACTCATACCCAAAGATTACGGCAAACTTCCTGCATTTTGGTGTCTAGTCAGCAAGATATCCGTCGAACAGTTCACGTATCGAAAAATGTTTGCAAGATGATCGTGCTACGTGTGTGTACGTTGGCCGTGGCACGAATCTCTTGCAACAGGTGTTCCAACTCGAGCGGCGAGGAGACACGCACGAAGAGCACGTAGCTCTCGTCACCCGCCACGGAGTGACACGCCTCGATCGCGGAAATGTTCCGCAACCTGGCGGGCGCATCGTCGGGCTGCGACGGATCGAGAGGGGTGATGGCAACGAACGCGGAAAGCCCCTGTCCGAGCGCATCCGGATCGATTTTCGCGGTGTACCCGCGAATCACCTTCCTGGCCTCGAGTCTGCGTACCCTGGACTGCACCGCTGAGATCGACAACCCCGACTTCTCGGCGAGCGTCGAGAGAGTCGCCCTACCGTCGGCCACTAGTTCCTGCATCAATACCCGATCGATCTCGTCGAGAGGAGGAGGGTTCGTGTCGCCGCGAGAAGATTCCACCACCAGCGAAGGTTAACGCAGCCAGGGTTCATCATGTTTGAAACGACGGAGCACCACCCCCGCGTCACCGCGTAGTCCATCCGCGAATGAGACGCGAATGAGACGCGAATGAGAGAGGACGACACCGTGAACCTTCCCGCCCCCGAACAACTGTCCCGACGCGCCGAGGAAGCACTGGTCAAGTGTGGAGCCAAGCTTGACGATGCCGAAGGCGCACTCGTGGCACGCACACCGATCACCGGCACCGCCTTACGTACCGTCGCAGTCAGCGACGCGGAAGACGTGGATCGGGCGATTGCGGCAGCACACGAGACCTTCGTGCAGTGGCGTTCGGTGCCTGCTCCCCAGCGCGGAGCTGTGGTTCGCCGTCTCGGGCAGCTGCTGACTGAGCACAAAGCGGACCTTGCCGAACTCGTCACACTCGAGGCGGGCAAGATCCCCTCCGAGGCGCTCGGCGAAGTGCAGGAGATGATCGACATCTGCGAGTTCGCGGTCGGTCTGTCACGTCAGCTGTATGGCAAGACGATGGCGTCGGAACGGCCCGGCCACCGTCTGATGGAGACGTGGCACCCTCTCGGGGTTGTCGGGGTCATCTCCGCATTCAACTTCCCTGTGGCGGTGTGGTCGTGGAATACCGCCCTGGCTCTGGTGTGCGGCGACACCGTGGTTTGGAAGCCGTCCGACCGGACTCCACTGACCGCGACAGCGTGCGACGCCCTGCTTGCGAGGGCCGCTCGCGACGTCGGCGCGCCCGCCGGGATCCACATGCTGGTCCAGGGGGCGGCGGACGTGGGTGAGCGCCTCGTAGACGACAGTCGTGTTGCTCTGGTCAGTGCGACCGGATCGGTACGAATGGGCCGCACCGTAGGGCCTCGGGTTGCCGCCAGATTCGGCAGGTGCCTGCTCGAACTCGGTGGCAACAACGCTGCGATCGTGACTCCGTCCGCCGACCTCGATCTGGCCGTACGCGGCATCGTCTTCTCGGCGGCAGGCACGGCAGGCCAGCGCTGCACATCACTGCGACGGTTGATCGTGCACAATTCCGTCGCCGACGAAGTGGTGGAGCGCGTAGCTGCTGCATACGGCCAACTGAAGATCGGGAATCCGTTCGACAATGGTGTCCTGGTCGGCCCATTGGTGAACCACCTGGCGTTCGAGGCAATGCAAACTGCCCTGGACAAGGCGCGAATCGACGGTGGAACCGTGGTGTGCGGTGGTGAACGCCGCAGCGAATTCGGCGATGGCCGCTACTACGTCTCGCCGGCATTGGTGCGAATGCCCGCACAGACGCCGGTAGTCAAGGAGGAGACGTTCGCTCCAATCCTCTACGTCCTCACCTATGACGAGTTCGACGAAGCGGTCGCGCTACACAACGCGGTGCCGCAGGGACTTTCGTCCGCGATCTTCACCACGGATCAGCGCGAGGCCGAGCGGTTCCTCTCCACTGACGGCTCGGACTGCGGCATCGCGAACGTCAACATCGGCACCTCCGGTGCTGAGATCGGCGGGGCGTTCGGCGGCGAGAAGGAGACCGGCGGTGGACGAGAGTCCGGCTCCGACGCCTGGAAGGCTTACATGCGCCGCGCAACGAACACCGTCAACTACTCCGACGAGCTGCCGCTCGCCCAGGGAGTCGAGTTCACCTGACCGATCCGGTCACCGGCTACCCTCGAGGAGGTGACGAACTGGACCGAGAAGGCGCATGAGATCGCCGAGAACATTCTGTTCCCGGTCGCCGACAGA
This sequence comes from Rhodococcus sp. NPDC049939, assembly GCF_040656415.1. NCBI lineage: Bacteria > Bacillati > Actinomycetota > Actinomycetes > Mycobacteriales > Nocardiaceae > Rhodococcus > Rhodococcus sp. NPDC049939. Next base: position 1,117,263 of record NZ_JBFAMC010000001.1, on the reverse strand, counting down.
GTCGACGCCGACGGACGGATCCCCGACAGCCATTTCGAGGCCCTCGCCGACGACGGCTTCTACGGACTCGCGGCGGCCGATAGGGCGGACGTGACGCTGCCCGTCCTCGTCGAAGTGTTCGAAACGTTCGTGGGCGGGTGCCTCGCCACCACCTTCACGTGGATGCAGCATTACGGAGTGGTCGCAGGGCTTTCCCGCTCACCCAACTCCGGCCTGCGCAATCGATACCTCGACGGTCTGATCGAGGGAACCATCCGCGCAGGTGTGTCGATGGCGGGCGCTATCCCGGAGCCGCCGCTGCTGTGGGCCAAGCGTGTTGGCGATCGATACGTACTCGACGGGATCGCACCGTTCGTCACCGGGTGGGGAATCATCGACCTGCTCCAAGTGTCGGCGCGCAACAAGGTGGAGGACTCCATCGTGAACGTGATCATTCCCGCTCAACCGCAGCGCGAGCTTGCCGCCGAGATGTTGCCTCTCATCGCTGCGCGAGGTTCCAACACCGTTCGCTTGCAGTTCGACGGGTTGACCGTGCCAGTTGACCGGGTAAACACTGTCGTCACCCCGGAAGAGTTCACGAAGAGCCAGCTGTTCGCGATGTGGCTCAACGGGTGTATGGCCTTGGGCATCACACGCCGTGCCATCACCGAACTGGCGGCGCTGGGCAGCAATACCGATCCGTTCGAGAAGCAAGCGGCCCGGGTGCGCGTCGATCTCGATGCGGCACTGGAAGGTCGGGCGGACATCGCCGAAGCACGCGCGCACGCGTCGGAGCTAGCGGTCCGGACCGCGACGACGTTCGTCACCGCGAAGGGTAGTTCCTCGCTCATCGCCGGGAACACTGCGGAACGTCTCATGCGCGAAGCGACATTCACGCTGGTCGCATCAGGTCGGCCCGCCATCAAGTCCGCGTTACTCGAGCGTCTGAGCCACGACTAGCGCGTGCGCACCTTCAGATCACCGAACAGCGAGTACGACACGACCCGGATCGTCGGGGCACCGGGGCCGGGATCCTTTGCACCGGAACCTAGTTCGCGGTCGCCGAAGACAGTGAATCCACCCAATTCGACATGCACGCCTTCCGGAACGGTGATGGTGCTGTCTCCGAACACCGAGGCGAGGGTTATCGTCGAGATCCGGGCACCGATCACTGCCGACCTCAGGTTGAGCTTCACATCCCCGAACACAAGCATCACCAGTGTCTGAACAGCGAGCGACCAGCGACCGGAACGCTTGATGTCACCGAAGATTCCGATGATGGTCGACTGAGGTCGCGATACGGGCGACATTGCCACATCAACGGAGGCCAACCCCCTCAGACGCTCGACACTGACGTCGCGCGACCACACGATCGCAGCCTGCTCCGAGTACTCCTCGAGTGTCAGCTGTCCTTCGCCCACCGCCTTCTCGAGGCGGGTCTGTGCGGATTCACGGAGTCGGTCGATTTCGCGGCTGTCTCCTGCGGCAGTCATGGCAAGACTGTAGCCGATCCGGCCGTCGCACATGCGCACTCGTCCATGGTGCGGGACATGCGCCTGGGAAGCACAGACCCTGCCGAAGCAAGGCGAACCGATCACCAGGTGGCACTGGTTTCACGTCGCGATGTCGGCAACTACACGGGTAGGACCGCTGAGAGTGAAGACGGTGCACGGTTGCTGTCAGCCAGTCATACCGATGAACGACTGCATATCTCCCTCAGACCAGCTGACCCCTTCCCGGACTTCGGTCACGACGCTCCCGGATATACCCGGAATCGAGGGGCTGGGTGCCAGTTCCCCCGCATCGTGCGGCGATGAATACAACTGTCGCACAGGGCAGTCCGGTAACTATCGTGCCGAGTCGATTTCGCCAGGGGAACCACTCCTGGTAGATATCGTCGTCTTGTAGAGGGAACATCATGCCGGCGCGATAGCCGTGCCGCTCACCCCCCTAGACCCGCCGCGCGGGCTAGTACGTCGACCACCCAGCGCTCGTATTCCTCGGGGCTCCAACCCCGCTCATCGACAAGCAGGATGTGGGTCTCGGGGGTCAGCAACGCCAGCCCGACGTCGACGATGCGGTCGATGTCGAGGTGGTCGACCTTGTCCGCGAGAGCGGTCGTCAGGTGCCGGAGCACCATCTCGTGGTGCTCACAGGTGCTCGCCCACAGTTGCGCGACTTCGGGATCCGCTCCGGCCGCGGCCCGCACAGCAAGCAACACGGGCGCGGCGCGATCGAGTATCAACCGTGCACCATGAGTCTGAATACGTAACTGAGACAGAGGATTCGGCTCCGCAACCGCCTCGGCTACCCACTGCTGCGCCAGCGTCGAAGTCGGCTCGTCGTCGCCGGCAATGGAGACGTCGAGCAGAGCTTCGAGCACACTGCGCTTGTTTCCGAACACGAAGTACACCGTCTGTACGGCGACGCTCGCCTCGGCGGCGATGGCTTTCATCGTGGTAGACGCATAGCCGGTCGTGGTGAACAGGGTGCGGGCGGCGGTCAGGATCTTCTGACGTGCCGGCGTCTTGTCGTCCTCACTGGGTGTTGCCACATCCTGAAGTCTAACTCTAGAGTGACGCACTAGAGCGTTACTCTAGTTTCTGAAAGGCGGGCGGAATGACGGAATCGGTGTTGGTCCTCGGCGGATATGGCGCGGTCGGAAAGCACCTGGTCGAGAAGCTGCGGGCGGCGGGGGTCGAGGCGCTGGCAGCGGGCCGCGACCCGGCGCGCGCGGATCGGGTGATAGACCTGGCAGACCCCACCTCCTTGGCCACCGGGTTGGACGGAGTATCCGTGGTCGTGAACTGCTCCGGCATCGAGGACCCCGCCGTGGCCGCGGCGGCTGCCGCGCGGGGGATCCCGTTCATGGACATCACCTCCACCTACGAGTACCTGCAGCAACTCGAGCAGATAGATGGTCCGGTCCTGCTCGGTGTCGGAATCGCGCCCGGGCTGACCACCCTGCTCGCTGTCGAGGCGGCACAAGGAGGCGGGCCGGTGGACGTGGCGATCGGGTTCGGGGCGGGCGAGGGTGGCGGGCCTGCATCCACGGAGTTCACGTACGGTCTGTTCGGAAAGCGCTTCGCGGACCCGGACGGGTCGCAGGTGCGGAACTACACCCGTCCCAAGAGTTTCGAGCTTCCCGCGCAAGCGGGATACCCGCGCTTCCCGTCACTGCGAGCGGACTTCGGCGATCAGCACCGGCTCACCGCCGACCTCGGGGTGCCGGTCCGCAGCTACCTGCGGCTCGACTCCCGGCTCGCCACGGTCGGGCTGGCCGCGCTTACGTGGGTGCCGCGGCTCGCCGCACTGCTGCCGGACGGTGACATGCCCGGCGGCGACGGCTGGGTAGTCGCGGCGCATGGCGGCTCCGGGCAAAGCCACTGGGCCACCGGACACGGCCAGTGCCGAGCGACGGCGGCCATCGTCGCGGAGATTGTGCAGCGCCTGCTGCGCGATCCGATCGAATCACCGATCTGGATACACGACTGGATCAAACTCGACGATCTGCGGGAGCCCCTCGAAGCGGCCGGCGTCGAGTTCGGCACCGGAATAGCAGCAACGTCCGGGTAGTCGAGCCCGTCCAGGCCGGGACTGGGGCAACCCGCTCCCAGGTCGCACATCCGTGCTGCAGGTGGTCGCCAATAGTCGCGCGACTTCGGGATCTGCTTCGGCCGCGGCCCGCACCGCCAGCACAGCAGGCGCGGCGCGGCGCGGTCGAGTATCAGCCGCGTACATCGGTCTGAGTACCCAACTGGGACAGTGGGTCCCGATCCGTGATCGCCGCTTTCGTCGCGGTCCACGCATAGCCGGTCGTGGTGAACAGGGTGCGGGTGGCGCTCAGGATCTTCTGCCGCGTCGGCGTCTTGTCGTTCTCACTCGTTGGTCCGAACTCGCCGTTGTCACGTCCCGAAGTCGAGGTCTAGAATTTCGCATCGGAGTTATTCTCTGATGCGCTTGGAGGCGGTCGGAATGGCGGAATCGGTGTTGGTCCTCGGCGGGTCTGGGGAAGCAGGAAAGCACCTCGTCAAGATACTGCGAGCAGCGGGCGTCGAAGCGCTGGCGGCGGGCCGCAACCCGGCGCGCGCGGACCGGGTGATCGACCTATCCGATCCCTCATCCTTGTCCACCGGTTTGGATGGGGTGTCCGTAGTGGTGAACTGCTCCGGCATCGAGGATCCCGCCGTGGCGGCGGCGGCCGCAACACGCGGGATCGCGTTCACGGACATCGCCTCCGACTACGACTACTTCCAGCAACTCGAGCAAGTGGAGGGCCCTATCCTGCTCTGCGCTGGGATCGCACCCGGGCTGACCACCCTGCTCGCTGCCGAGGCAGCCCAGGGCGGTGGGCCAGTGGACGTGGTGATCGGGTTCGGGGCGGGCGAGCTAGGTGGGCCGGCATCCGCGGAGTTCTTCAACGGGCTGAGCCGCAAGCGCTTCACGGACCCGGACGGGTCGCAGGTGCGGAACTACACCCGGCCCAAGCTTTTCAAGCTTCCCGCGCAAGCGGGATACCCGCTCTTTCCGTCACTGCGTACAGACTTCGGCGACCAGAACCAGCTCACCGTAGATCTCGGCGTCCCGGTACGCAGCTACCTACGGCTCGATTCCCGGCTCGCCACCGTCAAGCTGGCCGCACTCACTTTGATGCCACGACTCGCGGCGATACTGCCGGATATGCCCGGCGGCGCCGTCTGGGTGATCGCGGCACATGGCGGCGCTGGGCAATGCCATTGGGCTGCAAGTTACGGCCTGTACCGGGCAACGGCGGTCCTTGCGGCGGAGGTAGTGAAGCGGCTATTGGACAATCCGGTCGAGTCACCGACCTGGATACACGACTGGATCAAACTCGACGATCTGCGGGAGCCCCTCGAAGCTGCCGGCGTCGAGTTCGGCACCCGACTATAGGCAGCGGCACGGGAGCCGAGATGGAAATACCCGAGCGGGGTGTACTCCATCTCGGCCGAGCAGGCCTTTCCTAGGACGAACCCAGCTAGCCTGTCGAGTCCGGAACCGGGGCAACCCACTCCCACGTCGCGCAATCGGTTGTGGTGAAAGTCGTGTCGGTGGGTTCGATGATCACCGCCGACGCCACCTGGTCGCCGAAAAATGGATCGATCTCGTAACCTGTCTCGAAATTCGGCCCTACTCGTTCCCAGTCACAGTCCTGGTCGATGAGCCCGGGATTCTGGTAGATGCCCGGCTTGACGGTGCCGAACAACCCGTTACCCACGTCGAAGGTGCCTTCCCCGGGAATGGAGGGCTTCCCGAGGCTGCCCAACGACCCATCCGAGCCTGTCGTGTCCGGGACCGGGGCAACCCACTCCCACGTCGCGCAATTGTCCGTGAAGAATTCGGTGTCGGTGGGCTCGATAATCACCGCCGTTGCGTACTGGAACGGGTCCACGGCGTTGTCGAAGGGGGAAAATCCATCGATCAGTGGACCGGTACGCGCCCAGAAGCAGCTCGTATCCGCAATGCCAGGGTTCCGGTAGATGCCCGGCTCGACCTCACCGGCACTCACGTCGAAGAGGCCGTCCCCTGGAATGGTGGGCTTCGCGGGGCTGCCCAACGACCCCAAGTCGCCGAGGCTTCCGAGAATTCCAGAACTTCCATCACCGGCACTTCCGAACAATCCTTGAGCGGACGCGACGCCACCCGCGGCGGTAGCCAGTGCGAGGGCTGAGATAGCTGCGATGATGCTCCTGGTTCTGTTACGCACGTCGTCTTCCCCTACCTAGTAGATGAGACTTCCTGGACGTCAACGGAAAAGGCCGTGCAGTTCCTGTCCGTCGATAGCGCTCGAGACGGCCCGCATGTCGGTAATGGCGATGCCCGCCGTGACGGCTGGTCGGACCTACCCTGTCGAGCCCGGGACGGGGGCAACCCACTCCCACGTCGCGCAGCCGGTCGTGGTGAACGTCGCATCGGTCGGTTCGATGATCACCGCCGACGCCACCTTCTCCCCGAGAACTGGCTCGAGTTTCCAACTTGTATCGAAGTCCGGCGCCACGCGCTGCCAGAAACAGGCCTGGTCGACTACCCCGGGATTCTGATAGATGCCCGGCTCGACCTCACCGGCACTCACATCGAAGGTGCCGTTTCCTTCAATGGTGGGCTTCTCGAGATTGCCCGTCGACCCAGCCGACCCTGTCGAATGCGGCACGGGGGCAACCCACTCCCACGTCGCACAACTGTTCGGGAAGAATTCGATGTCGGTGGGTTCGATGATCACCGCCGTTGCGGCCTGAAACGGGAGGTTTCCATTGAACGTTTCACCGCTTGAGGCGATGAGTGGGTTCTCGCGGTACCGAAAGCAGGGCTCGTCAGGGATGCCAGGGTTCTGGTAGATGCCCGGCTTGACGGTGCCGTCCAACCCGTTACCCACGTCGAACAAACCGTCCCCCGGGATGGTGGGCTTTCCGAGGCTGCCCAACGACCCGAAGTCACCGAAGCTTCCGAGAACTCCTGAACTTCCCGCCTCACCGGCACTTCCGAACAATCCTTGAGCGGATGCGACCCCACCCGCGGCGGTAGCCAGCGTGAGGGCTGAGATAGCTGCGATAATGCTCCTGGTTCCGTTACGCACGTCGTCTTCTCCTAGCCAAAAGAGTGGATGAGACTTCTTGGACGTCAGCAGAAAACCGTTTCAACGGCAAAACCATACAGTCCAAATCCGTCGGTGACGCTCGAGACACTCCGCGTGTCGGACAATAGGAAATCGACGCCCACCGACTCTCATCGCAGATCGATGATCAGCGCCAATCGTGCAGGGATCTGTCGTACCCCCAGGGCAGTATGGAGGGGTGACCGACGTCCTGAGCAGGTTCTCCGCCGCCACACGCGAGTGGTTCGACGGTGCGTTTCCCGCGCCGACGAACGCGCAACTGGGGGCGTGGGAGTCGATCGCCAGTCGAGCCCACACATTGGTCGTCGCACCCACCGGGTCCGGCAAGACACTGTCGGCGTTCCTGTGGTCTCTCGATCAACTCGCCGGCTCCAGCGAGAAGAAGCGGTCGACGAGTGTCCTGTACATCTCGCCGCTGAAGGCCCTCGGTGTCGACGTCGAGCGCAACCTGCGGGCACCTCTCGTCGGCATCACACAGACCGCAAAGCGACTCGGCCTCACGCCGCCTGAGATCTCGGTTGGCGTGCGATCAGGTGACACGCCGCCCGGCGCGCGGCGCACTCTGATCAAGAACCCGCCGGACATCCTCATCACCACGCCCGAATCACTGTTTCTGATGCTCACGTCCGCGGCGCGCGAGACATTGACCCGTGTGGACACCGTCATCGTCGACGAGGTGCATGCCGTGGCAGGCACCAAGCGCGGTGCGCATCTGGCACTGTCGTTGGAGCGCCTGGACCGGCTTCTGGACAGGCCCGCCCAGCGCATCGGTCTGTCGGCAACGGTGAGGCCCCACGAGGAGGTGGCCCGGTTCCTGTCCGGCTCGGCACCCGTCCGTATCGTGGCACCACCGTCACCGAAGACGTTCGACCTCACAGTCCGAGTGCCGGTCGAGGACATGACCGAACTCGGCCTCGCCGAACCCGCAGACGACTCCGCTTCGAAGACCCCACAGTCGGGATCCATTTGGCCGCACGTCGAGGAGCAGATCGTCGACCTGGTCCTTGCCCATCGCTCGTCCATCGTGTTCGCCAATTCGCGGCGTCTCGCCGAGCGACTGACCGCACGACTCAACGAGATCTACGCCGAACGTGACGGGAACGCCGTCGACAAGAACCCGAAACCGGCCTCTCAGATCGGCTCCCCGTCCGAGGTCAATTTCGGCGCCGATACCCTGCTCGCCCGCGCGCACCACGGGTCGGTCAGCAAGAACCAGCGGGCTCTGATAGAGGACGATCTCAAATCGGGCCGACTGCGTTGCGTTGTAGCGACAAGTAGCCTGGAACTCGGAATCGACATGGGGGCAGTTGATCTCGTAGTTCAGGTGGAGTCACCACCATCCGTGGCCAACGGTCTGCAGCGTATCGGTCGCGCCGGACACCAGGTCGGGGAGATCTCCCGTGGCGTCGTATTTCCCAAACACCGTACCGATCTGGTGCACTGCGCAGTCGCCGTCGAGCGCATGGTGACCGGCAAGATCGAGGCCCTCGACGTGCCCGCCAACCCGCTCGACATCCTCGCGCAGCACACCGTGGCCGCCACTGCGGTCGAGCAGGTCGACGTAGACGACTGGTTCGAAACAGTCCGGCGCAGTGGGCCCTTCGCAACCCTTCCCCGGTCTGCGTTCGAGTCGACCCTCGACCTCCTCGCCGGCCGCTATCCGTCCGACGAGTTCGCCGAACTCCGTCCACGTCTCGTGTGGAACCGGGAGGCGAACACCCTCACAGGGCGCCCCGGCGCCCAGCGCCTTGCCGTTACGTCAGGCGGCGCGATCCCCGACCGCGGATTGTTCGCGGTGTACATGGTCGGCGAGAAGGCCTCGCGCGTAGGTGAACTGGACGAGGAGATGGTCTACGAGTCGCGAGTGGGCGATGTCTTCGCGCTCGGTGCCACCAGCTGGCGAATCGAGGAGATCACCTTCGACCGGGTGCTGGTCAGCCCCGCCTACGGGCTCCCAGGACGTCTGCCCTTCTGGCACGGGGACGGCCTCGGCAGACCGGCTGAACTGGGCGAGGCGTTGGGTCAATTCCTTCGGGAGGTCTCACTCGGGCACGAGAACGAGGTCCAAGAACGCTGCCGCACCGGTGGACTCGATCAGAACGCCACCGTCAACCTCGTTCAACTCGTTGCCGAACAGAAGGCGGCAACCGGGCAAGTGCCTACCGACCGCACACTGGTGGTCGAACGGTTCCGCGACGAGCTCGGCGACTGGCGCCTGATTCTGCACTCACCCTACGGTCAACGCGTCCACGCGCCGTGGGCTCTCGCGGTAGGTGCCCGACTCGCCGAACGTCACGGGCTCGACGCCAACGCCACCGCGTCCGACGACGGCATCATCGTCCGCCTTCCCGACACCGAAGACCAACCGCCGGGCGCCGACCTGTTCGTCTTCGACGGGAATGAGATCGAGGATCTCGTCACCGAACAGGTGGGAGGATCGGCGCTGTTCGCGTCACGATTCCGGGAATGCGCGGCGCGAGCGCTGCTCCTACCCCGCAGGACTCCCGGAAAACGCGCACCGCTGTGGCAACAGCGGCAGCGTTCGGCCCAACTGCTCGACGTGGCCCGAAAATATCCGACCTTTCCCATCCTGCTCGAGACGGTTCGCGAGTGCTTGCAGGACGTGTACGACCTCCCGGCTCTGAAGGATCTGTTCGGCCGTCTCGAACGGCGCCGGATCCGCATCGTCGAGGTGGAGACGCAGTCGCCCTCACCGTTCGCCGGCGCCCTGCTGTTCAACTACGTCGGCGAGTTCATGTACGAGGGCGACAGTCCTCTCGCTGAACGGCGCGCTGCAGCGTTGTCGCTGGACTCGACGCTCCTCGCTGAACTTCTCGGCCGGGTCGAACTGAGAGAGTTGCTCGACGCCGACGTCATCACGCAGGCCGAGAACGAACTGCAGCGACTACTCCCCGAACGTAGGGCCCGTGACCTCGAGGGGGTCGCAGATCTGCTTCGGATGCTCGGTCCACTCACAACCGCCGAGATCGCCGAGCGCTCAGCAGAAGATCCGGCCCCGTGGCTCGAGGAACTGACCCGCGCCAAACGAGTGCTGCCGGTGTCGTTCGCCGGAACCGACTGGTGGACAGCGATCGAGGATGCGGCGCGCCTCCGGGACGGCCTCGGTGTGCCCCTACCGATCGGCACCCCGGCAGCGTTCATCGAGCCGGTCGACGACCCTCTCGGCGACATGATCAGTCGCTACGCCCGCACCCACGGACCATTCACTCTCGCGGATGCCGCCGCTCGGTTCGGTCTGGGAACCGCGGTCGCGCGGGACGTCCTCCAGCGCCTGGCTCTCGATAATCGGGTGGTGGAAGGCGAATTCCGACCCTCCGCGACGGGTAGCGAATGGTGCGACGCACAGGTGCTACGACGCCTCCGCAGGCGTTCGCTTGCCGCTGCCAGGCAGGAGGTCGAGCCGGTCAGCACAGCGGCGTTCGGACGGTTCCTGCCGAGCTGGCAGCACGTCGGCGGCACACTCCGTGGAATCGACGGGGTCGCCGCCGTCGTCGACCAGCTCGCGGGCTTCCCGGTACCGGCGTCGGCACTCGAATCACTGGTTTTGCCGTCCCGTGTGGCCGACTACTCCCCCGCCATGCTCGATGAACTCACGTCCACAGGCGAGGTGTTGTGGTCCGGAGCAGGCAATATCTCGGGCAAGGACGGATGGGTGTGTCTGCATCCCGCCGACTCGGCACCACACACGCTCGCGGCGCCCGGCGAAGCGGAACTGTCGGACGTCCAGCAGCGCGTTCTCGACACCCTGGCCGGTGGTGGTGCCTACTTCTTCCGGCAGCTGTCCGAAGCGCTCGACGATGTCGACGACAGCACACTGGCCACTGCTCTGTGGGAACTGGTGTGGCTCGGGCGAATAGGGAACGACACCCTCGCCCCGGTGCGTGCGCTCCTGTCCGACACCTCCCGTACCACCACCAGCCACCGTTCGCCGCGTCGGCCTCCCCGCGCCCGTGCGTATCGGCACCTTGCGCTACCGGTACGGACGGCGCCGCCCACCGTCGGCGGTCGCTGGTCGATTCTGCCCGATCCCGAACAGGATCCGACGCTGCGCGCGAGCGCAACCGCGGAACTGCTGCTCGAACGGTATGGGGTGGTGACGCGTGGATCTGTGATGGCAGAGAACGTGCCGGGGGGATTTGCGCTGATGTACAAGGTGCTCGGCACCTTCGAGGACAACGGGCGCAGCCGCCGTGGACATTTCGTCGAGACTCTGGGCGGCGCCCAGTTCTCCACACCGCCAGTGGTGGACCGCCTGCGCAGCTACGCCGAGTCCCTCGAAGGCAAACACACCCGCCTCCCCGCCGTCACCCTGGCCGCGAGCGATCCCGCCAACCCGTATGGTGCAGCATTGCCGTGGCCGAGGCGGGGCGACGATTCTCCCGGGCACCGCCCAGGCCGCAAGGCAGGCGGATTGGTGGTTCTCGTGGAGGGAGAGCTGGTTCTGTTCGTGGAGCGCGGTGGACGGACGGTACTGACGTTCAACGACGATCCCGGCGTGTTGCGGACGGCAGCAGCGGCTCTCGCTGGCATTGTCAAGCGAGGCGGGATCGACAAGATCGTGGTCGAGAAGGTCGACGGCCGCACCATTCACGGTAGCGACTTCGCACCCGTACTCACCGAGGCCGGCTTCTCCCCCACCCCGCGCGGATTCCGGCTGCGAGCCTGACATGCCCGAGGGTGACACCGTCTGGCGCACCGCCAACGCACTGCACGAAGCCCTTGCCGGGCACGTTCTCACCCGGTGCGACATCCGGGTCCCGCGGTACGCCGTGATCGATCTGTCCGGGCAGGAGATCGACGAGGTGGTCAGCCGGGGTAAACATCTGCTGATCCGCGTGGGCGACCACTCCATACACACCCACCTGAAGATGGAGGGCGCATGGCACATCTATGCGCCCGACTCCGCCTGGCGAAGGCCCGGGCATCAGGCGCGGATCGTCCTCGCCACCGAGCATCGGGTGGCCGTCGGGTTCTCACTCGGAATTACGGAGGTTATCGCCCGCGACGCGGAGGCCTCCGCAATCGGGCCCCTCGGCCCGGACCTTCTTGGCCCCGACTGGGATACGAGCACTGCGGTCAGGAATCTGCTGGAGGCCGGCGAGCAGCCGATCGGCCTCGCCCTGGTCGATCAGCGCAACCTCGCAGGCCTCGGCAACCTCTACCGAAGCGAGGTGTGCTTCCTACGCGGTGTCCACCCGTTCACTCCGACAAGCGAGGTAATCGACCTGCCGGCGATGGTTATCCTCGCCCATCGCATGATCCACGCCGACAAGAACAGTCCCCACAGGCACCGCCCGTGGGTATACGGACGCGCTGGAAGAGGCTGCCGCCGTTGCGGGACGGTAATCGAAGGGCGCGAACTCGGCCTACAGCTCATCTATTTCTGCACTCACTGCCAACGTAGTCCTGCCCGCGCTTCTTGAATCGTGCACCGGCCCAGACAGGCCACGGAGCCACGGAGCCACGGCCGAATGTACTTCCCACCAGGTCCAGGATATTTCTATTATCGTACATTTCGGGCCAAGGGTATCTTTACATCGTATATTTTCTCGAAAAGTGCTTGAACACCAAATATCCGATACATACACTCGCGGTTGTGGATGAGCGTTCCGAAGCGCCAGCGAACATCAAACAAGGGTGGCAGGGCCGTTTCTACGAGGATTTCGAAGTCGGCGACGGCTATCAACATCCATTAGGGCGGACGATCAGCGAAGCTGATAACACCTGGTTCACTTTGCTGACGATGAACACCAATCAGGCCCACTTCAATTCCGAGGTCGGAAAGGCCTCGGAATTCGGAAAACCCTTGGTGGTCTCGACCCTGACAATCGCCATCGCCATCGGCCAATCGGTTACCGACACCACCCAGAACGCGTTCGCCAATCTCGGTCTGGACAAACTGGTGCTCACCCACCCGGTTTTCGTAGGCGACACCCTGTTTTCCGAGTCGCTGGTGCTGGCCAAGCGAGAGTCGGCGAGCCGACCACAGGCCGGGATCGTCACAATCAAGACGCGAACCCTCAACCAGGACGGCGACGAAGTCCTTCGCTTCGAACGCACCTTTTACGTGCACAAGCGGGGGGCCGATCGCGCCCGCAGCGTCTTCCCTCGAGCCAAAGAGCCGCTGGAGCCCTGAGCATGCTGCCTCTAGAGGACATCCGAATCATCGCGGTGGAACAGTATGGTGCGGGCCCGTTCGGGTCGCTGCAGCTTGCCCACTTGGGCGCTGACGTGATCAAAGTCGAAGACACCTCAACTGGTGGGGACATCAGCCGCTACGTGCCGCCATACGCCGAGGGTGAAGACTCGCTCTTCTTCGAAACCTTCAACCGAGACAAGCGAAGCATCTGTCTGGATCTGCGAAATCCCAGCGGCCGGGCAGTTTTCGAGGACCTGGTTCGACAAGCTGACGCGGTCTACTCCAACTTGCGCGGCGATGTACCGGCCAAACTGCGCATCCTCTACGACGACCTCAAACACATCAACCCCAAGATTGTCTGTTGTTCCTTGTCGGGGTTCGGCATGACCGGACCCCGCGCCTCCGAGCCTGGATATGACTACGTACTGCAGGGCTACGCAGGTTGGATGTCGCTCACCGGAGACCCGGAAGGACCCCCCGAGAAGACCGGCATCTCCCTCGTCGACTACAGCGGCGGTTTCGTCGCGGCACTGTCACTGCTGGCCGGTGTGCACGCTGCGCGCCGCGACGGCATCGGCATGGACTGCGACGTCAGTCTGTACGACACTGCTATCGGCCTACTTACCTATCTGGGCACCTGGCACATGACCGAGGGCTACACGCCGCAGCGCTTGCCTCGATCGGCGCACCCCTCGTTGGTGCCTTTCCAAGCCTTTCCCGCCCAGGACGGCTGGCTGGTCATAGCCTGCCCGAAGGAGAAGTTCTGGCACCGCCTTGTCGACGTCCTCAACCAGACGTCCCTGAAAGATCCTCGGTTCGCGACGTTCACCGGTCGAGCCGCCCATCGCACCGAACTGGAAGCCATCATGGACTCGGTGCTGGCCACCCGCTCCGTGGAGGATTGGATCCTGGCACTACGCGAAGCCGGTGTGCCGTGTGCACCGGTCAACGACATCGCCGCGGCGCTGACCGACGAGCGCACCATTGCCCGCGACATGCTCATTACCACTGACCATCCTCGGTTCGGCACGGTTAAACAAGTGAGTTCGCCAGTGCGCGTCGGTCCGGTTCCCCGCACCCACCGTCGAGCACCACAGCTGGGTGAACACAACAGCGAGGTATTGCGGACCCTGCTCGATTACGACGACGCCGACTTGGCTCGCCTCACCCGTGACGGCGCGTTCGGTTCCCGGCCAAACCCCTAGGAAAAACAATGGATTTCGAGTTCAGTCCTGAGCAGCGCCTCTACCGCGACACGATCCGATCCTTCGTGAACAAGGAGATCGTTCCCGTCGCTCGCGCCTGGGAGCATGCCGGCCGGTATCCCACAGAGATTGTGGAGAGCATGAAGAAGTTGGGACTGTTCGGTCTTCTGGTCCCCGAGCAGTACGGTGGCATGGGCGTAGACGCGGTGTCCTTCGCGGTCACCTTCGAGGAGATCGCTCGCGGATGGATGGGCATCGCCGGCATTCTTGGTAGCCACTCGCTGTCCTGCTGGATGATCGCCCACTACGGCACCGACGAGCAGCGGCGAAAGTACCTGCCGGAGTTGGCAAGCGGCGCTCACCGCACCGGCATCGCTCTGACCGAGCCCGACGCGGGAACCGATCTGCAGAGTATTGCCACCACTGCACGCCTCACAGACGACCACTACGTTGTCAATGGCACCAAGATGTGGATCACTAACGCACGCCACGCCGACCCCCTGCCAGTCTTGGTCAAGACCGATCCCACGGCATCACCCTCCCATCGCGGCATGAGCATCCTTCTCGTGGATGCCGACACCAACGGCTTCCGGGTCACCAGGGACATCCCCAAGCTCGGGTACAAGGGAACAGAGTCTTGCGAGGTGGTGCTCACCGATGCCCGGGTAGATCGCTACCAACTCCTCGGGGGAGTCGAGGGCAAGGGCATGCAGCAAGCGCTGTCTGCGCTGGAGAGAGGGCGAATCAATGTGGCGGCGCGGGCTGTCGGGGTAGCGCAACGCGCGTATGAGGAAGCACTACAGTACTCCCGAGACCGCACCGCGTTCGGCCACCCGATCGCCGAATTCCAAGCCATCCAATTGCAATTGGCAGAAATGGCGACCCGCGTGCAGAGCGCTCGGCTGTTGACCTATTGGGCGGCGTCGCGCCTGGACGCCGGCCATCGGGCCGACGTCGAAACCGGCATGGCCAAAGTGATGGCCTCCGAGACAGCACTGTACTGCTCTCTGGAAGCGATGCGGATACACGGAGGCTATGGCTATTCCCAGGAATTCGAAGTCGAACGCCTCTACCGCGACGCCCCACTGATGGCTATCGGGGAAGGCACCAACGACGTGCTACGCACTGTCATCGCAAAGTCCCTTGTCGCAGGCAAAGCCGTGGTCGGCTAGAGGTTCACTACTCCGATAGTGCATGCTCCACATTTTGAGGGCCTCTTGACAATCTCGTCCCGAACACCGCTCGGCGAGTTCCAGAATGATCCGGCACAGGTCTTCGAAGTTGCGCGCCCGATCGAGGGGTCGGCCATCCCATCCTTAAAGGGTCGGGATGGCGCCGATGAATACTTGGTCAATTGCCAGGAAACTCACAGAAAGCCTCAACGGAATTCACGGGTTTCAGGAGAATACTCGGTCACATGGAACTCATCGCTGTGTCAACCCTCATCGTCATGGCAGTCTCGAGAGTAATCGCTGCCCACGCCCCCAATTCTCTGGTCCGGACCCACTGACTCCCCCGCCGTGTAATGCTCTGAGGCATGGCGTGGGATCCTGCGAGTCTCTTCAATCGTCCGACTCTGGATAGCAAAAATGCGTTAACGCCCGAGCACGCGTCAAGCCGCATCAGCGCGTACATCTACGGCAACATCCTGGTGTTGGCGGCTCTCATTCCCGTCACGCAGTCGCAGGAAACACTGGGTATCGCCATCGTGGTCGGTACCGCCCTGTCCACGTTCCTCGCCCACACGTTCGCCGAGTCCGTCGGCCAGACACTCCGGCTGAACAGATCACTGACGAGTACCGAACGCAGACGAGAACTCCGGGACGGCCTGCCTATCCTGACGTCAGCGGCGGTGCCCAGCCTTATCCTCGCAACCGCGCTCCTGGACTGGCTCGAACCGGCAACTGCGCAGTTGACCGCCGAAATCGTGATAATCGCCCGTATCAGCTCGACCAGCTACGTCGTCAGCCGCCTACGCCAAGAGAAGGTGACTCTGGGTACCCATTTGGCGGCGTTCACTCTGGCAGTCATCGCGGCCGCCATCGTCGTGGTCAAGGTTTTTCTGACCCACTGACCGGCGGCTCGAGCAGTTCTACCCGCGACTCGGGAGCTGCAGCCCTCAGCGCATCGGCAGACAGGTCGTCCGGCTGTGCCTGCGACTTCACTTCAGCCTCGACGCGGGCCTTGTAGGTGTTCACCTCGTGGTCGATGGTGTCGGCGTCCCAGCCGAGTATCGGGGCCACCAGTCGCGCGACTTGTTCGGCGCAGTTCACACCTCGATGTGAGTACTCGATCGAGATCCGCGTCCGCCTGGCGAGAATGTCATCGAGATGCAGAGCTCCTTCCGCAGCCGCCGCGTATACGGCCTCGACCTGCAGATAGGCGGGAGCATCGGTGAGAGGTTGTAGTAGTTCAGGTCTACCTTGGGCCTGGTCGAGGACCTGGCGGATCAGCGAGCCGTACCGGTTGAGCAGATGTTTGACTCGGTACGGATGCAGTCCATAGGTCTCACCGAGATGGACGGTCTGGTTCATCAAGGCGAAGTAGCCGTCCGCACCCACCAATCGCACCTTCTGCGTGATCGACGGTGCCACCCGAGCCGGGATGTCTTCCGCCGCAATGTCCACCGCGTCCTTCGCCATGACGCGGTAGGTGGTGTACTTGCCGCCTGCGATGGCGACCAAGCCTGGGGCGACGCGCGCGACAGCGTGTTCGCGCGAGAGCTTCGACGTCTCGGCGCTCTCCCCCTCTAACAGCGGACGAAGGCCCGCATAGACCCCGTCGATGTCCTCATGAGTCAGCGAGGTCACCAGTACCTGGTTGACGTGACCCAGGATGTAATCGATGTCGACCTTCGTCGCCGCTGGATGTCCGAGATCGAGATTCCAGTCGGTATCGGTGGTCCCGATGATCCAGTGATTCCCCCACGGAATCACGAACAGCACCGACTTCTCCGTGCGGAGGATGATCGCGGCATCGCTCACGATTCGATCCCGCGGAACCACGATGTGCACACCCTTGGACGCGCGAACCCGGAATCGACCGCGCTGACGGGACAGCGACTGGATCTCGTCCGTCCACACCCCGGTCGCGTTGATGACGGCGTGCGCCTTCACTTCTGCGGAGCGGCCGTCCTCGCAGTCCCGCACGCGCACACCCGACACCCGATCGGACTCCCGAAGGAATCCGACCACCTGCGTCGACGTCCGCACAACTGCCCCGAAGTGCGCCGCGGTGCGGGCAACCATCATGGTGTGCCGAGCGTCATCGACTACCGTGTCGAAGTATTCGATGCCACCGACCAGCGAACTGCGCTTGAGCCCCGGCGCCATGCGCAATGCGCCCGCCCGAGTCAGATGTTTCTGCGCTGGAACAGATTTGGCTCCGCCCATCCGGTCGTAGAGGAAGATTCCCGCTGCCAGATAGGGCCGCTCCCATAGCCGATGAGTGATCGGGAACAGGAACTTCAACGGCTTCACCAAATGTGGCGCAAGAGTCGTCAGCGACAGTTCACGCTCCCGCAACGCTTCCCGCACCAAACCGAATTCGAGTTGTTCGAGGTAGCGCAGTCCTCCGTGGAACATTTTCGACGAGCGACTCGAGGTTCCGGACGCGTAGTCCCGCGCCTCCACCAACGCCACCTTGAGCCCACGAGTGGCCGCATCGAGTGCGGCACCTGCGCCGACCACACCACCACCGATCACGACAAGATCGAATTGCTCATCTTGCAACTGGTCCCATGCAGCATCACGCTCTCGAGGACCGAGGAACTGCACACCTGGCTGATTACTCAACGCGGGCTCCTGTGAGATCGCTACGGATTCATCTCCAGGCTAGTAGCTTCATGCGTGTGATTCAGTACATCGCCGCAATAGACCAGGGCACCACCTCGAGTCGGTGCATGATCGTCGATCATGCCGGCGCCGTGGTCAGCGTCGCCCAAATGGAGCACCAGCAGTTCTTTCCACGAGCGGGATGGGTCGAGCACGACCCTCGGGAACTGTGGACCAACACCCGCAAGGTAGTGCCGTCCGCCCTCGCGAAGGCGGATCTCACCGAGCGCGACATCGGTGCGGTTGGTATCACGAATCAGCGCGAGACCACTGTCGTGTGGGACCGCAACACCGGGGAACCCGTATATAACGCCATAGTCTGGCAGGACACGCGGACCGACGAACTGTGCGCAAAGCTTGGTGGCGATCAGGGTCCCAGCCGCTATCGCGAGCGCACCGGGCTTCCGCTTTCGACGTACTTCTCCGGGCCCAAGGTCCGATGGATTCTCGACAACGTCGACGGCGCACGCGAGAAGGCCGACGCCGGGAATCTGTGCTTCGGCACGATCGACAGCTGGATTCTGTGGCATCTCACCGGAGGCGCCCACCTGACGGACGTCACCAATGCGTCCCGCACCCTGTTGATGAATCTCGAGACGCTCGAATGGGATCCGCAGATCTGTGCCGATTTCGGTATTCCGATGTCGATGCTGCCCGAAATCCGCAGTTCCTCAGAAGTCTACGGAGTCGGACACCCCCAGGGGCCGCTGCCCGGCATCCCTGTGGCGGGAATCCTCGGCGATCAGCAGGCAGCTACGTTCGGGCAGGCCTGCCTGTCGGCGGGCGAGGCCAAGAATACGTACGGAACAGGCAACTTCCTTCTTCTCAATACTGGGACCACGCCAGTACCCAGCAAGCACGGGCTCCTTACCACCGTCTGCTACAAGATCGGTGACGCACCTGCCGTCTACGCACTTGAAGGATCCGTCGCCGTCACCGGGTCGCTAGTCCAGTGGTTGCGCGACAATCTGGGAATAATCCAGTCCGCCAAGGAGATCGAAGAGATGGCGAAGGCAGTCGACGACAACGGCGGAGTCTACTTCGTACCCGCGTTTTCTGGTCTCTTCGCACCCCGCTGGCGACCCGATGCGCGCGGTGCCATCGTCGGGCTGACCCGGTTCGCGAACAAGAGCCACCTGGCCCGCGCTGCCCTCGAGGCCACCGCGTACCAGACGCGCGAGGTAATCGAAGCGATGCGTGCCGATTCCGGAGTCGAACTCGCCTCACTCAAAGTGGACGGCGGCATGGTCGTCAACGAACTTCTCATGCAATTCCAATCCGACATCCTCGGGGTTCCGGTCATCAGGCCCACCGTCAAGGAGACGACAGCCCTCGGAGCTGCATACGCGGCCGGGCTCGCGGTTGAATTCTGGGAGAGCGGGGCTGATATCCGCAAGAACTGGGCCGTCGAAAAGACCTGGGAACCCAGAATGAACGAGGCCGAGTCCTCCCGGCTCTACGCCGAGTGGAACAAGGCCGTCGAACGCACCTACGACTGGGCCTGAGGGGAGGATTCTCTCGGCTTGTGGTCTATCGCCTGATCACCACTGGCAAAAGGTGCGTCGTCCAATGGACAACCTTCGACCGAGCGAAAACATGTGTTGTCTCATTGAATAGGCGTGTAGCCAGATCCCTCTACAGCGCTGAAACTCGACGCCGAATCATATTGTGTTCGAACCTGATCCATGATCCGCGACAGAAGCCCCGGTCCCCATCGACACGATCCGCTGATACCCATCACAGACGATGGGTTCGGTAGTCGCGCAGCCTGATTGAACACCCGCGAACTGCCCCATGCCACCGGACATTTTGGCCATTTCAAGCAGACTCGGCGTACTCCACCGGTCGAGGTTACGCCTACCGCAAGGTAGCAATCGAGCGGAGGATCGCCCCCTCGGCGTCCACGCGGAGCGAGTCAACATCCGGTACTTTCACTACGCGAAAGGATCAAGATCGGACCCTTTGACAGGTCGAGCGCCGCGATTACTGTTGGCGCCATGCCAGTTCCGAAAGCCCTAATGCTCATTGCTGCCACGTTCGCTGCAACCACGATGTTCGGCCCCGCGGCCCATGCGGCCTCCCCAATGGGATCCCTTGGCACCGAGGTGGTCCCCCCTAATGCAGACGAGACCCTAGAAGTAGGCCGTGACATCATGCCGGGCACCTACACCACCACCGGGGCAGCCAATGAAGGAACGTTCTGCCGCTGGCGAGTCACCGACGCCGAAGTCGCCATTCGAGACCAAGGCCAGACCGACTCGGAGCAAGTCACGCAGACTGTGACGATCATGCCTACCGACTCCTTCTTCCAAACCCTTCGCTGCGCGGCTTGGACGAGTCCCGGACCCTTCGGCTCACTGGGTAGCGTTATGAACTGACCGCACGACCGCCCAAGCGCACCGGGTTCGGCACGGACTTTGCCGTCCGAGACCTGCGGATTCCTTTTCTCGACAAAGGATCTCGAGCCCTCTGCCTCTCGCCTCGCATTCGATGGCGGATGGACATCTTTCTCAATTGCCCTGAACGGACTTCCTCGGAGCCAATCGTGCCCAACCGCCGAGACGTAGATGCGGGAGTATGGCCACCTGGGTATCGCAGTCAGCGTTCTCGATAGCCGACGAAACCGACTGCGCTGGTTTCTTCGTCGACTGCCACTTCATCTCTTCGCGCATGCATGACAGAGGCTGTGGCATCGCCAATACGTCCATGCCACAGCCTCTTGGGATCCCCTCATAACCGCTCGGAGTCGAGCGAACTGCGCATTTCCCGCAATTCAGGAATCGCGATCAACTCAGGTCGTCGTGCCGCATCAACTGCCGGGCAGCCTCGGTGATCGACCCCGTCAATGACGGGTACACCGAGAAGGTTGCGGCCAGGTCGTTCACAGTGAGGTTGTTCTGAACTGCGATCGCAATGGGGAGAATCAACTCCGACCCGTTTGGCGCTACCACCACACCGCCGATCACCACGCCGGTGGCGGGACGGCAGAAGATCTTGACAAAACCTCGGCGCAACCCGGACATCTTCGCGCGCGGGTTGGTGTTCAGCGGGAGCATCACGGTACGGGCCAGCACCTCTCCCTCATCGATCGAGGCCTGGCTGACGCCCACTGTGGCGATCTCGGGCCTCGTGAACACCGCCGATGACACCGTCTTGAGCTTGATCGGGCTGACGCCCTCACCAAGAGCGTGGTACATGGCGATCCGGCCCTGCATCGCAGCGACGGAGGCCAATGGAAGGAGACCCGTGCAATCGCCCGCCGCATAGATCCCGGACACCGCCGTTCGCGACACGCGATCCACGCGCAGATACCCACTCTTGTCCAATTCGATGCCGACCTTCTCGAGCCCGAGGCCCCGAGTATTCGGGATCGAGCCCACCGTCATCAGGGCGTGGCTGCCCTCAACGGTCCGGCCGTCAGTGAGCACGACGTCGACGCCGTCTTCGGTGCGCTTCACGAATTCGGCTCGGGCATGTTTGACCAAGGTGACGCCCCGTTCGGCCAGGACGTCCTCCAGCACGAGGGCGGCGTCCGCGTCCTCATGCGGCAATACGCGGTCCCGGCTGGACACGAGCGTCACCTTCACGCCCATCTCGGTGTAGGCAGACACGAACTCGGCACCCGTCACACCGGAGCCGATGACGACGAGGTGGGAAGGGAGCTCCTCGAGGTCGTAGAGGTCGCGCCAGGTGAGGATGCGCTCACCGTCCGGCTCCGCACCCGCGATGATGCGTGGACTAGCGCCGGTCGCGATGAGAACGACGTCGGCGTCGAGTGTCTTCTTCTCGCCGTTGCCCAAGGTGGCACATACTTGGTGAGACGCCATTCCGGGCAGCGGGTCGGTGATCTCGGCAGTGCCGGAGAGCAGTTCCACGCCCACCGTCTGGAGGCGCGTACGGATGTCGGCCGATTGCGCCTGAGCGAGGGTCTTCACACGTGCGTTGATCTTCGGCAACGCGACCGTGGCCTGCTCCGGATCGAGCGCGATGCCCAGGTCGGTCGCGCGGCGCATGTCGGTGCGCACACCGGTGGATGCAATGAACGTCTTGGAGGGCACGCAGTCGAATAGAACGCAGGCGCCGCCCACTCCGTCCGAATCGATCAAAGAGACGGATGCACCGTGCTGTGCGGCCACCAGCGCTGCCTCATATCCGGCAGGTCCGCCACCAATGATCACAATTCGGGTCATCTGTCCTCCAATTCGACGCTGACCAGGGTCTCCGGTCGGCTGTACAGGCAGTTGCGGCGCTTTTTGTCGTGCACCGCATGCAACAGATTACTAGCCACCGTTTAGGCTTGTCGTCGTGCCAATTTATGCCGCCTACGGGTCGAACATGGATCCGGAGCAGATGTTGCAACGCTGCCCGCACTCGCCGATGGCGGGAACGGGATGGTTACATGGCTGGCGCCTGACGTTCAGTGGCGAGGACATAGGCTGGGAGGGCGCGCTCGCCACCGTCGCCGAAGACTCCGATTCCAAGGTGTTCGTCGTTCTCTACGACGTATCCGATGTGGACGAGGCGAGGCTGGACCAATGGGAAGGCTCGGAACTCGGCATCCACAGGAAGATTCGCGTAAGAGTGGATGCTGCGGGCGAATCGGTGCTGGCCTGGCTGTACGTTCTCGACGCCTACGAGGGTGGCCTGCCGTCGGCACGTTACCTCGGGGTGATGGCGGACGCCGCAGAGATCGCCGGGGCGCCTGCCGATTATGTACGTGACCTGCGCACCCGCAACAGCCGCAACGTCGGACCCGGCAAGGACTAGGCCAGAACGGCACTCAGTCCAACACCAGGTTCGACAGAACCCGTACGCCCACACTCAGCGCCCGCTCGTCCACATCGAACGTGGGCTGGTGAATGTCGAGCTGTTCGCCTTCACCCGACCAGACACCGAGACGAGCCATGGCACCGGGGACCTCTTCGAGGAACCAAGAGAAGTCCTCGCCGCCACCCGACTGTGGCGTGTCTGCCAAGGCATCTGAACCGACCGCGCGGATTGCATCCTCGAACATGCGGGTCGACACTTCGTCGTTGACAACAGGTGGGACGCCGCGACTGTAGTTGAGCTGATAACTGACCCCGGTAGGCGCCAGCAGTCCGTGAACGATCTCTCGGACCAGCGGCTCGAGCATCTCCCACGTCTCGTGGTCACCCGTCCGCACCGTGCCGGTCAACATACCTGTCTGTGGGATGGCGTTAGGGGCCCGACCGGCGTTGACGGCGCCCCACACCATCACCGTGCCGGTGCGCGGGTCGATCCGTCTACTGAGCATGCCGGGCAATCCCGTCACGACGGTTCCCAACGCGTACACCAGATCGGTGGTCAGGTGCGGACGCGACGTGTGGCCGCCCGGTGAGTCCAATACGACCTCGATCGTGTCGGCCGCAGACGTGATCGCGCCGACTCGGATGCCGACCCTTCCTGCCTCGAGACGCGGATCGCAGTGGAGAGCGAAGATCCGGGACACTCCCTCGAGGCGACCGGCCGCGACAACCTCCAGGGCACCACCGGGCATGACCTCCTCGGCGGGTTGGAAGATCAGCCGCACGCCCACCGGCAGATCGGGAATCTCACTGAGAGCCAGACCGGTTCCCAGCAAGATGGCGGTATGGGCATCGTGACCGCAGGCGTGGGACACGCCGGGCACCGTCGACGAGTACGTGGCGCCGGTGAGTTCCTGGAGCGGGAGCGCGTCCATATCGGCGCGCAATGCGACGCGGGGACCGTCCGAAGGGCCGAGGTCACACGTGAGCCCTGTGCCGCCGGGAAGCAAGTCGGGTGAGAGGCCGGCTGCGGCCAGACGTGTCGCCACGAACTCCGTTGTTGCGTACTCGTAGCGCGCCAACTCTGGATTGGCATGGATGTGCCGACGCCACTGTGAGAGGTCGTCGGCGTGAGCGAGAATCCATTTGTCGACAGCCGCGTTCACCGGCGATCAACTCCTTCCAGCGGCCGCACCCGCTGCGCCCCGCCCGTTACAGCTCGAGCAGTTCTGCGAGCCAGCGCAATATGCGGGCGACAACTCTTTGCGGCACTGCGGAACTTCTCGAACGCAAGTTCCGGCCGGCTGGGGATCGGATGCGAGAGCGCGGTCAGGTACGCCATGGACCTGACCGCCGCTTCGCTATCCGCATTCACTCGCTCATTCTCTCACCCGAAGCTGAAGTTGCTCTCGTCAGTCGCAGTGGCCAGCGCAGCGAGGGCTTCATGATGGATTCCGCGCTTGATCCCGGCGAGGTTGTCACCGCGTGTCGCGGTAAGTGCGGACGCCCGGGCCACAGCCGCCGCAAGAACCCCGTCACCGTCCGCAATCTCGTCGACGATCCCGGCTGCGAGCGCGTCGGAACCGCTGTACCGCCGGCCGGTGGTCATCGCCTCGAGTGCGGTCTGCTTGGGCAGCCTGCTGTTCAAGAGTGTCGACATTCCGATCGGAAATGGCATGTTGAGAGTTACTTCAGGCAGGCAGTAGAACCCACGGTCGGCTCGCATCACCCGGAAGTCGTGTGCCGTCGCCAGAATCGCGCCCGCGCCGAAACTGTGCCCCTGCACCGCGGCGACAGTGGCCATCGGGAAGGTCAGGAGGCGGCTGTAGACCTCCATTACCCGGTCGAGGTATCCCGGAAGCTTGTCCACGTTGGAGAAGATCCAATTGGTGTCCAGGCCGTTGGTGAAGAACTTGCCCGTAGCAGTTGTGACAAGCGCGGCAGGTCCCTCGCTCGCTTCAACCTCGTCCAGCAGGGCATTGGCGGCGTCGATCCAGTCCGGATGAAAGCGGTTCTCGTTGTCCGTCTCGCCCTCGTTGCCGAGGTAGAGGATGAATACATCGCCTTCGCGATCGAGATATGGCATGAATGGCAGACTATCGTTTCATGGGAACGCCAGACGCCGCGGCTGCCGTCCTCGCCGCGCACACCAAATGCGCCGAACACTCCATTGCCGTCGTCCTCGGATCGGGTTGGAATGCCGCTGCGGACCGGTTCGGGGAACCACTTTCCACCGTGTCGATGGGCGATCTGCCCGGATTCACGCCTCCGTCTGCGACGGGACACGCCGGAACGATTCGATCGGTGGACGTGAATGGACGGCGGGTTCTCGTCCTACTAGGGCGCACCCACGCGTACGAGGGCCATCCACTTTCGACCGTCGTCCACCCGATTCGCACCGCCATCGCCGCGGGCGCGCGCACCGTCATCCTGACGAACGCGGCAGGCGGAATCCGCGAGGACTTCGTCGTCGGACAGCCGGTCCTCATCAGTGATCACCTCAACCTCACGGCCCGTTCACCACTCACCGGGGCGGAGTTCGTAGACCTCGTCGACGCCTACGACCCCGAGTTGAGGGCGCTCGCCCGGGATATCGACGACTCACTGGCTGATGGCGTCTATGCCGGTCTGCCAGGTCCCCAATACGAGACCCCCGCAGAGATTCGAATGCTGCGCGCATTGGGCGCAGATCTCGTCGGTATGTCCACCGTCCACGAGACGATTGCCGCCCGAGCGCTTGGCGCCCGCGTCCTGGGGATCTCGATGGTGACCAACCTCGCTGCCGGAATCACTGGCGAGCACCTGGACCACCAGGATGTTCTCGCCACAGGCAGAGCCTCGGCGAACCGGATGGGCGGGCTCCTGCGAGAACTCGTGGAACGATTGTGAACGACCCGGTCGAGGAGTGGATCGCCGCCGACCCCGACCCCGCGTCACGGGCCGAACTGGCAGCCCTGTCCGCCGACGAACTCGCCGACCGGTTCGCCGCACCACTGACTTTCGGCACTTCGGGCCTCCGTGGGCCGGTGCGGGCGGGACCGAACGGCATGAACCTCGCCGTGGTGATTCGGACGACAGCCGGGCTCAGCGCGTGGCTGCAGGATCGCTGCCCGGGCGGATCCACCGTCGTGGTTGGTCGCGATGCCCGGCATGGCTCAGAGGAGTTCGCGCGCAGCGCGGCGGAAGTTCTCGCGGGAGCCGGGTTCTCCGTGATACTTCTCCCCCGTCCTCTTCCTACCCCGATCGTCGCGTTCGCAGTGCGCAGGCTCGGAGCCGTTGCGGGGGTCCAGATCACGGCGTCGCACAACCCTGCCGCCGACAACGGGTACAAGGTCTACCTCGGCGGTGGCGCCCAGTTGATTTCGCCGTCCGACCGGGAGATCGAAGAGTCCATCGACCGGGTCGGACCCGCAGACCTGGTGCCTCGAGTGCCGGTGACCCCGGCGTCATCCGAGCTTGTCGAACTCTATGTCGAGCGTGTCGCCTCCCTGCCCAGGGGGCACTCGCGGACGTTGCGTATCGCTCTCACAGCGCTGCACGGCGTCGGCGGCGACACCGCGCTGGCCGCGCTCGAGTCCGCAGGATTCACCGACATCCATACCGTGGCAGCACAATTCGATCCGGACCCGGACTTCTCGACCGTCATGTTCCCGAATCCCGAGGAGCCTGGGGCCTGCGACGCCCTTCTCGCGCTCGCGGAGGAGGTCGACGCCGACCTCGCGCTGGCTTTAGATCCCGACGCCGATCGTTGCGCGGTCGGCGTCCGCGGACCGGGTGGCTGGCGTATGCTCCGCGGCGACGAGACCGGGGTTCTGCTCGGTGACCATGTCCTGGCGTCTGCACCCCCGGACTCTCTGGTGGCGACGACCGTCGTATCCTCCACCCTGCTCGAGAAGTTGGCCGCCGCCCGCGGCACCCGCTTCGCCTGCACGCTCACCGGATTCAAGTGGCTCGTCCGCGCCGGCGAAGGACTTGTCTACGCGTACGAGGAGGCAATCGGTCACTGCGTCGACCCGGAATCGGTGCGGGACAAGGATGGAATCTCCGCTGCCGTGATGGCAGCCGACCTCGCGGCAAGCTTGAAAACCGAGGGGACAACCCTTCTCGACAGGCTTGATGACTACGCAGTCGAATTCGGTTTGCACGTCGGCGATCAGGTCTCGCGGCGTGTAGCCGACATTGCGGACATCACCACGATGATGCAGCGGCTACGGGCAGGTCTGCCGACGGAATTGGCCGGAGAACCAGTGTCGGCAACCGATCTGGCAGAACGACGCGACCAGTCACGCACCGACGCCATCGTTCTCACCGGAGCAACTACTCGGACGGTCGTACGCCCCTCGGGAACCGAGCCCAAGATCAAGTGCTACCTCGAGGTCGTCGTCCCGGTCTCGGATCGTTTGGCCTTGCCCATCGCCCGCGAGACGGCGGCAGCACGATTGAACCTGCTGCGCGAGTGGTTCGCCGAATCCCTCTGATCGAAGCACCCTCGAGGTGAACACGATTGACGATGCCCGACATCGCCCGCTGTGCACCATCGCACATCGTCGTCAGGAGGGCCGCAGCCTGCCAATGCCCGTCATCCAGTCCCCACCTTGACGATCAGATGCCACGCCGGGTCGACTACCTTACCGGCATCACCGCGACGATGCAGCGACTGCACTCGTATCTGCCGGCAGTGTTGGCCGAGGAACCTGTGGTGGCCACTGACCTGTCGGACTGACAAGGCCAGTCACACGCCGTCGCCGCGGTCCTCGCAGGGAAACCGCTCGCGTTGTCTTGCGTCCCTCAGGAACCGACTCCAAGCACGAGTGCTATCGCGAGGCCGTCATCCCGGTCGTGGATCGTTCGTCTTCGCCCATCGCCCATCGCCCCCTGACGACCTCGATTCGGTTGAACCTGCCGCGCGAGTTCGCCGAAGCGTTCCGTTCGAAACCTTCAACACGAACAGAACCGACCACGGCCGCTACTGACGAAGCCGGACACGCCCAGAAACCAGTTCTTTTTTTGACCCCGTTAATCAATAGTGATGAGCGTCACAGTCGCTTGTATTCTTCCAGCACAAAACACTTTTCGGCACTGCGCTCATACACAAGACGGCCACAGGCATGAGACCAATCGGTGTGTTATTCACACTCTCGAAGTCGTAACTGTGATTAACTTTCTTCTGGTTCAGGAGGGACCAGTAATACCTGCCGGGGGGATTCGATCAAGCAATACGACCGGTACCGCCAGGTGTTGTGATGCCCGCACGCGTTCGTGTGCGGTGAATCGAATGAAAGAGGATCGATGAAGAAGTCAGTTCGTACTGCAGCAACAGCAATGCTCGCCGCCCCGCTCGCCGCCGCTGTGTTCGCTGCGCCGGCCAATGCCGACGAGCACGAGGGTCTGGTCACCTTCGGCATCACCGCCGAAGAGGATGTGGCCACCGTGAAGATCGTCAACGACTTCAACAAGCGCATCACCTGCGCCTGGAACGCGTCTGACGCCGACACCGCCGAAGCCTTCGGTGCCGAGAACAAGAAGATCAACAAGGGCAAGGAGGGTGAGTTCACTCACGCGGATGTCGTTGACGGCACCTACGACGTGGACTGGAGTTGCACCGGCGCCGGTGACAAGTCCTGGTCGGGCACCGAATCGTTGACCGTTGGTGAGCCCGCACCGGACCCGGACCCGGACCCCGAGCCCAACCCGGACCCCGAGCCCAACCCCGATGGCAGCCTCGACCTCAGCGGCTCGGTGAACTTCGGCAGCCTCGGTGACATCATCGACGCGCTGGACACCGTGGACCTGGGCAGCATGAACGGCAGCGTCGACTTCGTCGGCAGCACCGGCAGCGGCAGCGGCGAGGAGTAGGGCACCTATCTCAGGCTCCGATAGCTGACCCAATACGACGAAGGCCCCGCCAATGGCGGGGCCTTCGCCTCGTTCTGCGAGCTTCTACGCGAAGCTGGCGACAGTCTCGAGGCCCGTAAGAGGGTGGTCGACGAAGGCGTGACCTTTTCTCGCGCAACCGCATCCGACCTGGTCTGAGTACCAGTCAAGAAGCCGATCATGAACTCCATCTGGAGGTCGTCGTCCCGGTTCGGGTTCGCGCGGCATGACCGGTACCAATGAGATAGGCGAGAGATTCGGTTGAGCCTGACACCCCAGATCGCCTTTGACCGTGCACTCGTACCCCGCCGACCGTACCAACCGCAAGGTCAAGGGCATCACCGTATTCCGTCCTGCAAACGCTGCCGCACCTTCCGGAGCCAACGCGCATCGGCCAACGTTGTATCCCTGGGTCGAACGGTTTGTCGTTTTCGCCCTTCGAACGCGAATCCATGTTAATTTCTCTCCGGCATTACAGGAGCCAGTGATACCTGCCGGAGGGATTCGATCACGCACTACGCCCAATACCGCCAGGTGTTGTGATACCCGCACGCATTCGCGTGCGAGGAGTCGAGTGAAAGAGGACCGATGAAGAAGTCAGTTCGCACTACAGCAACAGCACTACTCGCCGCACCTCTCATCGCCGTCGCGTTCGCAGCGCCGGCCAGCGCCGAAGACCACGGCGAAGACACCGATCCCACAGGTTCGGTGGAGACTATCCTCGGCAGCCTGGGTGGCGAACCCGGCGACGGTGCGGGCACGGGCAGCGTGGAAGACCTTGTCGAAGACCTGATCGACGACCTGCTTGACGGCCTGGACCTCGGCAGCCTGGATGGCGAACCCGGCGACGGTGGCGGCGACGATCCGGGCACAGGCAGCCTGGACGACCTTCTCGGGGACCTGCTCGACAATCTGGACCCTGGCAGCCTGGATGGCGAACCCGGTGACGGTGAAGGCGACTAGAAGTAGAGCACAGCCAGGTCTAGCTTCGCTAGGTGAGTAGTAGGCGAGGGCCCCGCCTGTTGGCGGGGCCCTCGCCTCATTCTGGGAAACCTCCGTTCGCGCCGGAACGTCAGGGCGTCGACGCCGGCGTCGTCGAGACATGACAAACCGTTCACCACGAGGAGGACTCGGTTCGGTCGGGACCGACTACACGAGTTGCCGTCAACCGTGACAGAAATTCCCCGCACGGCCCGAACGTGCAACTCTCGCCACCCCATTGGGTCACGCGGAAAGCGTTCTCGCCCAACCTCCCACAAACCACCATTGTGATGAGGCTCACAGAGGTGCTCCGCTCTTCCGGGCAACAGCGCGTTCGGGAGCTGCGGTAGCGGACTCGTCGTTCACATCTGCCGCCTTGCAACAGTTTCGACAGGCGCGCTGCTGCTCGGTGGTGCTAGCTTCTCCGCACACAGCAGGACTGGGAAGTCCTTGGCGGGGAATCTAATCGAACTATTCGGTCCCGCTCGCGCCTGGCTGTGGCAACAATCCGCACGTGACCGCGTGCGGTCATCTGAACGAAAGAGGATTCATGAAGAGGTCCGCTCGCACCGGTGTGACGGCAGTGCTTGCTGCCCCGCTGTTCGCTGCAGTATTCGCTGCTCCGGCCAGCGCAGGTGAGCACGACGATAACGTCACGCTCTCAGCTGTAGCCGAGGGCAGCGACGTCACCGTCACCATCGAAAACAACCACAACAGGGACGTAAGGTGTGACTGGACCGCGACGAACGAGGCAGAACCGGACAACTCGTTCACCGGGGAGCCGAACAAGAAGGTCAAGAAGAACAAGAGCGAAGAGTTCGTAGAGCAGGGCGTCGCCGATGGTAGCTACGTCGTAACTTGGGAATGCCACCAGGGTGAACTGCGGTGGGGAACCGACGGATGGTCCGATCCCGCAACAGCCGAGCCAGTTGAGTTCACCGTCGGAGACGGTGGCGGCACCGGAACCGGCAGCCTAGGAAGCCTGGGTAATCTGTTCGGCAGTCTGGACTTCGGTAGCCTGGGCGGCGACTCAGACGACAACTCCGGCGATTAGAAGAGCACAAGTAGCACGAACTTCGATCGCTGATCCAGAGACGAGCCAGGGTCCCGCCGGCGGGCGGGGCCCTCCCTCGTTCACGCAGACCTGAATTCGTGGTTCACTCACTCAGAGGCGTTGTCCGCAGGCTCATCTCGGAACTCCCCTCGACCACACGTCGCTGAGGGGCGACCCGAAGAATGACCACCGAGCACACCCACAGTTGAAAGGTAAGAAGCACAACGTCGCTCGTGTCTGCCTTGGCCGACGTCAGGTGACATCATCTACGCCATACTCGAGAACTCGCACCAAGCCGAAACCCCAGCGCCATTCGCGATGGCCGGATCTAGCAGGGCGATAACGACATTTGTCGCCGAGTCCGTCCTCGACCCAAGTCTTGACATTTGCCACTCGGACATGATCGCTGAAGGGCAGCAACACCTTCCGAGCAGTATTGGTGTCGCGAGTACTGCGGCATCTGGCTAGCGCATGGGGGATTCAATCGGGCTCGATGTTCGAACCCATCGACCCCTGGAGTAGCACCCGCGTACGGTCACTCGAGTGAAGCGGAATCGATAAGGAAGTCCGTTCGCGCCGCTGTTGAGGCGATCGATCTCGCTGTCGACCCGACGCGGGGAAGTCCAGGCAGTTCAGGCAGTTTGGGCAGTTCGGGCAATTCAGGGATTTCGGGCAGCCCAGACGAGTGGGACTTCGGTAACTCATCCAGAATAAACCAGGCCCGACCAATTGACGGGCCCGCCCATATTCGGCCCGGGTCGTATTCCGGTTGACCCTCTCGCATGGGTATGCCGAATCCTCCGCTCAGAATCCATTGGCACGGGTTTGAACTCGAAGTCTCGAGCATCGGCGATGCCAACTACGAAGACGTATTCCCATCATTTCTCACCAATCCAGAATGTGATGCGCGTCACAGTTTGCATGTTCTGCATGGGCTCCGGCTTTTTGAGGTGACCCCACTCCGGAAGAGTGGTTCACATCAGTGGCGTCGCCTGCTCTCGAGAGATACTACACTGTCAAATAGTGCTACATTTGGCCCGAAAATCAGCCCCGGACAGTCCAAGTCGGGGAATCCGAGTGGACGCTGGGGTTGGCAATGAACGCCATGGCTGTGCCTCCACCCGCGTGCGGAGGTGGGCGGTCATCTGAACGAGAGAGAAGTCCTTTGAACAAGCCAGTTCTCACCGCGCTGACCGCAACTCTTTCCACTCCCCTACTCGCGGCCGTGTTTGCATCGCTGGCCAGCGCAGCACAGCACGACGTCAGTCTTGCAGCTGCGGTGGACGACAACGACTTCACCATCACCATCGTCAACGACACCTCGAAACAGCTGGAAGGTGATTGGTATGCAAAGAGCGCCGACTCGGATCGACTCACGAGCGGCGGGGTCGTCAGGGCTGGTGACGAAGCCAATCATGCCAAGAGAAACGTTGACGACGCCAGATACCAGGTCACCTGGCTGCGCGAAGACATAGTTGACAACCAGTGGGGAACGGACGGGCTGTCCGATCCCCAGACGGCCGAGCCGTACAGTTTCACCATCGGAGACGGAGACGACGGGGGCCCCAACCTCCGTTCAGGCAGCTTGGGTCGCTTGTTTGGAAGCCTTGGTAGCCTCGGCTCCGTTAGATGATCCAGACCGACTCCGATTCGGTTGAACCAAGACCGGACATGAGTGGCCGTCCTCGCCCAGCCCATGGTGTGCCAGTGCCTTGATCTAGCCGCATCGGTAAACCCAATCCGCTGAGATGGGGACGTTTTCGAGTGCCGTGATTGCTGCCGTAACCCTGCCCACTCGAGTCCGGGCGCACCAAGTGATGGCGAATCACAAGTTGGGGCACCCCTACTGCGGATTCGTGGTTCACATCTGCGGCCATGCATACGCTCTAGAAGTGCGGTCTTGTCACAAACTGCTAGATTTGGCACGCACGACAGCACCAACAGTCCGAGACTGTGGAATCAAACGAACGTGGCGGCTGGCAATAGTCGCCATGTATGAATGTGTAACCACCCGCTCGTGGAGGCGGGCGGTCATCCGAGTGAAAGAAGACTTATGAAGAACTCTGTCCGTACCGCAGCAACCGCAGTACTCGCCGCTCCCCTCGTCGCAGCGGTGTTCGCGGCGCCGGCGAACGCAGCACCCGGGGACGTCAGGCTCTCGACAGGACTCCAGGGCAACAACTTCACCTTTACTTTCTTCAATGACAGCCCGAATCAGGTGGAGTGTGATTGGTTCGTAGACAGCGCCACGACCCAGCGCACATTTTCGGGAGTCGTCAGGGCCGAAAGCCAGTCCGAGTACACCTTGGGCGGCGTCGCCGACGGCGATTACCAGGTCACCTGGTTTTGCACGGACACATCTGGCAACCAGTGGGGAACGGACGGGCTGTCCAATCCACCGACGGCATCGCCAGAAACGTTCACTGTCGGTGAGCTTCCCGGTAACCCTGGAAACCCCGGCGGCCCCGGCGGCATGGGCAGCTTGGACTTCGGTTTCTGATCAACAGGCTTCATAGGCGGGGCTATTCCGAAGGCACGAATGTGCTTTCGGGTAACTCTTCTCCCGTAGGCTGCCGCGTGCGATCACACGAATTGAAGGAAGATTCATGAAGAAGTCGGTTCGCACCGGTGTGACGGCAGTTCTCGCCGCCCCTCTCGTCGCTGCAGTGTTTGCCGCGCCGGCGAACGCAGCACCCGGGGATGTCGCACTCTCGACTTCGGTTGAGGGCAATAGTCTCACCGTCAGCATCGTCAACCACACCCAAAACCAGTTGACATGTGCCTGGACCGCAGTCAGCGACACGTCACCCCAGAACGAGTACACAGACTTTGGACTCGTCGGTACCGAGGGCAGGGTCTTCAATGCGCAGACAGTCGAAGATGGTAGCTACACCGTCAATTGGGTGTGCGACCAAATGTTTGGCGACGAACATTGGGGCACAGACGGGTTTGCAGATCCTCCGACGGCCGACGTCGAACATTTCACTGTCGGGCAACAACACGGCGAATCGGGCAGCCTGGGCAGTTCCGACAACGGGGACAATTCCGGCATCTTGGGCAGTTTCGGGAGCTTGGGCAGTTCCGGGAGCTTGGGAAGTTTTTGACTTCGGTAGCTGATCCGGTGTCAGACGAAGGCCCCGCCGTTCGGCGGGGCTTTCGCCCGATTCAGCGTCCTTCAACACCTCTGAGAGTCAACTAGCCGCCGTCAGCGCGGGCCGAACTGGCGATCTCCCGCATCACCGAGGCCTGGCACGATGAAGGCGTCCCCGTTGAGTCTCTCATCGACCGCAGCGGTGACGAGTCGTACGGGCTTGCCTGATTTAGAAAGCGCAGCAACACCTTCGGGTGCAGAAACCACGCACACGGCGGTGATATCGGTGGCTCCGCGGGCCGCGAGCAAGTCGATCGTGTGGATCATAGAACCGCCCGTCGCCAACATCGGGTCGAGGACGTAGACCGGGATTTCCGACAGGTCTTCCGGTAACGACTCCAGGTACGGCACGGGCAAATGGGTTTGCTCGTCTCGGGCCAATCCGACGAAACCGACACGCGCGTTGGGAATCAGTGCGCTGGCCGGTTCCACCATGCCCAGGCCCGCGCGCAGAACGGGGACGAGAAGCGGCGGATGGGCGAGCCTGACCCCGTCGGTAGTGGCTATAGGCGTAACCACGTCGAACACTTCTAGTGGCGCCTCACGCATCGCCTCGTACACCAACATGTGTGTGAGCCTTCGCAGCGCTGCGCGAAAGGTGGCATTGTCGCTGCGCTCATCGCGCATCGTTGTCAGGAGAGCCGCTGCGAGTGGGTGGTCGACGACGAGCGTATTCATGCCAAGAGAATATTGGGTCGTCGGCGCAGACCTCTCACAGAGGCGGTTCCCGGCGGATCGGAGATGGAACCGGATCGGTCTCGGTGGCGTCCAATTGTGTGACGCCATCAAACGCGACCGGGGGGATCACGATGAACGATTTGACCGTTGATGCTGCAAGTATCGCCGACTTCGCTGCCGCGCTCAGCGGAATAGGTGTTACGGCCAGGACCAACTCTGCCGCCTATGAGCACACCGAGATCGCCAATACGGTCGCACTCGCCGCCGCGAATGCTGTCGGGAACGGCGGCTGACGATGATCCCCACCGATCTACTCTCCCGCCCGATGACCGAGCTACTCGGGGCGTTCGGTAGCGGCATACTCCCAGCCGGTGGACCTACCGCCGCTCTGCGCGCATCATCGGCAACCCTCGACGCTGTGCACGACACCGGACGAATCGCCATCAGTTCCATCGAGGGTGACTGGCTAGGCCTCAGTGCCGCCCGTGCGATCGTGAAGGCTGAAGAGGTGCAACGGTCCATCATCGCCATCTCCGACCGGGGCAATGACATAGCCCTCGTCGTTACCGAAGCCTCCGAAATCATCCGGACCGGGGTACTGCGACTGGAGGAGATTCTGCAATCGTTCACCTCGCTCGCTGTCGCTGCAGGCCCGACCCTGGCCACCCCAACCGGCCAGACGATGATCATCGCGGCGGCTCTGGACCATCTCGACGAAGCCACCGCGGTCGTGACGAGGGTGCAAGCCGAACTCGATGACAAGACCCGCAAGATGAACACTCTCGTTCCGGCCGAGGAGGTTCCCACCGCACCCGCGGCGACCGTGTCGGCAAACGCGGGGTCTGCGTTTGCCTCCACAGCAGCCGTCTCACCTGAATGTTCCAATGCGGTCGGCCGCTCGGTCTCGGGATTCGCCAGTCCGCCCTCTGCGCCACCGTTAACCGGCCTGATGCGCCTGGTATCGAACATCTCTTCCCCGCCCGGAGTCGGGGCGCGGGAAGATTCGCTTCTCGGCACACCCGGAGGTGCCACTCGCGGACCCTCGATGCCGGATTCCGGATACAACGGTGAAGGCGTCGAAGTGGTCCTTCCTGATGGCAGCACTGTGCTCGCCCCCAATACGGAGGCCGCCGAGGCCGTCCGCAACGCGCTGTCGCAACAAGGGGTCCCCTACGTCTGGGGCGGAACATCACCCGGCGAGGGACTCGACTGCAGCGGACTGACGCAATGGGCGTACGGTGAAGTGGGCGTGGATATTCCGCGATTGGCGCAGGAGCAGAACATCGGGATGGCAGTCGACCCTAGTAGCCTCATGCCCGGTGATCTCGCCGTCTGGGACGGCCACGTTGCGATGGTGATCGGCAACGGCCAACTCATAGAGGCCGGCGACCCCGTGCAGATCGGCCCTGTCCGCACCAGCAACAGTGGTATGGGGTTCTACGGCTTCTATCGACCGTCAGAACGCACTAGCTGATGCTCAGGAACGAAACACATTGCACCGGAGGACTTCCGATACGGTGAGTACGAGGCTTCGGCGCTGGACCATCCCGGGCGGTTCCGTCGGAGCGGGACCGACTCATCCATCACGCCTGCCCCCACACGATCGGCCCTGTGGCGGTGGGAAGCGGCTGAACGGCGAAGGCCCCGCCTACTCGGCGAGGCCTTCGTGTCAGGGTCAGCTAACCGAATCCCAAACTACTCGTGCGTCACTGAGTGACGACTCAGTCGGCGGAGCCGAGACTGCCGAGGACGTCCCCGACGCTGCCGAGGGCACCCTCGACGCTGCCGAGGGCACCCTCGACGATGTCCAGGACGTCGCTCACTGTCTCGACGGAGCCAAGGATTTCGGACAGGCTGTCGTTGAGGCTGTCCACGCTGCCGAGGGCCGTGTCCACCGAACCCGGCGTGTCGTCGCCGTGTTCGTCGGCGCTGGCCGGCCCCGCGAAGACCACAGCGACCAGAGGTGCGGCGAGCATTGCTATTGCTGCTGTGCGAACTGTCTTCTTCATCGATCCCCTTTCATTGGACTCACCGCACACGAACGCGTGCGGGCATCACAACACCTGGAGGTACCGGTCATATTGGTTGATCGAATCCTCCCGGCAGGTATCGCTGTTCCCTCCTGAACCAGAAGGAAGTTAATCACGTTTCCGCATTCGAAAAGGGAAAATCGCACCGACTGATTCCTCGAAAGCGATCGTCTTGTGCATGACTGTGTCGCCGAAACACGTTTGTTGTGCGCGGTGCCGTCCTCGATCGGACCTAGGGCGGTGGGAAGTGGCTGAACGGCGAAGGCCCCGCCTACTCGGCGGGGCCTTCGTGTCAGGGTCAGCTACCCGAGTCCCAAACTACTCGTGCGTCACCGAGTGACGACTTAGTCGTCGGAGTCGGGGCTGCCGAAGATGTCCTCGACGCTGCCCAGGACCAACTCGGCGCTGCCCAGGGCCAAATCGGCGCTGCCCAGGGCCCCTTCGATGCTGCCTCCCAGGGTCTCCAGGCTCGCTGTATCGATGGAGCCAAGGATCCCGGACAGGCTGCCGTCGTGTTCGGTGGCGCTGGCCGGCGCCGCGAAGACGGCGGCGACGAGAGGTGTGGCGAGCATTGCTATTGCTGCTGTGCGAACTGTCTTCTTCATCGATCCTCTTTCATTCGACTCACCGCACACGAACGCGTGCGGGCATCACGACACCTGGCGGCGTCGGTCATGTTGGTTGATCGAACCCCCCCAACAGGCACGACTGGTCCCTCCTGAACCAGAAGGAAGTTAATCACAGTTCCGCATTCGAAAGGATGGGAATCGCACCGCCTGATTCCTCTGAGGCGACCGCCTCGTACGTGACTGTGTCGCCGAAAAGCGTTGTTGTGTATCAGTCATGTCCCCCTCTCGCATGTCGCATCCTGAGGTGCCGTGAAACGCTCTCCATACTTCAGCCAGAGCGTGTTGGGCTCGGCATTACCTCCGCATCCAGCGAGCACGAGCACGAGCGGAAACGTCGCGACACGACGCGAATCACATCGAACATCGTGCGCGGTTCTCAGGTTTCAGCCTTCTCCTCGACTGTGAACCACCCATGCTGACCGATGGAACCGAACACCCACGGCGCGCGTCGAACCTGGTACGCCAATCGATCGAGACGACCCGCATCCTCGGGCGCTCCGGTGCTCTACCTTCTGGGAGAGACTCTGACACCAGAAGGTAGTTTCTGCGGTTCCAGGGCTTTCGTCGACCGACCCAATGAGAGGAATCATGTTACCCCCCACTCCACCCTCGGCCGGTGCCACGGCCGCAGTGAGTAACCGCTCCGGGACCATCTCGGTCAGGACCACTGAGAACGGCCTTCCGCTCGAACTACGCATCGATCCGCGTGAACTCCGCTACGGCGGTCAGCGGCTGGCGGACGAAGTCCTGAAGCTGTGCCGCCGCTCGGCGGCGGAGGCCGGGGCTCGGCGTCGCGACGAACTCGCCGAGGGCGGCATGCCCGCCCACGTGCTGGATGAACTCGGCCTGCCCACGCGGGCCGACGTAGCCGCCGCGCAAGCAATCGATGACCAGGAAGAACCCACTCCGACCAGCTGGATGAGGCAACTGTGAGCGAGCACGATATGGATGCGATCGTCGGTCGGGCGACCGAACAGGTGAACCTTCTCGAGGAAGCTCTCGCCGGGCTCGCGTCGATCACGGTACGCGCGTCCAGTGAGTCCGACCAGGTCACCGTGGAGGTGGACGGGAACGGCAACCTGACGGGTCTGTGGATGGACGATTCCATCTCAACCCTCGACGTTCGCGTACTCGCGGCACTGATCACGAGCACATCCCACGAAGCCGCCCGCCTCGCTGACGAACAGCGAGCGTTGGTCATGAGGAGGCTGCAAGACGCCTTCGGGCGAGTGTAGGTCCGGCCGGTCTATTACTTTGGTCGCCGGGTAGATAGGCTTCCCGCCATGGCTGGAGACATCGTCCCTATCGAACTAGGTCTCACCCAAGGCGACCTCGTGACACTGTGGGTACCACGGTGGCATGAAGGCGATGACGAGTGGCAAGCTTTCCTGGGTCAGGAAGATGATCTCTACGGGTTCACATCGGTCGCGGATTTGGCTGCATTCATCCGCACCGACACCGACAACGATTTGGTCGAACATCCCGCATGGGGCGTCTTGTCGGGGCTTTCCGCCGCCGAACTCGAACCCGAAGAGAACTTCTCCTTCGACCTGGTCGGCGTGCCGGAACTAGCGGCGAACGACCCCGAGGATCTGGTCGTCAGCAAACTCGAAGATGCCCTCAACATGGCGCGCAACCTCGGTGAGGCTTGCGACCTGGACGTGGTCAACAAGTTCT
This sequence comes from Rhodococcus sp. NPDC049939, assembly GCF_040656415.1. Lineage (NCBI taxonomy): Bacteria > Bacillati > Actinomycetota > Actinomycetes > Mycobacteriales > Nocardiaceae > Rhodococcus > Rhodococcus sp. NPDC049939. The sequence continues at coordinate 1,078,615 of NZ_JBFAMC010000001.1, read as the reverse complement.
TCAACGCGAACCAAGTTCTCGACGCTCTCTCAGCAGGCGTCGACGCATTCGAGGGACGCGACGGCGAGGACCTGTGGAGCGAGATCGGCACCGCAATAGCGAAAGGCTGGGACGACGTGCTCGACGCCGTCGACGCCGTCGTGGCAACCCCCGAGGTGGACGCCGAGGCGGTAGCCATCGCCGAAGCCGAACTAGTGGCAGCCGACGAGAACACAGTCGATGTCGACGACGTGGTCGAAGAAGCCGAGGAGGATGCGGAATTCGTGTCCCTCGATGCTGACGAGGGCGAGGACGAGGAGAGCGAGGAAGTCGAGGAGTCGTTCTGGGGCGAAGTGGGCGTCGACCCCATCAAGATCATCACCGCTGGGGAAACGTACTTCACTCTCCGCTGCTATCTGGACGAAGAGGCGATCTTCCTCGGTCGCGATGGGATGATTTTCGTCTTCACGTCCGAACGTGCCCTGGCCCGGTTCCTCGCCGACAATCACGAGCACGCGCTCGCCGGCCTAAGCACGTACGAACAGATTCAGGTAGCGGCGGTCGATGGGTCGCTCGAGGTCGAGGTCACCGATGGGAACGTCTACGTCCTACCGGGTCTTGCCGACGACCTGGCTGCAGGGCCGAAATCGGTAGACGCCGATCAACTCGACCTTGCCGTCGAATTGATCACCGACGCAGCCGATTTTGCCGGTGACAAGTCCGTGGAAGCCGACCTTGCCACATCCACTCCACTCGGCTGGTACGTGTCGTTCATCCTCGACCCCGACCCGACACGCTTGGCGCCGAGCGCACCATTCAATGCCGAGGCGGAGGCATGGCGAGTGCTCGAGCGCGAGTTCGAGGCCCGCCTCCGGAACACGTGAGCATCAGCCCACGAGGACTGCGAATCCCGGCTTGATGACGTCATCGATCAGCTCCAGTCGCTGGTCGAAAGGTATGAACGCCGACTTCATGGCGTTGATGGTGTAACGCTCGAGATCCGTCCAGCCGTATCCGAACGTCTCGACCAGACGCAGCATCTCCTCGCTCATGCTGGTATCGCTCATGAGGCGGTTGTCCGTGTTCACGGTAACGCGGAACCTCAACCGGGCGAGCAGGTCGAACGGATGATTCTCGAGTGCGTCCACCGCTCCGGTCTGAACGTTGGAGCTAGGGCACAACTCCAGGGGAATCCTCTTGTCCCGAACATAATTCGCCAATCTCCCCAGCACGGGAACTCCGTCGTCGCCGATCTCGATGTCGTCGGTGATGCGTACCCCGTGGCCGAGGCGGTCGGTCCCGCAGAACGCGATGGCCTCTTGGATCGACGGCAGACCGAATGCCTCCCCCGCGTGGATGGTGAAGTGCGAATTGCTGCCCCGCATGTACTCGAAAGCATCGAGATGACGGCTCGGCGGATTTCCGGCCTCGGCCCCGGCAATGTCGAATCCGACGACACCGCGATCACGGAATCGAACAGCCAGTTCCGCGATTTCCCGTGAGCGTGCAGCATGACGCATTGCGGTGAGGAGAACGCCGATCCGAATTCGCCGGCCGGCGGATTCGGCTGCAGACTCGCCCGCCCGAAACCCGAGCAGGACCCGTTCGACGACTTCGTCCAGGGTCAGCCCGTCTTCGAGATGTTGTTCGGGCGCAAAGCGCACCTCCGCGTATACGACACCGTCTGCAGCAAGGTCCGCGGCGCATTCACGGGCTACTCGTTCGAGCCCTGCGCCTGTCTGCATGACGGCTACGGTGTGGCGGAATGTCTCGAGGTATCGCTCGAGTGAGCCACTGCCCGCGGCCTCCCGAAACCATGACGCGAGTGCCTGGGAATTGTCTGCGGGCAGCGCGTCGTAGCCGCAGTCGTGGGCGAGTTCGAGAACTGTCGTGGGCCTCAGGCCTCCGTCGAGATGATCATGCAGCAACACCTTCGGTGCTCGGCGCAGGGCCGACAGATCCAGTGCAGTCATGCGTCGACGTTATCCCGACAGAACGTCGATCCGCTCGATGACGAGCGGTGCAATTTCCGAGGACGCATCCGCAGAGACGGTCCACGCACGCGAAAGTGCTTCTTTCGCCGATGCGAATCGTTCGGGTGTGTCGGTATGCAGTGTGACGAGGGGGGTTCCTACCGACACGGTCTGCCCCGGCTTCGCGTGCCACTCGACGCCTGCCCCCGACTGCACCGAGTCGCCCTGACGGGCACGACCGGCCCCGAGTCGCCACGCTGCAACACCCACCGCCATTGCGTCGAGCCCGCTCACCACACCGTCCGCCTCGGACAGAAGAACCTCCGTATGCCGGGCTCGCGGCAACTGGGCCTCGGGATCGCCTCCCTGCGCACCGATCATCTTCCGCCACCGGTCCATCGCGGACCCGTCCCTGAGTTTGTCGGCTGGGTCGATTCCGTCGATTCCAGCCGCGTTCAACATTTCTCGCGCCAAGGTCAAGGTCAATTCCACAACATCGGACGGACCACCTCCGGCTAGCACCTCGAGCGCTTCCCGCACCTCGAGCGCGTTTCCTGCGGTAAGACCGAGGGGTGCGTCCATCGCGGTGAGCAATGCCGTCGTCGTCACGCCGGCGTCGTTCCCTAGATCGACCATCGTCCGTGCGAGTTCCCGCGCGTCGTCGACCTTCTTCATGAACGCGCCCGATCCGACCTTGACGTCCAGCACGAGCGCACCGGTGCCCTCTGCAATCTTCTTGCTCATGATCGAACTGGCTATCAGGGGTATCGACTCGACCGTTCCCGTTACGTCGCGGAGCGCATACAACCTCCGATCCGCAGGCGCGAGATCTGGCCCCGCCGCGCACACGACAGCACCGATTGCAGGGTCGGACAGCACCTCCTCCATTTCGGAGGGGGCGAGGTCGGCGCGCCAGCCCGGAACCGATTCGAGTTTGTCCAGAGTCCCGCCGGTATGCCCGAGACCTCGGCCCGACAGCTGGGGCACCGCCGCGCCGCACGCCGCGACCAGCGGCGTGAGCGGGAGAGTGATCTTGTCGCCCACGCCGCCTGTCGAGTGCTTGTCCACGGTGGGTCTGCCGAGGTGGCTGAAATCGAGGCGCCGACCCGAAGAGATCATTGCCGTGGTCCAGCGGCTCACCTCTTCGCGGGTCAGACCTCGGAAATAGATCGCCATCGCGAGCGCCGACATTTGTTCATCGGCCACGTCACCACGGGTGAATGAATCGACTACCCAGTCGATCTCTGCACCGGACAGTTCCCTGCCGTCACGTTTCGCGGCGATGATCGACGCTGCATCATGCATGGCGGAGCCGGTCCTCCTCCTCCGGACCGAACGCATCCGGCAGCAGTTGCTCCATTCGACGCGCGCCTGCTTTGTGGTCGACGAGCAATCCGGGGCCGCCGTGCTCGAAGAGGATCTGGCGGCAGCGGCCACACGGTGTGAGAATCTCGCCACTCGCACCACAGCAGGTGATGGCGACCAACCGGCCTCCGCCACCCACCATGAAGTTACCGACTAGTACACATTCTGAGCACAGGCCCAGCCCGTGTGAGACATTTTCCACATTGCAACCGACGACGATTCGCCCATCGTCCACCAACGCCGCCGAACCCACCGTGAATCCGGAGTAGGGGGCGTAGGCCCGGCGTACCGCGTCACGCGCGTTGTCGCGCAACAATTTCCAATCAATCTCGACCATAATTCTTCATCCAATCACGTGTACTGAATGGATGCAGAGATTCTCGCCGGACAGCCGAACTTGCAATGGAGAGGCAAACCTAACTTCGTTCGCACCGGGCGGTACGAACGAGGAGTCGAGTTGGTTCCCAACTTTCGGTTGGGTTTAGAGTTCAGAGAAGTCGGTTCAGGATCACGTCGGGTCCCAAAGTTGTAAGTACGTCCGCAACGCTGCGCAGACCCGGCACGTCCACCAATGACCTTGGAGGCACAGCACTCGATGAGTACTACGACTGAAGCCGCTCCGGCAAAGGAGCGCACGCGGTCGCTTTACCGGGGCGACCCCGGAATGTGGTCCTGGGTACTGCACCGGATCACAGGCGTATTGACGTTCTTCTTCCTATTTGTGCACGTACTCGATACCGCACTGGTACGCGTGAACCCCGACACGTACGACAGCGTCATCGAGACCTACAAGAACCCGATCGTCGGCCTCATGGAAATCGCGCTCGTCGCCGCGGTGCTGTATCACGCACTGAACGGCGTCCGGGTGATGCTGGTGGACTTCTGGGCCAAGGGGCCGCAATACCAGCGCCTGATGCTCTGGGTAATCCTCGCGATCTGGTTCCTGGTGATGATCCCGGGAGCAGGCCGCATCTTCTACAACATGTTTGCGGGGCACTGACATGACTGCATCTACTCACGGCCCCGAAGCCAAGACTCTCGGCAAGGCTTTCGACCGGCCGGCCAGCCTGGACAACCCGCGTTCACCGCGCCGAACCTCGAAGAACAACTTCGAACTGTATGCGTGGCTGTTCATGCGGTTCTCCGGGCTCGCACTGATCTTCCTGGTGCTCGGCCACCTCTTCATCATGTTGATGCTCGACGACGGTGTGCACCGCATCAATTTCGCTTTCGTCGCGGGCCGCTGGTCCAGCCCGTTCTGGCAGTTCTGGGATCTGACCATGCTCTGGCTCGCCCAGCTGCACGGCGGAAACGGACTGCGCACAGTTATTGCGGACTACGCCCGCAAGGACTCCACGCGCTTCTGGCTGAACACGATCCTCGCTCTGTCGATGATCTTGATCATGGGCCTCGGCACGTACGTCATCTTCACTTTCGACCCCAATATCTCCGCGAGCTAGGGGAGCACAGACTTCATGCAGGAACACCGTTATGACGTGGTCATCGTCGGTGCCGGCGGCGCCGGCATGCGCGCAGCGATCGAGGCCGGTCCCCGCGCGCGCACCGCGGTACTGACAAAGCTCTACCCCACCCGTAGCCACACTGGCGCAGCCCAGGGCGGCATGTGCGCCGCACTGGCGAACGTGGAGGAAGACAACTGGGAGTGGCACACCTTCGACACAGTCAAGGGCGGCGACTATCTCGCCGACCAGGACGCTGTGGAGATCATGGCCAAGGAAGCCATCGACGCGGTTCTCGACCTCGAGAAGATGGGCCTGCCGTTCAACCGGACGCCCGAGGGCAAGATCGACCAGCGTCGTTTCGGTGGTCACACCCGCGACCACGGTAAGGCTCCCGTGCGCCGCGCATGCTACGCCGCGGACCGCACCGGTCACATGATCCTGCAGACCCTGTACCAGAACTGCGTCAAGCACGACGTCGACTTCTTCAACGAGTTCTACGCCCTCGACATCGCTCTCACCGAGACACCGGACGGTCCGGTCGCCACCGGCGTCATCGCGTACGAGCTGGCTACCGGCGAGATCCATGTCTTCCACGCCAAGTCCATCGTGTTCGCCACCGGCGGCTCGGGACGGATGTACAAGACCACCTCCAACGCGCACACCCTCACCGGCGACGGAATGGGCATCATCTTCCGCAAGGGCCTGCCCCTCGAGGACATGGAATTTCACCAGTTCCACCCGACGGGACTCGCCGGACTCGGCATCCTCATCTCCGAGGCGGTCCGTGGTGAGGGCGGCATCCTGCGCAACGTCGACGGCGAGCGCTTCATGGAGCGATACGCCCCCACCATCAAGGACCTCGCGCCCCGCGACATCGTCGCGCGGTCGATGGTGCTCGAGGTGCTCGAGGGCCGCGGCGCAGGGCCGAACAAGGACTACGTCTTGATCGACGTGACCCACATCCCCGAGGAAGTCCTCGACGAGAAGCTCCCCGACATCATGGAGTTCTCGCGGACCTACCTCGGCGTGGACCCCGTCAAGGAGCCCGTACCCGTCTACCCCACATGCCACTACGTCATGGGCGGTATCCCCACCCGGATCAACGGCGAGGTCCTGCGCAACAACGACGAGATCATTCCCGGCCTGTACGCCGCCGGCGAGTGTGCCTGCGTCTCGGTGCACGGAGCGAACCGCCTCGGCACCAACTCGCTACTCGACATCAACGTGTTCGGTCGTCGCGCCGGCATCGCCGCCGCGGAGCACGCCGCGAACAGCGAGTTCGTGGATCTGCCCGAGTCGCCTGCCAAGATGGCAGAGGAGTGGATGGCCGGCATCCTGTCCGAACACGGCCACGAGCGCGTCGCGGACATCCGCACCGAACTGCAGCAGTCCATGGACAACAACGCATCGGTGTTCCGCACCGAAGAGCGCCTCACCCAGGCTCTGAAAGACGTGCGCGCCCTCAAGGAGCGCTACAACCACATCACCGTCCAAGACAAGGGCAAGCGCTACAACAGCGACCTGCTCGAGGCCGTCGAGCTCGGCTTCTTGCTCGAGATGGCAGAAGTCACGGTCGTCGGCGCGCTCAACCGCAAGGAGTCGCGGGGCGGCCACGCCCGTGAAGACTTTCCGGAGCGCAACGACGCCGAGTACATGAAGCACACGATGGCCTACAAGGAGGGCGACGGCCTGCTCTCCGACATCCGTCTGGACTACAAGCCGGTAGTCCAGACTCGTTACGAGCCGATGGAGCGTAAGTACTGATGAGCGCACCTGTAGTCGACAAGAGCGAAGACAAGGCGACACTTCCGCCGGTGCCCGAGGGCGCCGTCATGGTCACCCTCAAGATCGCACGGTTCAATCCGGAGTCGGGCGAAGGCCAGTACTGGGACAGCTTCCAGGTCCCGGCACTGCCGACGGACCGCATGCTGAACCTGCTCCTATACGTGAAGGGTTATCTCGACGGCACTCTGACGTTCCGCCGTAGCTGTGCCCACGGCGTTTGCGGGTCCGACGCCATGCGTATCAACGGTGTCAACCGCCTGGCCTGCAAGATCCTGATGAAGGACATGCTGCCGAAGGACGGGAAGCCGATCACGATCACTATCGAGCCGATCAAGGGCCTTCCGGTGGAGAAGGACCTCATCGTCGACATGGAGCCCTTTTTTGACGCGTTCCGCGCAGTGAAGCCGTTCCTCATCACCACCGGCAACGAGCCAACTCGTGAACGCATCCAGTCGCAGCAAGACCGAGCGCGGTTCGATGACACCACCAAGTGCATTCTGTGCGCGTGCTGCACCACATCGTGTCCGGTGTACTGGAGCGACGGCAGCTACTTCGGTCCCGCCGCGATCGTGAACGCGCACCGGTTCATCTTCGACAGCCGCGACGAGGGAGCGGCTGAGCGTCTCGACATCCTCAATGACAAAGAGGGTGTGTGGCGCTGCCGCACCACGTTCAACTGCACCGAGGCATGTCCTCGCGGCATCCAGGTGACGAAGGCCATCCAGGAAGTCAAGCGCGCACTGCTGTTCGCGCGGTAGGGATGCATTGGTAAGCACCACCGAACTCCTCTGCGCGCCCCAACGAAAGCCCGCACGATGATCGTGCGGGCTTTCGTCGTACATAGGAAGGTCAGGCCGACCGAAGAACGGCATCTCTGGCTACCGCCGGCACATGGGCTGCGCGCCAACTCTATCGACGGCGGCTCACATACTCTTCAGCGCTCATGGCCGTGAGATGGAATCCGTTGCACTCAGTACAGGTGTACATGCGGGTCTCGAGTTTGCCGAGGTGTTCACCCTTGGCACGACGGAGCCGTGACTGCCGTGCGTCGAGGAGTGCACTGGCGGCGGCGTGTTCGGTGGCCCATCTGAGCTTGCCCGTGGGGCAGCTTGGTTCGGCCAGCGGCCAGGGCGCATAACCCGGAGCCGCCATCTCGTGGAGTTGCTTGAAATGGTCCCGATCGCGCTGGTTCATCCGCTGTCGGTTCAATCCGTCCCTCCTTCTTGTTGCCTGTTGCGTGACACCGATGATCAGGGATCTTTGACCTCGCATGAAATTCTTCGTCGGTAAGAGGGCTTATCAGCGTTCCATTGATGTCTGACATTCGGTCTTCGACTGTTGCCCGAGGTCTTCGTGACAGCCAAACTGATCTCATGCCTTTTCTGCCGGACGTAGTAAGGCCGCCGACTCTTTCCGACACAGTCGTCTCGGTCAGCGGTGGTTACCGAGGCGTGCGCACCGATGGAGTTCACTCCGCTGCGCTCGTAGGAGCCCCGGCTGACTTCGACGACTCCACCCAGCGAACCTTTCATGATGCTCGAAACAACGCACGCGAACGTGCACATTACGACTGCGACCAGAACGTATCCGGGGGTTTTGACTGATGGGCGCTCGCATCGGTGTGATCGGACTCGGCCGCATCGGCAGCTACCACGCCCGAAACTTGATCGGCATGGACGGAGTCGACGATTTGATCGTCTCCGACGTCGATCCGGACCGAACAAGCTACGTGGCAACCGAATTCGGCGTTGCCGCCGCCCCGAACCCTGATGCGCTCCTCGAGTCCGGCGTGGACGCCGTACTGATCGCGGCATCCTCGAGTTCACATGCCGAATTGATCGAAGCTGCGGTACGACGGGGCATCCCGACGTTCTGCGAGAAACCGGTAGCCGATTCCATCGGATCGTCGTTGCGCGTTCTGCGGGCGGTGGAGCAGGCTGCGGTACCCGTCCAAATCGGGTTTCAACGACGATTCGATCCATCGTTCGTCAGCGCATACGACGCGGTTCGAACCGGTCGACTGGGATGGCTGCACACACTCCGGTCGACCACGCTCGATCCTTCTCCACCGCCGGTGTCGTACATCGCCCAATCCGGTGGCATCCTTCGTGACTGCTCGATTCACGACTTCGATATCGTCCGCTGGATCAGTGGCCGTGAAGTCATCGCCGTCTTCGCCGCCGGTTCCAACCAAGGTGACGCGGCAATCGCGAAGGCAGGCGACGTCGATACCGTCGCCACAGTGTTGACCCTCGAGGGTGGGGCCCTCGCCGTCGTGTCGAACACCCGCTACAACGCCCGCGGATACGACTGCAGGCTAGAAGTTTTCGGGTCCAATGATTCCGTGGTTGCTGGCCTGGACGAAAAGCAGCCACCACTGTCGGTGGATCCAGGTGAACAGTCTCCGAACGGTGTTGCGCGTTCGTTCTTCATAGACCGCTTCAACGCCGCGTATCGCGCCGAACTCGAAGCATTCGTCGAAGTGGCAGCCGGACGTCGGACCTCGCCGTGCACTCCCGCTGACGCGGCGGAGTCCGCTTGGATCGCCGAGGCGGCGACGCTGTCGCTACATGAGGGTCGCCAGGTCACCATTACCGAGGTCAAGGAACAGTTTCTCCACACCGGAAATGAGGCTCGATCATGAGTAGTCCCCGCATCGCCGGTGCGCCCATCTCCTGGGGAATCTGTGAGGTTCCCGGATGGGGATATCAATTGGACCCATCACAGGTATTGCGTGAGATGCGAGAAGTAGGGCTCTCTGCCACCGAGATCGGCCCAGAGGGCTTCCTACCTGCCGTTCCCGCCGAGTTGAGCGAGATCCTCGCCGACCATGATCTCGGCGCCGTTGGCGGTTTCGCTCCCGTCCTGCTGCACGACGACGCGCACGATCCGTTGCCCGGAATTTCGCCCATCTTCGATGCCTGGGTGGCCACGGGCGCTGAGGTGCTGGTGCTCGCTGCGGTTACCGGATCGGTGGGGTACGACTCCCGCCCGGAGCTCAGTGATCGGGAATGGAAAACGTTGCTGCACAATCTCGATCGTTTGGCGGATGCTGCGCGACAGCGGGGAATCAGAGCGGTGATCCACCCCCATGTCGGCACGATGATCGAACAGCGAGACGAAGTTTTTCGAGTTCTCGACGGGTCGAACATCCCGCTGTGTCTCGACACCGGCCACCTGCTGATCGGTGGCACCGACCCGGTGGAACTGACGCGCCAGGCACCGAATCGAATCGCGCACGTGCACCTCAAAGATGTCGACGTCGCGCTGGCGAATCGCGTCCGCGTCGGCGAACTCACCTACACCGAAGGCGTCAAGTCGGGCATGTACCGGCCGCTCGGCACGGGTGACGTCGACATCGCGGGTGCCGTTCAAACCCTGCGAGAAAAGGGATTCGACGGTTGGTACGTACTCGAACAAGACACCATTCTCACCGAGGCGCCCTCGGGCGAGGGGCCCGTACGTGACGTGCGCACAAGTGTCGAGTACCTGCGGTCGGTGCTGTGATGGGCGCTCCGCTGCGGATCGGGATCCTCGGGGCCTCCAGAATCGGCGAGGAGGCGATAGTCAAGCCCGCGAAGGCCACCGGACATCGCCTGGTAGCCGTCGCAGCGCGCGACCCCGACAGGGCGCAGGCCTATGCGACGCGGCATGGAATCGAGCGGGCAGTCGCAACGTACTCGGATCTGATTTCAGATCCCGAGGTCGACCTCGTCTACAACGCGCTGCCGAACGGACTCCACGGACCCTGGAATATCGAGGCGATACGAGCTGGGAAGAATGTTCTGACGGAGAAGCCGTTCTCGAGCAACGCCGAAGAAGCTCGAGTAGTTGCGGCAGAAGCGGCCGCCGCCGATGTCACTGTGCTCGAGGGTATCCACTATGTGTTCCACCCAGTCAACCGTCGCCTCTTCGGTCTGGTACGCAATGGTGAGATCGGAACAGTGACCGCGGTAGAAACCGAATTCCGTACCCCTGTCCCTTCGGCGGGCGATCCGCGATGGGAGTTGGCATTGGCAGGCGGATCGATGATGGACTGCGGCTGCTACGGAATACACGCCGCGCGGATGCTCGCCGATGTGTGCGGCGGCACCCCCCGTGTCGTCGGGACACGAGTCGAGGAATACGCACCCGGCGTCGATTCACGGTTCGACGCAGACCTGGAATACCCCTCCGGTGTTCGGGCAACAATTGTCACGACCATGCTCGCAGACCACCTCCACTTCACGTTCCGGGTGGCCGGGACCGAAGGTGAGGTATTGGTTCACAACTTCCTCCGACCCCACGACGACGATCGGGTTTCCATCACGATCGGTGACGCCACGACGGTCGAGCATCTGGGAACCAAATCGTCCTACACCTTCCAGTTGGAGGCTTTGGCCGATCATCTATCCGGTGCCACAACACTTCCGATCGGTCCGGCGGACGCCATCGCCAACATGAGGATGATCGACGAGGCCTACATGCATGCGGGTCTGGGCATCCGACCGGCGGCTTCAGTGGGACGGTGACGCGAGACCTGCCGTGTGAATCACGACAACTTCAGTGTCATGAAGGTGCTGTTCGGATCGTCGGAGTAGTGGCCGAACGGGGGGCACTCTTCGAAATCTGCAGTGGCGTAGAGGCGGCGTGCCGGTTCGAAGAAGTCCGCACTTCCCGTCTCCAATGAGATCCGCTCGATCCGGCGCCTTCTGGCGTCTTGGATCAGGTGCTCGAGAAGCGCACGTGCGATGCCGCGCCCCCGCTGCTCGGGCGCGGTGCGCATACTCTTGAGCTCCTCATGACCTGGATCGAGCATGGCGAGCGCGCCAGTCGCGACGACCTCGCCGCGATCTCGGACGACCCATAGCCGGACCGACGGATCCATCAGCTTTGTCACGTCCAGTGCGTGACAACTCCCCGACTCGATGTCGGGAGCAAGATCGTCCAAGTGTGCCTGCAGGAAGGTGACAAGGCGCGGATCATCGAAGTCTGCGCGTTCGATTACGGGACGCACATCCGGAACCTTACATGTGCAATAGACACCTGGCGAGAAGACCAGGTTCACGCATGTCGATATACGACAGGGTGGCGTATGCACTGATTCAACGATCGACCACCGTGGTTTCGAAGCAGTAGCGCGACGCTCGGTAGCAGTGGCTACCGAACTCGACTGAGCGACCCGAATCATCAAATGCCGTGCGGGTCATCGTCAAAACAGCAGTACCCGGCTTCTCGTCGAGTAATCCAGCTTCTTCGCGTGTGGCGGCGCGGGCGCCAATTTTCTGCCGCGCCACTCGGACGTGGACGCCGCGGGCTCGCAACGTCTGGTACAAGCCCAGGGTCTCGAGCTCTTCCGGCTCGGGAGCAATGCTCACCGGAACGTTGTTGATCATGACGGCGAGCGGTTCGTCGTTGGTGCAGCGCAGACGTCTGATGGTCGCCACTTCGGCACCAACGTCGAGGTTGAGCTCGGTAGCGACCTCGGTACCGGGAACGCCCACGGTGTAGTCGAGAAGCGTGGTGGTGGGCCTTTGGCCTGCGCGAGCGAGTTCGTCGAACAGACTGGTGAGTTCGACCGACCGATGTACCGGACTCTGAACGACCTGTGTACCGACGCCACGCTTGCGGACGAGCAGACCCTTGTCGACCAATTCCTGAATGGCACGGCGGGTGGTCGGACGCGAGAGGCTCAGACGTTTGGCCAGCGCAAGTTCGTTCTCGAATCGATCACCAGGAGCGAGCTCGCCACCGAGAATCGCGCTCTCGATCGCCTGGGCCAACTGGAAATACAGCGGCACAGGGCTCGACCGGTCCAATTCGACAGCGAGCGCCGTTACCACAGTCAACTCCGATCTCCGACCCGAAAAGGGTCCGACTAACGCTGCTACCGGAGCAGTGTAGGCGAAGACTGACAATCACATGACCTAATGTCCTATTGTCTGTACAAATAATTGACATTCTGTGTGGTGCGGCGCACAGTTCTTGTGATACCGCGATACTCAGTGCCGGCGCACGACCAGAAGCTCACTTGCACCTCGAGGCCCAGCGTGTCCACCCACTACGAACTCCCGGGAGGCCGAATTGACAGGAGCCACTTCTTGCGGGAGCGGGCAAGGGCTCGACGTGCTTGCGATAGGCCGGTCCGGGGTGGACATCTACCCGCTTCAGAGCGGTGTCGGACTCGCGGATGTCGAAACGTTCGGTAAGTTCCTCGGCGGCAGCGCTGCCAACGTCGCTGTTGCCGCTGCACGCCTGGGCCTGTCGAGTGCGCTCATCACCGGTGTCGGCAACGATCCCTTCGGAAAGTTCGTCAAGCGCGCACTCACCGACCTGGGCGTCGAGGATCGATTCGTAGTTACCAGTTACGAGTACCCCACGCCGGTGACGTTCTGCGAGATCTTTCCCCCGGACCGCTTTCCGCTGTACTTCTATCGCAATCCGCACGCGCCGGACATGCAGATCACTGCCCAGACCATCGACCTCGACGCGGTGCGGACGGCTTCCCTCTACTGGTCGACGGTGACGGGTCTTTCGGAAGAACCCAGCCGCAGTGCACACTTCGCAGCGTGGGAGGCCCGTGAACGCCGGCCATTGACCGTGCTCGATCTGGACTACCGACCGATGTTCTGGCCCACTCCGCAGGAGGCGACCACACAGGTCCGGCGCGCCCTCGCACACGCGACGGTTGCTGTAGGAAACCGCGAAGAGTGTGAGGTCGCAGTCGGTGAAACCGATCCGAACAAGGCGGCCGACGCACTTCTCGACCTCGGTATCGAACTCGCCATCGTCAAACAGGGCCCACGTGGAGTGCTCGGCAGGACGAGGAAGCAGTCGATCACCGTTCCTCCCAATGCTGTCACCGTGGTCAATGGCTTGGGCGCAGGCGACAGTTTCGGCGGGTCTCTATGTCATGGGCTGCTGGCCGGCTGGCCACTGGAAAAGGTGCTGCGGTACGCCAATGCCGCTGGTGCGATCGTCGCGTCACGTCTCGAGTGCTCCACAGCGATGCCAACCGCTCGAGAAGTTCACGACCTCGTCGAGGCCACCGAAACAGAGGTCGCCGATGTCTGACAAGTTCCGCATCCGCCTCTAGCCACCACATACGACCACCAGCCGAGTCAGGAGCGCGATGTTCAGCAAGTACTACGTCCCCGCCGGATCGTCCGCTGACGGACAATTCACGACCGCGGTCACGCCCGAGTCTGCCGGCTGGAGCGAGGCAAGCCTGTGGACTCTCGAACTTCCCCCGGGTGCGGACGCGGAGTTGCAGTCCGGCGAGAACGAGATCATCGTGCTTCCGCTGTCCGGATCGGCGCTCGTATCTTCGGACGGCGCCGACTTCTCGATGACGGGACGCCTATCGGTATTCGATGGACCGAGCGACTTCGCCTACATCGGACGCGACTCACGCTACGCGATCACCAGCGACCACGGTGGCAGGTTCGCGCTCTGTGGCGCTCGTGCCAGAGCAAAGCTACCCAACAGATATGTTTCGGCAGAAGATGTTCCGGTCGAACTCCGGGGGGCCGGCAACTGCAGTCGTCAGGTGCACAACTTCGCCACCGCGGAAACCTTCGCCGCCGATTCGATCATTGCGTGCGAGGTCATCACTCCGAGCGGAAACTGGTCGTCGTACCCGAGCCACAAACACGACGAGAACAGCGAAATCGAATCGGCGCTCGAAGAGATCTACTACTTCGAGATCGACCGAAGCCCCACGGGGACGGAAGGGTTCGGCTACCACCGGGTGTACGGAACCCGGGATCGTCCTATCGAAGTACTGGAAGAAGTCCGGTCCGGCGACGTGGTCCTCGTGCCGCACGGCTATCACGGTCCGTCCATCGCGGCCCCCGGTCACAACATGTACTACCTGAACATCATGGCGGGTCCAGGCGAGATCCGCGCTTGGAACATCTGCGACGACCCGGCACACACCTGGCTCCGAGGAACCTGGGATCACCAGGACATCGATCCTCGGCTGCCTCTGCGGTCCCACAACTAGCTGCGGCCCCACGACCAACGGAGGAAGACGTGGCCCCCACCGACAACGCAACCGGCGGACGCACACCCAACGACGAACCGACCGTGTACCTGACCGTCACTCAGGCACTCGTCCGATTTCTCGCGAATCAATACACAGAACGCGACGGTCGGCGCACCAAGCTTTTTGCCGGTTGTTTCGGAATCTTCGGCCACGGCAACGTCGCGGGCCTGGGGCAAGCCCTCCTTCAAGCGGAAATCCAGGACATCGACGCCGGTCGCCAACCGACGCTCCCCTACGTCTTCGGCCGCAACGAGCAGGCCATGGTGCACTCCGCGGTCGCGCACGCCCGGATGAAGGACCGCCTGCAGACCTGGGCCGTGACCTCCAGCGTCGGGCCCGGCGCTACCAACATGGTCACCGGCGCGGCACTCGCCACGATCAACCGCTTGCCTGTGCTACTGCTACCCGGAGACACCTTCGCCACCCGCGTCAGTACTCCGGTGCTTCAGGAACTCGAGCTGCCGTCGAGCGGCGACATCACCGTCAACGACGCATTCAAACCGGTGTCGCGGTACTTCGACCGAGTCTGGCGACCGGAACAGTTGCCAGGGGCCCTACTGGGCGGGATGCGTGTTCTGACCGATCCTGTCGAGACCGGCGCGGTCACCATTGCCATTCCGCAGGACGTGCAGGCCGAGGCCTTCGACTGGCCTGCGTCCTTGTTCTCCGAGCGGATCTGGCACGTCGGGCGGCCGCTCCCTGAGCGTTCGGTGATCGAGCGCGCCGCCGCGATCATTCGCTCCTCGAGAAAACCCCTGATCGTCGCAGGTGGCGGTGTGATCTACAGCCAGGCCACCGACTCTCTCGCAGCCTTCTGCGCGCGGACCGGCATCCCCGCGGGACACAGCCAGGCCGGAAAGGGCTCGCTGGCCCACGACCACCCGCAGTCCGTGGGAGCCATCGGGTCCACCGGAACGACGGCCGCCAATGCTCTCGCTGCCGATGCTGACGTCGTCATCGGAATCGGCACGCGGTACAGCGATTTCACCACAGCATCCCATACTGCATTCGGCAATCCCGATGTTCGTTTCGTCAACATCAACGTCGCGTCGCTCGACTCGGTGAAACAGGGTGGCATGAGCGTAGTCTCCGATGCGCGTGAGGCTCTCGATGCGCTGGCTCTCCAACTGAAGGACTATCGGGTCGACGAAGAGTACGCAACCAGGATCAGCGGACTCGTTCGGGATTGGGAATCAACCGTCGAGTCCTTATACAGGTCAGCAGATTCCGCAGTCGACGGAACCCTCGATCAGAGCCGAGTGATCGGTCTGGTCAACACGCTCTCCGATCCGCGTGACGTAGTAGTGTGCGCCGCCGGCTCGATGCCCGGTGATCTACACAAGCTCTGGCGAGCACGTGACTCAAAGGGCTACCACGTCGAGTACGGCTACTCCTGCATGGGATACGAAATCGCAGGCGGGCTCGGCGTCCGGATGGCGTGCCCCGACCGTGACGTGTTCGTGTTGGTCGGTGACGGATCGTATCTGATGATGGCGAGCGAACTCACGACTGCCGTTCAGGAACGCCTGAAGATCATCGTCGTCCTGGTGCAAAACCATGGTTTCGCCTCTATCGGTTCGTTGTCCGAGTCGGTCGGTTGCCAGCGTTTCGGCACCCAGTACCGATACCGCTCGGCCAGCGGCCGCCTCGATGGCGACGTTCTCCCTGTCGATCTCGCTGCCAACGCCGCTAGCCTCGGCGTCAATGTCATCCGAGCGAATACCGAATCGGAGTTCACCAGCGCCGTCAAGGTGGCCAAGGCCAGCGATGCAACCACCGTCATCCACGTCGAGACCGATCCCCTGATCGGCGGGCCGGACAGCAAATCGTGGTGGGACGTGCCCGTATCGGCCACCTCGGAGCTCCATTCGACCAAGAACGCGCGCACCACCTACGAGGCCTGGAAGAAGATCCAGCGGCCCTACCTGCGACCCACCGACTGAGCATCAGGTCCTGCCCGCCTTCGGATTCAGACTGCCAACCGGTAGCACTGGACCACACCACCCGGCTCGGGCACAATATCCAACAGCTCTACGCGCACAACGATTTACATCACCCTACGGGTTCCATCCCGGTTCTTCCGGATCGTCGGCGGCGCGTATGCCCACGGAAGGGCGGATTGGCGTATGAAGAATCAGCGACTGGCGTTGCTCGCGGTGTGTCTGGGCTTCTTCGTGATCTTGTTGGACTCGACAATCGTCGCAGTGGTCAACCCCTCGATCATGACGAGCTTCAACACTGACGTCGGAAGCGTGGTGTGGGTGACCAGCGCGTATCTGTTGGCGTTTGCCGTACCGTTGCTCGTCACGGGACGCCTGGGTGACCGTTTCGGGCCGAAGGCCATCTACATTGTCGGTCTCGTGGTCTTCACCCTCGCCTCATTGTGGGCCGGTCTTTCCGGCAGCATCGAAGTGCTGATCCTGGCGCGGGTGTTTCAGGGTCTCGGCGCCTCGATGATGGCTCCGCAAACCATGGCTGTGATCACCCGGATCTTTCCGCCTGACAAGCGGGGCACGGCAATGGGTTGGTGGGGTGCGGTTGCGGGCATCGCGATGGCGATCGGTCCGGTTGCCGGGGGTGTGCTCGAAGACAGCCTCGGATGGCAGTGGATCTTTTTCGTCAACGTCCCTATCGGCATCGCCATCATTGTTCTCTCGATCTTGTTCATCCCTACATTCGAGACGCGGATGCGCCGGTTCGACCTCTTCGGAGTCTTGCTAAGTGGCGTAGGCATGTTTCTCTTGATCTTCGGCCTGCAGGAGGGACACACCTACGACTGGTCCGTCGGAGTGTGGCTGACGATGGCCGCCGGTCTGCTCACAATGGGACTCTTCGTCCGGCACCAGGCTTCTACCAGCAGCGATCCGGTGGTACCGCTCGGTCTGTTCAGGGACAGATACTTCACAGGGTCCAACATCGCCATCGCGGCGCTGGGATCGACGATCACCTCGATGATGGTGCCGTTGATGTTCTACGCCCAGCTCGTCGGAGGGCTGTCGCCTACGAGGTCCGCTCTGCCGCTGCTTCCGCTGGGGATTCTGACCGCAGTTCTCGCGCTGATCATCGGCCGGCATCTCGACCGTCTGCAACCGCGGACCCTTGCCGGACCTGGTTTGTTGTTGGTCGCGATCGGGTTGGGTTGGCTCGCCCTCACGATGAAGCCGGATTCGTCCGTTTGGGCGCTGACCTTACCGATGCTGGTAGTCGGGATGGGCAACGGCTTGGCCTGGCCTGCAATCGCAAGCAGCGCGACGAGGAACTTGCCGCCCCACCAAGCGGGCGCCGGGTCAGGGGTCTACAACACCACTCGCCAGGTCGGCGGGGTGATAGGTGTCGCGGCCATCGGCGCTTTGATGACGCTGCGGCTGACGGCGAACGGTGTCCCAGAACGTACCGTCGCAGAATTGGGCACACTACCGTCGGAACTCAGAGACGGGTTCGCTGTGGCGATGGCACAGAGCATGATGCTGCCTGCGGTGGTCGCGATGGTCGGGTTCGTCGCGGTGTTGCGCTTCCTACGCCCGGTGCGCCCGGACGGCGAAGCACCGGCAGCCGCCGAGTCGAAAGAAGTCGAGGCATAATCGCGAAGTTGTCGGCGTACGCTGCCCGCGTCCCTCGAGGTGCATGCGGATGGTGTTGGCCACCATCCCGAGTGATCTGCACACTGGAGAAATCACCGAAGATGGGACCGGCATGACGATCAGCGATCAGACTCCCGATCTGGGAAGGCTCGGAGCGTTCGAGCTCGACGACGCCTTTTCACCAGAGATGGCCCGCGAATGTGAAGAACTCGGCTACGGCACACTCTGGCTCAGTGGCTCGCCGCCGGCGGATCTGAAAACATCTGAAGCCCTCCTCGACGCCACCGAACGGATAACGGTGGCGACCGGAATCACAAACATCTGCAACGCACCTGCGGCTGAAGTCGCAGAGTCATTTCACCGGCTCGAGGCCCGGTTCCCGGGAAGGTTTCTTCTCGGCCTCGGCGTCGGTCACCCCGAGGACTTCGGTCGGAAGTATTCTCGTCCCTTCGACTCGATGACGTTGTATCTCGACGAACTCGACGCGGCCGGTGTGCCCGCGTCACGCCGCATGCTCGCAGCACTGGGACCGCGAATGCTCGAGCTTTCCGCACAACGGTCCTGCGGTGCCCACCCGGCATTCATCACGGCCCAGCACACCAGAGAGGCCCGCAGGCTCATCGGCCCGGATTCGATCTTGGCCCCTGAACATAAAGTCCTGCTCGACACTGACGTAAGGACCGCCCGACAACTCGGGCGCCAGGCATGCAAGATGTACCTGCACCTTCGCAATTACCGAACCAATCTGATGCGCCTCGGCTTCACTGCGGAGGAACTCGATCATGGCGGCAGCGACCGAGTGATCGATGCTCTCGTCGTCCACGGCAGTACAAACTCCATCGTCGCGCGCCTCGAAGAACACTTCACCGTCGGGGCCGATCACCTCACGATTCAGCCGGTGTCAGCAGACCGAAACCCTATGCCGACTTTCCGCGTGATAGCCGCCACCATGGGGGCGAACGCAAACCCGTAGGTCACGGTTCGATGCGGGACGTGTACACACACGTTTCCAGTGAGACCCCAGCGTGCCTATTCGGACCCTCGACGACATTCGCCTAACCTCCTACCAATGACGTGGCGTCGAGGGTGTGCATTGATCGTTGCGGGCGTAGCGCTCTCCGTTGCAGCGGGGGGCTCGGGAATTTCCGGCGCCCAGCCGGTAACGCCGCCGCCGACTACACCACCACCTTTCGCCACTCCGAACACCGACAGCTGCCCCTTCGCTGTAAGTCCCGCACCGGCAATTGACCTGTCGGAAGTCCCCGCACCAGGCGCTACCGTCCCGCCTCCTGTTCCCGTCCCGGCGAGCCCAGTGGGCGGAGACAAGCTCGGCGGGTGCGGGATCATCCTTCCGGATGCTGCCCCGCCCCTGCCCGCAGACATCGTCGCATCAGGCTGGGTGATCGCGGATGCGGAGTCGGGAGACGTGCTTGCGGCAAAAGATCCACACGGCCGATATCGCCCTGCCAGCACCATCAAGGTCCTTCTGGCCCTCGTCGCACTCGAAGAGCTCGACCTCGACACAGCCGTCACCGCGACCGCCGAAGATGCCAACATCGAGGGCAGCTCCGCCGGAATCGGCAAGGGTGGCGTGTACACCAACCATCAACTGTTGCAGGGCCTGTTGATGGCATCGGGTAACGACGCCGCCCACACCCTGGCACGCCAACTCGGCGGTGTCGAAGTTGCTGTGTCGAAGATGAACGCACTCGCCGCGGATCTCGGGGCGCTCGATACGCGCGCAGCTACGCCGTCCGGTCTGGACGGGCCCGGCATGAGTAGTTCTCCCTACGATCAGGCCGTGATTTTCGCTGCAGCACTGCAGAATCCTACGTTCGCGAGCCTGATTCGCACGGAATCTGTTGACTTTCCGGGCTTCCCGAAAGATCCGGCAATTCCCGGCGACGAGGATCGACCAGGATTCGTGTTGGCCAACGACAATCGGTTGCTCTACAACTACGACGGCGCCCTCGGCGGCAAAACCGGTTTCACAGACGACGCTCGGCACACGTACGTCGGTGCCGCCGAACGCGGGGGACGAACACTGGTGGTCACGCTGATGGGTGGTGAAGCACAGCCGCTTCGCCCCTGGAACCAAGCTGCACGCCTCCTCGACTACGGCTTCGCCCTCCCCGTGTCGGCGTCGATCGGATCGTTGCACGCGACGGAGGACGTGACACCCAGCGTGACGAAAACGCCGTCGGCAGCCGAGTTGGGGCCGGTGTCGGCGGGCGACGCGAGTCCCGGGAACGACTCCAGTGCCATGAGACGCGTCGCTGTCGGGGTGCTGGGTAGCGCAACTGTACTGGCACTGGTGCTCGGCGCGGTCGCCCTGAACCAGCGACGGCGCCGATACGGGCGACAGCGGCGCTAGCGCCGACGAAAGCGGCGCAACAACCCGGAGAACCCCAATCCCGCGAGTGCACCCGTCGCGATCAACGCTGCCGCACGCGAGGGCGACTCGTTGCCGACCACGACCCTCGGCGAAATGATCGCGGGATCAGGTGGAGGCACATGTGCAAGCTCGAGGCTCCTTTTGGACGTGGCAGCCCAAGCCGTGCAGAACAACAGCATGCGCGATGTGGTGAACACGAACACCAGCAAGCCGATGATCGGGCCGAATGCCACGCCCGCGGGACCGCCGCTGACTATCGAAAGATAAACCGCACCAACTTGTTTGAAAATCTCGAATAGGATCGCAGCCATCGCTGCGGCCTTTGCGGCGCTACGCAATGCGACCGGCTCTCGGGGCAAACGAGCTATCACCCAAAGGAATACCGCCCACGTCAACACCAGCGCCAGAAGGGTGGAGAGAATCCGCAGGACGACACCGACAAGCATGTCGTCCTCGAGGCCGAGCCAGGTAACCACCCGCGGCGCGACCGATCCACTGCTCACTGCGGACATACCGAGTGAGAGGGTCAGTGCCAGGCCCAGGCCCAGCAGTGCCCGGGTGTCACCGAGCTTGGTCCGAATGTATCCCTTGGATTCCCGCTGGTTCTCCCACATCGCGGTGAGTGCGTCGCGGACATTCGTTATCCACCTCAGCCCGGCATACGAAGCGATGAGCAGACCGATTATTCCGACGCTGGCCCGCGAGTCGATGGCCGACTGGATCAAGCTGTTGATGGTGTCACCCAGGCTGCCGGGAATGCTGTTGGTGATCTCTTCCTGGATCGAGTCGAGGTACTCGGGATGGCCCGCCAAGACGAACCCGGCGACCGCAAAAGCAACCATGAGTATGGGAATCAACGACAGGATGCTGAAGTACGTGATCCCCCCTGCGTGGGAGTCACCCTGCTGAGCCTGATATCGCTCGCCGGCGAGCATCAGATGATCGAGCCAGGGACGTTCGGCGCGTTGCTTCTCCAGAAAGTTCGGCTTCTCGGCAACTTCCGTTCTCTGCACCTCGATCCCGGCCACCGACGTCCCCTTTCGTGATTCAGGCCATTGCCAGCCTGACCCCCGAACCTCAGTAGGTCACCCTTTCGGGGTCAGGAATCCGACCTTCTCATACACAGTGGCGAGTGTGCGGGAGGCGACTTCACGGGCACGGTGCGCGCCTGCCGCGATGATGCGGTCCAGTTCCGCCTCGTCGGCAAGATAGCCGTCGACCTCGGCCTTGAGCGGGGTGACGAACTCGGTCAAGACCTCGGCGGTATCGGACTTGAGGTCGCCATATCCCTTGCCCGCATACCCGGCAACCAAGGTGTCGATCGAGACGCCTGACAGTGCGGATTGGATGGTTAGCAGGTTGCTCACGCCCGGCTTGGCCTCCGGGTCGTAGCGGATTTCTCGCTCGTTGTCGGTGACGGCGGACTTGATCTTCTTGGCCGATATCTTCGGATCATCGAGCAGATTGATCAGACCGGCAGGACTGGTCGCCGACTTGCTCATCTTCGACTTGGGATCCTGCAGGTCGTAGATCTTGGACGTTCCCTTGATGATCTGGGCCTCGGGGACGACGAACGACCTGCCGAAGCGGGAGTTGAACCGGGTGGCCAGATCGCGGGCAAGTTCGAGATGCTGACGTTGGTCCTCACCGACAGGCACCCGCTGCGGCCGGTACAGGAGGATGTCCGCGGCCATCAGAACCGGATACGTGAAGAGTCCGACACTTGCGTTCTCGCTACCCTGTCTCGCCGACTTGTCCTTGAACTGCGTCATCCGGCTCGCTTCACCGAAACCGGTGATGCAGTTCAGAACCCACGCCAGCTGCGCATGTTCGGGAACCTGACTCTGCACGAACAGCGTGGCACGGTCGGGGTCCACACCGACCGCGAGAAGTTGCGCCACCGCCCGCTTGGTGTGGCGGCGAAGCTTCTTCGGATCCTGCGGCACGGTGATGGCGTGCAAGTCGGGAATGAAATAGAAGGCGTCGAACTCGTCCTGCAAGAGAACCCACTGCTGGAGTGCGCCCAGGTAGTTTCCCAGGTGGAAGGAATCCGACGTCGGCTGGATTCCGGAAAGCACGCGAGGCTTCGTTGTAGGCGTCTGTTCTGCTGGGGTCGACATGGTCCGATCTTGTCACGAGTCGAACTTCAGTCGATCGGTGCGGTGTGCTCGTCTCCTCGCTACCGGTACGAGACGGTGACCGGCGCGTGATCGGACCAGCGCGCATCGTACGACTGTGCACGCTCGACGACCGCCGCCTCGGCCCGCTCGGCGAAAGCACGGGTCGCCACCTGGTAGTCGATACGCCAGCCGGAATCGTTGTCGAACGCCTTGCCCCTGTATGACCACCATGAATACGGTCCCGCAACATCGGGATGCTGCGCCCGAACCACATCGACCCATGCCGAACCTTCGGCGAACAAGACCTCCATCCATTCGCGCTCGTTCGGGAGGAACCCCGACGACTTCTTGTTGGCCTTCCAGTTCTTCAGGTCCAGCTCGGTGTGCGCGATGTTCCAGTCGCCGCAGACCACAACGTGCCTGTCGGCAACCTCGGCTGCCGCCGCGGTGGTGGAGAGGTGGATGGCAAACGATTTCATGAACCGTTCTTTCTCATCCTGTTTGGGAGTCAGCGCCTCACCCGACGGCAGATACAGGCTGGCGACCGTCAGATCGCCGAAATCTGCCTCGATATAGCGACCCGCGGATAGAAACTCCTGGTCACCGTGGCCAACTCGGACGGCATCAGCAGGTGTGCGTGACAGAACTGCGACCCCGTTTCGTCCCTTCGCCTCGGGTTCGGCCGACTCCAGGTGCCATCCAGCCTCCAGCGCAGGTGAGAGGGTCTCGGCCAATTGTTCGTCAGAAGCCCTCGTCTCCTGTAGACAGATGATGTCTGCCTCGGTCTGCTCGATCCACTCGGTCAGCCCCTTGCGGGCAGCTGCACGGACGCCGTTGACATTGACGGTGGTGATGATGCGGGGCACGGCAAGCACGGTAGCGGTGGGTGTGGCCGCGCGTCTACCGAGCCGAACGGACACTGCGTCGTTCCATGGCGACCGCGGCGGCGAGGACAACGAGACCAGCCATTGCGAGCATCGCACCCACTGCGGCAGGCGACGTGTAGCCATAGCCGGCAGCGATCACCACACCACCGATCCAGGCGCCGAACGCGTTCGCGATGTTGAGCGCTGAGTGATTCAGGGACGCCGCGAGAGTCTGGGCGTCGGCGGCGACGTCCATCAGCCGCGTCTGCAGACCCGGAACTATCGAGGTTCCCGCCGCGCTCACACAGAACAGCAACACGAGAGCTGTGTAGGAATTGTGGGAGGCGACCACGAAGACCCCGAGTGCCACCGCGAACGCGGTTATCGTGGCGAACAGGCCAGGCATCAACGCCCTGTCGGCAAGCAGGCCGCCGATAAGGTTCCCCGTGATCATTCCGAACCCGAAAACCATCAGCGCGAGCGGCACGAGCGACAACGGCAGTCCGGAGACATCGGTGAGAGTCGTCGAAATGTACGTGTAGACGGCAAACAACCCACCGAAGCTGACCATTCCTGTGATCAACGTCATCCACACCTGGGTCCGCCGCAGTGCTCCGAGTTCGGTGAGCGGATTCGTCACGGGCATACGGGTGAGAGAGGGCACGCCCGACCAGATTGCACCGATCGTGACCAGACCGAGCACCGCGACGAGAGCGAAGGCGCTTCGCCAGCCGACGTTCTGACCCAGCCAAGAGGCCACGGGCACCCCGACGACGTTGGCCACCGGAAGCCCCATCCAGACGAGTCCCACCGCCTTGCCTCGCTGACCATGGCCGGCGAGGTGCGCAGCCACGAGCGCGGCGAGACCGAAGTAGGCGCCGTGCGGAAAGCCCGCGACGAACCGTGAGACCATCACCACCCCGTAGCCCGGTGCGAGGACGGTGGCTGCGTTGCCGATCGTGAAAGTCGCCATCAGCGCGATGAGCAGAGTCTTGCGAGGCACTCGCGCGGCCAGGGACCCGATCAGCGGGGCGCCGACGACCACCCCCAATGCATACGCTGAAATGGCATGCCCGGCGATCGGCTCGGTGATGTCGAGACCCGACGCTATCTCGGGAAGCAATCCCATAGCCACGAACTCGGTAGTCCCGATCGCGAAACCACCAAGCGCGAGCACGAGCATCGCGACCGTAAATTTGGATGGACGTCGTGCGATAACGGTCGCGGTAAGGACGGAGCCGGAGGTCCTCATGGAAGAACTTTCGACGCTAGGCAAATTACGACCACCCTACAGAAAGCGCCTCGTCGTAGATCCTCTCTTCCCGACCCTCCCAGGCCGTTCCCCGCTGGTCACAGTGTCTTGCGAAACGGTGCGCGAAATTCGAAACGGGACGTTCCCCCGAGGGAACGTCCCGTTTCGTGTTCACTGTTGCGGCGTCGGCGCGATATCGCCTACCGCTCGGCGATGGCCTTCTGCAGGTTGACGTCCAGCGCGCCGAGGAACTCCTCGGTGGTCAGGTAGCCCTGATCTCCCCCGACGAGCATCGCGAGGTCCTTGGTCATCTGACCACCCTCGACGGTCTTGATGACCACATCTTCGAGTTCCTGAGCGAAGCCGATGACCTCAGGCGTGTTGTCCAGCTTGCCGCGGTGCTCGAGCCCACGGGTCCACGCGAAGATCGAGGCGATCGGGTTCGTGGACGTCGGCTTGCCCTGCTGATGCTGACGGAAGTGGCGGGTCACCGTTCCGTGCGCGGCCTCTGCTTCACAGGTCTTTCCGTCCGGCGTCAGCAGCACGGAGGTCATCAAGCCCAGCGAGCCGAATCCCTGCGCCACGGTGTCGGACTGTACGTCGCCGTCATAGTTCTTGCAGGCCCAGACGTAGCCGCCCTCCCACTTGAGCGCCGCTGCGACCATGTCATCGATGAGGCGGTGCTCGTAGGTGAGGCCCGCCGCATCGAACTCCGGCTTGAACTCCGTCTCGTAGATGCGCTGGAAAATGTCCTTGAAGGCACCGTCGTACGCCTTGAGGATGGTGTTCTTCGTCGACAGGTACACGGGGTAGTTCTGCTGAAGGCCGTAGTTGAGGGACGCACGCGCGAAGTCCTCGATGGACTTCGTGAAGTTGTACATACCCTGAACGATGCCGCCCTTCTCGGGGAAGTTCACCAGTTCGTGCTCGATCGGCTCACTGCCGTCCTCGGGCGTATAGGTGATCATCACCTTGCCGGGGCCGGGAACCTTGAAATCGGTGGCGCGGTACTGGTCGCCGAAGGCGTGACGGCCGATGATGATCGGCTTGGTCCACCCTGGAACCAGTCGCGGAACATTGGAGATGATGATCGGGGCGCGGAAGATCGTGCCGCCGAGGATGTTGCGGATGGTGCCGTTGGGAGACCGCCACATCTTCTTCAGGCCGAATTCCTCGACGCGAGCCTCGTCTGGAGTGATGGTCGCGCACTTGACACCGACGCCATGTTTCTTGATGGCGTTGGCAGCGTCGACGGTCACTTGGTCGTCGGTCTGATCGCGGTGTTCGACACCGAGATCGTAGTACTCGAGATTCACGTCCAGGTACGGGTGAATCAACTTGTCCTTGATGAACTGCCAGATGATGCGCGTCATCTCGTCGCCGTCGAGTTCGACGACGGTACCCTCAACCTTGATTTTGGACATGGGTGCTTCGCGTCCTCCTAGGAAGTTTTCCTGGTCACACGGTTGCGGGCGCACTTCGTGAGTGGGTCCGCGAACGGTTCGCTTATCAAACGTAGACGTTTGGAGCGATCACGGGGAGATCGCACCCAAACAAGACGAGCGTACTGCTGTGTGCGAGGGCCACGACGAGCGACCCTAGGGCCACGCTCTACTGCCGCGTAACACACTTTCTCGAGCAAAGACCCTGCTTGATGTGCCGTTTTCAACCGTGTGACCAATGCCGCTTCCTATAATCGCGCCTCGACACGCTAAACTGGCCGCAAGGTCATGAGCGCCAGCGACAAGCCCCGGCTAGCTGGCCGGCAACCCTCCACCGCGGTGGGGTGCCCCGGGTGATGACCGGGTTTCCTGATTCATATAGATATTCGGGTGACAAGCGCAGGTCCGACATCGGGGGTTCAAGATGTGTTGTTGTCGTAGATGAATCGACCATGCCCTGTGCGCAACGAACCAAACCTTCATCGCGCCGCCAAGACACTGGAGTGAACATCACATGACCGAGAACTGGTCGAACTGGTCGTTCGAGACCAAACAGATCCACGCCGGACAAACCTCCGACGCCACCACCAAGGCTCGAGCGCTCCCGATTTACCAGACCACCTCGTACACCTTCGACAGCACCGACCACGCCGCCGCGCTGTTCGGCCTGGCCGAACCAGGCAACATCTACACCCGCATCATGAACCCCACCCAGGACGCCGTCGAGCAGCGCATCGCCGCCCTCGAAGGCGGGGTCGCCGCCCTGATGCTGTCCTCGGGGCAGGCCGCGGAAACCCTCGCGATCCTCAACCTCGCGGAGGCCGGCGACCACATCGTCTCCAGCCACTACCTCTACGGCGGCACATACAACCTCTTCCACTACACACTGCCCAAACTCGGCATCGAGGTCTCTTTCGTCGAAGACCCCGACGATCCCGAACAGTGGGCCGAGGCCATCCGCCCGAACACCAAAGCCCTCTACGGTGAGACCATCTCCAACCCCCGCAACGACGTCCTCGACATCGCTGCCATATCGCAGGTCGCACACCAGCACGGACTGCCGCTGATCGTCGACAACACCGTGGCCACCCCCTACCTGATCCGTCCCCTCGAACACGGCGCGGACATCGTGGTTCACTCGGCCACCAAGTACCTCGGTGGGCACGGCACGGCCATCGCCGGCGTCATCGTCGACGGCGGCACCTTCGACTGGACCCAGGGCCGTCACCCCGGCTTCACCACCCCGGACCCGAGCTATCACGGCGTCGTCTTCGCCGAACTCGGTGCACCGGCCTACGCGCTCAAGGCGCGGGTGCAGTTGCTGCGCGACCTCGGCTCGGCAATCTCCCCGTTCAACGCGTTTCTCATCTCGCAGGGCCTCGAGACGCTGAGCCTGCGCATGGAACGTCACGTTACGAATGCAACCGCCGTCGCCAAGTACCTCGAGGCGCAGCCGGCGGTCGAGTCCGTCGGGTACGCCGGACTCGCTTCCTCCCCCTGGTACGAGCGGGCCCGGAAACTCGCACCACGAGGTGCAGGCGCCATCGTCACCTTCGAACTCGCCGGCGGCATCGACGCAGGCAAGAAGTTCGTCGACGCCCTCACCCTGCACAGTCATGTCGCGAACATCGGCGACGTACGCTCGCTGGTGATCCACCCGGCGTCCACCACACATGCCCAATTGACCCCGCAAGAGCAGATCGCCAGCGGCGTCACTCCCGGCATGGTCCGCCTGGCGGTCGGCATCGAAGGGATCGACGACATCATCGCCGACCTCGAAAACGGACTGACGGCGGTGACATCTTGACCGTCAGTGAACTGCAGAACCTGCCCGCCGTCGAAGGCCGTCTCGGCTACGTCGACATCGGCTCCCTCGAGCTCGAAAGCGGCGCAGTCATCCCGTCCGTCACCCTGGCCGTGCAGCGGTGGGGCGAGCTGTCGCCGACCCGAGACAACGTAGTTCTGGTCGAACACGCCCTCACCGGCGATTCTCACGTGACCGGTCCAGCCTCGGACGAGCACCCGTCCCCCGGCTGGTGGGACGGGATGGTGGGGCCGGGAGCGCCGATCGACACGAACGAATGGTGTGTCGTCGCCACCAATGTTCTCGGTGGCTGCCGCGGCACGACCGGACCGGGAACCCTCGCCGAAGACGGTCGGCCGTGGGGCAGCAGGTTCCCCGAGATCTCCATCCGCGACCAGATCGCAGCGGAGAAGAAGCTCATCGACCTTCTCGGCATCGAGAAGTTGGCGTCGGTCATGGGCGGCTCGATGGGCGGAATGCGCGCCCTCGAGTGGGCAGTCAGCTACCCCGACCAGATCGCCTCAGCTCTCGTCCTTGCCGTGGGCGCACTCTCGACCGCTGATCAGATCGGGACGCAGAGCACACAAATCGAGGCCATCATCAGTGACCCCGACTGGCAGGGCGGCGACTACTACGGCACGGGCCGGATCCCCCAGACCGGGCTCGGGATAGCCCGCCGCATCGCGCACCTCACGTACCGCACCGAAGGCGAACTCGATTCCCGATTCGGGAATTCGCCTCAGGAGGGCGAGGATCCACGCCTCGGCGGGCGGTATTCGGTCGAGAGCTACCTCCAGCACCAGGCTGCCAAGCTGGTCGGTAGATTCGACCCGGGCACGTATGTGCTTCTCACCGAGGCAATGAACCGGCACGATGTGGGCCGTGGACGCGGCGGGATAAAGGCGGCTCTCGCCACGGTGACCGCACCGGTCGTCGTGGGAGGCATCGACTCCGACCGGCTCTACCCGATCCGCTTGATGGAGACTCTGGCCAACTACCTTCCAACCTGTGACGGGCTCCGGGTGCTCGAATCCAAGGACGGTCACGACGGATTCCTGACCGAGGCCGAGGCGGTGGCGAAACTGCTCAGCGAAACGATGGATCTCGCTCGCACCGGACGCTGACACCCGAGAAGTCGCGAGGCCCGCTCGGATCGCTAGCCGGTTCCGAGTGGGTCGATCGACACCGCCAGCCAGACAATTGCGCCACCGACCGCCAGGAGCGCACCCACGTCGAAGGCCTTGCTGCGCACCTCTAGCAGTCCTACGCGATCGGATGGCATCACGAGACGAATGGCCGCCGCCAGCAGTGTCGCAGCGCCGAACACGAACGCTCCTCTTCGCCACCGATCGGCCAGCACGAACGCCACCGCCACCGCGATCACGACGATCACGGCGATCATCGGGAGGTTTCTCTTGGCGAACCTCCGCCATGCGGCCATCTCAGCCGAGAGACGCTGCGACACGCTCGGCCCGTTCCACGACATTGGTCAGCAGGAAGGCGCGGGTGAGAGGCCCGACACCGCCCGGGTTCGGTGACAGGAAACCCGCCACCTCGGCGACGTCCGGCGCGATGTCGCCGCGCAGTCCGTCCTCGGTGCGACTGACACCGACATCGAGTACCGCCGATCCTGGCTTGACCATCTCGGCTGTAACCAATCCGGGCACTCCGGCGGCCGCGATCACGATGTCCGCTCGTCGAACCTCTGCGGCGAGATCCCGAGTTCCGGTGTGACAGAGCGTAACTGTGGCATTTTCACTGCGTCTGGTGAACAGCAGGCCGATCGGCCGACCCACTGTGACACCGCGGCCGATGACTACCACGTGCGCACCGGCGATCGGCACCTCGTAGCGGCGGAGCAAATGCAGGATTCCGCGGGGCGTACACGGCAGCGGAGCCTTCTTACCGAGTACCAACCTGCCGAGGTTGACCGGATGCAGACCGTCCGCGTCCTTGTCGGGATCGATCCGCTCGAGGGCGGCGTTCTCGTCGAGTTGCTTCGGGAGGGGCAACTGCACGATGTAGCCGGTGCACTCGGGGTTGGCGTTGAGCTCGTCTATGGTGGCGTCGAGCTTCTCCTGCGTGATGTCGCCAGGCAGGTCGCGGCGGAGTGAAGTGATCCCGACCTTGGCGCAGTCATTGTGCTTGCCGCGCACGTAGGCGGCCGACCCCGGGTCATCTCCCACCAGCACGGTACCGAGCCCCGGAGTGATTCCCTTGGCCCTCAGCGCGCTCACCCGCACCTTCAGGTCTTCGAAAATCTCGTCGCGGGTCGTCTTGCCATCCAGGATCGTTGCAGTCACGTGCCCCATTCTCTCAGGTTCGCCGTGCATGCGTCAGGTTGGTTCCACGACGAGTCCGTGGGCCGCCGCATACGCGATGGCCTGGGCCAATTCGATCCGAGTCTTGTCCAGCGATGTAGCAGTCCAGAGGTCCGCGTCGACGTGAGCTCCGCGCAGATCCGCACCGTCGAACTTGGCGCCGCCCGTGCGGGCACCGAACAGATCAACAGAGCGCAGCACCGCCCCGCTCAGGTCGGTGCGGACGAGATTGACCTCGCGAAACCTACAGTCGGTGAAGTCGAGTCCGCGCAGGTCCGCACCTCCCAGCGAAGCGAGGGTGAAATCGCACTCGTCGAAAGTCGCCGGGCGCAGCCGACAGTTGTCGAACTCTGAACCGAGGAAGCTGCAGTGGCGGAACATGCTGTGCCACAGCGATGTCCGGGTGAAGTTGCACGATCGGAACGCAGTACCCGCGTGACGCGACCCGCCGAGGTCAGCGCCCGTGAAATCACACTCGGCAAAAACTACCGACTCGGTACGGAGCTCACTGAGGTCGGCGTCGCGGAAGTCGCATTTCGCGTAGTGCCGCCGCTGCCAGGTCTGCGAGGGCAGGCGCGCGTCACCGTAGTCCTCACCGACCACCCTTTCCATCGGGTCCATACATCAATCATGCCCCACGAAAGGTGCGCCTGAGCTAGGCAAGTTGACCGAGTGATGCTCGACGAATCCCGTGACCGACCGGTCCGAACATTCCCTGGCCGGCCCCTATATGGGAGACGCGAGCGCCCACACCTCTCAACGGATGCAAAGACGGGCAGTGCGACGATTGCGCGGCGGCTGGGCTCGGCCATGAGCTGGTCGGATCTCGAGCGCGCCGATCAGCGCAAGCGATGTCCATGCTTCCCGAGAGCCTTACTTTAACAATGGGAAAACATGACCGTAACACCGATTTTGGTCGTTTTGGTGATCAAATGGTAATGACTTGCCGTTATGTTATAGTCCCCCGCTAGCCGCACTCTCCGGCTAGGCACCGCCCGCACGTCGGTACGTGCGATCAACTGAGACGAAAGTAGGCCCATGAAGAAGCCCGTTCGCATTGCCGCAATGACCATGTTCGCGGCTCCGCTCCTCACTGTCGCGTTCGCGGCTCCGGCCGGCGCAGCAGAGACGAAAGCGGTCCCTATCGAAGAGGTGGTTGATGGCAGCCTGGAGTTCGGCGATCTGCTAGGTGAGGTCGTCGAGACCGGCATAGACTTCGGCAGCCTGGGCACCGGCTCCGACGACCTGGAGTCGGCCTCGGATGGTTCGGACTCGGACGGCACGGACTCGGACGACACGGCCTCGGCTGAATTGGCCTCAGTTGAATCGGCCTCGGGCAACGCAGAGGCGGAAGACGCGGAGACGGCTGACGCGGACGCGGACGACGCAGAGGCGGACGACGCAGAGGCGGACGACGCGGACGCGGACGACGCGGAGGCGGACGACTCAGACGAGTAGAGCTGAGTATCTCAACCAGTTGCGATGAAGGCCCCGCCGATCGGCGGGGCCTTCATCGTTCGGTAGAAAGACCACACTCACTGCGGGGTGCAGCCTCGTCCAGTGGCCTCGATGTCACCCCGATAGCGTCGAACTGTGGAGCACAATCGAAACTACGAACTCTCGACCATCGAACTCGGCCCCTACGATCGTCTGGCTGATCTCCACCGGGATCTGACCAACCATGCTGAGACCGCAGTGACTCTGGCGAACCAGACGGACGGTCAGACTGTTGTCTCGATCTCTCACTCGATCGTATCCATTGATGGAAAGCTATACGCCTCGATCTTGATGACACTCAAGAGTCCCTGATCGAGACAGGCCCGCCGCGTTGGACAGCACACACCAGCGTCAGACAAGACGCGAAGGCCAAATGGATGATGCCGGCCCTCCTGGCCGCTGCACGTCTCGAAATCCTTTGGACATCAGGGTCCCGCCGCGGTCGACTGACTCCGGTGCAGCGTCTGGATCAGGTCACTGGGTTTTCCGGCCAGAGCTGCTGCGGCGCTTGCCACTCGGTCGATGACGGGTAGCTGCACCGCCCGCAGCATCGCACGCCGCGCCAGCAGCACTCGCCGTGATCCGGGCACGAAGAAGCCACCCGACCAGCGGCCCTCCCGCTGAGTTCGTTCGACCACTGGCCGCCACAGCTTCTCGTAGCCGGACAGTGCCTGGTCGATGGATGGCGTTCGAGTCAATTGATCGGCCAGCACGTAGGCGCCGCCCATTGCCATCGACGCGCCCTGGCCGGCGAGCACCGACACCGCAAAGCAGGCGTCGCCCACGAGCACGACCCGACCTTTGCGCCAGTTCGGCATCAGGACTTGGGCAACCTGGTCGTAGTAGATCTCCGACGGAGGTGGAAGCTTGCTCAGTATCTTGGGCACCAGCCAGCCCATTCCGCTGTAAGTTTCGTGTAGCGCCGCACGGGGATCGGCGGGCACGGTGGGATCCGGGCCGCGATGAATGGCGAAGACGGCAACACGATTGTCGCGCAATGCGTACAGACCCAGCAGCCGGTCCGCGGTGTCGGTCATCCAGAAGCGGCCGGCGAGGGCCTCATTGAGCTCGTCATCATGAAATGTGTACGCCGCTGTGTGAAAACCCAAGTAGCGCAGGAAGTCAGGCTCATCACCGAAGATCAGCCGCCGCACAGTCGAGTGCAGGCCGTCGGCACCGACGAGAAGGTCGACATCGAACTCCGAGCTGTCGTCCAGGTTGACCCGAACCGAACCACCCCGGTCGTCGACCGCGATCGGGCCGGCGCCAAATCGCAGTTCCACCGAGGGCGGCAACGATTCGCGCAGCACATGCTCGAGGTCGGGCCGCATCACGTCAAGCCTCGGGTCCGGAGCCAGCAGAACCATTGGCAGGCTCGCCCGGCGACGCCCACATTCATCAACCATGGTGGCTTCTTCGAGGTAGTACGCCACTTCCCGAACGGCCGGTAGTAGGCCCATCGCCTCGGCAGTGTCGTAGCCAGGCCCCAAGAAATCGATCATGTAACCCTGTTTCCGCGGCTTTGGCGAGCGCTCCAGCAGCACCACCTCGACGCCCAGCACCGAAAGCCGGTGCGCCAGGGTCAGTCCCGCGAGGCCGGCTCCGCAGACCAGTGCCTTCATCTACTTCGCCTCCTCCCATCAAGCCTTCCTGCCCATAGCGTGGGCCGCAAGACTCATGAGCCTTTGATCTGTCCCCGGCGTTTCGAGCCGCGGTTGTGCCGGCAAAGGGAATCGATAGGTGGACGTGCAAGAAAACGGCGGTTCTCCAGCAGTCCTGTCCTGCCCGGTTTGTTACAGTTCGTTGTGTTCAAGGTGATGTTCCACGAACCCCGCATCCCGGCAAACACCGGAAACGCGATCCGCATGGTGGCAGGCACCGGCTGCGAGTTGCACCTGGTGGGACCGCTCGGCTTCGACCTGTCCGAGCCGAGACTCAGACGCGCCGGGCTGGACTACCACGACCTGGCCTCTGTAACGGTGCACGAGAACCTCGCGGACGCGTGGGCAGCACTCGAACCCGCCCGCGTATATGCCTTCACGGCGCACGCCACCGTGTCATATGCCGACATCGCCTACGAACCCGGGGACGTGCTGCTCTTCGGGCCGGAACCAACCGGTCTGTCCGAAAATGTATTGGCCGACCCCCGTGTGACGCAGCGACTTCGCATACCCATGCTGCCCGGTCGGCGCTCACTGAACCTGTCGAACGCTGCAGCACTGGTGACCTACGAGGCGTGGCGCCAACACGGGTTCCAGGGTGCCGCAAGGTAGCGCTCAGCTGGGGACCGACTCCGGGGACTTGTGCGCCGCCGCACCGAGGGCGATATCGAGGAAGTCACGAGCCGCTCCGCGCACCCCGCGCACCGGATCCCAAACAGCCGACAGGCGGCGCGGAAGCGTCAGCCCCTCCACCTGAACCGAGGCAAGCCGACCATCAGTCAGATCAGCAGCCACCGCCAGTGAAGACAGCACTGCGGGAGCGTTGCCAGCCACCACTGCCGCCTTCACCGCCGTACAGGACGTCAACTCCAGCAACGGCGGGACGCAGTGCGGCACCGCATTCTCGAGCGTTGTGCGTGTCCCAGAACCGGATTCTCGCTGGATCATCGGCGTTGCAGCCAGTTCTGTCTGGGAAATCGGTGACCTGCGGGCCCATTCGTGCTCCGGTGGAACGACCACGACCAGATGGTCGCGGCCGATCTCGAGTGATTGCAGTCCCATCGGAATGTCCGGGCCCTCGATGAAACCGAGATCCGACTCACCTGACAACACGCGGGCGATCACATCGGACGAATTGAGCAGGCGCACATTCGTCACCACGTTCGGGTACTTGTGCCGCATGGCGACAGTCCAACCGGGGACAAGGTACTCGGCGATCGTCATGCTCGCGGCCACGGTCAGTCCGGCCCTCCGCTCGCCGCGTATTGCCGCAACTCCAGACGCCAACTCCTGCGCGGTCGCAAGGACATGACTCGCCCATTCGAGGATGAGGGCGCCCTCCGCTGTGGGCCGCACCCCGCCGGTGCTCCGGTTGAAAACCTTGATTCCGAACTGACGCTCAGCAGAACGCACTCGCGCGCTCACCGCTTGCTGACTGAGACCGTGTTCGCGGCCGGCAGCACCCATGCTTCCCAGCCGCTCGACGGACAGCAGGATGTCGAGGGCGCTGAGTTCGGGTACTCGAGGAGAGAGCGGCACACCGCTAGGCTAGTCCCACAAACCGGATGTGTGGGCATCCAAGCACAAGGCTTCTACCGGGCGTGACGATCGCTCGGCAGGCTCTCGCTATGACCCCCAATTGGTACGCGACAGTGATGGGTACGGGCGTTGTCGCTGTAGTCGCCGCTGCGTTGCCCGCCGAAGTCTTCTTGGCCAGGATCGCGTCGGAGATTTTCTGGCTTCTCGCCGTGGCACTGCTGATCGGGCTGACGCTGGCGCTGGCGCGTCATTGGGCGCGCCGTCGAGAAGATGCACTCGAGGATGTCCGCAGCCACACGATGTTTCCGTTCTACGGCGCGGTGTCGATGGCGGTGTTGACGGTCGGCACAGGCGCAGGCTCGGCGGGTCACACACTTCTCGGCAACGTCGCCGTTACCACTTCGGCGATTCTCTGGACCATCGGCACGATCATCGGACTCGTCACCTATTTCGTGATGGTGCACCGGCTGACGCGCCGACATCGGGTGACGCCCGTGCCATCCTGGCTGCTGCCCGTCGTACCTCCAATGGTCTCAGCCGCCGGCGGCGCCTCACTCGTCAGGCAGCTTTCTGAAGGCGCACCACAAATCGCGATGCTGGTGACCTGCTACACACTATTCGCGCTTGCCTTGACCGCTGCCGTGTTCGTCGCCGTCGTTGTCGGCCGACACCTGGTAGACAACGGGCTTCCCGCTGCCCCGCTCCTGCCCACCGTTTGGATCCCGCTCGGCGTGATCGGACAATCGATAGCGGCGATCAACCTGCTCGGTGCGGCCTCCGGACTGACCTGGCTACACACTGTGGGGGTGGTCTACGGGACCGCAACAGGGGCGCTCGGCGTGATCGGTCTCGGGATCGTCTTCACAGTGACCGCCAAGGCATTTTGCCGTGGATTGAGCTTCACCCCCAGTTGGTGGAGCTTCACGTTTCCCGTCGGCACATGTGCGTTGGGCGCGAACTCCCTCGGAGATTCACTGGATTCGGCCATGATCGTGCGGGCAGGCGTGATCCTGTGGTGCGCGCTACTCCTGATTTGGGGCACGGTGACGTTTCACACGTTACGGCACGGCGCTCGACTGATGGTGAGCGCATTCTCCAGGGAGACCCTGCGGCCCACGCGCACAGCACGATTGGCTGACGGTACGTGAGACCCCGACGTATTAGGCGCCCATCTCGACCGGACGTCCGGACTGTGACCACGCAGACGTCCCCCCAGCGACCGACACAGCGTTGATCCCGCGCGCACTCAGGTATTTGGCGGCCTGCAGGCTGCGCCCGCCGACCGCGCAGATCACATAGACGATCTCTGCATCCGGAACCTCTCCGACGCGCTCGACGAATTCGCTGAGTGGAATGAGTGTGACACCGGGCACCCTTACCTGCGCGTACTCGTCTGCCTCACGGACATCGATGACTGGGGCCCCTTCAGCCAGTGCATCTTCCAGAGTCAACAGGTCGACTTCGGTCATTGAGTGTCCGCCTCATCTCGTTCCGGTTCCGGTACCTCGCCCGACACCGGGCCGGGCGCCCTCTTGAACTTCCGGCGCAGACGGTACGCGCCGTAGACCAGCAACGCGATGACCAACACCACGCCGAACCACGGAACGAGTATGCCGACGATGACGATGCCACCTGCTATCGCGGACAGCAGAGCGTGCCATCCCGCGACGACACCTTCCCAGAAGTTGTCGGGGCCGGGTCCTGGCCGGTCGGCGTCCTCCGTGGTGACGTCGATCCAGATCGTGGCCAGTTCAACCTGTTCGTTCAGTAACCGCTGCTGAGCGGTGAGGCTGTCGAGTTCACCCTGACGGTCCGACAGCGCCTTCTCTGCCTCGATCAGGTCCGCCGTGCTCGTCGCCGACGTGATGAGCTCCTGTAGCCGTGAGACCGATTCGGTGAGAGCCGCGATCCTGGCGTCGAGATCCTGCGACTGCATCGTGACGTCACTCCTGGTGACACTGATGCTGGTGACCGTGCCCAGCTCTCGCAGGTCATCGAGCACCGTATCGAGATCATCGGCGGGCACACGAACGGTCATGGAACTGCTCGGGTCCTGATCGTCGGAGCCCGGTTGTTCGGTGATCTGATCAACTCGTCCGCCGAGTGAATCTACCTTGTCGACGATCTGCCGACCGACGTCCAAGGGGTCGTCCGCGGTGATCGCCACCTGGCCGGTTACCGTCTCCCTACGTTCGGCTGGCGCCTGATCTCTCGCCGACGGCTGCTGCGCCCCTTCGATCTGCAACGAACTGGTGTCCCCCGGAGCATGTGCGGGAGTCTCTTGGACAGAGTCGCTGCCGGAACCGCCGCACCCGGCAAGAAACAGCGCGGCAATCACGATCACCGACAGGAAGTGTCTTTTCATGCCCGAATGCTAGGGTGCGGGCTCACCGGAAGTCCCGGGATTTGGCGGACACCCTCAAATCCATCAGCTGCAGTCGATCCGCCACCACCGTCACCGCACCCTCCGCGTTCTGCACCACGCCACGGACAAGCAGTGCGGGCGCTGTTCCGGCGAGTTTGCGGTACCGGGCCCAAAGCCCCACCGAGCACACCACGTTGACCATCCCGGTCTCGTCCTCGAGATTGATGAATGTGACACCCGCCGCCGTTGCAGGACGCTGCCGGTGCGTCACCGCCCCACCCACCAACACCCGGTCGCCATCGGGCACCTGCAACAATCCCGCAGCCGTAACCACTCCGAGTGCATCGAGTTGCGGGCGCAGAAATTCGGTGGGATAGGTGTCCGGGGAAACTCCGGTGGCCCACACGTCTGCTGCAGCCAGTTCGAGATCACTCATGCCCGGCAGGGTCGGCGCGTGGGTGGACGCGCCGATACCCGGCAACCGGTCGCGGCGCTCCCCCGCAGCGGCCCCCGCCGCCCACAGCGCCTCCCTCCGCGAGATACCGAAACAGTCGAGAGCCCCCGCGGTAGCCAACGATTCTGCCTGTGCCGTAGACAGTTCCACCCTGCCGGTGAGATCGAGGAACGATGTGAACGGCCCCCCTTCGCCGCGGGATTCGACGATCCGCTCGGCCAGCGAGGTACCAATATGTCGCACT
Organism: Rhodococcus sp. NPDC049939; assembly: GCF_040656415.1. Classification (NCBI taxonomy): domain Bacteria; kingdom Bacillati; phylum Actinomycetota; class Actinomycetes; order Mycobacteriales; family Nocardiaceae; genus Rhodococcus; species Rhodococcus sp. NPDC049939. The sequence goes on along the minus strand of NZ_JBFAMC010000001.1, from coordinate 1,040,483 downwards.
TCCCCCAGCCCGAGACGCACTTCCGTGCCCCCGGCTTCGATGGTGGCGTACGCGAGGCTGGCATTGACGTCGACGCCGTGGACCCGCACCCCGTGCCTGCGGGCATCGGCCACCAGCGACTGCGGCGAATAGAACCCCATCGGTTGTGCCCGCAGCAGTCCAGCACAGAACGCTGCAGGATGGTGCAACTTGAACCAAGCGGAATAGAACACCAATGCCGCGAAACTCTGCGAATGACTCTCGGGGAAACCGAAATTCGCAAACGCATACAGCTTCTCGTAGATCCGGTCGGCCACTTCCCCATCGATCCCGTGCAGGTCACGCATGCCCTGATAGAGCCGTCCCTTCAACTGCTCCATCTTCTCCGGTGAACGCTTGGACCCCATGGCGCGGCGGAGTCGGTCGGCCTCGGCGGGACTGAAACCCGCGACATCGACGGCCATCTGCATCAATTGCTCCTGGAACAGCGGCACACCAAGGGTCCGCTTCAACGCCTTCTCCAGTGACGGATGATCGTAGGCCACCGGCTCGAGCTTGTTGCGACGGCGGATGTACGGGTGCACCGAACCACCCTGGATCGGGCCGGGTCGGATGAGCGCCACCTCCACCACCAGATCGTAGAAGTTCCGCGGCTTCAACCTCGGTAGGGTGGCCATCTGCGCCCGCGACTCCACCTGGAACACCCCGACCGAATCCGCCCGCTGCAGCATCTCGTAGACGGCCTCCTCCGACAAGTCCAACTGCGCCAGATCCACCGTGATCCCTTTGTGCTCGGCCACCAGGTCGATCATGTAGTGCAGGGCCGAAAGCATGCCGAGTCCCAGCATGTCGAACTTCACCAAACCCACTGCCGCGCAATCGTCCTTGTCCCACTGCAGGACGCTCCGATTCTCCATGCGTGCCCACTCCACCGGGCAGACGTCGGCGATCGGCCGGTCGCAGATCACCATTCCCCCGGAATGGATGCCGAGGTGCCGCGGATACCCTTCGATCTGGGACGCCAGTTCGAGGACCGCGGGCGGAACATCGGAGTCGACCGCCGCTTCGCCCGCAGTGTTGACACCCCCCGTCGCTTCGCTCGCCAGGCTGTTGCCCCAACGGCTGATCCGTTTACTCCACGCATCCTGTTGGCCCTGGGAAAACCCCAGCGCCCGCGCCATGTCCCGCACCGCCGACCTTCCTCGGTAGGTGATGACGTTCGCCACCTGCGCCGCGTATCCACGTCCGTACTTGGCGTAGACGTGCTGGATGGCCTCTTCTCGACGATCCGATTCGATGTCGACATCGATGTCCGGTGGACCGTCACGTTCGGGCGAGAGGAAGCGTTCGAACAGCAGTTTGTTGCGCACGGGATCCACATTGGTGATGCCGATGGCATAGCAGACGGCGGAGTTGGCGGCCGAACCTCTTCCCTGACAAAGTATGTCGTTGTTCTTGCAGAACGAAACGATGTCATGGACCACCAGGAAGTAGCCCGGGAAATCGAGCTCGGTGATGATGTTCAATTCGTGCTCGAGCTGCCGGTACGCTTCCGGCCTGCCGGCCGGTGCACCGTACCTGTGGCGAGCCCCGTCCATCGTGAGCTGACGTAGCCAACTGGCCTCGGTGTGCCCGTCGGGGACGTCGAACGGTGGTAGCTGCGGCGCGATGAGCCGCAGGTCGAACGCGCATTCCAGCCCGATCTCCGCCGCACCACTGACAACTTCCGGATATGCCGCGAAAAGATGCGCCATCTCCTCGCCGGACCGCAGGTGCTCTCCACCGGCCGGCGGCAAGTGTCCGGTCGCGTCGTCCAGACTCTCTCGCGCGCGGACGGCGGCCATCGCCATGGCCAGCCTACGGCGCGGAGGTCCGGCGAAATGTGCCGCAGTGGAGGCTACGGTCCGAAGTCCGTGCCGGTACGCGAGTTCGGCGAGGCAAGCGTTGCGCTCGGCGTCCTCCGGGACGCCGTGATTGGTAAGTTCCACCGCGACCCGATCGGCCCCGAATCTGTCGATCAGCTCACGCAACCGGACGGCCGCAGCTTCCGGGCCACCCTCGGCGAGCGCCTGACGCACATGGCCTTTCCTGCAGCCGGTCAGGATCTGCCAGTGCCCTCCCGCAGCCTCGGCGAGCTGGTCGACGTCATAGCGAAGCTTGCCCTTCTCCCCACCCGCGAGATGCGCCGCCGCGATCTCCCGGGAAAGCCGTCGATACCCTTCCTGGCCCCGGGCCAACACCAACAGGTGCCCGTCCTCCAAGGTCAGTTCGGAACCGAATACGGTGCGCATACCCAGTTCCTTCGCCGCTTCCGCGAACCGGACCACACCGTAGAACCCGTCGTGATCGGTGAGCGCAACGGCCTCGAGGCCGAGCCGGACAGCCTCCTCCACCAACTCCTCCGGTGGCGAGGCTCCGTCGAGGAAACTGAACGCCGAATGTGCGTGCAGTTCGGCGTACGGCACCGCGGACCTGCCACGCTCCTGATTGCCCGCCCAATACTCCCCGCGCTTGCGTGACCACGCAGGGCTGTCGCCGCCGTCGCCCGGATACAGCGACTCCGGACTGACGCGCCCCGGTCTACCCGAGAGGACCCGCTCCATCTCGGACCACGTCGGCGGACCGTTTCCCCACCCCATCTGACTGCACCTCTTCATGCGAGCACATTTCGTGCAGGGACCACTGGAGATGCCACTGGGGAAGGCGCATCATTCGAACATGAGTTCGATAGTGTCAGTCTGCCATCTCACTCGGGGATCGGTCAATGGCGACCGAATCACTCGAATCACTCGGGCGGTCATGCTGCTCGGCAAAGGCCGAGATCCTCGGGAGCAAGAGGTCAGGAATGTGCCCGAGAATGCCGTGGCCGGTGCCCGGGTAGACCTCCACTTCCGCCCCCGGGAGGAGATCGGTGATACGCGCCGCTGCCAGGGTCGGGTTGGCGACCACCGTCTCAGCACCGTAGATCACCAGTGTCGGGACCGAGATGGACTGCACCTCGGCATCCTCGAGAAGCCTCGCCCAGCCGATCCCCATCCGGTAGTTCAACGCCTCCTTCGCACAGGCGAACTGCGATTCGGGGAGGTCGTATCCCGGCGAAAGCCACTCGCCCATCTTCCGGATGTTCTCGTCGGTCCGACGCATGCCGAAGCGGATCATCTTGAACAGCACTCTCCATGAATTCTTGACGAACACCCCGCCGGGCTCGATGAGGGTCACGCTCGCCAACCGCTCGGGGGCGTGGAGTGCCACGAGAGCTGCGTGCCAAGCGCCGTGTGAGTAGCCGACCAGATGGACTCGGTCGAGACCGAGTTCGGTCAGCACTTCACCAACCCAGACACCGAAGTCGGACTCGTCGGCAAGCGGCGCGGTCTGCACGCTCCGGCCCGCGGTCCCGATCGTGTCCAACGCATAGACAACCCGGTCTCGGCTGAGGTCCTCGACGGCAAAGTGCCATTGCAGGCTGTTGGCCCCAACCGAGTGCAGCAGGACGATCGGCGTTTCCTTGCCCGAACCGGACCGCCGGACGTGCGTGGACCCGAACGATGTCGGGACGTCCATCTGTGTCGACGGAATCGGCCACAGCGCTTCCATTGCCTGGTACGCGCGATCGTGGGCTTCGCGTGATGCGTCGTTCTTGAATCGCCCGATCTTCGGCATGAGCCACCCCTTCACTTGTTTTATGGCATGAACGTATCACTATTACGATATGGATGTACCATCAAGGTCGGAAATGTTCGGCGCTCGAGAGAGGTACAAGGTCTCGTGCCACGATTGGTTGACCATCAAGTGAGGCGGCGGCAGATCACCAGCGCCGTACGTCGCGTCATCGTCGAAGGCGGCCTCGAAGCCGTTACCTTCCAGTCCGTCGCTGCCGAAGCCGGGATCTCGGTGAGGCTGATCCAGTACTACTTCGGCACCAAGAGGGAATTCCTTCTGGCAACTCACCGATCGGTGATGGAGGACGCGGGTGCTCGATTCATGAAGAGGTGGGCCGCGCTCGGCGATGACGCCACGCCTCGCGAGGCCATCAGTGCCCTTCTGAATGAACTGCTTCCACTCGATGATCCGCGGCGCGAGGAAGCCATCGTTCTCGGAGTCTTCAACATGGCAGCGATCACAGGTCAAGGCATTACCTCGGAAGAAACGTTGGCGGCACCCCGCGCGTTGGTTTCCATCCTGGCCGACCAACTCCGGCGAGCCCAGTACCCCGAAGCGTCAGCGGACCCCGACCTCGACGCAGAACTCGTCACGGTGGCCGTCGGCGGACTCGCCCAAGGAATGCTCGCCGGTTTCGCCACGGCGCAGTCGGCGGTCGACCTGGTCGACCACCTGCTCGATCGCGTGCTGGGGACCAACGATGACCATCGAAAGCCACCGCTCCGATGATCAGTCGGCAATGACCGAGCTGAATCCGGTCACCCCGCGACAGCACGATTCGCCGGTAACCGCATCACGCGCCCACCGGCGATTCGGAGACCGGCGCTACAGTCGGCAGTCTGCAGCTGCCGCTAGAACCCGATCCGGAGAGATGACGCATGACACGCTGGGCTTCGATCGTTGTTGCAAGAAAATGGTGGGTCCTGACACTCGCCGTGGTCGTCGTTCTGGTGAGTGGCGCGTGGGGAACCGGCGTCTTCGCGAAACTCAGCTCCGGCGGATTCATCGATCCCGGCAGCGAATCGGCCGAAGTGGACCGGATCGTCGAGGACAACCTCGGCCCGCAGACACCGGACATCATCGTCATCTACTCCGCACCTGACGGCAAGACACTCGAAGACATCGGACCACAGGTCACCGCCAGTCTCGACCGGTTCTCCGCCGAGGTCCCGACGTTTTCGATCACCTCCTACTGGACCGCCCCCGCGCTGACGAAACACCTGATGTTGTCGAACGACGGCACCAAGGCCATCGCAACCATCACCGTCGATCCCAATGCCGGAATCACCGCGGCAAACTTCAACGATCTGCTGCCCAAACTCGAAATAGACGGCATCGACACGGAATTCGCAGGCAATTCGGTCGTGGGGGTGGCGTTCAACAACCGCCTACAGCACGACCTCGTGCTGGCGGAGGCGATCGCGCTGCCGATCACTCTCGTTCTGTTGATCTTCATCTTCGGCGGACTGGTCGCGGCGGCGGTTCCGGTATTCGTCGGGCTCCTCGCGATCTTCAGCGCCCTGGCCACCCTGCGACTGCTGTCCGAGTTCACCGAAGTCAGTTCGTTCGCCATCAACGTGGCCTCCCTTCTCGGCCTCGGCCTCGCCATCGACTACGGACTGTTCGTCGTCGGGCGCTTTCGTGAAGAACTCGAATCCGGTGCCGCTCCTGCCGAGGCGACCCGACGGACGGTCAACACGGCCGGCCGCACCATCTTGTTCTCGGGACTTCTCCTCGTGTGTGCCTTCTCCGGCATGCTCGTGTTTCCGCAGGACGTGATCAAGTCCCTCGGTTTCGGTGCAATCGCGGCGGTCGTGAGTGCGGTGTTACTGACACTTTCCGCAGTCCCAGCGCTGCTCGCAATGCTCGGTCACCGCATCAACGCGCTGAGTTGGCGCGAAGGAGCTGCCCAGCGAGGAGAAGCGCGGGCGCGCAAGTTCTGGGGTGCGGTGGTGACATCGGTGATGCGGCGGCCGGTCCTGATCGCAGTGGGAATAATCGCGGGGTTGTCAATCCTCGCCTCCCCCCTGCTCAGCGCCTCACTCGGTAGCGTCAGCTACACGGCTCTGCCGAAGAACGATCCCGCCCGAATAGCCACCGAAACGCTCACGACCGAATTCCCCACTACCGGCAACGGCGCCACCCTCATCGTGCGCGGCATCGATGGCGCGACACCGACGGCATCCGACGGGGCGGCAGTCGCCCAAGCCGCCCGCGAGGTCAACGGAATCGGATCGGCCGTCGTCGTCGCGTCGAACGACCAACTAGTCGCGGTGCAAGCGGTGTACTCCGAGGGGGTCACCACGGACGAGCAGAGCGCAGCGGTCCGTGACCTGCGTGCCATTCCCGCGCCGGACCACACCGAAGTATTGGTCGGCGGTGGTACGGCCACCGTCGACGACGGCAACGCGGCGATTGTGCACTGGCTGCCCGTCATGGTGGCGATCATGGTGTGCGCCACCCTCGTTCTACTGTTCCTCGCCTTCGGTTCGATCGTCTTGCCGATCAAGGCCGTGGCGATGGCAGGTCTGAGCCTCGCCGCCACGTTCGGTGTGCTCACCTGGGTCTTCGAACTCGGCCACGGCGCAGGTTTTCTCGGCGTCAGCACGGCTCCATTGGAAGCGACGTTCGTGGTCCTCATCATCGCCGTCGTCTTCGGGCTGTCGACCGACTACGAGGTGTTCCTCATGTCAAGGATGGTCGAGGCGCACACTGCGGGCGCGACCACCGAGGAAGCGGTGCGTTTCGCCGCCCAGCGCACAGGGCGGATCGTGACGGCGGCCGCTCTGCTGCTCGTCGTCGTGACCGGAGCGTTCACGATCTCCGGCCTGTCGATCATGAGATTCCTCGGCGTGGGCATGATCGTGGCACTCGTCGTCGATGCGACCGTGATCCGCATGCTGCTCGTCCCGTCCCTGGTGAAACTGATGGGCGAAGTCAACTGGTGGGCTCCGGCCTGGATGAAGAAGGCCCACGACAAGGTAGGTCTGGGTCATTAGCGAACGGTCCAACTTCCCGGTGGAGACTTCGGAGTGAGGACTTTCGAGTAAGGATGGGAGGATGGCCACCTATCTCGTCACCGGCGGAACCGGATTCCTGGGTCGCCACGTGCTACCCCAGATCCTCGACCGCGATGCCTCCGCCGAGATCCACGTCCTCGTCCGCCCCTCATCCACCGAACGACTACAGACACTCGTCGACGGCATGTCCGGCGGCGAACGGGTTCACCCCCTGATCGGCGACCTCACCGAACCGGGACTCGGGATCACGACGGCGCCCGCCGCCGACCACGTTCTGCACCTGGGCGCGATCTACGACCTCACGGTCGGTGACGAGCAGGCCACCACGAATGTCGACGGCACCCGTTCGGTGATTGCTCTGACCCGGCAACTTGATGCCACCCTTCATCACGTTTCGTCCGTCGCCGTTGCGGGAGACCACGCGGGCCGATTCACCGAACGAGATTTCGATCTGGGCCAGGGCTTTCCCACCGCGTATCACCGTACGAAGTTCGAGGCAGAAAAACTCGTCCGCGAAGCACGAGACGTGCGTCGGCGCATCTACCGCCCGTCCATCGTGGTCGGGGACTCGGCTACTGGCGAGATGGACAAGATCGACGGGCTGTACTACCTGTTTCCCGCGATCGCCGCACTCGCCAAACTCCCCGAGGCTCTTCCCGTGGCCGTCCCCAGAATCGGGTCGATCAACGTGGTTCCGGTCGACTACGTATCGAAAGCAATCGTCGAACTGATGTCGGCGCCGGGACAGGACGGCCAGACCTTCCATCTGGTGAATCCCCGTCCCCAACCGGTGCGGGAGATCTACGCGGCGCTCGCGAAGGCCGCCGGCGCCCCGCACCCGGCCGCCAGTCTTCCCGGCGGCCTCGTGCGCCCGTTCCTCAGCCACAATCCGTACCCGGCTCTCGATACCGGGCGAAAGCTGGCTCTCCGCTGGCTCAAGATTCCGTCGGTGCTCGTCGAGAACATGACCCAGCCGACGGTCTTCGCTAGCGAAGACACCCGGGAGGCACTGCGCGGTAAAGGTATCGAGATTCCGGATTTCGCGTCTTACGCAGACAAGCTGTGGGCCTACTGGACCGAGCACCTGGATCCGGATCGCGCGCGTCGTCCACACCCCGGCGGCCCTCTGATGCACCGGCATGTCGTCATCACAGGCGCGTCATCCGGAATCGGCCGGAGCGCCGCGATCGCGACAGCTCGTGAAGGCGCGAAGGTGATCCTCCTCGCTCGTCGCGCCGAGGAACTCGACGCGGTGGTGACGGAGATCCGCGAGGCGGGTGGTGAAGCCTTCGGCTACCCCTGCGATATCACCGACGATGCCGCGGTCGGGCGCACCGTCGATACCATTCTCTCCGAGCACGATCACGTCGACATGCTGGTCAACAATGCCGGACGGTCGATCCGGCGCAGCCTGTACCACTCGACGGACCGTCTGCACGACTTCGAGCGAACGATGGCCGTCAACTACTTCGGCGCGGTGCGACTCGTCCTCGCCTTCCTCCCGCAGATGCGCGAGCGCCGATTCGGTCACATAGTCAACATCAGCAGTGCCGGGGTGCAGTTCGCGACACCCCGCTTCGCCGCCTACATCGCCAGCAAGTCGGCTCTCGACGGCTTCACCGATGTCGCCGCCTCCGAAACCCTCTCGGATGGAATCACATTCACCACCATCCACATGCCGCTGGTCAAGACGCCGATGATCGTCCCTACCACCCACTACAACGACGGGCCCAGCATGTCTCCTGAGAGTGCGGCAGCGATGGTCGTCCGAGCGCTCGTCGAACGTCCGAAACGCATCGACGTACCGATCGGCACCATCGGTGAACTCGGCCAAATCTTCACGCCCGGCGCCAAGGACCGCCTGATGCATCGGATGTATCACATGTTCCCGGATTCGCAGGCGGCGAGAGGAGAGGCCACGACGGATGCGGCACCGGCCCAGCCGCGCACCGAGGAGCACGACGGCGAGTCGGCCAGGAAAAACCGCGACGACAAGCCTTCTGTGTTGGGTCGTGCTACACGCCAGATCGGCAGGCTGCTGCCCGGCGCCCACTGGTGATCGCCGGTTCAGGACGTGAGTACGCGAACCCCCGTGGCGGCGACGGAGCGCACCGGTTTCGGCGCAGCCCCGCAACTCGCGGGGCGGGGCGAGAGTTCCCGCTCTTCCAGGCCGACCGACCAACGACGTCCGTCCCTGTGGGCGACAACAGAATTCGGCTCGATTGTCAGCTCGTTCGGCCCCGCGTCTACCAGCTCCCGGACGGCGAGTTCGGCGACCTGCCCCCTCGAGTCCCAAGAACTACGGCCGCGAAGGCCAGCCATATGGACCTCGCCGTGGGTCGCGGCTCGGACCACGTCGAGGCTCTGCTGCGCCGACAGGCGGCCGTAGGTATAGCCCGTTGGCAACAGGATCATCGAGGGCGCGAAGCGATGCCCTCCCGTGTGCGAACACTCCCACACCGCGTCGCCGAACTCCGCAGCCAGTTCCGCAGCTACCGGGCGCCCGACCACCGCGCAGCACTGATCCCTCTTCCCATGCGCGCACACCAGGACGACGGGGTCCGTCTCCGGCGTGCCCAGACCCGGCGCAGGCCCGGCAACAAGACCGAAGTCCAGGTCGAGGAGGTCCGCCGGAGTGCCGATCTCGAGTCGCTCGCACCAGGACTGCGCCGGATGCGACTGCGCCAGCAGCACCTGTCGCCGCTGCGGGGCTGCCGTGCCGCGGCCCGGTCTGCGAATGAACATGATCCGCACCCCTGCGGCGTCGGCACGGGCGTCGAGTTCACGAGCGAGGTCCGGCCCGAGCGCTGTGCCGTCGAGCACATCGCGCCCCCACGCACCCGGGAACTCCAAGCACACCCAGCCCCTGACGTGCACGGCGGTACCCGCCAGTGGTTCGTCCTTCGCAGACAAGGCAGAGCAGGTGGCGGTGATCGGATCAGTCACCAACCCATTGTCTCAGTCGGCTGAATCCGTCAGCTGCGCAGTTTCCCCGCCCAGAAACGGACATACCCCTGGGACAGGTAGCCGAGCGCTCCGAGCCCGAGCACCCATTTGGTGACACTGACCACCGTCGTCGCGCGAACCGTCACGTCGGTGATGTGGTCTCTATGCGACAGCAGATGAAGACCCACGACGTTCTCGGCGTAGTCTCCCGCCGCGGAAATCACCGGTGCTGCGGCCAGCACCGCCTGCGTGGCGGGCGATAGCGGGGTCAGCTCGGCCAGGCGCCGCGCACCCGTACGCAACGCCACCGCGTAGATGAAGGGGTGGACGAAGTCCGGGTAGTAGTGGCTGCGGTAACGAGCGATGTCGGAATCGGACATCCCCGCCAGGATCGCCCTGTAGGACCGGGCGGACCGTGCCGTCTGGATCTCGGCGACCCGGGGCGCCACGGGACCCAGCAATCGAGCGATGTTCGCCTGCGAGATCACGAATGCTGCGGACCACGCGATGAGTTTACGGTCGAGTGAGGTGAGCGCCATGAGCTGATCCTGCCATCGCGCGGCCGAAATTCTTGCGGTCTTTCCTGGACTGATCTCTCCTTGACAGACAACCATGGATGGCTGAGACCGAACCTCCTGCGGACGAGCGGAGAACTGAACATGTCCGACATTCCAGTCATTTTCATCCACGGGCTGTGGCTGCACAGCAGCAGTTGGGATCCGTGGGTGGAGCTCTTCCGTGAGAATGGCTACGAGCCGCAGAATCCCGGGTGGCCCGGAGACAGCCCCAGTGTCGCCGAATCCCGTGCCGATTCCGGCCCGATCGGTGGTCGTGGAATTGAAGAGATCACTGAACATTTCGCCGCGTTGATCGCGGAACTGGCGACCGCACCGGTGGTGATCGGCCACTCGTTCGGAGGTCTCGTCGCGCAGAAACTACTGGGCCGCAAGCTGGCTGCTGCCGCGATCGCGATCGGTCCGGCCCAGATGAAGGGAGTGATCCGCCTGCCGCTGGCGCAACTGCTGGGCGTTCTTCCCATCGTGTCGAAACCCTCGAACTACCGCGGCACCCACATTCATTCGAAGAATTCGTTCCACAGTATGTTCGGAAACGCCATTCCCGTCGAGGAATCCGACGCGCTCTACGACCGCTACGTGATCCCGGCACCCGGCAGGCCTCTCTTCGAGGCCGCCGTCGCCAACTTCCTCCCGCACAGTCCCACCGCAGTCGACGTCGCCGCAGATCGTGGCCCGTTGCTCATCGTCGGCGGCGATCGAGACAATGCTGTGCCCGAGTCGAGCACGCGCAGTTCGTTCGGCCGATACCGGAAAGCATCGACGATCAACGAGTACAAGGTGTTCGACGACCGAGGCCACTCGCTGATCATCGATCACGGGTGGCGAGAGATCGCCGATTACACCTTGTCGTGGCTTGCGAAGAAGAACGTGGGCGCCACCGCAGAGTGAAACGCCCTCAACCCGTGTCAGCCCTCAGCCTCTGCCTCTTCCTCGCTCGCAGCAACGGCGTCCGACAGTGCCTTGGCATCCTCCTCGCCGAATCGCTCTTCGAGCACCTCGGGCGAGTAATCCAGGTCGATCTCCTGAACCGGGCGGCCACGCGCGGATTCGATCGCCGAGAGTCGCCGCTGCGCCCGGTCTGCGGCGTAGTCGAGGAACTCCTGCTCATCGAGTCCGTACGGCTGAATCTCGAACTGTTGGTTGACCCAGTCGATCATGCCCAGCGCGAGCGGCATCAACTCCGCCATCCGCTCCTGGACCACTCCCCAGTTGCTGTCGTCGGCTGCGACGTGCCGGCGGCAGGTGAACGTGCCCCAAGCCATGTGACGTCGTTCGTCGTCGCCGATTTTGCGAACCAATTCCTGCATTCCGGGCAGGATTCCCCGGGTCGTGCACACCTTCTGCCACGCGTAGTAACCGGTGAGCGCGAGGCTTCCCTCGATGACGTGGTTGTAGGTCACGCTGGCTCGAACCTGATTGGCCGGGCTGGGATCGGTCTCCAGCAGATTCAGCGATCCCGGCAACTCCTCGTAGAACAGCTGCCGGTAGTACGGATTGTCGGCGACGAATGGGTGTAGGTCCTGCGTGAGACCGACCGAATCCATCCATAGCCGGAACACCTGGGTGTGTTTGGCCTCCTCGAAACAGAACTGGGTCAGATACATTTCGTCGCCGAACCGGCCCTCTGCCGCCATCGCCTTCATGAACGGCTGAATATCCTCGGTGACCGCTTCCTCTCCTGCTATGAACTGCGCGCACAGGAACGTCGAGCTGCGCTGTTGCTCACTGTTCAGCCCCTCCCAGTCCTCGGCTTCACGACTGAAGTCCAGATCGGACGGATTCCAGAACTTGGCATTGCCCTTGGTGAACAGTCGCAAAGGGAAGGCGTCCCAATTGAGCCCGCCGGACCGCAGCGAATTGAATCCCTCCCGACCGGACGCGTAGCGCCGTCCGGGCATGATCGTCGACATAGTGAGCCTTCTTTCCAACGTGCAGACACGTCATCGAACGCCTGTTTCTTTGGTGTGCTCATCCCTCGGCGAACCTGATGCACCGCGCCCGCCTCTCCACCAACGCTAGTCCAGTCCGACCGTGAGAGGTTTACATTTGGGCACTTTTTGTCAGCGCGGCTGTGAGTTCATCAGGAACGGCAGTGTCACTGCCGCGAAGTCGGTGTAGCGGTCGCGGTGAATGCTGTGGCCGCCGGGGAATACCACGACCCGGCACTTGGGTATCGCCGCTACTGCCGACTCGAGCCGGTGGGGATCGACCATCCCACCCGAACCACCTCGCAAGATCAGTGTCTCGGCCTCGATCTGCGACAACCTATCCCACCACAGCGGATCCGGACGGCGGAACTGTTCCAGCGCGGAGGCGGTCATCGAGCGATCGAAGGCCAACACGGCACGCGGGTGACGAATCAGGCTCGTCGTCGCGTGCCACAGTTCCGTGACTGACGGCAGCCTGTGAGCGAAGATCTGCTCCGGATCTCCGGGACGTAGAGGAACGGGAGCCTCCTCGATCGCCATCCGCCGAACCAGTGCGGGACGGGTCTGCGCGACGAGCGACGCAGCATGACCACCGAGCGAATGCCCGACGAGATCGACCTGGGCCATCCCGAGGTTGTCGCACATCTCGACCAGGTCGGCAGCGAAATCCTCGAACAGATACGACCCAGCCCGTGCGCTGCGACCGTGCCCTCTCAAGTCGAGGACGACGACACGTCGCCCGCAGTCGATGAGGGCTCGGGCGAATCGATCCCAGGTTGCGCCGTCACCACCCATCCCGTGCACTAGGACGACGGGAACGGGATGGGCGTCACCAGAATTCGATGAAGGAAGGTCGATGCTGTCCCAGTAGGAGATGTCGATGCCGGCATGCGTCGATGTGGTCCTGCGCGTGTGCACGAGAACCCAGAGTAGTGGCGACGACAACCCCGACTACGAACCATCGGCCCACCCGTACGGGCGGGTGATGATCTCCAGAAAATGACCGGACGGGTCGTGAAAGTAGACGCCGCGTCCACCATCTCTGGTGTTTATGGCACCCGGCATCGTCCGTTGCGGGTCGGCCCAGTGGTCGAGACCCCGCTCGACGATCCGCCCGTAGATCCGATCGAAATCGTCCTCACCGACGAGGAAGGCGTAGTGCTGCGACGGAAAATCATCAGACGATTCCGCGAAGTCCAGAGATACCCCGTTGTACAGCGCGACGACCAGGAAGTGACCGACGTTCACAGCGTCCGGCAACCCGAACAAGGAGGTGAAGAAGCTCGCCGACTCCTGTTTGTCCTTGGCGGCGACGATGGTGTGGTTGAAAGAAATCATCTTCCGCGGCCCCTTCCAGGTATGGCACGGTCTGGCCTCGTAGGTGTTGGGAATCTGTCGTCCTCACTCGTAGATTCCCTCCACGCCCCAGCGCCCTTCCGTGCAGATCAGCAGCAGCGCCCTCGACTCCTCCAACAGCACCTGCGCCCTGGCTGCGGACCGAGCGGCCGAAGGATCCCACCACCGCTCGTCCACCGGCCACGGCCCGGCCCATCCACGCACCGCCCACTCTCGGCTTCCCCACCGTAATCGCGCGGGAGAAGCGCTGAACACGCCACGTTCCGTAACTGTCACAGCGATACCCCGCTCGTCCGCCATCCACACCTGCGGGTTCGCCGTCGGTACTGCGGCAGGCGCCGGTTCCGGCAGCATGCCAGGCCATGGCTCCGACGGATCGTTGTGAGGAATCAACTCGTCTCCCAGCGGCAGTAGTGTGATGCGCTCCGCGGGCCCTCGCCCACCGCTGAGAACGCCTACCTGCACGGCTTCCCCACCGAGCAGCCCCTGTACTCGCACCAGAGACCGACGAGCCCTCTCGTCCTGATCTCCAACTCCACCCCACAGCCCCAACTGCAGGGCTCCTGCTGCAATCACTTCCACCGGTTCGAGCCTCAAGACGGCGATCCCAGCGGTGGGCCGCTTCTCGCTGCGCCCGGTCAGCCACCCATCGAGCTGCCACCGTATCCGGTCTGCGGTCGCCTCCTGAGTCAACGGTTCCGCGCACCTCCAGGTACGAGACAGTTGCTCGCCATTGCATGTGATCGCTGATATCGACAGCCGAGTGCAGGCCACCGCGGCGTCCGACAGCGCACGGTGAAGTTTCTCCGCCAACGCACGCCCCGCGAAGGCCGCGGCATCGACCCGTTCGATCACCGGATCGCAGTGCTCCTCCACTTCCAGATCGGGAGGCAACGACCTCACCGACGGTGGACGCTCCGGCTCACCGCGCGCAACCCTGTGCGCCAGCACCGCATCGGTTCCGAACCGCGAAGCCACATCGCTCGCCGACAGCGCGGCGAAGGCACCGACGGTACGCAGACCGAGCCGATGCAGCAGGTCTACCAACTCTCCACGGTGAGGTGCTACGAGGCTCGGTTCGGCTGCCAGTTCCCGCATCGGAAGCGGCGCCAGGAAGTCCGCTCCCCCTCCAGGAGGTACGAGTGCCGCTCTGCGCGCGGCGATCACGGCCGTAGACAGCTGATCCGCAATACCGACCTGGCATTCCACCCCCACCGTCGATACCTGGTCCACCAACCGCTGCGCTGCAGCTTCCTCCGAACCGAAATACCGGACGACACCGCGGGCCGGGAGCACCACGAGACCGGAACGCAGCACTTCGACACCGGGCGTCACCGCGTCGACTGCGGAGGCCACCGGTTCGAACAACCGCGCATCGCGGTCGGGATCGGCCGTCACCACATGCAACCGGGGACACCGAGCCTGGGACTCTCGCCGGCGCAGGCCGCGGCGCACTCCTTCCGCCCTGGCAGGTGCTGAACAGGCGATCACCCGATTGCCCGACGTGACCGCCACCGGGTGCGTCGGTGGGAGGCCGGAGACGGCCGCCGCCGCAACCGCCGGCCAGTCGGGACACCACAGCGCCAACACCCGGCTCACAGACCCACCACCGCTGTCGGCTCCGCGACAGGACCGGCCTCGAGCGCGGCCACCTGTTCCTGAGCGCTCACCCACTCCACCCGACCCTGCGCAGATCGCACGTCCAGTCTCGTGGTGCGCGGCTGGAACGACCGCCCTCTTGCACACACCACCAGACTGAGGGAACGCAACCGCCCACATTCGCGGTCCTGGAATCCGTTGCCCAATCCTGTATATCCGTGGACCCGAGCATTCAGTCGCATCTCCGCACCGTCCCAGTGTCCGTCGGTGACGACCAGAGTCGACCCCTTGCTCCGTGCCCGAGCCACCACCGCGCGCGCCCTGGACGGCGCCACCGATGTCCCTCCCAGTCCGAGCACCACCAGGTCCATTCCGTCGAGCAGCACCGCGGCGATCTCCACCGGGTCGGCGCCGGGATCGGGGATCAACGCCAACCGTTCGAGCCGAGCCCCCATCTCGACAGCTGCCAGTACCCCAAGCCTCGGGTGACCGATCACCCCGACATGGCCGCCGCCCGCGGTCACGGACGCGACCAACCCCAGCAGGAGTGAAGCAGCACCTGAAACCGACACCACTGACCCGCGCGCCAGCCCACGTCGGGGAAGAAGTTCGGCCAGTGCCGCCGGAACCGGAAGCACCCCTGCAACGTCGGAGCCGGAGGCCGCAGAAGTGCCCGTCGTGGGAGACGAGTGCTCTGCACGAAGGCGGGTGGCCACCGACTCACCACGGGCGGGAACGGCCGCCATCCGACGTCTGAGGTAATCCAGA
Source organism: Rhodococcus sp. NPDC049939 (assembly GCF_040656415.1). Classification (NCBI taxonomy): domain Bacteria; kingdom Bacillati; phylum Actinomycetota; class Actinomycetes; order Mycobacteriales; family Nocardiaceae; genus Rhodococcus; species Rhodococcus sp. NPDC049939. Next base: position 1,024,649 of record NZ_JBFAMC010000001.1, on the reverse strand, counting down.
CGCTCCTGCCGGGACAAACCGGAGAGTTCTGACCGTTCGGGAAACTCTGGCTCGCCGGCCATTTCTTCAGCCAATTCGACACCCCTGACACTCGGCATCAACAACGGTTGGCTACCACGGGGAAGGCGTGGCTCGAACAGGCACTGGTTCGAACATTCTTTCGAACTACTCTCAGTAAAGCCGGTCGATGAAGACCCGTCAAGTGAACCCCGAATCTTCATGCCACGACCATCACGAATCCGGCGTCCCCACCATCTACTAACCTGAAACGCGTGATGAGTCAGCAGAGCGAAAGGGGCATAGGACCCGACTACCTGGTGGCCGGAAGGTACCGTTTGCAATCCAAACTCGGTGGCGGCGGAATGGGTGCGGTCTGGCTCGCGCGGGACACCCTGCTGCACCGCGATGTCGCCGTCAAACAAGTCATCACGACGGCCGGTCTCGCCCCCGCCGAAGCGCAACGGTTACGCGAGCGCACCATGCGAGAAGGGCGCAACGCCGCCAAGCTTGCCCACAGTCATTCCATCGCAATGTACGACGTGGCACTCGAAGCCGGGGAACCTTGGCTCGTCATGGAGTACCTGCCGTCCCGCAGCCTGGCTCAGGCAATGAACATCGCCGAGACGCTACCCCCACTCGAGGTTGCACAGATCGGCGCACAAGTTGCCGATGCGCTCACGGCCGCGCATGCCGCTGGAATCGTGCACCGCGACATCAAGCCGGGCAACGTCCTCGTCGCTGATCGCGGAAGAGAACTCGGCACAGTCAAGATCAGCGACTTCGGCATCGCCCGCGCCAAGGGCGATTCGGCCGACGAAACCACCGGAGTCATCACCGGCACTCCCGCATACTTCTCCCCCGAAGTCGCCCGCGGTCAGGATCCCACAGAAGCCAGCGACGTCTTCTCCCTCGGTTCCACGCTCTACACCGTTGTGGAGGGGCAACCACCGTTCGGTATCGACACCGATTCCGTCGCCCTCTTACACCGGGTCGCGAAGGCCGAGATCTACCGTCCGAGCAAGGCCGGGCCACTGACCGATACCCTGCTGCACCTGCTCGAACCCGACCCGAATCGCCGTCCCACGATGGCCGAGGCCCGGGATGATCTGGCTCGTGTGGCGATGGCCGGGGACGGAAATATCGCCCACCTGATCGGCTCGCCCGTCTATTCCGCAGACGGCACGATTCCGACCTGGGCCCGTCGATCGACACCGTTGCCCGATTCACGCAAGCGCACCAAACTGGTGGGCTCCACCCAGGCTGGGCTACCTGCGGTGCAGCAAACCACCCCGCTGACGAACGTGCCCAGCCCACTGGGCCGACTGCAGTGGCCGCCACGGCCGACCAAACCGGCTCCGGGTTCTCCCGCCCCCAGCGTCCGCGACCAGGTGGTGGCATGGGCGCCGTTCGCCATGGGGGTCATGGTCGTGATCCTGATCTTGGCGGCACTGGTAGCTGTGATCGCCCTGTTGACCCAGCCCTGACGCCAGATGGCCGCATCCATCGATCCAGCTGGGCTACAGCGTCTTCCGCGATGACGGTCCTTCGACATTCGCCGCTACAGGAGAGACGTCAGCCCCCTACAGGAGAAAGGTCGACGCCGACAGGAGGTACCAGGCGACGCAGGGTGCCGTCGAAGGCAGTGACGTAGAGGGCCCAGTCATCGCCGTTGGGGCCGATGCGCACCGAACTCGGCCCGGTCCACCCGCCCGACAGACCTGAAGCGACGACGCACGTCGCCCCTGTTTTCGGGTCGACGCGGTAGACCGCACCCTCGATGTGAGCGGTGACGTAGAGCATTCCGTCCTGCGAAACGGTCAGGTCGTCCGGTCCCGGGAGCAAGCCGGGCAGTCTCCCGACCACCGTCCATTCGTTCGGACTGTCCAGGGGGACACGCAGGATCTGGCCGGTGAACAGATCGTCTGTGTACACGGCAAGGTGATCCGGGCTCAGCGCCAACCCTTCCGAACGCGGCACCATCGACCAGTTCTTCGTGACTTCTCCGGATTCGTGGAAGTAGCGCGACAGTCCCCGCGACGGGCCACCCTCCGTTCCCACCCACGTCGTGAGCAGATCACCGTCGGGCAAACGCAGTAATCCATTGCCCTCGAAAGAAGTCGGTGATGTCAACTGACCCGTTGCGGTGTCGAGGTGCCACAACTTTCCGTCCTGCCGGGTGAGGAAGAACAGGCTCGAACCGTCCAGCTGCAAGCCACCCGGGGCGCGCATATCGTCGAGCACCGTGCGCACCTGCCCTGCGGAGTCGACGTGATAGACCTTCGAGTCCCCGGACAGATAGAACCCGCCCACGCCGTCGGGTTCGAGGTTCTCCAGCTGCTCCAACCCGTGCGCTACGGTCTCGACCTGCCAGTTACCGCATGCCGTCGGGGACAGGGACGGTGTAGCCTGCGCTGACGTCGCTACACCAGTGGTTCCTGCTGCAATCGCAAAGGCAGCCAACAGAGTTCGGGTTCGGTTGCTCAGTGTCTTCACTTGGACATCCTAAGAGCAGTTGCGAAGGTTGTCCCAGAATTGTCACATCCAGCGAGCCCGGCTTCGCGGGTCGGCGCTTCACGGCGGATCAGTCGATGCGGCGGCGATGCGCCCACCTCGTGAGCGCATTCCGGTTGGACTGCTGTGTCTTCCGCAGCACATTGGACGCGTGGGTTTCTACCGTCTTCACCGAAATCACCAGTTCTTCGGCGATCTCCCGGTACGTATAGCCCCGAGCGAGCAGACGAAGAACCTCCAATTCCCTCGGTGTCAATGAATCAAGTTCCGGATCCAGTTGTGGTTCAGGAACATTCGAACGTCCGGTGAACGAGTCCAGCACGAAACCCGCGAGCCGCGGACTGAACACGGCGTCCCCACCGGCAACCCGGCGCACGCCATCGGCGAGTTCGGCACCGGAGATGGATTTGGTCACGTACCCGCGAGCCCCCGCCCGAATCACCGCGATCACGTCTTCGGCGGCGTCGGACACGCTCAGCGCCAGGCACACCGGACCCGACTCGATGCCGCGCAGCACCGCGACACCACCGCCATCGGGCATGTGCACGTCGAGCAGCACCACATGCGGTGCGGTGGCGTTGATCCCAGATACCGCCTCCGCGACACCGTTGGCCTCGCCCACCACCTCCATGTCGGCTTCCCTTCCGAGTTCAGCGCGAACACCCGACCGGAAAACGGCGTGATCATCGACAAGAAAGACACGGTAGGGAGGTGTTTCGGGCAAAGTCACTGCGCTGTTCCTAGATGTGGGCGGAAATGGTCAATCCACTCTAGGCGACGGAAACACCGATCCGAGACATTCGGGGGAGCAAACATGCCCGGATGGCCACCGCTCCCTCATGCTCCCGCTCCGGCCGAGCACACTTGCGGAACCGCGCTCACCCTCAGCCGGCGACATCCGACTCCTCCGAGGCTTTGGCTCCAGCCCGCGCGCGCCCACCCCTCGGCATTCGAATCCGCACCTCCGTGCCCTTCCCAGGAGTCGAGCGCACGTCGACTTGCCCACCACGACGCTCTATACGCGCGCGGATCGACTTAGACAGTCCCTGACGATCCGAGGACACCTCGTTCACGTCGAATCCGACACCGCGATCCCGGACGAAAACGCTCACCTGGTGGCTCTCGGACTCCGCGAACAGATTTATGTCCGTCTCCCCGGAATGCTTGGCCGCATTGACCAAAGCCTCCCTGGTCGCCCCCAGGATTGCCGTGAAGCTCTCCTTCGCCAGGCCTTCACCCGTCCCCTCGATGTCGAGAGTCACGTCTCCCACGGTCACGGGGCGAACCGTCACACTGTGCTGATCCTCCACCTCGCCGGAGATGATGCGCAGCGCCTCGGCGAGACTCGAATGATCGGTGCCTCCCCCACCGAACAGCCACTTCCGCAGTTCCCGCTCCTGACCACGCGCAAGTCGGGCGACCTCGTGCGGATAGTCGGCCCGTTTCTGGATCAGTGCAAGGGTCTGCAGAACCGAGTCGTGTAAGTGCGAGGCAATTTCCTCGCGTTCGTCGTTGCGGATCCGGGCTGCACGCTCAGCTCCGAGTGCTCGCCACAGCCGCAGCCACAACGGCACGGTCAACAACCCGGCACCGACCAAAGTGACCAACATGGCCAGCAGCGACGACCGCAGTGCTTCGAAGTCGACTTGCGCGAGAATCACCACGGCCAGACCCGAAACGATCAATGTCACGCCGCCCACGACCCTTGCCCACGTGAGGACGGTAGGTCGCTCGGGCAACCCTATGACCGTGCGCGGACCCTCCGAGTCGAACTCGCGCCACACCAGCGCAGCACCGACCGCGACCACGATGATCGGACCAACCACCGAACCCACCCGGCCGCTGAACAACCACGACAACCCGGATGCCAGAGCCAACCCGATTGCGACCAGACCGTATGCTCTCCGCCGGTCGGCAGGGCTGGGCTTTTGTGTGTCCGATCCTGCGGTGGTGAAGATCCACAGCAATCCGTAGCCGACGATGCCTGCACCCGCGAGCGCGGCGAGGCAGGCGAACACGATGCGCACCTTCGTCACGTCGATACCCAGATGATCTGCGACACCACCGGCGACACCGCCGACGATCCGGCCGGCGGACCGGCGTTCAAGCCGCGGCAAGGGGGCACTCGGCGGCACCGGAACGGTCACGGGGGCGTCGCTCCCGGCTGCGTTCGACACAGGTTGCACTCCTCGATACTTGCATGATCCCCCGGCCACGAGCATCAGGGTCCAACCCTGACTTCTGCACGTGTCACCGCCCGTACGGGCGGCAAAGATCAGGGTAGTTCCCGATGTACGCGCGGCCCGGCGACCGCAAACATATTCCTATGACCAATGGGAGCTTCCAAGAGCAGATGCACGATCTGTGGCGGACCCGCCCGGTACGGTTGCCGGGCCGCGGTTACCTCGCCGGTGTCTGTGCCGGCATCGGATACCGCTACGGCGTCGATCCCGTACTGATTCGAGTCGCCTTCGTCCTGTCCACCATCTTCGGCGGTGCCGGTGTACTCCTGTACCTGGCCGCCTGGATCACACTTACGAAGTCCGGTGACACCGCCTCACCCGCAGAGTCCTTGATGGGCCGCGGCCACAGCTCCGACTCGAGCACCAAGACCATCGTTCTGCTCGTCGCGCTGGCAATCGCGTTGACCACCGTCGGACCCATCGGAGTCGGTCTGGGCGGCTCCGGCGTGATCAGCATGGCATTGATGCTCGGCGGGTTGTGGTTGCTCTACCAGCGACAGCCGTCACCACCGCCGTACCCCGTCGAAGTCTCGGCTCCAGCCCGAGGCACCGGCTATGCCGGGACCGGCTTCGCGCCCGGCCAATTCGGTGGCTACCCGTACGGCACAACCGGATACGGAAGCTACCCTTACGCCGCCAACCAGTTCGGCGCCACTGCTTACAGCTCGAATGCTCCCTCTCCGAATGCCTACGGTCCGAACACGGCTACGCCGGACTCGTACACGAACACCCCTCCCGTCCCGGAACAGAACACGGCCGAACCTGCCGGCGACAGTACTGCCGACGCGGAATCTGCTGCCGCCGAATCGAATCCGGTGTCGTTCGAGAAGAGCCCGACCTCCAGCCCAAGCAGCGAGACATCTTCGGCGCCCTCCACCCCACCTGGATCGAAACCGCCGGAGTGGGATCCACTCGGCGTGGCTCCGTTCGCCTGGGATCTCCCGGAGCCGGAGAAGGACACCATTGCCGCAACTCCAGTCGAGCGCAGGCGCTCACGACTGACCACCGTAGTGATCGGACTCGCGATTCTCGCCGCAGCTGCAGCCACCGCGGTATCTGCGGCCACCGAATCGGAGTGGTTGAACCCCAGCCGTATCGGCGCGATCGCGCTAGCCGTCATCGGAGTGGGACTTCTGATCGGCAGCTTCCTACGCAGGGGCTACGGTCTCCTGGTCGTCACGGGACCGTTGATCGGGTACGTCATTCTCGCCTCGATCGTCTCACCGCTGAGCTTCGACCGAGAAAACACGGGTGACCAGACTTGGACTCCCATGACGGCAGCCGAGATCGCGCCCGCCTACTCCGGAAAATTCGGCAAACTCACGCTCGATCTCAGGAACGTCACTCTCACCGAGGACAGGACGGTCGACGTCAGCGGGAAGTTCGGTGAGGTCGAGGTGATTCTCCCAGCAGACATGGACGTCAAGAATCGTTGCACGGTCGCATTCGGCGCTTCTCAGTGCCTCGGTGCCGGCATCGACGGCGGTACCGACGGCACCGGCGGTCATGTCCTGAACCTGAATGCAGATGTCAAATTCGGAGGCGTGGAGGTGCGTCGTGGCTGACACAAACGAAACTCAGGAAAACAACCAGACCTCGACCCGGAGAAGGCCGTCCGTGATCCTGCTCTTATCAGGTCTTGCCGCGCTGTTGGTGAGCGGCTGGGCGCTCGCTGGTCGGTCCTTCTCTTTCACACTGGACGAGAACGTCGAGTTCCGTTGGGTCTTCGTGCTGCTGGCGGCCCTGGTCGGCCTGGTGCTCGTGTTCGCACCCAGTCGGCGCAGGTGATGTGATCCGCAAAGCCTCGCGAATCCGACCGACGCGACCCGGCGGGGCTCAGCACACGGCTTACTTTCTGGCGATGTAGTAATCGTTCACCGGGTCGGTTTCGACCTCCTCGACCTGCACTTCCCTGAATCCGGCTTCTTCAAGCATCGATTCGGCAAGTTGCCGACCCCATGCGGTCCCGAGCCCGGCCCCGTCGAGGGCGAGCGAAACGCTCATGCAATGCATCACCGACGCCGTGTAGAAGTAGGTTCTGAGCGGGACACCGACGTTTTCTTCGAGTCGGCTCGACGCCTTGATGTCGACCATCAAGAACACACCACCGGGTCGCAGCGCGCGGTAGATATTGGCTAGCACACGATCCGGTCGCGCCTGGTCGTGGATGCTGTCGAACGCGGTGATGAAATCGTAGGCATCGGCGGCGTCCAGTTCGGCAACGTCAGCCTGCTGGAACGTCGCGTTGGCCAACCCAAGCCGAGTCGCTTCGGCTGTCCCCTTCGAGATTCCCTCCGGAGAGAAGTCGATCCCGACGAACCGGCTATCGGGATAGGCCTGGGCCATCACGTTTATCGCGTGGCCGCTGCCGCAGCCGAAGTCCGCTACGTCGGCTCCGGCGCGCAGCCGTTCAGGCACGCCAGCAGCCAACGGCAGAATCCCGTCGATCAATGAGGCGTCGAACACCTCGCCGCTTTGCTCGGCCATTATCGTGTGGAAGCGCGGATAGTCGCTGTAGGGCAGGCCGCCGCCGTCGCGGAAACAGCCGATGATCTTCTGCTCGATCTCCGCGAAAATCGAGACGTACTGAGCGAGTCGCGCCAGGTTGTCCGGCCCCGCAGCCCGGGTCAGTGCAGCCGCGTGTTCGGGCGGCAGGAGGTAGTGCTTGGTGGCGCTGTCGTACTCGATGACGCGCGCGGTGACCATGCCGCCCAGCCACTCCCGAACATAGCGTTCGTTCAGACCGGCAGCGCGGGCGATTTCCGCGCTGGTGGCCGGTTCGAGACCGGCCATTGTGTCGAACAGCCCGGTCTGGTGCCCGATGCTGACCAGGATCGCGCTGCTGGCGCTGTCCATCTCGCGCATCATTCGTTCGGCGAATTGCTCGGTGTTCACTGTTGGGTTCGCAGTAGACATGATAATCATTGAACCGATCGAAGCTGAGAAACACCTTATAGCTGAGCTCGATCACCAACTTCTGGTCTTACTCCCACTCGATGGTGCCCGGCGGTTTGCTCGTGATGTCCAGAACGACGCGGTTGACCTCATGCACCTCATTGGTGATCCGGGTGGAGATCCGCTCGAGCACGTCGTAGGGCAGTCGCGTCCAGTCCGCGGTCATCGCGTCCTCGCTCGACACCGGGCGAAGCACGATCGGATGACCGTAGGTGCGTCCGTCACCCTGCACGCCGACGCTGCGGACGTCGGCCAGCAGTACCACCGGGCACTGCCAGATCTGACCGTCGAGCCCTGCGGCCGTCAGTTCTTCACGCGCGATGGAATCCGCGTGGCGCAGGATCTCGAGCCGCTCCTGAGTAACCTCTCCGATGATGCGGATACCGAGTCCGGGGCCGGGGAACGGCTGACGCCCCACGATTTCATCAGGGAGACCCAGTTCGCGCCCCACAGCACGAACCTCGTCCTTGAACAGTAGTCGGAGCGGTTCGACGAGCGTGAACTGCAAGTCCTCCGGGAGTCCACCCACATTGTGGTGGCTCTTGATGTTGGCCGTGCCCGTGCCTCCACCGGACTCGACGACATCCGGGTAGAGCGTGCCCTGCACGAGGAAGTCCACCGCGTCGCCGTGCGCGGCGTTCTCACCCAGCACATCACTGACCGCGCCCTCGAAGCTGCGGATGAATTCTCGGCCGATGATCTTGCGCTTGGTCTCGGGGTCGGACACCCCGGCCAGTTCGCCGATGAAGGTTTCGGCAGCATCGACGGTGATGAGCCGGGCGCCAGTGGCGGCGACGAAATCCCTTTCCACCTGAATCCGTTCGCCCGAACGCATCAGACCATGGTCGACGAAAACGCAGGTGAGGTTGTCGCCTATAGCTCGTTGCACAATCGCCGCCGCGACAGCGGAGTCGACACCGCCGGAGAGTCCACAGATGGCCTTACCGTCGCCGACCTGTGCGCGGACCTGCTCCACGAGCGCGTCAGCGATGTTCGCGGGCGTCCACGCTGCAGGAATTCCCGCGATCTCATGCAAGAACCGGCTCAGCACCTGCTGTCCGTGCGGCGAGTGAAGGACCTCGGGGTGATACTGCACCCCCGCGAACTTGCGGGCGCGGTCCTCGAATGCCGCGACGGGTGCGCCCGCACTCGTCGCGGTCACCTCGAAGCCTTCCGGCGCCTCCGTTACCGCGTCGCCGTGACTCATCCAAACGGGCTGACTCGACGGCAGACCGTCGTGCAATATTCCGCCCCGGACCGCCAAGTCGGTCCGGCCGTATTCGCGGGTGCCGGTGTGAGCCACCGTTCCGCCGAGGGCGCCGGCCATGGCCTGAAATCCGTAGCAGATACCGAACACTGGCACTTCCATGTCGAACAGTGCCGGATCCAGCTGGGGCGCGCCTTCGGCGTAGACGCTCGACGGCCCACCCGAGAGCACCACAGCGAGGGGGTTCCTGGCCGCGATCTCCTCGACGGTCGCGGTGTGCGGAATCACCTCGGAGTAGACCTTGGCCTCGCGCACCCGGCGTGCGATCAGCTGCGCGTACTGCGCGCCGAAGTCGACGACGAGGACCGGTCTCTGTTGCTCGATATCTGCCACCGGGTCAGTCTAGGCTGCGCGGCACCACGGCCCACCCGACCCCATGACCGGGCCCGATCCAACCACTACGCAGCGCCGTGCTTGCTCGCTCTCGCCTTTGAGGAGCCACTGCGGACCTCGACGATCGGCAGTACCAGAGCCGCAGGGGCATCCTCGGGGACTACGGGCTTTACCGGCGCGACGGGGTTGATGCGTTGGTATCCCTGACCCTGTTCGGGACGCTGATCCTGCTCACCCTTGTTCGGCCACAGCGAGGCCGCTCGCTCGGCCTGCGCCGCGATCGTCAGCGACGGGTTGACGCCCAGATTCGCAGACACAGCGGCACCATCGACGACGCTCAGCGTCGGATATCCCCACACGCGGTGGTACGGATCGATGACGCCCTTCGACGGCTCCGAAGATATCGCGCAGCCACCGAGGAAATGTGCGGTGAGCGGAATGTTGAACACGTCCCCCCAAGTTCCGCCCGCCTCGCCGCCGATCTTCTTCGCGATCCGCCGGGTGGCGTCGTTACCGACCGGAATCCAGCTCGGGTTCGGCTCCCCGTGGCCCTGCTTGCTCGTGACCTTGCGCCGGCCGAACAGACCCTTCTTGGTGTAGGTCGTGATGGAGTTGTCGAGGTTCTGCATGACGAGCGCGATGATGGTGCGCTCGCTCCACTTGTAGGGCGTGAGCGCTCTTACTGCGGTCGGGTTCTTCGCAAGCTCCTTGAGGAACGTCATCCACCGTCGTCCGCCACCGTCGGTCAGCAGAGTCTGCAACAGGGCCATGGAGTTCGACCCCTTGCCGTAACGCACCGGCTCGACGTGAGTGTCGGACGTCGGGTGGAACGACGATGTGATTGCCACGCCCTTCGTCAGATCCAGAGTGGGATCCACCTTCTTCTTGGCCGCGCCGAGGATCGACTCGGAGTTGGTGCGGGTAAGCACACCGAGTTGGTCGGAGATCTTGGGCAACGATCCAGAATCCTTCTGGTCGAACAGCAGATGCTGCGTGCCCCACGTACCCGCGGCGAGAACGACATTCGCGGCGGTATAAGTCTTGCGACCTCTGCGCTTGCGCGGTCCCGTGCGCCGGGTGCTGACGTGCCACGTCCCGTCGTGGGCCTCGCGCAGCCCTGTAACCGTTGTCATCGGGATGATCTCGGCACCGGCCTTTTCGGCAAGGCCGAGGTAGTTCTTGAGCAGAGTGTTCTTCGCACCATGCCGGCATCCGGTCATGCACTCACCGCACTCGATGCATCCGGTCCGGTCGGGGCCGACACCACCGAAGTAGGGGTCGGATACGGTCTTGCCGGGCTCTCCGAAGAACACGCCCACGGGTGTCTGGATGAACGTGTCACCAACCCCCATGTCTTCGGCGACCGACTTGATGATCTCGTCCGCCGAGGTCATGTGTGGGTTCTGCACGACGCCGAGCATCTTGCGGGCCTGGTCGTAGTACGGCGTGAGTTCGTCATGCCAGTCGGTGATGTCCGACCACTGCTTGTCTTCGAAGAAGGGAGCGGGCGGCTTGTAGAGCGTGTTGGCGTAGTTGAGCGAACCGCCGCCGACGCCGGCACCGGCGAGGATCAGGCAGTCACGCAGAACGTGGACCCGCTGAATACCGAAGAAGCCCAAGGCAGGTGCCCATAGGAACTTCTTGAGGTCCCAACTCGTCTTCGCGAAGTCACTGTCTTCGAAGCGGCGGCCCGCCTCGAGAATGCCGACTCTGTAGCCCTTCTCCACCAATCGGAGCGCGGTGACACTGCCACCGAAGCCGGAACCCACGACAAGGACGTCGTAGTCCGTTGCGCGCTGCTTGCTCATCACTGGACCTCCAAGAGACCTGAACTATTACTGGTCAGTATGCACCGAACGAATGTGACAGTTACCACAAGGGCTATCTAACTAACCGTAACGCAAAGTATCAGATATGTTTACAGATTCGAGACTTTCGTCACGAAGAAGAAGTTGTACGGAGACATGAGCCGTCCCGAACCTGGTGCATAGCATCGTTCGTCGAAGGGTGCTCCGATGCCGATGACCTTGTCGGCCGGGGTGGTTGAAATCGCAGTTCACTGGGCGGTCGATCGCCTCGGCGGCTACGCCTCCGGTTTCGAAAATGGTCACGCGTTGGCCGATCGGATGCCTCTCGACCCGCAAGCGGTGTGAGTGCTGGTTCACATGCGTCGAAGGCGGAACGGTGCGGACGCGAAGGCGAATTGCGAATTCTCACTAACTTAATTTCAGTTGAACACCTGTCGCGCATGTCATATCAAATTTTGAATGGCGAACGAGTTGTGCTGTGATCCCCGGGTGTTCCAGAACAACGAGATCACTGGAGTCAGCCGACGCGGCGTGTTGCGCGGCTCGATGGCGGTTGCAGCAGCCGGACTCGCCGCCGCCGCCACGGGACGGGCCTCAGCCCAGGCTGCGACACCTGGATTCGTCCACGGTGTCGCGTCGGGCGATCCCCTCCCCGACCGGGTGATCATCTGGACCCGGATCACCCCCTCCGCAGACGCACTACCGGGTTCCGGCGTGGGGCAGAACGTTCAGCTGTCCTGGCAGGTCGCGGCCGACCCGGACTTCGCGAACATCGTGCGCAGCGGCACCGCGAACACCGGTCCCGACACCGACCACACCGTGAAGGTCGACGTCTCCGGCCTGCGCCCGGGCAGCGAATACTTCTACCGGTTCACCGCTCTCGGCCAGACCTCTCCGGTAGGACGCACCCGCACTGCTCCCGCGACCGACGCCGATCTCGAGCGCCTACGGTTCGGTGTCGCTTCGTGCTCCAACTGGGAGGGCGGCTACTTCGCGGCATACCGTCACCTTGCCGAGCGTGACGACCTCGACGCGATCATCCACCTCGGCGACTACATCTACGAGTACGGCCACGGCGTGTTCGGCGCCCGGAACGGCTCTGTCCGACTGCATGATCCGGCACACGACATCATCTCGCTCGCCGACTACCGGATCCGGCACGCGCAGTACAAGACCGACCCCGACCTGATGGCGTTGCACGCCAAGGTGCCGTTCATCGCCACATGGGACGACCACGAGTCCGCCGACAACTCGTACGACGGCGGCTCCGTGGACCACGATCCGGCCAGAGACGGTGAGTGGGGTGCGCGCAAGGTTGCGTCGATGCAGGCCTACTTCGAGTGGATGCCGGTGCGGGTCGACGGCACCGGTGGCGACGCCACGCTCTACCGGCGTTTCCAGTTCGGCAATCTCGCCGAGCTGTCCATGCTCGACCTGCGCACCTACCGTGACGAGCAGGCCTCCACGGGCGCTGGGTGGCGCAAGATCGACTCCCCGGACCGGACGATCGCCGGTCGTGAGCAGATGGACTGGCTGACCAGTGGCATCGTCACTTCGTCGGCGCAGTGGAAGCTCGTCGGCAACCCGGTGATGATCTCCCCCTTGGTGTTCCCGCCTCTCGACGACCGCACCATGGGTGCGATCACCGACTTGGTCGGATTGCCCGACGTCGGCATCCCCTACAGCACCGATCAGTGGGACGGCTACACCGCCGACCGTCGCAGACTCTTCGACGCGATCTCCGCGAACGGGGTTCGCAACACCGTCTTCCTCACCGGCGACATCCACACCACGTGGGCATGTGACCTTCCGGTGGACGCGGCGAACTACCCGGGTGCAGGCACGGTCGGCACAGAGTTCATCGTCCCGGCGGTGACGTCCTCCAATGTCGACGAAATGCTCGGCGTTCCCCCGCGCACCGGGAGCGTCGCCGTCGAGGAGGCGTTCAAGGGACTCAACCGTCATATACGGCACGTCGAGCTCGACTCCAATGGCTACGGCGTGTTCGAGGTGAACAGACAAGGAGCACAGATGGACTGGTTCTACCTCAGCGATGTGACCGATCCGCACGCCACGGTTGGGCACGCGGCGAGCTACCGCGTCGCCGACGGCACCCAGCAGGCCCACCCGGTTGCGGCCCCGCTCGATCCTGCCGCCTACCGCCCGGGAGCGAACGCGTGAGCGGCGCCCTGACCCGCCGGGATGTGCTTGTCGGCGGTACGGCGCTCGCCGGTGGCCTCGCAGTTGCCGGCTTGGCCGGTACGGGAACGGCCACGGCCGACGTGGCGGTTCGTCCCGACCTCGATGTGCATGTGCTCGTCGTCGACGGAATGCGCCCGGACGAACTCGACCCGTCGCTCACCCCGACGCTCACCGCTCTCGCGGCTGACGGCACTCTGTACCCCAACGCATCCTCGATCATGATCGCGGAGACGCTGCCCAACCACGCGGCGATGATGACGGGCGTGCTGCCCTACCGGAACGGCGTTCCCGCCAATGGGATCTACGACCCGCAGACCGGTGACAAGAGGACCCTCGGCCTCGCGAGCGATCTGAAGGCCGCGACGGTGCTCGACCGGGTCCGCACCGAGTTGGGGCTGACCACCGCGAGCGTGCTCTCCAAGGACTACTTGCACGGATTGTTCGGCGACCGAGCGTCGGTGGTGTGGGATCCGTTCCCGCTGCTGCCGTATACCGGGCATGCGCCCGACAACTTCACGACCGAGGCACTCATCCAGATCGTCCGCGACCATTCGCCGCGGCTGACGTTCACCAATCTCGGCGACATCGACCGGGTGGGCCATCTAGACCTGTCGGGGCCCTCGACCCGGATCGCGCGTACCGCGGCCCTGCGCAACACAGACGGCCAGGTGCGACGGTTCGTCGACTTCCTTCACGCTTCGGGCCGCTGGGAGCGCAGCGTGCTGATCGTGCTCGCGGACCACTCGATGGACTGGTCGGTGCCGACCAACCTCATCGGACTCGATCGCCCGCTGAATGCGGATCCCCTTCTCGCCGGACAGATCCGGATCGCGGACAACGGTGGAGCGGACCTGATCTACTTCGTGGGCGACGACGCTCTGCGTAGCGAGGCAGTCGAGCGGATCAAGCACATCGCGGCCGGTGTTCCCGGCGTCGAGTCGGTACACACCCCGGACGAGTTCGGTCTCGGTGACAGCGTCGGCGACGTCGTGGCGTTCTGTGCACCGGGTTGGCGGTTCAGCGATCCGACCCCACTGTCCAACCCGATCCCTGGCAACCACGGCCACGCCGTCACGACGCCGATTCCCTTCTTTGTCACGGGTGGCCATCAGATGGTGGGTCGCGGCCAGCGCATCGACGGCGTCCAGGCCCGCACGATCGACGTTGCACCGACCGTTGCGAGCATGTTCGGTCTTGGTGCACCCCAGGGTGGTTGGGACGGAGTCGCCAGGATCGAGAGTCTCGTCGTAGGCTGACGGCTCGAATTCCTCGATGCCTCCGCGACTGTGTGACAGCCCGGCTGCGCATGGCGAAGAGATCGCCGACTGTCGGCTCCGGCTACATTCGAAGATATGAGCGCGCAATCGGTTGCCCGCGGTCGCCGTCACACTGTCTGGATCACTGCGGTGATCGCAGTGCTGGCGTTGGCTGCGGGCGCGGCACTGTTGTGGATGCCGTCGCGATATCTGCCTTGGGACACAGCGCCGTTCCCCGACGTGGATCGCACTGCACTGACTGCGACGCAGGCGCGGATCGTCGACCTGCTCGAGGCCGAGCACGCCGAACAACGGCCGGGCACCTTCTACTCGGACGGCATGCAGGAGCCGTGGTGCGCCAACTTCGTCAGCTGGATCATGCGCGAAGCCGGTGAGCCGCTGTCGAATCCGCACTCCGGTTCGTGGCGAATCCCCGGTGTCTATACACTTCAGGAGTACTACGACTCCCAGGGCCGGTTCGAGCCGATCGGCAACGGCTACCGCCCCAAGACCGGCGATGCGGTGCTGTACGACAACGAGTTCCGGCTCGGCCAGCACACCAATTTCGTCGTCGCCGTCAATGGCGACACCGCCACCACCGTCGGTGGCAACGAACGCGGGAAGATCCGAGTGCACCACCTCGACTGGCACACGGATCACGCAGTCGTCGGGTTCGGGCGGCTGGACTAGACGCCGGCTGCCCTAGCGATCCTCACTAACCCGCACCTATTCGTCGGGCAGATAACGAGCGATGATGCTCGCGGTCTCCTCGATCCCGACACACCGCTCTTCCTCTGGGTTCTGGTCCGACCGAGTGAGTTGGAGAGTACGGGAGACGATCAAGATGCCGTAGCCGGTTTCCATGCTGATGGCGCAACCGAGCGAGGACTGCACTTTGCGTAGTGCGCGGCGCCCGTCGAGCATGATCGGCGTGGAGTAATCCTTGACCTTCTCCTCCTCCTCGGCGAAGGTGATGTTCGCCGAGTACACGCCTAGCCCGTACTGGCGTTGCGGGGTGTCAAAATCGCACATCAGGAATGTGTAATAGTCGGCGGCGACAACATCTTCGTCCTTGGACTGCGGATCGTAGCCCGCCTCCACCAGGGCCTCATCTGGAATGTCGAGACACGGATCGAACACCACCCACGGCCGATCCGACTGATCCACCTGACGCGGAACCCGAACAGACGGGGACGGCGAGCCGGAATCCGACGCTGCCTCGGGTTCAGCGGCCGGAGACCCGCAGGCAGTGAGGATCGACGCGAGCACCAAGGATGCGGCGGCGGACGAGCGGTGCAGTATCACCGGCCGGAGTCCTGCAACTCTCGCTCCCTCTCAGGCAAGTAGCGGGCGATAATGCTTGCGGTTTCCTCGATCCCGATGCACCGCTCCTCCTCGGTGTTCTGGTCCGCCCGCGTAAGTTGGATGATGCGAGAGACGATCAGGATCCCGTAGCTGGTTTCCATGCTCACTGCGCAACTTAGTGTGGATGGTACTTTGCGCAGTGCGCGGCGCCCGTCGAGCATGATCGGCGTGGAGTAGTCCATTACCTTCTCCTGCTCCTCGGCGAAGGTGATGTTCGAGGAGAAGACGTTCATACCGTACTTGCGTTGCGGGGTGTCGAACCCACAGATCAGGAACGTGTAATAGTCGGCGGCGACAGCATCTTCGTCCTTGGACTTCGGGTCGTATCCCGCCTCCACCAGCGCCTCATCCGGGATGTCGAGACACGGATCGAACACCACCCACGGCCGATCCGACTGATCCACCTGACGCGGCACCCGAACAGTCGGGGACGGAGAAACAGTCTCCGATTCCGAAGCAGCCTCCGGTGCAGCGGAAGGAGACCCACAAGCGGTCAGGATCGACGCAAGCACCAAGAGCGCAGCGGCAGACGGGCGGCGAAGCTTCACTGGTCCACGCGCGGGTCGAGACTGTTCAGTGCCTGGGCGAACTGCCCGTCGGTGTCGGCGAACGCCTCGCCCCCGGCCGCGAACGCTTCTCGCATGGCCGCGATGACGGCTTGGTAGTCCTTGAGCCGCTCGACGACCGTCTCGCCCTTACTGGTGTACCCGGCGGCGAGTTGATGCCCGATCTGGAAGTCACCGAAACCGCCCACGTTCTGAAGTCCGTCCGCTTCCTTGAGTGCGTCATCGATCGAATCGAGCATCTGATCGCAGATGCGCACGCACTGTTCGATCGCTCCAGGTTCGAGACGCAGCGCCATCAATCCCCCTCCGTCATGACGTGATTCCCATGGTCGCTCCGGAAATGGTACGCGGCCGGAACAGGCTGCTATCGACGGGCACCGTGGCTGGGCGCGACGAGGCGGAAGATTCAGTCGTCGCGCGAACCGCCGACTGGTGTGCGCGGAATTCGGCCTGTGACGAACAGGGCACCGCCGGCAAGCAGCGCCACCACTGAGAAGGTACTCTGCAGGGCTACCAGGCGAGCGCCCGAGTTCGCCTCGACGACTGCGTCGGCGATCGCTGGGTCCACGGAGGCACCGCCCAGGGCCGTGCGTAGCTGGGTGTCGCTGAGGAACGGAACACCGCTGGCGAGCTCGACGGTGGCCTGCTCCTGGACGGATTCGGGGACGCGGGGATCGTTCTGGATACCGGCGATGACGGATGCACCCAGCGTCGCGATCAGCACCGAACCGATGAGTGCAGTGCCGAGGGAGGCGCCGAGATTCGTCGCGGTGTTCTGCAACCCGCCCACCTCGGCGCTGCGCGAATCAGGCACCGCCGACACCGTGACCGCACCGAGTTGCGAACCGAGGGCCCCGAGTCCGATCCCCATCAGCAGCATCGGGATCGCGACGACACCGGCGTTTGCGCCGGGATCCATTCCGGCGCGAGGAGGGCGATGCCGACCGACATCGACGCCAGCCCCAGCCTGATGACGCGTCGAGGGTTGGCCCGCGGCCACACCTTGGGAATGCCGACGGCAGCGATCCGCAGCGCGACCGACGGTGACAGGACTCTCGATGTTCTTCGCGCAGTTCATGATCGAGGCCGGGGTCTTCTTCACGGTGCCCCTGTTCCTGTCGGTGGTACTCGAACTCAACGCACTCCAGACGGTCGCGCGACTAACTGTCGAGCGTCATCAGGAACTGTCCGGCCGACAGTGTCACCAGGACGAGCGTGGCCCCCGCCCCAGTACGCGACCCAGTGCCTGGTTGCATACCTGATTCAAGCAGGATCGAGACGCAATCGGCGGCCGATCGACCCAGAAGCCTCAGGCGCGGACGGTCAGTCCCACCTTCTGGAACTCCTTGAGGTCCGAGTACCCCGACTTGGCCATCGAGCGGCGCAGGCCACCAACGAAGTTCAGGGAACCGAATGGGTCGTCGGACGGTCCGGTGAGGACCTTGTCGAGCGAGGGCCGGTCTCCGAACGAAACGGGTAGCAACGCGCCACGAGGAACCGAGGGATGCGCAGCAACTGATGGCCAGTACCAACCACCGCCGGGCGCCTCCGCTGCGACGGCCAGCGGTGCACCGAGGACGGCAGCATCCGCACCGCAAGCGATGGCCTTGGCCAGGTCGCCTGAAGACGTGATATCGCCATCGGCAATGACGTGGACGTAGCGACCCCCCGTCTCGTCCAAGTAGTCTCGGCGGGCCGCAGCGGCGTCCGCGATGGCCGTCGCCATCGGAACTCCGATACCGAGGACCTCACGGGTCGCTGTAGCATCCTCGGTGGAGCCGTACCCGACGATTACACCCGCCGCGCCGGTGCGCATCAGGTGCAGCGCGGTTCGATGATCGCTCACTCCGCCCGCGACAACGGGGACGTCGAGTTCGGAGATGAACGTCTTGAGGTTCAACGGCTCGCTGTCGCCCTGCGCAACATGCTCGGCGGAGATGATCGTGCCGTGCACGACCAGAAGATCTATGCCTGCATCGAGTAGCAGCGGGGTGAGCACCCGCGCGTTCTGCGGACTGACGCGCACCGCGGCGGTGACACCCGCCTCACGAACCTGAGCCACCGCAGCCGCGAGAAGGCCCGGTTGCAACGGCGCCGCGTGCAACTCCTGCAGCTTCCTGATCGGTGCATCGACCTCGCCTGACTCCGCCAGCGCGACCAGTTCGGCAAGCTTCGCTTCGACGTCGGCGTGCCGGCCCCACAGGCCCTCACCGTTTATGACGCCCAGGCCACCTCGCTTGCCGAGTTCGATCGCGAACGACGGCGACACGAGCGCGTCCGTGGGATGCGCCAGCACAGGGATTTCGAACCGGTATGCGTCCAGCTGCCAGGCCGTCGACACCTCTTGCGAGGAGCGAGTCCTCCGCGACGGGACTATGTCGATGTCGTCCAGCTCATAGGTTCGTCGGGCTGTTCGGCCCATGCCGATCTCAACGAGGTCGCGCACACGCGCCCCTTTCTCGTGAATCGTGACCGGTTTTCTACCGGGCGGTGTAGTTGGGAGCCTCGACTGTCATCGTGATGTCGTGCGGGTGGCTTTCCTTCAGGCCCGCGGCCGTGATCTGCACGAACTGCGCCGTCTGAAGCTCCTCGATCGAGGATGCACCCGCGTAACCCATCGCCGCGCGCAGACCACCTATGAGCTGATGGGTCACCTGGGACAGTGGGCCACGGAACTCCACCCTGCCCTCGATGCCCTCCGGGACCAGCTTGTCTTCGGAAAGCACGTCATCCTGAAAGTAGCGGTCCTTGGAATACGATTTCCCCACACCGCGGCTCTGCATCGCACCGAGCGAACCCATTCCGCGGTAGCTCTTGTACTGCTTGCCGTTCACCAGGATCAGCTCACCTGGCGACTCGGCGGTACCTGCGAGGAGCGAACCGAGCATCGCTGTCGAGGCCCCCGCTGCAATTGCCTTGGCGATGTCGCCCGAGAATTGGAGTCCACCGTCCGCGATGACAGGCACACCGTGGGGCTTGGCGGCCGCAACCGCCTCCAGGATCGCGGTGATCTGAGGTGCGCCGACTCCGGCGATGACACGGGTTGTGCAGATGGAGCCAGGGCCGACACCGACCTTGACCGCATCGACACCTGCCTCGATGAGCGCTGCGGCACCAGCGCGTGTCGCGATGTTGCCACCGATGATCTGTACCCTCTCGTCGACTTCCGCCTTGAGCTTGGAGATCATGTCGAGCACCCCGGCCGAGTGACCGTGTGCGCTGTCGACCACCAGAACATCGACACCGGCGTCGGTCAGTGCCATCGCCCGATTCCACGCTTCGTCACCCACACCCACTGCCGCACCGACGAGCAACCGCCCGTCACGATCCTTTGTGGCGTTCGGGTGCTGCTCGGTCTTCACGAAGTCCTTGACCGTTATGAGCCCGGTCAATTTGCCCTGCCCGTCCACGATCGGCAGCTTCTCGATCTTGTGGCGGCGGAGCAGACCCAACGCCACTTCTGCCGTGACGCCCTCCTGGGTGGTGATCAGAGGCGACTTCGTCATGACCTCAGATACCGGGCGGTTCTGGTCGACCTCGAATCGCATGTCGCGGTTGGTGATGATGCCGACGAGTTGCCCGGAGTCGTCAGTAACCGGCAGTCCTGATATCCGGAAGCGAGCGCACTTGGCGTCGACATCGGCAAGGGTGTCGGACGGCTTACATGTGATCGGGTCGGTGACCATGCCCGCCTCGGACCGCTTGACCGTCTCCACCTGCCCGGCTTGGGCATCGATCGAAAGGTTGCGGTGCAGGACGCCCATTCCACCGACGCGGGCCATCGCGATGGCCATACGGGCCTCGGTGACGGTATCCATCGCGGAACTGACGAGAGGAACTCGCAGTCGGATGTCGCGGGTCAACTGACTGGACGTATCAACTTGGCCCGGGATGACATTCGACGCCGCAGGCAGGAGCAGTACGTCGTCATACGTCAGACCGAGCATCGCGACCTTGTTCGGGTCATCACCGCCGGTGTGTACATGCCCTGCTGAACTTGTCATGCGGTTGCGGCCCTCCATGGAGAGATAGATGCAGCGCCGGTGACGCCGTCTGCGGTCGGATCTTCGATCTGGCGCGATATTTCGTAACGCGGATACTGGGAAACGGTAGATCGACGATCGAGATTCCCCGGCTCCACACATCATGATATCGGCTCGACGTGATCGTCACAGAGCCCCCCACGCTGGGCGTACGCTCAATGGCTGGCGCAGAAGGGGATAACCCACGTACCGTGGTGCTGTGCGAGATCAATTGCCTCCAGGTCTGCCCCCGGACCCCTTCGCCGGAGACCCAGTCGACCCGTCCGCCGCTCTCGACGCGATCGAACCAGGTCAGCCACTCGATCCTCACGAGCGCCTCGCGGTGGAGGAAGACCTGGCCGACCTCACCGTGTACGAATCATTGTTGGCGCATCGCGGGATCCGCGGCCTCGTCGTGTGTTGCGAAGACTGCCAGCAGGATCACTACCACGATTGGGACATGCTTCGCGCCAACCTTCTCCAACTGTTGGTCGATGGCACCGTCCGTCCGCACGAGCCCGCCTACGACCCGACACCTGAGGCGTATGTCACTTGGGACTACTGCCGCGGTTACGCGGACGCCTCGATGAACGACGCGCTTCATGGGGATGGTCTCGACACCTGACCTGATCGATCGACAGATATTCCAGTGTGGCCCGGCGCATTCAGCGTCGGGCCACACCGGTGTCTGCCCGGACCCTCTTCGGTGCCGACTACCCGGTGCCAGGAGTGGGAGTCGTCGGCGTGGTGGTTGGCAGCACTGGCGAGGTTTCGTCCGAGGGCTGCTCAGCGGGCTGTCCGGAGTTCAGATGTTCGGTCGGTGAAGACGGGACCGTCGCGATGCTGGATTCCGGGGGCGTCGACGGCGACGTCATGGTCGTTGTTTCTGGTAGCGAAGTGGTCGGCTCCCCTGGGCCTCCCGTTGCCGCAGCACTACTAGGCGACGGACTGCTACTGGGCACCGTGGAATCCGACGTCTCAGGGGCGGTTGACGACGGCTCGGTTGCCTCAGGAGACTCATCCGTGGTGGTAGGAACGGGGGGTGTCGTCTCTTCCGGCGGCGTGGTAGGAGCAATTCTGTCCACCTCCGCGGCCAGCTGCGAACGCCACCCATCGAGTTCGCTGCGCACCTCGGGTTCACGCACACCTCCGGCACGGTCTGCGGCGTTCGCCAGCATGTCCCTCGCGCGGGGGGCGTCGCCTGCGGCAATCATCCGCTCGGCTTCCTCTAGCTGTGACGTGGTGTCGATCCTCGCGACCGTCGATTCTGCCTGCTGGCTGAAAACCACCGACTTGACGCCCCACAGTGGATCGCCCGGTTCGGCGTTGTAGGAGAATATGGTGGCACCGCCCATGATGACCGCAATCGCGGCGGCTGCTCCGGCGATCGGCCGCAGCAGGAAGAGCTTTCCGCGGACAACACTGCCGGCCGAGCGTGTTTTCGCTGTGCCCATGGCAGCGATCACATCGTCGAGCGCCGGTTCGGCCGGTATCGGCTTCGCCTCGATGTCCGAACGCCAATTGGTCAGCAGGAGCGCGAGCTCGTACTGCTCTGGAGAATCCGTTGCGACAGGGCCATCGGAAGCGATAGCGTCGATCAACGAATCGTCGCGCCGCACCGCCGCTACATCGACCGGCTCGTCGTCTTCAGGGAGATCGGCATTGGGATTGCCGTTACGCTCGTTACCCCTAGCCAAACCTCTCACCTGCCTTCGTCACTTCTTTTTTCAATTTCGCGAGAGCTCGGTGTTGAGCCACGCGAACAGCTCCTGCGGTACTACCCACCGCCGCGGCCGTCTCTTCTGCCGACATACCGACCACGAGGCGGAGAATCAAGATCTCCCGGTGCTTCTCCGGCAGTTTGCTCAGCAGTTCGTTCATCTGCCTGCTCGCTTCCGAGTCCAGCGCCCTCTGTTCGGGTCCGTCGTCGTTGGCTACGACATCTGGTACTTCGGCGACGGGCTCCGACTTGTTACGCGCCGAGTTCCGGTGCGCATCCGCGACCTTGTGGGCGGCGATCCCATAGACAAATGCCATGAACGGCCGACCTTGATCTTCGTAACGAGGCAAGGCCGTCATCACGGCTAGGCACACTTCTTGTGCCACGTCATCTGCCGACAATTGCCCCCTCTCCGCAGCGCCGACCCTGGCTCTGCAGTAACGCACAACCACGGGCCTAATTGTTTCCAGGATCAGAGCTAGAGCAGCCCTGTCACCCCGCTTTGCAGCAGGGACGGCAGAGTTCAACTCCTCGCTCATATCAGTCATCGTGGCTGGACGTCCTGGCGTTACAGTGGCACCGCCCGACGTGACGGGTGGGCTCCCGCGCTCAGCGGAACACTCCAAGGGTAACGGTGCCTACCGAGCAGTATCGGACCGGATTCGGACAACTCCCGCCCCTGGGCAAGCATCTTGTAGTCGTCAATTCCGGAAGCGTCCACCCCTCGCCCGGATGAGGGCTTCACACTCCAGACGAACCGTCTCCGCACCCGAATCGCCCGACACACCACTGAGCAGCATCGCAGCCGCCCACTTCAGGGGTATCAAGCCATATTGATCACATCGGTCGAGCACATCCGTGGCAAGCCGCGCCGCGGAATCCGAATCAGCCTTCCCCGTCATCGAGGCACTCCGCAACAGATCGGACTTGATGCGGTGACGAACTGATCCGGCAGCATCCGAAATTTCTGCCGCGATATCGGCGTGGCGCTGCGCGGCCGCGAAGTCCGCGCCGGCGAGGGACAGTTCCGCGCTCACCCAGTGACAGCGCACACGCTGTCGCCACATCTCTCCCTCGGCACCACGCGACAGATGGACACCACAACGATCGAGCAACCGCCAGCCGAGCGCGAGCCGCCCACATCCCAACGCGTCCGCCGCGAGTCCGGTTAGTGCGTCACACTGCGCTTCACGTACGAGAAGGTCTTCCCCGCCGCTCTCGTATTCCATCCCGACCAGAGCAAGCGCCTTGCCGTCGAATCCAGCGGCAACGCTGTGCCAGCCGAGCTGCCTCAGGAACGATGCCTGTGTACTCCAGGCCAAAGAGACCACGGCATCGGCCGCCGAGCTTCGGGTCAGCGTCGCCAATTCGGCCCGGGCCCGGCTGTAATGGCCCTGCCCGCCCTCTGCGACCGCGTGCATCCAGCGCTCGACGGGAACATCCGACCCCGGAAGCATGACCCTGCCCGGATCGGAACCGAAGGCCGCTCCAGCCAAGCACCTTGCCACTTCTTCTCGGAGATCAGTCGGGTCATGCACGCCGAAATCATCGCATCCTTGCAGGACCGTGTGTCACCGGCCGTGGTCATCCTCATCGAGCGCATAGGAGACCGACGCGAATATTCGTTCACTTAAGTTCGGGCGCGTGGCAATAATGGAGTGACAAAAGATTCAACAAGTCTGTTTCTGATCTTCTAATCGGGATACCATCCGCCTTTTTTCGGGCGTTAGAAATTTTGATTTCAGGATGCCTGCTGCCGTTTCCGCATACAGAGTGCCCGGTCGTATACCGGCGGCCTCAAAGACGATCAAGTGCCTGGCGGATGCATCCCCGGAAGGGGGCAGGACGACTCCCAAAGGGTTCCGGGAAGGCCTGGTACCTCACGCGTGACCCGATCCAACAGGAGTCAGGCCGAGTAGCTTGAACTGGGACGATTCCGGGAAAGTAGCTTCATCCACGGCTGCGCCGGAGCCTGCGCCGTTCAGACGTGCGGCCTATCGCGACCCACCTCGGTTCCCGCAGCCGGCACCTTCGGAATGCGGAACATGATCACAAAATCACCTGGAAGTAAAGATTCTTCAGGTTGATTTTCGGTATTAGGGATATGTAATTTCCCACTCCCGGCACGGTTGACGTGATTTCGCGCACGGCCCTACGGTTAGCTATGTAAACGATTCGGTGGCTCGAATTTTTCTTCGAGTCCGCTTTCCGCTCGTCACTAGAGGCGAGTTTGCAAGTAAGGAGTCCACATGCCTGCGCCCAATGACCTTCCCGGCACGAATTCAGACATCTGGGATTGGCAAATGCACGGACTGTGCCGCGGGGCCGACTCCTCGATGTTCTTCCACCCAGACGGCGAACGTGGACGAGCACGCAAGCAACGGGAGAAGCGCGCCAAGGAACTGTGCAATCGCTGCCCTGTCCTCGACGACTGCCGCAATCACGCCCTGCGGGTGTCCGAGCCGTACGGGATCTGGGGCGGTATGTCCGAGACCGAACGTGAGGGGCGTACTCGCCGGCGCCACCTGACCGTCCAGCCCTACCAACCGAACTGCCAGGTCGCCACGCGGGCCCACCGCCACTGACCGGCAGCGACCCTACCGACACATTCCGGCGTGCTGAGATCAGTGCACCCGTGCACGAGAACCCCCGCACGGGTCGACGTGCGGGGGTTCTCCAGGTCGAACGAAGTACGCTCGATCAGCGTCCGGGGCCGCGACTAGTGGCTGTGACCGTGACCCGCAGGCTCTTCTACTTCCTCAGGCTTTTCGACCACTGCGCTCTCTGTGGTGAGGACCATCCTTGCGACCGAGGCCGCATTGACGACCGCGGAACGGGTGACCTTGACCGGGTCGACCACTCCGTCGGCGAGCAGGTCACCGTAGGTCAGGGTCGCGGCATTGAATCCGTGCCCCTTGGGCAGCTCGGCAACCTCGCTGGTCACCACGGAGCCGTCAAGGCCTGCATTACCGGCAATCCAGAACAGGGGGGCTTGCAAGGCCTCGCGAACCACCCTGACACCAGTGGCCTCATCACCGGTCAGACCCAAGTCATCGGCCAGCTCCGCGCCGGCCTGAATCAAAGCGGAACCACCACCAGGGACGATGCCCTCGGCAACAGCGGCCTTCGCCGCGTTCACGGCATCTTCGACACGGAACTTTCGCTCCTTGAGGTCGGTCTCGGTCGCAGCACCGACGCGGATGACCGCCACGCCACCGGCAAGCTTCGCAAGCCGCTCTTCGAGCTTCTCACGGTCCCAGTCGGAGTCGGTGTTCTCGATCTCGCGGCGCAGCTGAGCGATGCGGGCCTCGATGTCGGCGTCGGTTCCGGCACCGTCGACAATCGTGGTTTCGTCCTTGCTGACGACGATGCGGCGGGCGCTGCCGAGCAAGTCCAGACCGGCATCCTTCAACGTGAGGCCGACATCCGAGTTGATGACAGTGCCACCGGTGACGACCGCGAGGTCTTCGAGGAATGCCTTCCGGCGGTCACCGAAGAACGGCGCCTTGACCGCGACCGCTTTGACGGTCTTGCGGATGGAGTTGACCACCAACGTCGAGAGCACCTCTCCCTCGACGTCCTCCGCGATGATAAGGAGCGGCTTGCCGCTCTCGGCGACCTTCTCGAGCAGCGGCAGGAAGTCGGGCAGGGAGCTGATCTTCTCGCGGTACAGCAGCACGAGCGTGTCCTCGTATACAGCCTTCTGTGCGTCGAGGTCGGTGACGAAGTACGGCGACAGGAAGCCCTTGTCGAACTGGACGCCCTCGGTGATCACGAGCTCGGTTGCGAGTGTGGATGCTTCCTCCACCGTGACGACTCCGTCGGCGCCGACACGGGTGAGCGCCTCTCCGACGAGTCCGCCGATCTCCTCGTCACGTGAGGAGACGGTCGCGACCTGGGCGATGGACTTCTCGCCAGAGACTGGGGTGGCTGCGGCGAGCAACGTCTCGGTGACCTTCTCGGCTGCGGCGTTGATGCCCACACCGAGTGCCATCGGGTTGGCACCTGCCGCGATGTTCTTCAGACCGCCTCGCACGATAGCCTGTGCGAGCACGGTAGCCGTCGTCGTGCCGTCCCCCGCGACATCGTTGGTCTTCGTGGCGACGCTCTTGACGAGCTGTGCACCGAGGTTTTCGAACGGATCCTCGAGCTCGATCTCCCGGGCAATGCTGACACCGTCGTTGGTGACCGTGGGGCCACCGAACGCCTTGGCCAGTACAACGTGGCGGCCACGCGGACCCAAGGTCACCTTGACCGCGTCGGCAAGCTTGTCGACCCCGCGCTCGAGCGACCGACGCGCGGTTTCGTTGAACTCAATCTGCTTGGACATATGTTCTGTCTTCTCCTGGATCTCAGGGATTTTCGCGCGTGAACGCACTCCGCCCCGGGTTCCTGTAGGGGACTCCGGGGCGGATCACGTATGTCTTACTTGGAGACGACAGCCAGCACATCGCGTGCCGACAGGATCAGGTACTCCTCACCGGCGTACTTGATCTCGGTTCCGCCGTACTTGGAGTAGATGACCGTGTCACCCTCCTTGACATCGACCGGGATGCGATTGCCCTGCTCGTTGACGCGGCCTTCGCCGACTGCGACGACGGTGCCCTCTTGCGGCTTCTCCTTGGCCGTGTCGGGGATGACCAGGCCCGAGGCGGTCGTCGTCTCTGCCTCATTGGCCTGGACGAGGATCTTGTCCTCGAGCGGCTTGATGTTCACGCTCGCCACGATGAGCCCTCCACTTTGGGGTATCTCGGTCCGAGGACTTCCTCGGACTCTATGTTTGAGTGTTCCGTATACGGCACTTCACATGCCCCGTCGTCGCGGGTGCCGGAGCTCGATCGGCGCCACTTGGCACTCTATACGTGAGAGTGCCAACCCTCAAGGAGCGGGGGTGCTGTGGTAGTAATCACAAAAACCATCACTGATGGTTGATTTATCACGTATTGTGCCCGCGTGGCTGATATCAACAGACGTTCATTCCTGACCTTCGCCGGGCTCGGCGCGGTAGGGGCGGTTGGATTCGGAACGCGCCCTTGGGGTTTGCAATATGCAGGCGCAGTACCGTTGCCCACTTCCTCGATCGCCTCCATCGCCGGCACCACTCTCGAAGCAGCGGCCATACCTGTCGGCAGCGCCGGATACAGAAAGCTCGGCCCGGGACCTGGCTGGGGGTCAGTCGTCCGCACCGAACTCGCCGAGGCCAAGTCCGGCCGTGAAGACCGGCGCCGAGCACTCGCCTCCTTAGTGCAATTGACCGACGTCCATATGGTCGATGCCCAGTCCCCTGTTCGTGTCGAATACATGCATCCCATGGAAGGCTCCGCCTTCCGCCCCCAGGAGACACTCACCACTCAGGGGCTGGCCGCCCTGGTCAGGCGGGTCAACTCACTCGCCTCCGGCCCCCACACCGGGCGTGCGTTCGACGCCGTCGTGACCACCGGTGACAACACCGACAACAAGGAATTCATCGAACTGGACTGGTTCCTCACCTCCATGAACGGCGGCACCATCACCCCAAACACCGGTGATCTCACTACCTACGAGGGTGTGCAGAACTCGGGTGCCGACCTGTACTGGAACCCCGGATCGTCGATCACCGACATGTACAAGCGGGAAGGTTTCCCCGAACTTCCGGAGCTGCTCAACGCCGCGATCACGTCATTTGAAAGCCCCGGCCTGAACACACCGTGGTACTGCGTGTTCGGCAACCACGACGATTCTGTGCAGGGCGTCCTCCCGAACGACATCGGCCTCCTCGAACGGATGTACACAGGCACGGAGAAATTCGAGGTGCCATCGGAGAAGGAGGCGATGTCGGCAGGGTCGGCCGCCGGTTCCGGCAGCGCAGGAGACTTTCTCACCGCACTGTCCGCATTCACCACGCCACCCCGGACGGTCACTGCCGATCCCCGGCGGCAGCCGTTCACCCCAGCCCAATTCATTGCCGAACACCTGAAACCAGACAACACCGGCCCGGGCCCGGTCGGGCACGGTTTCGCACCGGATGCCGGCGAGACCGGGATCGGCTACTACTCCTTCGAGATGGCCCCGGGCGTCGTCGGTATCAGCATGGACTCCACCAACCGCGCAGGCTACGTCGATGGCTCGCTCGGCGAGGCACAGTTCAAGTGGATCGAGCAAACCCTGATCGAAGGGAGCAATCGCTACTTCGACACCGGCGGCTCTCCGGTCTCGCGTTCGGGCGACGACACCTGGTTCATACTGTTCAGCCATCACACGAGCGACACCATGGACAATCTGGAACCGGATCCAGCTGACCCTTCCGAACGCCGTATACCCGGTGCCGAGTTGATCGATCTGCTGCACCGGTTCCCGAACGTGCTCGCATGGGTCAACGGCCACACCCATGACAACAGGATCAAACCCTGGAAAGGAGATACCCCCGGGCAATCGTTCTGGGAGATCAACACGGCATCGCACATCGACTTCCCCCAACTCGGGCGGATCATCGAGGTGGCCGACAACGAAGACGGCACCGTCTCACTGCTGACCACCCTGTTCGAGGCCGACAGTCCCTATGCCGTCGAATACACCGACCTCTCCCCCTTGGGGTTGGCGTCGCTGTACCGGGAGTTCTCCTTCAACGACATCCACGCCATGCCGGACTTCCGCACCGGCACAGCCGGCGACAGGAACGTCGAATTGTTGCTGACGTCAGATCGCTGAGCCCGGATTCACTGTAATTGCCCGGCCGGGTGTCGGGGTGGAACACGCTGTCGAACAGGTTGATCCACCCCGACACCCGGGACCGGCCATAGGCCGTGCGTACAGGACGGACGACCACGTTTCAACGGTTGTGGATGCTCCGGGCCCCGCCACCTGAACAGCGGCGAATGACCGTGTGCCCCAGAAGCGGCCGCGCTCACAGTCATCAAATGTTGTGGTACGCATCACAAATGCGGTGACTGTGCGGAATCCTTCCGCTGTTCGATGATTCATCGCGTATGGTGCCCGCGTGGCTGACATCACTCGACGTTCATTCTTGACTTTCGCGGGGCTCGGTGCGGTAGGAGCAGTTGGATTCGGAACGCGCCCTTGGGGTTTGCAATATGCAGGTGCTGCACCATTGCCCACCTCCTCGATCTCCGGCACCACTCTCGAAGCGGTTGCCGTACCGCTCGGCAACACCGGCTATCGCAAACTCGGCCCGGGTCCGGGCTGGCAAACAGTCGTCCGCACCGAGCTCGCAGAGGCCAAGGCAGGCCGTGAGGATCGGCGCACCGACCTCGCCTCCTTCGTGCAGATCACCGACGTTCACATCATTGATTCTCAGTCACCTCTACGTTTCGAGTTCCTCGACTCCTACAACGGCGCGGCCTTCCGCCCCCAGGAGACTCTGACCGTCCAGGGCCTTACCGCCCTGGTCAGGCAGATCAATTCGATCGGATCCGGACCGCACACCCAGCGCCCATTCGACGCGGTCGTGACCACCGGCGACAACACCGACAACAAGGAATTCGCCGAACTGGACTGGTTCCTCACCGCCATGAACGGCGGCACCATCACCCCCAACACCGGCGACCCCGACACCTACGAGGGTGTGCAGGACTCGGGTGTGGAGCTGTATTGGAACCCTGGATCGTCGGCTCAGGACAACTACAAGCAGGCCGGATATCCAGAGATTCCGGGGCTGCTCGACGCCGCGATCGCGCCGTTCAGCAGCCCGGGCCTGAACACCCCGTGGTACTGCGTGTTCGGCAATCACGACGACACGGTGGTAGGCAGCATCCCGACCGGAGTCCCGTTGCTGGAGAACATGTACACCGGTCCGTGGAAGTTCATGGAACCGGGATCAGCGGAGCAACTGGACGTCCTTGGCTCCGCCGCCACCTCCGGCGACGCCGAGCTTGTGCTCGCCACCCTGTCCTCGTTCACCAAGGGGGCAGAAAGGGTCACATCCGATCGCGCCCGCAAGCCGTTCACGCCACGCGAGTTCATTGCCGAACACCTGAAACTGGAGAACAGAGGCCCGGGACCGATCGGTCACGGGTTCGCGCCGGACGCCGGCGAGACCGGGATCGGCTACTACACCTTCGAGATGGCCCCGGGCGTCGTCGGAATCGGCATGGACTCCACCAACCACGCCGGCTTCGCCGAAGGTTCGCTCGGCGAGGCACAGTTCAAGTGGCTCGAGGAAACTCTGATCAAGGGGAGCAGTCGCTACTTCGATACCGACGGCTCACCTGTGTCACGACAGGCCACCGACACCTGGTTCGTGCTGTTCAGCCACCACACCAGCAGCATGGACAACCTGCGCCCGGATCCGACGAACCCGTCCGAGCGCCGAGTACCCGGTTCAGAGGTGGTAGATCTGCTGCACCGATTCCCGAACGTGCTCGCGTGGGTCAACGGCCACAGCCATCGGAACAAGATCAGGCCCAAGGAAGGGAAGACCCCGGGGCAGTCGTTCTGGGAGATCAACACGGCATCGCACATCGACTTCCCCCAACTCGGACGGATCATCGAGGTGGCCGACAACGAAGACGGCACCATCTCGCTCTTCACCACCCTGTTCGAAGCCGACAGCCCCTATTCCGTCGATTACACCGATCTCTCGCCGGTTGGGCTTGCGTCGCTGTACCGGGAGTTCGCCTTCAACGACCCCCATGGCAATCCAACCAAGGGGGGCAAGTCCCGGGACCAGAACGCCGAACTGTTGCTTGTGTCGGACCGTAGCTGAGCTAGGGATTCGCAACACGACGAGTAGTTCCGCTGCAGCAGCGCCGGAGCTTCCACGTCTCGATAGCTAGCGCCGTCGTCGGCTCGACCAGCCGACGACGGCCACGACCAGTCGGACTCCCGCTCCGATCAGAATCATGTTGCCGACCATCTGCACGCTCACAATTGCTCTCGCCGGGTCGGATACCGCGGCGATGTCGCCGAAACCAACAGTCGAGAAGACTGAGAGCGAGAAGTACAGAGCCCCCATACGTGTGAGGGACTCGGAGAAGAACTCGGGATAGCGCTCGGAAATCAGCATGTAGGTAGCCGAGAATCCGAGGAGATACATGGGCAGGATCACGGCAAGCGCTTCAACTCCCTGGAGCACCGGCGCCTCCGAAACAACGATGCGCTGGAGCTGCCAAGCCGCGACGACGAGAATGACAATCAGGCCTCCTACCAAGAGTCCTGGCACAGACAGTTCGTCAATGGCCGTCCAGGGCAGGAAGAAGTAGGCCCCTAGGCAGACTGCCACGAGAACCAGCGGGCGCATGACAGCGCGCCACAACAGCCGACGGCGCTCGCGATAGGTGAAGTGACGAGAATCACTCGCAGATCCCATACGATTCCTTTGGACAACTACGCAGGTGGTCCGGTCTGTCGAGCGCAATCCTCCGCCCCTTCGCTGATATTGCGGAGCGAAGTTCTCAATTTTTCTGTAACGTTCAGGTAACACCCGCCGATACAGCCGACAGGAAACTCCGGCTGAGGTGGACGCTCCGGCAGAAACTCAGGTCACGCGTCGAACATGCAAGGTGGTGTGATGGGTACGTCTTTGGGGATGTCGACCGGTGCGGCAGGTGTCAGCTCCGCTCTCGTCAAGATTTCTCCGAACGGGGCGCAACACGCCCAGTTCCGCTTCCTCTCTGCCGACCAGTCACATTCCGATCTCGGCGATCTGGTCCGATCATCGATCTCACTGATGACCACGCAGGTTCCCGCCGCCCCCGCCGCCCCGGATGCCCTCGCCGTAACCTACCGAACCCCCAAACAAGCCCACGCAATTCGCAACGCCGTCAGTCGGCAACGCCACCGCGTGCATCTGGTGCCCGAGGCCGTCGCGGCACTGTCATACCTGCGGCACACCGGGGAGATCGCCCAGTACGCCACCGTTGCCATAGCTGACTTCGGCGATTCCGGGCTGTCCGTCGTCGTGGCCGATCAGATGACCGGAGAAGTGATACACGCCGACCGGACAAACGATTTCAGTGGCCGCGGAATCGATGACCTGCTCTACGGTCACGTCGTCGGCAGTCTCCCCACGTCGCACCCACTTCGCTACTTGGACCGGGCCCTACTCTCGGCTCGTTGCCGCGTCGCGAAGGAACAACTGTCTTCGGAGCCGAACGCCTACGTCGACGTCGATCTACAGGGCAATCGGCCGGTCGAGATCAGCCGCACCACTTTCGACGAGATCGCCGCTCCGGCCATCCGCATAGCGGTCGACTTCATCCATGCGACAGTTGCCTCTTCGCCGCGCCCCCCAGACGCACTGGCCTTGCTCGGCGGTATGGCGAACATTCCCGCGATCAAAGCTGCCGTCACCGATGCCTTCACGATCGGGGTAGTTCCCGTAGCCGAACCCGACACCGTAACGGCAAAGGGTGCGGCGCTGATGGCCGTCTCCCCGACCATCGACGAGTTTCCCGCCATCGGATCGAATCGCATGATGTCGGTGTCGAAAACATATGGGGCATTGGCCTGCGCCCTGGTAGCCGGAGCATTCCTTCTCGGTTTCGGTGTGTACAAACTCACACCCCCTTCTGCACCCGATGTGTTTCCCACCGGGACCGACATGTTCCATGCCACCGAACATCTCACGACTTCGCCGGTTACGCCGACCACTTCCCCGGTTCCATCCCACGATCCCGCGCTGATCTCGGAACACTCTGGGGACGAGTTCGCCCGTCACACATTCGAGCCACAGGTTGGCGATACTCGCACGCCGACGCCCGATTCGACGACCCCTTCGAGCGCCACACAAGCGGGGGTGACCAAAGCGGCGCTTCCGACACCGACTGAAGCCATCCCGGCACCACGCATGTGGCCGCACATCGTGTGGCCCGCGACTCCGCCCCGGTGGCCGCTGGATCCAAGAGAATCCACACAGCGCAATCTTGTGACTCTCGATCCGGAAGTGTTGGCACCCAACACGTCTCCCCATGCGCCGAGTGGTTCACTCCCGATTGTCGGCGGATCCGGCAACAGCGTCGACGCAGGTATTGGTAGCACCCAGTTCGGTGCGCTGGTGACTCTCCAACCCACGGCCGCAGTGGTCACCGCGCCGACATCGGTCAGCTGAACACCTGACTGGTCGCGACGGACAGACCGGGATCGCTCGCGGTGGTGAGCTGCGAGGGCGGGGCGCCACCAGCAATAATGTGCGCGCCTAGCGACGCGATCATCACTCCATTGTCGGTGCACAGCCTCGGTTTCGGGATGCGTAGCGTCAGACCGGCTGCCGCACACCGTTCTTGTGCGAGTGTGCGAATGCGCGAGTTCGCGGTCGCACCGCCGCCGAGTACCAGCGTGTCGACGCCGACATCATGAGCGGCACGAACCGCTTTCATTGTCAGAACATCAGCAACAGCTTCCTGAAAACTCGCCGCAATGTCCGGCACAGACCAGGATTTGCCCGCGCGTTGCCTGGACTCGACGTAGCGCGCGACAGCGGTCTTCAGTCCGGAGAACGAGAAATCGTGGCGCGCATCTCTCGGTCCAGTCATGCCCCGCGGGAAGGCGATTGCGTTGCGGTCGCCCGATTGCGCCGCGGAATCGAGAGCAGGACCGCCGGGAAATCCTAGTCCGAGGAGTCGGGCCACTTTGTCGAATGCCTCCCCGGCGGCGTCATCGACGGTCGTGCCGAGCTCTGCGATCGGCTTGGCGAGATCCTCGACATGCAGCAGATGAGTGTGTCCACCCGATACGAGCAACGCGACGCACGGCGGCATCGGCCCGTGTTCGAGGGTGTCGACCGCAACGTGGCCGCCAAGATGGTTCACCGCGTAGAACGGCACATCCCACGCCGCCGCATACGCTTTGGCCGCCGCGACACCCACCAGCAAGGCGCCGGCGAGGCCCGGACCGATCGTGACGGCGAGGGCGTCGGGCTTGGAGATCCCCGCAGCTCCGAGAGCACGCCGCATCGTCGGAACGATTGCCTCGAGATGGGCTCGGGACGCGACTTCCGGTACGACCCCGCCATAGCGAGCATGTTGGTCGACGCTGGACGCCACCTCGTCGGCGAGGAGTTCACACGTGCCGTCGCCGTTCCATCGGACTATGCCAACTCCTGTTTCATCACAGGAGCTTTCGATCCCCATGACGATCATTGCCCCGTCTCCTCACCCGATACGGACCGCCGCATCGTAAACGCATCGGCGCCACTCGGTTGGTAGTACTTCACACGGGTTCCCACGATCTCGAATCCAGCACGTTGGTACAGCGCGATCGCGGCATCGTTGTCCGTTCTCACCTCGAGATATACCGGACCGCCACGCTTATCGGCCTTTCGAAGCAGTTCGTCGAGTAGCGCACGGCCGACACCGCGGCGTCGGCACGCCGGATCGGTTCCGATCGTGTGAATCTCGGCCTCAGGGTTCAAGCTGTTGCCCAACAACGCGATTCCGGCGTATCCGATGAGTTTGCCTGTGTTCTCGCGTGCCACCGTGTAGTACGCGTGCGGGGCGGCGAGTTCTGCCCGAAAGGCGTCCGCACTCCACGGTCCGTCGCCGGCGAATAGAAGCGACTCCAACTCCGCACACCGGTCGGCGTCCGCGACCTCCATCGGTTCGATTCGAAAGATCATTTCTGCCGGTCCGCCAACTCGACAGCATCCGGGCGTCGGAGGTACAGGGGCACGAGCGGATCGGGCGTCGCGCCACCGAGCAGGGCGTCCGCTGCTACCGAGACAAGGCCTGCGGGCGAAGGCGTTTCGATGGGTTCCACCGGAAGGTCGAACAAGTCGACATGTGACGCAGAACCTGCCACTGCCTCGGACGGCCAGGACTCGAGTTCGCGTGGTTTGACGACTGAGGGGCCTTCCACCCGGCGCCCTGCCGTATACCGCGCCCAATACACCTCGCGCCGACGGGCATCGGTGACGACGAGTAGGTTTCGATCGCTTTCCACCTGCGCCGCGATGGCATCGAGGCTGCACACTCCGTAGACCGGAATGCCCAGTGCGTCCGCGAATGCAGCAGCAGTGGCCATTCCCACCCTCAGACCGGTAAATGGCCCCGGACCTGCTCCGACCAATACTGCATCGAGGTCCGGTGCCACGTGGCCCGACTCCGTGAAGCACTCCAGGATGTTCGGCGTCAACACTTCGGCGTGAGCGCGCGGGTTGACTGTCACCCGTACCGCGAGAGTGTCCACCGTTCCTGCGGACGCGGAATCGCCCGAGACGTGGACTACTCCGGCGGTCACAGCCGGCGTGGACGTATCGATGGCGAGAACAAGCACGGTATTCGAGCGTACCCGCATGCCGGAATCGATCCCGACACGAGACCTCTCAAGAAATCCACTCCCAGTGGGCCGTCCGGACATCCGTCTCGGGTTCTCGGCGCAACCTCACACGCAGGTGCCGATCGGCCAACTGTTCGACGATTCCCTCTCCCCATTCGACGACCACCACCGCTGAGGCCAGGTCGGTATCGAGGTCGAGAGCGTCGAGTTCGTCCAGTGCGTGGGGTCCGCTTCCACCCAAGCGGTAGGCGTCCACGTGCACCATGCCCACCGGCGGGCCTCCATCCGGCCGGGTCCCCGCCCGGTGTTCGCGCGCAATGACGAAGGTGGGGGACGTCACTCGTCCCTGTACCCCCAACCCCGACCCGATGCCCTTCGTCAGAGCGGTTTTTCCCGCACCGAGCGGTCCGTCGAGTATCACGAGATCGCCTGCGACGAGTCCTCTCGCGAGGTCTCGCCCGAACTGCTCCGTGGCCTCCGCCGTGGGCAACACCACGGTCCCGCTCATGGCGAGCCGGCGATCCTCAGGAGGCATCGGACTACTCAACGTCTACGCCCCGCCGACGTAGGTGCGCACGGTGCGCCCGCGCACTCCGGTCACCACTTCGTAGTGAATGGTGTCGAGCTCGTCGGCCCACGCCTGCGCGGTAGGTTCGCCATGATCTCCGGCACCGAAGAACACCGCGGTATCCCCTTCGCTGACTCCGCCGCCGTCAGGCCCGAGGTCCACAACCACCTGGTCCATGCAGACACGTCCGATGCCGGGGCGTAGCGCCGAACCGAGTAGAACCTCGAATCGGCCGCCGAGTGCCCGAGGGAGCCCGTCAGCGTATCCGAGCGGCAGCAGCGCCACCGTCGTGTCGCGAGGTGCCACCCACTCGTGCCCGTAGGACACGCCTTCCCCTGCCGCGACCTTCTTCACGAGGGCAACCCTCGAACGCAGGGACATTGCCGGGCGCAAGCCGAACTGACCGTGTTCAGGAACGGGAGACAGCCCGTACATCGCGATGCCCGGGCGGACCATGTCGAATCGAAGATCGGGTCGGGTCAGAGTCGCGGCAGAATTGGACAGATGTACCACTTCGGGGATCAGGCCATGCCGCTTGGCGTCCCCGACCGCACTCACCAGCCGTTCCCGCTGAGAGTCGATACTGGCATGGTGCAGCTGGTCGGCATGAGCTAGATGCGAGAAGATCCCGCGTAGCCGCACTGAACCCTCGGCCTGGGCACGAGCCAGGTCCACGAGCACCTGATCCAATTCGTCCGGTGCAACTCCATTGCGGTTCAGTCCGGTGTCCACCTTGATAGTGACCATCGCGGTTGCCCCGACCCTGTGGGCGCCGGCAACCACTCCGGCGACATGGCGCGGCGAGGACACCCCCAGTTCGATCCCGGCCAGAATCGCAGGAGCGAAATCAGCATCGACGGTGTGCATCCAGGCAAGGATGGGCGCGTCGATTCCCGCTCGTCGAAGCTGGAGCGCCTCCGATATCGTCGTCACCCCGAGCTCCGTGGCTCCCGCGGCCAGCGCCGTCTTCGCGACTGGCACGGCTCCATGGTTGTAGCCGTCCGCCTTCACAACCGCCATCACGGCAGCATCACGCGCACTCTCGCGCAGGATTCGGACGTTGTGAGCGATCGCATTCAAATCCACCACGGCTTCAGCCTCTGGCGCCGACTTTGCCCGGATACGGGCTGCGCGCCCGGCGTGGGCGTGCTCGCCCGACGCCACTGTTTCAGCGAACCTCATGCGCTCGATCTTCTCATTCACGATGGATCCGACATTTCCTCGGGTGAAGCACAGGCACGCAGGATTCTGATCGACTCTCTGAGCTGCGCCAACAGCGCCCCCGCCGAGATCGGGGCGGCTCCACGCCCTGCGGAGGGACCCCAGGGGTCCCCTCTGGCGGCCAGGTTGGCAGCCAGTGAATGAGTACGCGCACCCATAGCCGCGGCATGGTCCGGGGCGATACCCGACGCCATCAACGATCCCACGATCCCGGATAGAACATCTCCCGCACCCGCGGTAGCCGACCACGAACCACCGGCCTCGTTGACCAAGATGCGACCACCGGGTTCGGCGATGATTGTGGCCCTGCCCTTGAGGAGCACGTAAGCCTGCCAGTCCGCCGCGAGGGCACGTATCGCCGCCGCACGATCAGGCCCCGGGTCCTTCCCTGTCAGCCGGGCGAACTCACCGGCGTGAGGGGTCAGCAACGTCGGTGCTGCCCTGAGGCGCACGAGGTCGGGGTCATCCGCGAGCAGGGTAAGACCGTCCGCGTCGACCAGCACCGGGACGTCCGACTCGAGCACCGTCCTCAGCCTGCGACGACCCGCATCATCGGTACCCATTCCCGGCCCCACCGCCCAGGCCTGGACGCGCCCCGCTCTCGCGAGATCGGGGGTCGCGATCACCTCCGGCGAATGGGCAAGCACCTCACTCGTACATGGGCCGGCGTATCGGACCAGCCCGGACGTAGCGGTCACCGCCGCGCCAGTACACAAGACGCCTGCGCCGGGATATCCTTCGCTCCCCGCAACAATCCCGACCACACCCTGCGTGTACTTGTCGTCCTGGGCCCCCGGAGCCGGCCAGGCCATGCCCACGTCGCTGGGTTCGAGTTCGCGAGTCCCGGCCGAACCGAGAGACAACCCGATAGGCACGAGCTCAACTCGGCCGCAGTGGGCCGCCCCGAGCACATGTACTGGCTTGAGCGCACCGAAAGCCACGGTGACTGCGGCACGCACGGCTGGACCTTCTACAGCCCCGGTGTCCGGGTCTACTCCGCTGGGCAGGTCCGCCGAAACGATCGGAGCCTCGATCTGGGCGACCAGCGCGGCCGCCTCCGGACGCAACGGGCCCTTTCCCGACAGACCCACGATCCCGTCGATCACGAGGTCGGATGACTCCAGGCGGCCGGCGGGAGTCGCAATCCGCCCGCCGGCGGCCGTAAACGCAGCCAACCCGGCCTTGTGGGCCTTCTCCGGTTTCAGTAACACCGCGGTGGCCGCGACCCCGCGCCCGCGCAGCATCGTTCCGGCCCACAACGCATCGCCACCGTTGTCGCCGGACCCCACCAACAAGGTCAGGGCGCGACCTGCGACCCCACCCGTGCGCGCCCGCAGTTCGGATGCCACAACCGCAGCAAGTCCGTACGCCGCGCGATGCATCAGTGCACCCTCGGGAAGAGAGGCCAACAGCGGTGCCTCTGCGGATCGAACCTCGTCAGCGGTGTAGTAGCTCCGCATGGGAACTCCTCATCGGAGATGGGTCGGTACGGAGGTCAGACTACGCTCGACAGCATGCTTGGAAGTGGAAAGTCGCGTGTCGCCGGAATAGTTGTCGCCGCCGGTATTTCAACAGCGACGCTCATCTCCGCCTGTGGCTCGGGCAATCATGAGGTTGCCCAGGCGCCGAGCGGTCCGGTCGTCGAGGTCGCCGACATGGCCTATACACCCGCAACACTCACGGTCAAGGTAGGAGAAACCGTTACCTGGAACTTCGACGATCGGGGTGTCCTCCACGACGTGGTGGGAATCGGCACCGCAGAGGGTGAACTCCGAAGCCGGTTGATGCAGACAGGCAGCTACACCCACACGTTCACCGAGCCGGGAACCTACGAATACACCTGCTCACTGCACCCGGAAATGACGGGCACGATCGTCGTGACCCCGTAAGCACCACCCAGGAGGGTCACGACGGTACCCCGCCCCTCCTGGGAAGCACTGTTGGGCTCTTGCCCTCGCAGTCGCCTATTCGACCGTGACAGACTTCGCGAGGTTTCGCGGCTTGTCGACGTCGTAGCCTCGGGTCTGCGCAACCTCGGCCGCGAAGACCTGCAGCGGCACCGTCGACAACAAGGGTTGCAGCAGAGTCGGCGCCGGCGGGATCTCGAACAAGTGGTCGGCGAACGGCCGAACGGCTTCGTCCCCTTCCTCGGCGATCACGACGGTCAGCGCACCTCGGGCCTGAATCTCCCGAATGTTGCTGAGGAGCTTCGAGTGCAGCATCGCCCGGCCCTTCGGCGACGGCATGACGATGATCACCGGCAGACCGTCTTCGATCAATGCGATCGGCCCATGCTTGAGTTCCCCCGCAGCGAAACCTTCGGCGTGCATGTACGCAAGCTCCTTGAGCTTGAGCGCACCCTCGAGCGCCACCGGGTAGCCGACGTGGCGTCCCAGGAACAGCACCGTCGACGACGACGCCAGCTCTCGCGCCAGAGCACGTACCGGTTCGACCATCTCGAGGACACGACTGACCTGATCAGGCATCGCCTCGAGATCCGCATACTCGCGTGCGACTTCGTCCGGATACTTCGTACCGCGGGCCTGGGCCAGCGCAAGTCCGACCAGGTAGTTCGCCGTGACCTGCGCAAGGAATGCCTTGGTCGACGCGACACCGATCTCCGGACCTGCGCGGGTGTAGAGGACGGCATCGGCTTCGCGAGGAATCTGGGCACCGTTGGTGTTGCATACCGCCAGGACACGGGCCTTCTGGTCCTTGGCGTGGCGCACGGCCTCTAGGGTGTCCGCCGTCTCACCTGATTGAGAGATGGCGACGACCAGCGTGGACCGATCCAGTACAGGGTCGCGGTAACGGAACTCGCTCGCCAGTTCGACCTCGACGGGAAGGCGCGTCCAGTGCTCGATCGCATACTTCGCGAGTAGACCCGAGTGGTATGCGCTGCCGCAGGCGACGACGAAAACCTTGTCGACGTCGCGCAGCTCCTGGTCCGACAACCGCTGCTCGTCGAGAACGATCTTCCCGTCTGCGAAGTGACCGAGCAGGGTGTCAGCCACCGCGGCAGGTTGCTCCTCGATCTCCTTGAGCATGAAGTAGTCGTGACCGCCCTTCTCCGCGGCCGCGAGGTCCCAGTCGATGCGGAACGGTCGTCCCTGTGCCTCGGAACCATCGAAGTCGAGAATCGTGTACCCGTCGGCAGTGATCACCACGACCTGGTCTTGACCCAGTTCCACCGCGTCACGAGTGTGCTCGATGAACGCCGCAACATCGGAACCGAGGAAGGTTTCTCCCTCACCGACACCGATGACCAACGGCGTCGAGCGGCGTGCCGCAACGATGGTGTCCGGGTGGTCGGCGTGCGCGAACACGAGAGTGAACGCACCCTCGAGCCTGCGAAGCACACGCAACGCACTGGCGGCGAAGTCTCCTGCAGTCTCACCCTCCGCGTAGGCGCGGGCGACGAGATGTACCGCGACCTCGGTGTCGGTGTCGCTGCCGAACTCGACTCCGTCGCGCTCGAGTTCGGCTCGCAAGGGGGCGAAATTCTCGATGATGCCGTTGTGTACCACGGCGACGGCGTCAGTCGCATCACGGTGCGGGTGCGCATTCCGGTCGGTGGGGCGCCCATGCGTCGCCCACCGCGTGTGTCCGATCCCCGTGCTGCCGGTGAAGGTCGCGATCCCGATATCGTCGAGTTCGGCCTCGAGATTCGACAGTCGGCCAGCCTTTCGCTCGACCTTCATCCCGCCGTTTCCATCGAGAATCGCGATTCCAGCCGAGTCGTATCCGCGGTATTCCATCCGTCGCAGAGCTTCCACCACAACAGTCCGAGCCTGCCGGTGGCCGACGTATCCCACGATTCCGCACATGGTTGATCAGCGTACTGGGACCGGAGGCCGTCGCGAAGTCGACGTGCGGGTCGCACCGGATGCTGAAGCACGGGCCGCATCGGATCGTCCAGTGGACCCCCATCGACTCTCTCGGCGACCTGCGGATCGGATAACGTTCTCCTCGTGGCGCCGAAATCCAAGACCCTCGCCCGTGAACTGTCCAAGCGGGGACCGCACCGCGTGCTGCGTGGCGATCTCGCCCTTGCCGGACAACCGGGAGTCGTATACACGCCGGAATCAGGCTTCGACCTGCCCGCCGTCGCATTCGCGCACGGCTGGATGACCGGCGCCGGACATTATCGAAAGACGCTCGAGCACCTCGCTTCATGGGGGATCGTCGCGGCTGCACCGGACAGCGAGCGCGGCCCACTGCCTTCCCACCTCGGTCTGGCCACAGACTTGAGAGCCACCCTCGACATCTGCGTTGGTGTGCGTCTCGGGCCCGGCCGGATAAGCGTGCACCCCGGTCGGGTGGCGCTCGCGGGTCACGGGATGGGCGCGGGAGCCGCTGTCCTCGCCGCCGCGCGGCGGGACGTGTCGGCTGTCGCCGCCCTCTTTCCTGCGCCTACGGCACCGAAGGCCGAGAACTATGCGTCCGAAATCACAGTTCCGGCGCTCATAGTCGCCGGCACCGACATCGACTCCATGAACTGCAACGCCAAGTCGCTCGCTGCGGCGTGGGGTGGCGAGCGGATCCTCCGCTCTGTCGATGACGCATCGAATTCCGGCCTCATCGAAGGTCGCCGACTCCTATACGCACTCGGGGTCGGCCGCTCCGAGCGGTGGACCCAGCAGACCACACGGGCCCTGCTGACCGGCTTTCTGCTCTACCACCTTCTGGGTGAGAAGAAGTACGAGATGTTCGCGGAGCCAGATGCCGAACTCCCCCACACCACACTCATCGACCCCTACGAGGAGCACGCCGACGCCGACTCGCACGGCCTCAGTCCCCAGATCTGAAGTCGGGTCCACCGCCGCGACCTTCTACGTCAGTTAGCCTAAGTGCTTGTTCTCCCCCCGCGGTGGTCGCACCGCGGGGAGGCCCGGATCGAGCCGGGACGCAGCGACCTGGCCGATCCCGATTCGAGATCATCCAGAACCGCTGCCTCACTGGAGAATCCACTCTCCCAGAAGGTACTTCCAGTCACACCAGCCAACTACGCGGATGGTAGAACTCATCATCGTCTTCGACTGGTTCGCGTCGCGGTACAGAAGGACTTGAAATCGAAGGCCTCAACGCCGCAGGCGGTGTCGTCAACTCCGTCGCGGGTTCCGTTACGCTGCAACCAGAACGACGGAGGTTGGCCGCCGCGTCGTCCTTCGCTCGACGGTCAGCGATCCGCTCCCGAAACGCTTCCAGATCGGCTCTCATCTGCGCGCGGTGCGAGCGCAGCTGTGCGGCACGGGCGTTCACAAGGGGCCTGCCTCGGCCAATTCGGCGCCGCTGTCGCCCGCTTCCGAATCGTGCGCAGGTTCGCGGTCCGGCAACGGATCCCATAGCGGCCCGGGCTCGGCAGGTGCATCGAGGGACGGTTCGTGCGGTGTGACGTCCGACGGATGTGGCACACCCTCTGGCACTTCGGGTGGCACAGGGGTTGTGGTCTCCTCATGTTGCGGCGCATAGTCCGCGGGGTTCCCTCCGAGGACCGCATCCTCATCTACCGCCAGGCCCGGGTCACCTGCAGTATCGGGATTCCGCGCTTCCTCCTTCACGTTCGGTGCCGCCTCGAAAGGCGCTTCACCCGTGTCGGTTTCCTCCACGATCCGAGGCAGTCCGTTCGGGCCGACCTCGATGCTGAACCTGGCCGTTCCGCCCTGCTCGTCAGTCATCTCGAGGTGAATGCCCTCACTATTCTCGTCGATCGAGAGCGTCCACGACTTTCCGCCGAGGAGCAACTCGAGGCTCTTCTCGGGTGGTACCCCTGCTTGGCCGGCGTGGACTTCCTCTTCGCGCGAATCACCGAATTCATCGCCAAGGTCCGCGTCATTCCCGCCGGTGAGCTCCGACACCGCATCCTCGATCAGTGTGCGGATCATCGAACCGAGTTCGCCCGGACCGGACGCAGCTCCTATACCGGGTACGTCGCCGAACCCCGAGACGCCACCGGGGAAGCCAGCTGGTGCGGGCACGACGCCTGGAGCGGGTGGTACAACCAGTACCGGCGTGTCGGACTGGTGCGCTGCAGGTGCGGTGGCGGTAGCGCCCCCGCCGCCAGACCGATCGGCAGGGGCGGCGGTAGGAACAGTGCTCGCGGGCCCCGGATTCGGCTGCGCCGGAATCGGTTCTGGTGGTGTCGAAGGAATTCTCCCAGCGTGCGAACCACCGTTGCGGTTAATGATCGACTCTGGATCGGTGATCCCGTTCGACGGGATACACGCCTGCGTCTCAATGGTTCGCGCCTCGGCGATCGCGGCGTCATACGCCGCATCGACCGCTTCGGCGCATTCATCGCACGCTGTCGTGAATTCCTGCCGCTTCTCCTCGTACACCTGCTGGAAGTTTGTGTCGAACCAGCGCTTGACGATTCCGGCCGCCTGCCCCACGATATCGTCGCGGTCGAGTCGGGTCAGAGAGCCGCCGCCGCCGTCCACGCAGAGGCCGCCGGGGTAGCGGAAGTCGCCGCCCGCGAGTTCCGGGAACCAGTAAGACGCACGCATCATACGGTCTTCTGCAAGGTAGTAGTCGCCGTCACGGACACCTACGTAGATGTCGGCAAGGCCATCGATTTGTGCGGCACTGTACCCACCGACAGTGGGCTGATGTAGTGACACCACCTTGTATGCCTTGGTCGTCACTGCGGCACTCAACGTGAGATTCGCCTCCGACAGGACCTCGACGAGGCTTGCCAACCGGTCCAGATCCGCTTCGGCCGCAGTGCAGTGTCCCTGCACGGTCTCGGTTGCCGCGGTGGCGGTGATCCCGCTCCATCCTGCCCGCAGCGCAGACAGGCATTTCTCATGCTCGGCATGTTCGGTCCGCCCTGCCTCGAGACCATTCCCGAGGGTCTCGACGTCCTGAGCCAGTGACTGCAATCGCATCCCCCGCTCGGCGTCGAAACGTGAGTAATAGTCGGCGAGTTCCCTGCTCTCGTAACCTAGCCTTCGTGCAGCCGGCAGGAACAGCTCGAAGAACCCGAGCCCCCACGCCCCCAAGTCGAGCATTTCGTCGGGCACGTTCAGGCAATCCTGCCAAAGTCGCTCCCCCAACTCGATGCGCGAAGCGTTCGCTTTCTGAGCG
This sequence comes from Rhodococcus sp. NPDC049939, assembly GCF_040656415.1. Taxonomy (NCBI): domain Bacteria; kingdom Bacillati; phylum Actinomycetota; class Actinomycetes; order Mycobacteriales; family Nocardiaceae; genus Rhodococcus; species Rhodococcus sp. NPDC049939. The sequence continues at coordinate 980,317 of NZ_JBFAMC010000001.1, read as the reverse complement.
TTTCTTCCGTCCTCGAGGAGCGCGGTATAGCGCTGATCATCTGACGGCGTCCAGTCACGCTGATCGAGACCGTAATCGTCCAGGTAGGGCTGCCACGAAGCTTCATCTTCCTGAACTGCAGCCACCCACGCCTGCAGAAGTTGCACCTTGAACTCGCGGCTGAGACTTGGATCGTCGATCAGCGCCCCGGGATCCACGGTCACCACTGCACCCCGTCGACGTTCTCAGTGAAACTCGCATCTGTTCCTTCGTACCGTGCCGCTGAATCTTCGAGCATGAGACCGACCGACTCCGTGCCCGCAGCCCACTCCTCGTAGAGACCTCTCACGGCACCGAGTGCGCTACGTAGAGCGTCACCCTTCGCGACGTAATCGCGACCTGCTTGCGCCCCGCCGAATTCGAGCTGATCAAGATTGCTCGCTTGCTGCCTCAGGACCTCTGCGGACCGCACCATCCTCGCTCCGGCGTCCGTCACCGCCGCGACATCGACCTCGAGTCGATCACTCATTGCCCCACCCTCCCTCAGCGACCTACTGCGTTGGACGCGTCGGCGCCCCGATCGGTTCCCCTTCGATCGGTGCGCCGTGGCCGGCTAGACGGACGCGACGGTGCCCGCCAATTCGTCGGCCAGTTTTCGGGCCACGTCGAGGTCCGAGGCCTCGACCATCACACGAACAAGTTGCTCGGTGCCCGATGGGCGCAGCAACACCCGGCCGTTCTCACCGAGGCTTCGTTCAGCGGCCGCTACCGCCTCGATTACGACCGGCGATCCGGCGACTGCCCGTTTGTCGGCAACCTTCACGTTCACCAGAACCTGCGGAAGCGTCTTCATTGCAGACGCGAGTTCCGCGATCGGCCGTCCGGTTTGAGCCATCCTCCCCATCAGAAGAAGCCCCGTGAGCACTCCGTCGCCGGTGGTGCCGAACGCGGGTAACACGACGTGGCCCGACTGCTCCCCACCCAGGCTGAAGCCTCCGGACCGCAGGCTTTCGAGAACGTAGCGGTCCCCTACGGCAGTCGTGACCAGTGAGATCCCCGCTTCACGCATCGCGATGTGTAGGCCGAGATTGCTCATCACGGTCGCTACGAGGGTGTTGCCGACCAGTTCGCCCGCATCGCGCATGCCCAGCGCGAGCACGGTCATGATCGCGTCGCCGTCGATCAAAGAGCCGCTCGCATCGATCGCGAGGCATCGATCGGCGTCACCGTCGTGTGCGAGACCGAGATCGGCGCCGTGATCGATTACCGCCTTGCGCAGGCCCTCGATGTGGGTGGACCCACAGTGATCATTGATATTCAGTCCGTCGGGTTCGGCGTTGATCGCGATCACCGTGGCTCCTGCGGCACGGTAGGCGTCCGGGGCCACGACGGATGCGGCGCCGTGCGCACAGTCCACCACCACGGTCAGGCCCGCGAGACTGGTCTCCAGCGCACTGGCCAGGTGCCGCAGATACCTGTCTTCGGCGTCGTGCACGGTGTGAACCCGTCCGATTCCGGCGCCCGTCGGTGCCCGTCGCTCCCCACTTCCGGCGACGAGCGCCTCGATCCGGTCTTCCACCTCGTCGTCGAGTTTGTGTCCACCCTCGGCGAATATCTTGATTCCGTTGTCCGGCATCGGATTGTGTGAGGCGGAGATCATGACACCGAGAGATGCGTCCAGGTCGCCTGTCAGGAAGGCCACGGCGGGGGTCGGCAGGACGCCGACCCTCAGGACGTCCACTCCAGCTGATGTCAACCCTGCCACGATCGCTGCCTCCAGCATTTCGCCGCTGGCTCGGGGATCACGTCCCACGACCGCCGTTCGGCGTCCCGACTCGGGTGCCAGCGCTGTCGCGGCGGCAGAGGCCACCTGCAACGCCAACTCGGCAGTCAATTCGGCATTCGCCAGACCGCGAACCCCATCCGTCCCGAACAATCGCCCCATGGACCCGACCCCTCGCATCTTGTAACCCACTACGTCTCGATAAAGCACAAGAGCAGGCGTCCGGTAACGATGGACGCCTGCTCTCGGGAAAACAGGTTCCGAGCCCGACCCCCGGGGGGGCCAGGCTCGGCGGCACATCAGCGCTTCGAGTACTGAGATGCCTTGCGGGCCTTCTTCAGACCGTACTTCTTGCGTTCGACGGCGCGGGCGTCACGTGTAAGGAACCCAGCGGACTTGAGGGCGGGGCGATCCTCCGGAGTGACCTCGATGAGCGCGCGGGCGATGGCGAGGCGCAGTGCGCCGGCCTGTCCGGACGGTCCACCGCCGTTCAGCAGTGCGACTATGTCGAAGGACTCTGTGCGATCGACCGTGACCAGCGGAGCCTTGATCAGCTGCTGGTGCACCTTGTTCGGGAAGTAGTCCTCGAGGGTGCGGCCGTTCAGCTTGAAATCGCCCGAACCGGGGATCAAACGGACACGGACGACCGCTTCCTTGCGACGACCGACGGTCTGGATCGGGCGATCGATCACGATCGGGGCCTGCGGAGCGGCCGCGACCTCGATGTCCTCCGCGGACACGTACTCGTCGACCGCGACCTCGACGGTCTCGGTGATCTCTTCGGGGTTGGACACGTTCTGCTCCTCCGGCGCCGTCACTGGGCCACCTGCTTGATCTCGAATGGCACCGGCTGCTGCGCGGCGTGGGGGTGGTTCGGGCCCGCGTAGACCTTCAGCTTGCTGCTCATGGCGCGGCCCAACTTGTTCTTGGGGAGCATGCCGACGACGGCCTTCTCCACCAGACGGTCGGGGTTCTTCTCGAGAACCTCGCCGACCGAGCGAGACTTCAGACCACCGGGGTGTCCGGAGTGGTGGTACAGCAACTTGCCCTCACGCTTGTTGCCGCTGATGGCAACCTTCTCTGCGTTGATGATGACGACGAAGTCGCCGGAGTCGATGTGCGGTGCATAGGTGGGCTTGTGCTTGCCGCGCAGCAAGTTGGCTGCCTGGGCGGCAAGGCGGCCGAGCACCACGTCAGTGGCGTCGATGACGTGCCACTTGCGGGTCACGTCTCCGGCCTTTGGGGTGTACGTAGACACAGAACTTCCTCGTCTTGTTCAATCCGCTGCTGGCCATTGCGTATCGTCGAAGCGATTCCCGGCGGCCAGTTGAGACCCGAGAACGTCGGCCACTGCGACGCCAGGACGCAGAGACGCACGACACGCCAATCGTGAACGATACCGGTAGCGCCACCACGGGGTCAAAATCACTCAGCGAGGGCGGCGGCCAACTGTTCGACCGCCCACGTCAGCTCGTCACGTTCGATCACCAACGGCGGTGCTATGCGGATCGTTCCTTCGTGAGCGTCCTTCGCGAGAACCCTTCGCGTGAGAAGTCGTTCACAGACCACCCGCGCGGGCGGCATGCCGTCAGCCAGTTGTACACCCGCCCACAACCCGCGTCCCCGCACCTGAGATACCTGGGCGGGCGGCAGTTGCGACAACATGCTGTGCAGGTAGGTACCCAGCTCGCGGCTTCGTTGCTGATACTCACCGGTCTCCAGCAACTCCACCACTGCGCTACCCACCGCGCACGCGAGCGGGTTGCCGCCGAACGTGCTCCCGTGCTGGCCCGGACCCAGAACCGACATCACCGACCAGTCTGCGACTACCGCCGAGACCGGCATCAAACCACCTCCGAGCGCCTTGCCCAGAACGTAGAGATCAGGCTTCACGTTCTCGTGATCACACGCGAACGTGTCGCCAGTTCGCCCCAGACCACTTTGGATCTCGTCAGCGATCAACAGGATGCCACGTCGCGTGCAAATGTCGCGGACGGCCGCCAGGTAGCCCGGCGGCGGCACCAGAACACCCGCCTCACCTTGGATCGGTTCGAGGAGTACCGCCACGGTGTCGCTGGTGATCGCGGACTCGATCGCGGCTGCGTCACCGAATGGCACGGAAACGAATCCTGGCGGGTACGGCCCGAATCCCGTGTATGCGTCCGGATCGGACGAAAACCCCACGATCGTGATGGTACGACCGTGGAAGTTGCCGGCACACGTGATCACCTTGGCTTGCCCGGGCGGCACACCCTTGACGTCGTAGCCCCATTTCCGTGCCAGCTTCAGCGCCGTCTCGACGGCCTCCGCGCCGGTATTCATCGGAAGGACGGCTTCCTTGTCGCACATCCTGCTCAGGTCCTCGCAGAAGGAGGCGAAACGGTCGTGCTGAAACGCGCGGCTCGTCAGGGTGAGTCGGCCGAGTTGTTCACGCGCCACCCGCACCAGGGTGGGGTGCGCATGACCGAAATTAAGTGCCGAGTACCCAGCCAGCACGTCCAGATAATCGACACCGTCGATTCCCTTGACCCACGAGCCGAGGCCCGACTCGATCACGACCGGCAGTGGGGCGTAATTGTGCGCGCTGTGCTCATCTGCCCTTTTCAGCTGCACCCTCGTGGAATCCGCCACGGGAGAGGTACCGTCCTGCATAGCTTCTCACCCCTGATTCGCGTCGGCACAGAGTTCGCGGAAGCCGCGTAATTCCAGAGTGCAGCATTTGATTCCGCCCCCCGACTTGAGAAACTCCGAATAGTCCAGCGGCACGGGTTCGTATCCGCGATCGGACAACTGTTCCGCGAGATGCACGGCCTGCTGGGGTAAGACCACATTGATTCCGTCGCTCACCAAGTTGAGCCCCAGCCATTCGGTATCCGACTCGGCGGCTATCACCGCATCCGGAAACATGGACGCGAGCCGTGCGCGGCTCTCAGGGGAGAAAGCTGCGGGCAGATAGGCAATGGTGGAGTCGTCGAGCACGCCCAGAGCGGTATTGAGGTGGTAGTAGCGCGGGTTCACCAAGTTCAACGTGATCACCTCTCGGTTCAGGTGCGCCGCCGCCTCGGCATGTGACCGCGCGTCTGACCGGAACCCTGTTCCGCCGAGGATCACATCACCGACGACGAGAAAATCGCCCTCGCCCTCGTTCACGTATCGCGGCAGCGTCGGCCTGATCAGCCCGTTGCGCCGAAACCACCGGAACACGTGGTCCGCCTCGGCGCGCCGCTCAAGGGATCGGTAGCGCGCGCCGAGAGCCACGCCGTCGACGACGAGCCCGCTGTCTGTCACGAACACCATGTCCGGCAGTCCCTGAACCGCCTCGATGGTCAGGACTTCGTGTCCGAGTCGCCGGTAGGTGTCTACGAGGGCCATCCATTGCGACATCGCACGATCACGATCCACCGGCTCCCCGGGGCGCATCCAGTCGTTGATGGCGTAGACGACATCGAAGTACGTGGGCGGGCACATCAGGTAGCTCCGCGTACGAGCGTGCCGGACCTCGCGGGTGCCAACGTCTCGCTCCTGAGCACGCCCCTCGTGCGCGTGTTCTGACTCGATAGCAGAGGGCGCCATCTCCACTCCCCTCGATCGATGTCGTTGAGACCAGTATCTGCGCATCGAAAAGCCTGAACAATGCGCTAATATTGTCTCATATGAGTGATTCGTTGCGTTTGGACAACCAAGATCGGTTGATCGTTGCGCTGTTGGAACGCAACGCACGGTCCAGCTTCGTAGCAATCGGTGCCGAGGTAGGGCTATCCGCCCCCGCAGTGAAGCGCCGCGTGGATCGCTTGGTCGCCTCCGGCGTGATCACCGGATTCCATGCGGCGCTCGACGCCCGCGCACTCGGCCACGATGTCGAGGCATTCGTGGAGTTGCACTGCAGCGGACGTACCTCCGCCGCGGAGATCGCGCGGATCGTTTCCCGGCACCCCGAGGTCCTCGAGGCGTACACCGTCACAGGCGACGCCAACGCCCTGCTCCGAATACGCACCACCGACACCGCTCATCTGGAAAGGACACTCGAGAATCTGCGGTCCGAGCCAGCGGTGCTCCAGACCAAGAGCAGTGTCGCCCTGAGCCGACTGATATCGCCTGCAGGCTGATCGATCGTCACTTCCTGTAAGACACGAGTGCCCCGGCGGGTTGCTCCGCCGGGGCACTTCCGATCAAGTGAGAGAATCACTGCTGCCAGGTAGCGGCGTTTCTTTGTTCCGCAGCCAGCATGTCGTTGGCACCCTGTTCTACGACCTTCGCAATCTGCTGCAGCGTTTGGAGCAGATCGTCGTGAGAGCGGTCCCACCTCGACTGAACCTCTTGATAGGAGATCTGCGCCTCGCCGTTCCACTGCGACACGAGACCCTGCACGTAGCTCTGGAGCTCGTCGTGGGTTTCTCGCAGCGCGCTTTCGTTCGACCTGATATCGCTAGCGAGCGACTGCAACTCGGCAAATCCATACTTCATTCGGCACTCCTCTTGAGCCTTGTAGTTGTTCGCAGAGCGGGCAGTCTAGAGATTGAGAGATCCCGAAGCCCCGGCCGCATGGATTGCATCCTGGTTGGCCTGCTCGGTTGCGTCGTAGCCCTTCTTGTTCTCGCGGATCTTCATCGCGATCTCATCTAGGGAGGCGTGCATACGGCTCGAAGCATCTCCATATCGAACCATCAGATCCATGAAAGCCTTCTGCGCTCCACCCTGCCAGGACGCAGCGGATTCATCGCAGCGAGTCTTGAGACGGCTGATCGCGCCCTGCAGTTGACTATTCACCGTCTCGACATGATTGACCGCGGCCTCCATCTGTTGGACGTCGGTCTCGAGATTCCCCATTGTGTCTCCTTCTGTCTCTCGGTGCGGCGGCCCCCACTGGACTGCCCGATCCACCGCTACACAAGATTGGACGCATCAGCCGCCCAATCGGTTCCACCACTGTGGAAGATTCCCTCGCCAAGAGAAACATCGTCGATCACTCAGCGATGGCCAGCGACCGCACGACCTCCTCGCATTCGCGTAAGATCGACTCCCAGTCCCCGCTCGAGAACTGACATCCGACGCTCACCTGCCGACCGCGTTCGACGAGAACGTGCCATGTCACCGATGAACTCTCGTCGGGAAACTCACTGTACGAGACGCCGGGACGGCCTCCGAAGACGACATCGCGTTCCACTGCCCCGAACAGATCGGAACGGTCGTGTTGCGCAATCTTTTCCGACAACGTCGCGGCGACTTCATCGTAGCCGGCACCATCCCGAACCGCGTTCTGCATCAGAATGATTCGCCTGTCCGGTCCGGTGCTCGGTATCAGCTCCACCCGCATTCCCGCCTCCGTCGGCAGAGACGGTTCTCGCTGTGACCATCCGTACGGCAGCGTCACGCGAATGCCGTCCAGGTCGAGATCCGTAGCCCCGGCAACCGGAGCACCGCCGGCGTCGGCGCTCGAGTTCGCGGTAGACGTTTCGGGTACCGCATTTGCATCCAAGGCGAGTACCGACTCAATCGCCCGGTCGGACTGAGCGACCGCGACTACCGCCCCGAGAACGACGGCCGACACGGCGGCTACAGCCGCAAAGATCGGCCACGGACGAGTCCGACGACTTCGTTCGGATCGTTGCAATGCCGGCCCGAGCCAGTTGGATTGCGGCACAGTCATCATCGGCGAACCGGCCATTCCGTCTCGGATGCCTGATTCGAGTGCGCGGGCTATCGCGTCACCGGGGATGCATTCGACCTGGACACTCGAGGTGAACTCGGCGCGCGCGGCGTCGCGAATCGTCTCCCAACTGGTCGGGTCGAAAATGCCCGTGACGAGGATTCCGTCGACCAGGCGATCACCGCAAGTCCGCTTGCCGAGCTCCACGATCGGCTCAGCCTGCCCGTCCAACGCCTCTGCGGCGCAGAGTGTCGGATCGTGCTCACACTTGACGATCCGGTATCCACCGGGCTCGCCAACCACGTAACTGGCAGTTACGCCCACCGCCCGGCATTCGATCACCACCCACCGACCTCCGAGGGCCGAAGCGCTCTCGGCGGCCGCGACCGCCACGGGCACCACGGCAGTGCCGGCCGCGACCCTTGCCCCCACATCCGAGAAAGCACTCCGTTTCGCGGAACCCCACTCGGACGGACAAGAAAGCACTACGGTCTCGATCGGCGGCGGCTGCCCGACGGCGTCGATTCCGAAACGCAAGACCGCGGTGAGCGCATCCGACACCTGAGCGACGCCTCCGTCGACATCGACATACTCGTCATCGACGAAGCACAAGGGCGTCATCTCATGGTCGGACTCGGCGGCCGCGAACGCCGATACCGATCCGTCGCTCCCGGCGCGAACCGTGGGAAATGTCGCTGCCGATGTATTCCGGCTGCAAGACCACATTCCGCATTCGGTCAGGTGAATCGCAACCGTCGACGTCATGTCGGGGGCATCCACGCGATCTGGACGAGACCGGTGCCGCCCCGGGTCACCAGGGTGCCACGGCCCGGAGGCATGGCACTCGCGCGCACCGTTCCGAGGAGGTTGCCTTCGTCACGGCTGCCACTCATCACCAGACCCGCGGACACCAGATCACGCATCCGCGCGATCACAGGCTCGTACAGTGCACGCGCCGCGCCGCCGGAGCGTCGCGCGATGATCAGGTGGAACCCGATATCCCTTGCATGCGGCAAATATTCGACGATCGCCGCGACAGGATTCCCGCTGGATGTCACAACGAGGTCGTAATCGTCGACGACAACGAATATCTCCGGACCCGTCCACCAAGATCGGTCCCGCAGTTGTTGCTGGCTGACATCCGCGCTCGGCATGCGTGACTGCAACACACGTGCGAGATCGTTCATGTTCGTCGTCAACAGGTCTGACGACGGAGCGTACGCAGCCAAGTGCTCGGATTCGACGACCCCGAGCATCGTGCGTCGGTAGTCGCCGACAATGATCTTCGCCTGCTTGCCGGTGTTCGAGGCCATGATGCCTTCGCAGATGTTGCGCAGCAGCGTGGTCTTTCCGCATTCGCTGTCGCCGAACACCAGGAAGTGCGGTTGCTCGGCGAAGTTCAGGAACGTCGGCGCAAGCTCTGCCTCGTCGAGGCCGATGGGGATCTGCAGATTCTTGCGCTCACGGTCGACGTACGACGGCCACGACCCCGCCGCGCGGAGCACGTCCTGGCGTGCGATCTGCTCCGGCAGCATGCGTACTGCAGGCGCGTGCCTACCTTCCGTTGCTGCGCTGAGAGACGACACCGCTTGTGCAACACCCGATGCCAGGTCGTTCGGGTCTGAGCTTCCGTCGAATCTCGGCAGGCCGATCATCAGGTGCAGACCGTCTCGTGTCATGCCGCGGCCGGGCCTGCCCTCGGGAACGAGTGCCGCCGCCTTGCGACCGAGATCGGAGTCGGACGGATCACCGAGTCGCAACTCGATCCGAGTTCCGAGTTGATCCTTGAGTGCGGGCCGGATCTCACCCCATCGCGAAGCGGTGAGCACAACGTGCACACCGTACGACAAACCTTGGGTCGCCAGGTTGGTGATTTGCTGTTCGAGTGCCTCGAATTCCTGCCGGATACTGCCGAAGCCGTCGATGACGAGGAAAACGTCTCCGAACGGATCCTGAGCGACCCCTGCCACGGCAGCACTGTCGGGCTCAGCCGCCCGCAGTCGCCGGAACTCGGCCATCGACTCGACGCCCAGGTCGCGGAAGCGCTCCTCGCGCTGCCGCACGATAGTGCCCATCTCCGCGACGGTGCGACGAACCCGGTCGACATCGAGTCTGTTGGCAACCGAACCGACGTGCGCGAGGTCCGCCAAACCGGCCAGCGTTCCGCCACCGAAGTCGAGGCAGTAGAACTGGACCTGCTCTGCGGAGTGCGTACCTGACAGCGACATGATCAAGGTGCGGATCGCGGTCGACTTGCCCGACTGCGGCCCACCGACCACCGCCATGTTGCCTGCCGACCCGGACAGATCCACGATGAGCGGGTCGCGCCGCTGGTCGTAGGGGCGGTCGATGATGCCTATCGGCGTACGCAGCGAGCTGAGTGCAGGAACCGGTTCGGTGAGTACGGACCTCGGAAGCAGCTGGTCGAGTGTCGGTGCCTCGTCAAGCGGCGGGAGCCACACTTCGTGCGCCTTCGTCCCGTGATTCCTGACCCGCTCGACCACAACGTCGATGGTTGTTCTCGTCTCAGCCGGCATCTCGGTCTGGTCGAAGACCTGCGGTTCGGCGGGGATGTCGACGACATCGACAGCGACAGGCGAGGCGGTGAAGATCTTGGGGCGCATTTCGACCGTCGCGCCACCCGAGTGTTGTGTGCCTACAATTCGTTCACCCTCGTATGTTCCGGACACGTAGGACGCTTGGAAGCGAACGATCTCCGCCGAGTCGCACTTGAGGTACCCGGCACCTGGTGCCGCGGGCAGATGATAGGCGTCGGGAACGCCAAGCACCGTGCGTGATTCGTTGGCCGAGAAGGTCTTGAGCCCTACGCGGTAGGACAGGTGGCTGTCGAGTCCGCGCAATTTCCCCTCTTCGAGGCGCTGACTCGCCAGGAGCAGGTGGATGTGAAGCGATCGGCCGAGTCGCCCGATGGCGACGAACAGGTCCGCAAAGTCAGGCTGCTGGCTGAGCAACTCGGAGAACTCGTCCACCACGATGAACAGGGCGGGCAGCGGATCGAGGTCGGCGCCGGCCTGCCGTGCCTTCTCGTACTCGGTGACGTTGGCGAAGTTGCCCGACGAACGGAGAAGTTCCTGGCGCCGGTTCATCTCCCCGGCGAGTGCGTCCCGCATCCTGTCCACCATGGCCAGTTCCTCGGCCAGGTTGGTGATGACCGCGGCGACGTGTGGTGCGTCCTCGAGACCGAGGAAGGTCGCGCCGCCCTTGAAGTCGACGAGGATGAGGTTGAGAGCATCAGGAGAATGCGTCGCGATGAGCCCGAGCACCAATGTTCGCAGGAATTCGGACTTACCCGATCCGGTGGCACCGATACACAGGCCGTGCGGACCCATCCCGTTTTCTGCGGACTCCTTCAGGTCGATCTCGACAGGTTGACCGTCGACGCCCAAACCGATCGGAACCCGGAGCCGATCCCGTCCCTGCCTGGGAAGCCACGCGTGGTCTGGGTTGAGGCGACCGACATCGCCTACACCGAGCATCTGGCTCCAAGTCTGAACGGGCTGATCGTCGTCTCCGGCATCGACTGTCGTCTGCGATGGCGTGCGGTATGGCGCAAGACGCCGGGCCAAGGTCTCCGCCTGATGCGCACTCACCAGGTCCGCTGAGGCGAACATCTCCACACCCGTCCCACTTCGGGCACCGATGGAGCCGTCCTCGGCCACCAACTGCAGTCCTCGCGTAGCGGTCAGCCGTGGACAGAAACCGCTGATGTCGAGGACGGTCGTGGACTCCACTCCACCGTCGGTGATCAGTCCGGACTCCCCCTCGAGAATGCCGCCGTCCACGACGATCACAACCTGAGGGACACCTGGCGCAGCAGGCGCATTGCGCGAAAAACGACTTCGTATCGACAACTGGGGGCCGAGCGCCGATTCGAGTTCGAGGATCGATCCGTAGATCATGCGAGAGGAGCCGACACCGTCGGAAGACTCCGGATGCTGCGCGTGGGGTAGCCATTTGGCCCAGTCCCACTCGCGTTCCGTGTCGGGCCCACACACGACTGCGACCAAGAGGTTGTCCGGCCCGTGAAATGCACACAACTGCATCAGCATCGACCGGACCAGGGATCGTGCGGTGGCTCGCTCACCTTCCACCGAGATCGCGGCGAATCCACGTAGCGAGACTGCCGTGGGTAGATCCTGAACCACCGAATGCGCGCGGACGAACCGACGCAACGACACCGCCGATACCGGTTCGAGGTCCTCGACCGGTCCGGTCTCCGGGGCGATCAGACGGGTCGCGAGCCTCTGACTGCCCCGGCCCACCCGCACGTGGCAGTAGTCGGGATCGGTGGTACGGCGCTCCCACATGCGCGCCGTGCCCGCAATCGTCCACAACAGACCGGGTTCGGGATGGCTCCAGTCGAGCGCCTTGCGCTGTTGCTCGCCAGTCGCGTTGACATCTTGTCGCAGTTGGTCGAGGTAGCGAAGATAGTCCTTGCGATCTTCGTTCGCCTCGGAGGCTTTGGGCCCGCTGCGGCCACCACTGGCCAGCATGCCGAGCATCGACACCATCATCATGATGGGAAACAGCATCGACATCGGGTTTCGGGCGATCCCCGATGTGAACATCAGTGCGACCATCCCGACCATGGCCACAACCATCACGACGGGCAGGAGTTTGGTGACGAGGTTGCCGGGGACGAGGCGTGGAATCTCCGGGGGAGCCTGCAGGCTTACTTCGCCACCTGGAATGCGCGGGATCTCGCGGCGCGCCTTGCGCACGAACCGAATTGTGCTCACTTGCCCAGTCCCCCCATAGTCAACCGACCACGACCTGGCAACGGATCCGAACCCGGTAACCGCAGACGCTCCCTGTTGCCGAGCCGCGATGTCAGAGGTTAGTCCATGGCAGACGCTCCGCACACCGGAGGTCCTTCGGTAGTGTGCGGGGCCCTGCAGCAGTACTTACTGGTGGCCACGATCGCCGTCGAGTAGGGTTCCCGTGATCAAATCGGGCGACGATCAGTGAACGATCGTCGATCGTGTCGCATCGGTGCAACGGGTTGTCGCGTCGGAAGAGTTGGGGGAATTTCAGTTGTCCATCACCCATGACCAATCGCGGGGGGCTCCGTCTTCCGTCCGCCCGAGCGCCGCCACCGACTTGTGCCGGATCACGGTGCTGTCGACACATTCGCAGGTCGACATGGCCGTGCCGTCCGGCGTGCCGCTCGCCATCCTCATTCCTGGGATCGTCGACACCATCCGCAGCCATCGCAGCACCAACGACTTCGATGACTCACTCGAGGAGTACGAACCCAGCGAGTGGGTGCTCGCGAAGATCGGGCAGTCACCGTTGTCGACCACCCTGACTTTGCATGAGCACGGAATTCGTGACGGCGACCTGTTGATTCTGGAGAGTGTGCAGGCCAGCGCGCCAGCTCCTCTCTTCGACGACATCATGTACAACGTCGCAATCGCCGACGCCGAGGGGGACCGCGAGTGGACCCGAGGCGCCGCCCGGGCCGTCGGCTCCATCGCTGCAGTGCTCGCCACAGTCGTCGGTTCTTTCGCACTCCTGTGGTCCGAGGCCGGGACGAAAGGGTTCCTCGGAGCGGGTTGCGCTCTGCTTATGGCAATCCTGTTCCTGATCGCCGGAGCCGTCACAGGTCGCGTTTATGGTGACGCAGCAAGCTCTGTCGTCCTCAGCGGGTGCGCTGTTCCACTCGCGTTCGCCGCGGGCATGCTCTTCGTGCCCGGCGACCTCGACGCCCCACACGCCCTACTCGGACTCGTTCTGGCGGGCAGCACCGCAGTCCTTGCGCTGAGGCTGGGCGGCGTCGGACTGAGGTTGTTCACCGGGTTGTCGGTTTTCTCCCTGTTCGGTTCTGCCGCCGCGCTCGTGGCCACACTGACGGAAAGCTCGGTGGCCGCGGTCGGAGCTGGCGTCGTTGCGGCCGCATTGATCGGCCTGGCTTTCTCCGCGCGAGTGTCGATCCTGCTCGCGAAGCTTCCCCTTCCGCCGGTCCCCGCGCCGGGCACTCCGGTCGATCCCTCCGAGGCCTCTCCGGACGACGACGTGACGATGCCCTCGTTCGAATCCATCGCGCAACGCGCGGCGCGTGGCCGCCAGTACCTCACGGGTCTGGTCGGTTCGATGACAGCTCTCGCCGTGGTAGGCGCGTTGATGGCCGTCCACCCCGGGACGCAATCCGGGATCTCGTGGGCGGGTGTATCACTTGCCGCCGCGACGGCTGCCACCTTGATGTTCCGAGGACGTACCTACAGCAGCGCCGAACAGGCTGTCCCGCTGATCGCCGGGGGGGTACTGCTCCTGACTCTGTTGCTCACCGCCGCAGCAGTTGCCGTGCCCGGCGCGGCTATCGCGTTGTTCGGCGCCGCAATCGCATTTGCTGTGGGTGCGCTGGTATTGGGAATCCTCGCTCCGCGTCGCGAATTCTCGCCCGTGATGCGGCGAGTCGCCGAGTTGATCGACCTCGCATTGATCGCATCGATCGTTCCCCTGGTGTGCTGGGTGACCGGTCTCTACTCGCTGATGCGTGGACTGTGAGGCGCCGGCGCACCCACCTCGTCCTGGCCACGGCGATACTGTCGGTCGCCGCAATCATCGGCCAAGGCGGGGCTTCCGCGGTAGTTCCCGCCCCCATCGACGTCGACCTCGTGCCGCCACCGGACACCACGCCCGTCGAGCAACGTCGCCCGTGCGCGGGCGCAGTGAACGTACCGGACGGCCCGGACGTCCAAGTCTCTCAACGCGACCTCGACTTCGAGTCCGTGTGGCCCATCACTCGGGGAGCAGGCCAGATCGTCGCGGTCATCGATACCGGCGTCGCACCGCACCCTCGTCTTCCCGATCTCATTGACGGCGGCGACTTGGTGGCAAACGAGACCGGGACGACCGATTGCGACGCGCACGGGACGCTCGTCGCCGGCCTTATCGGCGCCAAGCAGGTTCCCGGTTCAGGCTTCTCGGGTGGCGCGCCGGATTCCCAGATCCTCACCATCCGGCAAACGAGCAGCGCATACAGTCCCAAGGGCCGGATCGACGAGGTCGACAATGCGGGAAACTCGGTCGGCGGGTACGGGAATGTGGTGACGATGGCCGCGGCGATCCGGCGAGCGGCAGACAGGGGAGCCACCGTAATCAACATCTCCGAAGTTGCCTGCAAGACGGCCGCCGAAGGAATCGGCAGCGGGGACCGGTATTTGGGTTCCGCCGTCAAATACGCCGTCACGGTGAAAGACGCGGTTGTCGTTGCTGCGGCGGGCAACCTCGATCCCAGCGGATGCAAGATCCAGAATCCCCCGGTCGACCCACTTCGGCCGGACGCCGACCTGTGGGACTCGGTCAGCACGATCGCGACTCCCGCATGGTACGACGACTACGTCCTCACCGTCGGATCCGTCGACCCGAATGGATCGCCGAGCAGCTTCAGCCTGGCTGGTCCGTGGGTCGACGTTGCCGCCCCGGGGACTGGCATCACGTCGCTGCATCCGACCACCGACGCCCTGACGAACACCACATACTCCGCGCAGGGCACTGCGCAGGCGGTGGACGGGACCAGCTTCGCAGCCCCCTATGTCTCGGCGACGGCCGCGCTCGTCCGATCGCGATTCCCACATCTGTCCGCGCAGCAGGTCATGGCCCGGATCGAAGCCACGGCCCACGCCCCTGCAGAAGGGTGGAATCCGTTGGTCGGCCACGGCATCATCAACCCACTCGCGGCGGTTACCGCCAATGTTCCACTCGAAGGAGTTGCGCTCCAGGAGCCTCGCTCGGTCGAGATCGACGCCCTTCCGCCAACCATTCCCCCTGACAATCGACCCCGCGACGTCGCGTTGGCGACCGCTGGAACCCTCAGCGCTCTGCTCGTAGTCGGCGTACTGGCATCGTTCCCGATCCGTCGGCGACTCCAGTCCAAGTCCGCGCGGAACTGAACGCCACAAACCCCGGACATTTTTCGGGCCGGCACCGATATCGGTGCCGGCCCGAACGTCTTCCCCGTCTCAGTTGGACGCGACGGGCGCGGGGCGAAGGTCGGGGGCTACCCCGTCGTGTGCAACCAGAGCCGAGGACTTCCCCAGCGACGGTCCCTGAGCCAAGAGCCCGAGGATCTGCCAGGGAGCGACAGGTTGCGGGCCCACCATGCCCAATGCCTTCGCGGATTCTTCATCCGGGATACCGAATCTGACGCCCGTGTCCGCAACGAAGAAGCTGCTGTCGCGCCGCGTACTGGTCGGCTCGATCCCCGTAGATTGGACGAAGCCACTCGCACCGGGTTCAACGTACACGTAGTCCGCGTTGTCACCGCTGTCGTCGGCCTGCGCCAGTCTGACCGGGCGAGCGTCGTTCGGGATCGGTAGCGTACGTCCGGCAAAGAGGGCCAACTCGGCTGCGGGACCACGCGACTCGGAGTCGTCCGGCGCACGCAGCGGCTTCCAGCTCATACAACTCACAGGGCTTTCAGATGCGTCGACGACCTTTGGAGCCGACTTCGGAAAGTCGGCCACCGCGAGCTGCTCCACCGACGGAATCCGATTGATGGCATCGGGTGAGACGCTGGACATCTCCGTGTCGCCTTGGGAGTCCGAAAGGAAGATCAGGTTCGCGACAGCTGAGCTGATCTTCTGGATTCCGTCACGGAGAACAACGTAGTACGAGGTCTCGGAAGAGAGCCTGGACATGAAGACCGAGCCCACGACCTTGTCCTGCAAAGCGAACCGAGGCTGATCACCCGCCCCCGGAATGACCGGGGCCACGAGTGGGGGCACCTCGGGAACGGCGTTGACGAAGCCCACACTGACCGGCCGTGGCCGTGTCCCCTCGAGATCCAGCGCACGGGTGACCGCCGGATCATCGAGATCGATTCTCGCCCGCTTGCCGTCGTACAGCAGGTACGTCGCGTCGGCGGTCGAGACGAGTAACCCCTGATTCCCGGCGAGCACTGAGCCGCCGTCCGTATCTTCTCTCTCGCCGACGATGACCGATGTCGTGACGGAACGATGTCCGTCCTCGGCAATCGAATCACATACGGTCCAAGGGGTCTTCGCTCCGGGATCGCTGGTCGGCAATGCCGACGGCGCGCCGGGGATTCCGACGAGTGCTCCGCGTGGCCGCGTATCGATCTCGGATTCCTTGACGATTACGGGGGACTCGGCCTTGCCGACGATCAACCGAGCGGAGGCGAGGTTGAGCACGGGCCGAAGCGTGTCCCCCATCGCAACGAACATGGCGCCCGAATCCTTGGCGACGACAATCGATGCGTTACCGATCTTGTCCTGGGGACGGAACAGTGCCAGCGCGGCACAGGCGGCGAGTCCGAGTGAGGCGATCACGACTCCCACGGCAAGCGCCCGCGACTGAGACCGCATTGGGTCGTGCAGCATGCGTACGTCACGCCGTATCAGTGCGTGTTCCATCCGCCTGACCAGAAAGCGGTACCCGTTGACCTGCCACCGGGTGGTAGGTGTTGATGCCATTGTTCCTCCCCCGTACTGCGCTGCGCTCGAGGTGACACAGTACAGTTCCCTCGAAAGTCTTCACGGCGGACGGTAGCGGTCTGCTGGTTCAGGTAGTTGGGGAGGGGACCGTGGACCGTTCGCTTGTCAGACATCGGCCTTTGTCGCATCGGTTTTCGGCAAGCACCGTGATCATCGCGCAGTTGGTGGCCATTGCGGGGTCCGCACTGGCCACATTCTTCGGGCTGGTGTGGTGGGGTGCGCTGGCTATTGCCGCCGTGCTCTTCCTCGTGACGCTCGTCCCGATAGGGGGCCGGTCGTGCGATGACTGGCTCCGCACCTTGTGGCGCTACTTGACCAAACCTGAGCAATCGACTCCCCGAACGGTCAGCTTCCAGGGTCCAACAGGCCTGTCCATCGGACTCCGCTGGGAGGGTGGGAGCGTGGTCGCGGTCGTCGAAGTCCTTCCACCCGCGGGGAGCCTGACCCAGATCACCCGCGACAAGTTCGAGATGACGCACGCGCTTCCCACCGATGCACTTGCGGAGTGCCTTCAGCAACACGACATCTCGTTGAGCGGAATAGACATCGTCAGCCACGGATATCGCACCGCCCCCGGTACCCCGGCCACCGAAGTCTACGAGAAACTGGTGGGCCCGCTGCCTGCGACCGCAACCCGGATGGTGTGGCTGGCCCTGCGGTTCGACGCCACCGAGAGCACCGAGGCCGTAGCCAAGCGAGGCGGGGGCGAAGAAGGCGCCTCCCGCGCTATCACGATCGCCGCGACTCGCGTCGTTCGCGCGCTGGCCGAATCCGGCTGCCGTGCGCGAATCCTCACTGCACCGGAAGTCGACTCCGCCGCCTCGCAGATCAGCCGAGGCGTCGATCCGAAGACCTTCACGGAGAAGTGGAAGCATGCGCAGCTTCCCGGGGTGTCCAACACGGGCTACGGAATCGATCCCCTGTACCTGACGAGAGATTTGCTCGCCCAACTCTGGATTCCCGCCAGCCTCGGCACGACTGTGACGATCCGGCTCCGTCCCAGCGAAATCGACGGTCAGGTGAAGATCGGCGCAGCCTGCCGGGTAACGACCCGTACGATCCCCGAACCGCTCGCGATTGACGGACTCATCTCGATGCAGGGCCGCCACCGGGACGGTTTGCTGTCCAATCTTCCACTCGCCGTGTCCGATCTCGACGACGTGATGCCACTCGCCGACGTCCCCGTCGAGGAACTCCGTGCACTGCGGTTGCCACCCGCCGGCTGTGGCCAGCTCATCGGTTCCGATCACAACGGCTACGGAATCACAGCCCGTGTCGCCGGTGCCGGCGTCAGCTCGGTCTATGTCGCCGGCGAGCTGTATCTTGCTCAGCAATTGGTGTTCCGGGCTATCGCCACGGGGGCCCGAGTGCTCATTCACACCGCTCGCCCCGAGACGTGGTCATCGTTGATCGACTCGATCGCAACTCCGGACCGACTGCGGATCGCTGGTCGTAACGCACAATCGGACAACAGATTCAACACCGTGGTATTCGACGGCGTCGCTGCCTTTCAACCACGAGCGGGTGTCACCGCGATTTACCTCTACGGCGATCCCAGCCAGTGGCCGGGCGCAGAACCCGACCTGTCCATTGTCCAGCCGGACGCAATCGGTGACCGGATCCTACTCTCGACTGGGGGGACCAGCATTGAACTCATGCTGGTCACTATCTCCTCTGAGACTGCGTTCATCGGCCGACCGAGAGCTATGGACGAGTACCAACCGGCCTACCAGTTCCGCTAACCGGGGTAAGGGGCTCTCGCGCGTTGAACGCGTACGGACTCGGCCCACCACATCAGTTGGGCCAGCATACGATCCGCAGAATCGATTGCAGCACCGTCCGTGGTCTTCCCCTCGGCATCGAATTTCTTACGCACCTGGTGAAAGCTCACCGTCTGCCGTACCGACACCATGTGCAGTTCGGCAACCACCTGGCGTAGCTGCTCGGTAGCCCGGAGCCCACCCGATAATCCCCCGTACGACACGAATCCAATCGGCTTCGAGCGCCATTCGTACTTGACGCTGTCGAAAGCGGTCTTCAGCGCCGCCGGGTATCCGTGGTTGTACTCGGAAGTGACCGCAACGAATCCGTCGGCGCGTTCAACCCGATTCCGGAAGCGCTCAGTGACCGGCGAGTCCGCGAAGTCCTGCGGGAGCGGAGTTTCGGCGAGATCGATCACCCCCACGTCGAGCCCCTTGTGGGCACGAGCCCGTTCGACGAACCAACCGGCAACGACGGGGGCGATGCGACCCACTCTCGTGGATCCGACAATGATCTCCACCCGAATGGGTTCGATTGCGGTCACGTGCAGGCTCCTTCTCGCTCAGGTCATCATAGGTGCTGGATTCGTAGAATCCGCAACACCACAAGACTTTCCCTCAGTCGCCGCAACAACCGCCGGGCGCCGTCCGAACATCTCTGGTGATCTGATTGCGTGCCGCCAGATCCGCGTCGGCGGGATAGTCGACCCGCACAAGGGACAAACCGTGAGCAGGCGCTACCAGGATCGAACTCGACCGCGACTTCTCTCGTAGCAGGTCCTCGATCCACTCGATATCCCGGCGACCCTCCCCTACCGCAAGAACGGCGCCCACGAGGCTGCGCACCATCGACCAGCAGAACGCGTCCGCGCTGACGAACGCGGTGTATACGTCACCATCACGCTCCCATTCGAAGCGCTGCAGGTCACGAACAGTCGTCGCGCCCTCACGTCGTTTACAGAACGCGGCGAAATCATGTAGACCCAACAACTTTTCGGACGCTGTGCGCATCCGTTCGAGGTCGAGGACCTTTGGGTAGGACACGATGTCTCGGACCCTGAGGGGATCCGCGCCATACACCGCTGTGGTCAACCGGTACTCGTAATGCCTGCGCGTCGCTGAGAATCGCGCATCGAAGTGCTCAGGCGCAAACGAGACACGCTTGACGCGCACATCTTTCGGTAGGAAGCGCGCGAGCCTGCGAACCAACATGGAGGGGTCTTCCGGCAGCACATCGACCGGGACATCGACATGTGCAACCTGACCGGTGGCGTGAACCCCGGCATCAGTGCGCCCTGCGACTGTGAGTTGCAGGGGTGTGCGCAGGACCGTACCGAGTTTCTCCTCGATCTCCCCGCACACCGTACGCAGGCCGGCCTGACGAGCCCACCCGGAGAAGTTTGTTCCGTCATAGGAGATGTCCAGGCGCAATCGCTTGCTCTCATACGAAACGGGCCCGCCGTCCCCGGGCGGGACGACGGGCTCGCTCGATTCAGCGTCTGCCGAAACCAAGTGGACTAGTCCTTCTTGGCCTCGTCCGCCTCGGCCTCCTCGGCAGGAGCATCGGCGGCGGTGGCGGACTCGTCCTCGACGACCGCATCGGCCTTCTCGATTTCGGCGTCTGTCGCATCGGCCTCGACAGCCTCGACGACGTTCTCCTCGGAAGCACTTTCCTCGGCGGGAGCAGCGGCGGGCGCCTCCTTCGAAGCCTTCACGCGACGTGCGCGGTCAGCCTCGGAGGTGACGGTCTTCTCCTTGACGAGTTCGATGACCGCCATCGGAGCGTTGTCGCCCTTCCGGGGGAGCGTCTTGGTGATGCGGGTGTAGCCACCATCGCGATCGGCGTAGAACGGACCGATCTCCGCGAACAGGGTGTGCACGACATCCTTGTTGCGGATGACCTTGAGAACCTCGCGACGGTGAGCCAGGGTTCCAGCCTTGGCATGCGTAACGAGCTTCTCGGCATACGGGCGCAGAGCCTTTGCCTTGGACTCCGTGGTGGTGATACGACCGTGCTCGAAGAGCGCGGTGGCCAGATTCGCGAATATCGCTTTCTGGTGCGAAGCCGACCCGCCGAAGCGGGCACCCTTCTTGGGCTTGGGCATGATTTCTCCTAGTAAAGGACCGTGAGCTAGAGCTGTTCGGTCTCGGCGTAGTCCTCGGTGCCCTCGGAGTCACCGAAGGAACCGGTGTCCGTATCGCTCCACGTTCCGGTGGCCGCGTCGTAGCCGGCAACCGTGCTGGGGTCGAAGGACGCGGGGCTGTCCTTGAGGGCAAGGCCGAGCGAATGCAGCTTGACCTTCACCTCGTCGATGGACTTCTGTCCGAAGTTGCGGATGTCGAGCAAATCGGACTCGGTACGGCCGACAAGCTCACCGACGGTGTGAACACCTTCTCGCTTGAGGCAGTTGTAGGAACGGACCGTCAGGTCCAGGTCCTCGATGGGCAGTCCGAATGAGGCGATGTGGTCGGCCTCGGCGGGCGAGGGTCCGATCTCGATGCCTTCTGCCTCGACGTTCAGCTCACGGGCAAGGCCGAAGAGCTCAACCAGGGTCTTGCCTGCAGAAGCAAGCGCGTCCCGAGCAGTAATGGAATTCTTCGTCTCCACATCGAGCACGAGCCGATCGAAGTCGGTGCGCTGCTCGACACGGGTGGCTTCCACCTTGTAGGTGACCTTGAGCACCGGCGAGTAGATCGAATCGACCGGAATCCGGCCGATCTCAGCACCGGACGCCTTGTTTTGGACGGCGGGAACGTAGCCGCGGCCGCGCTCGACGACGAGCTCGATCTCCAGCTTTCCCTTGTCGTTCAGGGTGGCGATGTGCAGATCCGGATTGTTCAAAGTGACGCCTGCAGGGGGCACGATGTCGCCTGCCGTCACAGTGCCGGGGCCCTGCTTGCGGACGTACATGGTGACCGGCTCGTCCTCTTCGGAGCTCACAACGAGACCCTTGAGGTTCAAGATGATGTCGGTGACATCTTCCTTCACGCCGGGAACCGTGGTGAACTCGTGCAGAACGCCGTCGATACGGATGCTGGTGACAGCAGCGCCGGGAATCGACGAGAGCAGCGTGCGCCGCAGTGAGTTGCCGAGTGTGTACCCGAAGCCTGGCTCGAGGGGTTCGATGACGAACTTCGAGCGGTTGTCAGCGATGACCTCTTCGGTCAGCGTGGGCCGCTGAGAAATGAGCATTGGATTCCTCCTGTACGGGCGTCCGCTATTTGACGCCCACGATGGGAAAGGCGCACCACCTGTGCGGGGTCGAGGAGTTCGGAAACTCCCCGGCCACGCACAAGCACTGAAGTGCTACTTCGAGTAATACTCGACGATCAGCTGTTCCTGCAGCGGAACGTCGATTTGCGCACGCTCGGGAAGCTGGTGAACCAGAATCCGGAGACGTCCACCGACAACCTGCAGCCAACCCGGGATCGGGCGATCGCCCTGGGTCTCACGCGCGACCTGGAAGGGAAGCGTCGACAGCGACTTCTCCTTGACATCGATGATGTCGTATTGAGAGACGCGGTAGCTGGGGATGTCGACCTTCTTGTTGTTCACAAGGAGGTGTCCGTGGGTGACCAGCTGACGAGCCTGGCGACGAGTACGAGCCAGTCCCGCGCGGTACACGACGTTGTCGAGACGCGATTCCAGGATTTGGAGCAAGTTCTCACCGGTCTTGCCGGGGCGGTTGTTCGCCTCCTTGTAGTACCGACGGAACTGCTTCTCCATGACGCCGTAGGTGAAGCGGGCCTTCTGCTTTTCCTGCAGCTGGAGCAGGTACTCGCTCTCCTTGATCCGCGCGCGGCCGTGCTGGCCCGGCGGGTAGGGACGACGCTCGAACGCCTGGTCTCCTCCGACGAGGTCGACGCGCAGACGACGCGACTTGCGGGTAACGGGTCCGGTATAACGTGCCATTTTCTTCTACCTAATCCTTCCCGCTAGACCCTGCGCCGCTTGGGCGGACGGCAACCATTGTGCGGCTGGGGCGTGACATCGGAGATGGTGCCGACCTCCAGGCCTGCGGCCTGAAGCGAACGGATCGCTGTCTCACGACCCGAGCCGGGCCCCTTGACGAAGACGTCGACTTTCTTGACACCATGTTCTTGCGCCTTGCGGGCCGCATTCTCGGCGGCGAGCTGAGCGGCGAACGGCGTGGACTTACGCGACCCCTTGAACCCGACATGCCCCGAGGACGCCCAGGAAATCACGTTTCCGGTGGGATCGGTGATGGACACGATGGTGTTGTTGAACGTGCTCTTGATGTGAGCGGCACCGTGCGGGACGTTCTTCTTGTCCCTGCGACGCGCCTTCTGGGTCTTCTTGGGACCGGTGCTCCGTGACTTGGGTGGCATTACTTCGCCTTCTTCTTGCCGGCAATGGTGCGCTTCGGACCCTTACGGGTGCGGGCGTTGGTCTTGGTGCGCTGACCACGCACGGGCAGACCACGACGGTGGCGCAGGCCCTGGTAGCAGCCGATTTCAATCTTGCGTCGGATGTCGGCCTGGACCTCGCGGCGAAGGTCACCCTCGACCTTGAGCGACTCCTCGATGTACTCGCGGAGCTTGGCCAGATCCTCGTCCGAGAGATCCTTGCTACGCAGATCCGGGCTGACGCCGGTTGCGTCCAGGATCTCCTTGGAGCGGGTACGGCCGATGCCGTAGATGTATGTAAGCGCGATCTCCATCCGCTTTTCGCGGGGAAGATCGACACCTGCGAGACGTGCCATTGTGGCATCTCCTATCGGTGTGCGGAGGTCTGCTCCCAGTCCATCCCCTGTGCCTCTTCGAACGCCGACGGTCTTGCGACCGACAATGCTTCAACTAACTCAGTGGGGCCCCGGCCTCCGTGCCGAGGGTGAACCAGTACCTGCTCGTGAGCCGTGAGTGCTGGCTGGTGCTGGAAGGTCATCTTTTGCTTGTTGCCAAGCAGATCCTCGAAAAGAGGTGATCTAACCCTGACGCTGCTTGTGGCGCAGGTTCTCGCAGATCACCATGACCCGACCGTTACGACGGATCACCTTGCACTTTTCGCAGATCTTCTTGACGCTCGGCTGAACCTTCACGTCTTCTGATCTCCTGTTTTGTGGCAGCCCACTACGAAACTCCGTAGCGGACATACTTCTCCCCGACCTGGTCGGACGAGGAAGCTCTATTTGTATCGGTAAACGATGCGTCCACGCGACAAGTCGTAGGGTGAGAGCTCCACGACGACGCGATCTTCCGGGAGGATGCGAATGTAGTGCTGACGCATCTTTCCGCTGATGTGGGCGAGAACCTTGTGGCCGTTCTCGAGCTCAATGCGGAACATCGCATTGGGCAGCGGCTCGACTACTCGTCCCTCGACCTCGATGGCCCCGTCTTTCTTAGCCATATCCTCCGCGATCCATGTGGTTTGACGTGCTTATTGCATCTGTTTCCGTTACTGTCGGCGCGCGACAGGATCTTCACCGACCGAAACGTTGGAAATCCCGATCGAATCCGGCACTTGGCACGCAGACAACCGGCACGCATGGCGCACCGCCAATCGATGGTACGGGAATTTGCTTACCAGGCCAAATGCGACTCACGCCGGGACCCACTCATCTTCTGATGAATCGCCGATCTTCTCAACAACCGACCCGTCCGACCTCCACACATTCGAGGGATTGTGCATATGCGCGCTCTGGTACAGCGAGTAACCACCGCATCGATCCGAGTCGGCGACGCGGAGGTCGCTCGGATCACTCCCCGAGACAGCAGACACGGGTTGCTGGTCCTGGTCGGAGTCACCCACTCCGACGATGAAGCGAAGGCAGCGCTGCTCGCGAAGAAGGTGTGGACACTGCGGATCCTCGAGGGCGAACGGTCGGCTGCCGAACAGGACGCACCCCTGCTGGTAGCCAGCCAGTTCACTCTGATGGCGGATACACGTCGCGGTCGCCGACCGACGTGGTCGGCCGCCGCGCCCGGACCGGTGGCGGAACCACTGGTCGGGGCGTTCACCGCGGCGTTGCGCGAGTTGGGTGCGACGGTCGAGACCGGTGTCTTTGGTGAACACATGGAGATCAGCCTCGTCAACGACGGGCCTGTGACCCTGCTGATCGAGGTCTAGGGCCTCGAGAGACGTCCTACTCCGGTCGCAGGGTGAGAATACGAGGACCCTCCTCGGTCACTGCGACAGTATGTTCCCAGTGCGCTGCACGAGAACCGTCGGCGGTGACGACAGTCCAATCGTCGTCGAGAACAACGGTATCGGTGGTACCGAGCGTCAGCATCGGTTCGATCGCCAGAACCGACCCAACCACGAGTTCAGGACCCTTACCCGGACTTCCCTCGTTGGCGAGGAAGGGTTCCATGTGCATTTGCCTGCCGATACCGTGACCGCCGTAGCCGTCGACGATGCCGTACCTGCGGCCATGCGCGTCCTCGGCAGCACGGGTTCCGACCTCGATCGCGTGCGAGACATCGGTGAGGCGGTTGCCCGCCACCATCGCAGCGATACCCGCGTCCAACGAGAGCCGGGTCGCTTCGCTCAACAGTCGATCCGCCTCTATCAGATCGCCCACACCGAAGGTCCATGCCGAGTCGCCGTGCCAGCCGTCCAGGATGGCGCCGCAGTCGATGGAAAGGAGGTCTCCCTCGGCAAGAATGTCCTCCGCAGAGGGTATTCCGTGCACCACTCGGTCGTTCACAGACGAACAGATCGAACCGGTGAACCCGTGGTAGCCCTTGAAGGACGGCACGGCGCCGGCCCCACGAATGACCGACTCGGCCACCTCGTCGAGTTCGAGCGTGCTCACACCTGGTTTTGCCTCAGCGCGCACCGCCACGAGCGCCGCACCGACGACGGCTCCGGCCGCTGCCATCGCGTCGAGTTCGCCCGGTGTGCGGAAGGGAACGACCTTGCGCTTTCGTCCGAAGCCCATTATTGGCCCAGCGCCGCCAGGGCACGTGCGTTGACCTCGCTCACCTCGCCCAGAGCGTCGACGGTGAGAATTTCGTTCTTGTAGTAGTCGAGCAGCGGAGCCGTCTCGTCTCGATACACCCGGAGCCGGTGGCGGATGACCTCTTCCGTGTCGTCGGAACGGCCACGGGCCAGCATCCGCTCGACCACTATGTCGTCGTTCCCCACGACGAAAGACAAGACGCCGTCGAGCTTGGTGTTGAGCTCGGCCAGGATCGCGTCGAGAGCCTGAGCTTGGTTGATCGTGCGTGGGAACCCGTCGAGGAGAAAACCGTTCACCGCATCCGGCTCTGCAACGCGAGCCTTGACCATGTTGTTGGTGATCTCGCTCGGTACCAGATTCCCGGCGGCCGTGTACTTCTTCGCTTCGAGCCCGAGAGGGGTTGCCTGGTCGATGTTCGCGCGGAACAGATCACCCGTCGAGATGTGGGGGACGCCGAGCTTCTCGGAGAGAATCGCGGCCTGTGTGCCCTTGCCGGCGCCTGGAGGACCGAGGAGGACAAATCTCACTTGAGGAACCCTTCGTAGTTACGTTGCATCAATTGGCTTTCGATCTGCTTGACGGTATCCAGGGCGACGCTGACGAGAATCAGCACGGCCGCGCCACCGAAGATGCTGGTGGCCGTCTGACTTCCGGACAGGAAGAAGTGCGGCAGGACGGCAATGGAACCGAGGTAGATCGATCCGGGCACTGTGATGCGGTTGAGCACGTAGTTCAGGTAGTCCGCGGTCGGGCGACCGGGGCGGATGCCGGGAATGAACCCGCCGAACTTCTTCATCTCTTCGGCGCGCTCTTCCGGGTTGAACGTGATCGCGACGTAGAAGAAGACGAAGAACACGATCAACCCGAAATAGATCGCGATGTAGACCGGATTGTTCGGATTCACCAGGTACTCGTTGATTATCCGTTGCCACCAACTGGGATTCAGCGAGTACGTGGCTCCGGTCAGTTGCGCGATGAGGTTCGGCAGATACAGCAGCGAGGACGCGAAGATGACCGGGATGATGCCGGCCTGGTTCACCTTGAGCGGCAGGTACGTCGACGAACCGCCGTACATCTTGCGGCCGACCATGCGCTTGGCGTACTGCACCGGGATTCGCCGCTGCCCTTGCTCGACGAAGACGACACCCGCGATGACGGCGAGCGCGGCGACGCAGACGATCGTGAAGACCAGACCGCCGCGGCTGTCGAGGATGGCCTTCCCCTCGGACGGCAGGCGGGACGCGATACCAGCGAAGATCAGCAGTGACATTCCGTTGCCGACGCCGCGTTCGGTGATGAGTTCACCGAACCACATGACGAGGGCGGCGCCTGCGGTCATCACGAGCACGATGATCACCAGGCCGAAGACGCTGTCGTCCGCGAGGATCGGCTCCTGGCAGCCCTGCAGCAGCTGGCCGCGCGAGGCCAGCGCCACGATCCCGGTGGCCTGGAGAACTGCCAGCGCGATCGCCAGATAACGCGTGTACTGCGTCATCTTCGCCTGGCCGGACTGGCCTTCCTTCCGGAGCTCCTCGAACTTCGGAATGA
Source organism: Rhodococcus sp. NPDC049939 (assembly GCF_040656415.1). Lineage (NCBI taxonomy): Bacteria > Bacillati > Actinomycetota > Actinomycetes > Mycobacteriales > Nocardiaceae > Rhodococcus > Rhodococcus sp. NPDC049939. The sequence goes on along the minus strand of NZ_JBFAMC010000001.1, from coordinate 953,198 downwards.
CGACCGTCAACAGCTGGACGATAATGCTGGCCGTGATATACGGCATGATGCCGATCGCGAACACCGACAGCTGGAGCAGCGCACCACCCGAGAACAGGTTGATCAGCGAGTAGATACCCGCCGTATCGCCGCCGGACAGCTGATCGATACACGCCCGCACGTTGCCGTAGTTGACACCCGGAGACGGCACCATGGCGCCGACCCGATAGAGCGCTACGAGACCTAACGCAATGAGAATCTTCCGCCTCAGGTCCGGGGTCCTGAGGGCCGAGACAAAGGCGGAAAGCAAAGATCCTCCTGGCACGACGGTTGGGGGGAGACGAGCCATTGAAGACTAGTCAGTGGATGAACTCTAGAACTCTAACAGTGGCGACTACACACACAAGTTGGCAGACCTACGGTAGCCCTGACCACTGAGCCATAAATGGCCGCAATACAGCGCGAGCTGTACTGCGGCCATCTACTGACAGCGGTGATTGCTCACAGCTCAGTGGCGGTACCACCGGCAGCAGCGATCTTCTCCTTGGCGGAACCAGTGAACTTGTTCACAGTCACCTGAACGGCAACGGTGAGTTCGCCGTCGCCGAGAACCTTGACGAGCTGGTTCTTGCGAACCGCGCCCTTGGCAACGAGATCTTCGACCGTGACCTGCCCACCCTCGGGGAACAGACGGGCGATGTCACCGACGTTGACAACCTGGTACTCGGTGCGGAACTGGTTGTTGAAGCCCTTGAGCTTGGGCAGACGCATGTGCAACGGCATCTGTCCACCCTCGAAGGCGGCAGGCACGTTCTTGCGTGCCTTGGTGCCCTTCGTACCGCGGCCCGCGGTCTTACCCTTGGAGCCCTCACCGCGACCGACGCGAGTCTTTTCGGTCTTGGCTCCTGGCGCGGGGCGCAAGTGATGCAATTTGATGGTCATGGTTAGACCTCCTCAACTGTGACGAGGTGGCGCACCACGTTGATCAGACCGCGGTTCTGCGCATTGTCCTCGCGGACAACCGTCTGACGGATGCCCTTCAACCCCAGGGTGCGAAGCGAATCCCGCTGATTCTGCTTGGTACCGATGGTGCTCTTGATCTGAGTGACCTTGAGTTCGGCCATTACTTCACGCTCCCAGCCTGTGCGCGCGCACGCAGCATGCCTGCAGGGGCAACGTCCTCGAGGGCGAGGCCACGGCGAGCGGCGACTTCCTCGGGGCGCTGGAGGCCCTTGAGCGCAGCGACAGTCGCATGCACGACGTTGATGGCGTTGTCACTACCGAGCGACTTCGACAGAATGTCGTTGATGCCGGCGCACTCGAGCACAGCACGCACCGCGCCACCGGCGATGACACCGGTACCGGGGCTTGCCGGACGCAGCATGACAATGCCTGCCGCCGCCTCACCCTGAACCGGGTGCGTGATGGTGCTACCGATCATCGGGACACGGAAGAAGCCCTTGCGAGCCTCCTCGACGCCCTTCTGGATCGCCGCAGGAACTTCCTTGGCCTTGCCGTAGCCGACGCCGACCATTCCGTTGCCGTCTCCCACGATCACCAGTGCGGTGAAACTGAAGCGACGGCCACCCTTGACGACCTTCGACACGCGGTTGATCGTGACGACGCGTTCGATGTGGTTCGACTTCTCGGCCGACTGTCCGCCGCGACGATCGTCGCGACCGCCGCCACGACGCTCACCGCCGCGGCTGTCCCCTGTGGTGGGGCCGTTCTGTCCGGCGGGTCCGCTTCCGCCGTCACGCCTCTGACGTCCCGGCATCAGGCTGTCCTTCCGTTCACGCAGGCCGAGCCTGCCATGTACTCGATCTTGGTCATCAGAACTTCAACCCGCCTTCGCGAGCCGCGTCCGCCAAGGCCGCGATACGACCGTGGTAGCCGTGTCCACCGTGGTCGAAGACCACGGTATCGACTCCGGCGGACTTCGCGCGCTCGGCGATCATTTGACCGACCTTCGCGCTGAGCGCCTTCTTGTCGCCGTCCGCTGCCCGCACGTCGGCTTCCGTGGTAGACGCTGCCGCCAGGGTGTGGCCTGCGAGGTCGTCCACCAGCTGGACGTGGATGTGGCGCGAAGACCGGTTGACGACCAGGCGCGGACGCTCGGGTGTACCGGAAATCTTCTTGCGGAGACGGAAGTGGCGACGCGCCTTCGCCAGGCGGCGCTTCGTGGACGCATCCTTGCCGAGCGGAATCCGCTTGGCTTTCTGGTTTGCAGTCTGGCTCATAATCACTTACCCGTCTTTCCGACCTTGCGGCGGATCTGCTCACCCTCGTAGCGCACACCCTTGCCCTTGTACGGGTCAGGGCGGCGGAGACGCCGGATGTTGGCCGAGATCTGGCCGACCTTCTGCTTGTCGATGCCCGACACCGAGAATTTGGTGGGCGACTCGACCGCAAAGGTGATGCCCTCCGGGGCTTCGATCGGAACCGGGTGGCTGAAGCCGAGTGAGAACTCGAGGTTCTTGCCCTTGAGAGCGACGCGGTAGCCCACGCCGTGGATCTCCATCTTGGTGGTGTAACCCTCGGTGACACCGGTGACGAGATTCTGCACGAGCGTACGAGACAACCCGTGGAGTGCACGGCTGCGACGTTCGTCGTCCGGGCGGGTCACACTGAGCGTGCCGTCCTCGTTCTTCGCAATGGCAATCGGCTCGGCGATCGTCAGGCCGAGCGTGCCCTTCGGTCCCTTGACCGTGACGTCCTGGCCGTCGATCGAGACGTCGACACCTGTGGGGACTGGGACGGGGATCTTTCCAATACGCGACATTGTGGTGGCCTCCCTTACCAGACGTAGGCGAGGACTTCCCCGCCCACTCCTTGATTGGCCGCCTGGCGATCGGTGAGCAGACCTGTGGACGTGGAAATGATGGCCACGCCGAGGCCGCCGAGAACCTTGGGCAGGTTGGTGGACTTTGCGTACACGCGCAGGCCGGGCTTGGAGACACGACGCACGCCGGCAAGGCTGCGCTCGCGGCTCGGCCCGTACTTCAGATCGACGATGAGGGTCTTGCCCACCTCGGCGTCTTCGGTGCGGTAGTCGGCGATGTAGCCCTCACGCTTGAGGATCTCGGCGATGTTTGCCTTGATCTTCGAGTGGGGCAACTTCACCTCATCGTGGTACGCCGTGTTGGCGTTCCGCAGACGCGTCAAGAAGTCTGCGATGGGGTCAGTCATGGTCATGAGGTTGACCTCTACCTTTCTCACAACGGTTCCCTCTGCCGTTTCCGGCGCAGGCCTATCGCGAAGTAGGTCTTACGTTCCCCGGTCCGCGGTTACGAACCGGAAGTCTGTGATCGGGACGTCGTCACCGGGGTGACGACGCCGTCACCAGGAGCTCTTGTGGACGCCGGGCAGTTCGCCGGCGTGAGCCATCTCGCGAACGCAGATTCGGCACAGGCCGAACTTGCGGAACACCGAATGCGGACGGCCACAGCGCTGGCAGCGAGTGTAGGCACGCACCGCGAACTTGGGCTTCTTGTTGGCCTTGTTGACCAATGCCTTCTTAGCCATTAGCTCAGTTCTCCTTGAACGGGAAGCCGAGGTGCTTGAGCAGAGCACGGCCTTCTTCGTTGTTGGTCGCGGTGGTCACCACTGTGATGTCCATACCACGCGGACGGTCGATCTTGTCCACGTCGATCTCGTGGAACATCGACTGCTCGTTCAGGCCGAACGTGTAGTTGCCGTTGCCGTCGAACTGGTTACCCGACAGGCCACGGAAGTCCCTGATGCGGGGAAGTGCGATGGACACGAGCCGGTCCAGGAACTCCCACATGCGGTCGCCGCGCAACGTGACGCGGGCACCGATCGGCATTCCCTCACGCAGCTTGAACTGCGCGATAGACTTGCGCGCCTTGCGGATCTCAGGCTTCTGACCGGTAATCAGAGCGAGATCGTTGACGGCACCGTTGATCAGCTTGGCGTCGCGAGCGGCGTCGCCGACGCCCATGTTGACGACAACCTTGACGACGCCGGGGATCTGCATCACATTGGCGTAGTCGAACTCGGCGTTCAGCGCAGCCTTGACCTCTTCGCGGTAGCGGGTCTTCAGGCGCGGCTGGATCTTGTTCTCAGTGGAGGTCATGTCAGATGTCCTTCCCGTTTTTGCGGGAAATCCGAACGCGCTTGCCGGACTCCTCGTCGGTCCGGTAGCCCACGCGAGTGGGGTTGCCGTCCGAGTCGACGACCGCGACGTTGGAAACGTGGATCGGGGCTTCCTGCGTCACGATGCCGCCGGAGGAAGCTCCGCGTTGGTTCGCGGAGACCGCGGTGTGCTTCTTGATGCGGTTCACGCCTTCGACGAGGACCTTGTTCGTCGCGGGGTAGGCCTGAATGACCTTGCCCTTCGCGCCCTTGTCCTTGCCGGAAATGACCAGCACGGTGTCACCCTTGTGCACCTTCATCACAGCACCTCCGGGGCGAGCGAGACGATCTTCATGAACCTCTTGTCGCGCAACTCACGCCCGACGGGACCGAAGATGCGAGTGCCACGGGGATCGTTGTCCGGCTTGATCAGGACGGCAGCGTTCTCGTCGAACTTGATGTAGGACCCGTCCGGACGGCGGCGTTCCTTGGTGGTACGGACGATGACAGCCTTGACGACCTCGCCCTTCTTGATGTTTCCACCCGGGATGGCGTCCTTGACGGTGGCGACGATGATGTCACCGATCCCGGCGTAGCGGCGAGACGAACCACCGAGAACGCGGATGCAGAGAATCTCCTTGGCACCCGTGTTGTCGGCGACGCGTAGCCGCGACTCCTGCTGAATCACTTTCTTCTCCTTGACCTGGTTTTTCCGACTCGAGCGATCGGCAAGCAATCACTAGCGTCATGCACGGCAGATTTCCGACCCGACGTGCGCGGTCTGTATCCGATCCTCCGCGAGGGCCACCATTGCCGGTGGCACGACCGTGGGGTTGCCTCGCGTCTTCCGCAAGGCAACCCCACGATCATACTGGACACACGGTTCTGCTTCTTACTTGGCCTTTTCGAGGACCTCGACCAGGCGCCAGTGCTTGGTCGCGGACAGCGGACGGGTCTCCATCAGCTGCACACGGTCACCGATTCCTGCGACGCCGTTCTCGTCATGCGCCTTGACCTTGCTGGTACGCCGGATGATCTTGCCGTAGAGCGGGTGCTTGACCCTGTCCTCGAGCTCGACCACGATCGTCTTCTGCATCTTGTCGGAGACGACGTATCCGGTGCGGACCTTGCGGCTGCCGCGCTCTTCAGTACTCACTGCCTTTTCCTCACTCATGCCGCGTCACCTGCGTCCGGACCAACGGCCAGCCCGAGTTCGCGCTCACGCAGAACGGTGTAGATTCGCGCGATCTCATGGCGAACGGTACGGAGTCGACGGTTGTTGTCCATCTGGCCCGTCGCCATCTGGAAACGAAGGTTGAACAGCTCTTCCTTCGACTCGCGAAGCCGGGTGACCAACTCTTCTTCGGTGAGCTCGCGGAGCTCTGCGGCTGGTGTTCCAGTAGCCATCAGAACTGCTCCTCCCTTGTCACGATCCGGCACTTGCACGGGAGCTTGTGCATCGCGCGGCGCAGGGCCTCGCGAGCGATCTCCTCATTGGGGTAGCTCATCTCGAACATCACGCGACCAGGCTTGACGTTCGCGACCCACCACTCGGGCGAACCCTTACCGGAACCCATGCGAGTTTCGGCCGGCTTCTTGGTGAGGGGACGATCCGGGAAGATGTTGATCCAGATCTTGCCGCCACGCTTGATGTGCCGGGTCATGGCGATACGAGCGGACTCGATCTGCCGGTTGGTGATGTAGGCGGGTTCGAGTGCCTGGATGCCGTAGTCACCGAAGGCCACCTGGGTTCCACCTTTGGCGGCACCCGAACGGCTCGGATGGTGCTGTTTGCGGTGCTTGACCCGCCGTGGGATCAACATGCGTCAGCCTTCCTTCTGTTCAGTCGTAGCGGGCGCATCGGCGGTGGCGGTCGCTGCACGGCCTGCCTCGGTGCTGGTCGCGGTGGTCCCGGTAGCACCGGAACGACGCGGACGGCTCGGACGCTCGCGACGTGGGCGGTCCCCCGCGGGAGCAGCCACGTTGGCAGCCAGCTCACGCCTGCCACCCACGATGTCGCCCTTGTAGATCCAGACCTTCACGCCGATGCGGCCAAAGGTGGTCTTGGCCTCGTAGAGGCCGTAGTCGATGTCCGCGCGGAGCGTGTGCAACGGCACACGGCCCTCGCGGTAGAACTCCGACCGGGACATCTCGGCGCCGCCGAGACGACCGGAGCACTGAACGCGAATTCCCTTGACGTTGGGCTGGCGCATGGCCGACTGAATGGCCTTGCGCATGGCGCGACGGAAGGCGACACGGTTCGAGAGCTGCTCGGCCACGCCCTGTGCGACGAGCTGCGCCTCGGACTCGGCGTTCTTGACCTCGAGGATGTTCAGCTGGACCTGCTTGCCGGTCAGCTTCTCGAGTTCGGAACGGATACGGTCGGCCTCGGTGCCACGGCGACCGATGACGATGCCCGGTCGGGCGGTGTGGATGTCCACACGCACACGGTCACGGGTGCGCTCGATCTCGACCTTCGCGATACCCGCGCGCTCCATGCCGGTGGCGAGGAGCTTTCGGATCGCGACGTCTTCCTTGACGTACTCCGCGTACTGCTTGTCTGCGTACCAGCGAGACTTCCAGTCGGTGGTGATACCCAAGCGGAAGCCGTGCGGGTTGATTTTCTGGCCCACTACTGAGCCCCTCCCTTGGAGTTGGCCGAACCCTTCCGGCGGTTACGGGTCGATGTTCCGGTCTTCGGCAGGCTCTCCACGATCACGGTGATGTGGCTGGTGCGCTTGCGAATACGGAACGCACGTCCCTGTGCACGCGGCTGGAACCGCTTGAGGGTCGCGCCCTCGTCCACGAACGCCGTGGCAACGACAAGCGTGCTCGGGTCGAGGTCGAGGTTGTTCTCGGCGTTGGCTGCGGCGGACGCGATCACCTTGGCGACCGGCTCGCTCGCTGCCTGCGGCGCGAACTTCAGAATGTTCAGGGCGTCTTCAACCGAACGCCCACGGACCAAGTCCACAACACGACGCGCCTTCATCGGCGTGACGCGCACGTGGCGCGCAATCGCCTTGGCAGTCGGGTTGGCGGTTTCGGTGCTGCTCATCGCCTCTTCGCCTTCCGATCATCCTTGATGTGACCCTTGAATGTGCGGGTCGGAGCAAACTCTCCGAGCTTGTGTCCGACCATCGAGTCGGAAACGAACACGGGGACGTGCTTGCGGCCGTCGTGAACCGCAAACGTGTGGCCGATGAAGTCCGGGATGATCGTGGAACGACGGGACCAGGTCTTGATTACCTGCTTGGTCCCCTTCTCGTTCTGCACGTCCACCTTCGCGAGGAGGTGGTCATCGACGAACGGGCCCTTCTTGAGGCTGCGTGGCATCCTTCACTCCCTCCTAGCGCTTGTTCTTGCCGGTACGGCGGCGGCGGACAATGAGCTTGTCGCTCGCCTTGTTCTTGCGGGTGCGTCCCTCGGGCCTACCCCACGGGCTGACCGGGTGGCGACCACCAGAGGTCTTACCTTCACCACCACCATGCGGGTGGTCGACCGGGTTCATCACGACACCACGGACGGTCGGGCGCTTGCCCTTCCAGCGCATACGTCCGGCCTTGCCCCAGTTGATGTTCGACTGCTCGGCGTTGCCGACCTCGCCGATCGAGGCCCGGCAGCGAACGTCGACCCGACGAATCTCACCGGAGGGCATACGCAGCGTGGCGTAAGCGCCTTCCTTGCCGAGCAACTGGATGCTGGATCCAGCCGAGCGCGCCATCTTGGCGCCGCCGCCCGGCCGAAGCTCGACCGCGTGGACGGTGGTACCAGTCGGAATGTTGCGCAGGGGCAGGTTGTTGCCGGGCTTGATGTCGGCTCCTGCACCCGACTCGACCGGCGCACCCTGGACCAGGCCCTTGGGGGCGATGATGTAGCGCTTCTCGCCGTCTGCGTAGTGCAGCAGGGCGATGCGGGCGGTGCGGTTCGGGTCGTACTCGATGTGAGCGACCTTCGCCGGCACGCCGTCCTTGTCGTTCCGGCGGAAATCGATCAGCCGGTAGGCACGCTTGTGTCCGCCACCCTTGTGCCGGGTGGTGATACGACCGTGTGCGTTGCGTCCCCCGCGTCCGTGGAGCGGGCGAACCAGCGACTTCTCGGGGGTCGACCGAGTGATCTCGGCGAAGTCCGAGACACTCGAGCCACGACGTCCCGGGGTAGTCGGCTTGTACTTGCGGATTGCCATGAGTCTTCTCGTCCTCTACGTCTCGTCAAGTCCCGGCGCTTACGCGACCGGTCCTCCGAAGATCTCGATGGGCTTGCTGTCGGCCGAAAGGGTCACGAGCGCGCGCTTGGTGTCCTTGCGCTTGCCGTAGCCGAATCGGGTCCGCTTACGCTTGCCCTGACGGTTGGCGGTGTTGACGCTGGTCACTTTGACGCCGAAAATCTTCTCGACGGCAATCTTGATCTGCGTCTTGTTCGAGTCCGGGTGCACCAGGAAGGTGTAGGTGCCTTCCTCGATCAGTCCATAGGACTTCTCGGAGATCACCGGAGCGAGCAGGATGTCGCGGGGGTCGGCGATGGTGCTCACTTGCCCTCCTCCTTCTTGTCTTCCTGAGCCGCGGGCCCTTGAATGAACGCGCCCAGCGCCTCGACGCTGAACACGACGTCATCGCTGTTGAGCACGTCGTAGGTGTTGAGCTGGTCGGGTGCGATGGGGTGCACACCGTCCAGGTTCTGCACGCTCTTCCAGGCTGCGATGTCCTCGCGTCCCACGACGAGAAGGACCTTCTTACGATCCGAGATCTCATTGAGGAAGGTGCGTGCAGCCTTTGTGGACGGAGTCTGACCGGCAACCAGTTCGGTGATCACGTGGATGCGCTCGTTGCGAGCCCGATCGGAAAGGGCCCCGCGCAGCGCGGCTGCCTTCATCTTCTTGGGGGTCCGCTGGCTGTAGTCACGCGGCTTCGGGCCGTGGACGGTGCCACCGCCTGCGAACTGCGGTGCACGGGTAGACCCCTGACGAGCGCGTCCGGTGCCCTTCTGGCGGTACGGCTTCTTGCCACCGCCGCGAACCTCGCCGCGAGTCTTGGTGGAATGGGTTCCCTGACGTGCAGCAGCGAGCTGCGCGACGACAACCTGGTGAAGAAGCGCGATGTTGGCAGGCGCGTCGAAGATCTCCGCGGGAAGATCGACGGTGCCGTTGGTCTTGCCGCCGGCCTCCTTGACGTCCAATGTCAACTTGGTCGTCGATGTCTCGGTGCTGGTCATGCTCGTGCACCACCCTTCACTGCGCTCTTGACGATCACGATTCCACCCTTGCGGCCGGGAATCGCACCCTTGATCAGCAGCAGTCCGTTCTCGGCGTCCACCTTGTGGACGGACAGGTTCTGCGTCGTGATGCGGTCGTTACCCATACGGCCGGACATGCGCATGCCCTTGAATACACGGCCCGGAGTGGCGCAACCACCGATGGAACCGGGACGACGGTGAACGGCCTGCGCACCGTGCGAGGCACCCTGGCCGGCGAAGCCGTGGCGCTTCATGGTTCCGGCGAAGCCCTTACCCTTGCTGGTTCCGGTGACGTCGACGAATGCGCCGTCTTCGAACACCTCGGCAGTCAGTTCCTGGCCGACCTCGTACTCCGAGGTGTCGGCAACGCGGAGCTCCATAACGTGGCGGCGCGGGGTGACACCGGCCTTGGCGAACTGGCCTGATGTCGGCTTGTTCACCTTGCGCGGGTCGATGGCGCCGTACGCGAGCTGCACGGCGCTGTAGCCGTCACGCTCTTCGGTACGGATCTGAGTCACGACGTTCGGTCCGGCCTTGACGACTGTGACCGGAACGACCCGGTTGTTCTCGTCGAAGACCTGGGTCATGCCGAGCTTGGTGCCCAGGATTCCCTTGATCTTGTTATCAGTCATTGTTTTTGTCTCCGCCGCGCTCACTGAATGTTGACGTCGACGCTGGCCGGAAGATCGATACGCATGAGCGCGTCGACCGTCTTGGGCGTCGGGTCGAGGATGTCGATAAGCCGCTTGTGAGTACGCATCTCGAAGTGCTCGCGCGAGTCCTTGTACTTGTGCGGCGAGCGGATGACGCAGTACACGTTCTTTTCGGTCGGCAACGGCACGGGTCCAACGACACGGGCCCCGGTACGGGTCACCGTCTCGACGATCTTGCGCGCTGATGCATCGATCGCCTCATGGTCGTAGGCCTTGAGCCTGATGCGGATCTTCTGTCCCGCCACGCTTAGTGTCCTTTTCTTGCCGCGTTTCGTAGTCCCACCCGAGCCGGGCCGAACTACCTCGTCTGCACAGTCCGTTGTCTGGCCGCAACTGTCCGAACGCTAGGCGACCGGGACGCACCCGATCCGCTGCCTCTGTTCATCTGTCACGGTTCTCCGGTACACGCGGTCGGGCGTGTCGCCTTCTCGCCTAGTTTCCGGCCCAGAACTATTCAGGTCATCTGGCCGGGAATACGCACCGGGTGCTCTCGAATTCGAGTGCCAGTTAGGTACTGCTTCCGTCTTGCATCGACCGTGAGCAGGTCGTTTCGATCCACGTCACGGCTTCTCACCCCATCTGCTTCGGGGCGCAAATGACCGCGTCCCAGACAAGGCAACCCGATCAGTATGCCGTACCGATCCGGAGACTACAAACCAGGTCCCGTTTGCCGCGAAATTGCCACAACAGTCACGCCGACGTGGCGAGTTGGCTCTGACCAAGACGCGGGAACCGCAGCTCGTCCCGCTCCATCCAGGCGCGAAGGAGTTCTTTCGGTCCACCTTGACCACCGTCCTCGCGTGACATACTCGAGGACATGTCCGTGTCTGACGCCGCCGTGCTTGTCGAGGGAATCGAGAAGTCCTTCGGTGACGTCGCAGCGCTGAGGGGCGTGAGCTTCGAGGCGCCGCGGGGCACTGTCCTGGGCATCCTGGGCCCCAACGGCGCGGGCAAGACCACCACCGTCAATGTTCTGTCGACTCTGCTCCGACCCGATGCAGGTCGCGCCCGTGTTGCAGGCCACGACGTCGTCGAGAATCCGGCGGACGTCCGTCGCAACATCATGATGACCGGACAGTACGCAGCGCTGGACGAGACGTTGACCGGGCGAGAGAACCTGGTGCTGTTCGGCAGGCTGATGGGCCTGTCGAAGGGGTCCGCGAAAGCGCGAGCCCAGGAACTGCTGACGCAGTTCGACCTGCTGGACGCCGGCGACCGCAGGGTGTCCGGGTATTCCGGCGGCATGCGTCGGCGCGCCGATATCGCTTGCGGCCTCGTCACCCGCCCCCAAGTCGTATTCCTCGACGAGCCGACAACGGGTCTCGACCCGCGCAGCCGCCAGGGTGTGTGGACGCTCGTGTCCGCATTGAAGAAGCAGGGCATCACGATCCTGCTCACCACTCAGTACCTCGAGGAGGCCGACCTCCTGAGCGACAACATCGTCGTGATCGACAAGGGCACCGTGATCGCCGATGGCACAGCCGACGAACTGAAGGCCCGTACCGGTGGCAGCTACTGCGAGGTCGTCCCGGTCAGCCTCGACGACCTACCGCGCATCCGGGAGATTCTCACGGAGTTGTGCCCGGTGGGATACGTCATCGAGGAAGGCGCCGACAGAATGTCGATTCCCGCAGAATTCGGGGCTCAGACCCTCACCGAGGTACTGCGCCGCCTCGACAACGCCGAGATCACGCTCGCAGACATCGCCCTGCGGCGGCCTTCGCTCGACGACGTCTTCCTGTCACTGACCGGTCAAGTACGCGTCGACGAGGGCCTGCCCTCGTGACGGCACCCACCAAGGTCGTCGTCAGTGGCGCGCCGGCAGGAAGACACCGGCGACCTAGACCCACGCCCAGCCAGCAGTGGATCGCTCTGTCCAAGCGAAACCTGCACACGATGTGGATAACGGGCCAGTTCTTCATCGCGGTGTTCGCACCGTTGATCTTCACCATCGGCTTCTATCTGCCACTACGCCTGGTCATGCAGTTTCAGGGCATCGACTACGCCCAGTTCGTCATGCCGATCATCGTCCTGCAAGCCATGGCATTTACCGCGCTCTCGGCGGCCCACCGCGCGGCCACCGAGGCATCGAACGGGATGAACTCCCGATTCCAGACGATGCCAGTCGGGTCCGCGGTTCCGCTGACCGCACGAATGACCGCATGCCTGGTTCACTCGTCGATCTCACTCGTCGCGGCGATCGTCTACGGATACGTAATCGGCTTCCGCTTCAACGGAGGATTCGGGCTGACCGCGGCGTTCTGCGGGCTGGCGTTGCTGATCGGATTTACCCTCACGACGGGCGCCGACGCCCTCGGCACCCTTACCAGGAGTCCAGAGATCACCAGCCAGGCGCTGACGCTACCCCAGTTGATTCTCGGTATGTTCTCCACCGGATTCGTTCCGGCATCGCAATTCCCCGACTGGGCACAGGGCTTTGTACGAAACCAGCCGATATCGCAGTTCGCCACCTCGATGCGCGCAATGACGGACGACACGATCACGATCCACCTACTGACACCCACCCTGTTGTGGTGCGGTGGACTGGCACTGATCTTCATTCCGTTGTCGATCTGGGCGAATGTGAGGCGCGGATGACCACCGAATTCCGATCCGCCACATCGACGCGGGTGACATTTCCCGAGGTGGCCGAACCGCACCCGGAAACCTCGCGTGCCGCGCTCTACTCACACAGCCTGCTGCAGACCAAACGACTGCTGCTGCGGTGGACCCGGGATCCATTCACGATAATTCAGGCGATCGTGTACCCAGCGTTGATGTTGGTGATGTTCTGGGCCGTTCTCGGAATCTCCATCACGAATGCGACCGGGGTCAACAGCATATTCGGTACCGTTCCCATGATCACCCTCGTCGGTGCGATGTTCGGGTCCATCGCGGGCGGGTTGTCGTTGAAGCAGGAATGGAAGGACGGGCTACTCAGCCGATTCTGGGTTCTGCCCGTCCACCGGGCTTCAGGTCTACTCAGTCGTCTGATGGCCGAAGCAGTGCGGATCACGATCACCACAGTGCTGATCATCGCCGTCGGCTTCGCGCTCGGATTCCGGTTCGACCAGGGCATCCTTGCCGGCATCGCCCTGATGCTCGTGCCGCTGATGTATGGGATGAGTTTCGCGACGATGGTCACCGCACTCGCGGTCAACGCGGCCAAGGCGCCATTGGTAGAACTCCTCTCGCTGCTGTCGACCCTGATGTTGTTCTTCAACTCGGGGTTCGTCCCGACCGGGGCGTACCCCACATGGCTGCAGTCGATCGTGGAAAATCAGCCGATGTCGTGTGCCATCGACGCGATGAAGGGTCTGTCGATGGGTGGCCCCGTCGCCGACCCCCTGATCAAGGCCATCGCATGGTCGGTCGCCGGATTCTTGATCTTCGCCTATCCGGCCATTCGTGGATACCGACGGGCTGCAGGCACCCCCGCATAGCAACCAGTCCACCTAGGCTGGAAACGTGCCTATAACATGTTCAGGACGATTCGTATCCGGTGGCTCGGTTAGGATGGGCGGCAACAGAATCGGCAGGCGAGAGCCGACAGCCGACTACCGGAGGTGACCATGGCCCGGACCGGCACGACGGCCGAGAGACCAATCCGCCGTAGGCCGAAGAATCGCAAGGCACAAATTGCGAGGGTCGCGGCCGAAGCTTTCAATGAACGCGGCTATCACGCCGTCGGAGTCGACGAGATCGCAGCGGCCATAGGCATTTCTGGTCCTGCGCTGTACAGGCATTACCCCAGCAAGTACGCGCTACTGGTACATGCGGCCAACACGGCGGCGGATTCGCTGCAGGCTGCCGCCGACGGCGCGATGGAGGGCGTGACCGACAGCGACCCTCAGGATCGGCTCGATCATCTGATCGCCGCACTCGTCACGAACTCCATCGAGAACCGCAAGGTGGCCGGGCTCTACCGGTGGGAGAGCCGGTACCTCGAGGCCGAGGATCGCATTCGAATCCGCGGCGTTTTCGCCCACGTGACACAGTCCTTGGCCGCTCCGCTGCGTGAGCTCCGACCGGGTCTTCCTACCGTCGATGCGACGACATTGAGTGCCTCGGCACTGAGCGTGCTGGGCAGCATCAGTGCCCATCGCACGACCCTCGCGATGCGGCGACTCGAGACTCTGTTGAAGGCGGCGTGCGAATCGGTCCTCCGCACGACCCTTCCTCTCTCCGTCCCGAATTCGAACGTCACCGAGAACGGTGTGGTGGGAGCGTCCAGCGCGCACAGGTTCGCACTGTCATCCAAACGAGAGTTGCTGATCAACGCGGCCGAAAAGATCTTCGACCAGCACGGATACCACGACTCGAGCATCGAAGAGATCGGTGCTGCGGCCGGTATCAATGCCTCCAGTGTGTATCGGCATTTTCCCAGCAAGGCAGACCTTTTGGCGGCAGTGTTCTATCGCGCCGGCGACCGAATGGCAGTTGCGACCTCGGCAGCACTTACAGCAACCGAGCCTGCGGATGCTCTCTATACCCTGGCAGGGTCCTATCTCGAACTGTCGTTCCGTAACCCGGAGGTGCTGTCGGTCTATTTTGCCGAGATCGGAAACCTTCCGAAGAACGAGCGCGCCAACCTGCGTCACGTCCAGCGTCGGCATATCGAGGAGTGGGTCAATCTCCTGACCGCGGTACGGCCCCAACTTTCGGCGCCGGAAGCGCGGTTCCTCGTTCACGCGGCTCTGGGTCTGGTCCTGGACATCGGTCGTCTGATGCGCTTCGACACAAGGGCGGAGTCACGTGCGCGACTCCACGCGCTGATGATGTCGGTAATGCTGGGCAACTGATCCCGCGCAACGACAGCTGCGGCTCATACCTGACCGAAAGCACTACCGAAGAACCTGAAAACACCGCACTACCAGCAGATAGCTTTCGCAGATCGGTCCCGAACCCGGAACCACCGAGTAATCGCTATCCGATTGGTATCCCGCCGATCCGAGACAGCCCACCCGGCCATCCGGGATACTCGAGGAACGAACAATGAACAACACACGTTGGTCGGTATGAGAAAGCTACTGCCAATCGAGTGAGCGAGGCGATCATGTACTTCTCCTTGGAACAGCGGAACGGCGATGATTCGGGAGAAGGTCCGGAATCCTCAGCACAGCGTTCACTCGACACTCTGAGGGAAGAACTCGACATCGTCGACGAGGCTCTACTCGAAGCGGTTCGCCAACGCCTGGAGGTGTGCCTACGCATCGGTGAGCTGAAGCGCCGTGAACACATCCCGATGATTCAACCCGACCGCATGCAGGTCGTCCACGACCGTGCGCGCGAATTCGCCGACCGACACTCCCTGTCTCCCGAGTTCTTCGATTCTTTGTATGACGTCCTCATCGCCGAGACGTGCCGACTCGAAGACCTGGTAATCAATGCCGAATCACCGAAATCGGCCAAGAACGGCAGGCGAGACCATCGAGGCGGCGGCCCCACTCGTCACAATGCGGGGTCCGCTGCGAATGCCGAGGCGTGATGAGTACCCGGACTCTGCTGGTCGACAACTACGACTCCTTCACGTACAACCTGTTCACCCTGCTGGCAGAGGTGAACGGTGAACCACCCACAGTCGTGCACAACGACGTGGAGTGGGATTCGATCGCATGGTCCGAGTTCGACAACATCGTCATTTCGCCCGGACCGGGACGTCCGGATCGCCAGCGCGATTTCGGCATCAGCGCGCGCATCATCGTCGAGACCGAACTCCCCGTGCTCGGGGTGTGTCTCGGCCACCAGGGTCTCTGCCAGCTCTTCGGGGCCGACGTGCTTCTCGCGCCCGAACCCATGCACGGCCGCGTGTCACTCGTCGACCATGACGGCTCCGATCTCTTCGCCGGAATACCCTCGCCGTTTCCAGCGGTTCGCTATCACTCGCTGATCGTCAGGGATCTGCCTGACGATCTCGAGGCCACGGCCTGGACCGCCGACGGGTTGTTGATGAGTGTCCGCCATCGCACCCGGCCCTTGTACGGCGTGCAGTTCCACCCAGAATCGATCAGTACCGCTTTCGGTCATGAATTGCTTGCGAACTTCCGCGACCTGACACCGACGCATTCCGGCACACCTATGCGCGGCACGATGCGCAAGATCCCGATTCCGCGCGCACCGTACGTGATCCATGAAGTCAGGGTCGACCATGAGGTCGACCCCCGCACCACCTTCGAGGAACTCTTCGCGGACGGACCCAACGCCTTCTGGCTCGATGGGACATCGGCCTCCGAACCGGAGTCCCGATTCACGATCCTCGGCAACTGTTCCGGTCCACGCGCCGAGTACATCACCTATGACGTCAGCGAATCGATCGTCCGGATTGCGCGCGAGGGGTTGCCGGTAGAACAAGTGCACGCACCGTTCTTCGACTATCTGGAGCGGCAGTTACAGGCTCGGTCCGTACCCGGTATTCCGGGAGTGCCGTTCGGTCTCGGCTATGTGGGATATCTCGGGTACGAACTCAAGGCCGAGACCGGTGGCGAAGCCACACACAAGTCCCCCACCCCAGACGCGGCCCTGGTATTTGCCGACCGAGCCATCGTCATCGACCATTGCGCACAGCGCACCTATGCACTGTGCCTGAGCGATCAGCAGGACGACCCCGAACTGCGCCGGTGGCTGGACGAGATGGAGGCGGCACTGCGCAGGCTGGCCGAGCCGAACCATTCGACGCGCACGGTGTCACCGATCAGGAAGCCCGAATCCGCCGAGATTTCTCTCCGCCACGAACACGACAGGTACCTCGAACACATCGCCACCTCGCTCGAGGAGATCACCACTGGCGAGTCCTACGAGGTGTGCCTGACCAATATGGCGACAGTGAAGCAATCGATCGATCCGCTGCACACGTTCGAATTGCTCCGGACCATCAGCCCCACCCCATACAGCGCCTATCTTCAGTTCGCCGGGTTCTCGGTGCTCAGTGCCTCACCTGAGCGGTTCCTCAGGGTCGGTGCCGACCGATCGGTGGAGTCCAAACCCATCAAAGGGACGCGGCCACGAGGCGTCACCCCCGCGAAAGACGCAGCGCTACGACAAGATCTACTCGACAGCGAGAAGGATCGCGCCGAGAACCTGATGATCGTCGACTTGACGCGCAACGATCTGGCCCGGGTCTGCATTCCCGGGTCCGTACATGTGCCCAAACTCTTCGATGTCGAAACGTATGCGGCTGTTCATCAACTCGTGTCGACCGTGCGTGGGACTCTCAGTGCCAATGCGTCGGTCGTCGAGTGTGTCCGTGCCGCCTTTCCCGGGGGTTCGATGACCGGCGCCCCGAAGATCCGGACCATGGAGATCATCGACCGGCTCGAGTCGGGATCACGAGGGGTGTATTCGGGTTCGATCGGCTACTTCTCGCTGACGGGTACTGCCGATCTGTCGATCGTGATTCGCACGATTGTTGCTACCGACTCGGAAGTGACGTTCGGAATCGGTGGTGCCATCACGGCACTGTCCGATCCCGAAGCGGAGTTCGACGAGGCGATGGTCAAGGCCGCCACGATGCTGCGGGCTTTGACGGTGACGGCGGACAGACCGAACGAGATCGGACAGTGAACGTCCCCGCCGGATCCGCCAAAACCGTCGCCTTGATCGGCGGCGGCGGCGATGTCGGTCGGATGCTGGCGACCCGTCTGCGCGACACCGGTCACACGGTCCGCACCATCGATATCCGGTCCACCGAGCTGTCGGACGCCGACCAGGTGAACGGTGATGTAACAGACCCTTCGTCGGAGGTTCGGTCGGTCGTGGCAGAGGCGGACGCCGTGATCCTGGCGATTCCCGAGGGCGCGGCCTTGGAAGCGATCCCGACTGTCGTCGACCTGCTGGCGGAAGGTGCTCTGCTCGTCGACACGTTGTCGGTGAAGTCGCGTTTCGATGCGGCATTGCGGGCGAGCGCACTGCGCAACAGTGCAGTGGGAATCAACCCGATGTTCGCTCCCTCACTCGACCCTGCGGGTCGCCCGGTCGCTGCCGTGACCTACCGGGATCGAGGCGACGTCGACTGGTTCCTGACCCTGCTGTCCGACTGGGGGTCGTCGGTCGTGCGTCTGGACGCCGAACGCCACGACCGGCTCACGGCTGCCACGCAGGCGTTGACCCATGCCGGTGTTCTCGCGTTCGGACTGGCCCTGGCCGAACTCGGCGTCGACGGAACCGAACTCACCGAGGTTGGCACTCCGCCCCACCTCCTTTCGCTCGCCCTACTCGCGCGAGTCGGTGGGGGTGTACCGGAGGTGTACAGAGACATCCAGGTAGGCAACCCCTTCGCCGGCGAAGCCCGCCGTGCGCTCGTCTCCGCCCTGACCGCCGTCATCGACACCGTGGAGTACGGCTCGGAGGACGACTTCGCCTCGCTCATGTCGCAATCGACGTCGACCCTCGGCGCACAGGGCGCACCCCTTGCCCGGCTGTGCGCCGACCTCTTCGACGCTCAACTTCTGCGCCGCGGAGCGCCCCGATCGTAGGAACAGGAAAGGAGACTCGCCAATGACCGCCTGGCCCTCACTTCCGGATCACGACCCGGCCGATCGAGTCGAGAGCGCCATCATCACCCGGCTCGCCCTGAATTGGGGGCATCGGGCCGCCGTCAAGAAGCCGGAACCCGACCTAGACGAGCTGTTCGATCGAGAAAAGCTGGACTACCCGAACGAACTGTTGCCCTTTGCCGATCACGACCGATTCCTTTCACTGACCGACGACCAGCAGAACCAGCTACGGGCATGGGCGTGGATCGCCTTCAACAAGAACGTCATGGACGTCGAGCAATACGTGGTGAATCCAGGATTCGATCTCGTTGCCCACGACGGACTGGACACCGGGCTAGGCAGCACGTTCGCCACGGCCGTGCACCAGGCGATGGTGGACGAGCAGTACCACACGCTCATGCATTTGAATGCGAGTGCGGTCACCCGCAGACAGCGAGGGTGGGCCATGCCGAACCAAGCCCTACCCGATGTTCAGACATTGCGAGTTCAACGCACCGTGACGGCAGACGCCCCCGATCCCAGGCGGCGCGCGATCTCCATCTTCGCCTTCATGACCGTTGCCGAGGTGTCCATCAGCTCGTACCTCGACCTGATCTCGGAGAACGACGCCATACAATCGGTCAACCGCGCAACGGTACGTCTACACAACCGAGACGAGTACTGTCACTCCTCGATCGCCGACGAGATCGCCGGGGCCGTATACGACACCCTCGGCCCTGACGAACGTCGCCACTTCCTGGACGGACTTGTCGACGCAATGAACGCATTCAGCAGCAACGACTACTCCACATGGCACACGATCGTCGACCTCATGGAACTCGAGGGCGGCCGAGCGATGATCGACGATGCCGAGCACGACACCCGCCGCTCCAAGCTGGTCCAGGACTTCAGCGGAATCCACAGGCTCTGCACGAAACTCGGAGTGGCAGAGAAGATGTCGTTCGAGTGGACCTAACTCAGCCTCACGAGCGAGCCCCTCACAGCGCAACGCATCTGCCAGCTCAGACGGGGGGCCGACGAAGATGCCAGTTGGTCGCACTCTGGAAGGCCCGTCCGGCCTTGGCCAGGAGTAGCTCGTCGAGATGGCGCGCCACGAGCTGAAAGCCGATCGGCACGCCGGATCCGTCGAAGCCGCCCGGCATGGTGATCGTCGGGTTGCCAGAGAAGTTGAACGGAGCGGTGAACCGGAAAACGTTCGGCAGTTCGTCCGTGTCGTACAGCAGCTGTGTGAAGCGATCGAGCGTCAAATCACCAACGGGCAAGACAGGAAGAAGAATCAGGTCAAGATACTCGAATTGTCCCGCGAGCATTCCGAAGAAGACCCGCCTGTCGTTTTCGATGCGGGCGATGTCCATACCCGACACCGCGTACGCGGAACCGAGGAGCTCCCGCATGAAACGGCCGTACTCGGCAGACCGGGACGGAAACGTCTCTTCGTGCACAACTGCCGCCTCAGCCCCCGTATAGGTGCCCCAGTCGGACGCCAGCCCCATCGTGGACGGCAGCGACACCTCGCAAATGTCCGCGCCCAGGCTCTCGAACGTTGCCAGCGCGTCGCACACAACCCGCGCCACGTCGGGCTCGACCCCATCGAGTGCGGCCTTGGGATCGAACCCGATCCGCGTTCCTTCCATCTCAGGCGTGCCCAGGGAGTTGTCGGGCACCTCGGCCATGACAGCAGTGGGATCGTTCTCGTCGGGGCCCGCGATGGCTCTCAGCACGTGGTAGGCATCCTCGGCGCTTCGCGCCATCGGTCCGACGACGTCCAGCGACGGCGCCATTCCGAACACGCCATGGACACTGACGCGCCCCCAGGTCGGCTTCAGGCCGGTGACCGCGTTCATAGTGCACGGGGTGCGAATCGAACCGCCTGTGTCACTACCGAGGCTGGCCGTACACATTCCGGTTGCGGTCGCGACGGCTGAGCCGCTCGACGACGCTCCGGCCCAGTAACTCGAGTTCCACGGGTTCACAACCGCCGGGAAGTCGGGATGATAGTCGCCTCCGGCAGCCTCGGTCAGGTTCAGCTTCCCCAGCAGCACCGCTCCGGCACGACGCAGTCGAGAAACCACTGTTGCGTCATAGGTGGGTACGAAGTTTCGGTGGATCGGCATACCGGCGGTGGTCGGGATGCCCTCTGTGTAGACCAGGTCCTTCACGGCAATCGGGACGCCGTGAAGGGGTCCCCGGCATTCGCCACGGGAGAACTCCTCCTCGGCTCGCCTCGCGTCCGCGAGAGCGTCCTCCTCCAGGACTGTCGTGTAGGCCTGGAGACCGGGGTTGAGCCGATCGATACGCTCCAGATGGGCTCGAGTCACCTCCACAGGCGACAACTTTCCGCTGCCGAAGTCCCGAGACAGATCGGAGATCGAGGCATAGCACAAGTCGATGTCCCCCATATCCTCACTATCGCGCAACCAACGCAGCCCGAGCAATAACCACGACACGCCCGGGCGTGTCAGGCGTGATCTCGACACTCGATCTCGACCTGACTGGACAACAAGGGGAACTGCTGCCGCAGATACGGCAGCTTTCTCGGGGCACGAAAGAGAATCGTTGGGGACGAAAGGGATTAGCCCCGCAGAAGCTTGCGACCCTACGACGCAGGGCTTCAATCTAGCCTGAGTCCTCAACGCCTACAACGGATGAACCAATCAAGCAGATCGAAGTTGTCGACGACACCCGCATTGCTCGCGGATCGCTCCAAGTGCGGCACTCGTCAGACCAGTTCTCCACGAATAGAGCAATATCGAGGTGCCGATTTGCGTTCATCAGATTCGCGTTGGACAGGGTATGGGAGGGTGAGTACCGCGTCACTCCCGCACACACTCCATGACGACCGCGGGTGGATAGTTCAGGTAGTCGTCCCAGTAGTCGCCCTCGTCACCGGCCGCCGGCTCGGGTGACAGTTCGGGCATGTGCACCGTGAAATCACGGAACCCGGCATCACGGAAGGCTGATTCGTACGCGTCGATCGGCAGGTAATAGTTCATGATGACGAGCGGGGAATCATCCAGGAGTGCCGTCAACTGGATCGGTGCCCCCTCGAACACGGACTCGGCCAGCTCTATCTCGAATCCATACTTGCGGTAGTTGGGCACCTTCTCGAACGAGTACAAGTCCGGATTGGTAGTGATGGTGACGAACCGGCCTCCCGACTTGACGCGGCACGCCAAGCCACGACACATGCGCCCGAGTTCGTCGCGGTCTCGCGCGTACATCAGCAGGTAGGCGGCCACCGCGATGTCGAAATCCTGTTGCGGCACAACCGAGCGGGCGTCGGCAACGAAATATTCGATGCCCAGCGGTTCCCGCTCCTCCTCCTTTCGGGCCAGGTCGATCATCTTTTCGGAAATGTCCAGCCCCACCATCGGGGCGGCACCGGCCCGGCGCAAGATTCGGGTGAAATCCCCGCAACCGCACGCGACATCGAGAACCTTTCTGCCCTTCACGTCGCCGACGTGCTTCAGGAACGAATACGCCTCGACTCGCGATCGGACAGGAAAGTTCTTGGTCTCCTCATACTTCTCAGCGATGAGGCCTTTGTTGTAGTCGATGACCATGCTTGCCCCCCATGATTCCCATGCGGCCGCATCGGGCACCCATACAGCACAGCTTGCGACCGTTTACTCGAAGTTTACGCGCGACGCGCTGTCGCGTCTTGCTACCAGCGGAGCTGGTTCGCACCCCACCTCGCTGGAAGCGCTTGCCTGGTCGAGTGAGCCAGGTTGCAACCATTCGTGGCGGCGGACGGGAGCAAAGAGAGCGCTAGCTTCCACGTCGAGTTCGTTGGAAGCTACTGATTTGCTGAACAGGCCGATGGGCTTGGCTGACGCTCTCAGCGCCTACACTGGACGAACCAATCGAGCAGATCGGGGTTGTCGACGGCTCCGGCATCCACCGTGCGATGTGCATCGGCACCCTGAAGGATCCTCTTGAGGGGCACTTCCAGCTTCTTGCCGGTGCGAGTATGCGGTATGCCGGGCGCAACAATGATTTCGTCGGGCACGTGTCGGGGAGATACCTGCTCGCGAATCGCTTCGCGGATCTTGTTTTTCAGATCTTCGTCGAGTTCGGACCCCTCCGTGAGAGTGACGAACAGCGGCATCCAGTAGCCACCGTCCGGTCCGTCGACTCCCACCACCAAGGCCTCCGCGATCTCCGGAATTTTCTCCACAACGTGGTAGATGTCCGCACTTCCCATACGGATTCCGTGGCGGTTCAGGGTGGAATCAGACCTCCCGTGCATCAGAACGGTGCCCCGATCGGTGATCGTGATCCAGTCGCCATGGCGCCACACACCGGGAATGAAGTCGAAATAGGCTTCGCGGTATCGCTTTCCGTCCGAATCGTTCCAGAACGAGACCGGCATGGATGGCATCGGCGCGGTGATGACGAGCTCGCCGACCTGATTTCGAACGGGATTGCCCGACTCGTCGAACGCGTCCACCGCAGCTCCCAGACATGGTGCGGACAACTCGCCCGGCCAGACCGGAACGTTCCGGGCCCCACCGATAAACGCCGACACGACGTCGGTTCCACCCGTGATGCTCATGACTTGGACCGTGCGACCGACGTTCTCGGACAACCACAATGACGATGCCTCAGGGAGCGTCGACCCGGTGATGCCGACGGCGCGAAGCGAACTGAGATCGTGCTCTTGCACGGGTACGGCCCCCGCCTTGGCGCATGCGAGCACGTATGCCGGGCTGGTCCCGACAACCGTGACGCGAAGACGTGACACCAACGACCACAACGTATCCGGGTGCGGATACGAGGGGCTTCCGTCGTAGCAAACGATGGTGGATCCAACCAGCAGACCCGCCGTTTGGAAGTTCCACATCATCCAACTGGGACTGGTGTACCAGAAGAAGGTGTCCTCACGGCCGATGTCGAACTGCAGCGCCATTTGCTTGACGTGTTCGAGAAGCACGCCGCCGTGGCCGTGCACGATGCCCTTGGGCGGGCCTGTTGTTCCCGACGAGAACACCGCCCACAAGGGATGGTCGAACGGGACGGCGGTGATCTCGAGGGCTACGTCGCGGTCGGTCGCCTGTTCCCAGGAAACGACACCCTCGGCTGTGACCGTGCCGTCGACAGCGTCACCGACGCCTGTCGACTTCCCGAGATTGGACACGACCACCGTGAGAGCCAGACTGGGCAGCTCGCCGCGCAATTGGGACACCGCGTCGAGCCGATCGTGTACTTTGCCGCCGAACCGATAGCCGTCCGCTGTGATCAACGCCTTCGGTTCGAGTTGACCGAGCCGGGCGTGTGCGGCGGGCGCGGAGTAATCCTGTCCACACGCTGCCCACACCGCCCCCAACGATGCCGTCGCAAGGAATGCGATTACTGCTTCCGGAATGTTGGGAAGGTAACCGACGACGCGATCACCCACCCCGACGCCGTGCTCGCTCAGTGTTGCTGCAAGGCCGGAGACCTGCCTTCGCAGCTCGTCCCACCCGATCATTCTGTCGGGTACACCCTCACCCGCATAGACGATTGCGGGCCTGTCATCACGGGCATTGCGGAAAACCTGGTCGACGTAGTTGACGGTTGCTCCGGGAAACCAGACGGCACCCGGCATGGAGTCGTCCGCAAGGGCGGGTCCCGGCTCCGTCGCCGACTGGAGCCCGAAGTAGTCCCAAACGTCCTGCCAAAAGGCGGACGGATGGGACACCGACCAGCGCCACAACGCCCAATAATCAGCGGCCATGGCGTGCCGGTCCTCGGAATCCCGGGGCCCGGGGGGCTTGGGCCCGGTATCGCCGTGGCGCTGCGCGACGAACGCGGAGAAATCGGTGATCACCGCGTCACGGACGTCGGCCTCGGTCGGCATCCATTGCGGATCGGTCGCCATGAAAAGCATCCTTCCCGGGAGTACCTACTACTCCGCGCTCATGTGTCCGCTATTTCTTAGGGACACGCACAATCAGGGCGTCGCCCTGGCCGCCGCCGCCACACAGCGCGGCCACTCCGACGCCGCCACCCCGACGCTTCAGCTCCATCGCCACATGCAAGGTGATCCGAGCCCCCGACATCCCCAACGGATGCCCCACCGCGATCGCTCCACCATTGACATTCACACGCGCCGGATCCACACCCAACTCCCGCGTCGACGCGATCCCCACTGCCGCGAACGCCTCGTTGATCTCGATCAAGTCCAAATCCCGCGGATCAATCCCCTCCCGCGCACATGCCTTCTCGATCGCCCGTGCCGGCTGCAATTGCAACGACGAATCCGGACCCGCCACAACACCGTGTGGACCGATCTCCGCCAGCCACTCCAATCCCAGCTCCTCGGCCTTCGCGCGGCTCATCACCACCACCGCCGCGGCGCCATCGGAAATCTGTGAGGCACTTCCTGCCGTCACGGACCCATCCTTCGAGAACGCAGGACGCAACTTCGCCAACGACTCCACCGACGTATCCGCACGCACTCCCTCATCGGAAGAGACGATCACCGGCTCTCCTCGACGCTGCGGCACCGCCACCGGCACGACCTCGCTATCGAACAAGCCGTCCTTCCACGCCCGCGCCGCATTCCGATGCGACGCCGCCGCGAACTCGTCCTGTTCCTCCCGCGAGATCCCGTGCCCCGGTTCCTGATTCTTCGAATCCGTCAGAGCCCCCATCGCCTGATCGGTGAAGACGTCGTGCAACCCGTCGTAGGCCATGTGGTCCCGCAACGTCACATCCCCGTACTTGAAGCCTTCCCGCGACCTCTCCAACATGTGCGGTGCCTGCGACATCGACTCCTGACCACCGGCGACGACGACCTCGAACTCCCCTGCTCGGATCAGTTGATCGGCCATCGCGATCGCCGAGCTCCCCGACAGGCACACCTTGTTGATCGTCAGGGCCGGGACGCCCATCGGAATCCCCGCCGCCACGGCCGCCTGCCGCGCCGGAATCTGGCCTGCCCCCGCGGTGAGGACCTGCCCCATGATCACGTAATCGACCTGATCCGGAGACACCCCTGACTTTTCCAGCGCGCCCCGGATCGCGACCCCACCCAGGTCCGACCCGGACATATCCTTCAACGAACCCAGCAAACGCCCCATCGGGGTGCGGGCTCCGGCAACTATTACGGACGTCGTCTTGTCAGACATGTTTTCTCCCGATCGAATCTACACTTGGCTCGATTCTCCAATGCAGACTGTCGACGACAACCCGCAGGGTGAACCCGTGGAAGTTACGCATCGGTTTTCGGCAGGCCTGCGTTCGAATCGTGGCCTTGCTGCCCAGCTTCGGCGGGTTGCCCTCGAGCAGCGGCATGGCGTTCATCGCGGGCAAGGGCACACCCAACCGCAATCGGACCTCGACTCGAACGGGCGACCGTCCTGCGACGAGACGTACCGTGGGAGTCGACCGGACTCTCGCGTGAGGAGCCACAAATGTCGACGATATCCATGACCGAGCACGAACGCGAGCAGTTCCTCGCCGACGTACACGTGGGGGTGATCGCCGCGGAGCAAGATGGCCGGGCACCCCTCGCGGTGCCGATCTGGTACGACTACTCCCCTGGTGGCGACGTTGTCGTATGGACCAACCGCGGCACCGTCAAGGAGCGACTCATTCGGGCAAGCGGCAGGTTCAGCCTCTGTGCACAGCAGGAGGCTCCGCCGTACCGGTACGTCAGCGTCATCGGAGCTGCCACGTTCCAGGACGCCGTCAACCCCGATGACGTCCTGCCACTCGTGCGCAGATATCTGCCCGAAACCGAGGCGCGGGCGTTCATCAGCGAGTCGTTCAACGACGAGGCCGTCCTGATCCGGATGCGACCCGAGCGGTGGTACACCGTCGACTACGGGAAGCTCGAGTCCTGAGCCTCACGGTGCGCGGCGTCGTCGCCGGAACGGTCACACGAGGAGAGGACGGCCCGAACCGCACTTCGAGGCCCGTTCGGCGCGCGACCGCTCGACCACATCATCGGCGTCGACCCGCCCGATGGGCATGCGGGCCGGACGAGTGTCGCAAGATCGACTCTGCGTGACGGAGCACCGGCGCATCCACCATCTTTCCCTCGAATGCGAAGACCCCCCGCTGATCTGCGGCCGCGGCGAGGACCCGGTTCGCCCAGTCGATGTCCTCCTCGGAGGGCATGTACGCGTCGCGGATCACTTCGACCTGGGTGGGATGGATGCCCACCTTGACGTCGAAACCGACCGCGACGGCATCGTCGGCCTCGGCGCGGAGCCCGCCCAGATCCTTGATGTCAAGGTAGACGGAGTCCAAGGCGAGGCGCTGGTACGCCTTCGCTGCGAGCAATACCGACGACCGTGTCCCCGTCGCGACGTCCCTGTAGCTGCCGTCTTCGCGGCGGCTCGAGGTGCCGCCCATCGCCGCCACCAAGTCTTCCGCACCCCACATCACTCCGATGGTGTTGGCCGCCAGAGCAATCTCCCCGACCGCGAGCACCCCGAGGGGGGACTCCACGAGGGCAATCACCTCCCACGGCGCGAGCGAAAGTACTTGATCTGCAGACTCACACTTGGCCAACATCAACCGTGTGTATCGGGTGCCGTCGAGGGCCAGGAGGTCGAGTTCGTGGTCATCGGTGCCGACCGGGTTGACCCGAACAACCGTGCGATCAGGGTCCAGCGGGGTGTCGATGAGAGCGATACGCGCGGCTTCTTTGTCTGCGGGCGCGACCCCGTCCTCGAGATCGAGGATCACGACGTCGGCCGTCGCGGCGGCTTTCGCGTAGCGCTCCGGGCGGTCGGCAGGACAGAACAACCACGCAGGCCCCGGCACCACCCAACTCATGATGACCTCATCTGGACAAGAGTCTTACGCACCGCGATCGCGACGACCTCACCGTTCTGGTTACGGCCGGTGTGTTCGAGCGTGACGATGCCCTCCCCCTGCCGACTCTTCGACTCCCGCTTGTCCACGATCAGCGTCTCGGCGTAGAGCGTGTCGCCGTGGAACAACGGTTTCGGGAAACTGATCTCGGAGAATCCGAGGTTCGCGACGATCGTCCCCTGCGTCAATTGCGCAACCGACAACCCCACGAGCGTCGACAATGTGAACATCGAATTGACCAGGCGTTCACCGAACTGAGTGTTCGCGCTGTAGGCCGCGTCGAGGTGCAGCGCCTGGGTGTTCATCGTCTGCGTCGTGAACAAGACGTTGTCTGCCTCGGTGATCGTGCGTCCAGGTCGGTGCTCGTATATCGCGCCCAGCTCGAATTCCTCGAACCACAGTCCGCGCTGCACGATCCGTTTGGCATCAGGGTTCGTCGTGGACATCACAGCCCCGCCTCCCGCGCGATCAACATCAGCTGCACCTCGGTGGTGCCCTCACCGATCTCGAGGATCTTGCTGTCCCGGTAGTGCCGCGCCACCGTGTACTCGTTCATGAACCCGTAGCCGCCGTGGATCTGAGTGGCATCACGAGCATTGTCCATCGCGGCCTCGGAGGCAACGAGCTTGGCGATCGCCGCCTGTTTCTTGAATGGCTTGCCCGACAACATCAGTGCGGCGGCATCGTAGTAAGCGGTGCGCGCTGCGTGCGCCCGCGCCTCCATCCGAGCGATCTTGAACGCGATTGCCTGGTTGTCCCCGATCGGACGGCCGAACGCCTCGCGTTCCTTCGCATACTTGACGGACTCGTCGACGCATCCCTGCGCGGCACCGACACTGAGGGCTGCGATCGCGATGCGGCCCTCGTCGAGGATACGCAGGAAGTTGGCATATCCGCGGCCACGCTCACCCAGCAGATTCTCTTCGGGAACCCGCACGTCGGCAAACGTGAGCGGATGCGTGTCCGAGGCATTCCAGCCGACCTTGTTGTACGCGGGTTCGGCGGTGAAGCCGGGAGTCGATGTCGGAACCAGGATGGTGGAGATCTCCTTCTTACCGCCCTCCTGCACTCCCGTCACCGCTGTGACAGTGACGAGCTTGGTGATATCGGTACCGGAGTTGGTGATGAATTGCTTGCTACCGTTGATGACCCACTCACCGCCCGATCCGCCCGTCGCTTCGCTCGCCCCGTCCGATCCGCCCGTCGCTTCGCTCGCCCCGTCCGATCCGCCCGTCGCTTCGCTCGCCCCGACCAACTTCGCGGTGGTCCTCGTCCCGCCTGCGTCGCTTCCCGCGCCGGGTTCGGTGAGGCCGAAGGCCGCGAGCGCCTTGCCGCTGGTCAACTGCGGCAGCCACTCCTGCTTCTGTGCCTCGTTGCCGAAGCGGTACACCGGCATCGCACCGAGAGACACGCCTGCCTCGAGGGTGATGGCCACACTCTGGTCCACCTTGCCGAGTTCTTCGAGCGCCAGGCAGAGGGCGAAGTAGTCACCACCCATTCCGCCGTACTCTTCGGGAAACGGAAGGCCGAACAGGCCCATCTCCGCCATGCCTGCCACGACCTCGTACGGAAAGGTGTGGTTTGCATCGTGTTCCGCCGCGACCGGTGCCACCACGTTCTTGGCGAAGTCCGCGACGGTCTTTGCCAACTGCTGATACTCGTCGGGAAGTTGGCCAGTTGCAAGGTATCCGGTCATGACTCGTCTACTTTCGTGTCGGAATGTGGGGTGACTCTCGCGAGAAGTTGATCGACCATCACCTGGTCTCCGGGTGCCACGAGGATGTCGGCGACACCATCGACGGGAGCGGTGAGCGAATGTTCCATCTTCATCGCTTCGACGACGATCAGTGGCTGGCCCGCGGTTACGTGCGCGCCCCCTTGTACACCCACGGCGATTACGGATCCGGGCATGGGACTGGTGATTTCGGCCTCGCCGGCATGGGCGTCGCCGGTGCGGACGCTGACCTCCATGACCTCACGGAGCATCGTCGTGCCCTCGGCGCCTGCGAGCCAGATATGCCCGTCGGTCTGGGCTACCCGATAGGTTTCCCGACGTCCGCCGATCACCACCGACAACGTGGCGCCCTCGAGCTCAGCGGTCAGCGACACGGTGTCCCCATCCTCGACCTGCACGGTGGCCTCGGACGGCGTGCCCGTGATGCGGACATGGTCCGTGCGAGAAGGCGATGCCAACCTGATGCTGGTGGGCGCGGGAACCCCGACACGCCATCCACTCGGAACATCCCAGGGGTCGGCCGAGGGGCCATCGGGCCAACGTTGCAGCCATCGGAAAGCGGCAGCGGCGATCAGCGCGGCGTCGGTGGTGTCTGCGGCGACGAAGTCCTCCAGTCGTCGACCCAGAAGTCCGGTGTCGAGGTCGCCCGCGACGACGTCGGGATCAGCCAGGAGGAATCGTACGAACTCGATATTGGTGACCACTCCGAGCACACCGGTGCCGGCAAGTGCCCGGTCCAGTTTTCTCAGCGCTCCACCGCGATCATCGGAATGAGCGATAACTTTGGCGAGCATCGGGTCGTAGTCGCTGCCTACGACCGTTCCGGGCTGCAACCCGGAGTCGATGCGGACACCGGGTCCGGCCGGTTCGACCACGTCCGCGACCAGGCCGCCGGTGGGGAGGAATCCGCGACCGGGATCCTCGGCGTAGATGCGGGCTTCGATGGCGTGGCCGGTGAGGGTGATGTCGTCCTGAGTGAAGCCGAGTCGCTCACCTGTCGCGATCCGCACCTGCCACTCGACGAGGTCCAGTCCCGTCACGAGCTCGGTGACCGGATGCTCCACCTGCAGGCGAGTGTTCATCTCCATGAAGAAGAACTCGTCCGGCGCATCCGCGGAGACGATGAATTCGACCGTTCCAGCCCCGGAGTAATCGACGCTGCGGGCGGTATTGCAGGCTGCCTCCCCGATCCGTGCCCTCGTCGCCTCGTCGAGGAGTGGCGAGGGAGCCTCCTCGATGACCTTCTGGTGACGACGCTGCAGACTGCACTCGCGCTCGCCGAGATGCACCACGTTTCCGTCGCGGTCGGCTAGGACCTGGACCTCGATGTGCCGGGGTCTGAGCACGAATCGCTCGAGGAAGAGGCTGTCGTCGCCGAACGCGGACGCAGCCTCGCGCCGGGCGCTGACCACCGCCTCACCCAGCGCGGACGGCTCCTCGACCAGTCGCATACCTTTACCGCCGCCACCAGCCGACGGCTTGACAAGCACCGGATAGCCGATGTTCTCGGCGGCCGCGATCAATTCTTCGTCGGAGAGACCAGGGCGGGCTATGCCGGGAACAACAGGAACGTCGAACTTTGCCACGGCGTTCTTCGCGGTGATCTTGTCGCCCATCACCTCGATGGCATGCGCCGACGGGCCGAGGAAGGCGATTCCCGCGTCAGCGCAGGCCCCGGCGAACTTGGCGTTTTCCGACAGGAAGCCGTAGCCGGGGTGAATCGCCTGTGCACCAGTGGCCTGCGCCGCCGCGATCACCTTTTCGATGGCCAGGTAACTCTCCCGCGCTGCGGCCGGACCGAGCAGTACCGCGGTATCGGCCTCTCGCACGTGCCGAGCGTCGCGATCCGCCTCGCTGAACACTGCGACGGAGCGAATTCCCATTGTCCGGAGAGTGCGGATCACACGAACCGCGATCTCGCCGCGGTTGGCAACCAGGACGGTGTCTATCCGAGTCATTTCAGTCATGTCCATTCACATCCGGAAGACGCCGTAGGAGACAGGTTCGATCGGCGCGTTCGCGCACACCGAAAGAGCCAGCCCGAGAACAGTTCTGGTGTCAGCCGGGTCGATGATGCCGTCGTCCCACAGGCGCGCGGTCGAGTAGTACGGATTGCCCTGTTTCTCGTACTGCTCACGAATCGGAGCCTTGAACGCCTCTTCGTCCTGCGCCGACCACGGGTTGCCCGCACTGTCGAGTTGATCGCTGCGCACCGTCGACAGCACCGACGCCGCCTGCTCGCCACCCATCACGGATATGCGGGCGTTCGGCCACATCCACAAAAATCGCGGCGAGTAGGCGCGCCCACACATCGAGTAGTTGCCCGCACCGTACGAACCACCTATCACGACAGTCAGTTTGGGGACTCGGGCACATGCCACGGCCGTCACCATCTTGGCGCCGTGCTTGGCGATGCCACCTGCCTCGTAGTCGCGGCCGACCATGAATCCGGCTATGTTCTGCAGGAATACGAGAGGGACACTTCGCTTGTCGCACAACTCGATGAAGTGGGCGCCCTTCATCGCCGACTCGGCGAAGAGCACACCGTTGTTGGCGATGATTCCCACCGGATGGCCCTCGATGTGCGCGAACCCGGTAACCAGAGTCTTTCCGTATTCCGCCTTGAACTCCTGGAACTGTCCGCCATCGATTATCCGGGTGACCACCTCGTGCACGTCGTACGGAGTCCGGGGGTCGGTGGGCACTACGTCGTAGAGATCGGTCTGCGGCGACGGCGCAGGCATGGGCGCGGTCATGTCCCACGGCCTTTCCGCACGCGGCCCGAGCGTCGCGACGATGTCACGCACGATCCGCAACGCGTCCTGGTCGTCTTCGGCAAGGTGGTCGGTGACACCGGAGACCTTGGAGTGGAGGTCTCCTCCGCCGAGTTCTTCTGCGGTGACGACCTCGCCGGTGGCTGCCTTCACGAGCGGTGGACCGCCGAGGAAGATTGTGCCCTGGTTGCGGACGATGACGGCCTCGTCGCTCATCGCGGGAACATAGGCGCCGCCAGCCGTGCAGGAACCGAGTACAGCGGCGATCTGCGCGATGCCCTGCGCGCTCATGGTGGCCTGGTTGTAGAAGATGCGGCCGAAATGCTCGCGGTCCGGGAACACCTCGTCCTGTCTCGGCAGGAATGCCCCACCCGAGTCGACCAGGTAGATGCAAGGCAATCGATTCTGTAGTGCGATTTCCTGTGCCCGCAAGTGCTTCTTGACCGTCATCGGGTAATAGGTGCCCCCCTTGACGGTGGCGTCATTGGCGACGATGACGCATTCGCGACCCGACACCCTGCCGATACCGGCGATGATGCCGGCGCCGGGGCATTCGTCGTCGTAGAGCCCGTCCGCCGCGAGAGGGGCGATCTCTAGAAATGGGCTTCCCGGATCGAGCAGGGTGTCCACTCGATCGCGGGGCAGGAGCTTGCCTCGGCTGACATGTCGCTCACGCGACTTCTCACTGCCGCCCAGAGCCGCGACCGCCAGCTTCGACCGAAGCTCATCCACCAGCCTGGTGTGCTCTGCCCGGCGTCCCTCTTGCACGGTCGTTCCGCCCGGTGCCATCCTGCCGCCTTCTCGTCTTGACGCCCATACCTAATGAGTTAATACTCAATAACTGAAACTAAGATAACTGTGATTAACTGAGATGTCCAGACTGTGTCCGAGAGAGAAATGGCATGACCACAGACGTTGACGACGCCGCACCCCTGACCCCGGCAGCAGATGGCGCCGTGGCACCGATTCCGGTTACGCGCCGGGAGCAGATGAAGGCAGATCGTCGGCGGCAGCTTCTGGATGCTGCGGCCCGCCTGATGGCCGAACGCGGCTTTCTCGGTGTCCGCCTCGAGGATCTCGGATCCGCGGTCGGGATCAGCGGTCCCGCGGTGTACCGGCACTTCCCCAACAAAGACGCCGTACTGGTCGAACTGCTCGTCGGGATCAGCACGCGACTATTCGAGGGTGGTTGGCACGTCGCCGCACAGGCACTCTCGCCCTCCGAGGCCCTCGAGAGCCTGGTGGACTTCCATCTCGACTTCGCCCTTACCGAGCCCGACCTGATTCGCATCCAGGACCGCGACCTCGAGAATCTTCCGGCCGACGCCCGGCGGGAGGTCAGGCAGACTCAGCGCCGGTACGTGGAGGTGTGGGTAAAGGTGCTGCTAGAGGTAGATCCGAGCCTCGACGAGACGGACGCCCGGACCAAGGCACACGCGGCATTCGGCCTCATCAACTCGACGCCTCACAGCGCCGATCCCAAGACCCCGCTGCGAACACGAAAAGTGTTGCGCGACATGGTTATTTCATGCCTGTTCCCGTGAGCGCCCTCTGCCCTGGTCGGCAGGATGGCACCCACGGGTCCTGGAGCGGCAGCGGCTAGGTGCGGCTCTTGCGGGTCATCGAGGTGTACACGAGGATGAGGACAGCCGCCGCGGCGACGCTGATGATCCACCGAATCCAGTCGACGCCACGTGTGTCGCCTTGGCCGAGAAGCCCGCCCCAGACCCAGTACCCGATGAGCGCTCCCGCGACGCCCAGGGCGACCGTGATGACCCAGCCCATCGCCTGCCTTCCCGGGACTACAAGACGCGCAAGTACCCCGATGACGGCACCGAAAATGATGGTGGTGATGATTTGGCCGACCATGTACCAGTCCTCTCAACACGCAGTTCACGGTGCGAGCGGAGGTCACCGCCCCATTCGAAAATAGCCACCCCAAAGGCCACTTGCGGTGACTTCGGCAGATCGTTGCCGAATGTTTCTTTCGTTACCGCGACCGAGCAGGACTCCCGATCAAATCGAGCGACTGCTCACGCATCTCGACCTTGCGGACCTTCCCGGTTACGGTCATCGGGAACTCGTCGACCACGTGTACGTAACGCGGAATCTTGTAGTCGGCAAGCTCTCCGTTGCAGAATTCCTTCACGGTGGCCGCATTCAGCGGCGTAGTCCCTTCCTTCATCCGGATCCACACCATGAGTTCTTCGCCGTATCTGGCATCGGGGACCCCGATGACCTGCGCGTCCAGGATGTCGGGGTGGGTGTAGAGAAATTCTTCGATCTCTCGGGGATACACGTTCTCACCACCCCGGATGACCATGTCCTTGATCCGACCGGTGATCGCGACATAGCCATCCGAATCCATCACGCCGATGTCACCGGTGTGCATCCAACGTCCCGCATCGATCGCATCGGAGGTCTTCTCCGGGTCGTTCCAATAACCGAGCATCACCGAGTAGCCGCGTGTGCACAGCTCCCCCGGTTCGCCGCGGGGCACCGTCAGACCGGTGTCCGGTTCGATGATCTTCACTTCTACGTGCGGTGCCACTCGTCCGACCGTGGATACCCGCTGGTCGAGCGTGTCATCGATCCGTGTTTGCAGTGACACAGGCGAAGTCTCGGTCATGCCGTAGGCGATGGTGACCTCGGCCATTCCCATCTGCTCGATGACCTGCTTCATCACCTCTACGGGGCACGGTGACCCCGCCATGATGCCGGTACGCAGACTCGAGAGGTCGAAGTGCTCGAAGTCCGGATCGGCGAGCTCGTCGATGAACATCGTCGGTACGCCGTACAGCGAGGTACATTTCTCGGCTTCGACTGTCTGCAGCGTCGCCTTCGGATCGAACGTCACATTTGGGATGACCATGGTGGACCCGTGACTAGTGCATGCCAGGTTGCCGCACACCATGGCGAGGCAGTGATAGAACGGCGACGGAATACACACCCTGTCGTTCTCCGTGTAGCGGCACAGTTCCCCGACGAAGTAGCCGTTGTTGAGAATGTTGTGATGACTGAGCGTTGCTCCCTTCGGGAAACCCGTTGTTCCCGAGGTGTACTGGATGTTGATCGGATCGTCCGACGACAACGCTCGTTGCGCGGTCATCAGCACCGTCTGATCCGAGGCATGCGCCGACGCCCCCTCCGCGCACAATCGGTTCCAGTCGCTGCTGCCCAGCAGCAACACCATCTCGAGATCCGGGCAGTTGGGCCGGACCTCCTCGATCATCGAGACATGGTCGGAAGACTTGAATTCCCTTGCCGCCACGAGCAACCGAACCCCCGCCTGCTCGAGGACGTATTGCAACTCGTGCGCCCGATAGGCGGGATTGATGTTGACCAGGATTGCACCGATCTTCGAGGTGGCATACTGGATCAGCGTCCACTCCGGGCAATTCGGTGCCCAGATTCCCACTCGGTCACCCTTTCCGATACCCCACCTGAGCAACCCCACTGCGACAGCGTCGACGTCACGAGCTAGTTCGCCGTACGTCCAGCGGCGACCCGAGGGTCGGTCGACGAGAGCGTCGCGATCGGCATGGGCTGCCACCGTCCGGTCGAAGTTGTCTCCGATGGTGTCACCGAGCAGAGGGGTATCCCACACCCCCGAGGTGTAGCTGCGAAGCGGCGTTGTCATCGCCAGTCCTTTCCAAACTGGATCAGAGCTCAGTAGATGGAGTCCACCTGGTCCTCGATCACCGAACCGTCGGCCCGGTGAACCGGCCCACTGGTTCCGTCCGCCTCGACGAAGGCCGTGGACGAGCACGGGTACGGTTGCGGCATCTGTGCCTTCGGCTGCAAAAACATCGGGTTGATCAACCATTTTCCGTCGCTGTTGTCGTATGCCTTGCACATCAGCTCGGGGTTGTTCCGGTTGATGACCAGCCGGAGCCCGGTCGCGTCACCGAGGAACGTCACGTCGGTACCCGTATCGCCGGCGGCGAACACCTGGCGCTCCTCAGCGGGAAGCGGTGCAAACGCGTCCGCACCGGTCACACCGAACACCACCTGGTTGACCTGGCACCGCTTGCCGTCGACGGTGGGAACCATGGCGTCCTCGCCGTCGGGTACATCGCCACACCCCACCAGGTGCCGGGTGATGATCCCGTTGTCGATCACAGGGCGCACCCCCATCACCCGGTCCGGCTCGAATCCGAGTTCCTCAGCCCACACCCGCACAACCGGCTCGGCCGACGCGGAGATGATCCGGACATCGAAACCATTGGCGCGGAGGGTGTCTATGAGATCCACCATTTGCGGGTAGTAGCGCACGGAAGCGTCCACCTGGTGAGTGCCGACCGTCTGCTCGGCGCCCTCCGTTGCCGCGAGGTTCTCGGCCCGCGCCGCTCGAGTGAAATCGGTGAGGTCCTGCACCGAATGACCGCCCATGATTTGCACGAACCACGCATATGAGGGGTTGTTGCGCCGGTGGTCGTAGCTGGCGAATGCGGGCTCACCGGCGGCTGTCTCCCCCTCGAGGACGGCCAGGATCTCGTCCGCACAATCGAGGTCGGTGCCGGTCGGGAGTGGTTGCCCCGGTTCCACCTCCCCACCACATGCGGTGGCGAGCGCGGAAGCCGCCTCGGCCGTCATGTATCGGCTCGTGGCCGTCCAGTCCCGATCCGGGGGTTGGAGGACCTTGTCGTTCTTGATCATCCAATACACAGTCGCGTAGCTGATGTCATTCTTGACCACGGTGTTGTCCCAGTCGAACAACGCCAGCGGGGCACCCTCCGCCACATCGCCACCACCCCCACATTCGCCGGCGCGGGCAATGAATTGGTCAAGTTCCTGCCGGTTGTCTCCGTACCATTCGAGGGTCGAATCCAGCGATCGGCAGGAACTGACCTCTCCGGCCTGCGTCTCACCCGCTTCCTCGCTGCCTGACGTGCATGCGGCGATCACCAGAGCGAGCGAGAGCGAGAAGGAACCCATCCACATGGATCGGGCACGGAGCGACTTCATGACTAACCTCATCTCTCTACGCGCTGCCCACTTCACAACGCATTGACTTGCATTGAACCGAACGAGGGTGCGAGAGCCGGGCGGCTTATTCGAGGCTCACCACCTCACCGGAGAGCACCTGATCCGAGCGGGAAGTGTCCTTCAGGTCGACACCCGACCGGCCCAGTCTCCGCGCTCCGGCGACAAGGCCCGCCACCACACAGGCTGCGTGCTGGTAGCCGAGTCCCTCGGGGGGATGAATGTTGGAGACACAGTTCCTGTCTGCGTCGGTGCGTCCAGGCCGGGGAAGATGCGTGAGATAGACGCCGACGCTGTCTGCTACCGACAGCCCCGGGCGCTCCCCGACCAGCAGGACGAGGGTCTGCACCCCCATCGCCTGGCCGATGTGGTCACCGAGCGCGACCCTGGCTTGGGTTGCGATCACCGGCGGGGCCAGCCTGTAAGCACCGTCGAATTCAGCGACCAAGGCGGAGAGGAGTGAGACTCCGTGATCATCGAGTGCCCTCGGCGACAGACCGTCTGCGAGAACGAAACCCACCTCGGCGTTCGCTCTTGGAACCGAAGAAAGATCGGCAGGTGTACGACCCAGATCAGGCCGCCGCAGGTACTCGCTCCGATCCGACGCTCTGCTGGTGACCACCACCGGCCGACCCAGACCGACCGCCTCGACGTGGTCCACCAACGCCTCCGGGTCCAGCGGTTGGTGTACGGCATCACGAGCCGCCGCGTGCGCCGAGCGCAACTCGAGCACACGCTGAGTCGGGAGCGCGTCTCCCGTCCGGCCGAGTCCGATGCGCGCCTGCGTCGTACTGCGAAGGCCATCCCAGAAGTCTTGCAAGGCAGGATCGCTCATGGCGCCATCCCGAGCGCCCGTAGCGGTGAAGTCGCGGCATCGACCGGCAGCACTCGGCCCGAGTCGTCGACCATTCCGAGACGACGCATCCAGGCCTCGAACTCCGGAGCCGGTCGGAGTCCGAGGACCTGGCGCGCGTAGAGAGCATCGTGGTATGACAGGCTCTGGTATCCGAGCATCACGTCGTCGGCGCCGGGGACTGTGATGACGAAGGCAGTACCGGCCACCCCGAGCAGGGTGAGCAGCGTGTCCATGTCGTCCTGGTCCGCTTCCGCATGATTGGTATAGCAGACGTCGACGCCCATGGGGAGGCCCAGCAGCTTCCCACAGAAATGATCCTCGAGTCCGGCCCGGATGATCTGCTTGCCGTCGTAGAGGTACTCCGGTCCGATGAAGCCCACCACCGTGTTGATCAGCAGCGGCTCGAGGTCGCGAGCCACCGCGTACGCCCTTGCCTCCAAGGTCTGCTGGTCGACGGCACGTCCGCCCGTACCGAGGTGTGCACCGGCACTGAGCGCAGAACCCTGACCTGTTTCCAGATACATGACGTTGTCTCCGACCGTTCCCCGATTCAGCGAACGCCCGGCCGCGTTCGCCTCTCGCAGCAACGAGATATTCACGCCGAAACTGGAATTGGCGCCCTGGGTACCGGCGATCGACTGGAAGACGAGGTCGACAGGAACGCCCTCGTCGATCAGGCCCATCGTGGTGGTCACGTGCGACAGAACGCACGACTGCGTGGGAATGTCGAAGCGTTGACGAATGTCGTCGAGCAGGCGTAGCAACTCAGCGGTCGTGTGAGGTGAATCCGTAGCCGGGTTGATTCCGATTACGGCGTCGCCGCAGCCGAGCAGCAGACCATCAAGCGTGGCGGCCGCGATTCCGCGCGGGTCGTCGGTCGGATGATTGGGCTGCAAACGCGTTGCGAGGCAACCGGGTACTCCGAGCGTGGTCCGGAACCCGGAAGTCACCGTCACAGCCCGCGCCACGGAGACGAGATCCTGGTTGCGCATGATCTTGCTCACCGCCGCCACCATCTCCGGTGTAAGGCCTGCGGCGACGCGGCTGAGCCTGTCAGCCGCGTCCTCTCCCGCTGCAACATCGAGCAACCAGTCGCGGAGTCCGCCGACCGTCAGATGCGAGATCTCGCCGAATGACGCTCGGTCGTGAGAGTCGATGATGAGCCTGGTGACCTCGTCATCCTCATAAGGGACGACTAGCTCGTTCAGGAAGGTGTCAAGTGGGACGTCAGCGAGCGCCCACTGCGCCGCAGCGCGTTCGGCATCCGAGGACGCTGCGCACCCCGCGAGTTCGTCACCGCTTCGTTGCGGTGTCGCCTTCGCCATCAGATCGACGAGGCCGTCGAATGCGTACCCGACCCCCGCTACCCCGTGGCTGTAGATGGTCATTCCAAGTCTTCCTCCGCCTTTGCTAGTACAGCAAACTCCTCGTCGGGAGAATTGGCAACGAGGTGGTGCCGGCTGTAGAAGCCGAAGTACGCCATGAAGGCGGCGAAGGCGATCAGCGTCCACAGTGCAGCGACCGGATCGACGAGGAACGTCGCGACCACAGCGGCAGCCGCGATCACAAGTGCGAATGAAGTGGTGGCAATGCCGCCCGGCGTGCGGTACGGGCGCTTCATCTGCGGCTCGCGCTTACGAAGAACGATGTGGCTTACCATCATCAGGACATAGCTGACGGCCGCCCCGAACACCGCCATGTTCAGCAACATCGCGCCTTCACCGGTGAGCGAGAGCACGAATCCGATGATGCCGGGAACTATGAGCGCGAGTGTAGGCGCCTTGCGGGAGTTGGTGATCGACAGGTTCCGCGGCAGGTAGCCGGCACGCGAGAGCGCAAACGTCTGTCGCGAGTAGGCGTACATGATCGAGAAGAAGCTCGCGACGAGGCCGGCCAGACCGATGTAGTTGACCACCTTCGCCGCGGTTCCGCCGCCGAGCGCCTCGACCAGAGGGTTGCCGGAATCCGCCAGACCCGCGGCACCCATCGCTCCTGTCGCCAGGAACAGGACAGCGGCACCGGTCACGATCAGGATCAGCATGCTGATGATGATTCCGCGCGGAACGTTCTTCTCGGGCTCTCGAGCCTCTTCTGCGGCGAGCGGGACGCCTTCGACCGCGAGGAAGAACCAGATGGCGAATGGCGCGGCAGCCCAGATCCCGAGCACCCCGTAGGGCAGGAAGGTGGACGCACCCACCGCATCGGTGGGGGCTATGTCCGTCAAGTTACCCAGATCGAACAACCCGATTGCCGCAACCGAGAAGATCACGAGGCCGATCAGAGCGATTGCCGTGATGACGAACATGGCCTTGAGCGCCTCGCCCGCGCCAGTCAGATGGATTCCGATGAAGATGGCGTAGACCGCCAGATACACCCACCAGCCGTCGGTGATACCGAACAAGTTCAGCGATTCGACGTAGCTGCCGATGAAGGTTGCGATCGCTGCAGGTGCGATCGCATATTCGATGAGAATGGCTGTACCGGTGGCGAATCCACCCCATGGCCCCAAGGCTCGCCTGGCGAAGGTATAGCCACCGCCCGCGGCGGGTAGGGCCGAA
This sequence comes from Rhodococcus sp. NPDC049939, assembly GCF_040656415.1. Taxonomy (NCBI): domain Bacteria; kingdom Bacillati; phylum Actinomycetota; class Actinomycetes; order Mycobacteriales; family Nocardiaceae; genus Rhodococcus; species Rhodococcus sp. NPDC049939. The sequence goes on along the minus strand of NZ_JBFAMC010000001.1, from coordinate 912,973 downwards.
GACATCTCGGCCATACCCAGAACCATCGCCAGGTACATACCCGCGACGATGACAGCGGCAATCAGCAGGCCACCGAATCCCCCATGAGCCAGGCCGTTGTTCCATCCGGCGAAGTCACCGGAGATCACATAGCTGACACCGAGACCGGCGAGCAGCACCCACCCCGCCGAGCCCTTTCTCAGTGAGCGCTTTTCCAGGTAGCTACTGTCTTCCGAATGGAAGTCCGCGGCATCGTGGTGCCGAATCGCCCCGGGGTCCGTGGATAGTTCTACTCGTGACATTCATTCCCCTATCTCGGCCGTTCGCTGCGGCGTGGTTACGCCGCAGCGAACGTTAAGTGCGTTGTGTACACGGTGCGTCAAGGAATGATGACGACGGTGTAAACCTCCAGATATGGATCCCTGCAAGGTATTACGGATTTGTTCACGACCCCGGTACCGGGCAGGCGTCGGCAGCTTCGGCGACCACCTGCGGTTCGGGGGACGGCACAGGCCTGCAGCCCTGATCCCACTGTTGCCCGACGATCACCTCCTGCGCGGCGAGGTCGGCATTCTCCCGAGTGGTGAAAGCGCGTGCGCGGCTGAGGAACCTCATCCCTTCGGGACTCTCGAGACTGAACCCGGAACCGCGACCCGGCACGACATCGAGCACCAACTGCGTGTGCTTCCATGCCTCGAACTGCGAGCCGGAAATCCACACCGGCACCGCATCGGTGCCCTCGGGCCGAGTAGGCAGTGTTTCCCCGACGCCGAGACGCAGATCCAGAACACCGAGCAGCACGTCCCGGTCGCCGACGATGAACTCGCCGTCGGGGTAGCACATCGGTGCGGAACCGTCGCAGCAGCCACCCGACTGATGCATCATCAATGCCCCGTGGATGCCGGCGAGGCGGCGGAGAAGTTCCACCGCCTCGGCAGTTGCCTTCAGGCGCTGCGGCGCCCGGGTGGCGTCCATCAGAAGAATCCCTGGGCCTTCTGCGCGTAGCTGACCAACAGGTTCTTCGTCTGCTGGTAGTGCTCGAGCATCATCAGGTGGTTCTCGCGACCGATTCCTGACTGCTTGTAGCCACCGAACGCTGCATGGGCGGGGTACTGGTGGTACGTGTTGGTCCACACCCGACCCGCCTGGATGTCGCGACCCGCCCGATAGGCGACGCCGCCATCGCGCGACCAGACGCCGGCACCTAGGCCGTACAGCGTGTCATTGGCCATCTCGATGGCCTGGTCGTAGTCCTTGAACGAGGTGACAGAGACGACGGGACCGAAGATCTCTTCCTGGAAAATGCGCATCTTGTTCTGTCCGGTGAAGATCGTCGGCTGCACGTAGTAACCACCGGACAGGTCGCCACCGAGCTCGGCACGCTCACCGCCGGTGATGATCTTGGCGCCCTCACCCTTGCCGATCTCGATGTAGGAGAGAATCTTCTCGAGCTGGTCGTTGGATGCCTGGGCGCCGATCATGGTGTCGGTATCGAGAGGATCACCCTGGCGCACAGCCTTGGTGCGGATGGCCGCCATCGCCAGGAACTCGTCGAAGATGTCTTCCTGGATCAGCGAACGCGACGGGCAGGTGCACACCTCACCCTGGTTGAGCGCGAACATCGTGAAGCCCTCGAGCGCCTTGTCCTGAAAGTCGTCATTGGAGGACAACACGTCGGAGAAGAAGATGTTCGGGCTCTTGCCACCGAGCTCGAGGGTGACCGGGATCAGATTCTGCGACGCATACTGCATGATCAGGCGTCCGGTGGTGGTCTCGCCGGTGAATGCGATCTTCTTGATCCGCGGGCTCGACGCCAGCGGCTTGCCCGCCTCGACGCCGAATCCGTTCACGATGTTCACCACGCCGGCGGGCAGCAGGTCGCCGATGATCGAGATCAGGTACAAAATCGACGCCGGTGTCTGCTCGGCCGGCTTGAGGACGACGGCGTTACCCGCCGCGAGAGCCGGAGCGAGCTTCCATACCGCCATGAGAATTGGGAAATTCCACGGAATGATCTGGCCGACGACGCCCAACGGCTCGTGGAAGTGGTACGCGACGGTGTCGGAGTCGATCTCCGAGAGAGCGCCCTCTTGTGCGCGGATCGCGCCCGCGAAGTATCGGAAGTGGTCTATGGCCAACGGAATGTCGGCGTTCAAGGTCTCACGAATCGGCTTGCCATTGTCCCAGGACTCGGCAAGCGCAATGGTCTCTAGGTTCTCCTCGATGCGGTCGGCGATCTTGTTGAGAATGATGGCGCGCTCGGCAACCGACGTCTTGCCCCACGCCGAAGAGGCTGCGTGCGCTGCGTCGAGCGCCAGTTCGATGTCCTCCGAGGTCGAACGAGCAACCTCACAGAAGGTCTGCCCCGTGACCGGGGTCGGATTCTCGAAGTACTGGCCCTTGACGGGGGCGACCCACTGGCCGCCGATCCAGTTGTCGTAGCGCGATTGGAAGGACATGATGGCGTCCGAGGAACCCGGGCGGGCATACACGGTCATCGATAACTCCCTGGTGTCATGAACTTTATGGGTGTGACTCACAACACTACGGGCCGTACCGTTGCAACTACGTTGCGAACTGCCGATCGAACATATCGATTTGTGCCTTGACCTGGTCATGAAGCGGTAAACGCGGGTCGAGGCCTGCCAGATACGCCTGCCACGCTGCAACGTCGTGCCTGCCGTGTGCGGATGTGGTCCACCGGGCCAGCAACCGTGGATCACCCTCACGAAGCAGAGCCGCCTGCACCCGTGCCCACAACTCGTCGCGAAGGTCCACCACCCCCGGCGCCTGAGATCCGGGGAGCACCGGACCGGAGTAAGCGTCGAGCGCCGAAGCCAGGTCGCCTCGGTCCAAAGCGCGACGCACCTGCTGCACATCCGACCCCAGCTCGACGAGCAGTCGATAAGGCCGAGAACCGAGATTCGAGGACCCGAAAACCTTACGCAGGCGGGATATCTCGGCACGAATGGTGACCGTGTCGAGTTCGTTTTCGTCGAGGAGGACTGCGAGGCGGTCCGAACTGAGCCCCTCCGGATACTCGGCCAAGAGCAGGAGAATCTCTGCGTGGCGTTGCGAAAGCCGAATGCGTTCGCCGCCGCGCATCAGGCTCGGGCGCCCCGAGCCGAGCACCTCCAACCGCAGCGCGGTGTCGGCCCTCGGACGCGGCGAATGCAGCAAGTGCAACCGCAACTCCGCCTCGGCGGCCGCAACAGTTGCTCTGATCAGAGACAGAACCTCGGGCACGGCCACCCTCGGCCCACCGGTGATGTCGATGGCACCGACGATCCCTCCCGTGGTCGGGTCGTGAACGGGGGCCGCCGAGCAACTCCAGTCATGTGCCGACCGGATGAAATGCTCCGCTCCGAATATCTGTACACACTGATCGACCGCCAGCGCCGTACCCGGCGCATTCGTTCCGACGGTGTCCTCACTCCAGTCGGAACCCTCGGCGAAGTTCATCTTCTGAGCGCGGTCCTTCGCCGAGGAATCGCCCTCGACCCAGAGCAAGTGTCCCTTTTCGTCCGCGATCGCCACGAGCAGACCGGTGTCCGCGGCGTCTTCGACGAGGAGTTTGCGCACCACCGGCCGAACTATCGACATCGGATGCTCCGCTCGGTACGAGGCGAGATCGACACCCGACAGATCGACAGGCCTCGCAAATCCATCCGGATTCACTCCCTTGCGGGTGCTGCGGATCCACGAGTCGAGGACGACGGACCGGACGGACCTTCCATCCCGGTTGACATCGACGGGACTGCGGTGGTCGACGAAGAACTGATGCGCGGTGGACACCCTGCGTGCGCACTGGGCGATGTCGTCGTCCGGGCGCAACGCGACCCACGGATTGGCACGCTTGGGCCGTTTACTCTCCATCGACTTCCTCCACGGCGTCTGTCGAACACGGTAGTGCGGATCATGCTGGTATCGGTCTCCACCCTCTTCATTCCGTCAAGAAGGTACTGACGCGCTCGGCGACCATGACCGATGTGGCGTGCGGACCACGGCTGGGAACCATCGGGAACACCGAGGTGTCGGCAATCGTCAGCCCGTCCACGCCCCGCACGTCACAGCGCTCGTCCACCACTGCGGCTGCATCGTCACTTCCGCCCATTCTGCAACTTCCGCACAGGTGATAAGACGTCCCCAGATTGGCGACCGCAGAACGGTCGGACACCTCCTCGTACAGCGGAACGATGAGCCGCTTCAGCGCCGGAGAGTGGAGAAGATCCAATCCGATCGCCTGTCCATGGCGCAGCGCCCGGCGATCGGATTCCGACTGCGCATAACGGTATTCGATGTGAGGACGGCTGCTGCGGTCCGCCGACGTCAGCCGAATGTCACCCCGACTCTCAGGGACCATCAACCCGATCCCCAGTAGCTGATCACTTTGCCCAGAACCTGGCACGAGAAGGTTTGTCGGAGCCGTGTACGGACGGATCTCGATGTCGGCAGTGTTCAGGACGGTCTCGAGCGGCGGGCTCGACCCGTCACGGTGCAAGGACCCCCTCGACCGATACGGCAGAGCCACCTCGGGATGATCACTGAAATCGCTACCCACCCCGGGCGCATCGACGAGGACGGGAATACCGTTGTCCCGCAGATGATCAGCCGAACCTACCCCTGAGAGCATCAGCAGAACGGGTGTTTCGACAGGCCCGGCCGCGAGCACGACTCGCCGGGCGTGAATCGTTCGCCTCTCTCCTTCGGCCTCGACCTCGACGCCCGATACCCTGTTGCCGGAGAACAGGATCCGAACGACATCGGTGTTCGACTCGACCGTCAGGTTGGGCCTATCCCAGGCAGGCAGCAGATATGCCACCGCGGTACTGAACCGAACACCACCGTCGACGTTGGTCGGCACCGGACCGACACCACCGTCACCGGTGCCATTCTTGTCGAGTTCCTCCCGATATCCCCTCTCCAGAGCGGCGTCGCGGAATGCTGCGCTGATCTCGCTCATCCGCTCCGCGGACTGCCTGCGCACCGGCATCGGCCCTGTCCTGCCATGCCACGGCCCGGCATAATCGATATCGCGTTCGAGTGCTCGGAACGTCGGCAGCACTTTCTCGTACGACCAGGACTTCGGCCAAGCTTCGAAGTCTGATTTCGTGCCTCGAATGAAGTAGACACCGTTGACAGCGCCGGAACCGCCCAGCACGCGACCGCGAACCATCGTCGAATGCACGCCCGGCGTCAGCTCGACGTCGTAGACCTGCGAATAGTCGCCGCCCGGACCCACTGGCAGAGAACGATAATCGCGCACAGCAGGATCGAGCATAGACCGATAGCCCGGTCCGGACTCGACCAGGAGAACCGACCGCTCTGGGTCCTCGCTGAGTCGCGCGGCCACGACGCATCCGCTCGAACCTCCGCCGACGACCACTACGTCGGCGGCACGAATCGGATCGACCACTACTGCTTCAACCGCGGCTTGAGTGCGCCGAGGTCACGGGCGACCAGCGCACCTTTCCATAGCCCGGCACCGTAGGCGATGTCATCCATCCGCTTGAACAGCGTGTGCCGCAGCGGACCCAGTCCCCCGGGCTCACGATGCGTAGCCCAGTCGGCAACGCCTTCCGCGAAAGCCACGGCCAGAGCGATACGACGTATCCGTCTCGACGCCAACACCGCCAGAAGCGTGATCGGCCAGTAGTGGCGACACATTGCGGACGCCAACTGCCATGCGCCTCCCACAAAGCCCTGCGCCGTGAGAATGGCGGCGACACGAGTGGGCTGGTCGATCGCCGTGAACATCCGGCGGAGACGCAACAACGTCGTCGCTAGAGTGGCGACGGCTCCGAGAAGTCCCAGCCGCGTGCAGGTGGCAGCTGCGACACACGCAAAGAAGGTCCACGATGACATCGCCAGCGGAGGGACCTTGCCGACGTGCCGTGCCGCGAGCGGCGCCGCTCCGGTTCCATAGAACATCTTGCGGTCGAACCATTTTCCGAACGAAACCCGGTGGTCGTGTGCAACGTTGGCAACCGGTTCATATCGCAACCGCCAACCGGATTCCTGCAGCCGCCAGCACAGGTCGACATCCTCGGCGACGTGCATGGACTCGTCGAAGCCGCCGAACTCGTCGAGAACCTCACGCCGAGCGATCATCGCGGCGCTCGGGACGAAGGACACGGCACCGCCGGACTGGACCGCCGACTCCCGCCGTCCCAAGTCCAGTGAGGAACGGGCGTGCTCATAACGCGCGAGGGTGCTCGCCTCGGGTTCCAGAGCCACTATCCTCGGTGCCACGAGCGCGACCGCAGGGTCACTGAAGTGACCGAGCATGACCTCGATCCAGCCCGTGCGCGGCAGAACGTCGGAATCCAAGAAGGCCACGAACGGTGTCTCGGCGTGACGCAAACCAGTATTTCGCGCTGCAGCTGGGCCTTTCGCGGTCTCGTGTCGTAGGACGGTGACACGACCGCCGCACCCGTTCCCCACCGCGGGAGCCACGATCGGAACCTCGGACCCGTCGTCGACGACGATCACGTCGAGACCGCGGAGCGCGCCCAGGACCCGGCGCAGTCCGAGCGCGTTGTTCTTCACCGGAATGACGACTGTGACGTCTCGGGGCGAAGGTGTGCTCATGGGACGGGGGTTCGCGACGCCCGAGTCGAGGAGCCGACGCGCGACCACTGCGGACTCAGAGTCGATGACCTCGAGGTAGCCGTCACCGATCATGGCCGCTGCGGTGGGTGCGAGCTTCAGCATCCGAGTCGGCGAACCTCCGATGAGCACTCGACCTCCGGAGTATGCGCGAACCTTGGGGTCGATACGAATCCCGAATCCATCGGGGAGTCGAGCCTGGCGCATCAGCTGATGGTATGCGGATGGAAGATTATTGGCAGCCCATGCTGGAAATTGGTTGGCGGCGCGTGTCGAAAACTAGTGGTCAGGGCGTGAAGAAAATTCATCCTCGGCAGCTCGTAGACGCCCGTACAAATCAATGTGAGCCTCCCGTCTGGGCCCGGTTGCTACCGGAGCCTTCCATCTGGACCCGGTTCCCACCGGGCTAGTGCCTTGGTGACGCGTTCGACAAGTGCGCTGAAGATCCGTTCCCCGTCCGCGGCCGTGGCTCCAGTAGGATCGCCGAGCACACCGTTGGCGGACACGGTGACAATACCGCCTTCGCGCAGTCTGGGGAGCAAGCTTTCGATAGGTTCTTCGTTCCCGGTCTCGGCACTCGACATCTTCACCCGGCCGGGTGAAAGGTGCAGCAACATCGACGTTTCCGTCCGGCCTGCGTGCGCGTCGGCGTCCGGGACCGCGCACGGCACCCAGGCGACATCGCGGCCCTCGTACCGCAACAAGGTGACAGCCTTGACGAGAGCGGAGCCGTTACCCCCGTGGCCGTTGACGAAAAGGATCCGCCCTGCCCACCTGCACGCCGACCTGCCGTACTCGACGAGAAGCGACTCCAGGGCATGCGAGCCGAGCGACACTGTTCCTGGGAAAGCCTCGTGCTCGCCGCTCGCTCCGTACGCGATCGCGGGCGCAACAAGAACGTCTGGGAGGGCGCGCCCTACCCCCGACGCGATTACGGTGTCGGTGTCGAGCGGGAGGTGCGGACCGTGCTGTTCGACCGAACCGACTGGGACGACGACGGTCGAAGCGCCCCGGTTGATATCGGGCCATACGGTGTCAGCGAGTTCTTCGTAGTCGCGCACTCGTCGATGGTATGCGCCGGGTGATTCCGTATGTCCATTGCCGCCGAGGCCCGGACAACCTCATTCCGTGGTGTGAGCCCGTCCCCGCGCCGAGCCTGTTGCAGATTCCAGCTCGCGAACGAATCGTCCGAATAGTGCTCGGCTCAAGCAAGATTGGGTTGTGCGACCGAGCATTCCACCGGATCAAGGATCAAGCCAATCACGAGCGGGACATGCGAGCCATGACCGCTGAGCGATGTCTAGCCTCCGTTCTGGTCATAACCCGCACACTAGGGTTCCGACGTGCGTCTGAGCACCGCTCACCCGATCAATGATTGGATCGTTTGTAACGATAAAGTTAGCCCTTGTTTTATTGTTTCCAGCCAGACTAGACTCTCTTCCGTATCCCTATAACCCATAGGCTTGGGTTTACCTTTCGAAGGAGAAAGATGGCGCTCAACTTCAAGCTCAGATCACGGTGCAGTGTCGAAGACTCATGCGTATGGGGTCGAACGTGGGTCGGCTGGGAACCTGGTCAATCCGACGAGCTGACCTACGACGTGAATCGTGGGGTGTGGAAGCTCGGACTCCGAGCAGCAAAACAGAAGTACGCGACGTTTTCGTTCGACGGCATCGTCCGCACAGTCATTGAATTGGATCACCGCCAACCTATAGAACAGGTAGCGATGGTAGATGGTGGAACGAAACAAGCTGTTGTTGGGCGCGTCCTCAAGCCGGGAGACGCAGGTTACGAGCTGCTGATTGGTCGACCCGTCGATGCGTGGCGGAATCCAGTGACCTACATCGACGACAACCCTGGTGCGCCGGTTCTATGCGAGTGCGGCTGCGGCACCGAGGTGACCGGCGGACGAGAATTCGTACCTGGCCATGACCAGCGGGGGATCCATGACCGGATTCGCATCGGATGGGGAAGTACCGTCGAGTTCATTCGCTGGTTCGACGGGCTAAACGATCATCGAAACCTGGATGAAATTTGAACATCAGAAGTTGCATTTCCCGCTCCCACATCGGATGCACCGAGCGTCAGCCATTCCTCCACATGATCGGAGGCTCAAACGCATTGGTCGTACAAGTCCTCCGCCCTGCGCGCAAACCCATCCAGTTCTTCAGAATCTGCGCTCAGCGTCTTACTCCCCCACCTCGACAGTCCAGATGAAGGTACCAGTCCGGCACCGCTGCGAGAATGACGCGGCCCTAGTCACCGGGTTTGCCGTGGTGACAGGCGATATCGCATCAGCTACCGGCTTCGGCTGCGGTGGGCCGTACGCCAGGGGCGCTGATCGGCACGCGCTCACGTTTCTCGATTCCGATCAAGCAAGGCTTGACCTACGTGAGGCGGCCTGGCCACACCTTTCTGCGGTGGGCGGAGAGTTTCACAACAAAGGGAAGGAAGATGGAGAATGAGCGGTGGAAGAAATCTGCGCAAAGGAAAGCGGCACACCGTCCACGCCTTTCTCACAGATGAGGAGAAGGAGGCGCTAGTTGAACGCAGCAAGGCGTTAGGACTGAGCCAGAGTGCCACGATCCGACAACTGATCATGAATGCTCATGACAGCTCAGGCCCGGCATAGCCGGCACCAGAACGCACGAATGACGTACTGCAGAAGTGGGCACTCACCGACCTCTACAACGACAGCCCAACCCGCTCGCCCTCGATGACGGCAGAGTGTGCACGGCGTGGCGCCAAGACGTCCCCGACTCGATGTACCTCGATACCGCTGTCGGCCAACTCCTTCCAGAGTTCATCCTCCGGCCGTTGGTGCGCCGAGGACACCACCCAGTCTGCGACGAACCGCGACGACTGTCCGGTCGGGTGATGCAGAAGAGTGACCGCGAGCTTTCCGACTTCGACCGCTTCGCAACCCATCGGCACCACATCGGTCAACTGGGTTATTCCCTTGTGGTGTGCCCGCTGGTTCCAGCCCTCGAAATCCAAGGTGATGCCTAGATCTTGCCCGACGATCATCCCCGGTGTGCAGATGGTGACCACACATCCGGAGTCGGCGGCGAACTCCGCAACGGACGTGCCTTGGTGGAAGCCGAGTTCGTCTACCACCAGCACGATCCCGGACGGTTGAGCACGGCCCTCGAGAACATCTCGCACGTCCACGATCCGATCCAGGGCATCCGCCCAACGCGGACGCTGCGGGCGGGCCCCGTCGCGATCACGACGACGTCGGGTCTGAGGTGCTCAACGATTGCGGCAGTCGCCTCGGCCCCCGTCCGCAGATCCACCCCGTAGCGAATGCACTCCGCTTCCAGATACAGCACAAGGTCGAGCAACTCGCGCCTGCCGGGTACGACCGCCGCGGTGCTCACCTGCCCACCGACAGCATCTGCGCGGATGAAGGTACCAGCCCGGGCCTGCGACAAGCCTGGTGCCTCACTCACCACTGGATTTGCCGAGGTGACAGCCGACATCGCATCATCAACCGCGTGCCCGAACCGTCCGTTTCATTCCCGCTGCGCCACGTCACCACTCCCAATCCCACCGAGCTCCAACACAAGCACTGGCGAGAACTCGATGCCGAACTACCGTCGGTATGCGTTGTACACGGCGCACCCGGAACCTGGACCTTCAAGCTGTACTTGTCCTCACACCCGTACGTCCCCTATGACGATCTCTCGCTTCCCCGCAAAATCCTCCACGATTTCCTCCGACCGTCTGCGAGGCGGAAACGTTCCGAATACCGACGCTCTCGTAAGATCTGGGTGAAGACACGGTGGCCCGGCTGTTCGGCGTGCCGGCAATATCGCCGGGAGCGACGAGCCCTGAGCCTCGTTCTGGTTTCCCTCACCGCCTACCTCATCACCGGTCCGATCTCGCCGCTGACCGAGTGGATGCCAGCAGACCTCCGTTCGTCACTCCACCTCTTCGGATTTTTCCTGATCGTGCCAGCAGCCAAGAGCCTGGGCTCCCGTCTGGATCTTTCCCGAGCCACCGTTCCCGAGAACGGCACCGACTTGGTGGTCCGAAACCCACATACCGACTTCGCACGTGAGGCACTTACCTTGGGCGCGAGACAGCAGTCGGAAAGGGTGAGCCCCCCAGGATGGTGGAAGAGAAGCGCGCTGCGGTAGCCCTGCTGAAGCACGCAGACCTGGAGGTAACGCGCGGAGAGCTGCAAAAGCATGCGCCCACCGGCTCCTACAACGACAGCCCAACCCGCTCGCCCTCGATGACGGCGGAGTGTGCACGGCGTGGCGCCAAGACGTCTCCGACTCGGTGCACCTCGATACCGCTGTCGGCCAACTCCTTCCAGAGTTCATCCTCCGGCCGTTGGTGCGCCGAGGACACCACCCAGTCTGCGACGAACCGCGACGACTGTCCGGTCGGGTGATGCAGAAGAGTGACCGCGAGCTTTCCGACTTCGACCGCTTCGCAACCCATCGGCACCACATCGGTCAACTGGGTTATTCCCTTGTGGTGTGCCCGCTGGTTCCAGCCCTCGAAATCCAAGGTGATGCCTAGATCTTGCCCGACGATCATCCCCGGTGTGCAGATGGTGACCACACATCCGGAGTCGGCGGCGAACTCCGCAACGGACGTGCCTTGGTGGAAGCCGAGTTCGTCTACCACCAGCACGATCCCGGACGGTTGAGCACGGCCCTCCAGAACATCTCGCACGTCCACGACCCGATCCAGCGCGCCCGCCCAACGTGGACGCTGCGAGCGTGCCCCCGTCGCGATCACGACGACGTCGGGTCTGAGGTGCTCAACGATTGCGGCAGTCGCCTCGGACCCCGTCCGCAGATCCACCCCGGAGCGAATGCACTCCGCTTCAAGATCCAGCACAAGGTCGAGCATCTCGCGCCTGCCGGGTACGACCGCCGCGGTGCTCACCTGCCCACCGACAGCATCTGCGCGTTCGAACAAGGTCACGCGGTGACCACGCAGCGCCGCGGTTGCGGCGGCCTTCAGTCCAGCTGGTCCGCCGCCGACGACGACCACGCGTCTGCCGCGAATCTTCGGTTCGGGCACGGCTGTGACCTCCTTGCCCGCGCGAGGGTTGGCAACGCAACCGAGCCATCGCCCGAGCCCCATGCGCCCGACGCATTCCTGATTGCACGCCAGGCATCTTCGGATCTGCGCCTTATCGCCGGCCAGTGCTTTCGCGGCAAAGTCCGGATCAGCGATCTGGCCGCGCACGACCCCGATCAGGTCGCAGTGCCCCTCCACAAGAGCCTGCTCGGCCTGCCACGGTTCCTTGAACCTGCCGACGCCAACCACCGGAAGGGAAACTCGCTGCCGGATGGCGTTCGGAATGAACAGGGCGTATCCGGAGGGCACCGACATGGACGCCTCGATCATGTGGAGCGTCTCGGTGGCCATGCCGATGGACGTGTTGATGTAGTCGACCCCACCGGCCTCCTCGATGATCGCGGCTACCTCCATAGCCTCATCCAGGCATACTCCGCCGTCGAACAGGTCCTCACCCGCAAGCCTTACCCCGAGTGCGTGTTCCGGACCAATCGCTTCACGCATCGCGGCGACAACTTCGAGAAGGAACCGGGCGCGGTTACCGAGCGACCCCCCGTACCTGTCGGTGCGCAGATTCGTCGAGGGGGCGAGGAAGCTTCGCACCAACGAGGAGTGGGAGCACTGCAGTTCGACTCCGTCGAACCCGCCCTGCACGCAATGTTCGGCCACCCGCGCGTAGCCCTCGACGAGCGTCCGGATCTCCCGCTGGTCGAGCGCCTTGGGGACTTCGCGGAACAACGGGTCCGGGACGGCACTCGGCGCCCACAACGGACGCCGGGAGTACATGCTCGAACCCTGCCCACCGTTGTGGTTGATCTGCGCCAGGATCGGAACCTCGTACTCGTGAACAGCGTCGGTGATGCGCCGGTATCCCGCGACTACCTCGGGCCGATACCCGGCAATCACCTTCTCGTACGGCCAGTCCCCGGGGTGGATGGTGTGTTCCTCGGAGATGATCAGTCCCACACCCCCCTTCGCCCGTGCCGCGTAGTACGCGGCATGCTGTTCGGTGGGCAGGCCATCCACGGCGTAGCCCGTCAGGTGCGCGGAGAAGACCACCCGGTTGCGTAGGGTCAGTGGCCCCACGCGCAACGGGGTGAACAGGTGGCGGTATCCGGAGTCGCTCACACCTTGGTGGCGCCCATATCCACTGCAACCTGGCTACCGGTGACCATCCGAGAACCATCGCCGGCCAGCCACACCACCGCTTCGGTGATGTCGTCTGTGTCGGCCAACGGGTGTTCGGTGAGAATCGACGACAGGCTCGACATGTAGTGGGGGTGCTTCTCCAGCAGTGCCAAGCCGCCCTGGTCGTTGCCCATCGGCGTCTTCACGCCGTACGGGTGAATGGAGTTGACGCGAATCCCGTATTCACCCAACTCCTTCGCCGCAGCCTGGGTCAGACCGACGAGACCGAACTTGGATGCTGCGTAATTCGCTTGTCCGGGAATAGGCTTGATACCTGCCACGGAGCTGATCACTATGATCGAACCGCCCCGGCCGCTCTCGATCATCGATGGAACCGCTGCCTTGAGTGTCTTCCACGTGCCCGTGAGGTTCACGTCGATCAGCGTCTCCCACTGCTCGTCGGGCATCTCCCAGAATCTGTTCCAGTTGCAGATCCCGGCGTTCGCAATCACGATGTCGAGCCCGCCGAACTGCTCGACGCCTCGATTGACGATGGCCTTCAGTTGCGCGCTGTCGCGAATGTCTGCTTGCTCGGCCATGATCTTGCCGCCCTCTGATTCGACGCGGCGCACCGTCTCCGCCAAGTCGTCCGGGGTCGCCGAATCGTAGGTGTTGTACTCCGAGACCGGCCCGCAGATGTCAATTGCGATGATCGTCGCGCCCTCGCGCGCCAACCGCACCGCGTGTGCTCGCCCCTGCCCTCGGGCAGCACCGGTGATGAAAGCGACCTTGCCGTCGAACTGTCCCATGCAATTTCCTATCTCTCGTTGACGAGGGTGAGTGGATTCTTGTCGAAATCGGACGGTCTGCCCGTGGTCACGTTCAGCGCAGCTGAGCGGCCCTCCCTGATCGCTTCGAGCACCGTTCGCGGAGCGACGCAATCGCCCACCCGTACCGCACCCGGACGCAACGCCGCGAGCGTGTCTTCGGGGAGGCGATGTGAGCAATCGACCAGGACGCCACACGACGCCACGGTTTCCGCACCGGTGTATCGGTTCCTGATCCGAATTCCGGTCTCGTCGATCGACATGATCCGGCTGTCGAGGCGCCGCACGACCCCGGCCCGCTGCAGCCGACTGTTGGCGTCGACGAGATCACCGGTCATTCCGAGCCTCGAACCTGCGACGGAGTCCTGCGTCACGATGCTGACCTCGCGACCGCATGCCGCGAGCCTTTCGGCGACTGCCACACCGACGGGTCCCCCGACCGGGTCGAAGACGACCACGGGACCTTCACGGAGCAAGACGCCGCCCCACACTTCAGCGGCGTCCACGCACTGAGTACGCCCCTCGATGGGGAACGGGAGCGGCCGGGGTCTACTGCCAGTGGCAAGGATCACCGTTGCACCTGAGCGTTCCGCAGCATCGAGATCCGCCTCAGATATCGTGGATCCGAGCCGGAATTCGACCCCGAGCCTTCGGCATTCGGAATGAAGCCAGTCCGTCAGCGACTCGAGGTGCGGTGCGGCGATCCGCACCATCCCGCCCGTTCGATCAGCCGACTCGGCGACGATGACCCGATGGCCACGAACTGCTAGCACTCGGGCCGCCTCCAGTCCCGACGGACCCGCGCCCACGACGAGTACCGCGCCCGGGTCGATGTTCGAACTCTCCTCTTCGTCGGGATCGATGGTCTCGAACCCTGCTGTCGGATGCGAAATGCACGTGACGATGGGATTGCGCGGATCGAGCACCTGGCACGTCTGGTTGCACAGGACGCATGGGCGTGGGTTCTGACCGCTTCGGATCTTTACGACGAGATCGGGGTCCGCGATCTGAGCGCGGGTCATTTCGACGAGGTCGGCCACCCCGTCATCGAGCGCCCACTGAGCGGCGGACGCCTCGACCACGCTGCCCTGGAGCACGACGGACGCCGCACCTGCGACGACTGTCCGGATGTCTCGGCAGAGAGCGGTGTTGAACGATGTCGGGCGGTGGAAGTCGGGGCGGTACGCGTTTGTCGACATCGGCCCACCCCCCACAACGACCAGCAGATCCAGGAAGTCCACCAGTTCCTTGACGAATGCCGCAGCATCGTCGGGAGTGATTCCCGCCCATGGTGCCATCTCGTCGCAACTGAGCCGCAACGACAGCACCCGATCCGATCCCAACTCTTGTCTGACGGCGACGATCACCTCACGAATCAGTCGCAGCGGGTCGGTCCCGTACTCGTCGTCGCGTAGGTTGGTCAGACCCGACAGGAATTGTCGCAGCAAACCCCTCGGCCCGGCGTCGAGTTCGACGCCATCCACATCGGCGGAGACCGCAGCAGCCGCTCCGGACCGGAAGGCCTCCATGAGGGTGGCGATCTCGGATCGCTCCATCTGCATCGGCAATTCCCGTGAAATCACATCAGCCACTTGCGACGGACCCCACATGACCGACTGAGAAAAAGCGCTCGACCCCTGCAATCCGGTGTGACCCAATCCCGCAAGGACCAGCGTGCCGTGCGGGCGACATGCCGCGACCACGTCTCGCCAGCCTCCAATGCATTCGGACGCTAGCGGGGCCCGTTCATAGGGCCAGTCCGAGCCGTGCACCGACGCGACCTCGGTCACCACTATCCCGGTACCGCCGCGTGCCCGCCTCTCGTAGTACGCGACGTGACGCTGCGAAAGCCTTCGTCCCACACATAGATTGGTGGGGTGCGGCCCCAGAAGTACTCTGGACTGGGCGCGGCGACCGACCAACGTGATCGGGTCCGTCAACTCCACGGACATTGCGCGGTGGGCTGATCAGGAATCGGTGCCGAGGGCGCGCGCGAACCCAGGTGGGATCACCAGGTCGGCAGGGCTGAGGTCGTTGATGGACGAGTGCCCCAGACCCAGCAGCGCCGAGTCGATACCGCCTCGCAGAATGTCGAGGACGTTCTCGACTCCGGCCTGCCCGTTCGCGGACAGTCCCCACAGGTAGGCCCGCCCGATCATGACGGCCCGCGCGCCCAGCGCCAGTGCTTTCACGACGTCACTGCCGCGGCGTACTCCACCGTCGAGCAGAACCTCGATCTGGTCCCCGACTGCTTCCGCGATGGCAGGCAGTGCGCGGATCGACGCCGGAGTGCCGTCGAGATTGTTGCCTCCGTGGTTGGACACCGAGATCGCCGAAACACCCGCATCAACAGCACGTTTGGCGTCGTCGACCCTCATCAAACCCTTGAGCATGAAGGGTCCACCCCACTGCTCCCGCAGCCAGGCGATGTCATCCCAGGTTGGCAACGGCGTCTGCATCCACTCCCCGTACGCGCCGAAGAACGTCGGCGGTTTCTGGCCCGGTTTGGCCAGGTTAGGTGTGGTCAGGTCGGGGATCTTGCGCGCCTTCACGAACTCGTACAGCCACTCCGGACGGGTGATTCCCTCTGGAGCGAACTTGATGATCGCCCCGAGATTCATCTTCTCCGGGATGGCCGGACTTCCCCAGTCCCGCCCGTGCGAAAAGGACCAGTCGGTGGTGACGATGAGCCCAGTTGCACCGGCCGCACGAGCTCGTTCCATCCACTGAAGCAGTACGTCACGCGAGCCGACCCAGTACATCTGGAAGAACGTCTGTGGGTTCGCCGCTATGACCTCTTCGACGGACTTGCTCGCGAAGGAGCTCAATCCCATGGCGGTCCCACGAGCGGCCGCCGCTCGGGCGACCGCTACTTCACCGTCCGGATGCACCGCCTGCACGCCCGTCGGAGATATCACGACTGGCATCGAAATCGGCTGTCCCAAAACCGTGGTGGTCATTTCGCGCTTGTCCGAAAGCCCCGCGGTATGCGGCGCGAACCCCAACTCGCCGAACGCTGCCACATTGTCATCGACGGTCAGCCCCTTTTCGGAACCGGCGATCAGCGCTGAATAGACTGACTTCGGGAGCCGCTTCTTCGCTCGTCGTTGAGCCTCGGCCACCGTCTCGAAATACGGATTTCTACCCATCGAACACCACCCCGATCTGTCGGACGACGTTACGTCTGTTCCATTCCCGCAAGCGGGTTCTCGTCACATATCTTCGCCGGCGGACGCATCATCAGCGTCAAGGGAACGGGCGCCCGTGGCGCCCTTCGCTGACCTTTGCGGGAGTGGTCGACGCTTGATTTCGGGATTTCTCCCGCCTCAGTCAACGCCAGTTCACCCCTGCCGATCACGCATTCGGGATCCGGACCGTCCATCGGCAACCCGGTGAAGAACTTTGCGGCCATGCAGCCACCACGGCAAGAGTCGTAGTGGTCGCACTTGCTGCACGCACCTCCTGTCTGCGGGGAGCGCAGGTCCCGGAACAGGTCCGAGTGCTGCCAGACATGCTGGAAGCCGCCGTCCATCAGGATGTTTCCGGCAAGGAACTGCTCATGGATCGCGAATGGGCAGGCATAGACGTCGCCGACCGGATCGATCAGGCACACCACGCGCCCCGCCCCACACAAGTTCAACCCGGGCAGCGCCTCGCCGTACGGGGACAGGTGGAAGAACGAATCGCCGGTGAGCACACCTTCGCCGTTGGCAACCAGCCAGTCGTACAACTCTCGCTGCTGAGACTGGGTGGGGTGCAGTTCGTCCCATACGTCCGCCCCACGCCCTGAGGGGCGCAACCGGGTGATCCGGAGGGTGGCCCCGTACCTGTCTGCGAGCGCCTTGAATTCGTCCAGTTGGCACAGGTTGTGGCGGGTGACGACAACCGAGATCTTCGCGTCCTCGAACCCGGCCTCGGACAGATTCTCGAGCGCCCGCACTGCCATCGCGAAGGATCCGGGTCCACGAATCGCATCGTTGACTTCGGCCGTCGCACCGTCGAGGGAAATCTGAACGTCGACGTAGTCGCTGGCAGCGAGACGCTCTGCCACCTTCTTGTCGATCTTCACACCGTTGGTGGAGAACTTGACGCCGACCTGATGCGCGGTGGCGTAATCGACCAGTTCCCAGAAGTCCGGGCGGACTGTCGGCTCACCGCCACCGATGTTCACATAGAACACCTGCATACGCTGAAGTTCGTCGATGATCGATTTGCACTGCTCGGTGCTCAACTCGTTCGGGTCGCGCCGTCCCGATGACGACAGGCAGTGCACACACGACAGATTGCATGCATAGGTCAGCTCCCAAGTGAGGCAGATCGGAGCATCGAGACCGAGTTCGAACTGGTCGACGAGGCGGCCCACCGGCGCCGGCACAGAAGGCTCGCCGAGTATCGACGTCATTGGGTTCGTCCTCTCTCATTGGATGGAAACGGACTGGTCAACTGCGGACGATCATGTGCGACGCGGCCAAGACGCCGAGCGCTCGGGCATACTTCGGCGCCGCATCCTCCCCGATGCCCTGGGCACGTAGTGCGGAACGGGCGTCGGGGTGCAACGAGAGGGATTCGACCACCGCGACAATCGTCCGGTTCTTCAGGAAGGAAAGCTTGCGGGTTCCGAAGTGGTACAGCAACGCCCCGAAAGGTTCGGGACGCAGCGCCACTCGCGGATGAAGCTTCCAGCCCACGTCGAGATCGATCACATTGCAGGTCGTCGAGGCGGTCGCCGAAGCACCCATGTTCAGTACACGCCGCACATGCCGTCGATCGATACCTCTTCCACCAGAGATTCCTCGACCAACTCGGTTTCCAGCACTTCGTTGTCGCGATCCGACATGATTCCTCCTACTGTTCGAGTTACACAGGGCAGCGAGTCGATCCTGTGGTCCCAGCCACCGAACCCATAGCCTGTGATTCGCCTCACCAATGTAATGGCATCGAGTGCAGAATGACAGACCGAAAGGGCCAAAAGTTGAAGGGTTGTGTAAATCCGCCCAACCGAATAGGGCGGCGCCCGGCGACGACGCAGGATCGGATCAGCACCGTCGGAATCGAGTTGTTCACGAAACAGGGATTCGACGCAACGAGTGTCGACCAGGTCGCGGAGGCGTGCGGAATCGCACGACGCACGCTGTTCCGCTACTTTCCGTCCAAGAACGCGATCCCCTGGGGTGACTTCGATGCCCATCTCGCCGAGATGCGCACCCATCTCGCGGCGCAACCGACCGACATCTCGATAGCCGATGCCCTGACCGCGGCGCTGCTTCGGTTCAACGCCTTTCCCGCCAGCGAGAAAGCCAATCATCGCAAGCGCATGAACCTCATTCTTCGGGTTCCTGCCCTGCAGGCATACTCGGCAGTGATGTATGAGGGATGGCGCACCGTCATTGCAGAGTATGTCGCAGGCAGGCTCGGAATCTCTCCGACCGGGCACGTTCCGCGGACGGTCGGCTATCTCCTACTCGGCGTTGCGATGTCGGCCTACGAGCAGTGGCTCGATGACGATTCGGTCGAGCTCTCGCAGTTACTTGCCACCGGGATGAGGTGGCTCAACGGTGGATTGAGCTCCCTCGGTGAATAGGACACACGCACACACCTAGATCGCCAGATCACGCCACCGGAACAACGCGACTCCCGTCGCCGCCAGCACGACGGCGATCGCCACCATCCACATCAGCGGCGTTCCCGTCACATCAGCGGCGGGAACGGGTGGGACATGGCTGAACGGCGACAAGTTGCGAATGAAATCAGGCAATCCGAGCAATGGGCCGAGCAGCCCGAACAGCAAGAACAACGCAAGTGCGGTCCAGGAAAGCCCGGAAGCCCACAATGGGAGTCCGCCGAAGAGCAGAACG
Organism: Rhodococcus sp. NPDC049939; assembly: GCF_040656415.1. NCBI lineage: Bacteria > Bacillati > Actinomycetota > Actinomycetes > Mycobacteriales > Nocardiaceae > Rhodococcus > Rhodococcus sp. NPDC049939. The sequence continues at coordinate 893,532 of NZ_JBFAMC010000001.1, read as the reverse complement.
GCAATGGCGGCCACAACCAGAATTGCAGGCACGAAGACCAACGCCGCCGCGCTCAGATCGACTACATTGCCCGCGACATCCGCTGTGACCAGACCGTATGCGACTCCCGTGGCGACACCGGTGAGTAGCTGCAACGCAACCACACCGACCACCACAACGGCTACGTGTGCTGACAGCCAGCGGGGGCGCCCCACAGCTGTGGCCAGGACTGGCTCCAGCCGCCCCGCCGCTTCCTCAGCGCGCATCCGCAGCAGTGCCTGAACCGAGTACGCGCCCACCGCAATCGCCATCGTGCCGAAAATCGTCGCGAAGTAGGCGTCCACCATGTCGGAGGTGCCGCCGAGTCTTCCCATCACCTCCGACACCTGATCGCCCTCACCGAGGAAGTCGTCGATTTGCTCGCCGACCGCGCCGTAGACGAGTGCGATGAATCCGATGCCCACCGCCCACCAGAACAACACGCCTCGCTGGATCCGCCAGGCCGAGCCGAGCGGTGTCGGTAGGGATCGCGGTGCGCGGGCGGGTCCTCGCCTGGTGGCGACCAATCCGGCACCGAGATCTCGTCGTTCGGTGAAGAAGAATGCGAGCGCCACTGTCGCGAGCGTGAACACGGCCGGTAGGCCGAGTACCCACCATGCGTTGTCGTCGTAGGCGCGAATCTGCTCCGCCCATCCTATAGGCGACAGCCATGTGGCAAAGCCGCTGATTACACGCGTGCCCCCCTCGACCACGGTTCCGGACATGTCGCCCACGGCGCGCAGCACGAAAGCTGCGGCAAGGGCTGCGCCCGCGAGTCCGTTGGCAGTCCGCGCTCCGTCCGTGACCTGCGAAGTGACTGCCGCGATGCCCGCGAAAGAAATACCCACGCTCGCGATCCCGAGTCCAATAGCCAGCGACCCGCCCAGAGGAAGCCCCTGTGCCATGAGAACCACCACGCTCGACACGGCGAGAACCGCGTTCGCCGCAGCCGCAACGATCAGGGCAGCGGTAAGCATTGCCTTCCGGCCCACGACCGCAGCCTCGACCAGTTCAGCCCTGCCCGTCTCCTCGTTCTGCCTTGTGTGGCGGACCACGAGCAAACTACTCATCAGCGCGGCCCCCAGCGAGAGCGGCATGACGATCTGGCTCGCGACCACTGCACCGGCGGTGTATCCGGAGATGAGTCCGTTGGTGGCCAGCGCAACTGGCGACTGCGCTGTTGCAATGGCGATGCTGAGGAGGTCAGCCTCCGTCGGGTAGAGACCCAGCACGCTCGAGGCCGAGATTGCCTGCAGCACGACGAGAGCGAGCAGCCAAACCGGAAGTTGGATCCGGTCTCGCCGTAGCGCCAACCGCACCAGCCGAGTAGTTCCGGTGAATTGCGTTGCCATCACAGTTCCCTCGACTCCGCGCGCCGGTGGTTCTCGTCTTCGCGTTCGAGCTCGTCGCCGTAATGCCGGAGAAACAGTTCCTCCAGGGTCGGCGGCTTCGAGGTGAGTGAAGTGATCCCGAAAGTCAGCAGGTGGCTCATCACAGCGCCAAGTTCGCTGGTCTCCACCTCGCAGCGCGCGCGTAGTCCGTCCACCCGCGCATCGAATACGCCGGAAACCGAATCAAGTCCGGTCACCGGCTTCTCGGTTTCTGCGGTAACCGACGTCCGGGTGAGATGGCGAAGCTCAGCCAACGTGCCCGACTCGACGGTCCGCCCTTCCCTGATGATGCTCACACGATCACACAATGCCTCGACCTCGGCGAGGATGTGGCTCGAGAGCAGAACGGTTTTTCCCGCACCCGACACCTCGTCGATGCAGTCCCGAAAAACGGAATCCATCAATGGATCCAACCCAGACGTCGGTTCGTCGAGGACATAGAGATCGGCGTTCGATGCGAATGCGGCCACGAGCGCCACTTTTTGCCGATTGCCTTTCGAGTAGGTGCGAGCCTTCTTCGTCGGATCGAGTTCGAATCGCTCGAGCAGGTCGCTTCTTCTCGACTCGTCGAGGCCGCCACGCAAACCGGCCAGAAGGTCGATCGCCTCACCCCCGGTGAGGTTGGGCCAGAGATTGACGTCTCCCGGCACGTAAGCGATTCGGCGGTGAAGCGATACCGCGTCCTTCCAAGGATCGCCATCGAGCAACCGGGTATAGCCGGAATCAGCTCGCAACAGTCCAAGCAGCACCCTGATAGTCGTCGATTTACCGGAACCGTTGGGCCCGAGAAATCCGTGCACCTCACCCGTGCTCACTTCGAGGTCCAGCCCGTCAAGAGCCCTTGTGGCCCCGAAAGTCTTGACCAGCTTCTCCACCGAGATCGCAGCAGTCATGGATGGGACGGTACCCCGATCATCACCAGGTCTCGCCGGTTTCAGATCAGTCCCGACCAACCTGCCCCGGACACAGCCGCCGTACCGCCGAAGCCGGTCGCTGCAGCACTTGCCTCACCCAGATGTGAAGAGCCGATTCTGTCGCGGTGTCAGCTTGTCCCCCATCGGTATTCGACAACTCACATAGCGACTTCAGCACGGAGACTACAACGAACGAAGGCGGCGAACGCGGTCGGCGATGGCCCGCCTGGACACGTCAGCATCGGGTGCCAGTCCTTCGAACGCGTGCGGACACCCCGGATGCAGGTGTAGCTCCGTCGGTATCCCGGCGTCCGCCAGACGGCGCCCATAAGTGATGTCCTCGCCTCGGAAGATATCGAGTTCGCCGACTTCGATGTAGGTGGGAGGAAGACCGGACAGATCTACGGCCCTCGACGGTGCGGCGTACTGCGAGATCTCGCGCCTCCCGTCCCCGTCGCCCAGCAGCGCAGACCAACCGGTGACGTTGTCGTCGTAGGTCCATGTCAAGGGCCACTTCAAGAATGGAAGCAGCTGCGGATCGGGTTCCGAGGTCCGATCGTCGAGCATCGGATAGATCAAGAGCTGCTGAGCAATCGCCGGACCGTTCCGGTCCCGGGCCAGCAGGCACACCCCCGCAGCAAGACCGCCGCCGGCACTGTCACCCATCACCGCCAGTCGGCCAGGGTCCGCCCCCAACTCGCCCGCTCGCGAGGCCAGCCATTCGAGGGCGGCGTAACAGTCTTCCACGGGAACCGGATGGGGATATTCGGGAGCGATCCGGTAGTCGACAACCAGCATCGGCACACCGGAGGCCTCGACATATCCGCGCACAGCCAGATCGTAGAGTTTGCCGACTTCATCGAGACCTAGAATCATCCCCCCGCCATGGATGTACAGCGCCGCACTGCCAGACGCGGCAGACCCAACTCGGTGATACCAGCTGAGCCCAAGTTCAGCGCCGTCATCGGTAGTCAGCGAGTACCGCTCGATATCGATCCCGTCGTCGTATTCCACAGAAGAGCCCCGCAATGCCAGCAATTGGTCGAGCACGCGGCGAGTGTCGAGACGGCGCGTTGCGACATCCCCGACCGCGGGCGGCTCCAGGTCGGCCGTAGCGGCCAACTGCGGTGCAAGCTCTTGCAGTACTTGCGGATCGAATTGCAAGCTCATGGGATCCCACTCCAGCGGTGTATCGAGCTGTGGGCCTGATTTCGGGCGCAACGCTACCACCGAATCTCTTTCATGCAGTGGATCGATCGAGATGCTGAACAACACCGGCGTCAGTACCAGCCGGGACCAAGGAGAAGCGCGAAGCGACCCTCGGCCCGTCGGCCGGAAATCGCACGGCACTCGAATAGGCTGAACGCCCCCGCGGCGACCACCTCTGGGCAAAAACTAGAACGTGTTCTATATTTGAGTTAGATGTTCGAGCGTTCCGACGCCGCGAAGCAGGAGAGGACGAACCCCACGATGACGACTGTCGAGGTGCCGCACAGCTCACGATCGGTGGTGCTCACCGTGTCGGGGGTGGTCGAGGAGACCCCCGACTCCCAGTCGCTGATCTTCGACATCCCGGCAGATCTCGCCGACAAGTTCGCATACAAGCCCGGACAGTTCCTCACCCTTCGCATCCCCAGTGACCGCACCGGTTCTGTCGCCCGGTGCTACTCGCTGGCCAGCTCGCCGTTCACCGATCCCGCACCCAAGGTCACGATCAAGCGAACCGCTGAGGGCTATGGGTCCAACTGGCTGTGCGACAACATCACCGTCGGTGACACCCTCGAAGTTCTGCCCCCATCGGGTGTGTTCACCCCCAAGTCTCTGGACCACGACTTCCTGCTGTTCGCCGCGGGAAGTGGAATCACTCCTGTGATCTCGATCCTCAAGGCCGCCCTGACAGAGGGGTCCGGCAAGATCGTGCTCTTGTACGCCAACCGCGACGAGGAGTCGGTCATCTTCGGCGAAGAGTTGCGTACTCTCGCCGCCGCCCATCCGTCCCGACTCGTCGTGATCCATTGGCTCGAGACCGTGCAAGGCCTGCCGGGCGTCGACCAGATCGCAACTGCTGTGGCGCCGTACCTCACCTACGAGGCCTTCATGTGTGGGCCGACGCCGTTCATGGACACCGTCCACAAGGCCCTCGCCGATGCCGGAATGCCACGCACCCAGGTACATGCCGAGGTGTTCAATTCACTCGCCGGTGACCCGTTCCGAGACGCCGAGGTCGTGGAGATCACAGCAGACGAGGCCGCCGACGCCGCCACCGTGGAAGTAGAACTCGACGGGGAGATTCACAACCTGGACTGGCCACGCAAACAGACGCTCGTCGAGATCATGCTGGCCAAGGGAATCGACGTGCCCTACTCGTGCCAGGAGGGTGAGTGCGGATCCTGCGCGTGCACCATACTCGAAGGGAAGGTCGAGATGGAGAACAGCGAGATCCTCGATCCTGAGGACATCGAGAACGGCTACATTCTGGGATGCCAGGCCCGGCCGGTCACAGACCATCTCAAGATTGAGTTCTAGCGTAACAACCGGCCTCTGAATCGAACCCGCGCAAGGTCACGAAACATGACCTGACCTGGGGTTCACGTTATGCGAATGCAACGGCCCACGCATTGATCGGGCGGTCAATCAGGCGTTAACTTGAAGTGGAGGCAATCCGTTTCAAGGAGGCTGGACATGAGATCGTGGAGTCGTATGCAAGATGTTGCGGCGATCGTGATCGGAGCCTACGCGGCACTCTCGCCGCTATGGGTCGACACCAATACCGCCGCGGTGTGGTCACTCGTCGTACTCGGTGTGCTTGTCGCGCTCTCCGGCCTCGTCCACTTGGTCCGGCCGACGATGAATATGGCCGAGTATGCAATGGGCGTCTTCGGCGTGCTGCTGTTCATCTCCCCGTGGGTGATGAGCTTCAATGAGTTCGGCGGCGCGGCATGGACTGCATGGGTCACCGGCGCGCTGGCGGTCGTAGTGGCCGTCACAGGGCTGCCGATGGCAAGTTCTCGGACGCACGGACAGGGAGGAGTGGCTGCCAGTCACTGATCCGTGAATCCCTCAGCACCGAGAACGTCGATCCAGGCGGGGCGCAGGCTTACAGCCTGCGTCCCGCCATTCAGGTTCGGAAAAGCCCATGCCCGCACCCCACCTCGGAAAGCCCGCAAGCAACCACCCACAGAAGAGTCCACGACGGCGCAACGCGAAGATCGACGGCGATGCCCGGGCCCTGATACTCGACGCCGCCGAATCCCTGATTGCCGTGCACGGATTCGACGCAACGTCAACGGCCTCGATAGCTTCTGCTGCGCACGTCCCGAAAGGACTGGTGTTCTACTACTTTCCCACCAAGACCGACATCCTTCTGGCGTTGCTGTCCGAGAGGCTCCCGACCGAGCCGCTCGGTGACGTGGGTCCACTGGTGACACCTGGTGACCCAGCCGCCAGCCTGGTAAACCTCGACACCGCACTGAACCTGCGCGATCACCACTCGTCGGTGATGCGCGTGATTCTCTGGCGTGAAGCCGAGACTCACCCGGATGTCCGCGAACACCTGAGGCGGTTCCGCGACTACCTCAGCGACATCACCGAGCGCCTCCTCCAGGCCAGCTCGCCGTACCCCGTCCGACCCGGAACGATCCGAGCGTGTGCGTCCGCTTGGGTGGCCGCGATGTTCTCCGTGGCCGGCATCGATCGCTTGCACGACCTCGACGACCTGCCGCGTAGGCACGACGAGGAACTCGACAGTGTGGCGCGCGTCGTAGCGGCCGGAATGGTTCAACTCGGCTGAATGCGTCCCGCCGACAGCAAGCGGCCTGCCGGGAAGATCTCGGCGCTCGGCGGCAGGCGGCCGGGCCTGCCACTGAGGAAGACCTCGACGGTCCCCTTGCCCGTACTGGGCCGGTTCAGCGCATCGATGCGGCGCAGCGTCTGCGCCGCCACCGCCTCGGCGCTGTCGAACAACCGCACCCCGGTTGGGAGCTTGGCCGCGATCTCGTCGGCCATCAACGGGTAGTGAGTGCACCCCAGCACTACCCCCTCCACGTCTTCCGGTGTGCGCGCCACGGCCGAAGCGATGGCTGCGGTGGCTGTGTCCCTCCGGCCGAGATCGATCGCATCGGCGAGTCCGTGGCACGCGACAGCTACCACGGAACTACCGTTGCCGAACCGCTCGATCAGATCTGCCTGATACCGACTCGCCGTCGTCGCCGCAGTCGCCCAGATGGCCACCGACTCACACGCCTCGGCAGCAGGCTTGATCGCGGGAACCGTGCCGATGACCGGAATCTCCGGTCCCACGAACTCCCGGACGTGTTCTAGCGCGGTGACACTCGCCGTGTTGCACGGCAGCACGATAACCTCCGCGCCACGGTCGAGTGTCAGCTGAACGGTCGCGAGTACGCGTTCGATCACCCACTGTTCCGATTTCGGGCCCCAAGGAGCCCCATCCGGATCCAGGGCGAGAATCAGATCAAGGTCGGGCCGCAGCGTGCGCAGCCACGCCGATGTCGGCAGCATGCCGAGACCCGAGTCGATGAGCGACACAATCACCCGACGAATGTATCGCGCCGCCGACAGCTCCTCTATGCCGACGCGGCTTCGAGAACTTCGCTGATCGGAGTTCGGTCGGCGATCTTTCCGCGCATCTTCATCACCCCGCCCGCCATGCCACCTCCGACGACACCTACCAGGATCCCGTCGCGCTCGTAGTACGCGAGGAATTTGCGGCCATCGTCTTTGATCACGTGCACGTCGTCAGTGGCCGCGACAGTGCCCAGTGCCTGAATCTTGATGTCGTACTGATCGCTCCAGAAGTACGGCACCTGTGCTGGACGATTTTCGTCACTGTTGCCGGTCAGCGCCCCGGCCAGGACCTTTGCCTGTTCACCGGCATTGTTCCAGTGTTCGACGCGCCGGTGACCGCCCACCTGTAACTGCCACGCCGCCACGTCGCCGACCGCCCAGATGTGCGGAACCGTCGTCCGACCGACCCCGTCGCACACCACGCCGTTGTCCAGTTCGACGCCCGAGGTGTCGAGCCAACCGGTAACGGGCACCGAACCGACACCGATCGCCACGACGTCGACCTCCACCTCACTACCGTCGCCGAGCACGGCCCCGGTGACTCGGTCGGTGCCCAGCAGTGAGTCCAGTCCCACACCGGCGCGAAGGTCGACGCCCTCCGCGATGTGCAATCGGGCGACGAGGTCTCCGACCTTCTCGCCGAGCGCGGACGCCAGTGGCGTCAGTTGGGGTTCGACCATCACGACGTCGAGCCCACCCGCGCGCATGCTCGCCGCCAGTTCGCAGCCGATGAAGCCTGCGCCGACGATCAACGCACGCTTGCCCTCAGCGAGATCGGCTCGCAGCGCCAAGCTTTCGTCTATGGAACGCAGGACATGGACGCCCGCCAGATCCGGTAGGCCCGGGATCCGGCGGGGCGCGAGACCGGTCGCGACGACCAAGTCGCCGTAGCCGAGTTCGGTGCCGTCGGCGAGAACTACGATGCGCAGTTCTGCATCGACGGATACGGCCTCGACACCGAGGCGCAGCTCGATGTTCCTCTCGTCGAAGAAATCACGTGGCTTGAGTGTGGTCTCATTCCTCTCGCCGCGCATCACCTCCTTCGACAGAGGTGGCCGGTCATACGGCAGATGTGGCTCACCACCGATGAGAACCAGTTCACCTTCGTACCCGTCCCGGCGTAGTTCCTCGGCAGTGCGCATTCCCGCCAGGCCCGCGCCCACGATCACAATTCTCTGCACTGTTCGCACCCGCCCTGGTAATCACATCTCGTCCAACAGTCATACCAAACCGAACGCGACACTACCGAGCCCGGCTCTGCGGGGTCATTGCCGAGGGTCGCGGATCCGAAGGTTTCACAGATCGGCGATGGCCTCGAGCGGCCTGGTGCGCGCCGCGCGGTTTGCGGGCCAGAGGGCGGCGAATACGCCCACAACACCCGATCCGAGAAGCATGGCGATCACCTGCTCCCACGGCACCGACACCTGATGGAGTCCCTGTTCCTTCAGGGTGCTGACGAAGCCCCATCCGAATGCGATTCCGAGGATCACGCCGACGGCCGCACCGAATACCGCGATGAGCATCGACTCCAGATAGATCGTGCGCCGCATCTGCGATCGCTGCATACCGACCGCGCGAAGCATGCCGATCTCGCGCCGTCGTTCCACCACCGACAAAGCGAGGGTGTTGACGATGCCGAGAATGGCGATCACGACCGCGAGCGCGAGCAATCCGTAGAGGATTCCGAGCAGGGTGTCGATCTGCTGCCCCTGAGTGCCCTTGAACTCCTCCTTGTCCTGTACTTGGACGACGACGAACTGCTTGGTCGCGGACTCGAGATCGGTGCGCAGCTGCGCCAGATTCGTGCCCGGCTTCGCGTCGACGAGGACCGCGAGATCGGGAAGGGTGGCGGCCGGCATCACCTGGCGATAGACCTCGTCCGACACCAGCCAGTCGCCGATCAGCTGGTTGTCCTCGAAGATACCCGTGACCTGGGTATCGACGACATTGCCGTCGCTGCTTTCCATCGGAATCGTCTTCCCCAGAGTCCATCCGTTCTGGGCGGCCATCGTCTGGGACACGAGGAGATCGTTACCGCTCAGATCAGCACTGCCTTGAACGAGCCTGTAGTCGATGACGCCGGCGAGGGGGCCGTCCACCGAAGCGCCGTCCTCTGCCTGGCCATCGACAGTGACGGATACCAGGTGCAGGGCGGTCGCGCTCTGGACGTCGGGAAGATCGCGTACCGCCCTCGCCGCCCCGCTCGGCACGCCGATCTGGTTGGGCCCGGTGAGGATGTAGTCCGCGGTCACGCCCGAGTCCACGAGTTGGTTGATGCTCGCTTTCGCGGAAGCACCGAAGACGCCGATCACCGACACGAGCATCAGTCCCAGCGTCAGCGCGAAGGCGGTGGCCGCTGTCCGACGGGGGTTCCGGACCGCATTGGTCCGAGCGAGGCGCCCCACCGGACCGAACGGCTTGGCCAGCAGGGCACCGAGCGCCCCGACCACTGGCCGGGACAGCGCAGGGGCGGCCAACACAACAGCCAAGATCAGGCCCAGTGCCCCGACGCCGACAACGACCGCGGCACCGGCGCCGTCACCACGGGAACCTACGACGAGCCCGACTACACCCAGTGCACCCAGTACGGCACCGACAATCGTGCGGACGTGCAGGGAATCTCCCGTGGATGCGAACTCCTGTCGCATCGCCGCGACCGGTGGCACTCTGGATGCGCGCTGGGCGGGTACGTATGCGCTTATCGTCGTCACCACCATGCCGACGACGAGAGCGATGAGGACAGTGCGTGGCCCCACCTGCAGCGGACCGTCGGGTAAGCCGACGTCGAACGAGTTCAGCAGTGACCGCAGGCCGTAAGCCAGTCCGATTCCCGCGGCGATGCCGATCGCACTGCCGATCAGACCGACGACGAGTGCCTCGAAGATCACCGAGCGCCCCACCTGTTTGCGGCCGGCACCGATCGCGCGGAGCAGCGCCAGCTCGCGCAGCCGCTGCGCGACGATCATCGAGAAGGTGTTGTAGATGATGAACGTGCCGACGAGCAGGGCGATGGCACCGAACGCGAGCAGGAAGTAATTGATGAAACTCAGCGCCTGGGTCACCTGCGCCTGCGTTTCCTCACGCACCTCGTCCCCGGTCTGCACCTTCATGCCGGGAAGCGCGGCGGCAATTTCGTCACGCAGTTCCGACGGCGACATTCCGGCACCGGCGACATCGATGTAGTCGACGTGCTCGCCGTCGGTGAACAGTTCGCGCGCCTGCGAATCGACGAACGTGGCCCCGATGAATCCACCGGTGTCGGTCCCTGTGTCGTAGATACCGGACACGGTGAAGTCGAGAACACCTCGCGCAGGCACGAGGACCTCGGTGGTGTCGCCGACCGAGAGGTTGGCCCGTTCGGCGGCATTGACATTGACGGCCATCTGTCCGACCTGGTCAGGTGGGGACCCCTGGACGTAGTCGTCGGTTTCGCCGAGCGCCTTGTCCGGCGGCAGATAGGACTCGCCGATGCTCGGCGCGCCTGCCGTCTGAATCGCAGCGCCGTCGGAGTCGATCAAGACGATCTGCCCGCTGACGGACGGCGCAACGGTGCGGACGCCCGGAAGCGCGGTGATCGTGTCGACGTCGGTCAGAGGAACCCCGCTGGAGTGGTGATCCTCCGTCGACACCCGTACGTCGACGCCCTGCGCGGTGTTCTCGAAGATCGAGTTGAACGTCTTCTGGAGCGTGTCGGTGAAGACGAAGGACCCGGCGACGAACGCGGTACCGAGGACGACGGACAGCACCGTCAGCGCCAGCCGGACTTTGTGTGCCGCCAGATTCCGCAGCGACACTTTACGCATCGGGGCACTTGATGTTGTGGCCATGCGGTCAGACCGCCGAATCCGATGGGAGGGCATGCGCCCCAACCGGTTCCGGCCCGAGCTCGTTGTACCCTGGTTTCTGGGCATGCTCGTCGAGTCGTTTCATGGTGTCGAGAACCGAATCTGCCGTTGGCGCTAGCAGTTCGTCCACGATCTTGCCGTCGGCCAGGAAGACCACGCGGTCGGCATAGGCCGCCGCGCGAGGATCGTGCGTGACGATGACGACGGTCTGGTCGAACTCGTCCACCGCATCACGCAGGATGGAGAGCACCTCACCTGAGGACTTCGAATCGAGATTTCCGGTGGGCTCGTCGCCGAAGATGATCTCCGGCTGCCCAGCGAGGGCGCGGGCACAAGCTACACGTTGCTGCTGACCGCCGGACAACTCCCCGGGACGATGATCGAGTCGGTCCTTCAGCCCCAGTTTGGTCAGCACGCCGTCGAGCCAATCCGCGTCCGGTTTGCGGCCGGCGATATCGAGGGGAAGCGTGATGTTCTCCAACGCAGTAAGTGTCGGCACGAGGTTGAACGCCTGGAACACGAAACCGATACGGTCTCGTCGAAGTTGCGTCATCTGCTTGTCCGTCAGCGCGGTCAGCTCGGTACCACCTATTAGCACCGAACCCGAACCGGCCGAGTCGAGACCCGCCAGGCAATGCATCAGAGTCGACTTACCTGAGCCGGAAGGACCCATGATCGCGGTGAATTCACCCCGCGCGAAGTCCACGGAGACGCCGCTGAGCGCGTGGACTTGGGTGTCGCCGGTGCCGTAGGACTTCGATAATTCGACAGCACGGGCAGCGACAGCGGGGGAATGCTTGCTCATGATCGCCGTACGTCCTTCCTGTTGAGTGGTCCGGTTCCGCAGTGACGGTCCGGGCTGGTGCACGCGTGGCGCACTCTTCCATGATGTCGGTACGGGTGCCGGGCCGCCATCGGGGATCACCCTGACATTTCGACTCTCGGACCCTGATCCCGGCCATGGATCGCGCCATCGGATTCGAAAACCACACCGACATTGCTGCTGCCGCACCGATTCGACGAGACGTGTGGACGAAAACGTCACTGATCTCTTCGGTGGCCGCTAGCCTGGCATGACCAAAATCACAGACGAGAGGTGAACGCATGCCAGAGGCCAGCACGGAAATCATTTTCGACCGCCTCGCGCATTGGGCGCAGTCCCGGCCGGACGACATCGCCGTTCAATTCCAAGGCGCCGAGTACACCTGGTCGCAGTGGCACAACCGGATTCTGCGAATAGCGGGGGCCTTGACGAAGCTCGGGATCGGTTCGGGAGACACCGTTGCGTTCATCGACAAGAACCATCTGTCCTGCCTCGAGGTCACCTACGCCGCCTCGCTGTTGGGTGCCGCCAACGCGATTCCCAACTGGCGCCTGGCCGGTGAGGAACTCGTATACGTGATCAACGATTCCCGCGCGCGAATTTTGTTCGTGGGTCATGAATTCCTGCAGGATGTCACGCCGCTACGCGATCAACTCACCTACGTCGAGCGGATCATCGTCGTCGGTGGAGACCACGACGAGTTCGAACCGTGGATGCAAGATGGGCCGGCAGCGATCTTGGAGGATGGGCCTGCGGCGACAGCAGAGGCGACCGCGCTGATCCTGTACAGCTCCGGAACCACGGGAAGACCCAAGGGGGTGCAGCTGACCCACCGCAACCTGATTGCCCACAGCGAGGCCAACCTCGAGGTCTTGAACGCGAGTCGCGACGACTGCCTCCTCGTCGCAATGCCACTGTTCCACGTCGGTGGGACCTGCTACGCAATCATGGGAATCCACGCCGGAACCCGAGGCCACTTCACTCGGGAAGCGGACGCGCCGTCCCTGTTCGCAGCTCTGGCGGCCGGAGCGAACATGGCCTTCCTCGTACCACCGGTAATCGCAGGCGTCCTTGCGGCGGGAGAGCAGGCGATCGCTGCGTTCGGTGCACTCGATCGCATCATCTACGGCGCCGCTCCCATGCCACTGCCGCTACTTCGCAGCGCACTCGCCGCCTGGCCGAAGACTGAATTCGTCCAGGTCTATGGAATGACCGAGTTGTCGGGCGTAGTCACCGCCCTGCTGCCGGAAGTGCACCGCGACGAAACGCAGGAGATGAGGATGGGGTCGGCAGGACGCCCGATGCCCGGTATCGAGATGCGCATCGTCGACCCTGCAACCAGTCAGGATGTTCCACCAGGCAAGACAGGGGAACTGTGGTGGCGGACACAACAACGCACCCCCGGCTACCTCGGCAAGCCCGAGGCGACCGCCGAAGCCATCACTGCCGACGGGTGGTTGCGCAGCGGTGACATCGGTCGCGTCGACGACGAAGGTTTCGTGTTCATCGAGGACCGTCTCAAGGACATGATCATCACGGGCGGCGAGAACGTCTACTCCCCTGAGGTCGAGCGCGTACTCGTCGAGCATCCGGCGGTGGCTGAGGTGGCCGTGATCGGGGTACCCGACGACCAATGGGGCGAGGCCGTGAAGGCCATCGTCGTGCCGGTATCCGGGGCAACGGTCGACCCGGACGAACTGATCGCATACACACGGCAATACCTCGCGAAGTTCAAGTGCCCGAAGACCATTGACATCGTCGATCTACTGCCGCGCAACCCTACGGGCAAGATCCTCAAGCGCCAGCTGCGCGCACCTTACTGGGAGGACCGCAGCCGCAACCTGGTGTGAACTCCATTCATACTGGGACGATGATTGTTCGGTGCCCATGCCTGCTCGGTGAGTCATACGACGACTGTTGCGGGAGGTATCACCGTGGAGAGGCGAAGGCGCCCACCGCCGAGCGTCTGATGCGTTCGCGGTTCAGCGCCTTCGCCCTCTCCGACATCGACTATCTCTCGCGAACGTGGCATCCGAGCACACGGCCCGCAGAGCTTCATCTCGATCCCGGACGCCGCTGGACCAGCCTCGAAATTCTGGCTGCCAGTGGCGGCGGGCTGTTCGATACCACCGGAACCGTCGAATTCCGCGCGCACTACGTAGAGAACGGACGGCCCGGGTCACATCTAGAGAACAGCAGATTCGTTCGCGTCGATGGCGATTGGCTATATGTCGACGCACTTGCGACGCCAGGTACTCGGCTCCCCCGTCTCTGAGCGTCCGCGGTTTAGCATCGAACACATGAGCAACCACCGGATCGGCTCCTTTACCGTGTTCGCCGCCTCCGCACTGGCCCTGGTGCTCACCGGATGCGCGGATTCGAACTCCACGAGCGGCGTCGCCGCCACGTCACCGATGGCCACGAAACTCGCGGACAGCGCCCCTGCACCTGGAAGAACCACGATCCCGGTGGACTCCTCGGCCAAGTCGTCGCCGGCCTCCGACTCGGCCCGGCTGACGGTCACCGACGTGAGTGTGGGACAGCATGAGGGATTCGACCGCGTGGTCTACGAACTCGGGGGAACAGGCACCCCAGGATGGCGCGTCGAATATGTCGATGATGCCGCCGAGGGCGGCAGCGGCGCGCCGATCTCGATGTCGGGCAACGGTATCCTTCAAGTCCTGATCGATGGCTCCGCGTACCCGTTCGACAGCGGTGTCGAAGCATATTCAGGCCCGGACCCCGTTCCCGGAGTGCCCGGCGGCACGGTGACCGAGGTGCGGGGAGCGCTCGTGTTCGAAGGTGTCACCCAGTCGTTCATCGGGGTGACGGAGCCCGGTCTGCCCTTCGCGGTCTCGACCTTGTCCGAGCCGACCCGCGTAGTCGTCGACGTCGCGCGTTAGCACCTTCCGCCTCGCCCGGCGTACGCCGAGGCTATCCGCGTGAGTGACGTCTCTGATCCCGGTCGCCGCGAAACTTTCCGCCCGCGCGATCGTCTCGGCCTGCCTTGCGTCCGCGGCCAGGCCGACCTGGAGGCGGACCCGTATCAGGCTGCAGTTGAATCAAAACACCGGAGATCCGGGTGCGACGGAGCGCCTCCAGAGTCTCGCGAGACATGTCGGCGGGTAGCTCCACAAGACTGTGATCGGGTCGGATGCTGATGTGACCGAAGTCGCTGCGCCGCAGGCCACCCTCGTTCGCGATGGCGCCGACGATTGCACCGGGCACCACCCGGTGCCGCTTCCCAACCGCGATTCGGTAAGTGGCGAGTTCCTGCCCTTCTGATCCGTGGGACCGTCCCGCCGATCCACGGCCCCTCCCAGGCGGACCGTCATCGAAGCGTCGCGGGGGCCGCTCGCGTGGTTCACGCTCTCGCCGCGGCGCTGGTGGGGGCTCGGGTGCCATGAGGAACGCCTCACCGTCCCGGGACTGCACTGCCAGCGCAGCAGCGATATCGGCGAGTGGCACGTCGTGTTCCTGCTCGTAGTCCTCGATCATCTTGCGGAACAGCGCCAGGTTGTCGGACGCGAGGCTCTCGGTGATCGAATCGCCGAACTTGGCAACGCGCTGCGCGTTGACGTCGTCGACACTCGGCAGCTGCATCTCGGCGAGGGGCTGACGGGTGGCCCGCTCGATCGCCTTGAGTAGGTGGCGTTCTCGAGGCGCAACGAACAACAGCGCCTCACCCGCGCGTCCGGCTCGACCGGTGCGACCGATCCGGTGCACGTACGACTCGGTGTCGTGCGGGATGTCGAAATTGACGACGTGGGAGATGCGGTCGACGTCGAGGCCGCGTGCGGCGACGTCGGTGGCCACGAGAATGTCGACCGCGCCGCTCTTGAGCTGGCCGATGGTCCGCTCACGTTGGGCCTGCACGATGTCGCCGTTGATGGCCGCCGCCGAGAACCCACGCGAGCGCAGGCGTTCGGCGAGATCCTCCGTGGCCTGCTTGGTTCGCACGAAGATGATCATGGCTTCGAAGCCCTCGACCTCGAGAATCCGAGTGAGGGCGTCGAGCTTACGCTGATGCGCCACCTGAACGTATCGCTGCGAGATGTTGGACGCGGTCGACGTCTTGGACTTCACCGTGATCTCGACCGGGTCGTGCAGGTACTGCCTGGAAATCTTGTGAATCGCTCCCGGCATTGTCGCCGAGAAGAGGGCGACCTGTTTGTCCTCGGGAGTGTCGGAGAGGATGCGCTCGACGTCCTCCTGGAAGCCCATCTTCAGCATCTCGTCGGCCTCGTCGAGGACGAGGTACGACAGCTCTGACAGATCGAGCGTGCCCTTCTCCAGGTGATCGATCACGCGACCCGGCGTGCCGACCACGACGTGGGCGCCGCGCCGCAGTCCCGACAGCTGGACGCCGTAGCTCTGGCCGCCGTAGATGGGCAGGATGTGGACGCCCGGAATGTGCGCCGAGTACTTGCCGAACGCCTCCGCGACCTGCAGGGCGAGCTCGCGCGTCGGCGCGAGGACCAGGGCCTGCGGCGACTTCTGAGTGAGGTCGATCCTGGAGAGGATCGGCACCGCGAATGCGGCCGTCTTTCCGGTACCGGTCTGTGCCAGCCCGACGACGTCGTTTCCTTCGAGCAGCGGTGGAATCGTGGCGGCCTGGATCGGCGAGGGCGACTCGTAGCCCACATCAGACAGTGCCTTCAAGACCCGATCATCGATGTCGAGGTCGGCAAAATTGGGGGGTTCGGGGTCACGCTCGGTATTACTCATTGACCAGGATTTTAGTCCACGAGTCCATACGGCCGTTCTGCGCGGCGCAATTGGGCTGCTACTGGGACGGGGGCCGATCGCGACGACGTCGCCTAGCGTAGACGACATGGTCAATGTCGCCGTCATTCAATTCGCTCCCGGGCAAGACAAGGGAGAGAACCTGAGCACTCTGCGCGCTCTCGTCACCCAGGCCGCCTCTGGCGGAGCAAGGGTGGCGGTAGCGCCCGAGTACGCGATGTTCACGGCACCGAGAACAGACGAGAGGCTCGTCGAATCGGCCGAGGGATTGGACGGGAAGTTCGTCTCCGGTCTGCGGGCGATCGCCTCCGAGGTCGGCGTGTACCTGGCAGCGGGAATCAACGAGCACCTGCCGGGGGACGATCGAATTTCCAACACCATCGTCGCGTTCGGACCGGACGGCGATCTCGTTGCCACGTACCGAAAACTCCACCTGTACGACGCCTTCGGGTACAAGGAGTCCGACGTCATCCGTGCAGGCGACATCTGCGCGCCCGAGACCTTTGACGTCGACGGCCTGATATTCGGGCTGCAGACCTGCTACGACCTTCGATTCCCCGAAGTTACCCGCCGCATCGTCGATGCAGGCGCCGACGTTCTGCTCCTGCCCGCACAATGGGTTCCCGGTCCACTGAAGGAGGACCACTGGTCGACTCTCGTCCGGTCGCGTGCCATCGAGAACACGATCTACGTGGCCGCCGCCGACCAGAGCGCCCGAACCGGGGCCGGCGCGAGCATGATCGTCGATCCGATGGGGGTGATCCTCGCGTCGCTCGGCGAACGGGTAGGCACCGCGGTCGCGGCCGTCGATGCGGAGCGGATCGCCGAGGTCCGTGAGATGAACCCCGCGCTCGAACTGCGCCGGTTCACCGTCACGGAGAGGTAGCTGACCGAGCTCGATACATTCCAGACGCGACAGTTTCGAGGGGTAGCGTCGAAGATGAAGCGTCCTCCCCTATTACGGAGCGTTCGATGCACTACACCAGTCGTGCCGATGCCGGCCGCAGACTGGCCGGTGAGCTGAAACATCTGCGCGGTACCGACCCGGTCGTGCTGGGTTTGCCGCGTGGAGGTGTCCCCGTCGCATTCGAGATAGCCGCCGCTCTGTCTGCCCCACTCGACGTCGTGCTCGTCCGCAAGCTCGGAGTGCCCTGGCAACCGGAACTCGCCATGGGCGCCATCGGCGAGGGAGACGCCCGGGTCATCAACGACGACGTCGTCCGTCTCATCCGAATCAGCAAGGACGCGCTCGCGCAAGTCGAGGCCGAGGAACGCCGCGAACTCGAGCGCCGCACACTACTTCTCCGCGGCAACAGGAAGCGGATACCGCTGAAGGGCCGCACGGCCGTAATCGTCGACGACGGTATGGCCACAGGTGCGACGGTGGCCGTGGCCTGTCAGTCGGTGCGCGCCCTCGGCGCCGCAAAGGTCGTGGTCGCCGTTCCGGTGGCTGCGCCGGAGGCAGTCTGGCGCACGCGGGTGACCGCCGACGAGGTGATCTGCCCGTACACGCCGGCGGATCTCGGCGGCGTGGGTAACGCCTACGACGACTTCCACCAACTCACTGACGGCGAGGTCACGGATTTGTTGGCCATCGGCTGACGAATCACTTTTCGGACGAACTTCATTTTCGGTGCAACGATTCGGAAGCTTGTGTCGATACATCGGGCAGAGCACTTCAAGAGCCTATTTTTGGAGGATCGTGTGACCGTCTCTGCCGATACCCTCAAGACCGTCGTCACCGCCTGCCGCGAGCGCCTGGGCGACCCGTCCGGTTGGATCACGTCAACTGCCTATCAACACAGCCTCGCCCTGTGCATCATCGAATCGGTCCAGTCGAGCGCCGGGCACAGCGAGGCCGCTGTCGTCGACCGCTATCTGGCGTATCGCCGAGCCACGCTCGATCAACCCGTCACCGACGGCGCGCGCGATCTGCTCCGCACCTTCGAGGAGGCAGGAAGCTCCGACCAGTGGGCAGGCAAGGTCGGATCTTACAAACGGCGATACAACGCGACCGGCGTGCAGATCGAGGCGCGGCACATCCAGCAGGCCGCCGAGCGGCTACACCAACTGCGCATCAACAATATCGACGACCTCCTCGAGGCAGCCCGGGACGAGGCGGCTCTGGAGCAGATCCACGCTGCCTGGGTCGAGGTTTGTGGCGAGAACAGCGATGTCACCTGGGCGCACTTCCTCATGCTCGCGGGGATACCAGAGGTCCGCCCGAGCCGGGTGGCGAAGGTCTTCGTCAGCGGGGCGCTCGGCATCTCCGAAGCCACGGACCCCGGCCTCGCCGAGGAAATCCTCGAGGCCACCGCGGCCGAGCTCGGAGTCGATCAGGACCAACTGGACTACGCGATCCGGCGCTGGCTCTCGGCCAATTCGTGGCGCCTCTCCGATGCTGCCTGAGCTACAGGCTCAGATCGCGTTAGACTGATCACCGCTGGTCAGAGTGAAAATGGGCATAACGGACAGGGCCGAAGCTGCAAATCGGAAGCAAATGTGATCAAATGCACATCCGTCATGTCATTTAGTGGAGGGGTCACAGTGCGCGAATTTTCGGTACGGCAGTCGTTCTCAATTCCGGAGGACGCGTCCATGGCCGACACGGTCTTCCGACACGCCAAGGAGGACCCGAAGTTCATTCCTTTCAAGAAGCCGCATAACGGTGGTTGGGTAGACGTCACCGCCGCCGAATTCGCGGAGCAGGTCTCTGCGGTCGCAAAGGGCCTCATCGCCTCGGGTATCGAACTCGGGGATCGAGTCGCGATCCTCTCTGCGACCCGCTACGAATGGGTCGTCATCGACTACGCCATTTGGACGGCAGGCGGCTGCACCGTCGCCATCTATGAAACGTCCGCACCTGATCAGGCGAAATGGATCCTCGAAGACTCCGGCACATCACTCCTGGTCGTCGAGAAAGCCGAACATGCCGCAGCCTTGAAGGTCGTAACAGACGAGGCTCCGGATCTGCGTGAGGTCTTCCAGATCGAGGGCGGAGCGATCGAGGAATTGACCAAGCGTGGCCAGAACATCACCGACGAGCAACTGCACGAGCGCCGGAATCAGGTGAACGGTTCCTCCGCAGCAACCCTCATCTACACGTCCGGCACCACTGGTCGCCCCAAGGGGGTGCAGTTGACGCACTCCAACTTCTACGCGGAGTCGACGGCTGTGCGTCAGGCGCTCGAGGAATCGTTCCTCCAGGACCGGCGGACACTGATGTTCCTCCCGCTTGCGCACGTCTTCGCACGGGCGATCTCGTTCGGCGCGTTCGACGCCAAGGTCACCGTCGGACACACATCCGACATTTCGACGCTGGTCGATCAGTTCGCAGTGTTCAAACCACACTTCATCCTGTCGGTGCCACGCGTGTTCGAGAAGGTCTACAACTCTGCCAAGCAGAAGGCGTACGACGGCGGTAAGGGCGGCATCTTCGAGAAGGCGTCCGCCACGGCCATCGCATACAGCGAAGCGCTGGAGAACGGCGGGCCCGGACTGGGGCTCAAGCTCAAGCACTTCGTGTTCGACAAGCTCGTCTACTCGAAGCTGCGCACCGCGCTCGGGGGCGAATGCGATACCGCGGTTTCGGGTGGCGCCGCACTCGGCGCGCGCCTCGGCCACTTCTTCCGCGGTATCGGCGTACCCGTCTACGAGGGCTACGGCCTCACCGAGACCAGCGCCGCGATCTCGGTGAACACCCCTAGCGCACAGAAAGTCGGCACCGTCGGCAAGCCGATCTCCGGCCACGCTGCCAAGATCGCCGAGGACGGCGAACTGCTCCTCAAGGGCCCCGTCGTGTTCGGCGGATACTGGCACAACCCTGAGGCAACCGCGGATTCGATCCAGGACGGCTGGTTCCACACCGGTGACCTCGGCTCGATCGACGAAGATGGTTACATCTCGATCACCGGACGCAAGAAGGAAATCATCGTCACCGCCGGCGGCAAGAACGTGGCACCGGCCGTCCTCGAGGACGCCCTGCGCGCCCACCCACTGATCAGCCAGTGCCTGGTGGTCGGTGACGGCAAACCCTTCATCGGCGCGCTCATCACCTTGGATGCCGAAACCCTGCCCGGGTGGATTGAACGCAACGGGTTGGCCGCGGACGCTTCTGTGTCCGACCTGATCAAGAACCCCGACCTGATCGCCGAGATCGACCAGGCCGTGGCAGAGGGCAACAAGAAGGTCTCCAACCC
Source organism: Rhodococcus sp. NPDC049939 (assembly GCF_040656415.1). Lineage (NCBI taxonomy): Bacteria > Bacillati > Actinomycetota > Actinomycetes > Mycobacteriales > Nocardiaceae > Rhodococcus > Rhodococcus sp. NPDC049939. The sequence goes on along the minus strand of NZ_JBFAMC010000001.1, from coordinate 873,012 downwards.
AGAGCAGATCAAGAAGTACCGAATCCTCGAGGTTGACTTCACTCAGGAGACCGGCGAACTCACGCCCACGCTGAAACTGAAGAGGAACGTCATCCACAAGGAGCACGGGGCTGCCATCGAGGCTATCTACTCCTAGAAAGCGTTCCCACGGCTCGTACGCCTTCCCAGTAGCCACCCGCTACTGGGAAGGCGTACGGCTTCTCAGCCTCTACAGCTCGGCGACGATGCGTTCGGCCAAGGGCCTCGACGACGCCGGGTTCTGGCCCGTGTACAGATTGCGGTCGACAACCACATGCGGAGCCCATGCGCCGACCGCATCGAATGACGCCCCCTGCTCACGCAAACGGTTCTCGAGAAGCCAGATGGCCTTGTCTGCAAGACCTGCCTGCGTCTCCTCCTCGTTGGTAAACGCAGTGAGCTCGTAGCCGTCGAACAGCCATGAGCCATCAGCTTTCTTGGCAGGCAACAGTGCCGCGGGCGCGTGACAAACGGCGGATATCGTCTTCCCCGCGTTCTGGAAATCGACGAGCAGATTGCCGAACGGTTCGGACACCGCCAGATCCTCCATCGGACCGTGACCGCCCGGTACGAACACAAAATCGAAGTCCTTGGCATCAGAGTCTTCGAGGACTGCAGGCGAATCGAGACGGGGCTTCAGCCGGTCGAGATAATCCTTCAACTCCGCGGCGCGCTCCTCACCTCCATTCACCTCGGCAGCCAGGCTCGTCTGATCGACCACCGGAGCCTTACCTCCCGGGGTCGCAATCACGACTTCGTATCCCGCCTCTTCGAATACACGATGAGACTCGACGAGTTCCTCGGCCCAATACCCGGTCGGATGGGCCGTTCCGTCGGCCAGCGTCCAATGATCGGCGGCAGTAACAACGAACAACACTCGCGTCATGACGAATCCTCGAGTTCGACTATTCGGACGCGAGGTACAACACGCGAGGGTCAGCGGTATTCCCACGGCGCATGCGCCCAATCGTCACGGTGCCGTGCGCTCGATCGTCACAGTGCCGTGCGCCCGATCGGCCGGCGCGGATACGGAAAGCGGCCGTCGTCATCATTTCAATGACGACGGCCGCGATCGAGACCGTTCCCTATGCAGCCCACCGGTCAAACCGCGAACTGACCTTTGGTCAACCGAAGCACATACCTTCACCGCGATAGGTGGGTACCGCGGTGCGCGATCCGTCCCCATCCACGACGTGTATCTCCGCGAACCGTTCGCACAGTTCGCCGGCCTTCGCGTGCCGAAACCACACGCGGTCTCCGATGCCCAGTTTTGCTGCCGCCCTTCCGCTGACGGGAGTCTGCACTTCCCCCGCACCCTCGTTGCGTAGAAGCCTCAGCCCGGATGGCCACATCGGCTTCGGCACGCGGCTACCGCCCGGCGGACCGGATGCGATGTAGCCGCCACCGAACAGGGTCACGATTTTCGGCGCAGGTCGCCGCGCCGTGGACAGCGCGAAGTAGAGGGCCGGGTGTGGACGGAACGCTCGATAGTCGTCGAAGAGCGTCGGGACGTACAGACCCGAACCGGCCGTAACCTCGGTGACGACAGGGTCCGCAGAACTCACCTCCAGCGAGCCGGTGCCACCGCTGTTGACGATCTCGAGCACACCGACCTCGGACTGCACGGCGTTCACCACTGCACTGCGCCGGTCTGCGAGTTCCTTGGCCGAAGCCTTCTTTATCCAGCCAACCGGCGGACTCGAGTCCGGCAGTCCGGCGATCTGCGCCTCGTAGAACATGACGCCGACGACGGCGAATCCCCTCTTGTCGGCGTGCTTGGCAAATGCCGCGACCGCCGCCGGTTCGCGCAGAGGCGACCGCCGGACGCCGATGTGAACGGGGCCCAGGCGCAGCGACGCGTCGACGTCGATACACAACCGCACGCGCAGGGATGTGGTGCCTGCAGCATCCAGAATGAAGTCGAGTTGGTCTTCGCTGTCGACCATCAGGGTGATCCGGTCCAGCAGTTCGGGATCGGCGGACAGTTCGGCGATTGCGCCCCGATCGGAGGTCGGGTAACCCATCAGAATGTCGGTCGCGCCGTGTCGGGCGAGCCAGATCGCCTCACGCAGCGAATAAGCCATGATCCCGCGAAACCCGTCTGCGCCCGTGAGTTTTTCGCCCAAGGCAACCTGCAGGACAGCGCGACACCGAACAGACTTGCTGGCAACGCGCACAGGAGTGCCGCCTGCACGCCGCACGAGGTCGGCGGCATTGCCGCGTAACGTAGGCAGGTCCAGCGCCGCCAACGGCGGGTCTACCTCCGTCGTCGAGGCAATGAGGCGGTCGAGCGTGGGAGTCAAGATGCGTCCAATCCTTTGTCCGTCGATCCAGTGGCTTGTCTTCTGCGATCCGTAGCGCCAGCAAACCATCGAGTTGGACAATTGTCTAGTAGTTTCAGCCGGAACACTCGCTCGGTGTCACGGCAGCTCGACCGCCTTCGCCGCGATAACGCGCACTGTCTCGTCGAACGCCGCGATCATCCCTTCGCGGTCCCTGTCGACCAGCCATCGCAGCACCACACCGTCCACCAAGGCCAGCCCGAGGCGAGCGATCTCCTCGACCGGAGTCTTCCAACGCACTTCAGCTATCTCCGCGCACGCCGAGAGGAACTCGATGGCCTCGTTGTCCATCTTCCGGTACTGCTGCCCCGCAATGTCCGCCGAATGCTCGCCTGCCGATGCGCGGTGCCTCAATGCCTGCGCAGTGATCTCGTACGTCAGCAGCTGCCGATCCGGCGTTCCTACGATCGTCGGAAGCATTTGACTCAATCCGATATGCAGGAGTTCCTGCAACCCAGCCAAACCGCGCAGATCCGGAGCGTGCTTCACCTCACCGAACGCTTGTCGCATCGACTCGCTCAGCTGCTGAACCAGACTCTCTCCCATCGCGGCGAGAAGTTCCTCTTTGCTCTCGAAGCAATAGTGCACAACACCGAGGGAGACGCCCGCCTCCTCTGCCACCGCGCGCACGGTGACCGACGCGACACCACGCTGCTCGGCGATGGTCAACGCGGACTCGACAAGCTGGGCACGACGTTCATCTGCAGGAAGCCTGTTCAGCATCCCTCGATCGTAGAACCTGCCCCGCCCGCGGCTGCGAGCGACACGGAGACCAGACCACCCCCCCGCTCTTGCTTGGACGAGCGTCCAAGTTCATTATTGACGAATGGCACAAAACACATGGCGCAATTGGGCGGGCACCGAGACCGCAAACCCACAGCACATCGCAACTCCGCGATCGGTAGAAGAGTTGAGCGCGCTAGTCGCGGGCGCCGCACGTCAGGGACAGTCCGTCAAGGCCGTTGGGGCTGGACACTCGTTTACCGGGGTCGCCGTCACCGATGGCATCCTCGTCAGCCTCGACGCCCTCACCGGGGTCGACTCCGTGATCCCTGATGAGGAGGGCGGCGCCCTCGTCACCGTGTTCGCAGGCACTCGGCTTCGCGCCCTCAATGAGCAGCTCTGGGAACTCGGCCTTGCCATGATCAATCTCGGCGACATCGATGTGCAGTCCTTCGCGGGCGCGCTGTCCACCGGAACCCATGGCACAGGAGCTGGATTCGGGGGTCTGGCCACGCAGGTCGCCGCACTGCAGATCGTACTGGCGGACGGTTCGGTGGTGGACTGTTCTCCGACACACAACCCCGAGCTGTTCGAAGCAGGACGTCTTGGGCTCGGCGCGATCGGGATCATATCGAAGGCCACGATCCGGTGTGTTCCCAAGTACATGTTGCATGCCGTCGAGGCCCCCGAGTCACTGGACGCGACTCTGGATCGGCTCGACCACGACCGCGACACCGTCGACCATTTCGAGTTCTACTGGTTCCCCCACACCCGCCGCGTGCTGACGAAGCGCAACACCCGGCTTTCGGGTGACATTCCGCCGTCGCCGATTCATCCGGTGCGCGCATACATCGACGACGAACTGCTCTCCAACCTCGTATTCGAAGGCATCAACCGAGTCGCAACCCTCGCACCGTCTGCGATTCCCAGGATCAATCGTGTGTCCTCACGCGCCTTGAGCGCGCGCGAGTTCACGGACCGCAGCTATCGTGTCTTCGCATCGGAACGGCGTGTGAGATTCCGGGAGATGGAGTACGCAATTCCCGCCGAGGCACTTCCGGAGACACTCGCGTCGATCGACCGGTGGGTGGAGAAGTCGGACTTCACGGTGGCGTTCCCTGTCGAGATCCGATTCGCCGCCGCCGACGACGTATGGCTCTCGACGGCGAACGGACGCGATACCGCATACATCGCGGTCCACCAGTACCACCGCCGAGACCACGAGCCCTATTTCAGCGCGGTCGAAGCCATCGCTCGGGAAGTGGATGGCCGACCACACTGGGGCAAGATGAACAGCCGTACCGCAGACGACTTGCGTCCGACGTATCCGAACTTCGACGAGTTCATCGCCGTGCGCGACAAGTACGACCCGGAAAGGGTGTTCGGCAACGCGTACCTGCGCCAGGTCCTCGGGAACTGATGCCCTCTGATCGGTAGTGCGATCGCGGCCGACGACCCGGGTCAGTTCAGTCCTGGGTCGTCGGCCGCGTCCAACTCACAAGATGCCTGCCTGCGGTCCGTAAGCCCGATCGTCAGCGGCGCAGGAGTTCCGCCTTTCTCGCGTCGCTCGCAAACGAGGCTTTTATCGAGTTGCGTGCCAACGTCTCCCGCTCCTCGTTTGTAAGACCGAGTTGGTCCCTCAGCTGGCTGAAGTTCTCATCCACGTATCCGCCGAAGTACGCGGGGTCATCGGAATTGACTGTCACCAGCAACCCCGCCTCCATCATGCTTCGCAGCGGGTGATCGGACAGAGAGTCGACAACGCACAGCCTCACATTCGACAGCGGGCACACCGTCAACGGCACTTCCTCGTCGACCAACCGGGATACCAGGGCGGGGTCCTCCAGCGCCCGGACCCCGTGGTCGATACGCTCGGCGCCGAGGAGATCGAGCGCCTGCCAAATGTACTCCGGCGGACCCTCCTCCCCTGCGTGGGCCACGACGTGCAACCCCTCCGAGCGCGCGCGGGCGAACACATCCTCGAACAGCGACGGCGGGTACCCGACCTCGGCCGAGTCCAGGCCCAGACCGATGATCGGCGTGCGCAATCGGATGATCTCCGAAAATACTTCTTCCGCTTCACGCACCGGGCGGTCACGCAGAATCGCGGCAATAGCGGCACTGCTCAGGCCGAACTCCCGCTCACTGGCCGCCACCGCGTCCATGATCCCGTCGGCTACCTCCTGCAGCGGAACACCCCGATTGACATGGGCCTGCGGGTTGAAGAAGAACTCGACGTGCGCGACCCCCGCGGACGATGCCCTCGCGAAGTATGCGCGGGTGAGGTCGGCGAAGTCCTGGGCTGTCCGTAGCACCTGCATGTTGGCGAAGTAGAGGTCCAGAAAGGACTGCAGGTCGGTGAACGCGTACCGCGAGCGAAGATCGTCGAGGTCCTTGTAAGGCAGCTGCACGGAGTTCCGTTCGGCCATCTCGAAGATCAACTCGGGTTCGAGAGATCCCTCGATGTGCATGTGCAACTCGGCGACTGGAGAACTCACGGGTATTACCTGCCTTTTCACTGCCTTGCCGGCGACGTCGCCATCAGACGATACGGACGAAGCCGTCGCTGTCGATACACGCGGTGTCGCCGGTGTGGAACCAGTCACCCGTGAAACACTTCTCTGTGACCTCCGGTCTGTTCCAGTATCCACGCATCACTCCCGGTCCACGACATAGCAATTCACCGTATCCGCGGGCAGCGTCAGGGCCGAACAACGCCACTTCCATACCGCCGAAGGCGATGCCGACACTTCCCGCGTGTGTGACAGCACACTCGTCGGGCAACGCCAAGCCCGCGCCACAGGTCTCGGTCATGCCCCAGCAAAGGAAGTGTTTCGCATCCGGGAAGGTCCGATGCAGTAACCGCGCCTGGTCAGCGGACAGGCCGACACCTCTGTAGTCGATCCAGCGCAACGTTCGGCGAACGAAGTTCACCGCCTTGGAGTTCTCCGCGGCCTGTACCAGAACCGTGGGTGCCGCGGTGAGCACATCCGCTCCGGTCCCCCGCCAGGTGACCACATCTCGGCTCGCAGTCAGCAGGGCCGTTCCACCGACTACCAGCGTCGACAGTAGTTCGACAAGCGATCCGACCGTGTGCAGTTCAGGATCGACCAGCAGGTTTCGCAACCCCTCGTCGCTGAAACCGCGCGCATGAACCACGGATTCGATGGTCGACAGGAGATTCTCGTTGCTCAGCTCTACGCCCCTCAGAGAGCCCGATGCGTCGGGCGCGTACGACAGCAGCACCAACTCCTCCGGGCCGGCACCGTCGTCGATGTACGAGACACCGTCCGGCATTTCACCGTCGAGGATCAGCACCGATCCACTGTCGGCAATCACCCATTCGCTCTGAGCGTCGTCGAGCGCCGGACTGATACCGACAGGTACACCGCCGGCCAGTAGTACACCGATGAAAGCCTCGACCCAGCCCAGCCCCATGGACTGGCGGACGGCGACACGGTCGCCGATCTCGACGCCCCTCTCCTTCAGTCCGCCTGCTATCCGCGCCGCCGCCGCCCACAGTTGCGAGAACGTCAGCGATCGACCGTCGTCCTCCTCAACGGCGACCCGGCCTGCATAGCGATGCACGGCAACATCGAGCAGTTCTGTGAGCGAGGGGTTGAGCCCGCCGTACCGGAGGATGCCATCCCGAGCACGGACCACCCTGTCGTCACGGAAGAAAGCACCATGGCACGGGTACTCGACGAGAGACGACAGCATCTGCACCTCCGCTGATGACACTGCTGAGCGACCGGAACGGTGCCACAACTATATGAGACGCAGATCACAATATAGGGCAGGGTGCGGAAGACCCCTAGCGTCCCTGGTAGGTCGCCTTGCCCGGTCCGACGTCGAGGAAACTGCGTACCGCACCACGAAGGTCGTCGGTCGCAAACAACGCAGCCGACACATCGGGAGTGATCGAATCGGCGTGAGCGACTCCACCCGACCGCCACGCGGAAATGATCTGCTTCGTGGCATCGTGCGCGCGGGTCGGTCCGTCTGCGAGCCGTGCTGTGAGTGCGCGTGCCGCAGAGTCGACGTCCTCATGGACAGCGTTGACCACACCCCAACTCTGCAGAGTCGCGGCATCGTATAGATCGCCGGTCATGACCAACTCACGGGCACGACCGGATCCCGCGCGCTCGGCCAGGCGCTGCGGCCCACCCATCGATGGTGTGAGTCCGACGACGTTCTCGACGAGACCGAACTTCGCCTGCGGAGCGGCAAGGATGATGTCGCAGGCGAGTGCGATCTCGAAGGCTGCGGTCAGCGTCAAGCCATGCGCTGCGTACACGACGGGACACGGCAACTGCTCGAGACGGTGGCAGATCGAAGCAAACAACTCCTGCCATAGGCTGGCCGCCGACTCCGCGGCCAAACCGTTGAAGAGGTTCACGTCAACTCCAGCCGATACCACTTTTCCCTCGGCGCGCAACAGCACCGCCCGCGGCGGATTCTCGGCAAGAGTGGCGACATCCGTCCGCAGGGCATCGAACATCGACTGGTCGAAGAGATTCAGCTGACCATGGGCGAAAGTGAGTATCGCGATTTCGGCGCCGGCGTCGGTGCGTACACGGTCGAGTCGGGTGGGATGTGTGGCGGCAGGCTCTGTCATGTCGCCAGAGTGCCACACCGTTCGCGCCTACGATCGAAGTGTGGACCCGCTGCGATCGGCGCTAGCCGACGCCGTCGGAGAACGGTTCGTGAACTCGGACCCCGACGTGCTGGCCGCCCGCGCCACCGACCACACCACTCGCTACCACGGGTGGGCAAGCGCACTCGTCCGGCCTGCCGATGCCGCAGAAGTCTCGGCGGTCCTGAGCATCTGCCGTCGGGCAGGAGCCAAGGTCACTGTGCAGGGTGGCCGAACCGGCCTCGAGGCGGGGACCGTTCCGGAACACGACGACGTATTGCTGTCCACCGAAAGGCTGACCTCAGTTGGCGACGTCGACGGCGACGAGCTTCGGATCAGCGTCGGTGCCGGCGTCACCCTGGCCACGCTCCAGCGAACCGTGACCCCGGCCGGTCTACGGTTCGGCGTCGACATCGCCTCGCGGGACTCCGCGACGATCGGGGGGATGGTGGCGACAGACGCGGGCGGTCTCCACACCGTGCGGTACGGGCACATGGCCGCCCAGGTGCTAGGTCTCGAAGTGGTACTTCCCGACGGCACGATCGTCAGACGCCGGAGGCGGGTGGGTGCCGAGAACTGCGGATACGACATGTCTGCGCTATGGACGGGCAGCGAAGGCACACTAGGCGTGATCACCGCTGTCGACCTCGCGCTCCACCGAGCCCCGGGACATTGCGTGGCCGCTCTCGCAGGCTTCGCGGACCTGTCGCGGCTCATCGAAGCCGTTCGGGTGCTACGACGCCTCGACGGCGTAGACGCGGTGGAACTGCTGGATGGCCGCGGCCTCGAATTGGCCTCCTCCCGGCTGGGATTCGCGGTTCCCGCCGAACTGCCGTGGTATCTGCTGGTGGAGATGGAGGGCTCATGCGATTGCACGGAGGAGTTGGCCGAGGCCCTGCAACGGTGCGATCCTGACGACGAACCCGCCGTCGGGATGGATCCTGCGGGCCGGGCCCGAGTGTGGGCGGCGCGCGACGCCTTCGCCGAGGTGGTCCAATTGTTCGGTGCCCCTGTCAAGTTCGACGCCGCGCTCCCCCTCGACGCCATCGCCGCGTTTGTCGACGAGGTCGTCGCACTGGTGGCAGACCGAGCAGAAGGCGCGATCCCGGTGCTGTTCGGCCACATCGCCGATGGGAACGTACACCTCAACGTGCTTCGCTGCCTCGACGAGTCCGTTCTGTACCGCCCGGTGACGGAACTGATCCGCGATCACGGAGGTGTGATCGCCTCCGAACACGGCGTCGGGGCCCACAAGCGGAACTATCTCGACTTCGCGCGCAGCCACGCGGACATCAGCGCAATGTGGGCGATCAAGCGCGCCCTCGATCCTGACGACTATCTCAACCCGGCAGTGATGTTTCCCGACTGGTTGAGGCAACCGAACTGACCTCGTGCCGCAACTGTCGCCTGGGTCGGGCGAAACACGCCGAGGCGGCGAACCCGACCAGCAGGACTGCCGCAGGCAACCACACCGACTGTGACATGGCGATGCTGAACGGCTCCTTTACGAACGCGGGTAGTTCGCGCACACCCGACTCCTGGCTTCCACTGCTCAACCCATGGGCATTCAGTCGAGCGGTGATCAGGGCACCGGTCGCAGCACTACCGAGCACCGCACCGATCTGACGTGCCGTGTTGTAGACGCCTGCACCGGCGCCCGCCTTCTGAGCCGGCAGATTGTGCGTGGCCGTCGCGGCAATTGGCGACCAGATGCAGGCGTTGGCCAGCCCGATCAGCCCGATGGGCAGCAACAGTTTCCAGATCTCGACATCCGGCGACATGACCGTAGCCAGCCATCCCAGCGCGACGGCGAACAGCAGGAATCCCGCGCCTGCGATGTACCGCGGGTGGGTCCGGTCCACCAGCCTGCCGACGAACGGGGCGAGCACCCCTGTCAGCACCGCCATCGGCACCAGCAGCAACGCCGAGGTCGTCGGTGACAGTCCGCGTACTGCCTGGGTGTAGAACATCAGGGGCAGCACCATCGAGGTAATCGCGAAACCCATCGCGGTGATGGCCACGTTGGCAAGGCAGAAATTTCGATCCTTGAACAGAACCAGCGGGAGCAACGGCTCACTTCTGTTCAGTGACTGGTGCCAGACGAATGCCCCGAGCAGGAGCAGTCCTGCACCGATCGACCCCCATACGATCGCTGACCAGTCGTAGGAATTGCCTTCCTGGATTCCGAACACGAGAAAGAACATGCCGAGCGCGCTGAGGACGACACCAGGGATGTCGAACTTGTGCCGGTGGGTCTCCAGCGACGGAACCAGGCGCCACGCCAGCACGAACGCAACCACACCGATCGGTACGTTGACGAAGAAGATCCATTCCCAGCCGAGGTAGTCGACGAGTACCCCGCCGGCGAGCGGTCCCACCAATGTGGCCACGCCCGCGACCGCACCCCACAGACCCATCGCCGTGCCGCGACGATCGGGCGGGAACGTACGGGTGATGACGGCCATCGTCTGCGGCGTCATGAGCGCCGCGCCCAGTCCCTGGAACACCCGGGCCACGATGAGCGTTGTGATCGTGCCCGACAGTCCGCACCACAACGACGCCGCCGTGAACAGCACGAGCCCGATCATGTAGATGTTCTTCGGGCCGAATCTATCTCCGAGGCGACCTGACACCAGAAGCGGAACCGCATACGCCAGCAGGTAGGCGCTGGTGACCCAGACGACGTTGTTGATGTCGGTCTGCAGAGCGTCCATGATCGCGGGGTTTGCCACCGCCACGATCGTGCTGTCGACGAGGATCATGAAGAATCCGATGACCAGAGCCCACAGGGCCGGCCACGGATTTCGGCGCTCGAGTGGGGAGGCGTTCGGTGCAGTGCGGGCGGTATCCATCATCAATCCTTGCCCAAACCGGATTGTGACCGACGCGACTTTGCCAGTTGATCAAGGAGTTCCTCTGTGAGCCAAGGCAAGTCACCACATTCTATTTCCGCTACCAATGTGCTGAGCCACTTGTGTTCGGCGCGGGTAAGGGTGAGGAGGTACTCGTCGCCAAGGACGAAGATCCTGGGGGTCTCGATGGAATAGGCTTGCGCGGTGGCGGTCTCGAGATCATCGATCGCCTTCTCGAGATGACCGAGGCGGTCACGTAGCAGTCCCACCACGGTGGCGGCATCGACATTGTGAGCCTCCGCCAATGCCAGAGGGAACTGTGGGAACTCGCTCCCCAGATTGGCAATCATCTCGCTGACACGGTCCACCAGCGCCTTCCGGCCTGTGTCCGTGATCTCGTACATGGTGCGCTCGGGCCGATTCCCCGTCCGATCGGTGCCGGTGGCGCGCACAAGCCCTTCGCCCTCGAGCCTGTTCACGGTGTGGTAGAGCGAGCCTGGCCGGATCTTCACCACACGTCCGCGCCGGAGAGTCGCAAGTTGATACATCTCGTACGGGTGCATCGTGCGTTCACACAGTAGGCCGAGGATGGTGACGCCGAGCGGAGTGAGAACCACGGTGACCACCTCCACAAATAGTTCGTATCGAATACTCCGTGTGGACCATACAGCTCGGGTGGAAAGGGGACAAGCGGCTACCGTAGGCGGGTGGACACCCATCACCTCGACATCGTCCGACTCGCGTGGTCGCGGGAGTTGGGGTTGCGCGACGACGCGATGACTGACCCCGACCACGTCGCCACCCGCGTCGACGACGACGCGGGTACCCTCCGATTCGTTCAGATCGGCTCTGTATCTGCACTCGTCGGACCTGGGTGGGTCGTCGAGCGCGCGAACGAATATCCGCCCGACGCGCTGATGGAGCCCGCCACTTTGCTCGCTCTCACCCAAGACCACGCCGGCCGTTGCTCCGGCCCATTCGTCCTCGCGTTCACGACGGAGTATCAGGACACGGAGAGTGCGCTCCGCCCGCTCGTCGCGCGCGACCTCGACCACGTGCGCCGCCTCGAGAGCATGTGCCCACCCGACGACGTAGCCGAGGCACGCGTCAGTGAACTCGGGCACTGGTTCACCGTGCTCGACGAGGCACAACACACGCTCTGCACGGCGGGATACGTCGAATTCCAAGGCCTGCTCGCCGATGTCGGTGTGCTCACGGCGCCGGCTCTACGCCGCCGCGGCCTCGGCACTCTTGCCGCCGGAATCGCTACCGACGACGCACTGGACAGTGGCCTGGTCGCCCAATGGTGTTCACACCGCAACAATCTCGCGTCCCGAGGGTTGGCGACGCGCACGGGATACCGCGAGCTGGGAACATCCATCTCGCTCTCGATATTGCGAAGTACACTCTGACACAACACCGACAGGCGGGACAGCACACCATGACAGAACGCGCGGATGACCCTGACGGCAATACGAGCTCCTACGTCGAGCCCGGCGAATTCAACCGGGACACACGCTACATCGGCACCCGAATAACCGCAGACGGGCGTGACGGGTACCCCACTGAAGCGGGTCGCTACCGCCTCGTCGCGGCCCGCGCTTGCCCCTGGGCGAACCGAGCCGTCATCGTCCGGCGTCTCCTCGGACTCGAGGACGCGCTGTCGCTGGGCCTGTGCGGGCCCACACACGACAAGCGCAGCTGGACTTTCGATCTCGATCCCGGTGGAGTCGATCCGGTTCTGAAAATCCCCCGCCTGCAGGACGCCTATTTCGCACGGTTCCCCGACTACCCGCGCGGTATCACGGTGCCCGCAATCGTCGACGTGCCGTCCGGACAGGTGGTCACCAACGACTATCCGCAGATCACACTCGACCTGTCGTCGGAGTGGACGCGATACCACCGCGACGGCGCCCCCGACCTCTACCCCGACAACCTGAGGGACGAGATCGACGAGGTAGCCGACCTCGTCTACCACGACGTGAACAACGGTGTCTACCGGTGCGGGTTCGCCGGATCACAGGAAGCGTACGAGTCCGCCTACGACAAGCTGTTCTCGCGACTGGACTGGCTCGAAGATCGGCTCACCGATCGCCGGTTCCTCGTCGGTGACACGATCACCGAAGCGGACGTGCGCCTGTTCACCACACTGGCTCGTTTCGACGCCGTCTATCACAACCATTTCAAGTGCAATCGGAACAAACTCGACCAGATGCCCGCCCTGTGGGCATATGCCCGCGACCTCTTCCAGACACCCGGGTTCGGCGACACGATCGACTTCACTCAGATCAAGCAGCACTACTACATGGTGCACACCGACATCAATCCAACCCGCATCGTGCCGAAGGGGCCCGACCTGTCCGGTTGGCGGGAACCGCACGGACGCGAGCAACTCGGCGGCCGACCGTTCGGAGATGGCACCCCACCGCCCCCACCGAAGCCGGCCGAGGCGGTACCCGCAGGTCACGGAGCGTAATCAGACCTTTTCAGCGCGATCAGGACCTGGGGCCAACGATCGCGGTGGTGGAAATTCCCGGCACCGGAATGCGCGATTCCGACACCACAACGATCGCTACCGGGTCAGCACGCGGACCTGTACACCCACTGCGCGCCGTCGGTGTCGAGGTTGTCTGCGGTGATCACCTGGAAACCGGTCTGGATGTCTCGGGTAACCGGATTACCGTCGAGTGCGTTCATGGCCTGATCGAAACCGTCCTTGCCGATTACGGCGGGTTCCTGGGCGATGAGTGCTTGCACCGTGCCATCCCGCAGTTGGTTGACCTGCGCCGGACCTGCATCGAAGCCAACGAGTTTGACCTGATCCTGCATGTTGGCCTGGCGGATACCGGTAGCGGTGCCCTCAGAGGCGAAGAGATTGGTAGCAAAAACACCGACGATGTCGGGATCCCGTGACAGTGCCGCGGTGATCAGCCTGGCTGCCTCGGCCGGATCGTTGTGGCTGTACTGCACGCCGAGAAATTCGAACGCCGGGTCCTGCGCGACCGCTTGCTCGAAGCCCGCCGCTCGCGCGTCGGTGGTGGAAATACCTGGGTCGACACTCATCACGAGAACCTTTCCGCCGTCCGGGTTCATCTGCTTGATCGCGTCGAATGCCTCGGCGCCACCACCTATGTTGTCCGACGCGACCTGGGACACAGCGAAGGACGGATCGTCGACAGTAGCGTCGACGAGCACGATCTCGATACCTTGCCTTGCCGCCGCGTCGAGGGGTGCCTGCATAGCCGCGGAATCGGTGGGCGCGATGAGAATTGCGTCAGGACGGGAAGCAACCACTGAGTCGAGCACTGTCTTCTGCAGTGAGGGGTCGAACTGGGTAGGACCCTGAGTGTTGACGCTGACCCCTTGAGCCGCGGCCTCTTGTTCGATGGCGCACTGCATGCTGATGTAGAACTCGTCGCCGGCCACACCCTGGACGAAGGCTACCTCCTTGGTGCCGCTTCCCCCTGCGCCGGAGCACGCCGACAACACCAGCGCGCCCGCGGCACCGAGAGCGAATATCGTAGCGACCCTGCGTGACTTCTTCGTCATTGTTGACACACTCCTGTTCGGATGTTGGTGAGAGTTGGTGCATCCGTGCACATGCCGGGGTTCACTACGGACCGCGAGACCATAGTTTGCGCAGGGAAGAGAGCTTCGACGACTCCGATCGACCGCGGGAAGCGGCGGAACGGCGACGTTGGTCTATGTAGACCGCAGCGATCAGAACCGCACCGACGGCGACTTGCTGCCAGAACGGCTGGACACCGATGATCACGAATCCGTTCTGCAGAACTGCGGGAATGAAGAGCCCCACCATCGTCCCGAAGATCGTGCCTATGCCGCCGAAGAGGCTGGTGCCACCGAGCACGACGGCGGCGATCACGTTCAGGTTCGTCTCGGACTGGCCGGCAATTGCGGTGGTGCTGTACTGAGCCAGCGACAGGATGCCGGCTATGCCGGCAAGGGTGCCCGACAGTGCGTAGACCTTGATCAGATGCCTGTCCACCTTGACGCCGACACGCCTTGCAGATTCCTCATTCGACCCTATTGCGTAGGTGTAGAGGCCGAACTTCGTGCGGTGCAGGATGATCGAGAACGAGATGATGAATACGAGGGCAATCACCGAGATGACCGGAATGGAGGTGGCGGGTAGGTTTCCGTAGCCAATGGTGTCGACGAGAACAGGCGGAACGTCACGAATGTCGACGCCACCGGTAATCACCTGCGCCAGACCGAGTGCGCCGCCCAGGGTTCCGAGCGTCACGATCAGCGGTGGAACCTTTGCCTTGGCAACCAGAAACCCGTTGAGTGCACCCCACGCCATACCGGCGAGGATCGAGACGATGATCCCGACGATGGCCGTGCCCCAGCCTGCCCCGCCAGTCGCTTGCATTGCCTTGGCGGCCACGACGCCGGAGAAGACCAGGACAGATCCGATCGACAGGTCGATACCCGCCGTCACGATCACGAAGGTCATACCGATACCGAGGATCGCCAGAATCGACACGTTCTGGATGATCAGCCGGATATTGCCCCATGCGAGGAATGTGTCGGGTGCCATTGCACCGAACACCGCACAGATCATCAACAGCACCAACAGGATCTGGATGATCGGGATCCGCAGCAGTTTGCCGGGGGTCCAGCCGGCACGGGCTGATTCCGCGTCCGGTTCACCCGTCGGCAGCGAGGTGGGAGTGGTCGCGGTTTGACTGGACATGGCTACGCGGCTCCGGTGATTGCGCCGGTCATCGCACCGACAAGTTCTTCCATGGAGGTGTTCTCTGCTTCGTAGGTGGCCACACGTCGCCCTCGACGTAGCACCTGCACCCGATCCGCCACCTCTATCACGTGCGGCATGGAGTGACTGATGAAGACCACCGCGACGCCTGTGTCGCAGATTCGTCGAATCGTGTCGAGGACATTCTTGGTCTGCACAACCCCCAGGGCTGCCGTGGGCTCGTCGAGGAAGACCACCCCTTTGGCCCATGCCACCGCGCGCGCGATCGCTATCGCCTGTTGCTGGCCACCCGACATGACTCCGACCGGGTCGGTCAGGGTAAGGACTGTCGCCCCGAGATCGTCGAGAGCTTTGCGAGACCTCACTCGCATCGTTTTGGTATCGAGGAAGCCGAGGCGGCCGAGCAATCCCTGCGCACGCAGTTCACGACCGAGAAACATGTTCTGCGCGGCATTGAGGTGTGGCGCGAGCGCAAGATCCTGATATACGGTCTCGATTCCCAATTCGCTTGCCGCACTAGGGCTTCTAAGGTCCACCGGCGAGCCTGAGAACAGTATCTCCCCCGAGTCGAGGCTCAGGTTTCCCGACATCGCCTTTACGAGCGTCGACTTGCCGGCGCCATTGTCGCCGATCAGAGCGACGACCTCACCGGGATATATCTCGAAATCGGCGCCGTCCAGTGCTCTTACATGCCCGAAACTGCGAGATAACCCTCGTGCTTCCAGGATCGGCGTGGCCGTTGGCGCAGCATTCGTCACAGGCACTCCTTGGTTGTGTGCTCCAGTCGCGGCCGTGATTCCGTTCTGCGCGGATTCGCCGCTCACCACGTGCTGTCCTCGGCGGAGAGATCGTCGAGTACGTCGACCAACACATCAGCACGCGAACGCATCGCTTCGACGAGATCGGCGTTGCGCAGATCCACCTCGTGGGTCCATTCGCGAGCCTGGGCGAAGGTCTTCCCGAACGCCTGGTGCCGCCCGATCAACCGATCTTCCCGCACACGGTGGGGGACGTCGAGGAACCAGACCTCGTCCAATGCCGGGCGCACATCTTCCCAACCGCCGCTGCCCATCAGTAGATAGTTTCCCTCTGTCACGACCAAGGGAACATCCCTGTGGACCGGAACTGCGCCTCCGATGGGCTCCTCTAGGACGCGATCGAACACAGGGGCGTGTATCACCGGAGACTGCTGATGACGCAACCGCTTCAGCAGCGCAACGTAGCCGTCTGCGTCGAAGGTGTCCGGCGCACCCTTACGGTCCATACGTCCGAGTCGGAGCAATTCATCATTGGCAAGGTGGAATCCGTCCATCCCGACGAGCACGGCCTGCTTCCCCAGCGCTGCCACCAGCACCTCGGACAGCGTCGACTTTCCGGCGCCGGGCGATCCAGGTATGCCGAGCAGTCGTCGCTGCCCACCCGCGATCATGGCGCGGGCACGATCGGCCAGTTCGCCTACCGTCGCCGCGAGACTCGTTGGTTCACAGAAGTATTCGCCATGCGGCATACTAACGGCAGGGACCACAGCATCTTTGCGCCCTTCAGTGCGTTCTCGAAATCGGGCGCATGATGCTCGCTGAAACATAACCGCTGGTCCTGTCGGTGACACCTCATGGAAATCGACGATCTCTAGTGTGACCTAGATAACTCTCCTTGTCACTATCTGCAGCGAAATTAATGTCACCGATGACATGGCATGGTTGATGTCACCGATGACATGGCAGGTCTGCATAGACTCGTGACATCGATGACATGACGCTATGATGAGTTCATCCAGTCGCGGTCGAACGCCACGAATCCGATCGTCGGCGCTCCCGTGAACCTGACAGAAAGTGATCTCGATGGCTGACTTCAGCGGCAAGTCCATCCTGGTAACAGGCGCGAGCGGGGGCATCGGGGCTGCGACTGTGCGTTTGCTGGTATCGCAGGGTGCCCAGGTTTTCGCCTCCGGTCGGTCCCGCGAGGCGCTCGCGAAGCTCCAGCAGGAAACCGGAGCGCAGCCAATGCCATTCGACCTCGTCTCAGAGGACAGCATTCGCAACGCTCTCTCAGGGCTCGACTTATGGGGCGTGGTCAACTGCGGCGGCTTCGGCGGCGAGATCGCCACCCCACAGGACACCGATATCGAGGTCTTCGACAAGGCAATCAGCATCAACACTCGGGGTGCGCTGCTGGTCATAAAGTATGCGACGCCCTCGATGGTGAAGAAGGGCAAGGGTGGCGCGATCGTCAACGTCTCCAGCCAGGCAGGCCTGGTTGCCCTCCCCGGTCACATTTCCTATGGATCATCGAAAGCCGCACTCGACAACATCACCCGGGTCTCCGCCCTGGAACTGGGCAAATACAACATCCGCGTCAACAGCGTCAACCCGACCGTAGTGATGACGGAAATGTCTGCCTCCTACTGGGGGCAGCCCGAAATCGAGAAGCCTTATCTCGAGCAGATGCCCCTCGGGCGCTGGGCTACCGAAGACGAGATCGCTGCTCCGATCGCCTTCCTCCTGAGCGACGCCGCCTCGATGATCTCCGGTGTCTGTCTGCCGGTCGACGGTGGCTACACCTGCCGTTGAACGAAGGTGGCAAGTCTGTTGTAGCCCACGTATGCGGCCCACATCTGACAAAATCGTTTGGCCAGCAATGACTTACCGGCTGTGCAAACATGATTGCGCTCCGGTCGAAGACCCAAACTGGAAGACCCCAACTAGTCGAAAGCGCGATGATGACCACAATGCAAGATGTTGCGGCGCTGGCGAACGTCAGCGCGAAGACGGTCTCCCGCGTCTACAACGACGATCCTCACGTGGATCCGGGTACGCGAGCGCGCGTCGTGGCAGCACTCGAATCGCTGAACTACGTCCCGAACACGATGGCTACCACCTTCCGCACCGGGCGTCCAACCGCGATCGGACTGGCCGTTCCCGATATCGCCGACCCCTTTTTCGCCGCGCTGGCGCATACCGTCGAGACCCGCGCACACCAGCGGGACATGGCGGTGATCATGACGAGCTTGGGCGACGACCGAGCGCAAGAACGCCCGATTGTCGAGTCATTGCTGCGCCGCCGACTCGGCGGTCTGATCTTGGCCCCGATCGGGTCCGACCACGGTTATCTCAAACGGTGGGCAGGCCACTTACCGACCGTTTTCGTCGACCGGGCAGCGAAAGGGGTTTCAGCAGACAATTTCGTGCACGACGATCACGACGGAGGCTTCGCCGCTACCGAGCATCTCCTGAAGCTGGGGCACCGGCGCGTGGCCTTCATCGGGGACACCGAGCTGATTCCGACCACCAGCAACCGGCTGCTGGGGTACCGGCACGCACTCGACGCCCGGAGCATCCCCGAAGACGAGGACCTGATTGTGATGGGGGTGGAGACGCGCGACGGCGCCAGGGAGGTCCTCACGATGCTGATGTCTCTCGACACACCACCCACCGCCCTGTTCCTGTCGAATGCCCGAATCTCGATGGTGAGCATCCCTGCACTGCAGCAACTGAAGCTCGACGATCTCTCTGTTATCGGATTCGGCGACTTCCCAATGGCTGATGCGATGTGCCCACCACTTACGGTCATCGACCAGAGCCCCTCCGAACTCGGCAGGCAGGCAATCGATCGAGTCCTTCACCGCATCGACCATCCACGCCGCCGTTACCGCCGGGGCAATGTACTTTCCGTGCGTCTCATCGAGCGGGGATCATGCTTTCCGCCAGTACATCGAGAGTGATTGCGTTTGCGCTCCGATCACCCTCGTAATTGTCCGTCGATACCGGCCACCACGCGCGATCGCCTACAGTAGCTCCCAGTACAACGGAAGTACACAGAAAAGGGGGCCGGGGATGATTGGCAATGGCGGATCGGCCGAGAAGGCATTGGTCGAGAGGACATTGGTCTCGGTCCTCGACAACGGAAGCCGCCTTCAGGCCCCCGCGGTAGCCAAGTACGTCGAATGGGTCCGCCGCTCGCATCCCGACGAGTCACCGGCGCAGATCGTGGAGCGGATGGAGAAGATGTTCCTGCTCGCCGTAACGGGTAGCGGCAGCGCTGTCGGTGCCGCCGCCGCCGTTCCAGGGGTCGGCACAGTCGCATCCATCGCGGCAGTGGGTGCGGAATCGGCGTTCTTCCTCGAGGCAGCCGCTCTGCTGACCCTCGCTGTAGCGTCGGTGCACGGGGTCTCTGCCGCCGACCATCAGCAGCGGCGCGCGCTCGTCCTCTCGGTAGCCCTTGGCGAGTCGGGAATCGAGATCGTCCAGAAGGCGACAGGCGTGACGGCGAAGAACTGGGCGACCGCCGTCACCAACCGTGTCCCCGGCTCCACGATGGCCGGCATGAACAACACCTTGGTGCGAAAGTTCATCACGAGGTACGCCGCCCGCCGCAGCGCACTGATTCTCGGCAAACTCGTGCCTGCAGGCATCGGTGCAGCCATCGGCGGCGCAGGCAACCGAGCCATCGGCAGGGGTCTGATAAACAACGCGCGCGAAGCCTTCGGTCCGGCCCCTGCCAAGTGGCCGGACGAGCTTCCCGCACTGGAGGCATGATCGTCGCTGCGCCGGGGCGGGATGTCGTTGCCGACCGCGACCAATCGGCGTTCGGTGGCCTCTAGGTGATCCCCGTCAGCAAGTGGCGGGCTGCGAGGTCAGCTCTACGATCAGGGCCTCGACCTTGGCCTTGATCTCGTCGCGGATCGGACGGACCGCGTCGACGCCCTGGCCGGCCGGGTCATCGAGGACCCAGTCGCGGTAGCTCTTGCCGGGGAAGATCGGGCAGCTGTCGCCGCAGCCCATGGTGATCACCACGTCGGAGGCCAGTACCGCATCGACGGTGAGGGCCTTCGGGTTCTCGGCGGAGATGTCTATACCAACCTCAGCCATCGCTTCGATCGCGGCAGGGTTCACTTGGCCTGCCGGCGCGGAGCCGGCGGAATGCACCTCGATCCGATCCCCGGCGAAAGCGGTGAGGAATCCGGCGGCCATCTGCGAGCGGCCCGCGTTGTGGACGCAGACGAACAGCACCTTCGGTGTGGTGGACATGCAGTGCCTTTCAATGCGGTCAGTCGGTGGCGAGGACGAGTTGACGAAGCAGCTCGCCGACCCTGGCGTCGATGTCGTCGCGGATCCGCCGGACGTGCTCCAGCGGCTGTCCATCCGGGTCGTCGACTGCCCAGTCCAGGTAGCGCTTGCCGGGGTAGACCGGGCACGCTTCCCCGCAGCCCATCGACACCACGACGTCGGCAGCTGCGACGACGTCGTCGGTGAGCGGCTTGGGGAACTCGGAGCCGAGGTCGATCCCGAGCTCGAGCATCGCTTCGATGACGGGCGGTGCGATGGCATCGATCGGTGCCGAGCCGGCGGAGCGGGCGTGGACCCGCCCGGGGGCGTGATGGGCGAGCAGCGCGGCGGCCATCTGGGAGCGGCCGGAGTTGTGGACGCACACGAACAGCACCTCGGGCACAGTCTTCGGCACTGCCCCCTGTGATTGGGCAAGCGCGGTGAGCCGCTCGGCGGCGAACCGTCCGGCCAGCGTCGTCAGGTGGGTGTGCACTTTCGCGACCAGCCTCAGCGCGGTGTAGGACTCGAATACGTACCGCTCGACTGTTTGCGGAGAGAACACCCCGGTGTACTTGGCGGCCAGATCCGCAGCTGTGCGGGCAAGGACCGCTTGTGGCATCAACAGTTCGGGCTGAGCCCGATTATCGCGGGTGCGCAGTTCCTCGTTGAACGACTGATCGGACATCAGTACTCCTTGGACGACACTGGTGCGGCGATGGTGGTTGCGACCGCGATGGCCAGCTCGAAGTTGCTGTCCGCGGCGGCAAACGCGACGGTAGTGCTGCGCTCGTACCCCAGCCTCGTGAAAGAGCCGAGCAGGTAGTCACCACCCCACACTAACGCGATCCACGCCGGCGCCGCCTCGCAGCCGATATCGCATCAGGACTCGGACGCGCCGTCGAGGGAAGATCGTCTGTCGACACGTCCGCCGGGTCAGGACGGCGCTCATGAGCCGCCACTCGGGCGGTAGGCGGCGGGATCGAGAGGCGTCGCAACCGGGCGGGCCTGCTGGGTGCCGTCGGCGACGCGATAGCTCGCCGCGTGTCGAACCGTGGCGTACGGATCCCTCGGGTCAGTGATATAGAACCAGTCCATTTGCGCCCCTTGCCTGTTCACCTCGAACACACCGAAACCGTGGGAGTCGAGTTCGACATACCGCATATGACGATTGGTCGATTTGATCGCCTCTTCGGCGGCGAGTGTCGCGGTGCGCGGAGGAACGCCGAGTATGTCGTCGATGTTGGAGGACGTCACCGACGGGACGATGAATTCGGTGCCGACCGTGCCCGCGCCCGGGTAGTCCGCTGCATTCACAGGCAGATCACACGCCCAGGAGGTGTGGATGTCACCGGTGAGAAAGACGGTGTTACGGACCCCATTCGAAGAGATCGCATCGAAGAGTCTGCGACGGTCGGCGGTATAGCCGTCCCACTGGTCGGTGTTGTAGGGGATGCCGGCCTCCGGTAATCCGACCGCCTCGGTGATCGCCCCCATCGTGCGGGTGTCGAGCGGCGGGAACACCCACGGGGCGATCATCACCGGGTTGCCGACGAGCTTCCACTGCGCCGACGAGGTGACGATACCGCTGGTCAGCCAGTCCATCTGCTCACGACCGGTAATGGTTCGGTCCGGAGAGTCGGTATTGCGCCACCCGGCGCCTGCGGAGGCTTGCACGTCGCGGTAGCTGCGCAGGTCGAGCATGGACAGTTCGGCGAGATCGCCGAACTGAAAGCGCCGGTAGAGAGCGGCGTCGCCGCCCGTACCGTCGACCCGGACCGGCATCCACTCGAAGTATGCCTGCATCGACGCGGCTTTACGCGCACCCCACTCCCCCTCCGCGGCAGGATCGTGGTTGTCGGCCCCACCCATGTACGCGTTGTCGGCGCTCTCATGGTCGTCCCATGTGGCGATGAACGGCACGCGGGCGTGCAGCGCCATCAGGTCGGGGTCGGTCTTGTATTGCGCGTGCCGGATCCGGTAGTCGGCGAGCGAGACGATCTCGTGTGCCGGATCGTGCAGTCGGACAGGGCCGTTTGGGCCGCCGTACACACCGTGACCGTACTCGTAGAGGTAGTCGCCGAGATGCACGATCGCGTCGAGGTCGTCGCGCTCGGCGAGATGGCGATACGACGCGAAGTAGCCGGCCTCCCAGTTGGAGCACGAGACGACACCGAACCGCAGCCGGCTGAGATCGGCGTCGGTCGCGGGCGCGGTGCGGGTGCGCCCGGTCGCGGACGTCTGGCCGAGCGCGGCGAACCGGTAGAAGTACCCGGTGTCGGGGCGCAATCCGGTGACGTCGACCTTCACGGTGTGGTCGGTGTCGGGACCGGTGTTCGCGGTGCCGCCGCGCACGACGTTCGTGAAGTCCGGGTCGGCCGCGACCTGCCAGGACACCGAAATTCTCTGCCCCACACCAGAACCTGGTAGCGCGTCGGCGGAGGGGGTGATCCGGGTCCAGATGATCACCCGGTCAGGGAGGGGATCACCGGACGCGACACCGTGGACGAATCCCGGTGTCACAGCCTGCGCTGAGACCCGCCCCGCGGTCGCGGTGGCAAGTCCAACGCCTGCAAGAACCATCGAGCCGCGCAACATGCCGCGCCTGCTCACGCCAGCCATGTTTTTGTTTTCGGGCACGAGAGGATCACAACACAATTCGGATGGCCGTACAGCTTTGCTTCCGGCGTGTCCTCGAGTGTTCACGCGATGTTCGATTCCTCGAGAATTGCGGTACATCGTGCAGGTCCGAGCCAACACCTTTCATCGACAGAACCCTGCCGACCACCACGAGCGACGACAATAGGAATCATCATTGGACGCAAGAGGCACTTGGTCGCGAGAATCTGCTCGGGTCGGTCCCGCGGAATCGGTCGATCGGGCTATCGTGCAGGACAGACGAGGTTTACCAGCAAACGCACCGGAGGATTCGATGAGCCCCGAACACCCCGAACGATCAAACGGGTCCCGTGCGGTCGAAGCCACGCACGTCGACGTCCTCATCGTCGGGGCCGGGCTGTCCGGGATCGGGGTCGCGGCACGACTGCGCCGGGAACACCCCGAGCGGACGTTGATGATCCTCGAGTCCCGTGCGGTCTCCGGCGGCACCTGGGACCTGTTCCGGTACCCGGGAATCCGCTCCGACTCCGACGTGCAGACCTACGGGTACGACTTCAAGCCGTGGAAGGGCCGTAAGGCCCTCGCGCCTGCCGCCGACATCCTCGGCTACATCCGCGAGACCGCACGCGAGTACGACATCGAAGAGTGTATTCGCTACCACCACAAGGTGATCCGCGCCGATTGGTCACCGGCGGACGCGCGCTGGACTATCACCGCTCGCGTCGGCGACGGCGACGAGACCGTGACGTTCACGGCGAATTGGTTCTTCTGCGCCGCCGGCTACTACAACTACGACAAGGGCTACACCCCCGAGTTCCCTGGCGCGGAACGGTTCGCCGGACAGATCGTGCATCCCCAGCACTGGCCCGAGGACCTGGACTACGCCGGTAAGAGAGTCGTCGTCATCGGTTCCGGGTCGACCGCCGTCACGCTGATCCCGGCGATGGCCGACGCAACCGAGCACGTCACGATGCTCCAGCGTTCGCCCACGTACATCATTCCGCTGCCGGCGGAGGATGCACTCTATGACGTGTTCCGTCGCGTCCTCGGCGCCGAACGCGGGTACCGGCTCACCCGTAAGAAGAACATCGCGCAGAACGTCTGGGTCTACAAGCTGTGCCGACGCTTCCCTCGGCAGGCGCGGGCTGTCATCCGAAGGCTCAACAAGCGAATGCTGCCGGCCGGCTTCGACGTCGACACCCACTTCAACCCCAGGTACGCCCCATGGGATCAACGCCTGTGTGTCGTGCCGGGCGGCGACCTGTTCAAGACGATCCGCAAGGGGAAAGCATCGGTCGTCACCGACACGATCGAGACGTTCACCGAGACCGGCATCGCGCTCAGTTCCGGCAGGCACCTCGACGCCGACATCATCATCACCGCGACCGGGCTCGATCTGCTCGCGCTCGGCGGCGTCGAACTGAGCATCGACGGCGAACCCTTGGACATCACCAAACGGTTCGCGTTCAAGGGAACGATGCTCTCCGACGTCCCGAACTTCTCCTTCGCCGTCGGCTATGTCAACGCCCCGTGGACGCTCAAGGTCGACTTGGTGGCGGGCTTCCTGAGCCGGTTGCTTACCGAGATGGATCTTCGCGGCGCCACGGTCGCGGTCGCCGAGAACGACCGGCCCGACATGGAGACGCGGCCGCTGCTCGACTTCGCTGCCGGGTACATCCAGCGATCCCAGGGCCTGTGGCCGCAGGCAGGCACCGAGGATCCGTGGAACCTGCAGATGGACTACTACAAGGACGTCGTCGTACTGCGAGACACCCCGGTCGACGACGGGACTCTGACGTTCTCGAAGGCAGAGCCGGCATCGACACAGTTGCCACCGCGGTGACGCCGGAACGCTTGGCTGGGTACGGAGCGCAACGATCGAACGCACACTCAGTGGCAGAAGTGATGCTCCGAGTGCCCGCCGTTCTTCCCGCGCAAGTCGGCACAGGCCGCTTCGATGTCGTCGCACACCAACGTTCCGAGGTGGGCACTGAAGCCCTCACGAACGACAATGCGCAGCACCGCCACGTCCTCCGCATCGGCGGGCATCGTGTATGCGGGTACCTGCCACCCCCTCGCCCGCAGCTCGTGTGACAAGTCGAAGACCGTGAATCCGGGGTCTCCCACGAGCTCGAAAGTTACTACCGGAATATCGCAGCCATCGGTGACCAAGGCAAAGTGCTCGAGTTCGGCGATCCGCTCACTTACTTGGACCGCTGTGTCACGGAGGGTCTCCATGATCGCCCGGTAGCCTGCGCGACCGAGACGTAGGAAGTTGTAGTACTGCCCCACCACCTGATTTCCAGGGCGGGAGAAATTCAGGGTGAACGTCGGCATGTCGCCGCCCAGGTAGTTGACCCGGAATACGAGCCCTTCAGGCAGATGCTCTCTACCGCGCCACACCACGAACCCGATACCCGGGTACGTCAACCCATACTTGTGCCCACTGACATTGATGGAAACCACCCGGGGTACCCGGAAGTCCCACAGCAGATCCGGGTACAAGAACGGAACAACGAATCCCCCGCTGGCCGCGTCGACATGGATCGGGACGTCAGGGCCACCTGACGCGGCGAGTTCGTCGAGTGTGTCGGCGATTTCGGCAACCGGTTCGAGTTCACCGGTATAGGTAGTGCCGACGATCGCGACTACTCCGATCGTGTTCTCGTCGACCGCGTCGCGGACCTGTTCCGGGGTGATGACATATCGACCCCTTTCCATCGGCAGGTACTTGGGTTCGACGTCGAAGTAACGGCAAAACTTCTCCCACACCACCTGCACGTTGCTACCGAGCACGAGATTCGGTCGTGCCGTGTCCTTTCCCGCCTCTTCACGCCGCGCTCTCCACCGCCATTTGAGCGCCAGCCCACCGAGCATGACGGCTTCACTGGAGCCGATCGTGGACACACCAGTGGCACTGGCCGGGTCCGTGGGCGACAGATCGGGCGCGTGGAAGAGGTCTGCCACCATCGACACGCACCGCGACTCGATCGCCGCAGTTGCCGGATACTCGTCCTTGTCGATCATGTTCTTGTCGAATGTCTCGGCCATCAACTTGTCGGCCTCTGGGTCCATCCAGGTGGTGACGAACGTGGCCAGATTCAGACGGGAACTGCCGTCGAGCATCAACTCGTCGTGGATGAAGCGGTAGGCCGCCTCCGGATTGGCCGCCCGTTCCGGCAAGCGCAACGCAGGGAACGGTTCGATCGCCATTCGGCCGGTATAGGCAGGGACGAGGACGTCTCGGCCGTGATGACGGTGGTGGTGATGCTTGCTCATCTGAATCCCCAATCGAATGGCGTCAGTGTGCCCAGCGGGCCATGTCCCGAACGTCATGGGTCAAAGCTCATCGGATCGGCCCAGTAGTCTCGAAACCGATTCCACTCGATTGTGTCAGGGGGACGGGTTGACCACTGCAATCTCCGAAAGTTTCGCAGCACCCATCGAGGTGCGCGGGCTGTCGAAGAGTTTCAAGAGCGTTCCGGCGGTCAGCGATCTGACGTTCTCGGTTCCTCGAGGCTCGGTTACAGGGCTCGTCGGTCCCGACGGTTCCGGCAAGACCACGACGCTGCGGATGATCCTGGGTCTGGTCCGACCTACGTCGGGAACGTCCACCGTCGCGGGGCTGCCGATCCACCAACTCGCGTATCCCGCCCGGACCGTGGGAGCCGTCCTCGACACGCAGGGCGTGCACCCCAACCGCACCGCTCTTGACCACCTGACCGTGTACGCCGCCGCGATTCGTGCCCCCGAAGCGCGCGTGCGACAGGTGCTGTCGATCGTCGGACTCGAGGAGGTGGCGCGGCGACGGGCGGGTGGACTTTCCCTTGGCATGCGGCAGCGACTCACCCTGGCAACGGCACTTCTCGGCGATCCACAGATCCTCGTCCTCGACGAACCGATGAATGGACTCGATCCGGAGGGCATCGCGTGGCTGGGCGAATTCCTCCAAGGCTTCGCCGCATCCGGGGGCACTGCCTTGATCACGAGCCACATCCTTCGTGAAGTGGAGGAGACCGTAGACACAGTCGTGATCATCACCCGCGGCGCAATCGTCTACACCGGACGTCTCGACGAGCTGCGCAAATCGCAGCAGAGCCGCTTGCTGGTCGCATGCTCGAACCCGCCCGCACTCGCGACGGCACTGGCCGCCGAGGGCCTCGTCGATACTCGCTCCCTCGCTGACGGTCGGCTCGCCGTCGCGGGTGTCGGCGAGGACGTCGTGCGGGCAGTTGCCGATCGAAGCGGCATAGCGATCTTCGGCATGGTCGGTGAGGAGATCGATCTCGAGCAACTCTTCCTCACGATGACCGCCGGCCAGTACGTGGCGGGAGCCAGCGCAGCTGCGCCATCGGGCTACGGCCCGCCGCAGATGTACGCACCGCAGTCCTGGTATGGTCCGCCGCCTGGATACACACCACCGCCCGGCTATGCACCACCCCACCACGGTCCGGTGCCAGGAGGAAAGCGATGACAGCGTTACTCACCGCGGAGTTTCGCAAAGTCGTGACATTGCGATTCTGGTGGGTACTCGGACTGGTACCCCTGATCGTCGGAATGTTCTCCAGCACGATCACGCTTCCGGCAATGAGCGTGTCCACCAACGCATTGGAGGTCGATCCGCTCCACGTCGACCTCGCG
This sequence comes from Rhodococcus sp. NPDC049939, assembly GCF_040656415.1. Lineage (NCBI taxonomy): Bacteria > Bacillati > Actinomycetota > Actinomycetes > Mycobacteriales > Nocardiaceae > Rhodococcus > Rhodococcus sp. NPDC049939. Next base: position 845,401 of record NZ_JBFAMC010000001.1, on the reverse strand, counting down.
GCAACCCTGTACGGGCTGGGGGTCGCCCTCTTCCTTCTGGTGCTGTTTGCTGCCCTCTTCGGCGCGGTCAACGTGGGAACGGAGTTTCGTTACAAGACACTGACCACCACGTTTCTGACCGCGCGCGGCCGGGACGGCGTGATCGGCGCCAAGCTCGCTGTCACAGCAGGGTTCGGGATCTTGTACGGCCTCGCTGTGGAGGCGGTCAGCGTCGCCCTGCTCCTGACGTTCGGAGGCGAGAGTTTCGGATTGAGCGGAACACTGTTCGCAATGCTGGGCACCGCCTTGATCTGCGCGGCACTGTGGGCGCTCCTCGGTGGTGGCATCTCGATGCTCACTCGGTCCTGGGTAGTCAGTTGTATCGCAATCGCGGTCTGGTTCACGGTGGGCGAGTTGATCCTCCGCGCGATCCTCAGCGGGATCGGGCTCGGTTCCGTCAACGGATTCCTACCCGTATCGGCCACACTCGGCACGGTCGCCAACGCTGCCGCGAGTAACGAAATCGACTGGCTGACTCTCTGGCCTGCCGCGCCACTTACCCTGCTGGCCTGGACCGTTGCTTTCGTTGCGGGCGGCTGGGTGCTCATGCGGCAGCGCGACATCAACTGACGGAACGAGGCCGGGGAGGACGACGAGGCCGGCGCCTGTACGAGTCAGCAAATGTTCTTACTCCACTAATCTCCAAGTGCCGCAGCCCCTAGAGGTGAATCCACCGTCGGTTGGTGCGATGGTGACTGTCACCGACGGTGCGACTGAGACGAGTTGTTGTCGATGATGTTTCCGTTGGCGTCGGAGCGCTCCCAGTAGCAATCTGAGGCGGGTTCTTCTGTTCGGTAGGTGCCAGGCGAAAGGTAGTAATCGTTCCACGGCGTCTTCTCCAGCCCATTGCCGATGAGCCGCTTGCCGCCACGGAACGTCGTTTCCCGAACCTCACCGGCCAAGGCTTGGTCCAGAATCGGCTGCTGATCAGGACACAGGATGGGAACCATAATGGTGTACTGGCGGCCGTTGCCGGTCTGAGCGAGGACTCCATATCTGGTTGCGAAGTCGTACGCGTCCAAGACCCCAGAGCGCAAATCATCGCAGGTGTTCATGTCGTAGTACCAGTCCGAGCCGTGTTCGCGCCCAGGCTCGAAGTCGATTCCGGCCGCCCTAAGTGCGCTGGCGTACTCCGACTACATCGCTTGTTCGGGGCTCATCGTCCTTGTCGGCGCCGCGGGTGTCGAGGTGGGGCTGGTTGACGAGGAGGTCGTGGCGGTCGCTGTGGTTGTGGAGGTCGCTGAGTCTTCGGTCGACGGGCTTCCGCACGCGGTAGCCAGCGCGCCTACTGCGGCAAGAACTAGAACACGTTTCATCACCCGTGTACCGTACGTGGCGGGGCCTCGCCAAAGGAACCAGCGGGTTTGCAGGTATCACGAACCCGGGTTGCACGGGTCATCACCGCTCAGAGCTTGGTCGCTCGCCCAACCCCGTCTGCAGGGGTAGTAGTGGGTGGGGACCTCATCGCGAGTGGAGAGCACCGGACACCATGGATTTCCTTCGCCCCGAAAACTGGGAAGACGCGCTGGCCGTCATGGCCGACCGTCCCGACGCCGTACCCATTCAAGGCGGCACCGTCGTCATGGTCGGGTTGAACTTCGATCTGGATCGGCCTGCCGCACTCCTCGACCTCAATCCGGTCACCGAATTGTCCCGATGGGAACAACTCGGGGACGGAACGCTGCGAGTCGGGGCCGGAGTGCCTTACGTGCGACTGATCTCGGAACTCGGCGACCGACTACCCGCACTCGCGCAGGCCGCCCGGACCATCGGCTCGCGCCAGATCCGCAACCGCGGCACGGTCGGCGGAAGTCTCGGCGCGACTGACCACAGCGGCGACGCTCACGCGCCCTTGCTTGCTACCGGCGCAGTGATCGAAGTCGAATCATCTGCCCGCGGCGTGCGAATGATCCCCGCCACCGAGTTCTATCCGAGTGCCGAGCGCAGTGCGCTCGCCCCCGATGAACTCATCCGCGCCTTCCACGTCGCACCGGCCTCCGGCCCGCAGTACTTCTCCAAGGTTGGTATCCGGAACGCGATGGTAGCGGCAACATGTTCCTTCTCGATTGCGCTGTACCCACAGGAACGGCGGGTGGGCACAGGGCTCGGGTCGGCCGCTCCCAACCCCTGTCGGGCCCTCGCGGCAGAGGAGTTCCTGGCCGCCGAACTCGATTGGGACGGTGCGCCCGACGAGGCCGTCACCCGCCGGTTCGGAGATCTGGTCAAGGAAGCGGCCAACCCGATCGATGACTTTCGGGGCACAGCCGGGTACCGCAAGAACGCTCTCGCGGTCATCGCCAGACGAACCCTCACCTGGGCGTGGCAGGACCACTCGACCAGGAGAAAGGCGGCCTAGACATGCGTGTGACTTGCACTGTCAATGGCAAGGAACAGGTAGCAGACAATGTGTGGGAAGGCGAGAGCCTCCTCTACCTCCTCCGCCAACGAATGGGACTCCCGGGCTCGAAGAACGCCTGCGAACAGGGCGAATGCGGTTCCTGCACGGTCTATCTCGACGACATACCCACGTGCGCCTGCCTGGTGGCTGCAGGCCAGGTCCATGGACGCCGCATCCGCACGGTCGAAGGGCTTGCCGACGGCGATCAGCTCGATCCGGTACAGGAGGCGTTCGTCGAATGTGGAGCCATCCAGTGCGGGTTCTGCACGCCGGGCCTGGTAGTGCAGGCACATGACCTGATCGAGCGAGTGCCGAACCCATCCGATGCGCAGATTCGAGAGGCACTCGCAGGCAACCTGTGCCGCTGTACGGGCTATGAAAAGATTCTCGACGCGGTGCGGCTCACTGCCTTGCGGAAGGCGGAGTCGCTCGCCGCCTCACAGAAGGCGGGACCATTGTGACCACACCACTGCGAGCGCCGAGCGACATCGTCGCGCCGGGTCAGGGACGGGTCGGCGACAGCCCGCTACGGCCGGACGGAACCCTGAAGGTCAAAGGCGAGTTCGCATACTCGTCAGACCTCTCGATCGACGGAATGCTGTGGGGCGCAACCCTGCGCAGCCCACACCCGCGGGCGAGGATTCTGTCCATAGAGACGGGCGAGGCCTACGCCACCGCCGGCGTGGAAGCAGTCCTCACGCATGAGGACGTCCCCGGCCGAAAGTGCTATGGGGTGAATCACACGTGGGACCAGCCCGTACTGGCATTCGACGAGGTCCGGCATCAGGGTGAACCGATCGCCCTGGTAGCCGCCGACCACCCGGAGACGGCGCGGCGAGCAATGGAGAAGATCACCGTCCACTACGAGGTGCTCGAACCGCTCACCGATGCACGCCGGGCAGCACTGGACCCGAGCTATCCGAAGGTTCAGCCGCGCGGCGGACTGGCTCGGCATCAGCCGATTCGCGTCGGTGACGTCGCTTCTGCCCGCGCCGCGGCAGATATCGTGGTCAGCGGCGAGTTCAACACCGGAATTCAAGACCACGCGTTTCTCGGCACAGAGTCCGGGCTTGCGATTCCGGGCGAAGACGGCGGCATCGATCTGTACGTCGCAACCCAATGGATGCACAACGATCTCGAACAGATCAGTCCGTGTCTGGCCATGCCCCAGGACAAGATCCGGATGACGCTTGCCGGCGTCGGCGGAGCATTCGGCGGTCGCGAAGATCTCTCGATGGAGATCCACGCGGCGATGCTGGCACTGCACACGGGCAAGCCGATCAAGATGGTGTACAACCGCTACGAGTCATTCTTCGGTCATGTGCATAGGCACCCGGCCCAGATGCGCTACGAGTACGGGGCGACACGCGCAGGAAAGTTGCTCTTCGCCGACGCGGAGATCATCTTCGACGGTGGCGCATATACGTCGGCCACCCTGGGCGTCGTCGGGACCGCCGCCTCACTCGCAGTCGGTCCGTACGTGATCCCCAACATCGAGGTCAACGCGTACGGCGTCTACACCAACAATCCTCCGTGTGGAGCGATGCGCGGTTTCGGCGCCCTGCAAACCTGCTTCGCATACGAGTCGATGATGGACAAGGTGGCCGAGGCCTGCGGGATCAGCCGAGTCGAGGTTCGCCGGATCAATGCGATCGAGCAGGGCTCGGTATTGGCCACCGGTCAGCTGGTCGAGGCGCACACACCATTGGCCGACATGCTTACGCGAGCCGAAGCGATGCCGATGCCTGCCCCGCTCGATGCCACCGACATCATGAACCTGCCAGGGTGCACCTCGCAGACCACACACGGCGAGGGCGTAGTACGTGGTGTCGGCTACGGAGTCGGCATGAAGAACATCTGCTCCTCCGAGTCCCGTGACGACTTCTCCACGGCCCGAGTCGGACTCCAGGTGATAGGGGGCGAGGCCACCGCACTGGTGCACACGAGCGCCGCCGAAGTAGGCCAGGGTCTGGTGACCCTGCAGGCACAGATCGTCCGTACCGAACTGGGCGTCAACCGGGTCACCATCCACCCAGCCGACAACCGGGTCGGCAGTGCCGGATCGACGTCTGCGTCCCGCCAGTCGTACATGACCGGAGGTGCGGTGAAGGCAGCCTGTGAAGCGATCCGTGAGGCCGTCTTCTCTTTGACACGGGTCCATCTCGGCCGGCTCGTCGAAGACCTGAGCCTGGTCGGTGGCAAGATCGAGTCCGCATCAGAGGGTCCGCTTGCCACCCTTGAAGACGTTCTCGGCGACCGGGTCATCGAGCAGACCAGGGAGTATCACCACCGCCCGACCAACGCCATGGACCCGGTCACCGGACAAGGTGCCACCCACACCCAGCATGCATTGTGCGTTCACCGCGCGGTCGTCGATGTCGACGTCGAGCTCGGACGGATCAAGGTTGTCGAGATGGCGGCCGTCCAGGATGTCGGCAAAGTGCTCAACCGGTTGGCGCTGGAGGGCCAGATCCACGGCGGGTCGTCCCAAGGTCTCGGGCTGGCGGTTATGGAGGAGATCGTCGTCCAGGACGGGCTGGTCCAGAACCCTTCATTCCACGATTACCTCATCCCGACGATCGTCGACATGCCGCCGATGCGCCTCGAGATCCTGGAGAACCCGGACCCGCTGGCCCCGTACGGACTGCGCGGCGCCGGGGAAGCCTCCACATTGTCTTCCATACCTGCGATCGTGGCTGCGATCAGGGACGCCACAGGCTTGGAGCTCACCCGAGTGCCGGTTCGGCCGGAACACATCACCGGTATCAGCTGACCCGACGAGCGAACTCGTACGTCCACATCTGACGTGTCGACACAACGGGGAAGATGCTGGACAAGCAGACCGTCGTCGTGTCAGCGGAGCGGAACAGACCACCTCGCCGAGGACCCACACCGTAATACCTCTGTTACCTCGCCACGCGGCCGTGACCTTTTCGGAAGTAAACACTGTCGTCGACCAGAGTCGGCTGCTCGAGACCGGATCCACACCGCGCTCGCCTACGCCGGTGACCTCTATCGTGTCCTGCGAGATGCGGCGAAGGCGGTACCGGGGAATAATCTCGGGGCGAGAACCGTCATCGATGGTAACCCCGTCGATAGCCGTGGGACGGTCAACACGTGTTCGTCGGGTTAAATACGCGTAACACGCGGGGGCTACTCTCATGTTATATAGGCGCTCTGATCGGGTACCGAAACAGAAACGAGGCGAATACCTGCCGTGAGCAGCAGCTCTACATCCCAGTTCGGACAGAACCAGTGGTTGGTTGACGAGATGTACCAGCGCTTCCAGGACGACCCGTCGTCCGTGGATGCCAGCTGGCACGAATTCCTGACAGATTACTCTCCGGAAGCTGCCTCGAATACAGGCGCAGCCAATGGACACGGCACTGCCAATGCCGCCGCGCCTGCTGCTCCCGCGGCCACGACCTCGGCTCCTCGGGCCGCTGCGCCGAAGACCGCGCCCCGGCCTCAGACCAAGCAGGCCAACGGCGCGGCGCCAGAGAGCGCAGCCCCTAAGACTGCGGCTCCGAAAGCCGCAGCCCCGAAGGCTGCTCCGAAGAGCGTCGCGCCCCCGAAGCCAACCAAGGAAGCGAAGGCCTCTACTCCTGCGACCGAGGCTCCTGCCACCACCGAGTCGAAGGTTCTCCGCGGCGCGGCTGCTGCCGTTGCGAAGAACATGTCGGCATCGCTTGCGATTCCGACCGCCACCAGCGTGCGCGCGATTCCCGCGAAGCTGATGTCCGACAACCGGATCGTCATCAACAATCACCTCGCCCGTACCCGTGGTGGCAAGATCTCGTTCACGCACCTTCTCGGGTACGCGATCGTGCAGGCCGTCAAGGTATTCCCGAACATGAACCGCCACTTCGCCGAGGTCGACGGCAAGCCGAACGTGGTCACCCCCGCACACACCAACCTGGGCCTGGCTATAGACCTGCCCGGCAAGGACGGCAGCCGATCCCTCGTCGTCGCGGCGATCAAGAAGACCGAAGCGCTCAACTTCACGCAGTTCTACAGCGCCTACGAGGACATCGTTCGGCGTGCACGTGACGGCAAGCTCACGGCCGAGGACTTCTCGGGTGTCACCATCTCGCTGACCAATCCCGGTGGGATCGGCACAGTGCACTCGGTGCCGCGCCTCATGAACGGCCAGGGCGCCATCATCGGCGCCGGCGCCATGGAGTACCCCGCAGAGTTCCAGGGCGCGAGCGACGAGCGCATCGCCGAAATGGGCGTCGGCAAGCTCATGACTCTCACTTCGACGTACGATCACCGGATCATTCAAGGTGCCGAATCGGGCGATTTCCTTCGGACCATCCACAACCTGCTGATCAGCGACGAATTCTACGACGAGATCTTCCACTCGCTGCACATCCCGTACGAACCGGTCCGCTGGCGGAAGGACGTGCCGGAAGGCGCCATCGACAAGAGCACTCGTGTTCTCGAGTTGATCGCCGCATACCGCAACCGCGGTCACCTGATGGCCGACACGGATCCGCTCCAGTTCGTCAAGGACAAGTTCCGCAGCCATCCGGACCTCGACGTCACCACACACGACCTGACCCTCTGGGACCTCGATCGCGAGTTCAAAGTCGGCGGCTTCCACGGCAAGTCGAAGATGAAGCTGCGCGACGTCCTCAGCGTGCTTCGTGACGCGTATTGCCGCCACATCGGTGTCGAGTACACGCACATCCTCGAGCCGGAACAACAGCAGTGGCTACAGGCCCGAGTAGAGGCGCATCACGTCAAGCCCACGGTCGCCCAACAGAAGTACATCCTGAGCAAGCTCAACGCCGCAGAGGCCTTCGAGACGTTCCTCCAGACCAAATACGTCGGCCAGAAGCGATTCTCGCTCGAGGGCGCCGAGTCCGTCATCCCGATGATGGACGCTGTCATCGACCAAGCCGCCGAGCACGCGCTCGACGAGGTCGTCATCGGTATGCCGCACCGTGGTCGCCTGAACGTCCTGGCGAATATCGTCGGCAAGCCCTACTCCAAGATCTTCACGGAATTCGAGGGCAACATGAACCCGGCGGCCGCTCACGGCTCCGGCGACGTGAAGTACCACCTCGGCGCCGAGGGCACCTACATCCAGATGTTCGGTGACAACGACATAACCGTCTCCCTCACGGCCAATCCCTCACACCTGGAGGCGGTAGACCCGGTTCTCGAGGGTCTGGTCCGCGCCAAGCAGGACATCCTCGACAAGGGCGAGGACGGCTTCACCGTCCTGCCGCTGATGCTGCACGGCGACGCCGCGTTCGCCGGTCAAGGTGTGGTCGCCGAGACGTTGAACCTGGCACTGCTGCGCGGCTACCGGACCGGTGGCACTGTGCACATCGTGGTCAACAATCAGGTCGGTTTCACCACCGCCCCGGAACACTCCCGGTCTTCCGAGTACTGCACCGACGTCGCGAAGATGATCGGCGCGCCGATCTTCCACGTCAACGGCGACGACCCCGAGGCCTGCGTCTGGGTCGCCCAGCTGGCCGTCGATTTCCGAGAGAAGTTCCACAAGGACGTCGTCATCGACATGATCTGCTACCGCCGTCGCGGTCACAACGAGGGCGACGACCCCTCGATGACGCAACCGGCCATGTATGACGTCATCGACACCAAGCGCAGCGTCCGCAAGAGCTACACCGAATCCCTGATCGGCCGCGGCGACATCTCGCTGAAGGAAGCCGAAGACGCCCTACGCGACTACCAGGGCCAGCTCGAACGGGTATTCAACGAGGTCCGCGAACTCGAGAAGTACACACCCGGGCCGAGCGAATCGGTCGAATTGGATCAGCCGCTGCCGACCAAGCTGAAGACGTCCGTCGACATCTCGGTTCTCGAGCGGATCGGCGACGCGTTCGTCAACCTTCCCGAAGGTTTCACCGTGCATCCGCGAGTGAAACCAGTCATCGAGAAGCGTCTGGAGATGTCTCGCGAAGGCAAGATCGACTGGGCGTTTGCGGAACTTCTCGCCTTCGGCTCGCTTGTCGACCAGGGCAAGCTGGTTCGCCTGTCCGGCCAGGACTCGAGGCGTGGCACTTTCACGCAACGTCACTCGGTGCTCATCGACCGCAAGACGGGCGAGGAGTACACCCCTCTACAGAACCTGGGTAGCGAGAACCACGGCAAGTTCATGGTCTACGACTCCGCGCTCAGCGAGTTCGCAGCCGTCGGCTTCGAATACGGCTACGCCGTAGGCAACCCGGACGCGCTGGTGCTGTGGGAGGCACAGTTCGGTGATTTCGTCAACGGTGCGCAGTCCATCATCGACGAGTTCATCTCATCGGGTGAGGCCAAGTGGGGACAGCTTTCCGATGTCGTGCTGCTGCTGCCGCACGGCCACGAAGGTCAAGGTCCCGACCACACGTCCGGCCGCATCGAACGCTTCTTGCAGCTGTGTGCGGAAAGTTCGATGACGGTCGCCGTGCCGTCCACGCCGGCGAGCTACTTCCACTTGCTGCGGCGTCACTCGCTCGACGGCATCAATCGCCCGTTGGTCGTCTTCACACCGAAATCGATGCTACGCAACAAGGCTGCGGTCTCGGAGATCGAAGACTTCACCACCGGCAAGTTCCGGTCGGTGTTCGAGGAGCCCGCGTACGAGGACGGCATCGCCGACCGCTCCAAGGTCCGCCGCGTTCTTCTTGTCAGCGGAAAACTGTACTGGGAGTTGCTGGCGAGGAAGCACAAGGACAACCGTGAGGACATCGCGATCGTCCGCATCGAGCAGTTGTACCCGATTCCAAGCCGTCGCCTACGCGCAACACTCGACCTCTATCCGAATGCCGTCGAGTTCCAGTGGGTTCAGGAGGAGCCGGCCAACCAGGGCGCGTGGCCGTTCTTCGGTCTCGCGCTGCCCGAACTGCTGCCCGACAAGCTGAGCGGAATCAAACGCATCTCTCGTCGTTCGATGTCGGCGCCGTCGTCTGGCTCGAGCAAGGTGCACGCGGTAGAACAGCAAGAGATCATCGATGAAGCGTTCAGCGAAAGGGGCGAAACCGCTCGAATGTTCAGCGATTGAGCATGAAACGGATGAAGCGTTCAGCTGAGTTTCGTTTGTGATTTCGGTTCTCCAGCGAAAGCCGGGCCGGTCCACTCCAGGGAGTGAGCCGGCCCGGCTTTCGTAGTTCCTGGTCCGATTTCAGCCCGCGATCGCTGACTGCAGCGTTGCCGCCATCTCAGGCGCCGCTGCAATGGCGAGCGCGGGAAGAGCCTGAGCGGCGATGTCGATCAGTTCGTCGCGGGACAACCGCTGGTTGTGCAACGGGTTGTACAGCCAAGTGATCGTGACCTCCTCGACGTACGCGATCCATCCGCGCACGGAGAGCACCACCGCGGAGGTCGGCTCGATGGCAAGCAACCTGAGTTGTTCGAGGACCCGCTCGCACATCACCACGCGAGTCTCCTCGAAGATTGCCTGCATGTCCGGGTCGCCACTCGCCGGTCCGCGCGACAGCGACAGATAGCATGTGCGATTCTCGCTGGCATAGTCGATGTAGGACGACAGCACCGAACGCAGGACCCGCATCGGATCGCCGAGTTTCTCGAGGGACGGATCGGCGGCCGTATAAGCAAGCATCTCGTCGTTCGCATGCCGGACGATTGCGAGGTGGAAGTCGTGCTTGGAGGCGAAGTAGTGGAACAGCAGACCGGGCGACACCCCGGCCTGGTCCGCGATGTCCTCGACGGTGATCTGCTCGAGGGGTCGTTCTGCGAGCATTTTTTCGCCGAGATCGATCAATTGCGCGCGCCGTTGCTCGGGGCTGAGACGGGTCCGCTTCACAACTGCCATGACACAAGACTACTAAACGTAAGTCAATAGCTATTGACCGAAAATCAATAGCGTCTTATTGTGGCGTGCATGAGTCTCCCAGACACAGATACTTACGAGCCCACCGCTGATGTCCGCCACGTCGACACCCTGATCATCGGCAGCGGGTTCTCCGGCCTCGGCGCGGCGATCAAGCTGACCCAGGCAGGCAAGACCGACTTCCTCGTGCTCGAACGCGGCAGCGACGTCGGCGGTACCTGGCGGGACAACACGTATCCGGGCGCGGCGTGTGACGTCCCCTCACAGTTGTACTCGTACTCGTTCGCCCTGAACCCGAACTGGACGCGGTCGTTCTCGCCGCAACCCGAGATCCAGAAGTACATTCAGTCGGTGTCCAGGAAGTTCAAGGTGCTCGACAAGCACCTTTTCAACTGCGATGTGCAGTCTGCCCGCTGGAACGAGGCGACCACACGATGGGAAGTCAGCACCAGCAAGGGAAACTTCGTCGCCAAGATCGTCGTCTCCGCGGTCGGTACATTGTGCGAGCCGTCCCTGCCCGACATCGAGGGCATAGAAGGATTCGAGGGCGAGATCTTCCATTCCGCCCGCTGGAATCACGACGCCGACCTCACCGGTAAGCGCGTCGCCGTCATCGGCACGGGTGCTTCCGCCATCCAGATCATCCCGGAAATCGGCAAGAAGGTCTCCCACCTCGACGTGTACCAGCGCACAGCGCCGTGGATCCTGCCCCGCGCGGACCGCGAGTACACGACGCTGGAGCAGGCCGCATTCAAGTACGTCCCGGGTTTCCAGCGGCTCTATCGCACGGGTGTCTACTTGTGGCGGGAGACGCAGGTCTTCGGACTGACGAAGGCTCCGGTGTTCATGAAGCCCCTGGAACTCTCGGCCACGCTCCACCTGCGCAGCCAGATCAAGGACAAGGCGCTTCGAGAGAAGGTGGCACCGAACTTCCAGCTCGGCTGCAAGCGCATCCTGATCTCCAACAACTACTACCCGACCCTCGCGCAGGACAACGTCGACCTCGTGACCGACGGCATCGAGAAGGTCACCGCCAACTCGGTGGTGTCCCGGGACGGCACCGTCCGCGAGGTCGACGCGATCGTCGTCGCCACCGGATTCCACGTCACCGACTCCCCCACCTTCGAAACCATCTTCGGCAAGGACGGCCGATCACTCGCTCAGGTCTTCGAAGACGGTGGACAGCGAGCTTACAAAGGCGCGGCCATCGCGAACTTCCCCAACATGTTCTTCCTCACGGGCCCCAACACGGGTCTGGGCCACAGCTCGATGGTCTACATGATCGAATCGCAGCTGAGCTACCTGGTCGACGCACTGCGGACGCTGGACAAGCACGACATCGGCAAGATCGAGGTCCGCGAGGACGTCCTGGACCGCTACAACGCGGACATTCAGAAAAGGTTGTCGAACAGCGTCTGGAACACCGGCGGCTGCGCGAGCTGGTACCTCGACAAGCACGGCAACAACACCACGCTGTGGCCGGGCTTCACCTTCGAGTTCCGCAACGAGACCCAGCGTTTCGACCTTGCCGCATATGACAGCGTTGCTACGGCCGACCTACCCGTACCGGCGCCCGAACCCGCACCCGCGCCGGTGAACGGGAAGGTCAAGGCGAAAAGGAAGAGGAAGTCCGCGAACTCCAAGGCCATACCAGCGCAGGTCGATCCTGACGGCGTGAAAGCCACCACGCCGTGAGTGAGTTCGCAGGCAAGGTAGTGGTGATCACCGGTGCCGGATCAGGCATCGGTAGGGCCCTGGCGCTGAATTTGGCGGGCCAGGGCGCCAAACTTGCCATCTCTGACGTGGACGCGGCTGGTCTCGCCGAAACCGCGCGCGGAGCGACAGCGCTGGGCGCCGAGGTCAAGTCCGATCACCTGGACGTCACCGAGCGTGATGCAGTGCTGGCGTATGCAGATGACGTGGTTGACCACTTCGGAAAGGTCAACCAGATCTACAACAATGCCGGCGTCGCATACAACGGCGACTTCGAGAAGTCCCAGTTCAAGGACATCGAAAAGATCATGGACGTGGACTTCTGGGGAGTGGTCAACGGCACCAAGGCATTTCTTCCGCACCTGATTGCGTCGGGCGATGGCCATGTCGTGAACATCTCGAGCCTGTTCGGCCTGTTGGCCATGCCGAAGCAGAGTGCCTACAACGCGGCGAAGTTTGCTGTTCGCGGCTTCACCGAGGCACTGCGACAGGAAATGCTGATCGCAAAGCATCCCGTCAAGGTCACGTGTGTGCACCCCGGCGGGGTCAAGACTGCCATCGCCCGCAATGCCACGGTCGGGCCGGGCGAGGATCGGGATACCTCCGCTGCATTCTTCGACAAGAGGCTCGCGCGAACCACAGCCGAAGATGCGGCGAAGATCATCGTCAACGGCGTCCGCAAGGGTAAGCCCCGCATTCTGGTCGGCACCGATGCCAAGTTGCTCGACGCATTCGTGCGGCTGGTCGGGTCCAACTATCAGCGTGTGGTCGCCACCGTCGTCGAACGCATTGTGCCCAAGTCGAACTGAGGAACTTATGAGCTTGCACCTACCACTTCCGGTCGTCGCGGCCGCCCTCCGGCCCTTCTACCGGCTGAGCCTCAACGCGAGGCTTCCGTACGACGTACAGAGGGCGCTCCTCGAACTCGGTGCCCCGCTACAGCGGTTCCCACCGGGTACCGTCGTTCGCCCGACCTCACTGGCCGGCCGACCCGCGGAGCGAATCACCGTAGGGGCCACGAAACGCCAGACCGCCGTTCTCTACCTACACGGCGGCGCCTTCACGATCGGTTCGCCGGCAACGCACCGCTCGCTGGCCGCCTACCTTGCCAAGGAATCCGGCGCCGCGGTCTACACCCTCGACTACAGGTTGGCACCGGAGCATCCGTTCCCGGCCGGCCTCGAGGACGCGGTGGCGGCGTACATGGAACTGAACACCGAACACGGTTACGAGACAGAGCAACTAGCTGTCGCAGGTGACTCTGCAGGCGGCGGACTCGCTGTCGCAACTGCACGGCGCCTGATCGATCGGCACGGCGTGACGCCCGCCGCGATGGCCCTGATCTCACCATGGGTCGACCCAGGGCGTCGCGACTATCCCCGCCCCCGTGACCTCGTCGTCAATGCGGGTTGGTCGTTCGACGCGGCCGAGAAGTATCTGGGCAACGGGGATGCGAGCGACCCCGGCTACGCCCCGATGTTGGGGGACCTGAAAGGGTTGCCGCCCACTCTGATTCACATCGGCGTGGAGGAAGTTCTCTACCCGCAGGTCATGGAGTTCGCCGACAAGCTGGAACAGTCGAACGTGGATGTCACGCTCACCGAGTACGCCCGTCTGTGGCACGTCGCCCACCTGCAGGCGTCTTTGGTACGAGAGGCTGAGGACGCGGTCGCCGAACTGGGCGAATTTCTCCGTTCACAGATGAGCGTCAAGCCAAATCCGCGCCACGCCCGCTGAATCCGCACCATCGCGGACCTGGCCGATCATGTCGGCCAGGTCCGCTGTCGTCAGCTCACCCGCTACCAGGTTCATCGCCTTCACCTGGGATTCGCGAAGGCTTCCGCTTCGGTACAGCGGCACGACGTTCTGCGCAGTGAAGACGTGGTCGGCGTCGGACAGCAGAACGAGATCCGCACCCGCGACGTCGGGGGAAGCTGTGGTCACACCGGCCAGGCGGACAGATTCGTCGGCAGACTCCGGGGCGGTGACTTCGGCGATTGCCGCCGCATCGTCAGTCGCCATACGAGTCTGGGCGAACGAACATCCGCTAAGACCTGCCAAGGCATCGGCCTCGAAGCTCGGCGCGTATACAACAGTTGTCGTGCTGCACCAGGGATTGAGATCCTCCAGGGCTGTAAGGCTCAGGCGGGTGGAGGTTTCCGGCGTGATGGCCAACACCGACCTGTCCTCGGCCGAGGCGAAGTCGGATACCGAAAGGCCCTGCGGCAAAGACCTACTCAGTGCCTCGAAGACGTCGTCCTGCTCGGTCTCCGTCGACCGGGGATTGTAGTACCGAAGCAGTTCGCCCGTGAGTTCCGGCACCACCGTCACGTCGCCGGCGTCGAGTTCACCGAGGTAGTCGGTGCGGGCACCGAGACCGTGAGCTGTGCTGACCGAGGCTCCCGTCGTACGCAGCGCACCGGCATAGATTTCAGCCAGAATTCGGCTCTCGGCGCTGTCACCGGCCCCGACGACGATTTGACTCGCAGGCGCGGCGGACTCGTCGGGAGTGGCACGATCGACTCCACAGGACGCCGTCACACCCATCAGCAGCACAGCCGAGGCGGTGATCACCACCCGCCGCCACGACAACGGTCGGCATCGCCGCCCCGCCCGCGATCCTTCGTTGTGCGTGTGTGCCACGTAAGAGTCCTTCCTTGAAATGTCGAGTCGCAACAAGACCCTGCTGTGTCCGCCCCCCATCGTTACACTGGCCACCTGGCAGCTCCTACACACACCCACCGGTGCCCTTGGCGGACCCGGCCGCGGTGACGACGGAAAGGACCCTGTGCGCACCTCACGAATCCCGTCATATTTCACCCGCCGCGTCGTGGGCGGTACCGCTCTCGCAACGGTCGCGATAGTGTCGCTCGCGGCCTGCGGTGGAGGATCCAATCCACTCTCCGGGGGCGGCGAAGGGTCCGGCGACAACCCGAATTCGATCATCGTCGGGTCTGCAAACTTCCCCGAATCGGTGACGGTCGCGAACATCTACACCGACGCGCTCCGCGCAAACGGGTTCGACGTGACCACCAAGTTCAACATCGGCACCCGGGAGGCATATATTCCGGCGCTGAAGGATGGGTCCATCGACGTCATTCCCGACTACACGGGAAACCTCCTGCAATATGTCGATCCCGAGTCGACGGCGACCAGTGCCACCGACGTCGACGCAGCACTTCCTGCCGCACTGGGACCGGAACTCATGATCATCACGCCGGCTCCGGCCGAAAACAAGGACGCCGTCGTCGTCACGAGGGAAACGGCGCAACGTTGGAACCTGACTTCGATTGCCGACCTTGCGGAGCACTCGAGCGAGGTCAAGTTCGGTGCGCCCGCGGAGTTCGCCGAGCGCATCGGTGGCCTGCCGGGATTGAAGTCGAAGTACGGGCTCGACATATCGGCCGACAATTTCGTTCCGATCGCCGACAACGGTGGTCCCGCCACGGTCGCAGCCCTTGCTTCAGGGCAGATCACCGCTGCCAACATCTTCACCACGTCTCCAGCTATCGAGAAGAACGACTTCGTGGTGCTCACGGACCCGCTTGACAACTTCGCCGCGCAGAACGTAGTCCCAGTGGTGCGTACCGCGAAGGTCTCCGACGAACTGACCGAGGTGCTCGATGCTGTGTCGGCGAAACTGACCACCGAAGCCCTTCTGTCGCTTAACGATGCCGTCTCCGGTGACGCGAAGACCGAACCGGCGGCGGCGGCGGAGCAATGGGTCACCGACCAGGGGCTCGACCAGCCGGTCTCGTAAGGACTCGCCGTGATCACTTTCTCGGGTGTCACCAAACGGTATCCGGATGGCACGACGGCAGTCGACAACCTCGATCTCGAGATCGAAGCCGAGTCCTTCACGGTCTTCGTCGGGCCGTCCGGCTGCGGTAAGACCACATCGATGCGGATGATCAACCGGATGATCACGCCTACCAAGGGAACGATCACGGTTGGCGGGCGCGACATCGCCGATGTCGACGCCGTGAAGCTTCGCCTCGGCATCGGTTACGTCATCCAGGGCGCCGGACTGTTGCCACACCGCACAGTCGTGGACAACGTCGCCACCGTGCCTGTGCTGAAGGGTGATTCACGGCGCAGCGCCCGCAAGGCCGCGTTGGCTGTACTGGAACGGGTGGGCCTCGATCCGGCGCTGGCGTCACGCTATCCCGGGCAACTCTCCGGTGGGCAGCAACAGCGCGTAGGAGTCGCTCGGGCGCTGGCCGCCGATCCGCCGATCCTGCTGATGGACGAGCCGTTCAGTGCCGTCGATCCCCTTGTCCGAGAGGACCTGCAGGCGGAGATGCAACGCCTGCAGGCCGAAATGCGGAAGACCATCGTGTTCGTCACCCACGACATCGACGAAGCCATCAAACTTGGCGACAGGGTGGCAGTTTTCGGCCCGGGTGGACGGCTGCAGCAGTACGACACCCCGGACACGGTCCTGTCCGTGCCCGCCAACGATTTCGTCGCGTCGTTCGTGGGACGAGATCGCGGCTACCGTGGCCTCTCGTTCCGGACCGCCGATCAGGTTCCGCTGCACACGATTCGGACCGCGACCGAAAAGGAAGTACCCGAGCTGACCCTCGAGCACGGTGACTGGGCCCTGGTCGTCACCGATACCGGAGTTCCCACGGGCTGGATCGACGGCATTGGCGTGGAGAGGGCGCGTGCTGGTCGCCCGATCTCCGAATGCACTGCGGCAGGAGGGTCTCTCTTCACTCCCGGCGCCGATCTACGACAGGCGCTGGACGCGGCCATCTCCTCTCCCGCGGGGATCGGGGTGGCTGTAGACGCCGACGGCACGGTGGCGGGCGGCATACTCGGCGCCGAGGTGATCGCGAAACTGGCCGAGCAACGGGCGGCGGAGGATCGCATGAGGAGTGAGCTCCACCTCTCTTGCGAGGCGACGAGCACGGACAGGCCGTAGTCCGATGAGGTGGCTGCTCGACAACTTCTCCGTCGTCGTCGATCTGACGAAGACCCATCTGTATCTCGCACTGGTCCCCCTTCTGATCGGACTGATGATCGCCGTCCCGGTAGGGAGCGTCGTCAAGGGCGTGCCGTGGCTGCGCAAGATCACACTGATCGCCGCGGGCATTGCGTTCACGATTCCATCGTTGGCGCTGTTCGTGACGATTCCCTCGATTGTCGGCTTGCAGATCCTCGACCCGCTCAACGTGGTGATCGCGCTGACGATCTACTCCACCGCCCTGCTCATCCGTGCCGTGCCCGAGGCCCTCGACTCGGTCCCCGCTGATGTCGTCGACTCTGCAACCGCGATGGGATTCACCCGCCTCGGGCGGGTCCTCACCGTCGACCTCCCCCTCGCAATACCCGTTCTCGTCGCCACCGTGAGGGTGGTGGCTGTGACCAACATCTCGCTGGTATCGGTGGGTTCGGTAATCGGAATCGGGGGCCTCGGCACCCTGTTCACCCAGGGCTACCACCGTGACTACCCCGACCAGATTTTGGCCGGGATCATCGCCATCGCCGTACTCGCCCTGACATTCGACGTGCTGCTGTACCTCGTCGGCCGATTACTGACACCGTGGACCCGGCAATTTCGCCGCCCGTCTGCAGAACAATGGCCCTCCAGCGCACCGGCGTCCGAGGGGGCTTCATGAACATCTTCGCCGACGCGTGGGTCTATATCACCGACGCGGCCAACTGGCACGGCAGCACGGGAATCGGCGCTCGAATCCTCGAACACCTTTGGTACAGCTTTCTGGCGGTGGTCCTGGCGGTGGCGGTAGCGGTACCGCTCGGTCTGATCATCGGGCACCTACGCAAAGGCGACGTGGTCGTCGTTGGTCTCGTCAACGCACTCCGCTCCCTGCCGACGCTCGGCCTGCTGACGCTGCTGGTGCTTGTGCTCGGGCTCGGTCTGATCCCCCCGATCCTGGCCCTGGTGATCCTCGGGATTCCACCTGTGCTGGCAGGAACCTACGCGGGTATTGCGAACGTCGAGTGGAAGGTTGTAGACGCCGCGCGGGCGATGGGCCTGACCGAATGGCAAGTCCTCACCCGTGTCGAGGCGCCGAACGCGCTGCCGCTCATGCTCGGCGGACTCCGCAACGCCACCTTGCAGATCATCGCAACCGCATCCGTGGCCGCGTACGTCAATCTCGGCGGCTTGGGCCGCTACATCTTCGATGGGCTTGCCTTGCGCCAGTACGACCGGGTGGTGGTTGGCGCGCTTCTGGTGACGATTCTCGCGCTCGTCGTGGACGGTCTGCTCGCGCTCGCGGTATGGATGTCCGTTCCCGGCACGGGCCGACTGAGGCGCAACCCGAGCGCCGAACAGATTGTCGCGAGGGCATCCTGACGAAGAGACCGCACAACGACGAACACCCCGATACCGGAGCCTTGGGTGCGGGCTCCAGTCCGGGGTGTTCGACGGATTCTCGCTAGCTGGTGACGCCTTCTGCGTGAGCGGCACCGGCGACCGCCTCCGCAACAGCGGGGGCGACCCGAGGATCGAGCGGGCTGGGAACGATCTTGTCTACACCCAGCTCGTCGCCGACCACCGAAAGGATTGCCTCGGCAGCGGCAAGCTTCATGCCTTCGGTGATACGGCGGGCGCCGGCGTCGAGCGCACCACGGAACACACCGGGGAAGGCGAGTACGTTGTTGATCTGGTTCGGGAAGTCACTGCGTCCCGTAGCCACGATTGCCGCATGCTTGCGTGCGATGTCGGGGTGAATCTCTGGATCCGGGTTCGACAACGCGAACACGATCGAGTTCTCCGCCATTGTGGCGATGATCTCTTCGGGCACAGTGCCCGCAGACACACCCAGGAACACGTCTGCACCATCGAGGGCCTCGACGATGCCACCGCGGCGACCTGTGGGGTTGGTTCGGGCTGCCAAGTCGGACTTGACCTCGGTGAGGTCCTCGCGATCTTCGGAAACGATGCCCTTCGAGTCGAGAACCGTCACGTCGTTGATGCCGGCGGCCAGCAGAATGTTCGCGCAGGCGACACCTGCGGCACCGGCACCGGAGATGACCACCCGAAGCTCGTGCAGGGGGCGGTCCTGGACCTTGGTGGCACCCTTGAGTGCGGCAAGGACGACGATCGCGGTGCCGTGTTGATCGTCATGCATGACCGGACAATCGAGCGCTTCGATCACGCGCTCTTCGATCTCGAAGCAGCGGGGCGCCGAGATGTCCTCGAGATTGACGGCGCCGAAGCTCGGACGCAATCGGATGAGAGTCTCGACGATCTCGTCAGTGTCCTTCGTATCCAGCACCAACGGGATGGAGTTCAGGTCCGCAAACTTCTTGAACAGCGCGGATTTGCCCTCCATCACGGGAAGTGACGCCCGGGCTCCGATGTCACCGAGGCCGAGTACCGCGGAGCCGTCCGATACGACGACGACGAGGCGATTGGTCCAGGTGTAGCGATTGGCCAGCGTCTCATCGGCTGCGATGGCGCGGCTGACCTGTGCGACGCCGGGCGTGTATGCGATGGACAGGGCACGCTGAGAATCGAGGGCTGCCGTGGTCTGCACCGAGAGCTTTCCCCCGATGTGGCCGGCGAAGATTTCCTCGTCGTTCAGCTCGACCTTCTGCGGTGTTGTGGGTTCAGACACGGTGGACACAATGGCACTCCTACAAAGTCTAGGCTCACTCGGGGCCGGGTTACTGAGAAGTAACCATGCGGATCAACTCTGACCACTTGACTACTCCACGAACGACTACTGAGATGACGCTCCAGGATGCGCTATCACGATGGCCGCAGAACTTCCAAAGCGTCATGGCACCGGGCGGGTGAGCCCTGGCAAGACTGCCGTGATCTCCCCCGAAGGGCGGTGGCGCCGACGGCGGAGTATGGCAAGTTTGGCACGACTATCGACACGCAATCAAATTGTCATCCCGTCGGGAGTCGTAGCTCCACGCTCCCACTGCCCGGCGAGTACGGGTTCCGTGATCACTGCGCCATTCGCTGTCGCCTTTTGACCGAATCGGCATCAACCCCACCATTGTGTGAACAGCAGAAGAGCCGCCGCCGCGATTACGACCGCAGACGCGGTCGCAGCCACCATTCCTTCGCGACGATCCGCGATCCACTGAGCCGCTATCGCGACCAGAGCAGCCGCGGTGTGCGCTGTGATGGAGACCGTTCCCGGTCCAGGCACCCCCTTGCCGCCACCTAGGTAGGCGGAAACGATCACGACGAGCAGCAGAAGCACGAGTCCGGCAGCGACGGCACCGCTGAGCGCACGGATTGCCCGGAGGGGCAGCGGGCTTCGTGGCTCTCTGGGCGGCACATCGCCAGGAGCAGGCCGACCATAGGAGTCGAACCTGTCGTATCCATCTCTTGCGTATACACTCATGACGAAATCACCGGCACTCCAGATGATTTGGACACCAATCTGTCAAATTCGTCTGCGTTCGTAGAGAATTCGCCCAACCTTGTATTCTTGTTCGCCCCGTGATAGTCGGAAGAACCGGTGACGACGAGGTCGAGTTCCCCCGCAAGGTCCTGCAGTAGCCGCGTGTCGGCCGCCGAGTGGTCCGGGTGGTGCACCTCGAGCCCGTGCAGACCTGCCGACGCCAGATCACGGATGTGTTCGAGTGCAAGCAACCGCCCCCTCATGCGCGCGCGCCCGTGCGCGAGGACACTCACTCCCCCCGCCTCCGCCACAAGTTGTACCGCCTCGTCGAGCGGTGTGTCCGACTTATCCACGAAGTACCTGCCACCGGGCGCAAGCAGGTCGACGAACGCCTCACCGACGCTGTCGACGACCCCCGCCCGCATCAGGGCCCTGGCCAGGTGCGGGCGACCCGCGGCGACTCCCGCCTCAGCGAGGACCTCGTCGGCGTCGATCGGGAGTCCGTCTTCCTTCATCCGTTCTGCCATTGCTCGGACTCTGACTACCCGTTCGTCGAGCAACCGTTCTCGCTCCCTCGCGAACGCCGGGTGAGCCGGGTCGAACAGGTAGGCAAGCAGATGTACTGCGACAGGACGTCCGTCCTCTCCACGACCTTCGCACGACATTTCCATGCCCCGGACCAGCGTGAGCCCGGCAGGTAACGCGGCGACCGCCTCTGCCCAACCTGAGGTGGTGTCGTGATCGGTCAACGCCACGACGTCCAAGCCTGCCGCCTTCGCGGCGCGCACCAAGGCCTCCGGACGATCCGTTCCGTCCGAGGCCGTCGAGTGAGAATGAAGATCGATGAGCACCAGTCCAGTCTCTCAGCTGTCGGGCGAACGGTCTTCGAACTCGGGTGTGTCGCCGATTGCCGCATCTATCAGTCGCCCGCTCTTGCATATATCAGAGTGAAGCGGATGCACGATTCGGATCGCGGACGTCGATGCCCGCCTCCGCCCACGCCTCACGCAGAGCATCAGCGCCGCGCAATCGCACCCACGCCGCTTCATTTCCGGTCAGCGGCACCACCGTCAGAAACCGTACGGCCTCGGCCGGTTCCGGTAGCGGCAGATCTGCAATAGTCGACTCCTCGAGCAACACCGCCGTGAACGGTGCGTCCTTCCACAGGGGCTCTCCCAAGTCGAGCAGCGCGTCCCCCACCAGAACGACGCCCTCCACCGAGGGCGCGGCCGCCAGAACCGCCAACGTGCGCGCGACACCCGAAGCCACCCCTGTGCCGCCGCGCAGCGCGAGGACGAGCTCGGCGCGCGGTCCGCGCACGGGGTCGGCCATCAACTCGCCCGGGTCGCCCATCGGGTGCCTGGAACAACCCACTGTCGCGTACCTCACCAGACCCTCGCCGTCTGCGGCGAACCGGAGCACGCTGAGAGGTTCGACGCCCAGGAACGTCACCGAAGCCTCCGCTGGATCCGGCACTCCGATCTGCTCGATCAGGTGTGCGCGAACCGAGGCAACAACACTGTCAGTCACCCGGCCATCAAACCACCGAACTCGATCCCCCGCCGGACGGCCTCTCGGGCAGGCTGCATGGCAGCACGATCGCGACAACCGGCTCCGATCTCACCGTGACCGCGGTCTCGTCAGTTGCCGCAGTACCGTATTGCCCTAGTGCAAGTTCGGACTGCGGGAGGACCCAGTGGCCATCGGATCGAAACCGGCAACCAGGGGGCTTCTACCGGTCATGTGCTTCGTCGTGATGATCGTCGCCGTTCTCCAGACACTGGTGGTGCCGATCGTCGGAACCATAGGAGCGCAACTGGGCGTCAGCCCGACTGGCGTGGGATGGCTCCTTACCGCCAACCTCCTCGCAGCCGCCACTGCGACACCCGTCCTGGGTCGGCTCGCAGATCTGCGCGGCAAGCGTCCGGTCCTGCTCGGTGTGCTCGCGGTCGTTCTGCTGGGCTCGGTCATCGGCGCTGTCGCGACTTCGATCGGTGTGCTGATCTTCGCCCGTGTGCTCCAAGGCGCGTCGTTCGCACTTTTCCCCATCGGAATCGCCGTCCTGCGGGACGAACTCCCGCCGGCGAAGCTGACCGGGGCAATGGGGATCCTCTCCGGCACTCTCGGCTTCGGTGGGTGCTTCGGCATCATCCTCACGGGCGTGCTGGTCTCCGACGGAGCCGACTTCCACCGAGTCTTCTGGCTGGCCTCTGCCATCAGTGCGGTCGGACTCGTCCTCGCCTGGTTCTCGATCCCCCGGCGTCCACGCAGTGGCGCGGGGCCGATCGACTGGATCGGCGCGGTGGGCCTCGGGGTCGGCCTCATCCTCGTTCTGCTTCCGATCTCCGAAGGAGGAAACTGGGGCTGGCTCTCGCCCGTCACGGTCGGCAGTGGCCTCGCGGGAATCGTGGTTCTCATCGTCTGGTTCCTCTACGAACGCAGGACTGCCGATCCGCTTGTCGCACCCCGACTACTCACCAGCCCATCGGTACTCGTCACCCACCTGGCCGCACTATTCGTGGGCATGTCCATGTTCGTGATGTTCTTGGGCAGTTCGTATTTCGTTCAGACCCCGCGTGAGGTCGCAGGATACGGATTCGGGGCCACTGTGCTGGAGGCCTCCGCCGTGTACCTGCTCCCGGGTGCGATCACCGGTGTCATCGTCGCGATCCTCAGCGGAAAGCTGATCCAGCGCTTCGGTCCCCGTGCGGTCCTCACCGCCTCGAGCGTGGTCGGTGTTGTCGGCTTCACACTGTTCATCCTCGCGCATGACCAGACCCTGGAAGTGATCGCCGCGCTCCTGCTGGTCAACACCTTCATCAGCCTTGCCTATGCGGCGCTTCCGTCGCTATTGGTCGCGGAAGTTCACCAGAACGAAACCGGCGTCGCGAACAGCATCAACTCCATCGCCCGGTCCGTCGGCAGTTCCTTCGCCAGCGCCCTGCTGGCAAGCCTGCTCGCCGGTATCACCCTGGCCGGAACCGCCATCCCTTCGGAAACTGCGTATGTGATCGCGTTCGTCGTCGGCGCAGCGGCTGCCGCGCTCGCCGGTCTGCTCCCACTGGTCGGCACCACCCGCCTGATCCGCACCCCGCCACACGAAGAGGAGGACGAGGTTCACGCGACCGCCCTCGCCGCCGAATGGGGCACCGTCGGTGGCCTGGGCTCCGCGAACACGACCCCCGCGAGCGAGCACCGAAGCGCGTCTTAGCTGAGCAGATCAGAGGGCCAGTCTGGCCAGCATGTCCCTGGCGATCTCCGCCGACTTCGGCTTGCACAACACGTCGTAACGCCCGGCAACCAGTTGCATCGTGGATGCGAAGTCCCGGGTCCCCCGAGTCGCCGCGTATGGGATCGACGTCGAGATCAGCCCGAAGATGATGCCGCCGATAATGCCCACTACCAGTGGCGCAAGGAACCCTCCCGTAACGATGCCCAACAACAGACCGAAGAAAACGCCGAGCCAAGCACCCGAAACAATTCCCCCACCAATAACTTTCGCCCATGACAGACGCCCGAGCACGCGCTCGACCTGCATGAGGTTCACACCCACGATGGTGACGTCCTCTACAGAGAACTCTTGATCGGAGAGGTAGTCGACGGCGCGCTGCGCCTCCGCGTAGGTGGGGTACGAACCGATGGGCCAGCCCGTGGGGGGTTCCGGCAGAGCCCCACGCCGCGCCCCAGTGGACTGTCCGAGTGGATTCGTCATTGTCGCCTGATCTCCTCGTGTGATTCTGTCCAGAATCGATCCTGTATTAACCATTCTGCCTGTCCCAGCTAGCCCTCGTCAGGCCGTACGAAATCCGTCGTGCGCTTCATTCCCGCAGCTCGTCCCTTGGCGGAGATCACGAGGGCCATCTTCCTGCTCGCCTCATCGATCATCTCGTTACCGAGCATCACCGCGCCGCGCTTACCACCGGCCGCGGAAGTGTGGAACTCGTACGCGTCCAGAATCAGCTCAGCCCGGTCGTAATCATCCTGACGGGGGCTGAACACCTCGTTGGCGGCCTCGATCTGAGTGGGATGCAACACCCATTTTCCGTCGAAGCCCAGTGCTGCCGTGCGCTGGGCAGAACGACGGAATCCCTCGATGTCACGGATCTGGAGGTAGGGGCCGTCGATGGCCTGCACTCCGTGCGCCCGGGCGGCCAAGAGGATCGTCATCAAGATGTGGTGATAAGCATCACCACGGTCGTAACCGTCCGGCTGCTCGCCGACGACGAGGGTTCGCATGTTGATGCTTGCCATGAAATCGGCTGGACCGAACACCAGCGTCTGCACTCGCGGGCTTGCCGTCGCGATGGCGTCGATGTTGGTGAGCCCGATCGCATTCTCGATCTGGGGCTCAATCCCGATCCTGCCGACATCGAGTCCGTTTTCCTTCTCGACTTGAGTCAGCAACAGGTCCAACGCCTGAACATGGCTGGCATCCGGCACTTTTGGCAGGAGGATCGCATCGAGATGCGCGCCGGCGCGCCCAACGACCTCGGCGACATCGGCATAGGTCCACTCGGTGGTCCAGTCGTTGACCCTCACCACTTTGATCTGGTCCCCCCACCCGTCCTCGGCGAGGGCGTCTGCGATCGTGGCGCGGGCTTCCCTCTTGACGAGAGGGGACACCGCGTCCTCGAGGTCGAGGAAGACTTCGTCCGCGGGTAATCCCTTGGCCTTGTCGATCATCTTGCGACTGCTGCCCGGGACAGCGAGAACCGATCGCCGGGGCCTCGACACGGAACACATACCATCCTCCAATTTCACAGGTGTTCAATTGCCGGAATCTCTGTCAGAGGAATTAGCCTGACAATCATGGCAGCTGCGAACAAGGTATTTGCAGCCAGGCTCGCCGGCCTGGTGGTCCTCGGCCCAGACGGCGAGTCGATCGGCCGGGTGCGGGACGTAGTCATCACCGTCCGCATCGGCCGGCAGCAACCCCGAGTACTCGGGTTGGTCATCGAAATGTTCACGCGCAAACGCATCTTCGTTCCCATGCTGCGTGTCACTGCGATCGAACCGGGTTCGGTCACACTTACGACGGGCAATGTCAGCCTGCGCCGATTCACTCAACGCCCGAGCGAGGTTCTCGCGCTCGCCCAGGTACTCGATTCCCGAGTGCGGGTTGACGACCCGGACATGGGGGAACTACACGGAGTCGACACCGTTGTGGTCGATCTCGGTATCGAGCTCACCAGAAGCCGTGACTGGGTTGTGTCGAAAGTGGCTGTACGCAAACATCGGGGACGTCTCGGGAGGCGGGCCGAGATATACATCGTGGACTGGCAGCACGTACAGGGACTCACCCAGACCGATCTGTCGATGCCGGGGCAGGGCGTCGCGGCCCTGCTGATGCAGTACGAAGGCATGCGCCCAGCTGACGTGGCCAACGCAATGCGGGAACTCCCTGACAAGCGCAGGCACGAACTCGCAGTCGCCCTCGACGATGAACGGCTCGCAGACGTGGTCCAGGAACTGCCAACCGACGACCAAACCCATCTGCTCATGCACCTCGAGGTGGAACGGGCCGCCGACGTCCTCGAAGCCATGGATCCCGACGATGCCGCCGACCTCCTCGGCGAGCTACCCGAACCCGAGGCCGAGTCGCTGTTGCAGTTGATGGACCCGCAGGATTCCGAGCCGGTCCGAAGGCTTCTCGAGCATTCGCCCGACACCGCTGGTGGCCTGATGACCCCCGAACCGCTGGTGCTGACCGCCTCGATGACCGTCGCGGAGGCACTGGCACGAGCCCGGAACCCCGACGTGACCCCTGCGCTGGCGAGCATGGTTTTCGTCGTCCGGCCACCGACGGCCACGCCGACGGGCCGCTACCTCGGTTGCGTCCACTTGCAACAACTTCTGCGGGAGCCGCCTGCAGGCCTCGTCGGCGGCCTGCTGGACACGGGCCTGCCCTGCCTCGCAGCGGACGACTCGCTGGCCAGAGTCACGCGGTACTTCGCGAGTTACAACCTCGTGTGCGGTCCGGTCGTCGACAACGAAGGCCACTTGATCGGCGCGGTCACCGTCGACGACGTCCTGGACCATCTCCTCCCCGAGGACTGGCGAGAAGAGGAGATCGACCGATGACCGAAAAGGCGTCCAGCGCGGCGGCCCGCAGCCTTTCCGAGCGGCAGCGCCTCGACACACCCCGGATAGCCCGCCGCTTCCGGCTCACCTACGACGTGGAGGCGGTCGGTCGGATCAGCGAGAAATTCGCGCGATTCCTCGGCACAGGTCGCTACCTGATGATCCAGACGATTGTCGTCTTCGTTTGGATCGCCATCAATCTGTTCGCCGTCAGACTCCAGTGGGACCCGTACCCCTTCATACTTCTGAATCTGGCCTTCTCCACCCAAGCCGCCTACGCCGCTCCATTGATTCTGCTGGCCCAGAACCGCCAGGAGAATCGTGACCGCGTCGCCCTCGAGGTAGACCGTTCACGGGCCGAGCAGACGAAAGCGGACACCGAGTTCCTGGCGCGCGAACTGGCAGCCCTTCGCATTGCGATCGGCGAGGTAGCCACACGCGACTATCTGCGGCGTGAACTCGACGAGATCAGGACCCTGCTCACCGACGAGGACGATGTCCGAAACAGGCGTCAATGAGCGTCGACCAGTCCGCTCAAATCTCCGGCAGCAGCAATCACGGATAGGTAACGTCACTCACGTCTTGTCGAAAGTATGACGTGTGCAGACAAATACGTCGCAGGGGGCTGTCGAGTGCGAATTCGTGGACCGTTGATGCTGTCTCTTCTCACTGCGGGCGCTGTCGCCACTCTCGGTTCGTTGTCCGGCAGTGTCCCGGTCCACAGTTCTCAGTTGGGCACGACCGTGCTCGCGTCCTCCGTCGTAGGGAAGATCGATACGCAGGGCGCAGCCAAATCCGGATCGGAACCACAATCCGCACAACTCCCGCCTGCGAGGTTGCTGCCGCCCACACCACGGTCCGTTCGCTCACAGCGCGCTGCTCCCCCACCGCCCGTACCGTCCGCGACAAGCCCCCTTTCGCCAACCGCCACGTTCGGTTCAGGGCTCATCGCCGCGCCGATAATCCTGAGCGCACTCGGCATACCGGAGATCGAACTGAACGCGTACCGGGCCGCCGAACTCGTGATGATGGCGGAGAATCCACGGTGCGGGTTGCCCTGGCATCTGCTCGCGGGTATCGGCCGCATCGAATCCGGCCATGCGGGAGGTGGCCGGACCGACTCGATCGGCACCACTCTCTCCCCGATCCTCGGGCCCGTCCTCGACGGACGACTGGCCGGAAACGCGGTGATCCGCGACACCGACGGGGGTGCGATGGATGGAGATTCCGTGCACGATCGCGCGGTCGGTCCCATGCAGTTCATTCCGTCCACGTGGTCCAGGTACGCAGCGGACGGCAATGCCGATGGCGTGGCAGATCCCAACAACGTGTTCGACTCTTCGCTGGCGGCGGGCCGGTACCTGTGCTCGGGAGGACTCGACCTTCGCGATCCGCAACAGGTGGCGACTGCGGTGCTCCGCTACAACAACTCGGCTGCCTACGTCTCGGATGTCATCACCTGGTCGAACGCCTACCAAAGGGGCGAAATCCCCACACCGGGTCAACTCGCCGGCCCGACCCCCAGGCCGCCCGGTCAGCTCCCCGACACCGTCGTGGAGGAGTCGGATCCCGTCGGCGATCTCGCGACTATGACACCCACGCTCGAGCCGCCCCTCCCCGCGATGCCCTTTCGTGCGCCCGCCGTTCCCGGGCTGCCATGGATTCCCGGATTACCGCAGTTGCCCTGCCTGATCTTTTGCCCTCCGGCTGAACTGGCGCCCGGCTATCCCGAACTCGGCGTGCAAGCCCCCGCCCCCCTCCCACCACCGCGGTAGTTCCTCGCAACCAGCTACTTCGGGCCGTCCCGCCGCGGTGGGAACGGCCCCCGCTTCCACCCACCTCCACCACGTCACCCTCATCATGCGCAAGATAATTTTGATCACAGTTAAATAACAAATAGATATCGACTCAGGTAGCCTCGGGCCGATCAGGTAGACGGCACGCCCCGAGAGGGGGTTGTAGGAGGCAATCGAATGGGTCGGCACAGCAAGAAGCCAAATCCCCGGATCCGTCGTGATTCGGTCATCTCACTCGCCGGTCTACTCCCCATCGGGCTGGTCACCGCCGCCACCGCGACTGGCGCCGCAGCCGAGTTCCCGTCAATCACCAAGAGTCCCGTGTCCGGGTCCCCACAAGCCATCTCCCACCTCTCAGAAGGTGACACCCGAAGCACTGTCGGCGGCACAACCGCCGAATCCGTTTCCGCGCCCGAGAATGTGCCGACTCCGATGGCTCCGGCGCCCGTTCAGGCCACTCCGCCACTGCCGCCCAGCGTCGCCCAGGGTGCGCTCGGCATTCCGGCTGTCAACGTCTCGGCCTACCAGAACGCCGAGCGCATGCTCGCGGTCCAGCAACCCGGCTGCAACATGTATTGGACACTCATCGCCGGAATCGGGCGCGTCGAGTCCACACACGCGTACGACGGCAAGACCGACGAAAACGGCGACATGCTCGTTCCCGTCCTGGGCCCGGTCCTGGACGGTTCCATCGCCGGCAGCAGCGTCATCAGCGACACCGACGGTGGCGCACTCGACGGCGATGCCAACTACGACCGAGCGGTCGGACCGACGCAATTCCTGCCCTCGACGTGGGCTCACTACGCTGCCGACGGCAATGGTGACGGCGTCGCGGATCCGCAGAACCTGTTCGACTCCGCTGTCACCACAGGTAATTACCTGTGCGATGGCGGGTTGGACGTTCGCGATCCGCGTCAAGCAGCCAAGGCCGTGTACCGCTACAACAACTCGTCGGCATATGTAACAAACGTGCTCGCCTGGTCCACCGGGTACGCAAGCGGGATCATCCCCACAGCCTCGGACCTGCCGAGGATCCATTGAGTGCGCATCCCTACCATTGAGGTATGGCAGTTCTGAGCGAATCCGCTGTACGTAGCGCCCTCGCGCGCGTTCAGGATCCCGAAATCCGGAAACCGATCACCGAACTCGGGATGGTCAAGAGCGTCGACATCGCCGACGACGACAGCGTCGACATCGCTATTTACCTGACGACCGCGGGCTGTCCGCTGCGGACCGAGATCACCGACCGCGTCACCAAGGCCGTGGCGGATGTTCCCGGCGCAGGCACCATTCGCGTCGAGCTCGACGTGATGAGCGACGAACAGCGCACTGAGCTTCGGAAGTCGCTGCGCGGCGACTCGACAGAACCCGTGATTCCCTTCGCGCAACCGGGCTCGTTGACCCGCGTATACGCAGTCGCTTCCGGCAAGGGTGGTGTGGGCAAGTCAAGCGTCACCGTCAACGTCGCCGCCGCATTGGCCGCCCGTGGACTGTCGGTCGGCGTGCTCGATGCCGACATATACGGCCACTCCGTTCCCCGCATGCTCGGCACCGACGCCAAGCCCACTCAGGTGGAGCGAATGATCATGCCTCCCGTGGGACACGATGTGAGGTTGATTTCCATCGCGCAGTTCACGCAGGGCAACACGCCGGTGGTCTGGCGCGGACCGATGCTGCACCGAGCACTGCAACAGTTCCTTGCCGATGTCTTCTGGGGCGACCTCGACATCCTTCTGCTCGACCTGCCGCCGGGCACCGGCGATGTCGCGATCTCTGTCGCGCAACTGATCCCCGGCGCCGAGATCCTCGTCGTCACCACCCCGCAGCAAGCAGCGGCCGAGGTGGCCGAGCGCGCAGGTGCCATCGCCCTTCAGACCCGTCAGCGCATCGTCGGCGTCGTGGAGAACATGTCGTGGATGGATCTGCCTGACGGCACCCGGATGGATGTCTTCGGTTCGGGTGGCGGGCAGGACGTAGCCGACCGCCTCACCCGGGCAGTCGGCGCCGAGGTCCCACTGCTCGGCCAGATCCCGCTGGAGAAGGCGGTCCGTGAGGGCGGCGACGACGGACTTCCCATCGTCCTCGGCCATCCGGATTCCCCTGCCGCTACAGCACTCCGCGAGGTCGCGGACAAACTGGCCGTGCGTAAGCGCGGACTGGCCGGAATGTCATTGGGGATCGACACCACCCGCCACCTCTGACCGCGTGGCGTGAGCCACCGCGGGTCACCGGGGGCACCCGCAGCCTCGGACCTATGTGGCGTCTAGGTCGATCGGGGGACGCGCACCTGGCGTCAGCGTCTTGTTCTGCGGGGCGGTGGGGTTGGGAGATTTTGCGCTCACGGCCTTGGTTCCGGCGGTATTCGCGGCCGTGCCGGGCGTCGGCTTGTCGAAGTTGCCGGTCAGAATCGAATCGTCTCCGTCGAGAAGATGCTTCGTGATCACGGAGCGTGGCGACATTCCGCGTAGCTGGTTGAGGTCTGCCAGCGGCTTGCGGAGATCGTCGAATTCCGGGCCGAGTTCGTCCTTGAGTTGCTGGCTTGCGCCAGTCGCATACTCGCGGACCTGCCTCAGTGACTTCGTCACCCAAGTGACCGCACCCGGAAGACGCTCCGGTCCCAAGATGACGAGAGCTGCGACGAAGAGGACCATGAACTCGCCCCAACCAATATTGCCGAACACGTGGTCAGCCTACTTTGCCGGGAGGGGTTGTGCCCAGGAGAATGTGCGATTTGCCTCTCACAACATTGCTTTGTCAGTCCGAGACCGGGGTGACGACAACGTCGACGGTTCTGCCTTCTCGAATCAGTTGAACGGTGACGGGCTCACCGATCTTCTGCAGGTTGACGGCGACGATGAGTTCGTCGGCACTGGTGACCACGCGGTCACCGACCTTGACGATCACGTCGTTCTCCACGATGCCTGCCCGAGCGGCCGGGCTGTCCGCGTGCACGTTGGCCACCTGAGCGCCGCTGGTGGTGTCGTTGACCACAGTTCGAGCATTGACCCCGATTTCCGGATGATGCATCCGCCCATCCCGGATCAGGCTCTGAGCGACGGTCGTGACATCGTCGATGGGGATCGCGAACCCGAGACCAACTGATCCTCCCGATTCGCTGAGCATGGCCGTATTGATGCCGATCACACGCCCCGAATCGTCGACGAGCGCGCCGCCGGAGTTGCCGTGGTTGATGGCGGCGTCCGTCTGAACGGCGTCGATCACGGCGTTCGTGTCGGAACCCTCGCCGGACAGGCGAAGCGGCCGGTTCAGGGCACTGACGATGCCACGGGTGACCGTCTTACTGAGTCCTAGAGGTGATCCGACGGCAACGACATCCTCGCCGACCTGCACGTCGCTGGATTTGCCGAGTTGCGCAACCGTCAGGTTGTTGGCGGAAACCTTGAGTACGGCCAGGTCCGTCTTGGGGTCGCGGCCGACGATTTGTGCGTCGACCTTTGTCCCGTCGGAGAAAATCACCTGAATCTTGCCACCGTCAGGCGCATTGGCCGCAGCCGAGATGACGTGATTGTTCGTGACGATGTAGCCGGCACCGTCGATGACCACACCCGAACCGGTACTCCCTTGATCACCGATCGCCACCTGGATGGACACCACGGACGGCAGAACGGCATCTGCCACCTGCGCGACGGCGGACTCCCCGAGGTCCTCGTCTCCGCCTTGAACGAGGGTGACACTCCGACTGGTGAGCGAACTGCGATCGGCAGTGATCACCGCGGCGAGAAGCCCGCCGACAAGACCGATGGCCAATGCGAATGCGCCCAACACGACGAGTGCCTTCGGCGCGACTTTTCCTCCGAACAGAACTTCACGCGCACTGAGGGCTGCAGCGGCAGGCCGCGGCTTCTCCGCATGCAGTGCGGGAGAGCCGAGTTCCACGCCGGCTTCCGGGTCACGCCAGGGATCGGCCGGCGGTGCCGGCTCTCCGCCATTGGAGTGGGCGGCACCGCCGCCATTGGAGTGGGCGGCACCGCCGCCGCGCGGATCACGCTGAATCGTGTCGGTTTCGCCCTCGGGGCGGCCGAATGCCTCGGCGAGCACGGGATCGGGCGGCGCGATCAGGACCGAAGGTTCCTGCGTACGTCGCTCATCCGGCGGTGAGAACGAACCGGTGACTCCGCTCGGGCGGCCGAATACACGACTCGAGGTTTCCTCTACCTGCGGCCGGTATACGGGTCGAGGGTCGAGCCGGGGAACGCCGTCCGTAGGCAGAGCGCCTGAGGTCTCTGCCGCAGGAGTGTCGGAATCAGCCGTCCCGGGACCCGAAGTCTTGTCATTCGCAGTCACGCTGTCGTGTCCCCCTCGAGTGCGTCGGTCACACGCCTCAGTATCACCGATGAGTCGGTGAGAGCGAATACCGCCGCCCTCGTCCGGATCGCGCTCAACGACGCCGACGGAAAGACCAGAGCCGGCTCGTGAACGAATACTGGCTCGTGACCGGCGCTTCGACAGTGTTGCCGCCGAACGGGGACCTCTCGTCGGAATCACCCGAGTTGCAGTCGGGAATTTGGCTCAGCAGTCCCAGGAGGCCTGAGGGCATGGCGACGTCGCCGCCGCCGCGCAATGCACGACGTGCCTGCTGCTGGGCATCCACCTCGAACGCACACTCTGGGCAGATCGACAGGTGATGGGATGCGCGAAGATACGCGGCCATGCCGAGTTCACCATCGACGTAGGCGGCAATCGCCTCGCTCGCCAAGTGCTCGGTGGAGCCAAACTTGCGAGATGCGTGCCCCTGCGTCATCCGTCCCTCCTGATAGCTACCCGACCCCGACCTGATCGGAGTCAACCCGTCCGTTCGCCGCCAGATGATCGCGCAGAGCCTGCCTGCCGCGGTGGATCCGGCTGCGTACGGTTCCTAGTTTCACACCCAGTGTGGCACCGATCTCCTCATACGACAGACCTTCGATGTCACACAGTACGACTGCGGCGCGAAACTCCGGGGCCAACGAGTCCAGTGCTGCCTGCAGATCCGCGTCGAGGCGGGCGTCGTGGTAGATCTCCTCGGGATTCGGGCCGTCGGACGGAACCCGATCGTAGTCCTCGGGCAACGCTTCCATGCGAATGCGGTTGCGCCGTCGGACCATGTCGAGGAACAGATTGGTGGTAATGCGATGCAACCAGCCCTCGAACGTCCCCGGTTGGTAGTCGGACAGGGAGCGAAAGACCCGGATGAACGTGTCCTGGGTGAGATCCTCGGCATCCTGAGCATCTCCGGACAATCGATAGGCCAGCCGATAGACACGGTCACCGTGTTCGCGAACAAGTTCGTCCCACGACGGCATCGCCGACTCTTCGCCGGTAGCATCGAATATCGCGGTACCCGTCAGCTCGGTGTTCGACACGAGCTGATCGGTGTTGTTCTCGGCTGAAACCATCGTGTGGTTGTTCATACGAATCAGAAGGATCCTTCTACTCAGGACCGCAAATCACAGGACTTTGTGTGTCCGTCAACGCACGGGAACCCGGATTTGTTCCCCGAGTCAGGGAAAACCGTGTCCGTCACCGCTGTCTCCCCGCCAGGCGGTCTGCTGATCTGGCGTGGACCCACTCTGTCCCATTCCGATATGCGTGCCGTGTGAGCAAGCTGAGATACTCCTGAGAATTCCGGCAAAGTGGAAACCGCATTATCGTCGAGCGCGATTATCGTCCAGCGCGCCTCGCGAACGTGATCACGAGACCCGATAGCCTCATGAGCGTGCAGACTAACGCCGAACGGATACTCACCCACGCCGAAGGTGCTGTCGGTGAAGACAAGGCCCTCGGTGCGGCCAGGGAGCGGGCGGACGAGCTCGGCGCCGCGCCGGTACCTCCCGCGGTCGGAGCTGCTCTCGCCTTGTTCGCCCGCATGCTCGACGCCAGGACCGTGGTCGAGATCGGGACCGGCGCCGGCGTGAGCAGCTTGTGGCTGCTGCGCGGTATGCGCGAGGACGGCGTCCTCACCACCATCGACAGCGAACCAGAGCATCATCGGACGGCGAAACAATCGTTCCGGATCAACGACATCGCCCCGGCCCGAACTCGGCTCATCAACGGCCGGGCGCTCGATGTCTTGCCTCGGCTCGCCGACGAAGCGTACGACCTCGTCTTCGCCGACGGCATGCCCGCCGACCACCCGCACTACGTGCGCGAAGGAGTGAGACTGCTGCGCCCTGGTGGCGTCATCGTCCTCCACAACGCGCTGCACGGCGGTCGCGTGGTGGATCCGAGCATGCGGGATGCCACGACAGTCGCAGTCCGAGAGGCCGCCAAGGCTCTAGCTGGGAACGAACAGCTGATTCGTGTATTCCTGCCGATCGGCGACGGTTTGCTCTGCGCGTCCAAGCTCTGAGCGGGCGACGACGTTCGGAGAACTAGATCCACACACCCTTGCCGATGGCGACCACACCACCGGTGCTGATGGCGAAGCGTTGCTTGTCACGCTCCAGATCGACGCCGATGATCTCACCGTCGCCGACGACCACGTTCTTGTCGAGAATTGCGCGGCGCACCACCGCGCCCTTGCCAATCCGAACGCCCGGCATGAGGACGCTGCCCTCGACGGTCGCGCCATCGTCGACCATGACATTGGAACTGAGCACCGAGTTGCGGACGGTCGCCGCGGAAAGGATGCACCCCGAACCGACCACCGATTCCTGAGCGAGTCCGCCCTTCACGAACTTGGCGGGCGCCAGGTTCTCGGTTGCACCGCGGATCGGCCAACGACGGTTGTACAGGTTGAAGACCGGGTGGACCGAGACGAGGTCCATGTGGGCATCGTAGAACGCGTCGATCGTTCCAACATCGCGCCAGTACCCACGGTCGCGATCGGTGGCACCGGGGACCACGTTGTCCTTGAAGTCGTATACCGACGCGACCCCCGCCTCGACGAGCGCAGGAATTATGTCGCCGCCCATATCGTGGTCGGAGTCCGAGTTCTCGGAGTCGGCCCTGATCGCATCGACGAGCACCTTGGTGGTGAACACGTAGTTACCCATTGACGCAAACGTCGCATTCGGGTCATCCGGGGTGCCCGGCGGATGGGCCGGCTTCTCGAGGAACTGGACGATACGGCCCGACTCGTCGGCGTCGATGCACCCGAACGCGAACGCCTCGCTGCGCGGTACGCGAATGCCCGCCACCGTCACTCCGGCACCCGAATCGATGTGGTGCTGAACCATTTGCTCAGGGTCCATCCGGTACACGTGGTCGGCACCGAACACGACGATGTACTCGGGATCCTCGTCATAGACGAGATTCAGCGACTGAAGGATCGCGTCCGCGCTGCCGGTGTACCAGCGCGGTCCGAGTCGTTGCTGCGCAGGGACGGGGGTGATGTACTCCCCGGCGAACCCCGACAGGCGCCAAGTCTGAGAAATGTGGCGGTCCAACGAGTGCGACTTGTACTGGGTCAGAACGCACAGGCGGAGATACCCCGCATTGACCAAATTGCTGAGCACGAAATCGATCAACCGGTAAGCGCCTCCGAAGGGCACCGCGGGCTTCGCTCTGTCCGCCGTCAGCGGATAGAGCCGTTTGCCCTCGCCTCCGGCGAGCACGATTCCGAGCACATGTGGCTGGCTCCTCACAGTGTCAACTTATCCGGCGACCACTCCCCTCGCCACAGTGCGCACCGAGTCGGTGCCAATCCGCAGCCCCACGCGGTTTCGCGAACGGTGCCGTGAAACAGCCCTAGCGGTAACGTTGGGCGAGTGCGGGTGGCAATGATGACCAAGGAGTATCCACCGGAAATCTACGGTGGTGCGGGTGTGCACGTCACCGAACTGGTTGCGCAGTTGAAGCAACTCTGCGAAGTGGACGTGCACTGCATGGGTGTTCCGCGCACCGATGCGGCGGTACACGAACCGGATCCCGCGCTTGCAAGTGCCAATCCAGCACTGACGACGCTTTCCGCCGAATTACGCATGGCCGACGCAGCAGTCGGCGCCGACGTGGTGCACTCCCACACCTGGTACTCCGGCTTGGCCGGTCACCTGGCTGCCGCGCTCTACGACGTGCCCCACGTACTCACCGCACATTCCCTCGAACCGCGCAGACCCTGGAAAGCCGAACAACTCGGGGGCGGCTACCGCATCTCGTCATGGTCGGAACGCAACGCGATGGAACACGCCGACGCTGTGATCGCAGTGAGCGAGGGAATGCGACTCGATGTCCTCGATGCGTATCCGTTCATCGATCCGTGCAGAGTTCACGTGGTGCACAACGGAATCGACACATCTGTCTGGCACCCTGGGGCCGCCACCTCGGAGCAGTCCGCCCTGGCGAGGATCGGCGTCGATCCAGACAGACCGGTCGTTGCGTTCGTCGGGCGCATTACCCGGCAAAAGGGCGTCGGCCACCTGATAGCCGCCGCACACCACTTCTCGACCGACATCCAGTTGGTCCTGTGCGCGGGCGCCCCCGATACTCCCGAGATCGCCGCCGAGACCGAGAGTGCGGTCGCCGCTCTCGCCACACATCGCGGCAACGTCTTCTGGGTCCGAGAAATGCTACCTACCGAGCAAGTCCGAGAACTCCTTTCCGCTGCAACCGTTTTCGTTTGCCCGTCGGTATACGAACCGCTTGGTATCGTAAACCTCGAAGCCATGGCTTGCGAAACCGCAGTCGTGGCGTCGGACGTAGGCGGCATCCCCGAGGTGGTACAGGATGGCGTCACGGGCCGTCTGGTGCACTACGACCCCTACGAACCCGAGGCATTCGAACTCGCCCTCGCCGAGGCGGTCAACGAAATCACCTCCGACGCCGCGGGTGCCACAACCATGGGCGAAGCCGGGCGCGGGCGGGCGGTCACAGACTTCTCCTGGCCGGCAATCGCGCAGCAAACCATCGACGTCTACCAGGCCGCGCTGTCTCGGCGGTGAGGGCGCTCTCCGAGCCGACTACAGCCGGGTGTAGGTGGACACGGTAACCGAAGCCGTTACCGGGTACCGTTGCGGCAACGCCGAGATCGACTCGGCTAGACGGTCCGGGCTCAGATGCCGCGCGGATGGCCCCATCCCAACCAGGTGCTCCACGTCCGAGTGCGACAACGACATCGGATACTCCACCGTTGCATGGCCGGTGCGGTCGAATCGACCGGACATCGCTGCCCCGAGCCGCTCGACCTTCCGGTCGTCTACGCGGATCATGCCGAGCAGTTCCACCAACTCACCCAGGTGTCGATCCGTAGGGGTGAGCACCACCAAAGTGCCATCCTCGGACAGCATGCGATGCGCCTCGTCTGCGTTGCGCGGCGCGAATATACACACAACATGGCTGAGTACCCGGTCACGTACCGGCAGACGCTGCCACGCATCCGCCACCACCGCTCCCACACGAGGATGGGCCCGGGCAACGCGACGAGCCGCGTACTTCGACACGTCGAGACCGATTCCACGACCTGCCGGTACGGCATCGAGCACCCTCGCCAGGTAGTGGCCCGTGCCCGCACCGATCTCCATGATCCGAGGATCTTCGAACGGCCCCGTGTTCGACAACACGGCGTCTGCCACAGCGTCCATCAAGGGGTCGAAGCTGCCGCCGCCGAGGAAGTCCGCACGTGCCGCGATCATTTGGGGGCTGTCGCCGGCGAACTTGCCGCCTGCCCCGGTCATCAAACTCACGTATCCCTGGCGCGCGACATCGAAGCTGTGTCCGGCATCGCAAATGACCGCACCCTCGTCCAGTTCCAGACTGGCCTGACAGTGAGGGCACGCCAGCAGGTCGACCACGTCGCACAGCACGAACGTTCACCTCTCGGCTGAACAAGAGACAGGCCCCGTCGCCGCTGTCGGCGCGGGGCCTGTCCCACGAGGTTTCAGTACGTGACTAACCGGTGACACCCTTGAGCTCTTCACCGAGTGCAGCAGCTTCCTCTGGGGTGAGTTCGACAACCAGACGTCCACCACCCTCGAGGGGAACCCGCATGACGATTCCTCGTCCCTCTTTGGTTGCTTCGAGGGGACCGTCCCCGGTCCGGGGCTTCATGGCCGCCATCCTCTGCTCCCTCCAGATCTGCGCTGCTAGTTGCGCCTCGACAAATGTTGACACCCCGCCGAAAGCAGCGAGGCTTGTGATGTCCATTCTTCCCTATGAACCGGACTACCGGTAACCTGAGTCACGAATAGCCAGGTCCACGGCGATTCAGCGAAAGGTCGGCACCCAGCAGTCGGCCACATGGTCGTCGACCATCCCGGTCGCCTGCATGAGCGCGTAAGCAGTGGTCGGCCCAACGAACTTGAAGCCCCGTCGCTTCAACTCCTTCGCCATCGCGACGGACTCCTCGGTCACGGCAGGCACATCGTCAATGGTCTCGAGCCTGCGCGTGCGCGGCGGCGGAGCAAACGACCACAGAAGGGTGTCGAGGTCGGTATCCGACAACTCGAGAACCGCCCGCGCGTTACTCACCGTGGCCTCGATCTTCGCCCGGTTCCGCACGATCGACGTGTCTTCGAGCAGTCGCTCCACGTCCGCATCCGTGTACCTCGCGACGATCTGCGGGTCGAAACCGGCGAACGCGGCACGGAACGCGGCGCGCTTGCGCAGGATCGTGATCCACGACAGCCCGGACTGGAACGCCTCGAGGCACAGGCGTTCGTACAACTCGTCACGACCGTGCAGGGGGCGACCCCACTCGTCGTCGTGGTAGTCGCGGTACAGGCTGGAGCCGTCGGTGTCTACGGCCCACCCGCACCGCACGCGACCCTCGAGCCCAGTCACGGCGCGCTGTCCGGACCGTCGGAACGGTCGGCAATTGCCGCCAACTGCTCACGCAGCGAATCGATTTCGTGGCCAAGCCGCGACAACGCCCAGTCGACCTCGCTTGCCTTGTATCCCCGCAAAGTCTGCTGGAATCGCAATGCCTCGACGTCGGCACCGGTGACGCCCTCGGCAGGCAGAACCGTGATCGTGGTGCCCGGCGGGAGCGGCTCGAGCTCCTCGGATCGACCGAACACCGCACTGGCGACGAGAAACAGCATCGCACCGACCAACGCCATGACGAACAGATAGAGAAGAACTGTCACCATTCCCCGATCCTGTCACGAGCATCCGACACGGCGTCGGCGCACGGCGCTCACACTCCGATCGTGGTCAACGGCGCACCGTGTCCAGCACCGTATTCATCGGGGGGCGGTCGGCCAAGACAACTTCGGTCGTCATCGGCACGAAGGAGTCGCCGTCCACCGAGAACTGCGTCAGACCCGCGCCGGAGTCCGGTACGCCACAGCGGCGCATCATCGTGCCGATGATCTGCCTGCTCATCACCCCGAGTTCGGACAGCGGACGGTTGCGGTGCTTTCGCACCCCGAGGTTGACCTGGGCGATCGCGCCGAGCCCCAATCGGTGGTACGTGTCGAGCAGCAGTCCGATCTCGACGCCGTAGCCGGGAGCGAAGGGGATCGATGACAACAACTCCCGCGTACCCGCGTACTCGCCGCCCAGAGGCTGCAGCACGCTGGTCAACTCTGGTCGCAAAGATGCCAGCATCGGGCGTGCCACCAGCTCGGTGACACGTCCACCACCGTTTGCGTCCTCGGTGCTGCCCAATCGGAGCGGACGGCGGTAGTAGCCCTTCACGAGGTGGATACCGTCGGCGGTCAGCAGCGGTCCGAGAAGCTTGGGGACGAACCCCGGATCAGGGTTGATCAAATCCGCATCGACGAAGACGATCAGATCGCCGGTACACGCGGCGACGGATCGCCACAACACCTCTCCTTTGCCCACTACCGGCGGGAACGTGGGCACCGCCTGTTCCCTGCTGATCACGGTCGCACCGGCCGCTCGCGCGCGTTCAGCCGTCAGATCCGTCGAACCTGAGTCGAGCACGATCAACTCGTCGACCAGGCCCCCGAGTAAGGGATGAATGGTGGCTACCACCCCCGCGACTGTGTCCTCCTCGTCGAGTGCGGGAAGAACAACCGACACCGTCCGACCTGCCTTCGCACGCTCGAGCTCGGCGATGCTCCAGGAAGGCTGATCCCAGCTGTTCACCGTCGCCCAGGTGAGAGGAGTTCGCTCGTCAGCCAACATCGTGTGACCCGCTTGCGCTTGCGTACCGGTCATGCCAGGCCCCGCACGGTACGCACCGGGGGTCGTCGGCCCTGAATCGCGGCCACCATGTCGACAACCCGGCGCGTAGGGCCGACCTCGTGCACCCGGAAGATGCGAGCGCCTCCGGCGGCAGCCATAGCCGTCGCTGCCAATGTGCCCTCCAACCGCTCGGCGAGTTCTACACCCAGAGTCTCCCCGACGAAATCTTTGTTACTCAGTGCCATGAGCACCGGCCATCCCGTATTCACAAGATCTTCCACTCGACGCAACAATTCGAGCCCGTGATAAGTGTTCTTCCCGAAGTCATGGGTCGGATCGATCAGGATCGAGTCGACGGGCACTCCCAAGCGGGCCGCATTCTCGGCCGCTGACACTACGTCCCGCACCACTGCCGCCACGACGTCGGGGTAGTTCACCCGAAACGGACGAGTCCGTGGGGCCGCTCCCCCGGTGTGCGAGCAAACGATGCCCGCACCCGTTTCGGCGGCCACCTCTACCAGCGCCGGGTCGGCACCCGCCCACGTGTCGTTGATCAAGTCAGCGCCCTCGGCTCGCGCCAGCCGGGCCACGTCGCTGCGCCACGTATCGACGCTGATGAGCATCTCCGGGTACCGGTCACGAATCGCGGCCACGAACGGCACGACCCGCCGGGTCTCTTCGGCCGAATCGACGATGTCACCGGGTCCTGCCTTCACACCCCCGATGTCGACTAGATCCGCCCCTTCATCCACCGCTTGCTCGACCGCCGCCATCGCGGCGGAGTCGGTGAACGTGGCACCGCGGTCGTAGAACGAATCGGGTGTGCGATTCACGATGGCCATGACGAGTGCCCGATCGACCGCCACAGGTCGCCCGCAGAGCGTGGACGACGGGCAGTCGAGTCCGGGCGGTGCATGTCTCTCGGCCATGCCCCAATATTGGCACGCAGCCGGTCCCCCGATTCCTCGGCCACCGCCCGGCCCCGCTTCACCCCCTGGGGAGCGACCCCGTCAC
Source organism: Rhodococcus sp. NPDC049939 (assembly GCF_040656415.1). Classification (NCBI taxonomy): domain Bacteria; kingdom Bacillati; phylum Actinomycetota; class Actinomycetes; order Mycobacteriales; family Nocardiaceae; genus Rhodococcus; species Rhodococcus sp. NPDC049939. Next base: position 804,187 of record NZ_JBFAMC010000001.1, on the reverse strand, counting down.
TACCTCGTCGACATAGCCTTCGTAAGACTGCCGGTAGCCTTCACTACCTCCTGACAACACATACAACGTCTCGCTGTCCGCGATGTCGTACCCTTCCCTGCGCAGTTCCACTTTGCGACTCTTGAATGTCGACGTGCGTTCCAACGCGGCGACGATGCGGACGAACAGCGGAACCGCGTACGACGGCAGCCGGCGAGACAGGAGCGCCGCCACGTCGGCGCCGTCGAACGTCTCGTTCTCGTCCAGCACCACTGCGGCCATCCCAGCGCGACCGTCGGCCCCTGGAATCTCGACTCCGTAGACGACGGCATCCTCGATCGCGGGATGTTCGAGAAGGGCACCCTCGACCTCTGTCGTCGCGACGTTCTCCCCCTTCCAACGGAAAGTGTCACCGAGCCTGTCGACGAACGCGACATGCATGAATCCCTGGCGGCGAACCAGATCTCCGGTGTCGAACCAGCAGTCGCCGTCCTCGAAGGCGTCGTGAACGAGCTTCTTGTCGGTAGCATTTGCGTCGGTGTATCCGTCGAACGGAGCCCGGTCGGTGACCTTCGCCAGCAGCAACCCGACCTCGCCGGTCCCCACCTTCCGAAGCCTGCCATCGGAGTGCCGCCTGGGAGCCCCCTCCTCCTCGTCGTACTCGACAACGGCGTGTGGCAACGGGCAGAGCCCCGCTGTCTTGTCCACGTTGAGGGCATTGACGAATGCGATGTTGCACTCGCTGGCACCATAGAACTCGACCACCCGCGAGATCCCGAATCGGCTGGAAAACTCCGACCAGATCTCCGGACGGAGCCCATTGCCGACCATCAGCCGGACCGAATTCCGACGGTCGTCGGGGCTCTCCGGCTGGTTCAGCAGGTAGCGGCACAATTCACCGATGTAGGTGAATGCCGTCGCCTGGTTCAGTTCCACGTCCGCCCAGAACTTGGACGCCGAGAACTGCCTGCCCAGCGCGAACGTCGCACCGGCCCCCAGCACCGCTGACAGCGACACCGTCAGTGCGTTGTTGTGATAGAGCGGCAGGCAGCAGTAGAGGGCGTCGCGGGACCGCAGCCGGACGCCCATCCCGCCGATCCCGGACATACTCTTGAGCCACCGGTAGTGACTCATCCGGCTGGCCTTGGGTAGTCCTGTGGTACCGGAAGTGAAGATGTAGAACGCACTCTCGCGCGCCTGGATCTGCTCGCACACCTCGGGGTTGTCGATCCGGGCCGTCTCGGCGAGTCCATCGAGGTCGCCGTAGTACATCACCGAGGACGTGTCGGGCGGAGCACCGAGCGAGTCCATCGCCTCACCGCACTCCTCGGACACCACGAGCATCTTACCGTTGAGCAACGAAATGCTGTGTGCGAGTACGGCACCGCGCTGGTTGTGATTCAGCATGCCTGCGGTGGCGCCGAGTTTGACCACGGCCAACGCGATGAGCAGAGTCTCCGGTGAGTTCTTGCCCAGAACCCCGACGACGTCCCCCCGCGTCACTCCGCGCTCCGCGAGGACGTGGGCATAGCGATTTACACGAATGTTCGCTGCCCTGTAACTCAGCGACTTGCCCTCGAACCTCAAGAACGTACGTCGCGGATGCGCGGCAGCAGCCTTCTGGAATACCAGCCCGATCGACTCCTTCGCTTCGGGAGTCCGGATCAATCCTCGGACCCCTTTCGCCATGCTCGGCAACTCCGGGATCACGGCGGGCAAACGCGTGGCGAGATCGATCAGGCTGACCGTCGAACGGGATTCGGAACGCATATCATCCCCCTCAGGACCGTTGTGTGGGTCAGCTCACGGTACTGCATGTTTGTTTTCGTCTGTCCCGAACCATGCCCCAAGTCTCAGAGCGCGCAGGCGTCGAGTGCGGACCCCACGTCTGTCCGGACGAGCAACCTGTCGAGTGCTCGCTGCGACACGAACCGCTGCTCCCGGAGTTCGTCGAGCCAGTTCAGCAGACCGTTGTAGTGCCCCCGTGGATCGAGGAGGACGACGGGCTTTTCGTGTATCCCGAGATACCCCGCGGTCCACGTCTCGAAGATTTCTTCGAGGGTGCCGAGGCCGCCGGGAAGCGCGACGAAGGCGTCGCTCCTGTCGTCCATGATCTGCTCACGCTCGCGCAGGGTGTCCGTGACCACCAGCTCGTCGGCTTCGACGTCGGCGAGTTCCAAGTGCACCAGAACCTTCGGGATGACGCCGATAGTCCGTGCACCCGCCGCGCGACCGGCCCGGGCCACTGCACCCATCATCGAGATGTTCCCGCCCCCGGAGACCAGTTGCCAACCGCGCTTGCCTATTTCGGCGCCCACCTGGCCGGCGAGTTCCAGGAACCACTCGTCGACCGGCCCGGACGCACAGAAGACACACACCGAAAATGGTTGCTGCGATACATTTTCCGGATTCACCACTTGTCCTCCGTACCCATCAGTATTGCTTCGTCGACACCTTGCTGGGATTTGACGACGATTTGCACAGCTTCCTCTACGTCGTCCGTGACGTGCAGTAGATCGACATCCTCCCGCGAGATCTTGCCGCTGCGCTCGAGAGTGCCACGAATCCAGTCGACGAGCGGGGACCAGAATTCCGCACCAATCAGGATGATCGGAAACCGGGTGACCTTACGCGTCTGCACCAGACACAAGGCCTCGAACAACTCGTCGAGGGTCCCGAACCCGCCTGGCAGACATATGAAGGCCTGTGAGTACTTCACGAACATTGTCTTGCGAGCGAAGAAGTATCGAAAGTTGATGCCTAGATCAACCCACTCGTTGAGCCCCTCCTCGAATGGCAATTCGATGCCCAGGCCGATGGAGTACCCCCCAGATTCGCTGGCACCGCGGTTGGCGGCCTCCATGACACCTGCGCCGCCCCCGGTGATGACGGCATACCCGGCCTCGACAAGCCTCGCACCCAGCGCTCTGCCGGTTTCATAGTCCGGGTGGTCGAACTGCGTGCGGGCCGAACCGAAAACTGCAACCGCTCGCGGGACCTCGGCGAGCGTACCGAAACCCTCGATGAACTCGCTCTGGATCCGCAAGACACGCCACGGGTCGGTGTGCACCCAGTCGGCCGAATCACGCTCGTTGAGCAACCGCCGGTCGGTGGTGGTTCCCTCGTCTTTGCGGGCACGCCTCAATTGCACCGGTCCCCGGTGCTTGACGGCTGACGGCTTCCCGACGCCAGGGTACTTCTCGGGTGCCACGCCCCCAGGCTATCGGGTGCGCGCGGTCAGGTAGGAACAGTCAGGTAGGAGCGCAGAACCGTCGTCACGTCGGTAATTTGCTGGACGGGGACGTGCTCGTCGCGCTTGTGAGCCAGATTCGGGTCACCGGGGCCGTAGTTGACGGCCGCGATCCCCAGAGCCGAGAACCGCGAGACATCCGTCCACCCGTACTTTGCCCGGAACTGTCCGCCCGCTGCTTCGATCAGTGCGGCGGCAGCGGGATCACTCAATCCGGGCATTGCACCCGGCGAAATGTCCGTCACCTCGAAACCCAATTCGAGTCCGGCGAAGACCCCCTTGACGTGATCGACTGCCTGCTCAGCAGTGCGGTCGGGAGCAAACCGGAAATTGACATCCATCTGAGCCGCATCCGGAACGACGTTTCCCGCGACACCACCGGCGACCCGGACGGCAGACAACCCTTCCCGGTACACGCAGCCGTCTATGTCAACCGAGCGCGCGGTGTACTCCGACAGTCGCTGCAGGACCGGAGCGAATCGATGGATGGCGTTGTCGCCCAGCCAGGACCTCGCGGAATGCGCGCGTGTGCCTCGAGCGGTCAAGGTGACACGTAAGGTTCCCTGACATCCGGCCTCGATGAAGCCGCCTGTCGGCTCCCCCAGGATCGCGACATCCGCCTCGAGCCACTCGGGAATCTCGCGTTCTATTCTTCCGAGCCCGTTGTGAGCGGCTTCGATCTCCTCACAGTCGTAGAACACCAGTGTCAGGTCGCGCGAAGGGTTCTCGACGGTAGCCGCGAGATGCAGGAACACCGCATCGCCCGATTTCATGTCGACGGTCCCGCACCCGTGGAGTAGGTCACCCTCGCGGCGGGAGGGCACGTTGTCGGCGATCGGTACGGTGTCGAGGTGCCCGGCCAGCATTACCCGGCCCGGCATTCCCCGGTTGGTACGGGCGAGCACGGCGTTGCCGTTGCGGATGATCTCGAATCCGGTGGTCTGCTCCCGCAACGCCGACTCGACGGCGTCGGCGATACTCGATTCGTCGCGTGAGACGCTCGGGATGTCCACCAGTGCGGCTGTGAGGTCCACGGGGTCGGCCCGCAGGTCGAGGTCACTCACCGGCGTGATCCGATCCGACCAGAAGGTTGCTGTCAGCCACCCCTGGCATCCGACCTACGAGAACTGATCGACCGAACTGTGGAATTCCCATCCGCACAACCCTTTCCCAGCGTGTCTGAAGTGCCGACCCCTACCATCACACTCTGCCTCATCCACCCGGGCCTCGAATCGATTCGCGCATCGACGACGACCGCCGGAAAACGGCTGTTACCTGGACACAGTAGCCTGTGTTGCCGTGAGTACACAGGGAGCATCCGCAGTAGGCATCGCCAATGTGACCGTCGGTGGCACGGTCCTCGACAGTTGGTTCCCGGCGCCGGAGTTGGGCAGCTTCGACGTCGCCGGCACCGTCCGGATCGAGGGTGGTGACATCCCCTCGGATCTGGCACTGCTCGCCGGCCCCGATGAGGCTCGTGAGGTGGACCAGGTCGCCGTTCGCACCACCATCGCCGACCTGTCCGAGCCTCCGGTCGATGTCCATGACGCCTACCTGCGTCTACATCTGCTTTCGCACCGACTCGTGAAACCGCACTCCATCAACCTCGACGGACTTTTCGGACTATTGCCCAACGTGGTGTGGACCAACTTCGGGCCGTGCGCGGTCGAAGACTTCGAAAGAGTACGTTCCCGACTCCGTATTCGCGGGGCGGTTACGGTGCTCAGCGTCGACAAGTTCCCCCGGATGGTCGACTACGTCGTGCCGTCCGGCGTTCGTATCGCCGACGCAGACCGTGTGCGCCTCGGCGCCCACCTGGCGAGCGGCACCACGGTGATGCACGAGGGCTTCGTCAACTTCAACGCGGGCACGCTCGGCAAGTCCATGGTCGAGGGCCGGATCTCCGCGGGCGTTGTCGTAGACGACGGATCCGACGTAGGCGGCGGCGCCTCCATCATGGGCACACTTTCCGGCGGCGGTAAGGAGACGATCTCCATAGGCAAGCGTTGCCTCCTCGGCGCCAATTCCGGCCTGGGCATCTCGCTGGGCGACGACTGCGTTCTCGAAGCCGGTCTATACGTGACAGCGGGAACCAAAGTCACCGGGCCGGACGGCACCGTCGTCAAAGCCAAAGAACTCAATGGACAGTCGAATTTGCTCTTGCGCCGCAACTCCGTATCGGGCACAGTCGAAGTCGTTCCAACGAAGGGCACCGGAGTGAAACTCAACGCAGTCCTACACGCGAACGACTGATCGTATGGACACCGCACCTGATCGCGCTGCACAAGAGTCAGAGATCACTACCAAGTCGTCCGACAGACTGGGTAGCGGACTGAAGGTCCGGCATCTCACGATGATGGGCCTCGGGTCCGCTATCGGTGCAGGGCTGTTCCTCGGATCGGGTGTCGGTATCGCGACCGCGGGTCCTGCAATCCTCATCTCCTATGTCATGGCAGGCATCATCGTCGTCTTCGTGATGCGAATGCTCGGCGAGATGGGGGCAGCCGTTCCGGCCAGTGGATCCTTCTCGCACTATGCCCGCATCGGCATCGGAGACTGGGCCGGCTTCGTCATGGGCTGGCTGTACTGGTTCTTGCTGATCATGGTGCTCGGCGCCGAGATCACCGGCGCCTCGGCCATCGTGACCGGGTGGCTACCCGACGTACCGCAGTGGACCGTCGCGCTCGTCTTCGTGGTCTTCTTCGCCGTGATCAACCTGGCGAAGGTCAGCAATTTCGGTGAGTTCGAATTCTGGTTCGCCGCAATCAAGGTCGCCGTCATCGTCGGGTTCCTGGTGATCGGCATCCTGCTGGTGTTCGGGCTGCTCCCGGATACCGAGCCCGTCGGCACGACGAATCTTCTCGGCAACGGTGGGTTCATTCCGGAAGGATTCGCCGGCATCGCCGCTGGACTGCTTGTGGTGGCGTTCGCATTCGGCGGCATCGAGATCGTGACCATCGCGGCCGCGGAGTCCAAGGATCCCGAGCGCTCTATCGGAATTGCTGTGCGCAGCGTCGTGTGGCGTATCAGCGTGTTCTACATCGGCTCGATCTTGATCATGGTCCTCGTCCTCCCCTGGAACTCCGCGGACCTGGCGAGTGGGCCGTTCGTCGCCGTCCTCAACCAGGCACACCTGCCGTACGTGGCCGGGTTCATGGAGCTGGTCGTCGTGATCGCTCTGCTGTCGGCGTTCAACGCGCAGGTCTACGGCACGTCCCGGATGGCGTACTCGCTGTCGCGCCGGGGCGACGGCCCGGCATTCATGACCTATATCTCGAAGGCCGGGGTACCGCTCTACGCCGTGCTGCTGTCGGTATTCTTCGGTTTGGTCAGCGTGTTTCTCAATTGGTGGCTGCCCGATCAGCTTCTCACGATCCTTCTGAACGCCGTCGGCTCCGCACTTCTGTTCATTTGGGTGTTCATCATCGTCTCGCACCTGCGGCTTCGTCCTCGCCTCGAGCGCGAGGGGAAACTGTACTTGCGAATGTGGCTGTTCCCTTGGCTCAGCTACTTGACGCTCGCCATGCTCGGCGGTTTCGTCGTGCTCATGCTCACCGACTCCGATGCCCGAGCGCAGCTGTTCTCCACGACGGTCCTATTCCTCATCATTTGCGCATTGGGTTTCCTGAACAGGCGGTTCCGCCGCTCCCCCGCAACGGTGTGACCTTCTCGGGCGAGCTCGGACTCTCGGCGGTACCGGATTCTCACCGACCCGGGTCCGCTTCCGGCGGGAGTGGTTTGCGGGCCGCGCGAGCAAGCACCTGCGGTCCGGTGACCAATGCCTTCTTCCACGGTGCAACGCCCTCGATCTCGATTTGGATCGACAGGCTCAGCACGGTGCGGATCAGCACGATCAAACCCAGTACAGCCGCATCCGTCAGAGACGGTGTCGACGTGACCGTCTTGACGATGTCGGCCGCCACGAGTAGTTCCAGGCCGAGCAGGATCGCTCCCCCGAGAGACTCACGCAAAGTCTTGAATGCCCGACCACCATCATTTGTGCGCCTCCAGGCGCGCCCAGCCAGGAAGAACGCGAACACGAACCCGAGAACCATCGCCAGAACACCGAGCACTTCGAAGGACTGTGTCGCCACCTCGAAGAATTTGTGTGTATCCATGATGAGAGTTCGTGTCGGGGACAATTCTGGAGTACGGATCACCTCGCCCGTGAGGTGTCAGCCTGATTGGTGCAATTCCTGACGACGGACGACCAGGATGTAGACGCTGATCACCAACACCCACGCTGGAAACACCAGGGTGACCCACAGGCTGAGACTCACGACCAGCAGCAACGTCAATGCGAGCACATACGTCGTCACCGCGAGCCACCGGGGCATCAGACCTGTACGGAGCCAGATCGTTCCCAACGAGATCATGAAGACCCCGGCCATGCGTACCGCGTAGACATTGTTGATCTGCAGCATCACCTCACGTCCGAAGTGCACGATGCCGTCCTGAGGAATGCTCGAGTGCCGTCCGACGGCCAAGACGCCGCCTGCGACTGCCATCGAGACGAAAACGCAGGCCAGGAACAGCAGTCCGCTGCCGAGGAACACTGTCGAGAAGAATCGGTCCTCTAGCTCCCCGAACCGATCGCGAACAACACCGATGAACCACAGGAACGCTATACCCGCGAAGGGAGCCACCACCAGTGCGGCGCTGATTCTCGACTCGCTGCGTCCCACCCAAGTCGGCTCCACAAGGGGGTCTGCGGGTAGAGCAGTGCGCAGCAAAACCAGGCTGGTCGCGAACAGTAAAGCGAAGAGAATGCCCGCGACCGCTGCGGACCGAGGGGTCGTCAACTGGCGAAACTGCCTCTCTCCCGCGTCACCGACCATCGCTCACTCCCCTCGCTGACGCCGTCCGCCCGACGCAATCATGGCGGAGCCTCGATACGGGGTTGCTATTCACGCGAGAGCATGGCGACGGCTTCGCGTTCGAGGTCGACGTAGGGCTCTCCGCTGACGTCGATCACCACTCGTTTCAGCTTGCCTCCGGTGAACGTCCACGGCGCATCGCCGGAGTAGTCGTCGGTAACGGCATCGGCGCCGCCACGGCCCACTGTGAGTCCTGCGCCGGCGAGACCGAACGGGCCCGGCTGGGTCCTGATCATGCCCTCGCCGACCTTGTGGTCGCCGTAGTAGAGAGAAAGGACCCCGCGTGAAGTACCCGGCGGATCTTCACCTTTCTTCTCGAAAGACGCGGCCAGTATGACGTTCTCCCCGGTCGGCAGATCCTCGTCCGCACTTATTGTCTGCTGCTCGATGCCCAGGAAGTTGTAAATGTAGTGCAGCCGGCCATCCTTGACATAGAGCGTGTGCCCCCCGAATCGTCCGCCCTGTGCGAACAGAACCCCGGACGGACCTTCGTCCAGAAGGTGAGCGAGCGTACTGCGGTCGGGAACGTCGACGAGCGCACCGATCGAGTACGAGCGGTTGCGAACGCTGACCGCTACAGATTCCGGCACCGGCGCGCCCCCGGGGCGGTAGACATAGCGGTTCCGCGGGGCCACCTGCTGGGGGCGGGGGGCGGTGAGGATCTCTACAGGTGAGCGGTCGTCGAGCGGGAAGGCCTGGTTGGCGCCGGCCTCGTGGAACCACAGTCCGACGAGCTCGGCCAGCTTGCCAGGTTCCTCGGCGGCGAGGTTGTGCAATTCGGCGCGGTCCACATCCGTGTTGTAGAGCTCCCACTCGTCGTCGGCGAAGTGGCCCCACCCACTGAGCGTGGGGTGGGTGGTGACGGCCTTCCAGCCTTCGTGCCAGATACCCCGACTGCCGAGCATCGAGTAGAACTGCGTGCGTTTGGCCGTCGGGATCGTGGCTGCGTCGAAGCTGTAACGCATGCTCACACCCTGAATCGGGTGCTGGGTGTACCCCTTGACGGTCGCCGGAAGTTCGATGTCGAGGCACTCGAGAAGTGTCGGAACCAGGTCTACAGCGTGGTGGTACTGGTCGCGGGTCTCACCTCGGGCCTCGATTCCGGCTGGCCACGAGATGACACACGGATCACAGGTGCCGCCGTTGAATGTGTACCGCTTCCACAACTTGAAGGGGGTGCAGAAGGCCATCGCCCACCCATTCGCATAGTGGTTGTACGTTGTGGTACTGCCCAGTTCGTCCAACTGCGAAAGGTTTTCCTCCAGGTCGTCGGGAACCCCGTTGAACATCTTGTTCTCGTTGACCGACCCGTTCGGTCCGCCCTCGCCGCTGGCGCCGTTGTCGGCTACGACAACGATGATGGTGTTGTCGAGTTGCTCGATGTCTTCGAGGTAGGACAGAAGGCGGCCGATCTGGTCGTCGCAGTGTGAGAGGAAACCTGCATACACCTCGGCCATGCGCGCGAATAGGCGCTTCTCGTCGGCGGAGAGGGTGTCCCAGGGTCGAGTGAAGTCCAGGGGCGGGAACGGCTGGCCGTCCGGACCGCTGCGGGTATCGAATGTTCCGATCGGGTTGAGCGGGGGTAGCTCGGTGTTCTGGGGGACGAGGCCCATTTCCTTCTGCCGGGCCAGGATCTGCTCACGCATGACCTCATAGCCCTCATCGAACTTGCCCCGGTATCGGTCTGACCATTCGCGGGGCACCTGGTGCGGAGCGTGCGCGCATCCCGGGGAGTAGTACAGGAACACCGGCCGGTCCGGGGCAATCGCTTTCACGTCGCCGATGTATTCGAGAGCCTTGTCGGTGATGTCGACGCCGAAGTGATAGCCCTCCTCAGGGGTGGACGGCTGCTCCACGGGATGATTGTCGTGCACCAGGTCGGGATACCACTGGTTGGTCTCCCCACCGAGGAAACCGTAGAAACGCTCGAAACCGCGGCCGACCGGCCAATTGCGCTTGCTGGAAGCCAGATTCATTTCGTCCTGGGCACACAGATGCCACTTGCCGACCATCGCCGTGCTGTATCCGTGATCGACCAGGATCTCGGCCAGTGTGGCGCACTCGGGTGGGACGTGCCCGTTCGAGCCGGGGAAACCAGTGGAGGCCTCACTGATACAGCCCATGCCATTGGTGGTGTGGTTCCGACCGGTGAGCAGGCAGGCACGGGTCGGTGAGCACAGCGCCGTGGTGTGCCACTGCCCGTAGCGCAGTCCGTTCGCAGCGATCCGATCGATGTTGGGGGTCTCGATCGGTCCGCCGTAGCAGCCGAGTGCGCCGAAACCCACGTCATCGAGCACGATGTAGAGAATGTTCGGCGAACCCGGTTCGGCTTTCGGCTGTTCGTACGGACCCCAGTCCGGGATCGAGTCACGAATGTCGAGATTGGCAACTCCCCTGAATGGCATGGACATAACCTCGCTCCTCCGACGGGTTCCACCTCGCTTTCCACCAAAGCACGAACGCCCGATGATCCGCTGGAAAATGCGGGAGAACCGACGAGGCAGGGACACGCGACGCCATCCCGGTTGGGCGTCGAGAAGGCCACATTTCGATAACGCACCAACGTTTCTTACTGTGCCGGAATAAATTTCGTACGGCTTACGAGAAGAAAAACGTCTCGAAGTACAAGATGTTGCTCGGATCTACCGCTGGTGACGGTGCCGCGCCCTCTCGAGTCGCCGCGCGGTCAACGCAGCCTGAATCTGCCGGAGCCCGGATGGCCGCATCGGATCGAAACCGGTCAGTTGCGCCACCCGTTTCAGGCGGTAGTCGACTGTGTTCGCATGGACGTGCAACTGCCTGGCCGTGCGCTGGCGGTTCAAGTCGTTTCCGATATGAACTTCCAGGGTCTCGATAAGTTCGGGCAACCCGTCGAGGGGCGCGAGCAGGCTCGCCAAATGCGTTCTTCCCGAACCAGCCCGGGTGATCTGGAATTCGAGCGCGAGATCTTCCATCCGGTACAGGCCGGCAGGCTTGCCCAAATGCCGGACCAAGCTGAGGAGTTCCTGCACCTCGTCCGCTGCCGACGGAATGCGATCGATCCGCGCGGTCGCCACCGCCGCTGTCACACTTGCCTCGGCGGCTTCGCTGATTCTGCGAACGATGGTGCTCAGTTCGTCCTCGGTTCGCCTCCCGCCGAGCAGAACAGTTCCCCCATCCGCACCCAGTAGTGCCAGGGGTGCGCCGCCGCATGCGTCCGAGGCAGCGGCCTGCATGCGCCGTATCCGGCGGCGCACCGCCACCGACTCGGGCATCTGAGCGGATGTCTCCTCCCGGTAGGGAGGCACCGACAGCCCCATGACCACATAGTTCTCGACAAGCTCGATTCCGGACTGACGCGCCAGCGAGACCGGATTCCGACCGTTGAGCAGCGTCGTAACCATCGTCTGCGCGGCGGAGTTTCGTTCACTGGTCAGCGACTCGACTTCGGTCACGTAACTGGATGTGGCGGCCACGGTTACGCTCTCGACCAGACCCAGCAGAAGGATCGACCCCGCCACTACATCGGCCAAGTCCTCCGCGCGCGCCTTCGACACGACCATATCCCATCCACGGCGTATTCCCTCGTGGTAGACGCGCAGCACCGATTTGAGCGGCACACCTTCTCGAGCCCATTGCGCCGCAATGGTGCGCAGTGGGTCCACTTCCTCCTCACTCGGGGTCGTACGAGTGTCCAGCGTCTGGATGCCCAGGCGTAGGCAGTGAGCCGTAACCTCGGTTACGTCGCTCTCGAACTGCTTACCCGGCAGGGATATCGGCACCGACCCCGTCGGCGCAACCTCGGTTGCATACAAGGAGACAAGGTGCCGCGCAAGGGAGCGAAAGTCCCGCAGCGGCTGAGACGCCGGTTGGCCGGCTACCTTGATTCCCAGCCCGGACCCCAAATTCTGATTGACCACAGACGATCCCCTTTCGCCGTACGGCAACTAACAGTCCCCGCGCAGGCTCGCGCGGTCGAAGGCTACTGCGCGCGAGGAACTCAGACATGCAAAACGCGCTCACGATTCACACCCCGCCGCGAATCCCGGCGGCGAGACACCCGCCGGTTCGTGCGACCACAAAGATTGCAGGATCACCAAGATACAGCGGTACCGGGTATTCGGGAAGGAAGTCAGCGTCCGGACCGGCCGCCCTCAGGTCGGCAAATTACTCGAGCGCACCAGGTGCGCCACGTTCACAGTTGACGGCTTGTCAGCTCTCCTCGGCGACACGCACCAACATCTTGCCGAAGTTCCTGCCCTCGAGCAGGCCGATGAAAGCAGTCGGCGCGTTCTCGATTCCGTCGACGAAGTCCTCTCGATAGGCGAATCGACCGTCGCGGATCCACCCCGATACGTCTCGCAGAAAATCCGTGTACATCTCGCCCACGAACTCGGCCATGATGAATCCTCGAATCGTGAGACTCTTGACCAGCACTCGACTGAGAAATTCAGGCAACCGATCCGGCCCCTCGGGAGCGGTGGCGTCGTTGTAATGGGCAATCAGGCCACACACGGGAACCCGGGCGTATTCGTTCAGGAGCGGCAGCACCGCTGCAGCCACCGCACCGCCGACGTTCTCGAAGTAGACGTCGATGCCGTCGGGGACCGCGGCGCGCAGTTGTTCGCCGAAGTCGGGGGCCCTGTGATCGATCGCCGCATCGAAGCCGAGTTCATCGAGCAGGTAGGCGCACTTCTCCGGACCGCCCGCAATCCCGACCGCGCGGGCACCCTTCAGCTTCGCGATCTGCCCCACAGCCGAGCCGACCGGACCACTGGCGGCCGCGACGACGACGGTCTCTCCTTCCTTCGGCTGTCCTATCTTCAACAAACCTGAGTACGCGGTGAAGCCAGGCATGCCGAGGACACCGAGGGCAGTTGACAACGGGGCCGCGGCCGGGTCGAGTTTCTGAAGTTGATCGCCGACGACCACCGCATGCGACTGCCATCCCGCGTAGGCGAGAACGTAGTCACCGGATTCGAAGCCCGGGTGCCGAGACTCGACCACCTGTCCGACCGTGCCTCCAACCATGACTTCACCGATCTCGACCGGTTCGGCATACGATTCGGCGGCGCTCATCCGTCCCCGCATATACGGATCGAGCGACAGATAGATGATGCGGATCAGCACCTGGCCTTCGGTCAGCTCAGGCAAGTTCACGGCCTCGAGCCGGAAGTTCTCCGTCGTGGGGGCGCCGTCAGGACGTGATGCCAGGACGATCCGGGTGCTCTGAACAATGCTCTCGATGCTCACAGTGCGCCTGCCAATCCGTGTTGAGCCGATATCGCACGCCAGACTACCGATTTCAGAGGAGCCGCTTTTTTTGCACCTTGCCCAATGCGTTGTGGGGAAGCGACTCGACCACCCGAATCTCGCGAGGCCGTTTGTGCACTGACAGTTCGGCCGCCACATGCTCGATCAGATCCGGTTCCGAGACGTTCTCACCCACTACGAAGGCGACTATTCGCTGGCCGAGATCCGGATCGGGTGCGCCGACCACAGCGACCTCCCGCACACTGGGATGGCCGAGTAGGGACGCCTCCACCTCGCCGGCGCCGATCCGGAATCCGCCCGACTTGATGAGATCTGTCGAAGCGCGTCCCACGATGCGGTGGAACCCGTCGGGGTCGATGACGGCGACGTCCCCGGTTTTGACGTAGCCGTCTTCCGTGAACAACTCGGCGGTCGCCTCGGGGCGCCCGAGGTACCCGTCGAAGAACATCGGCCCCCGCACCTGCAGTTCGCCGATCGATTCACCGTCGTGGGGAACGTCGCCGCCGTGCTCGTCACGTAGCCGGGTCTCGACGCCGCGAACCGGCACACCGACCGACCCTGGACGGCGCTCACCGTCCGCCCTGGTACTGAGCGTCAGCATCGTTTCACTCATGCCGTATCGATCTACCGGTGCGAGCCCCGTCAACTCCCGTATCTTCTCGAACACCGGCACGGGCAGAGGCGCACTACCCGAAACGAGCAGTCGCGCGGTTGAGAGCGCGCGGGCGGATTCGGGGTCGTCGGCGATCCGGCTCCACACCGTCGGAACACCGAAGTACATCGTCCCGCGAGCGGAAGCATAAGCGGCCGGGGTCGGTTTGACGGTGTGAACCAGACGGCTGCCGAATCGTAGGGGACCCAGCACACCCAGTACGAGTCCGTGAAGGTGGAACAGCGGAAGTCCGTGTACCAGTTTGTCGTCGCCGGTCCACTGCCATGCCTCAGCGAGCGCGTCGAGATCGATGGCGATGGCCCTCCTGCTGAGCAGTACCCCCTTGGGCGGACCCGTTGTCCCAGAGGTGTAGAGAACGAACGCGGTCGCCGAATCGGGCGGTTCCGGATAGCTGTGCCACGACCGGGCATGAACACGAACCGGGACGACAGGCAGGCCCGCCGGGTCGTCGGGTGCCTCGCCGAGCCACGCCTGCGCACCGGAGTCCCGCAGAATGTGTCCCAGTTCGGCGGGACCGGAATCGGGGGGGACCGGGACCGCGGTCACACCTGCGATGAGACAGCCGACGACGGCGAGAACGGTGGTAACGCTGGGTGTTGCGAGGATCGCGACACGATCGGCATGAGAGACGCGTTCGGCCACCGAGGTGGCCGCACCCAGAACGTCACCACGTGACAAGTTGGTGTCGCCTATCCGGATGGCGTCGGGAATGTCGTCGCCCTGCGCGACCGCCAGCGGATTCAGGGATCGAAGCAGCACATCGACAGCTTCTCACAGAGGTCCGTGCTCCAACAGGGGTCCGCGCCGAAGGGCGGGATCGCCCGGTGGTGGGCTTACGGTGGCCAGCGCCGCGCCGAGCAGCGTCCCCGTCAGCACCGCCAGTCCGTGGGCGTCGCTGACCGCGATCAGGAGAACTCCGGCCACGACTATCCCGGCGCTCGCGGCGAGCGCAGGCACTTGCTTCGACTGCATCACCGACAGACCTGCGAGGGAGGCTGCGAGGGCGAGCGTGGCAGCCGAATTCCCCGCACCGGGCGAGGGGAACAGAAACGCAGTGAACAACCCGAAGATGATCTGGCTCGCTACGAACAGCAGCACCGCCCTCGAACCACCCCAGACCCGGACACAGAGCGGCGCAACCCAGGCGAGAACCGCGAGATTCACGACAAATCCGACCGGTCCGCCATCCTGTACCGCCACCGACGTCAGGATTCGCCACCACTGATGGTCCCGGATCAGGTTGGGATCGCGCTCCAGGGCGTCGAGGACCGCGGGAAAAATCAACTGCACCAGTGAAGGCACCGCGATGAACAACCACAGCACAACGGCAGTACGGGGCGGCCGAGTCAACTGCGACTGCCCGAGTCTCGTCCAACCCAGCAACGAGGAGAGCAGGATGACCACCGCGAAGAGGACCGCGCTGGTCCATCCCTCACCAGAAGTGGTCACCGAGAAACTCTACAACGGCGCGAACCTTGCCAATCTTGTCGCGCCGACGCTGGTCCGTCAGTTCCGAGTAGCCACCGAGCGGAGGAAAAACCGCAGGTTCGAGGGGCGCTCTGCCAACCGCCGCATGAAGTAGGGATACCACTGATGGCCGTAAGGCACGTACACCCGAACCTGCTTGTCCTCGTCGGCGAGACGACGCTGCTCGGCCTCCCGGATCCCGAACAGCATCTGGTGCTCGTACCCGTCGGCGTTGCGACCCGTACCGGCAACCAGAGGAGCTACCGCCTCGATGACCGCGGGATCGTGTGAGGCCACCATGGGGTAGCCGGAACCGGCCATCAATATCTCGAGGCACCGCAGGTACGAGGCGTTCACGTCGGCCCGGCTCTTGAATGCCACGGACTCGGGCTCGCTGTAAGCACCTTTGCAGAGCCTTATCCGGGATCCCGGCCCGGCGAGATCGCGGCAGTCGTCTTCTGTGCGTCGCAGATACGACTGCACGACCGCCCCCAGCCATGGAAAGTCCGTGCGGAGTGCTCGAACGATCGCCAGCGTCGAATCAGTGGTGGTGTGGTCCTCCGCGTCCACGGTCACCCAGACGCCCGCAGCCTCTGCTGCGGTACAGATCGCTCTGGCGTTTTCTGTGGCGACCCTGGGGCCGTCGTCGGCGAGCGCCTGCCCGAGCGCCGACAGCTTCAGGGACACTTCGAGTCGGCGAACACCAGGCCCCGCCGCCGCTTCCGGCAAACTCCCGAGATCGGCTACAAGCTTCAGATATTCGTCCAACATTGCCTGCGCTCCGGCCGCATCACGGGTGTCCTCACCGAGGAAATCGATCGACACCGACCGACCCGATGCGAGGATTTCGCGGACACACTCGACTGCCGCCTCCCTGCTCTCACCTGCTACGAACCGATCTACGAGCTTCCGCGTGACGGGAACACGGGTGACGGCCCGTTTGACGGTGCTCGACCGGGCCGCAGCGAGAATCGCCGGACGGAGCGGATTCGTCAGGGCCGCCGGTGCTTTCATTCGGATCCCATGTGCGGATAGCGATGATCCGTCGCAGGAACGAACGTCTCCTTGATGGTGCGTGCAGATACCCACCTGAGGAGGTTCAGCTTGGACCCGGCCTTGTCGTTGGTCCCGGACGCGCGGGCGCCACCGAACGGTTGCTGCCCCACAACAGCACCGGTGGGCTTGTCATTGACGTAGAAGTTTCCGGCCGTGAACCGGAGCTCCGACGTGGCTTGGTCGACGGCGTCACGATCGTCGGCTACGACCGCACCGGTCAGGGCATACGGAGCCGCGGAGTCGACTGCGGAGAGCACGTCCGCGAACGCGTTCGGCACCGAATCGTCGTAGACGTGCACCGTGAGGATCGGCCCGAAGTACTCGGTGGTCATCGCCTCTTCCGCGGGGTCGTCGGCCAGCAGCACGGTAGGACGGACGAACCAGCCGACGCCGTCGTCGTATTTGCCGCCTACCGCAACTTCGACACCTGCCCTACCACGGGCACGTTCGATGGCCGCGACGTTCTTGTCGTAGGCCCGCCGGTCGATGAGCGCTCCACCGAAATTCCCGAAATCCGTCACGTCCCCGTACGCGAGGGCATCGACCTCCGCCGCAAACGTGTCGCGCATCCTCTGCCACAGCGACCTGGGGATGTACGCACGCGAGGCGGCCGAGCACTTTTGGCCCTGATACTCGAAGGCACCCCGGATCAGCGCCGTCCGCAACACTGACTCGTCCGCCGAGGAGTGCGCAACCACGAAGTCCTTGCCGCCGGTCTCCCCCACCAGCCGGGGATATCCGTGATACTTGCCGATGTTCGCACCCACCTCACTCCACAGGTGCTGAAACGTCCGGGTCGAACCCGTGAAGTGGATGCCTGCGAGGCGCGGGTCTCTCAGCAGAACGTCCGACACAGCTTGTCCGTCCCCAGTGAGGAGGTTGATCACCCCGGGCGGCATTCCAGCTGCCTCGAGCAACTTCATGGTCCAGTACGCGGCGACCGTCTGGGTAGGCGACGGTTTCCAGATCACCGTGTTGCCCATCAGTGCCGGGGCGGTCGGGAGATTGCCGGCGATCGCACTGAAATTGAACGGCGTGATCGCATAGACGAAGCCTTCGAGTGGCCGATACTCGAGCCTGTTCCACACACCGGGTGAAGAGATCGGCTGATCGGCGAGGATCTGCCGCGCGAAATGAACGTTGAAGCGCCAAAAGTCGATCAGCTCACAGGGCGCGTCGATCTCGGCTTGCTGGATCGACTTGGACTGCCCCAGCATCGTCGCGGCGGCCAGAGTCTCGCGCCACGGCCCGGACAGCAGATCAGCAGCGCGCAGGATCACTGCAGCCCGGTCGTCGAACGAAAGCGCCCGCCAATGCGGTGCCGCCTCCATAGCCGCCTCGACCGCAGCCGAAGCATCTTCGTGCGTGGCGTTGCGCAACGTGCCGAGCACCGCAGAATGCCGGTGCGGTTGCACGACATCGGCACGGTCGCCATCACCGTGGCGGTGTTTTCCGCCGATCACGTGCGGAATGTCTACGGGATTGGTAGCGATGTCGATCAGTGCGGACCGTACCCGGGAACGCTCGGGACTCCCCGGCGCGTAGGTGTGGACCGGTTCGTTGGTGGGAACCGGAACCTGGGTGATGGCGTCCATGCTGCCTGCCTCCTGCCCTCAGATGGTGAGGAACTGCAACCGGGAACCACGCACCGACGGGGAACACCTCACTGAGCGGAACCCTGTGCTCAGGTTAGCGCTGAACACCGGCACCGACCCGGTTTCGACGCGCCGGACGCGTCTGCCTTCGCAGAGCCTGGCCCAGGCCGACGAGGTTCGATCAGCCCAACCGTTCGGCCGCGGCCGCAATCCGTTCGTCGGTGGCGGTGAGGGCGATACGGACGTGAGAGCTACCGGACGACCCGTAGAACTCGCCCGGGGCCACGAGGATCCCGCGCTCGGCGAACCATTCGACAGTGTCCCGGCAGGCTTCACCCCTGGTCGCCCACAGATACAACCCGGCCTCGGAGTTGTCGACGGTGAAGCCGGCACCCTGAACAGCCGCGAGAAGAATCTCCCGGCGGCGGCGATAGCGCTCGCGCTGCTCGTTTTCGTGTACGTCGTCGCTCAGGGCGGCAGTCATCGCCGATTGGATCGGTAGCGGCACCATCATGCCCGCATGCTTGCGAACCTCGAGAAGCTCAGCCACGAGCGCCGGGTCACCGGTGACGAATCCTGCACGATAACTCGCAAGACTCGATGTCTTCGACAACGAGTGCACTGCGAGCAGTCCTGTCAGGTCGCCGTCGTTCACCCGTTCGTCGAGGATCGACAGCGCCTCGCCCTCCCAGGTCAACCCCAGATAGCACTCATCGGCTGCCACGATCGCACCACGACTGCGCGCCCAATCGACCACCTTGCGAAGGTGCTCGAGGCCGAGCACCCTGCCGGTGGGGTTGGAGGGCGAATTCACGAAGATCAGCGAAGCACCCTCGGGTCCGAGACGATTGAGTCCGTCGGCACGGAGCACTCTGGCACCGGCGAGTAGTGCACCGACCTCGTAGGTGGGATAAGCCAACTCCGGAATGACTACGAGATCATTGCTGCCGAGCCCGAGGAGGCGAGGCAGCCAGGCGATCAATTCCTTGGTGCCGATCACCGGTAGCACCGCCACCGGATCGATACCGGCGATCCCGTACCGTCGGCGCAGCCCCCCGACCGCCGCGCGTCGTAATCCGTCCGTCCCGTGCGTGGTCGGATAGCCAGGAACAGCGGCGACCTCGGTCAGCGCGTCTCGGATGATCGGCGCGACCGGATCGACCGGGGTCCCCACCGACAGATTGACGATTCCGTCCGGGTGGGCAAGGGCTTTCGCCTTCGCCGACTCGAGGGAATCCCAGGGAAAATCGGGTAGAGACCTGGCTACCGGAATACGGGACACATCTAGTCCTCAGCCATGGGAGGCAAAGCCTTGATGAACGGTGGGTCGTAGTCGACCTTGCCCAGCTTGGCCGCGCCACCGGGAGAACCCAGGTCATCGAAGAAGTCGACGTTCGCGGCGATATAGGCGTTCCATTCATCGGGGACATCGTCCTCGTAGAAAATGGCTTCGACCGGGCAAACAGGTTCACAGGCGCCGCAATCCACGCATTCGTCGGGGTGGATGTAGAGCATCCGCCCGCCCTCGTAGATGCAGTCGACAGGGCACTCCTCGATGCACGCCTTGTCCAAGACATCCACGCACGGTTCAGCAATCGTGTAGGGCACTGCCGGCCTCCCTGCCTTTCTGAGCCAAGAGATACGAGGTGCGGGCACTGGTCCGCGCGAGAGACACTACTATTCCCTGCCCGGCCGTCCTTTCGGCGGTGGGGGGGTCGCGGGATCCGATCGCCGCGAACCGCCACCGCCGATCCGTTGATCGCCGCCACAGTCAGGTAATCGGTGTCCTTTCCGCCGGGCGCGCATAGGTCGTGGTTCTTTCGCGCGCGGGGCGCCCGATTCCCTCGGCGATGGCCCGCAGTTCCGCGACAGTCTTTTCCGATCCATACTCGGAGCCGGCCATACGGGAGATGGTCTCTTCCATCAGAGTGCCGCCGACATCGTTGGCTCCGCCTTGCAACATCGCCTGAGTACCTGCGATGCCGAGCTTGACCCAACTTGTCTGGATGTTCGGGATTCTGCCGTGCAGCATGATCCGAGCCAAGGCGTGAACAGCTCGGTTGTCCCGGTTCGTCGGGCCGGGACGCGCGGCGCCCGCCAGGTACAACGGCGAATTCTGATGCACGAACGGCAGCGGAACGAACTCGGTGAATCCGCCCGTGTCGTCCTGGATTTCACGCAGAACGCGAAAGTGCCCGACCCAGTGTTTGGGGTTGTCGACGTGGCCGTACATCATGGTCGAACTCGACCGCAGTCCAACTTCGTGCGCGGTGGTCACAACCTCGACCCAGGTGGCGGTCGGCAGTTTGCCCTTGGTCAGCACCCACCGGACCTCGTCGTCGAGGATCTCCGCCGCCGTCCCGGGAATCGTATCCAGACCGGCTTCACGCAACTCCGTCAACCAGTCTCGGATGCTCTGGCCACTACGCGCGGCGCCGTTGACGATCTCCATCGGGCTGAACGAGTGGACGTGCATCGATGGCACCCGGTCCTTGACCGCTCGCACCAGATCCGCATACCCGGTGACCGGAAGTTCCGGGTCGATGCCGCCCTGCATGCACACCTCGGTCGCACCCGCGACATGCGCCTCCCACGCCCGGTCCGCCACCTCCTGCATAGACAGCGTGTAGGCGTCCGCGTCGCCTTTGCGTTGAGCGAATGCGCAGAACCGGCAACCGGTGTAACAGACATTGGTGAAGTTGATGTTCCGGTTGACCACATAGGTGACATCGTCGCCAACTGCATCCCTGCGGAGCTGATCGGCGAGCGCGACCACCGCCTCCAGCCCCGGACCGTCCGCCGTGGCCAGGGCCAGGTATTCGTCGTCGGTGCAACCCGCCGGATCACGCTCGGCGCTCCGTAGCGCTGCGAGCACGTCGGTGTCCACCCTCACCGGGCCACTGATCTCGAGCACCTGCTCCCGGACGGTTTCCCAGTCGCCGAACGCGCTGCCGAGGTCGCTGCGCGTCACAGTGTTGCGACCCTCGGTGTCGATCTCGGTGTTCAGATCCACCCGGCCCACCGACTCCCAGGACTCGTCCGGTTCCTGCCACGGCAGCCCAACCGGCAAGGCCCCCACTTTCGCCAGGCCGGTGTCCGGGTCGGTGAGCGCCTGCACATGCCCGGTGATGCGCGGGTCGATCCAAGGCGAGCCTGCCAAAACGAACTGCGGCTGCGCGGCGGAGCGCTCGGTGAGCACGAACCCGCCCTCCGCAGTGATCTCGGCCAGGGTGTCCAGATTCGGCCACGGCCGCTCCGGGTTGACGTGGTCCGGGGTCAATGGCGACACGCCACCCCAGTCGTCGACGCCGGCCTCCAGCAGTGCCCGGCATTCGGCGTTCGACACCAGGTTCGGCGGCGATTGGATCCGCATGCTCGGACCGAACAGCAGCCGTGACACAGCTATGGTCGCTCGGAACTCCTCGAGTCCGGCATCCGGCGAATTCCGCATCGCGGTATCGGGCTTGGCCAGGAAGTTCTGAACAAGCACTTCCTGAACGTGTCCGAATGCCTTGTGTAGCTTGCGAATCGCCATGAGCGATTCCGCACGATCGCGCACGGTCTCCCCGATCCCCACCAGGATGCCCGTCGTGAACGGCACACTCAATCGGCCCGCGTCGGTGATGACACGCAATCGTACCGACGGATCCTTGTCGGGGGAGCCGTAGTGGCACCCACCCTTGTCGGTAAACAGTCGCTCGGACGTGGTCTCCAGCATCAACCCCATCGACGGTGCCACCGGTTTGAGTCTGGAGATCTCCTCCCAACTCATCACACCGGGGTTCAGATGCGGGAGCAGACCAGTCTCCTCGAGAACGCGGATGGCCATGGCCCGCACGTAGTCCAGGGTGGAGTCGTAGCCTCGCTCCTCGAGCCACTGCTTCGCCTCGGGCCACCGATCCTCAGGTCGGTCCCCCAGGGTGAAGAGGGCTTCCTTGCAGCCCAGTTCGGCGCCTCGACGGGCAATCTCGAGCACCTCGTCCGGTTCGAGATACGCTCCGTGGCCCTCTGCTCTCAACTTGCCCGGCACAGACACGAAGGTGCAGTAGTGGCACTTGTCCCGGCACAGCCTGGTCAAGGGGATGAACACCTTGCGCGAATAGGTGACCGTCTTGGGGCGACCTGCCGCGAGGAGTCCGGCATCGCGAACCTTGCCTGCCGCCGAACACAACTCTTTCAGGTCGTCGCCCCGAGCCTGCAGCAGAACCGTCGCCTCGTCCACGTTCAACGTCACACCGTCGCGAGCACGCCGCAACGCCCTCCGCATAGCCGAGGCCGAAGGTGCCACTTCCTGCACCGATGCGCTGGGTGCCGCTACCGCTGGAACGCCCGGAGTCGGGAGCATGGTGCGTCGTCCGGATTCTTCACCTGAATTGGTCACTCAGCGATCATGCGCCATAACTGATCGGAGCTGCCACCCGCGGTGCCGCGCGCGTCGGCTCGACCTACCCACGCGGGTACTCTTCGTCGTCTGGAACCACCCGACTCTGCTCCGCCGCGTCGGCCTCGTTCACCTCCAACGACGACTTGTCTTCCACCTGATCGGAAGCGTCGTCGTCGATAGTGAGACTCTGTTCCAGACGGTCCGCCTCGGGCACCTCCGGTGAGTCGGCCGCATCGAATGACGTCATTGCTGGGCTCCTTCTACTACAGGGGCACTCCCCACGATAGGACGGTTCTCGACAGAATGCCTGCGCACGACAAGCATAAGAATATGAGCGAGCCCAGCGTCGTCACCATGGCGGAGCCGGCGTGGCAGCCCAGTCCCAGAGCCAAGCAACTGTGGGCGATCAACGCCGCTCTGATGTGGCTGCCGCTGTTTCTCGTGCAAGCGCTGGCACTCATCTTCCGCTGGTGGCCCACCTGGGTGCAGGTCACCGTTCTCGCGCTGACCGTCGTGGCAGCGGCTGTTCACGTCACCGTCGTCCCCTTCTGGCGTTACCACGTGCACCGGTGGGAGATCAGCGACACGGCCGTGTACACCCGCACCGGTTGGTTCACTCAGGAGCGACGTATCGCGCCCATCTCCCGCGTGCAGACCGTCGACACCGAACGCGGACCCATCGACCGGCTGCTCGGGCTCGCTACCGTCACTGTGACCACTGCGTCCTCCGCAGGCGCCGTCACGATCTCGGCCCTCGATCAAGACACAGCGGATCGCACCGTCGCAAGACTCACCGAGATCGCGGGAACGAATGCAGGTGACGCCACATGAGCGCGACACCGCAACCGGGCGTCGCTCCCCCGATCGCCCAGGGCGAAGCGGCCATCGCAGCCGAGCAGGAGCAGCCGTGGCTTCGCTTGGACAAGCGAATGCTGTTGGTGCACCCCGTCACCGAGATCGTCAGGCTCTTGCCCGTGTTGCTGCTGTCGGTGGTGATCGGCAGCCAAAGCGGAAATTACGCGTGGGTCCCGGCCACGGTCGCGGTGTTGTTCGTGTATGGCGTCTCGCGTTGGGTCATGACGAGCTACCGCATCGGCCCTGTCCACGTGCAACTGCGCGAGGGCCTTTTTCGAAGGCGGCTTCTGTCGATTCCGCGCAACAGGATCCGATCCGTCGATGTGAAAGCCGGGGTCCTGCACCGGATGCTCGGGCTGTCGATCGTCCGCATCGGTACCGGCCAGCGGGTGGGATCGAGTTCCGATTCAGCGACGTTCGAACTCAACGCTCTCTCCACGAGCCTGGTTCCGGACCTTCGCGCCGCGCTACTGGCTCGCCAATCGGTCTCCGCCACTGCGGAAGAACCCGAGGTGATTCGCGAACCCGTGGTAAAAGAAATCGGGCACTGGAAACCGAGCTGGGTCCGCTACGCCCCGTTTTCGGTGACCGGAGTAGTGACGGTTGTGGCAATCGTCGGCCTGGCATTCCAATACGGGATCGCAGGCAACATCGCACGTTCGCCAACTATCGCCGAAGGAATCGAATCGGCCGAACGCGCTGGGATCGCCCTGGCGGTCTCCGTCGGCATCGTCCTCCTGGTGATCGCGGCGAGCACACTGGCCTGCGTTCGCTACCTCGTCAACTACGGCAACATGAAGCTCACGGATAACGGCCGCACCCTCCATGTCAGTCGCGGTCTGCTCGAGACCCGTCAGACCACCCTGGACCGTCAGCGCCTGCGCGGCACGACGCTCGTTGAACCGCTCCTGCTCCGACTCGCCGGCGGCGCCCGTCTCGATGCCATCATGACCGGTGTGAGCGCCCAGAAGCGCGAATCCTCCCTTCTGCTCCCCCAGGCGCCGCGTGAAGAGGCCGAACGAGTCATGGCCACCGTCATCGGCGACGACCGCCAAAGCGCGGTCCCTCTGACCCTCCACGGCCCTGCCGCGCAACGTCGCCGCTACTTCCGTGGGCTGGTTCCCGCCGAGATCGCCCTCGTAGCCGCCGTTGGAGTCGTCGTCCTCGGACAACCGGTGTATTGGCCCGCGTGGGCGGCAATCGTCGTGCTCGCCGTCGGCGGGATTGCACTCGCATGGGACCGGTACCGCGGACTCGGTCATGCGGTGCTGCCCGGCTGGTTGATCACCCGCAGCGGTTCCCTTGCCAGAGCCAGACACAGCCTCGAGTCCGACGGCATCATCGGGTGGACCGTCCGCCAGACCTTCTTCCAACGCCGGGCTGGGGTCGCGACCGTCATCGCCGCGACACCGGCGGGTACCGGCAAGTACGAGGTAATCGATCTTCCCGCCGACCAGGCTTGGTCACTCGTCGAATCGGTGACGCCGGGCGGAGGTGACGTGTGGGCACACCGCGGACCGACATCGCAATTCTCGACGAGGATCTGATCGAATGCCGAGCGTGCCCCCGCCTCGTCGAGTATCGCGAGAGGGTCGCTCGGGACAAGCGCGCCTCGTTCCGAGACGAAACCTACTGGGGCCGTCCGGTTCCAGGGTTCGGCCCGGCGGATGCACGAATGTTGATCGTCGGTTTGGCGCCGGCCGCGCACGGCGCCAATCGGACTGGGCGCATGTTCACGGGCGACCGCAGCGGCGACTTTCTCTACGCCGCCCTCCACGCTGTAGGCCTGGCAAACCAGCCGACGGCGACACACCGCGGCGACGGCCTCGAGCTCTTCGGGGTCCGGATCACCTCACCGGTTCATTGCGCGCCACCCGCGAACAAGCCCACCCCGACCGAACGCGAGGAGTGTCGGCATTGGTTGGAGTCCGAACTGAGGATCCTTCGCCCGAGCCTTCGATCTGTGATCGTTCTCGGTGGATTCGGTTGGAAGGCTCTGCTTCCCACCCTGGACAACGCCGGGTGGTCGGTACCAAGGCCTCGACCCGGCTTCGCGCACGGCTCGCACATCGAACTCCCCGGCCCAGAACATTCGATCCACCTGTTCGGGTGCTATCACGTCAGTCAGCAGAACACCTTCACCGGCCGACTCACCACCGACATGCTCGAGTCCGTTCTGTCCGCGGCCGCACGTGCGGCCGGGCTCGGACCGGGCCGGCTCTGAACTCGCCCGCTCTCCAGTCGCCCCGAAGTACCGTTCGAAGGGGCGCGCTGGTCACCGCTGCTTCGGTAGGTCGTCGATGATGTACTTGGCCATGCTGCCGAGTCGCGAACGGGCAGGTTGCAGAGTGTCGACACCGAGGGTGACGAGTGGCGAGGCGGTGACCGGCCCTACGCAGACGGGTGCGACCGGACCGCGGAACGAATCCAGAAGCTCTTCGACGAGGTCGGCGTCCTTCGCCGTTCCCAGCAGCGAGGCCACGGCGGGCGCACTGGTGAAGGTGACCATGTCCACCTCCCCCTTCGTGATGAGGTCGACCAACTCGCGCATCGGACCCTGATCCTCCGGCCTGATCCACCGGTATACCGACACCGCCGTCGTTTCAGCCCCAGCCTCGGCGAGGCTGACGCTGAGGTCGGTGGTCGTTTCCCACTCGGTGATGGTTCCGTGCAATTGGACCGCCACTCGCAAGCCGCGAACCCCTTCAGCGACCAAGTGCTCGTACACCCCCTCGGACGACTCGGTCTCCGGAGACCATTCCTCCCGCAGACCGGCGCCGCGGACGGCGCCCTTCGCCTTGGGACCGCGCGTGATGATGCGGGACGACTTCATCGCGGCAAGCAGAGCATCCTCCTGGCCCCAGGATCGAGCCGCATCCAGCCAACCCCTGAACCCGACGGCTGTGCTGACAATCAGAATGTCGGGTGGCGTCGCGATGATGTCCGACGTGCGCGATTGCAGCTCGGAATCGTCGATCAGCGGCAGCACATGGATGGCCTGCGTGTGGATGACGCGGGCACCGTGCCGCTCGAGCAGAGTGATGAAGTCGGCGGCCCGGCGTTCAGCGGTGACGGCAATGGTCATTCCTGACAGTTCGTCATTCGACATTCCCCCAGTGTGACGGATAATCCGCGCGGGACCGTACCAAGTCCTGGCCAATCGCCGAAGCTCCCCGGCGAACGTCGGGGAGCATGGCATGCAGCTTGGCTGCCGCCGGTCAGGGTCTACCCGCATCCACCGTGGGCGAGCCCGACCTGACAGCCACGTTCACGCTGATTTTCCACAGGTAAGCCAACGCCGGGACCACCGCACCGACCAAGAGCAGAAGCGTCCACACCGACACGAGAACCAACGCGTCGCCGCCAGGACCTCCGAACATGCAGAGCAGGAACCCGAATCCCCAACCCACGAGCGGAAGCGCAGCCATTCCGACCCTGCCCGTAACGGACCGTGCGGCGACTACCAGAGCCAGATTGACGACCGCGGCGGCGAGGATGCTGATCGGAAAGGGGGTCGCCCCTATGTACAGCGGCAGGAAGAGAACCGCCAGGACCGCGCAGAGGAAGCCGTCGAACACCAGCAACGCCAGCGTGAGCCTCCCCAGACCATCGAGGTGTGCTGGTTTCGCTTCGACGACTGAGGTCATGCCTCCATAGTGGATCAATCGACGGACCGTTTGCCCAGCAGGGTCGGCGAACAACTCCGCTCTCTACGGTCTGTCCGCACCGATGCCGGAGAAGAGGTCGCGTTCGCGTCCGGACTCGTCCAGTTCCCCGAGCGATCCGCGTGCAAGCACGAAATGCTCTTCGTTCAGCAAGGGCCGCACGACCCGGTTGGACAGCATGTACTCGGCACCGCTGGGAGCCACGGTCACCTGAGTAGCGTGCGCCATCAGAGCGGCTCTCTTCGCATCGAGCACAGCCCGGATGTCGATCGTCGTCGTCACGTCCGCGTCGGGCACGCTCGGCAGCTCACCGGGTTCGGGCAATCGCCAACCTTCGGGGATCTCGCCGATCCGGCAGAGTCCCGATTCGAGGGCACTTGCCTCGGTCACCGTCCAGTACAGCTTGGCGACCTCCCACGGCTCGCCGCAATCGGGGTAGCCCGCAGTTCCCGCCGCCTCCACGGCGAGAGCGGTAATCGTGTGGGCTTGGATGTGGTCTGGGTGCCCGTATCCGCCATGGGCATCGTAGGTAACGACGACGTGCGGACGCAGTTCCCTGATGACCGCGACCATTGCAGCGATCACCGACTCTCGGTCCGCATTGACAAACGCTCGCGGGTTGGCAGCCGCGCTCGTACCCGCCATGCCGGAGTCACGAAAGTGTCCGGCCCCCAACAGGAACCGCGGCGGACCTGCGCCGAGGTGAGACAGCGCGGCCGTCAGTTCACCGATCCGGAACCCGCCCAGTTGATCAGCGACGTTCACGCGCAACTGCGCCCACTCGTCGCCGATTACCTCACCCTCCTCGCCGAGCGTGCACGTCAGAACATGGACCTGAGCCCCCTCAGCCGCATAGTGCGCGATGGTGCCCCCCGTTGTGAGGGACTCGTCGTCAGGATGGGCGTGGACCAAGAGAATTCGTCGTTGGCTCATCCGTTGATAATGCTCCAGGTCGTCGCGTCGCTGAAGATCCCCACCGGAACTGCCCCCGCCAGGGACACTCCCGCGACGCCGGGACCTGCCGCAACAAGGGTCCGGTCCTGCATGATCGGCAGCACCGCAGCAAGGTCCCAAAGCCGGGCATCGGCATCGGCGAGCGCCGCCGGCACGTCACCAACTCCGCGTAACGCAGCATCGATTGTGGGCTGAAGGACCGGGTCGCACAGCCCGGACAGGTTCCGCGGCGCCTCCAGCTCCGCGAACGAATCAAGCTGGAGGTCACTTGTTTCCGCGTGCTGCTGCCTCGCCTCGAGTTCCACGGAAGGACAACTGTGTCGCGACGCGAGTGCGGTCGCCGGGTCGGACCCGGCACGCGACCATCCCACGACCGCGCCGATTTCGCCGTTCGTCAACGCAGGCCCGTACAGCTCTTCCGCGGGCAGGTAATTCACGGTGGCGACGACTCCCGCGTCGCGCAACTGATCGGCCGCAGTGTTGGCAACCGCATTCGCCGTGCCGTCGCCCAAGAGTGTTCCGATGACGAGTGTCAGCGGCACTCCGTCCCTGACCAGTTGCGCAGGGGGTGCTATTACTTCCGGATCAGTTGTTTCCGTTGGCATTTCGGCCACATAGCCCGCCTCGGCCAGTTGCGCCAGCACCTGGTCGCGACTCGGTCGCGGCGGGGCGGTGTCTGCGTAACCGGGATCGGACGGAGCGTAGACCTGCGATCGTGCGGGCACTGCTGCCGCCTGACTCCCCGCAGCTACGACCGCGAGCAAGTCGGTGTCGAGCAATTGGAGGAGGCTCTGACGGACTCGCACGTCGGCGAGCTCCGGCACCCGGCCATTCAAAGTGACATCCAGTCCGCGAGGCTGGAAGGACAAGCCCGTGCGCACCGTTGGAATCGCCTCTAGTTGTGCGGAAACATTTGTACCACCATGAATCTGGACAACCTGCGTGTCGTTCTTCCGCATCGACGCGGCAAGTTGTGACGGTGAGCCGTCCCTTCGCATCAGGATCTGGTCCGGTATCGCCGGTTGGTCCCAGAAGCGGTCGTTACGTTCGAGCAGA
Organism: Rhodococcus sp. NPDC049939; assembly: GCF_040656415.1. NCBI lineage: Bacteria > Bacillati > Actinomycetota > Actinomycetes > Mycobacteriales > Nocardiaceae > Rhodococcus > Rhodococcus sp. NPDC049939. Next base: position 775,123 of record NZ_JBFAMC010000001.1, on the reverse strand, counting down.
ATCTCGTCACGGCCCCGGTCGACCGACTTGATGCGGAAGTGTCCACCGGACACCGTGATGTTTTCGGACAATCCTGTCGAGAAGCCTCCGGGCGAGTCCTTGACGAGATGCGACGGAAGCAGGTCGGTGAAGAGCTCGCGCCACGCCGGGTACGGGGAATTCATCACAACCTCGACCGTCTTGCCACCACCGAACGACCTGACGTCCTCGATCAACTCGTAGCCCGCGGCGTCGACCACACCCGGGGCAGTGATCATCTGTTGCCACAGGTAGTGGAAGTCCTCCGCTGCAATGGGGGCTCCATCCGACCATTGCGCTTCATTTCGCAACTGGTATGTGATGGTGAACGGTTCCAGCGACGTCACATCCGCGGAGATCAGAAGCGATGGGTCCAGAACCCAGTTGGTGCCACCCGGACCCGCGGGGTCTGGAACCGGACGGAACGGGCTCGGCAACACCAGCGCACTGACTGCAGCGTTGGCAGGCGACTGATCCGACAGCAGGTGCGGGTTGAACCCGTTTCCCACATCGTCGATGGCTACGACTATGGGTCGTCTCTCTATCGGTGAGACCGTCGGACTGAGGCTGCCGGTGCTCTGCACGGGCGGGGGCGGGTTGGCGGTGCAGGACACCAGTAGCATCGTCGACAACGCCATCAGCACCGCGGTCATCGGGAGATCGTTTTCGCGCACCGAGCGGTACCGGGCGAGGCGGAGCCTCAGGCCCCGAGCTACCCCAACTCCTGCGAGTCGACCCCCAACAGCCACCGCGCCGCCTTTCCTCTGGAGAGTCCGGAAGGCTCCGGAAGCCCTCGACCCAAGCTACCTTCGGTCCCCAATCGACCGAAGGGAGATTCGCCCAGCTTCGTCTGTCCCGGTTGTCGCGCTACACAGCCGGACGCACTGCCTACAGGGCAGCCTTGTCACGGGCCTTCGCCCGCGAACGCTCACGGGCGCGGTCGGTGGCCGACAGGTGTACCTTTCGCACTCGCACGACCTCCGGGGTGACCTCGACGCACTCGTCCCCGGCGCAGAACTCCATCGCACCCTCCAGGTCGAGCTTGATGGGCTTGGCGAGCGTCTCCATCACGTCTGCAGATGACTGACGCATGTTGGTCAGTTTCTTCTCCCGGGTGACGTTGATGTCGAGGTCCTCTTGGCGAGGATTGATTCCGACGACCATGCCCTCGTAGGTATCGGCACCGGGCTCGACGAAGAAGGTTCCGCGATCCGCGAGCTGGATCATCGCGAACGGGGTGACGGAGCCGGTGCGGTCCGATACGAGCGAGCCGGTGTGGCGGGCACGGATTTCGCCGGCCCACGGCGCGTAGCCATGGAACATGGCGTTGGCGATGCCGGTGCCCCGAGTCTCCGTGAGGAAGTCGGTGCGAAAGCCGATGAGTCCACGCGACGGGACTATGAACTCCATCCGAATCCAACCCGCACCGTGGTTCGTCATCTGCACCATCTTGCCCTTGCGGTTGGCCAGCAACTGGGTGATCGCACCCAAGTACTCTTCGGGGCTGTCGATGGTGAGCTCCTCGTAGGGCTCGTGCACCTTGCCGTCGACCTGACGGGTAACGACCTGCGGCTTGCCCACGGTCAGCTCGAAGCCCTCGCGGCGCATCTGCTCGACCAGAATGGCAAGTGCAAGCTCACCACGGCCCTGCACCTCCCAGGCGTCGGGTCGACCGATGTCGAGAACTTTGAGCGAGACGTTGCCGACGAGCTCCTGATCCAGCCGCGACTTCACCATGCGGGCCGTCAGCTTGTGCCCACTGACTCGGCCGACCAGCGGTGAAGTGTTGGTGCCGATAGTCACGGAGATGGCAGGCTGGTCGACGGTGATCCGCCGTAGCGGCACCGGGTTCTCCAGATCGGCGAGAGTGTCACCGATCATGATGTCCGAGAAACCTGCAACGGCGACGATGTCGCCGGCGACCGCCTTCTCGGCAGGTCGACGCTCGACACCGACGGTGGCGAGCAGTTCGGTGATCTTCGCCTTGGTGACAACAGGCTCACCGTCCACCTCACGGCACCAGGAGACTGTCTGGCCCTTGGTCAGTTCGCCGTTGTGGATGCGGACCAGTGCGAGCCTGCCCAGGAACGCCGAAGCGTCGAGGTTGGTGACGTGCGCCTGCAAAGGGGCATCGGCGTTGCCCTTGGGGGCAGGCACACAGTTCAGAAGCACGTCGAACAGGGCGTCGAGATTGTCGGCATCCGGCGCCTGACCGTTCTCCGGCTGAACACTCGATGCCTTGCCTTCGCGCCCGGAAGCGTAGAGAACAGGCAGATCCAGCGCGAGCTCGGCGGCTTCCGCAGCCTCGTCATCGAGGTCCGAGGCCAGGTCGAGAAGCAGGTCGTGACTCTCCGCGACGACCTCCTCGATTCGGGCGTCGGGACGGTCGGTCTTGTTGACTACGAGGATGACGGGCAATGATGCGGCGAGCGCCTTGCGCAGTACGAATCGGGTTTGCGGCAGCGGGCCCTCGGACGCGTCGACGAGAAGAACGACACCGTCGACCATGGACAGTCCGCGCTCGACCTCGCCGCCGAAGTCCGCGTGGCCGGGTGTGTCGATGACGTTGATGACCGTCACACTGCCGTCACCGTGGTGCCTGTGCACAGCGGTGTTCTTCGCGAGGATGGTGATGCCCTTCTCGCGTTCGAGGTCACCGGAGTCCATGACGCGATCGACCAGTTCGGCGCGCTCCTCGAACGCCCCCGACTGGCGCAGCATGGCGTCGACGAGGGTGGTCTTGCCGTGGTCGACGTGCGCGACGATGGCAACGTTGCGGAAGCTGGTGATGGTCACGCGGCGGCTCTCCTGGCTGAGTTGATTCGGCCACGCGAAAATTCCCTCGCACGGCGTTGCGGCGGCCGCCTTGTCATCTCGACTCGAATCCTCGTCGAGGCGATGGCAAAGTCGCCCAGTACAGGCATCGCGGCCACGTGAATACTACCCGCCCGGACCGTTACTTCATGAATCGCCGACTTCGCGAGGGCTTCCTCACCAGCGTAAAGTGACACGCGCCACGCTGGTTCGGCCGTATCGCGCGGCAGTCGAGGTCGGGCCGAACACATCACCGACTTGGGCTGAGAAGTGCACCCGCCCAGTCCGCCGCGTCAGGAAGGTCGAGCCGATCATGGGCAAGGTGAAGGCCGCGAAGGTCACGGGTCTCACCCCTAAGAAGAAGTGCTGCCGCAAGAAGACGCGTTGTATCCGATGCCCTGTGGTGATCATGCGGATGAAGAAGCTCGAAAAGGAGGGCGCGTCCAAGAAGGAACTGAAGAAGGGATTGAAGAAGGCCCGCGCTGCCTGAGAGTCAGCTCGCGCCGGTGAGGTGCCGCAGCAAATGCGGAACCCACCCGCGATCGTTTCCGACGAGTTCGATATCCCTCAATTCCCGAGCGTCCACCCACCGAACCTCTGCGTGATCGAGCGCGACCGGCGTCCCTGACACCAACTCCACCCGGTAGGCACGGAGCACTCGGCCGTCGGGCAGGGGCACGTCGTCGCCGATCCGGTCACCGCCGGTGACCTCCACTCCGAGTTCCTCCCGCAACTCCCTGCGTAATGCGTCCCTGGCCGTCTCCCCCGCTTCGGCCTTCCCGCCGGGCAGTTCCCACAGTCCCGCCAGTTCCGGGGGCCTTGTCCGCTGTGCGAGCAACAGCCGTCCGTCGACAATGATCGCGGCAGCCACCACCTCGCCTGACTCGATGTCGGGCCTTGCACGTCGCACTGGCATCGCACCATCATGGTGTATGGCCGAGTTGCTGTCAGACGGATGTATAGATGCCGCGCTCGCAGGACTGCCCGGTTGGCAGCGGACTGGGGATTCCCTCTCCCGCACAATCGAGTCGCCCAGTTTCCCCGCCGCCATCGAACTCGTCCGAAAAGTCGCGGAAGCCGCAGAGGCTGCCAACCACCATCCCGACATCGACATCCGATGGCGGAAGGTCACTTACACGCTGTCCACGCATTCCGCTGGAGGGCTCACCCAACTGGATCTGGATCTTGCCGCTCGGATCGACGCGCTGACGGTATGACGGCGGCGCCTGCCCCGGCCTCTCTCTTCATGCGACGCCCCGCGTAGGCAACGTAGACATAGACTCCAATTGCGCCTACGACATTCACGGTGCCAAGCCACGAGAGCACCCCGGGCCGGGAAATCTGCCAGATCGAAGGTTGAAGGAAGCTCAGGATCCACGGAGCACCGATGAGCGTGGTGAGTAGCCAATAGCCGGCAAGGATACGACTTCCGAGCATTGCACCGAAGGGTCCGTGCAGTAGCCAGATCAGCATCGGAATCACCCACACCCAATGGTGCGACCACGAGATCGGTGAAACGAGCAACCCCAACAACTCGACGATGACCAGGGTGCCGAGCCGATCACCTCGTGCCAACGCCCGCCAGGCAAGCAATGCGAGGACGACCGTAACCGCCACGGCCGCCAGCCAGAGCGCACCGGTCTCCACATCGCGCCCCAGAAGCCGGGACAACGCCCCGCGCAGCGACTGATTCCATACCGAACCAACCGGGCCGATGCGGTCTGCATCGCCCAATAGGTACGTGAAATAGTGGCGTGCTTCCGCGCCGATCAACAAGTAACTGAATCCGACCGTCCCGGCGAAAACGACACCAGAAAAGGCTGCGGCGGCCCACCGCCGCCGCAACAGGAAGTACAGGCCCGTGATGGCCGGTGTCAGCTTGATCCCGGCCGCCACACCGACGAGCAGGCCGGACAGCCACCACCGCGAACTCCGGATCGCAGTCATCACGAGCAATGCCAGGAATACGTTGATCTGTCCGTAGTCGAGAGTGGTGCGCACGGGTTCCAACCACACCCCGACCGTGGTCCACAGCACGGCAGCCGCGCGCCACTGCGGGCGCCGTGCGGCGTCACCGAGCACCAACTCCAGGCTCATTCGGACCAGCGCGTACAACGCGAGGACGGTGAGTAGTTGCCATCCGACACCGATCACGGGGAACGGCAGGAAGTGCAGGGGAAAGAAGACGAGTGCGGCGAACGGCGGATAGGTGAACGGCAACGGAAAGTCAGGTGTCACTTCCGAATACGTGAAGGAGTAGAGACTACCGCCACGAAGCGATTCGGAGCCGTCGACGTAGACGTGCAAGTCGACGAGATTCATCCCGTTGGGGCTGAACAACGTCCAAGCCAGACGCGCGAGCACAGACAACACGAGAAGCACGGGGGCGTAGCGCAGCGCAGCGTTCATGGCGGTCGCGGCCGAAGATCGGGGGCGCCGCTGCGTTGGGGCGGACGCTGCTTGGTCGGACGCTGCTTGGTCGGACACAGTCTGGCGCTCTCCCGTGAAGTGTTGTGGATATGTCTCAGCCGATCCCGAACAGCGTAGACGGACGCTCCGGCAGTGTGCCCGCGTCCATCGCTGCACGTAACAGTTGCATCAACATTCACACTAACCACAAATGACACAAGCTATGGTCACCGGAGGATCATCGCCGGAACCTGCATGCAATACACTCCCACCGGGGTGACGCAGCTATCGGTGAACGAGTCGTGAGCTGTACAACCCAAATGGCCGCTGAACGCAGGGCGACCACACAAGCCGTCAGACGTGGAATGGGTTGTCGTCCACGCTGTTATGACCAAGGATGGGGACACAGTGCTTCGAACCCAAGGTATGAGAAGGGCAGTCACTGCTCTCACACTTGCCACAGCAGCCGCGATGGCACTGCCTGCGCAGTCAGCTGCGCTTCCGACGCTACCTCCCGTGCCCGAAGGCCTCCCCGTGGAGATGCTCGCGTCCTTTGCACCCGCGATCATCGGCGCAGCCGCCGGTCCCGAGGATCTTGCCGCTGAACCCAAGAATGAACTGCTCGACCAGGCGCGCAACATCCTTGATTCGGCCAATCTGCCTCCGGAAATCCAGTCCACTCTCGACAGTGTCATCACGTTCCTGGACGGTAGCGGCGGCGGCGGTCCCGAGATCCCGATGGAGAATGCGCCGGTCATCGCCCAGTTCCTCTACCCGAGCGTCGGCCAGAATTGCATCGGCGAGGGCTCGGATTCCGTGGGCACTGCTCTCGCGGTCCCCGGCCCCGCCGAACTGCCGCCACCCGGCCCCGGCGTCGGCCAGGCCGGTTTCGTATTCACCGCACTCGGAACCGCTCCCCCCGCCCCCGAGCAGGCTGAACCCCTCACCGTGTCGTGGATCAACATCGACAACGGACGGCGCGACACTCAGGTCCTCACCGACGAGGCAAGGATCAACCCTGAGGGACCGGCAACCCTGTCGGTGATCGCAGACACCGGCCCCGGCCGTGTCCTCGCCGTCATCGAGGGTGGCCTGACCACGCAGCCTGAGGACGCCGCGCCGATCAGCTGCACCTTCCTGCCGACCGTAGGGATGTTCCAGGTCGCTTAGGACTCGCCTGACAAGCTCTGAACGAAGAAAACGAGGGGCCCCGGATCTCCTGGGCCCCTCGTTCGTATTTTCCACCGCTTCACTGTTTGCCTGGCGCTCCCGCGTGGTAGACGGTGGAATGTCCTCGATAAAGCACACCCGATCCCACTCACTGCGATCACAGCACGCCCCGCGATCGATTCTCTCGATCCGTTCGGAAGGGTCGATACTTTCGATCGGGTCGGTCGGGTCGATTCTGTCCATCGGCAGCATCGGCTCGGTGCTCTCTATCGGGTCGGTCGGTTCCTTCGGCTCCGCCCTGAGTACCGCGTCGTTTGCAAGTCTCGGATCTGCACTGTCGGGCCTTTCACGGTGGTCTCTGTTGTCGTGGCGGGGATGGCACGATTCGCCTCGAGATCGTCCACATCTCACGGTCATCGCCGAGGAACCGGATCTCGTCAGGGATGCCACTGCGCACGTACAGTCCTGACCCCCATTGATCAGCCCATTGGTCAACGAATCGGCGTGGTCCGGGGCCATGGGTTGCCTTCGAGCAGTTCGATCCCGCGATTGAACTTCGCAAGCAGCCGAGACAATTCGTTCAGATCCTGATCGCTCCATTCGGCAACCACGCGTTCGATTCCGGCCCTCCCCAGATTTCTGTCCGCGTGCAGCAGTTCGAGTCCCAGCGCGGTCGCTTCGATCTTGCGCGCAATTCCTCCCTCCGGATCGAGGACGCGCTCGACGAGGTCCAGGCGCAGCAGCGCGGCAATCTGCCGGTTGATCGTCGAAATGTCGAGGCGGAAAGCCTCCGCGAGTTGCTTCAAACTCAGTGGATGCTCGAGTTCGAGCCGACCGAGAAGCAGGTAGGCAGACCTGTCGAGTTGGAAACCGCCGCGCTTCGCGTGCACGTGATATCTGGACAGGAGGGTCAACTCGTTTTCGATTTCGGTCGTCACGGCGTCGCGATAAGACACTGTCACCTCCAGTAGTTCTCAGCACTCCCTGACACATTGTGCGCTATACACATTATGTGTAGTGTGCACATTCTGTTTCCGCACCGCCCGCCCGAAGCGATTACGTGAACATCCGGGGAGTTGCCGCATGACCTCTGCACCCACGGAGACCGCCGACATCCGTCGGGCGCCTGGGTTGATCCTTGCGGTTCTCGGACTGTGCGGGGTCGTAGTGGCGCTGATGCAGACTCTCGTCATACCCATCATTCCGCTGCTACCCCACCTCCTCGACTCCACTCCCGCCGACACCTCGTGGGCCGTCACAGCCACTCTCCTCGCCGGAGCCGTCATCACACCGATCAGCGGGCGACTGGGCGACATGTTCGGCAAGCGCCGAGTCATGATCGGCAGCCTCGTTTCACTCGTTGTCGGATCAGTGGTGTGCGCGATTGCGAACTCACTGATGCCGATCATCGTTGGGCGGGCACTGCAGGGCGCGGCGGTAGGCGCCATCCCCCTCGGCATCGCAATCCTCCGCGACGTGCTTCCGCCGAAGAAGGTCGGCGGCGCGATGGCCGTCATGAGTGCAACCCTTGGCGTCGGTGCTGCCATCGGAATGCCTATCGCCGCTGCGATCGCCCAGTATGCCGACTGGCACATGTTGTTCGTGGTCTCAGGCGTCCTCGGCACCGTTTGCATTGCCCTGACCGTGCTCCTCATCCCTGAATCGCCGGTGCGTCGACGCGGGCGCTTCGATCTCGTCGGCGCTATGGGGCTGAGTCTCGTCCTGGTCACGCTCCTGCTGCCCATCACGAAAGGCGGGACCTGGGGATGGTCGAGTTCACTCACTCTGGGACTGTTCGCAGTCTCGCTGGTGAGCCTGCTCGGATGGGGTCTTTACGAACTCCGTGTCACCGAACCACTCGTGAATCTCAGGGTGAGCGCGAGGCCGCAGGTCTTGTTCACCAACTTCGCGTCGGTGGCGGTCGGTTTCGCGATGTACGGGACGTCACTCGCCTTCCCCCAATTGCTGATGGCTCCCGAGTCCACCGGATACGGCTTCGGCCTGCCAATGACCATCGCCGGCCTGGTGCTCGCGCCCGGTGGTCTGGTGATGATGGCGCTGTCACCAGTCTCGGCACGAATCTCGGCCTGGCGTGGTCCGCGGGTCACGCTGATGATCGGCGCTGTCGTGATCGGCGCCGGCTACGCAATGGCCTACTTCACCGTGTCCGCCGTCTGGCAGGTGATGCTCGCGGGAATGATGGTCGGCGCCGGTATCGGCCTGTCCTACGCCGCGATGCCCGCGTTGATCATGGGCGCGGTACCGGTCACCCAATCCGCCGCCGCGAACGGATTGAACTCACTGATGCGATCCATCGGTACGTCCACGTCCGCGGCCGTCGTCAGCGTGATCCTGGCGGGCATGACGGTCACCGTGGGCACTGCGGTGATCCCCTCACTCGACGCGTTCCGCGCGACATTCCTGGTGTCGATCGTCGCCTCGGTCGTCACTCTCGCCCTCGCCTGGCTGATCCCCACGCGCAGACGTGGCTCAGGACCCGTTGATGAACAATGCAGTGAAGAGAGCCGACGCGACCGTGTAGAGAAAGTTGATGAACACGTCCATGGCTGAATCCTCCGGGTTCGAATGTAAAGCGGCTGACAACAGGTAATCGCAGCTACCGCGGGGAGCGTTTCAGATTCCCCTGATCGACTGCAAATCCCCAGACGATGCAGCGTCGATGAGACGCCTGCGGCCAGTGGCCCAGGAATTGGCGGGACCACCATCTCAGTTTCCCGATCCGTCTACGCGGGTGGCCGGATTGGATTCTTGCGCGTATGCATGTACAGGGCTAGACGTACTCACGGACGCACGACTCACCACACGGCGCAAATGGCCGAACCTGCCGGATCCACCAGCAAGGCCCAGGGAGATCGATCGTGAAAGACACCGCTGCGACCCCGGCTCGAGGAACGCTCACTCGAGGTCTGACAACACGCCATATCAGGTTCATCGCGCTGGGCTCCGCAATCGGGACCGGCTTGTTCTACGGATCGGCGGAGGCCATCAATCGCGCAGGTCCATCAGTGCTGTTGGCTTACCTCATCGGTGGTGCGGCGATATACATCGTGCTCCGCGCGCTCGGTGAGATGACAGTCAGCAATCCGGTATCGGGGTCGTTCGGCGAGTACGCGAGCCGTCATCTGGGCCCGCGAGCCGGATTCATGACCGGCTGGACATACACCTTCGAGATGATCGTGGTATGCCTGGCCGATGTAACCGCCTTCGGCATCTACATGGGGTTCTGGTTCCCAGACGTACCGCGCTGGATCTGGGTGCTGTCGATCGTGTTCTTCATCGGGGCGCTCAACCTGCTCCGAGTCAAAGTATTCGGCGAGGTGGAGTTCTGGCTGTCCCTTGTCAAAATCGTCGCGATCATCGCGATGATCGTCGCGGGCACGTCGATCCTGATCTTCGGATTCGGGATCCATGACACCAGCATCGGAGCGAGCAACTTGGTGTCCGGAGGCGGATTCTTCGCTACCGGGCTCGGCGGCTTCGTCAGCTGTTTCGCGATCGTCATGTTCGCCTTCGGAGGTACCGAGATCATCGGCATCACGGCGGGCGAGGCGAAAGACCCGGAGCGCACGATCCCACGCGCTATCAATTCGGTGCCCGTGCGGATCCTCCTGTTCTACGTGCTCACCCTCACGGTGATCATGGCGATCTACCCGTGGCAGTCGATCGGCTCCGAGGGCAGCCCGTTCGTGCAGATGTTCGAGGGCCTCGGCATCGGCCCCGCGGCAGCGGTTCTGAACGTGGTGGTCATCACCGCGGCGCTGTCGGCGATCAATAGCGACGTCTTCGGCGCCGGACGGATGATGTTCGGAATGGCTCAGCGCGGCCAGGCGCCGGCAGTGATGAAGCAAGTCTCCCGCAACGGGGTGCCATGGATGACGGTGCTCATCATGATCGTCGCGCTGCTGGTCGGAGTGCTCCTCAACTATGTCATCCCAGACAGGGTGTTCCTCGTCATCGCCTCGATCGCTACGTTTGCCACGGTCTTCGTCTGGCTGATGATCCTGGCGTCGCACTACCGCTCCCGGAGACGGATGGAGCCGGCCGAGGTCGCAAAGCTGAAATTCCCGGTGCCGTTGTGGCCGTACGGTCAGCTGATAGTGATCGCCTTCTTGCTGTTCGTCATGGCGGTGATCGGCTTCGACGCCGATACGCGCGTGGCACTGGTGGTCGGGGTCGTGTGGCTGGCTCTTCTCGCTCTCGCCCACAGGCTGTGGGTGCGACCACAGCTGACACCCGACGAGTCTGTACCCGCGAACCAAGCTTCCTGACGAACTGACGAAATCGGCTGACTCGAGCGTGAATACGCGAGGACGATCACCATTGACCGTAGTCGGGCTGGAGGATGTCGTTCAGGTCGATGCCGACCCCGTCCACACTGCGCTTGTCGATCTCGTACTGGTGCAGATGCGCCCTCGGGTGCACATATCCCGCCGGTGTGCCCCAATTATGTTGCCAGTACCACGATCCGAGGCCGGTGAGCATCGCCAGGTCCAGCGTCCCGGAGTTGGCGTAGATGCCGGTATTGGCCTTGCCCACCACCGACTGCCATCCGAGGAGGTAGGGAGCGATCATCGTGGCGAATTCGATGAGCGTCGGATTGTCGTCGATCGCTGCATAGATCGGACGGTTCTCCGGGCCTCCTGCGGCAAGATGCAATTCGAGTCCACGAGCGGCGTGGCGTTTGCCCGCCTCGCAACCGCCGCGCCAATCGGCCGTCGCACCCTTGCCGAACTGATAGCACGACACCACCGAAAGCCCGGCGTCGCGCAAGGCCTGCGCCTCTTCGGGACGCATCGGCTTGCCAATCATCCACTCGGCGCCAGGGCGTCGGTCCGATACGTAGCGGATAGCGCCGTCGTATCCGGCCGCACGAATCGCTGCCGCGGAAGGCACACCGCCCGAAAAATCGATCAGAGTGCCGAGGCTGCGTGGCTGCGCAACGGCGGTCGAGGACGTAGTAGCTGAGAGCGCCGTGATGCCTGCAACTGTGGTTCCAGCTGCCGCATATCGGAACAAGTCTCGTCGGGAAATCTGCACTGCGCCCCCTATCGGATCATTCGTGCTTCGGCGTGTCTCCTACATCTTGTGTCGCTTGGTCGATATGTTGTCTGGTTTGCATTTCACCACATTCACACGAATATCGCAGGACACTTGTGTTACATCAACCACACAGAACACTTGCGAACCAAATCACCGCAGGAGTTCTAACGGCTTCGGCAGTGGTCAGCGGTAGTTCAGTGCAAGAACACCAGCTCACTGGAAGAACACAGCTGCGTGATCCGCCAGATCCAGCGCCGCCTGCGGCAAGATGCCGAGCACCACGGTCACCACCACTCCGAGTGCGATCGCCGCTGCCGTCAACATGCTGGGGACCACGACCGTCGGCGCATCGCTCTGCGGTTCCGAGAAGAACATCAGCACGATGACGCGTACGTAGAAGAATGCCGCGATCGCGCTGCTGATGACGCCGACGATGACCAGCGGAGCTGCACCCGCCGCAAGAGCAGCCTGGAAGACCGCGAATTTACTGACGAACCCACTCGTCAGGGGAATTCCCGCAAAGGCGAGCAGGAAAAGGGCGAAGACCGAGCCCAGCAGCGGGGATCGCCTGCCCAACCCCGCCCATCGTGACAGGTTCGTTGCCTCGCCCCTACTGTCTCGCACTAGGGTCACGACCGCGAAGGCACCGAGCGTGGTGAAGCCGTACGCGAACAGGTAGAACATCGTGGATGACAAGCCCGCACGGTCGGCCGCTATCAAGCCCGTGAGGATGAATCCGGCGTGCGTGATCGACGAGTACGCGAGCATGCGTTTGACGTCGGTCTGGGTGACCGCCAAGACCGCACCCACCAGCATGGTGAGAATCGCAACGCCCCACAGCACGGGCCTCCAGTCCGCGCGAAGATCAGGTAGAGCCACGTAGAAGATGCGCAGCATCGCACCGACGGCCGCGACCTTGGTGGCCGCCGCCATGAAGGCAGTGATCGGCGTGGGCGCACCCTGATAGACGTCAGGGATCCAAGAGTGAAACGGCACCGCACCGATCTTGAACAACAGGCCTACCGTCAACAGCGCGGTACCGATCACCGCCAGATTCCTGTCGGCGGTGCCCCGGGCAAGTGCGTCACCGATCAGCGGCAACTCCACCGTGCCCGCGGAGCCATAAAGCAAGGCGACACCGAACAGGAAGAACGCCGAGGAAAAGGCCCCGAGGAGAAAGTACTTCATCGCCGCTTCTTGGGACAGCAGACGGCGACGGCGGGCCAACCCACACAACAGATACAAAGGGAGCGAAAGAACTTCGAGTGCCACGAACATGGTTAGAAGGTCGTTGGAAGCCGGGAACAGCAGCATCCCCCCGACAGCGAACATGGTGAGGGGGAAGACTTCTGTATGACCCGGCGCCGAGTTGGTGGCCTCTCTTTCGGCAGCACTGCCGGGGACGGCGAAGGCCTGGGGCGTGAAGGCGTCGGTTCCACCTTCCGCGACCCTCACCGAGCCCACCTCCGCTGTCGCCGCGGCAACCCCGCTGTCGACACTCCGCTCGGCGATGAGCAGGATTGCGGGAATCGAGATCAGCAGGATCGTTCCCTGGAGGAACAAGGTCGGGCCGTCGACGGCGACCGAACCCGCGACAGCCGAGTCTCGGGTGCCCGCGAGCAGGATGACAGCGATGAACGCCGCGACCAGACCGCCGAGAGCGAGAACGAGATGGCTTGCGTAGCGGGTTCCGCGGGGCTGGAACGCTTCTACGAGTACACCGACAACGGCCACACCGAACACGATCAGCATGGGTGACAGTTGGCTGTATTCGATGTCCGGCGCACGCAACGTTCCTGCCTGAGCGAAAGTTGCGAGGTGATCGGAGGGACTCATCTGTGTGTACCTCCCTGTGGGCCTTGCTCTGCAACGATCGGTGGCGGTTCCTGCTCACCGACGGTGACGAGAACGTGATCAACCGCGGGGGTGATGACATCCAACGCGGGTTTGGGGTAGACGCCGAGAACGAGTAGCAGGACGACAAGCGGAGCCATCACGGCCACCTCGCGGCGGACGAGGTCGCGGACCTGTTCGTTGCCCTCCTTGACCGGGCCACCCATCATTCGCTGGTACAGCCACAGCACGTAGATCGCGGCGAGGACGAGCGCGAGGGTCGCGATCAGCGCGGCGACCCAGTAGCGCGAGTACGTGCCGATCAGCACGAGGAACTCGCTTATGAACGGCGCCAGACCGGGTAGCGACAGTGTTGCGAGGCCGGCGAAGAGGAAGGTGCCTGCCATTACCGGCGCAACCTTCTGTATCCCCCCGTAGTCGGCGATCAAGCGGGTGCCTCGCCGGGACACCAGGAACCCAGCCACCAGGAACAGTGCCGCCGTCGAGATGCCGTGGTTGACCATGTACAGCGTCGACCCGGTTTGCCCTTGACTCGTCATCGCGAAGATGCCGAGAATGATGAACCCGAAGTGGGAGATGGATGTGTAGGCGATCAGGCGCATCACGTCGGTTTGACCGATCGCGAGTATCGCGCCGTAGACGATCCCGATCACTGCCAACGTCGCGATGAGCGGCGCGAAATATGTTGCTGCGTCCGGGAACATCTGGACGGCGTAGCGCAGCATTCCGAAGGTGCCGACCTTGTCGACGACGGCCATCATGAGCACCGCGCTGGCTGGGGTGGATTCCACGGCGGCGCCCGGCAGCCAGGTATGGAACGGCCACAGTGGCGCCTTGACCGCGAACGCGAACATGAAGCCGAGGAACAGCGCCTTCAATACGCCAGGGTCCGCGTCCAGCCCCTCGGCGACAATCGTCCGGAAATCGAAGGTTCCAGTCCCGAACACACCACCCTGGTCAGCCGTCACCACGTACAGGCCGATGACCGCCGCCAGCATGATCAAGCCACCGAACAGGTTGTACAGCAAGAACTTCACCGCGGCGTACGACCGCCCGGCCCCGCCGAAGCCACCGATGAGGAAGTACATCGGGATGAGCATGGCTTCGAAGAAGATGTAGAAGAGCAGAACGTCGAGGGCGATGAACGACATGATCACCATCGACTCGACCATCAGCATCAGCGCCACATACGTGTGGGCCCTGCGACGGCGCTGGTAGTCGGGCGTCGATTCGCCGTCTTTCCAGCCCGCCAGCAGCAACACCGGCACCAGCACCGCGGTAAGCAGCACCAGGGCGAGCGCAATGCCGTCGAGGCCCAGGGTGTATCTGGTGCCGAACGCCGGAATCCAAGCGTGCGACTCGACGAACTGGTACTGCTCGCCCGTCGGATCGAACCGAACCGCCAACACCACTGCCAGACACAGGACTACCAGGGACACGCCCACCGCAAGCGATTTCGCGAGCGCGCGCCTGTCGACCGGTAACACCAGAACGACGCCTGCACCGACGAGGGGCAGGACCCACAGGACGGTCAGCCACGGGAAGCCGCTCACCGCAGTGCCACCAGCATCGTCGCGATCAGGACGACCGCGCCTGCGAACATGAAGAGCGCGTACGACCTGACGAATCCGGTCTGCAAGCGCCGGGACCACATCGATATGCGGCCGATGAGTTGGGCGAACCCGTTGACGACGCCGTCTACGCCGCGGTCCTCGACGGTGACGAGTGTGCGCGTCAACTCTTGGCCCGGTCGCATGAATGCCGCCTCGTTGAACGCGTCACCATACAAATCCTTCCGGGCCGCCGTGGTGAGCGGAGTGACCGACACCGGGGCTGTCACGGGGACCGGCCTAGCGGCATACTGCCGATAGGCCACCGCGACACCGACGAGAACCACCACCAGCGTCATCGACGTGATCGCCCACACCGGAAGTACCGGCTCGCCGTGATGGACACCGACCACCGGTTCCAGCCAGTTCTCCAGCGAGGAACCGATACTGAGCAGGCCGCCCGCGGCAACCGAACCGATCGCGAGAATGATCATCGGCAACGTCATCACCCCCGGCGATTCGTGTGGGTCTGCGACGTGCACATCCTCCGTCGCTTCGCTTGCGTCAGGAGTCCAACGTCGGCGTCCGAAGAAGGTCATCAGCATCACCCTGGTCATGTAGAACGCGGTGATCCCCGCGCCGAGCAGCGTCACCGTTCCGAGGACCACACCCTCGAACCCCTCGGTGGCGAACGCCGCTTCGATGATCTTGTCCTTGGCGAAGAAGCCGGAAAACGGTGGAATACCAATGATGGCAAGGTATCCCAACCCGAAAGTGACGAAAGTGATCGGCATGAAGGTGCGCAATCCTCCGTAGTGACGCATGTTCACCTCGTCGTTCATACCGTGCATCACCGAGCCTGCACCGAGGAACAGGCCTGCCTTGAAGAAGCCGTGCGCAAGCAGCAACATGATCGCGAAGGCGTATCCGGCAGGACCGAGGCCTGCCGCAAGCACCATGTAACCGATCTGGCTCATCGTGGAGGCTGCCAGCGCCTTCTTGATGTCATCCTTGGCGCAGCCGATGATCGCACCGAACAGCAGTGTGACACCGCCGACGATCACGACGGCGAGTTGAGCATTCGGCGCCAGGTCGAAAATGGGGTTGGACCGGACGATCAGATACACCCCAGCCGTAACCATCGTGGCGGCGTGAATGAGCGCCGACACCGGCGTGGGGCCTTCCATCGCGTCGCCGAGCCAGGACTGGAGCGGAACCTGTGCGGATTTGCCACAGGCGGCGAGCAATAACGCAAGGCCGATCGCGGTGAGCGTCGTCTCCCCGGCACCCTCTGCTCCGGTGAAGACGTCGGCGAATTCGACCGAGCCGAACGTGGAGAACATGATCATCATGGCAACGACAAGGCCCATGTCGCCGACGCGGTTGACGACGAACGCCTTCTTCGCCGCGGTCGCGGCAGACGGCTTGTACTGCCAGAATCCGATGAGCAGGTACGAGGCGAGGCCCACCCCCTCCCAGCCCACGTACAGGCCGAGGAAGTTGTCCGCCAGCACCAGCAGCAGCATCGCCCCGAGGAACAGGTTCAGGTAGGCAAAGAACCGCCGCCGCGCCGGATCGTGCGCCATGTACCCGACCGAGTAGATGTGGATCAGTGAGCCCACGCCGGTGATCAACAGCACGAAACACATGGACAGCTGGTCGAGTTGGAGGCCGAAGTTCACCTGCAGGTCCGCGACCGGGACCCAACTGAACAGTCGCTGGTGTACCACCCGTTCCGCAGCATCCTGGCCGAGCATGTCGACGAAGAGGATGGCGCCGAGCACAAACGAGGCCAATGCGGTTGTGCACCCGAGGATATGACCCCAGGAATCACTGCGCCGTCCCGCCAACAGCAGCACGGCGGCGCCGAGGAGAGGAAGGGCCGGTAGGAGCCATACAGTCGACGCGAGCGTCTCGTTCATGCCCTACCACCGATCGGGGCGTAGTTGTCAGGCAAGGTCACCTTCTCGTCGATGTGTGTCATCTGAACCCGTCAGTTCTTGAGGAGGTTGGCGTCGTCGACGGAAGCCGAGCGGCGGGAACGGAAGATGGTCATGATGATCGCCAGGCCGACGACGACCTCGGCGGCCGCCACGACCATGGTGAAGAAGGCGAACACCTGCCCGTCGAGGTTTCCGTGCATTCGGGCAAACGTCACGAACGCCAAATTCGAGGCGTTGAGCATCAATTCGATGCACATGAACACGATGATGGCGTTGCGCCGCATCAGGACCCCGGCGGCACCGATCGTGAACAGCAATGCCGCGAGGTACAGGTAGTTCTCGGGGTTCATCGTGGCCCCTCCTCAGCGGAAGCATCGGGTTCGGATGTGTCCGAAGTACCGAGTGCCCGGGGCGGCATGCTCTCGCGCGGCTCCAGAGATCCACTGACCGAGAGTTCGGAGAACGACCCGTCCGGCAACAACGCCGGTATGTCGACGGCGTTGTGCCGTGCGTAGACGCCGGGACTGGGCAGCGGCGTGGCTCGACCACCCTCGCGGATCCGGTCCTGTGATAGTTCCCGCTGACCCTTTCGCCGCTCGAAGCGTTCGCGGTGCGCAAGCACCATCGCACCAATGGTCGCCGTGATCAGCAACGCGCCAGTGAGTTCGAAGGCCCAGACGTACCGGACGAAAATGAGTTCGGCCAGACCCTCGACGTTGCCCCCTGCATTGGCTTGGTCGAGTCCGACGAACGCGGACATCGAAGCTCTACCGAGACCACCGATCAGGAGAATTCCGAATCCCAGACCCGCCACGATTGCCGCCAGCCGCTGACCACGCAGGTTCTCCACCAGCGATTCCGAGGAGTCGACTCCGATGAGCATGAGCACGAACAGAAACAGCATCATGACCGCGCCGGTATAGACCACGACCTGCACGACACCGAGGAAGAGCGCGCCCTGTGCGATGTAGAAGACCGCCATGATGATCATGGTCGTAGCCAGAAAGATTGCCGAGTAGACGGCCTTGGTCGCGCTCACCACCCCGAGGGCGCCGATAACGGCAATGGTTCCGAGGATCCAGAATTGCACCCCTTCCCCCGTCGAGGTCGCGCTGAAGGGCTCCGCAACCAGCTCGACCGTGGACGTCATTGCGTTCACCACGTCGCCTCTCCTTCCGGATTCACCGCACGTCCCCCGTTGTCGATTCGTCTACGGAGTCGTTCTGCGACGAATCACCTTTGGAGTTCGCTGCCTGCTCCGCTCCAGCAGTGACCGTGCCGCGGTAGTAGTCCTCGGCTGTGGCTCCCGGCGACATCGGGTGTGGCGCAGCAACCATGCCGGGTTCGAGTGGCGCCAACAGTCGGTCCTTCTCGTAGATCAGGTCCGTCCGGTTGTCATCGGCCATCTCGTATTCGTTGGTCATCGTCAACGCCCGCGTCGGGCACGCCTCGATGCACAGACCGCACCCGATACAGCGCAGATAGTTGATCTGGTAGACACGGCCGTAACGCTCCCCCGGTGAGTAGCGTTCTTCATCGGTGTTGTCCGCGCCCTCCACGTAGATGGCATCGGCCGGGCACGCCCAAGCGCACAACTCGCACCCGATGCACTTCTCCAACCCGTCCGCGTAGCGGTTGAGCTGGTGCCTGCCGTGATATCGCTCCGCGGTCGGCGTCTTCTCTTCGGGATAGAACTCGGTGTTGGGCTTCTTGAACATCGTCGAGAAGGTCACACCGAAACCTGCTATGGGACCGAGGAATTTACGCATTGCCGTCCTCCCGGGTCGATCCGATGGAGCGCGGGCCGCCTGTGGCGGTAACTGAAACGGACGTGCGGTGGAACGCCGGCAACGTCTGACCCGGCATCGGTGGAACCGGGAAGCCTCCGGCCATGGGATCAAACGGCTCCAAAGTTTCCGCCGAGGCTTCGGAGCGAGGCTGCGGCTCGACAGGTTCCTCGCGCTCGGGAGCCCTCGGCCGCAGACGCCTCCACAGCACGGCCAGCACTATCAGGGCGACGATCGCACCCGAGACGACGAGAGCGATCGAGGAAACTTCGTAGCCCTCGTTGCGGAACGCGCGAACCGTCGCGACGATCATGACCCACGCCAGCGAGAACGGTATGAGGATCTTCCACCCGAGCCCCATGAATTGGTCGTATCGCAGCCTCGGCAGGGTGGCGCGCAACCAGACGAACACGAACAGGAAAATCCACACCTTCAGCGTGAACCACAACACCGGCCACCAACCCGAGTTCGCTCCTGCCCACAGGTCGATCGGGAACGGGGCACGCCAACCGCCGAAGAACAGCGTGGTCGCCAACGCAGACACCGTCACCATGTTCACGTACTCAGCGAGCATGAACATCGCGAAGCTCAATGAGGAGTACTCGGTGTGGAATCCACCGACGAGTTCGCCCTCCGCCTCGGGGAGGTCGAACGGGGCCCGGTTGGTCTCTCCGACCATCGAGATGGCATATATGAGGAACGACGGCAGCAGCAGAAACACGTACCAGGTGCGCTCCTGAGCCGCGACGATGCCCGAAGTAGACATGGTCCCCGCGTCGAGGAAGACCGCCGCGAACGTCAAGGCCATCGCGATTTCGTACGAGATCACCTGCGCCGTCGAGCGCAGACCGCCCAGCAACGGGTAGGTGGAACCGGAAGCCCAGCCGGCAAGGACGATTCCATAGACGCCGATCGAGGTTGCCGCGAGAACGTAGAGGACGGCCACCGGCAGGTCGGTTAGCTGAAGCGCGGTGCGGTGACCGAAAATCGAAACTTCCGGACCGAAGGGGATCACAGCGAAGGCCATGAACGCGGGAACCGTCGCGATTATCGGGGCCAGCAGATAGATCGGCCTGTCCACGCCCTTCGGGACGATGCCTTCCTTCAGCGCGAGCTTGATGCCGTCTGCGAGACTCTGGAGCATACCCCGCGGTCCCACACGATTCGGACCGACGCGCATCTGCATCCAGGCCATGATCTTGCGCTCGGCCAGAATCGTCACCAGAGGGGTCAGTATGAGAAAGGCGAAGATGGCCACGGCCTTGCCGAGTATCAGCCACCACGGGTCGTGGCCGAACAGCGTCGGGTCTGGATATACGGCGTCGGCGGTCACTGGGAACCTCCCGAAACGACGACGTCGGAGTCTGTCGCACGTCGGATGCCGACGACGTTGCCCGCTGTGGTGGCCAACTGCCGGTACACCGCTGAGCCCGGCGAGTTCAACGGCAGCCACACCACTTGATCCGGCAGATCGGTGATCGCCAACGGCAAGGTGACCGCACCCCGGTCGGTGGTGACGGTCACCGGATCCCCTTCAGCGGCACCGATCTCGGAGGCCGACGCCGCAGGCAGTCGTACCACCGGGGTCCTGGCCGTACCCGCCAGATATGGCTCCCCATCCTGGAGACGACCCGAGTCGAGCAGCATTCGCCAACTTGCCAGCACCGCTTCGCCGGGGCCGGGTATCCGCTGCGGCCTCTGGGGGTGGCGCGGCGGAGCCGAGAAGTCGCCGTCCCAGGCGCCGAGTTCGGCGAGTTCGCGCCGTGCGCTCGCGGCGTCCGCAAGGCCAAGAGACATCCCCATCTCACCGGCGATCGCGTGGAGCACCCGCTGGTCCGGCATCGCACCGGTGTCGCGGAGGGCGGTGTCGAATTCGCGCGTGCGCCCCTCCCAGTCGAGGAAGGTTCCCGGCTTCTCCGTCACCGGTGCCACGGGGAAGACGACGTCCGCGCGATCGGTGATAGCGCTGTGCCGCAACTCCAGACTCACGACGAATCCGGCCGCCTCGACTGCAGTCAACGCTGCCTGCGGATCGGGGAGATCGTCGAGCTCGACGCCACCGAACACCAGCGCTCCGAGAGCCTGCGCCTCCGCCGCCTCCAGGATGCCCTCGACATCCCGGCCGGCTGCGTCCGGCAGGTCCACGCCGTTCCAGACTGCCGCGACCTGTCGCCTCGCCTCGGGATCGTCGACGGGTCGGCCACCGGGCAGAAGGTTCGGTAGGGCACCAGCTTCGAGCGCGCCCCGTTCACCCGCCCGACGCGGTACCCAGGCCAGCCGAGCACCGGTGTCGTCGGCCAATCGAACTGCTGCGGAAAGCGCTCCTGGGACGGTGGCGAGTCGCTCACCGACCATGATCACCGCACCCGGTTGCCGCAACAGTTCGGTGACGCCTGGGTCCGCGTCGCCGATACGGATCGCGTCGAGGATCCCGGGTTCTGCACCCGGCATCGCCTTCAGCAGTCTGCCCGACATCTTCTCCAAGCCACGGGAAGCGTAGGGGGCGATCGAGTACACCGGTAGCGACCTTCGCCGAGCGGACTTCCGCAGTCGGAGGAAGACG
Source organism: Rhodococcus sp. NPDC049939 (assembly GCF_040656415.1). NCBI lineage: Bacteria > Bacillati > Actinomycetota > Actinomycetes > Mycobacteriales > Nocardiaceae > Rhodococcus > Rhodococcus sp. NPDC049939. Next base: position 753,954 of record NZ_JBFAMC010000001.1, on the reverse strand, counting down.
ATCGGTGACTCCTCCTCTGGCTCGAACGCGGCGAGCAGGACGATCGGTGCACTCTCGAGATCTTGGTAGGTGACGGCGAGTCGCTGCCCAGCCACCCTCGAGGCAAGAAACTCGGCCTCCTCGCCGGAATGGGAACGGACCCGGAAGTCGATATCGTTGGTACCGAGTACGATTCGCGCGAACTTGGCATAGGCGTAGGCGTCCTCCCACGTCGACCGACCGCCGACGACGACCCCAGCGCTACCCCTGGCTGCAGTCAGGCCCTGCGCGGCGGCAGCCAATGCCTCGGACCAGGATGCGGGCGACAAGGTGCCGTCTTCGCCGCGGATCAACGGAGAGGTGATGCGGTCACGCTCGGTTGCGTAGGCGAATGCCCACCGCCCCTTGTCGCAGTTCCATTCCTCGTTGACCTGGGGGTCGTCACCTGCCAGACGGCGCAATACCTTGCCCCGGCGGTGGTCGGTACGCTGAGCGCATCCACTCGCGCAGTGCTCGCAGACGCTGGGGCTCGAGACCAGATCGAACGGGCGTGCACGGAATCGGTATGCGGTTCCCGTCAGCGCACCCACCGGGCAGATCTGCACGGTGTTGCCGGAGAAGTACGACTCGAACGGTTCCTTGGTATAGATGCCGACCTGCTGGAGAGCTCCACGCTCCTGAAGGTCGATGAAGGGGTCGCCCGCAATCTGCTCGGAGAATCGGGTACAACGGGCGCAGAGAACGCACCGCTCGCGGTCCAGGAGCACCTGCGAGGAGAGCGGGATCGGCTTGGGAAACGTGCGCTTGACCCCGCCGAACCGCGAGTCGGCCCGGCCATTGGACATTGCCTGGTTCTGCAAGGGGCACTCGCCGCCCTTGTCGCATACGGGGCAGTCCAGCGGATGGTTGATCAGCAGCAGCTCCATCACGCCCTTCTGCGCCTTGTCGGCGACAGGCGAGGTGAGCTGGGTGTGTACGACCATGCCCTCGGTGACGGTCGTGGTACAGGAAGCGAGTGGTTTTCGCTGGCCCTCGACCTCGACCAGACACTGCCGGCAGGCTCCGACAGGATCGAGCAACGGGTGATCGCAGAACCGCGGGATCTGAATTCCGATCAACTCGGCCGCGCGAATCACCAACGTGCCCTTGGGAACACTGACCTCGATACCATCGATGGTGATATTGATTTCTTCACTCACGGGCGCCTCGGCTTTCACGCGTGTACCCCCGCCATGAGGGTGGACTGATGCGGATCGAACGGGCAGCCGCCCTGCTCGAAATGTGCGAGGTATTCGTCGCGGAAGTACTTGATGGAGGACATGATCGGGCTGGCCGCACCGTCACCGAGCGCACAGAACGCCTTGCCGAGAATGTTGTCCGAGATATCGAGCAGCTTCTGCAGATCCTCCTCGGTGCCTTCTCCTCGCTCCAGACGCCCCAGGATCTGCACCAGCCAGTAGGTGCCTTCCCTGCACGGCGTGCACTTGCCACAGGACTCGTGTGCGTAGAACTCGGTCCAGCGCAGCACCGCACGGACCACGCACGTCGTTTCGTCGAAGATCTGCAATGCCTTGGTGCCCAGCATCGATCCGGCCGCAGCGACGCCTTCGTAATCGAGTGCGACATCGAGATGCGCATCGGTGAATATCGGGGTCGACGAGCCACCTGGAGTCCAGAACTTCAGTCGGTGCCCTGCCCGGACACCGCCTGCGTACTCGAGCAACTCACGCAGTGTGACCCCGAGCGGCGCCTCGTATTGTCCTGGGCGAGTGACGTGCCCGGACAGGGAGTAAAGCGTGAAGCCGGGCGACTTTTCACTACCCATGGACCGGAACCATTCGACGCCGTTCACGATGATCGATGGCACGCTGGCGATCGACTCGACGTTGTTGACGACAGTCGGTGACGCATACAGTCCGGCGACCGCGGGGAACGGTGGCCTCAGCCGCGGCTGGCCGCGGCGCCCCTCCAGTGAGTCGAGCAGCGCTGTCTCCTCGCCGCAAATGTAGGCTCCCGCTCCGGCGTGAACCACCAACTCGAGGTCGTATCCGGTGCCCAGGATGTTTTTGCCGAGATAGCCGGCGGAATAGGCCTCGGCAACCGCGGCCTGCAACCGCCGCAGCACCGGTACGACCTCGCCGCGCACGTAGATGAACGCATGCCCGGCGCGGATGGCGTATGCCGCGATGATGATGCCTTCCACGAGAGTGTGAGGCGTGGCCAGCATCAGTGGAATGTCCTTGCATGTGCCCGGCTCGGACTCGTCGGCGTTCACCACCAGGTAGTGCGGTTTGTCATCGCCCTGTGGGATGAATGACCACTTCATGCCGGTCGGAAATCCGGCACCGCCACGGCCGCGTAGTCCGGCGTCCTTGACGGTCGAGATGACGTCGTCCGGGTCCATCCGCAACGCCATCTGCAGACCCTCGTACCCGCCGTGGCCTTGGTAGGTGTCGAGGGTCCAGGAGGAGGAATCGTCCCAGTAGCGGCTGAGGACAGGGGTCAAAGGCATGTCAATCCCCCTTCCGTCCGTCGTCGTTGGCCGGTGGCGCTTCCGACTCCGTAGCGACTGCTACGTCCGAAGGGTCCGGGGCCGTCATACCCAACTCCCGTGCGACGCGAAGGCCGGCCAGGGTGGGTGCGCCCGCGCTGCCGCCCTCCACCGCGCCGGGGCGTTCGTCGGGAAACCCCGCGAGAATGCGAGCGGTCTCACGGAACGTGCAGAGCGTCTCTCCCCGGCTCGGCGTGACCGCCGCACCGGAACGCAGGTCGTCGACGAGCGCCCGTGCCGACTCCGGTGTCTGGTTGTCGAAGAACTCCCAATTGACCATCACGACCGGGGCGTAGTCGCACGCGGCGTTGCACTCGATGTGCTCGAGGGTGATCTTGCCGTCCGGGGTTGTACCGCCGGGGGCGAGATCGAGGTGTTCGGTCAGAGCTGCGAGGATTGCGTCGCCGCCCATGATCGCGCACAACGTATTGGTGCAGACGCCCACGTGGTAGTCGCCGGTGGGCTCGCGGCGATACATCGAATAGAAGGTGGCCACGCCGGCTACCTCGGCACCTGTCAGTCCGAGCGTAGTGGCGCAGAACTCGACCCCGGCCGGGGTGATGTAGCCGTCCTCGGCCTGCACCAGATGCAGCAACGGCAGCAGAGCAGAACGCGAATCCGGGTAGCGACCGACAATCGATGCCGCGTCCGATTCGAGCCTCACCTGCACATCTGGCGGATACTCCTCGCGTGCACCCGGCCGGACCAGTTGCCCGTCCTCCTCTGGCCTGCGACCCAACTCGACGAACACGGGGCTTCGGTCTGCTGCACTCGCGGGTACCGCGGCCCGGCGGTGCGCCGCATTCTCGTCACTCATCCGCTGCGCTCCCTCTCCGGCCGACCATCCGAACTGCTCCATCGAAAAGACCTGGATTCATCGGTCGACACCACCCATGACGGGATCGATACTTGCGACTGCGGCAATGACGTCGGCGATCATCCCGCCCTCACATGTGGCAGCCACCGACTGCAGATTGGTGAACGAGGGATCACGGAAATGCACCCGATACGGGCGCGTGCCGCCATCGCTGACCATGTGGACACCGAGTTCACCTCGGGGGGATTCGACCGCGACGTACACCTGCCCTGGGGGAACCCGGAAGCCCTCGGTCACCAGCTTGAAATGGTGGATCAACGATTCCATCGACGAGCCCATGATCTTTGCGACGTGACGGGGTGAGTTACCCAGACCATCGGCGCCGAGAGTCAGGTCCGCAGGCCAAGCGATCTTCTTGTCCTCAGCCATCACCGGGCCGGGCCGCAACCGATCGAGGCACTGCTCGACGATCTTGAGTGACTCCTTCATCTCGTCGACCCGGATCAGGTAGCGGTCGTAGGCGTCGCACCCGGTGGCGGTACTGACCTCGAACTCGTAGTTCTCGTATCCGCAGTACGGTTGCGACTTGCGCAGGTCGTGCGGCAGGCCTGTGGCGCGCAGCATCGGACCGGTGACGCCGAGAGCCATGCATCCCGTCAGATCGAGGTAGCCGATGCCCTGTGTGCGCCCCTTCCAGATTCGATTGTCGTTGAGAAGGTTCTCCATGTCGCGCAGACGCTCGGGCATCAGCGTCAGCAACTCTCGGACCTTCTCCACCGCGCCGGGCGGTAGATCCTGGGACAGTCCTCCGGGCCGGATGTACGCATGGTTCATTCGGAGCCCGGTGATCATCTCGAATACGTCGAGGACAAGTTCACGCTCACGGAAGCCGAACAGCATCGCGCTCACCGCGCCGAGTTCCATGCCTCCCGTAGCGAGCGCCACCAGATGCGAGGAGATGCGATTGAGTTCCATGAGCATGACCCGGATGACACTGGCCCGCTCCGGAACCTGCTCGGTGATGTCGAGCAGTTTCTCGACGCCGAGACAATAGGCGACCTCGTTGAAGAACGGAGACAAATAGTCCATGCGGGTTACGAATGTGACTCCCTGCGTCCAGTTTCGGTACTCGAGATTCTTCTCGATTCCGGTGTGCAGATAGCCGATGCCGCACCGGGCCTCGGTCACCGTCTCGCCCTCGATCTCCAGGATCAGCCGGAGGACACCGTGCGTGGACGGATGCTGCGGACCCATGTTGACGACTATGCGTTCCTCGCGGGACTCCGAGCCCGGTTCGCTCGAAACAGCCTTCACCGCATCGACGACCTCGTCCCAGTCCTGTCCGGCGACGGTGTAGACGGTCTCATCGCTCATCACTTGTACCCCCGGCGTTCGTCGGGTGGCGGAATCTCCGCGCCCTTGTACTCGACGGGGATTCCGCCGAGCGGATAGTCCTTGCGCTGCGGATGACCGGACCAGTCGTCAGGCATCTGGATACGAGTCAGCGAGGGGTGTCCGTCGAAGACGATGCCGAAGAAGTCGTACGTCTCCCGCTCGTGCCAATCATTGGTCGGATAGATCTCGGTCAGTGAAGGAATGTGCGGATCGGCATCGGGCACCGCGACCTCGAGCAGGATCCGACGATTGTGTGTAATGGACATGAGTGGATAGACCGCATGTAGTTCACGGCCGGCGTCCTGCGGGTAGTGCACCCCGCTGACGCCCAAGCACATCTCGAAACGTAGATCGGGTTCGTCTCGAAGGTTGCGTGCGACTCGCGTCAGATGCTCTCGGCGCACCTCGAAGGTGATCTGGCCGCGGAACACGACGACCCTCTCGATCGCGTCCTCGAAGACCACATCGGCCTCGGCCAAGGCTGCATGAAGGCCGTCGGCAACGTCGTCGAAATATCCACCGTAGGGACGGGGCGTACTTCCCGGCAGCAGGACCGGGCGAACGAGGCCACCGTACCCGGACGTATCGCCGGTGCCCTGCACGCCGAACAGCCCACGGCGCACATCGATCTGCTCGGGAAGAGGGCTCGCTCCGCTATCGGTCGGCACGGCGGGTTGCTGGGGCGTCTCACCGGCCCCTGTGCCGCTCAACGGAGCAGACCCTTCATGTCGATCGTGGGGGTGGCCGCCAGCGCGGCCTGCTCCGCTGCACGCGCCGCCTCCTCGCGGTTGACACCCAAAGGCATCTGCTGGATCTTCTCGTGCAAGGTGAGAATCGCGTTCAGCAACATCTCGGGGCGTGGCGGACAGCCCGGCAGGTAGATGTCAACGGGGACGACGTGGTCGACGCCCTGCACGATCGCGTAGTTGTTGAACATGCCGCCGGACGACGCGCACACGCCCATCGCAAGTACCCACTTCGGCTCGACCATCTGGTCGTAGATCTGCCGCACCACCGGGGCCATCTTCTGGCTGACCCGGCCCGCAACGATCATGAGGTCGGCCTGTCTCGGCGACGCACGGAACGCCTCCATGCCGAAGCGAGCGATGTCGAAGCGTCCACCGGCAGTAGCCATCATCTCGATCGCGCAGCACGCGAGGCCGAAACTCGCGGGCCATAACGAGCCCTTGCGGACGTAGCCCGCGAGCCCTTCGACCGTAGTCAACAAGAAGCCGCTCGGCAGCCTCTCCTCGATGCCCATATCCGACTTTTCCCTTCCAGCTTGCCTTTTGGATCAAGTTCGAAATCGATCAGTCCCAACTGAGACCGCCGCGTCGCCATTCGTACGCATAGGCGACGGAGACGTTGAAGATGAACAGGGCCATGGCGACCAGACCGAAGAACCCGAGCGCATCGAAGTGCACGGCCCACGGGTAGAGAAACACGATCTCGATGTCGAAGATGATGAACAGCATGGCCGTCATGTAGTACTTCACCGGGAAGCGAGCGGAACCCACGGCCTGTGGCGCGGGCTCGATGCCGCATTCGTAGGCTTCGAGCTTGGCACGATTCAGGCGCTTCGGGCCGACGATCCTCGAGACGATCACGGAGAAGACTGCGAACGCGACCGCGATCGCTCCGAGCACGAGAATCGGCGCATACACATTCATGCCAACTCCAACTCCCCTCTTCACGAGCTGCCGCTCGTTTCGGCCTGTCTTTTCCGAAGCTACGCCCTTGTGAGTTATCACTCGAAGTCTCACTCTTGTGAGTTATCGCACAGCGTACAAGGGTTGTCGTCAAGCCCGGTCGGTTTGAACCAGCGAGTTATGGCAGATCTGGGAGCACGGAAACCCTGTGCGGCACAGGCTGTCGGCCAACCCGTGCACGCGGTGGGAACAACTCGAAAGACTCAGGCGGGCAGCTGGGTACGCAAGAGTACGATGGCCGCTTCTGACAGTTGAAGCGGATCAATCGGATGAGGCACCGCCGCCTCGGCGCGCGACCAAGAGGCCAACCAGGCGTCGTCCGGGCGGCCAGTCAGGACCAGGATCGGGGGACACGGGTCGATCTCGTCCTTCAACTGCTTGGCGATCCCCATCCCACCGGCCGGTACCGCTTCTCCGTCCAGCACGGCCAGATCGATGCCGCCGGCGTCCATGTGGGCGATCACGATCGCCGCCGTCGCCACCTCGTCGAACTCCAGCTCCGGCAGGTCCGGATGCGGCCGCTTGCCCAGTGCCAGGATCACCTTCTGACGTGTATTCGCATCGTCGCTGTAGACGAGGACACGCAACCGATTGGGGCGGGTCGTGTTGGCGGTCACGTCGGTCACGGAGTAGATGCTACCGGTACTACGACCTCGAGACCTGCGGCACGCGGTGATCGAAAACGTCGTATTCGAAATCGAATCGAATCTGCCGGATATGTTCGGTTACAACCTCTCAGCAATTGCCAGCGCGGTCGAACCGAGCCGGGGCAGACGGAGGTCCGCAAGAGGTGTCACCATGTTGCCGAGACGATTGGTGATGAACGCAACCGACAACCCCGTGTCCGGGTCCGCGAACGCACCAGAACCACCTAAACCATAGTGCCCAAACGTATTCCGTGGTTGCTTTCGCCGGGCGACCATCCCCGCGTGGTATCCGAGCCGCCAATTCATCGGGATACCCAATACATAGTCGCGCGTCGTCGTCTGCACCTCACTCAACTGCGCCACAACCTCCGGCCGGAGAAACTCGACACCGTCGACGGTGCCTGCGTTCGCCAGCGCCCCGTACATCCTCGCCAGTGCGCGGGCACTGAAGACACCGTTCCATCCCGGCATCACACAGTCGTGGATCGCGGGATTGCGGACGAGTAGGTCGAATCCGGCGGGCATGCCGGCGTCTGCCACGTCGCGCAATCCGGGCACTTTCGACATAGCGAACGACGTGGCACCCCACGGAACGCCGAACGGGTTGATTCTCGGGAACGTCTTGGCAATCCGGCCGCGCTCGCCATGAGGCACCTCGTACCAGAATTCCTTCACCCCGAGTGGTTCGGCAATCTCCGTGCGCACGAGTTCGGTGAAAGGAATGCCCGAGGCTCGAGATGACAGTTCGGCGATGAGCGGGCCGAACGTCACCGCGTGATATCCGGGCGCCTTCAGCCTGCGCGGATCCGGCTCGGCAGCCGCCAGGGCAGCACTGACCAGAGTATGGTCCATCAGACTCAGCGGACCGGGGACGAGTCCGCGAACTCGGTGGAGCCCGGCGCGATGTGTCAGCAGTTCACGGACCGTGATCGTCTCCTTGCCCCCGACAGCGAACAACGGCCAGTACTGCGCCACCGGCACGTCGTAGTCGATGATGCCTCGGCATGCGAGGCGATGCAGGACCGTGGACGCAACGCCCTTACCCGTGGAGAACGTGAGGGTGACGGTGTCTTCCTGCCATCGGGTCTTGCGGCTCGCCCAGCCCGCCCATACGTCCACAACGGGTTCTCCGCGCAGATATACGGCCAATGCGCCACCACCCTGACGCGGATCGCGGAAGAGCCTGAAGAACTGGTCCACGAGCATCCCGAACCGGCGGTCCACCAGCATTTTCGCAGGTGGCCGCACTGTGCGGCCCGTTATCGGCCAGGGCGTCGTGGTGGACATGACCACTTCTCTCGCCGTCTTTCACGTGCGTGATATGCACGATTAACTTCCTGTTTACACATTTTTGGGCGCGGTTGCCCCTTGCTCAGCGCCTGTGTGATCGGTTCGTGCCCATACCGCAACGCAAAAGCACACCCTGACCAGGGTTTCTAGGTCTGTCGTAGATCATTTCGGTTCGAGAGAAGTGAAGTACTCGAACCTGACCTCAATGTCCTCGACGAGCCGAGTCGTGGTCTGAATCCCCAGCGAATGCTCCTTCAACAAGTCGCACAAACGGTCGCCGTCGATGAGATCGATCGGCGGCGCCCCGTCCCTCTTGGACTCCGCTCGCGCGTCGCCGGTGAACGTACCCGTGGTGATGAGCAAGCCCTTCTCTCCACGACCCGCCATCGCCCCACGGAAGTCACGCACCGCACCGGAGCCGACACTGCCGCTGTCGCGCTTGCACTGAAAGAACACCGGGAAACTCAGCAGTGCCAGCTGGTACACCCCGAGACCCTCGATGTCCCCATCCCCCCTGCGAGCGGTAATCGACGCGCTCGAGAAGCCGGCTTCACGCAGCAACCTTTGTGTCAACCGCTCGAACGCTGCAGGCGACATCTTCAAGATGGTGTCGAGCAGGAGGTCCTTCCAGCCTGCGTCGTTGTCCGCCTCCGCGATGTTTGCATCAGGTTCGTCGCCTCTGCGCGACGCAGCCTTCTCCGACTTGCGGGCTGCATTTCTCTTACGGTTCTCCGCGGAGAACTCGGTGTGCAAGGGGCGGATGTCGCTCTCTGTTACCTCACGCCCCTTCTCCGTCACGCTCCACACCCCGCGCCGACTGTTGGTCAGCAGGCCCATCCCCTTGAGGTACGTGCGCGCCCACGCCAGCCGGTACTCGATCTCCGTGCTGGGACCGTCACCGTGCAGCACCCCCTGCACTTCGGACGAAAGACCTTCGCGCTCAACAACCGCACTGTCGAGTTCCTCGTTCGACGCCGAGCCACCGAGAGCTATGGCAGCCTGAAGCGCCGGCCACAAGAGGTCAACGTACTGAGGAACGTGAACGGTCATGACCCCAAGCATGCCGGAATCGACCGGGCGGGCTGCACACCACCCCGATCCGTTCATCCCGCCCCGCCCTGCCTCCGCCGGGCTTCTTCACGATTCTCGACCTGAGACCGGTAGATGGTCTTTCCTGACCGGCGCACGATGAGGTAGGCGATTCCCACCGCAATCATCCCCGGCACCAGCACGCCGATGCTTCCGGTCATCTCAGCCACCATCAACATCACGGCCAGTGGTGCGCGAGCTATGCTGCCGAAACAGGCCATCATTCCGACGATGACGAATGGCGCCGGACTGTCAGGGATGCCTGGGGCCCACGGTTCCAGCACTCGCCACACCGCGGCACCAGTGAATGCGCCGATCACCAACCCCGGCCCGAAGATGCCCCCGGAGCCACCCGAACCAATGGACAGCGAGGTCGCCAGAATTTTCGCGAAGGGCAGCACCAGCACCACCCACAGCGGGATCGCCTCGAGGTCGATGCGCGACATCGACTGTTGAATCCAGCCGTATCCACTGCCCAGTACCTCCGGCAGCACCAGCGCCAAAAGTCCGACCAACAAACCGCCGACCGCTGGTTTGAAGATCCGACTTCCCGGAAGCCAACGAGTGAGATCTACAGTCGTATAGAAGGTTCCGCTGTATAGAATTCCGATCAAGCCACCGAGGGCACCGATCAAGGCAAACCACACCAGCTCGAGCGGTGCGACGAAGATGTACTCCTCGGCGGCGGTCCCGAAAAGCGGCCCGAACCCGACCAGGCGACCGAACACTGCGTAACTGACTATCGACGTGACAAATGCTGGGATCAGAATGTCGAAGTCGAAGTCCTCCTTGAACGGGATAGTGCAACACAACACAGCGCCACCGAGCGGGGCACCGAAGATTGCACCTATGCCCGAGCCGATTCCGACCGCCACCGCGATCCTGCCGTCGCGAGGTGACAGGTCGAGCCGACGGGCGAGCAACGACCCGAAACCCGCCGAGATCTGCGCCGTCGGCCCTTCTCGTCCGCCGGACCCACCCGACCCGATCGTCACAGCAGATGCCACCAGCTTCACGAGAACCACACGCACGCGGATCATTCGGGGGTCGCGGTGGACGGCGTCGATCGCGGCATCGGTGCCGTGGCCCTCGGCTTCCGGAGCGAGCTTGTACACGAGTATCCCCGCGACCAGACCACCGAGGCACACCACGAGTGGGATCGCCCAGGGGCGTTCGAACCCCCTGCTCTCGGCTACACCACCGTCACCCGCCGCGGTCGGCGGCTGATAGCCCCCGAGTTCGACGAGCAACAGACGAGTCGCCTCCGACAGCGCGAAGTAGAACACGGCCGCTCCGAGACCCGCTATCAACCCGATAGCCGCACCCAGAACGATCCACTTTCGCAAGTAAGTTGCGTTGTTGACCCAGGTCTTCGCCGACGTCTCGATCTTTCGCGCAGCCTGGGATCCTGTCACCACCGGGATCACCTGAGTTTTCCGAAAACCGTCCGACCCTCCATGATCGTGGCGAGGACGCGCAGATCAGCAATCTCGTCTGGTTCCACGAAAAGCGGATTCGACGACAGTACAACGAAATCGGCGTGCATGCCGGGTTTGATCGCCCCGATTACGTCGTCGCTGTGCAGATGCCATGCCGAGTTGATCGTCTCCGCGCGGAGAGCCTCCAGGACGCCGATCCGCTCGTCAGGACCGAGCACGCGACCCGATCGAGTGCGGCGGGTCACGGCGTCGGCGATGTTGCGCAACGGGTTGGTGGGGGTGACGGGAGCGTCGTTGTGGAACGAGATCCGCTGTCCCATGGCGATTGCGGAACCAGCCGCCGCCCACCGTGCTCCACGCTCCGAACCGAACAGGTCGTCGACGAGGACGTCTCCCCAGTAGTAGAGATGATCGACGAACATGCTGCACGTGACTCCGAGTTCGGTCGCACGACGGAACTGGTCCGAAGTCATCGCCCCGACGTGCTCGAGCCGCAACCGGTGGTCGTCACGTGGCGTGTCTGCGAGCATCCGCTCCCACGCGTCGAGCACCAAGGTGATCGCGTCGTCGCCGTTCGCGTGAGCGGCGATCTGCCAGCCGTTCTCGAAGTACGGCCTGCTGATCTCGAGAATCTCGTCCTCGGTGTAGTTGGCCTTACCGCGAGTTCCCGCGAGACCCATGGCCCGCGTGACCTCGGAATCGATGTAGGGAAAGCTGTTGGCCGCATTGCCGACCCAGGGTGAACCGTCCGCCCAGATCTTGATGCCTACCTGGCGGACCAGGTCGTTGCCTACGCCTGGCGACACCTCACTGGCGCGCTGCGGGTTCGACATCTCGTAGAGACGAAGGCGAGTGGTGAGCTCGCCGGATCTCGAGAAGGCGGTCAACGCGGACCGGAGTTTCGGGTCGAAAGCCATCTCGCTACTGGTGGTGATCCCTGCCGCATTCATTCGCGCGCACTCGGCCGAGAGAAGTTCAGGGAGCCGAGTCATGGCCCCGTCGAGTACCTTTCCGGCCACCGCCATCACCGCGGGTGCCTCGAAAGCCGTGCCGTTGAGCTCACCGGACTTCTCGCGGCCGAAGCTTCCGCCCTCGGGGTCCGGTGCATCACGGGCCAATCCGGCCTGCCGCGCGGCCACGTCGTTGAAGAAGGCAACGTGCCCACTGTTGTGCAGTATCACCAGTGAGGTGTCCGGGGCGACGGAATTGAGCCACTCTCGGGTCGGTTCCGGGAGTCCCCTCTGCAAGAGGGGGTCCCAACCGTTCACCAGAGCGCCGTCGGGATGCTCGTCAACGGCTTTGCGTACGGCCTCGACCACTTGTGCCGCATCGGCGACGGTGACCGGTCTGATATCCACGACAGGTTCGCCGAGAAGCAACGCCGAATAGAGCGGATGTCCGTGCGCTTCGACGAATCCGGGTAGCACACAGGCTCGGCCCATGTCCACGGTCACCGTTGTGGGCCCGATCAGCGGAATCACCGCGTCGTCGTCACCTACGGCGGCAATCCGTCCCTCACGGACCGCAACAGCCTGAGCGCGTGGCCGTTCGTCGTCCATAGTGATCACATCACCGAAAAGCACCAGATCGGCGGTCTTCGGAGCATTGTCGACCATCAGTGCGCCCTCCCGTCGGACCGGGGCGAGGACGACCCCCACGCGCCGGCAGCGAGTGTCGACTGTGGATTCACCCTACAGCTACCCGGCAGATCAATTGTGGGAATAAGGCCTATCCCAAACATCCCCCGACCTGGCCGTTCGGTCAGTTCTCCCCGACCGTGATATCGGCCTGATCGACGTCGACGTCCCCGCCCGGGTTCGCGGTTCCTTCGGTGGAGATCCGATCCTTGTCTATCCCTTGCGCTTCGAGAGCGCTGGCAACCGAATCGGCTCGTTCGTCGGCCAACTGCTGCGCGGCGTCCTCGTCGGACATGTCGGCGTACGCCTCGATCTTGATGTCCGCATCATTCGTCTCCAACGCAACCGCGATCGCGGTGAGGGTCACATTGGAAATGGGGTTCAATTCGGAACTGTCGGGTTCGAACTGGATCGGAGTCGCCGAGATCGCCGCGTTGACAGCGTCTCGTGTGGCTTCCAACGCTGCGTCCACCGCAGCCGACGCAGTGGCTCTGATACTGGTGGCCGCGGCATCGAGGGGGCCGGGCTCCGAGGTTGTCGTGGTGGTAGTCGCCACATCCGAATCTTCGCTCGAGCAACCGGCTACTCCGGCAATCGCAATGGCAGCCACTGCAACACCGCTGACGATCGTCCTGCGAATCATTGGATTCCCCTCGAAGTCGCTACCGTCCAGAAGGCCTACCCATCGTGAGAATAGCCCTGAGCCCCCGGTCGCGTCGGCGAATCAACGGTCGCATTCAGTTGATTGTCGTGTGCCACACGATGGCGGCGGCAAGTGCTCCGGCGCCATTCAACGCCCAGTGCAGCGCTATCGGCGCGATCAGACTGCCGCTGCGGCGGCGGAGCCAGGTGAACACGACCCCTGCCCCGGCTGTGGCGACGACTGCGGCCGCGATGCCGAGAACCTGACCGACCACACCGCCACCGAGAATGCTCGACAAACCCTTGTTACCCGAGGTCAAGCCGAACGAGGATGCGATGTGCCAGAGGCCGAACATGAGCGATCCCGCCGCGAAGACCCCGCGCACACTGCACACACGGTCCAGCGTGCCGTGGAGCACACCACGGAATGCGAGTTCCTCGGGGATGACGGTCTGTAGTGGGATGACGATCATCGAGGCCACAAGCGCACCCGAGAGAGTGGCATACCGATCGGCCATGAAGAAGGGGCGAGTAAGTGGTAGCGCCGCTCCGATCGCGACGACGGAGATCACGAGACCCATCGCGCCGAGGGCGTACAACGAACCCCGGCGCCAGTGCCTGGGCGAGAGCCCCAATTCGGCCCAGCCGAGCCCCCGACGGCGAACCAGTGCGACCAGCACGACAGCGGCGATGGGAACCGTCGCGATACTGGCCCATGCGGTGGTGAAATGTGCGATCAGGTTCGTGCCCGCCAGGACGACGATGACGATCGCGATATCCAGATAGGCGTGCAGCACGGGTCGTCCGGCCCGGCCGTCTGTCGATTCTGCGTTAACAGCCCCCGCGTAAGTGGATTCGATAGTCATACGTACGGCCGGTCTCCTTCGCGATGCATCCGGAGAGTGTACGGATTTGCCGACTCCGACTCGTATGAGCTTTCCCACTATGTGTATAAGGACGCACCCTCGCCATCCGGCGTCCCCGCCCCGCGGCTAGCCTGGGTGCGAACTTCAGATCACCCGCTGTCCAGGAGATAGAATGGCCGACTTCGAGTACGAGGACCTGCTGCCGATCGGTGAGGACCGCACCGAGTACCGGTTGCTGACCACCGAGGGGGTATCGACTGTCTCCGGACCGGACGGCCGCACCTTCTTGTCCGTCGAACCCGAAGCGCTGCGCCTGCTCACCGAGACGGCACTTCACGACATCTCGCACTACCTGCGCAGCGATCACCTGAGGCAGCTCGCGAGCATCCTCGAGGATCCGGAAGCGTCCAGCAACGACAAGTTCGTCGCGCTGGATCTACTCAAGAACGCCAACATCGCCGCCGCAGGCGTGCTGCCCATGTGCCAAGACACCGGCACCGCGATCGTCATGGGCAAGCGCGGCCAGCACGTTCTCACCCCAGGGAATGACGAGACGGCCGTCGCACGGGGTGTCTACGACGCCTACACCCGGCTCAACCTGCGCTATTCCCAGAACGCCCCCATCACGATGTGGGACGAGAAGAACACCGGAAGCAACCTCCCGGCGCAGATCGAGCTCTACGCCGACACAGCGGTAGGCCACGAGAACGCCTACAAGTTCCTGTACATGGCCAAGGGCGGGGGCAGCGCCAACAAGTCCTACCTGTTCCAAGAGACCAAGGCGATCCTGAACCCCGACAGCATGATGCGCTTTCTGGAAGAGAAGATTCGCGCACTCGGCACCGCGGCCTGCCCCCCGTACCACCTGGCAATCGTCGTCGGCGGCACCTCCGCCGAGTTCGCGCTCAAGACGGCCAAGTACGCGTCCGCTCACTACCTGGACGAGCTCCCCAACGAGGGTGCGATCACCGGCCGTGGCTTCCGTGACCTCGAGCTCGAGGAGAAAGTCCTCGAGCTCACCCGCGAGATCGGAATCGGCGCCCAGTTCGGCGGCAAGTACTTCTGCCACGACGTCCGCGTCATCCGTCTCCCACGTCACGGCGCTTCCCTGCCGGTGGCTCTGGCCGTGTCCTGCTCCGCGGACCGGCAGGCCAAGGCGAAGATCACCCCTGAGGGTGTCTTCCTCGAACAACTCGAATTCAACCCGGGCCGGTTCCTCCCCGAGGTCACCGATGCCCAACTCGATGCAGAGACCGACGGCGTCTCCGGCACGGGCAAGGGCGCGGCCGTCAAGATCGACCTCACCAAACCGATGCCGCAGATCCTCGCCGAACTGTCCAAGCACCCGGTGAAGACCCGGTTGTCGCTGACCGGACCGCTGGTCGTCGCCCGCGACATCGCCCACGCGAAAATCAAGGAGCGCCTCGACGCAGGCGAGGAGATGCCGCAGTACCTCAGGGATCACCCGGTGTACTACGCCGGTCCGGCCAAGACACCCGACGGCATGGCATCCGGCTCATTCGGGCCAACCACGGCAGGCCGCATGGACTCGTACGTGGAGCAGTTCCAGGCCGCGGGAGGGTCGATGGTGATGCTCGCCAAGGGCAACCGTTCGAAGCAGGTCACCGACGCGTGCAAGTCGTACGGCGGTTTCTACCTCGGTTCCATCGGCGGCCCCGCAGCACGTCTGGCCCTTGACTGCATCAAGAAGGTCGAGGTCGTCGAGTACGAGGAACTGGGCATGGAGGCGGTCTGGAAGATCGAGGTCGAGGACTTCCCCGCGTTCATCGTGGTAGACGACAAGGGCAACGACTTCTTCGCGGGCGTCTCCACACCAACTCTCACCATCGGGAAGCGTCCCGGCCTCTAACGACTCACCGATCTCGTACTTCCTGCTGCGCGGCACTTACCGGCTTCGTTGACGGGCTTGCTCGACGGCCGCCGCGATGGGCATGGACACCACGGGACCATGGCCCGGCACGATGGTCTCGGCGTCGAGAACGGCGAGGTGGTCCAGAGCGGAGACGGTGTCCTGCTTCCCGTGGTCGAAGACCTGCGGGAGCAGTTGCGGGCCACGGACTTTCGACAGCGCATGCGCTGTGACCAGCGCATCGCCGGTGACGACCACACCGTGCTGGGGAAGGTGATATGCGCTGTGCCCGGAGGTGTGCCCGTGGGTAGCCACTGGAACCGGAGCACCGGGCAGGTCGAGAGAACCGCTGGACGCGAACGGCTGGGCGTCGCCGATAGACAGCGACCGGGTTGCTCCGACCCGGGCGATGCGCAGGAGCCAGGGCAGCACGCCGTGCTTGTGCAGCATCGGGATGAAGTCCTTGCCGGTGGCCTGCTCGAGGTAATCCCTTCGCGCATGGGCGACTTCGGCTGGGTCCGTGAACACCGGAGTTCCGTAGCGTTCATGGAAGGCAACAATCGCGCCCATGTGATCGATGTGCGCGTGGGTGAGCAACATGCCCTGCACGTCTTCCGGCCTTCGACCGAGCGAGTGGATTGCACCTTCCACGGCGCCGACGTCACCGGGATAGCCGCCGTCGATCAGGGTCAGGGCATCACCGTCCCGCAGAATCACTAAGTTCACGTCAGTCCCGGAAGCACGGAACACGTCGGGTGCTACTTCGTCCACGATTGTCACGATGCAACTCTATGTCGCACGCGTCACTTGGTCACAGCGAGTGCGTCGATCCAGAGGCGAATGGAAGTCCGTAGCGTCTCGGTTCCATCGGCGTGAGAAGAGTCCGCGCCCAGCTTCCTTGCCCCGAAGGCGAAGTCGAACACCAATCCCTCGAGCAGGGTGATGAGATCACGTGCGGCACTTGCGGGGTCCGATGCACCCAGAGAATCCATAAGTGCCGTCGCTGCTGGGAATGAGAACAGGCACGATGCCAGACCCTCCCGCAGCTCGTCATCACCTGCTGCATCCGCCATCAGTGCGTACCGGGCGAGTACGTCTCTACGGCGGTCTCCCAACAGCACTTCGAGCTGTGCCGCGATCAGGCTCGCTGCTTCCCGGGTTGTTTTCGGTGGGACGGATGGCGCCGCGTCGCGGAACTGCTCGCTCGACCGGCAAGTCAGGTGCGCGATAGCGGCGGACACCAGGGCACGGCGGGTGCGGTAGTAGTACGAGGTCGAACCGCGCGGCAGGCCGAGGCGTGCGTCGACTCCCTGGTGCGTGAGCGCATGATTGCCACCCTCGGCAGCGAGATCCAACGCGGCATCACATATGAGGTCACGGCGTGAACGACGGTGAGACATGTCTCGATCCTCTCAATCCTCTACGATAGTAGAGTTCGGCCATGCGTTGGAGTCGTCGAGCCTCACGATCGAGCCGCCCCTTACGGCTGGATCCCGCCGTATTCGTCACGGCAGCAGAAGAGTTGGGATTCACGCTCGATGATGCGCAACGGCAGGCTGCAGATGCCCTCGCGACTGCCGATCGGAACCTGTACCTTTGGGGGCCCGCGGGTCGGGGTAAGAGCTGGTTGATGGCTGCGTACTTTGCTGCGCTGCCGACCGTCCGGAAGACGCGGATTCATTTCCACGAGTTCTTCCGCGACCTACACCTGGCTATCCGGAGGAACGGCAACGACCTCGAAGCGGCCCTGGAGGATCTCCTCGGGGCGCTGGATGTTGTGTGCTTCGACGAATTCCACGTTCACGATCCTGCGGATGGCAAATTCATCGCCCGACTGCTGCCCGCGCTGCTCGACCGGGAGATCCGGGTCATCTTGACCTCGAACTACCCACCACAATCCTTGCTGCCCAATCCACTCTTCCATTACGACTTCGCGCCCACCATCGAGCTGATCGAACGGACTCTGACTATCGTCGCCGTCGACGGCCCCGTCGACTACCGCACCCACTCCAGCCACGAGGCCGGGTTCGCCGCCGGATTGTGGGTCAGCCCTGGATCCCCGAATCAGATCGAACACCTCGGTCTCAATCCACCGAGTCCAGACGAACACACGACTCTGGCGCCGGCCGGACACCCCGTGCACGTCCACCGTGCTGCCGGCGAATGGCTGTGGATCGACTTCGTCGACCTGTGCGGACGGACCACCGCCCCGGTCGACTACCTCGCGTTGGCCCGGGACTTCCCGAAGTGGGTGATCAGCGACGTACCTGGTCTTGGCACGGCAGGTCGCGAACCAGCACAGAGGTTCGCCAACGTCATCGACGTTCTCTACGACCGCGATATCACCCCCGTGTTTCTCGCAACGGTGCCGCTCGAGGTCCTCACCACCAGCGCGCAACTCCCCGTCGATTTCGAACGAGTCAGGAGCCGCCTCGGTCAACTCAGCCGGATCGAATCCGGCAAGACCGAGTTCTAGAAGGCACCCCGGCAGTCCAACCCTGTCCCCGATCCTGCCTACACGCGGCAGAGGATTTCGCTGTGCAGAAGCGCGAACCAACCGTCGCGCTCCCGCACCCACGAATGCCAGCCTGCCGCAATTTGTTCCAGATCCGCTCGAGTGGCCAATCCTAGTTCGATCGCACGCTCGGCGTAGGTCGAGTGGAGTACGCGATCCGCCCAGGAACCACCCCACCACTCGCGATCCTCGTCCGAAGAGAAGCACCACGTGCGTGCGGTGGTCTCGAAGTCGACGAGACCGGCCTCGCGTGCCCACGCCCGAAGACGCCGCCCCGCATCCGGTTCACCCCCGTTCGCCCGAGCGATGTCCTTGTACAGCGCCAACCACCGGTCGAGTTCGGGCGTCTCCGGGTACCAGGTGAACGTGCCGTAGTCGGCGTCGCTGGCGGCGACGATTCCCCCCGGCTTGCAGACACGCTTCATCTCACGCAGCGCCTGCACCGGATCGCTGACATGCTGCAGCACCTGGTGTGCGTGCACCACGTCGAAGGTGGCGTCGGGGAAATCGAGTGCGTGAATGTCCGATACTGCCGTCTTGGCATTCGGGACACCCCGTTTGGCGAATTCGGCCCGTGCCAAGTTGAGCGCCTCGTCGTTCATCTCCACGGCCGTGACCACTCCGGGAGCGACCAGACCCGCGAGGTCGGCGGTGATGGTTCCCGGACCGCAGCCGACATCGAGCAAGGTCATCCCACTGCGCAGATCCGGCAACAAGTACCCCGCGGAGTTCTCCGCTGTACGCCACCGATGGTTGCGCAACACCGACTCGTGATGGCCGTGCGTGTAAACCTTCTCCCCTGTGCCCATGTCCCGAGGTTAGCCACCTATACCGAAATATGGGATAGGAATCTCACATATCGGGATCACGCACGAGTTGCGGGGACCGGATGCCGTATCGGTCGCACCGTGCCCGAGGAAACTACCGTCAGGTCCAGAGCGCGGCGACCAGAACAGTGACGATTGACAGCCCGCCGATCACATGCACCATGTTCGGGTTCTCCGATCCCTTCTTCTGCCTGCTCCGGAAAATCTCGGCCAGCGCAAGAATCACGATCGAAAGTACGAGTTTCACACCGATCTTGATGTGGTTGTAATCCTTGTCGAGTGCGCCCTCGCCGAGGCCGACGAGAATGAGTCCTGTCACGAATTGGGCTCGTGCGCCCCACACCATCACCTCTGAGACTCGCGGCGCCGCGAGTACAGCAAAGTAGCCACCGACAAGGGCGGCCATACCGAGCAGATGGCTGACGAAAACAAGGTTGTAGAGGACGGTCATGCCGACAGCCTAATTGCCGGGTACATCGGTTCTTCAGCCCACCCGATACGACACCGCTTGAAAGATCCCGTCTCGCTGGCCAACTCGTTCACGGTCTCGGTGCAGGTAGAAGGGCGTATTGCAACGATTGTTCGGTTCGTCCGGTTTGGATACGCTGGTAGTCGACGGTAGGTACGTTCGCCCTCGAGATTCGCGCCACAGAAATCTGCTCGCCGAAACACGGTTGAACGCCCACCACAACAAAGAAGTAGGAGTATGTGATGCCCGACTTCACGATTGATCGTCAGATTCAGGCTCCCGTGGAAAAGGTTTGGAGCGTACTCAACGACTTCGGGAACATCGCCCGTTGGAACCCCGGCGTCAGGCGGTCCAAACTGACATCTGCCGGGCCGGTAAGTGAGGGATCTACCCGGCACTGCGATCTCGCACCCCTCGGCGGCGTCGAAGAACGAATCGACAAATACGTCCCGAACGAGCGCATGACGGTGAACCTGTACGAAACGTTCAAACTGCCAATCTCTGGCGGCGTAGCCGATTTCAACATCGCGCCGCACGACGCCGGAACGAAACTGACGCTTCACTACAGCTACACCCCGAACGTACTGGGTCACCTGACGAAGTACTCCACGGGTAAGCGGCTGCGCAAAGGCATCAATGGCTTGGCCGATGCCCTTCAAGAAGAGAGCGAGCGAAGCACCGACGCCTGACAGCCCGGTGCCTGCCCCGGCGACCGGGTCAGCCGGACACGACCCCCGCCTCGATCGCCACCTTTCGATAGACCGCGGCCAGGGTCGCTACGTTTTCGTGTGCGTTCAGTCCGCTCGGATTGGGCACGACCCACAACTCCGCACCCTCGAAGCGACGTGGTTGCTTCCCCGTCTTGGCACCCCGATTGCCAAAAGCAGTGCGGTAGGCCGTAACTCCCGCAATCGCGACCACCCGAGGAGTGTTGTCACGCACCACGACTCGAAGCCGTTCGGCGCCGGACGCCAACTCTGGCGCAGTCAACTCGTCGGCCCTCGCCGTCGCGCGCGACACCAGGTTGGTGATACCGACACCGCGCTCGACCAGGTAGCTGCGATCCGCGACCGACATACCGTCGGCCGGATCGATCGCGCGCTCGATGATCCCGGCGGTCAGTAGAGCCGGGTAGAAGCGGTTACCCGGCCGCGCGAAATGTGTCTCGGTAGCGGCCGACCACAACCCCGGGTTGATTCCCACGAACAGAAGACGGCAATCGGGTCCGATGAGGTCGGGGACCTCGGCGTCGCGGAACGACTCCAACTCTGCGCGCGTAAAACTCACAGCCGCCCCCAAGCACTCACGATCGATCTCGCGCCCCGGCCTCGAGCAACTGCAGAGTCACACCGTCCTGGCGAGACGGTTGGCGAGCATTGTGGTGAACCGTGCGGGATCGGCGAGTTCGCCCCCCTCTGCGAGCAATGCCATGCCGTAGAGGAGTTCGGCGGTCTCCCCCAGCGCCGCGTCTTCGCTGCGCTCGCTTTGCGCGTCCCGCAACCCGGTGACCAGTGGATGAGTCGGGTTCAGTTCGAGGATGCGTTTCGAGGAGGGAACCGGCTGTCCTGACGCCCGGTACATCCGCTCCAGCGTCGGCGACATGCTGAAGGCGTCGCCGACAATGCAGGCCGGTGATGTGGTCAACCGGGATGACAGGCGCACCTCTTTGACCTGCTCGGTCAACACCTCGGTCATCCAGGTGAGCAGACCGGCAAAATCCTTTTCCTGCTCTTCGCGCTCGGACTCGTGAGCCTTCTTGTCTTCTTCGGTATCGAGATCAACCTCGCCCTTGGCGACCGACTGGAGCGACTTGCCATCGAACTCAGGGACCGAACCGACCCACATCTCGTCCACCGGGTCCGTCAGCAGCAGCACCTCGTAGCCCTTCGCCCGGAAGGCTTCCATGTGCGGTGAACTCTCGAGCAGCTGCCGGGATTCGCCCGTCGCGTAGAAGATCTGTTCCTGGCCGTCCTTCATTCGCGCGACGTAGTCCTCCAGCGAGGTCAACTCTTCCTCGCTGTGTGTGGACGCGAACAACGAGACGCCCAGCAACAAGTCCCGATTGTCGGTGTCCGACATCAGGCCTTCTTTCAGCGCACGACCGAACTCACCCCAGAACGTCCGGTATTCGTCCGGGCGCTCCGCCTTCATTTCCTGGATGGTGGTGAGAACTTTCTTGGTCAGCCTGCGGCGGATCGCCCGGATCTGCCGATCCTGCTGAAGCATCTCGCGCGAGACATTGAGCGAGAGGTCTTGCGCGTCCACCACGCCCTTGACGAAGCGAAGGTACTCGGGCATCAGCTGGTCGCAGTCGTCCATGATGAAGACGCGCTTGACATAGAGCTGGATGCCGATCTTCCCATCGCGCATGAACAAGTCGAACGGTGCGTGCGACGGGATGAACAGCAGCGCCTGGAACTCGAACGTGCCTTCCGCCTTCATCGGGATGACCTCGAGTGGGTCGTCCCAAGCGTGGGCGACGTGCTTGTAGAACTCCTTGTACTCGTCCTCGCTGACGTCGTCCTTCGATCGGGCCCACAGAGCCTTCATCGAGTTGATCGTCTCTGAAGTCTTGGTGACCTCAGCCTCGCCGTCGCCCTCCGCCGGCGTCGTACGCTCAACCTCCATGCGGATGGGCCAGGCGATGAAGTCGGAGTAGCGCTTGACGAGTTCCCTGATCTTCCATTCCAACGTGTAGTCGGGCAGATGATCTTCAGCGTCCTCGGGCTTGAGATGCAGCGTGACCGAGGTGCCTTGCGGCGCGTCGTCGACTGCTTCGATCGTGTACGTCGCCTCGCCGCTCGACTCCCAGCGCGTGGCTCCGCTCTCTCCGGCCTTCCGTGTCAGCAGGGTCACCTTGTCTGCGACCATGAAGGTCGAGTAGAAGCCGATGCCGAACTGTCCGATCAGTTCTTCGGACGTGGCGGCGTCCTTCGCTTCCCGAAGCTTTTCGCGCAGATCAGCCGTGCCCGACTTGGCCAGCGTGCCGATGAGGTCGACGACCTCCTCGTGTGTCATACCGATGCCGTTGTCGCGAACGGTGAGCGTGCGGTTCTCTTTGTCCACTTCTATTTCGATATGCAGATCCGTCGTATCGACGTCGAGATCCTTGTTGCGGAAGGCTTCGAGCCGCAACTTGTCCAATGCATCCGAAGAATTGGAGATGAGTTCCCGCAGGAACGAGTCCTTGTTGGAGTACA
Organism: Rhodococcus sp. NPDC049939; assembly: GCF_040656415.1. Lineage (NCBI taxonomy): Bacteria > Bacillati > Actinomycetota > Actinomycetes > Mycobacteriales > Nocardiaceae > Rhodococcus > Rhodococcus sp. NPDC049939. Next base: position 731,012 of record NZ_JBFAMC010000001.1, on the reverse strand, counting down.
CCGAGTGGATCATGAGGTCCAGGATTTGGCGTGTCTCCGCCTGGAACTCCAGTTGTTCGATATTCGTGCTCACTTCGATTCCCTTCGACAGCAGAACCCTCAACACCAAGTTCTTCGACACCAGATTCGTCGTTCGAATGATATCGCGCTGCCGATAAACGGAATCTTCGGTCATCGGACGAGGGCACTACCCTTTTCCGGTCGTACGGCCGCACCTGTCCTCGATCGGTGAACGGCTAACCGGAACCGGCAGTTGGGTCGGCCACGCCCCTGCAGCGGCGAACTCCCGTCGGCATGTGTTGCTGTGCAAGCACCTTCGCGACGGCATGGATCCACCAGGGCACCGACGACCGGACGATCTGTCGCCGCCCACCCAGAGATCGCGATACAAAGTCGTGCGCCCGACAGAGGTGTCGCACGGTATCGTTGGGGCGACCCATACGACGGTCCCGTGGTAGGGAGTGGCCGTGACGACCAAGAGGGATCTGATCCGCAATATTGCTCTGATGGGACATCAGGGCAACGGCAAAACGAGCCTCGCGGAGGCGATGCTCTTCCGCGCCGGTGTCATCGCCCGTCCCGGGCGAATCGAGAGCGGCAACACCGTACTCGACAGCCAACCGGAAGAACGCGATCGCACCCAGTCCCTGACGCTCGGTCTGGCGTCGTTCTCGTGGGGCGATCACCAGGTCAATCTCCTCGACCCGCCCGGCTACGCCGATTTCGTAGGCGACGCCATGACAGCACTTCGTGTCGCCGACGTCGCGATTTTCGTGATCGACGGGGTCAGTGGTCTGCAGGTGAATGACGAACTGCTGTGGCAGGCGGCGAGCGATATGTCGATCCCACGGGTCCTGTTCATCAACAAACTGGACAAGGAGCGGGCATCCTTCGATACCGTCCTGGGCGGAATTCGCGCCCGGTTCGGCTCAGGAATCGAAGCGGTCGATCTGCCGATCGGCGAGGCATCGGCGTTCGCGGGCGTCGCCGATCTCCTGACCGAACACGTCATCCTCTACGACGCCGGTTCACCAACTACGAGCGACGAGCTCCCGGCCGACATCGCCGACCTCGAACACGAACAGCACGAGCACTTGGTGGAGGACGTCGTCGAGATCGAGGACGACCTGCTCTCCAGGTATCTCGACGGGGAGGACATCGGCGTCGCCGAACTCGAGCACGCGCTGAGCGTAGGTTTCGCCACCGGCGCCCTGTGGCCGGTGCTGTGCGGGTCGGCTGTAGACGGTATTGCCGTCGATCGCCTTCTCGATTTCGTGTGCCGCATCGCACCTGCACCATCGGACGCCCCCGGCATCGAAGTACACGACGACGGTCAGGTCCGTGAAGTGCCGTGCGATCCCTCCGGTGATCCACTGGCGTACGTCTTCAAGACGCAGACCGACGAATACGTCGGTCAGGTGGCGTTGATGAAAATCGTTTCCGGCACTGTGCATGCCGACGACGTTCTCGTGAATCAACGCACCGGAGTAAAGGAGCGGCTGCACAACCTGCTTCGCGTAATCGGCAACAAGCACACTGCGATCGACTCCGCGCGGGCGGGCGACATCGTCGGGGCAATCAAACTCACCGACGTCGCCACCGGCGACACACTGGCACCGCTCGGATCCGCGCTCAGTGTGGCACCGCTCGAACACGCGCCGGCGGTATACGGGATCGCAGTGGCCGCCGAGAGCGCAGGCGATGAGGACAAGTTGTCGACCGCCCTGGCCGAACTCGTCAACGACGATCCGACACTGGAAGTGATCCGAGACAACGAAACACATCAGACGGTGATCCGGGGCGCGGGCGATATCCACGTGCAGGTGGCCTTGACGCGACTGCAGCGGCGATATGGGATCACCCTTCGGACCGAACCCGTGAAGATCGCGTACCGCGAGACTCTGCTCGGATCCACCGAGGCGGAGGGCCGCCACAAGAAGCAGTCTGGCGGGCACGGCCAGTTCGGTGTGGCAACCGTCCGCTTCGAGCCACTGCCTCGCGACGACGGCTATGAGTTCGTCGACGAGACTCGTGGCGGGGTGATTCCCAAGCCCCTCGTCTCGGCCGTCGGCAAGGGAATCGCCGAGTCGATGAGCCGCGGGGGCCGCCACGGGTTTCCGCTGGTCGACCTGCGAGCAACGGTGCTCGACGGAAAGCACCACTCGGTCGATTCGGACGATTTCAGTTTCCGGATGGCCGGGGCACTCGCGCTGAGCGCGGCAATCGACAAGGTGGGCACCCTCGTCCTCGAACCCATCGATCGTCTAGAGGTCACTGTGCCTGCGGATGTCCAGGGTGACGTGATGGCTGATCTCGGACGTCGACGAGGCCAGATAGAAGGCACCGAACCGGCCCGCGACGGCGAGATCACCGTGATCGCATCTGTCCCGACGAGCGAGATCACCGACTATGCGGTTGCACTCCGATCGATGACGCACGGACGTGGCCGTCTCGCACTGAGCTTCAAGTGCTACCAGGAGAGACCCGAGTCCCACTGACAAACGCAGAGCGGGCGTCCTACAGGTGCGCGGAGAGTGCGAAACGGTCCGGAGTCTTGCTGAGACCGAGGGCGATATCGCTGATCATCTCCCCGACAACGGGGGCGAATTTCGCGCCCTGGCCCGAGCACGGGGAGGCGACGGTGATCGGTCCACGGCGGTCCAACAGAAAGTCTTCGTTACGGGTGTTGGTGTAGAGGCAGGTGTCTTCCCGCACGGGAGTGGAGGCCAGCCCCGGCAGCCAGGTGTCGACGAACGACTGCACCAGATCCCGCGTGTGTGGGTCGGGCAGTCCTGAGCGTGAGGCTGGTGTGGTCGCTACGCCGGGATCGTGCCTGCCGACCTTCAGCGCAGGCTCGGGTCCACCGTCGGCGCCGGAGGGGAGCCCGTAGAACGTCCTGTGGTGCATGCAGATCAAAACGGGCCAGTGGCCGGGCGCCATCGTCTCGGTGAAGTGGAAGATGTTCTGTTCGGTCACTGTCAGATGAGGATCCGGGATATCCGGCAGAGTCCTGGACAGGATCTCGGGCAGCCAGGGGCCGGCGGCCACAACTAGATGACGGGCGGTAAAGGTGCCATCCGAGGTGGCGACACTGACATTGCCGAATCGATGTTCGACTGCCTCCACTGCGGTGCCGATCCGGATATCGGCACCGTCGGTCTCAGCGACGGCCAGGGCCGCCGCGATGGTGGCGTTGGGGTTGATGTGACCGGCGTCGGGTTGGAACAGCACATCGGTGGGAAATCGCATCCCAGGGAATCGTTCCTCGGCCGCGGCTGCGCTCAGCAACTCGCAGGTGACTGCGTTGGCCCGGACCGCCTCGTAGAGTTCACGTGGGTGCCGATCAATCCCGTAGTCGAGACCGCCGGTGGTCGTGAGCAGGGCTACGCCGGAGTCGTCTTCGAGTTTTCTCCACAAATGCTGAGCGCGGGAAGCCATATCTGCATAGATCGGCACCGGGTGCGCGCGGCGGAAGATGCGCGAGGTGCCATGTGAGCTGCCCTCGGTGTGCCCGAGAGGGCGAGCTTCGAGTAGCAGGACCGAGCGGCCGCGGGCGGCGAGCGAGCGGGCGGTCAGGCTGCCGGTCAAGCCACCCCCGACAATGGCGATGTCATAGATCATGGTCGGCCTCCGGGGTGCTGACGCACATCACGGTGGTGGAGCGATGATTGCGATTCGCGAGGTGCCCCCGAATATGTCACGCCGCCGCTACGTTGCGCTACAGGCTGTCGATGACTCGGCTGAGCCGTGGTCCGAGGTTGTTCGTCACGAGCGACTCGAGTCCTGCCCAGTAGTCGATATCCGTTCCCGATTGCCAGGAAGTTCTCAGGTTCGACCGAATGGATACTTATTCTCGCTCGGCAGGATCGGTTGCATGCCTGACGTGACCGTTCTCGCAGTTGGTGGCACCGGAGAGTCCTACCCTGATGATGATCGAACGCACGTATCCGGGCTGCTCCGCACTGTCGCCGATGCGCTCGACGGGCGTTTCGCGTCACGTTGGGTCGGTTATCCGGCATCGTACGGCCCGGTCGCGGTAGGCGGACTGAGCTATCGGCACAGCACCGAGGTCGGTGTACGCAGGTTGATGGACGCTATCGAGGCCGCACCGGGATCGGTCATGTTGATCGGCTATTCGCAGGGCTGCACCGTGATCCGTGAGGTGCTGGGGAAGATCGCAACCGGCGAATTCGCTGGAAGGCACGTCCGTGCCGCCGGCCTGATTTCCGATCCCGAACAACCCGCCGGAGCCGTCCCGGGCTGCGGTGGGCGCGGAGTTGCAGGCGAAGGCGCACCGCTACCCGCCACGGTCCCTGTCCTCTGGATCGCGCACCCGAACGACATGATCTGTAATGCCAGCGACGACAGCTTCGTACGCGACATCGCGGACCTCACGGGGTGGATGTCGTTTCGAACGCATCGGGTATGGCTCACCCAGATCTGGAAACTTCTCCGACACAACAGCTTCCAGAATGCGGACAAGACCAGAATCAGCCCAACGCAGTGGCGCACTGATCTGCATCGTCTGCGGACGGCGATGCTCGAAATACTCGGCTACCTACCTGCACACCTCAGCTGGCGCGGCATGAAAGTCGTAAACCCCCGAGGTGGTCGACACGTCGCGTACGCCAGCGAACCGCTGGACTCGAGCGGGCTGACCGGGTGTCAGATCCTGGCCGAGTGGTTGCAGGTGCGGGCGACATTCGCACCGCCCCTGCAACCAGCTGTGTAATCCTCCAAATCGGGCTCGGAGCATAGGACCCGGTCTTCACGCGGTCACCAGGTTCACGATTCCTACTGCTGCGTGACATCTCCGCAGAGGATCGGTGCGAACAGCATCGTCGGGTTGCCGTCGCTGTCTGTGACCTCGTCCGACGACCCCATGTGCACATTCACGTACCAGCCGCTGGCAGGCGGTGCAGAGTCGACGTTATCGATCGTGGTCGAGACGGTGGCCTCACCTGAGCCGTCGGCCTGCATGTCCGGCAACGGATATACGACGTCTCCCTGTGCCGCGCACGACCCGGAGTGGACATGTACCGCGTGCGCGCTGTCAGGCTGTAGACCGGAAGCACTCACCTCCACGCCCAGCGTCTGCTGATCGGCGTTGTAAGTCAGAGTGGCCGTGCCTTGCGGGGTGTGCCCGTCGCTCGGCGGCGTCTGCATTTCCAGGTCAGCCGGACCTGTCGCCGCCGTGCCCGCAGGAATGTCTCCACAAGCGATCGGGGTGAAACTCACGTCCCCGGGCGAACCGAGTTCCGCCGACGGTGCGAGATGGATATTCAGGTACGAATCGGTCGGGATGCCTTCTGGGACCGCCTCACTGACGACGGTTTGTTGAACTACACCACTGGCATCCGCGAGAATATCCGGAAATGGCACTGAAGGTGGTTGAGACTGATCTGCGCAGGTACCGGGGTGGATGTGCATGGCGTGACTGCTGTTCGGCGTGAAGCCACGCATGTCGATCGCAGCGGTGACCTGCATGGTGTCCGGGTCCCAGCTCAGCGAGGCGGTCCCGGTCGGCATGTCCTCGAGCGTGACTGTCGGCATCGACTCCGACGCAGCCGCGGTGGTACCGGGCGTCGTAGCAGTAGGACTTTCTTCCGTTGTGGAGCTAGAACAGGCGCCCAGAACGAGCACACTCGCAGCGGCAAAACATATACCGGCACTTCGTATCATCTGAATCTCCCTGAAGTGGGCAAAGAGGCAGGCTGCCGGTTCGAACGTAAGCCCGCTGAAGAACCACTGTCAACCCGCGAATCCGACAGTCCTACGCCGCCGGTATCGCTGGTCATCCCCAACTGTCTCGAACGTGTCTCGAACGCGGTAACTACTGAGAAGTAGCGACGATCTTTCCGAAATGCCGACCGGATTGTTGGTGGCGTAGAGCATCAGCCAGGCGATCGAAAGGGTATGTCGAGTCGATGACTGGCTTGATCGCCAAGCCTTCGAGCCCGGCCACCATCTCCTGCTGATGTTCCCTGCTTCCGACCAGTAGGCCTTCGATCGTGACCTGCTTGGTCAGCAGCGGCGTGAAATCGACAGCCGACGAAGCGCCCGTCATGATGCCGAGCGCTGCGATCCTTCCGCCAACCTTCGCTGCCGCGAGAGATTGATCGAACGTCGCCGGGCCTCCGATGTCGAGCACGTGATCGACCCCGTGACCTGTGAGGGTGAAAGCCTCTAGCCCCCACTCGGGATTCTCTCGGTAGTTGACGGTGAGGTCGACGCCGACTTCGACAAGCTTGGCGATCTTGTCTGCCGAAGAGGACGTGCCGATGACTCGGGCGCCGACCGCCTTGGCGAGTTGAATAGCGAACAGCGACACCGTGCTGGAACCTGGAACGAGCACGGTCTGCCCCGGTCTCAGCGGCACAGTGGAGAAAAGCGCTCGCCATGCGGACAGTCCCGCGGTCGGCAGAGTCGCAGCCTCGGCGTACGAATAGTTTCGTGGGATGGCGGTCAGCGCTGCGGCTTGGATCGTGACAAACCGGCGGGCATACCCGTCCACGCCGTCACCCGGTGAGTTCACAAACCCGTCGACCGTAGGCCGTCCGTACTGCCAGTGCGGTAGATATGTCGTCATCACGCGGTCGCCGAGACCGAACTGCGACTCTTCGTCGCCGACCGCAACAACTTCACCCGCCGCGTCCGAAAGAAGGATTCGCGGTCCATCAGTCGCGATCGCACCGGTTGCGACAAGGACATCGTGGTGGTTCAGCGAGTTCGCGTGAACCTCGATCATGACTTCGCCGGGCTGCGGGTCGGGCGCGTCGACATTGCGAGTCACGAGGTTGTCGAGACCGCCGGGCGGTAATACGTAGATCGCTGGGGATAGCATGTCGTCATCCTTTTGCCTGTGCAGGCAAGGGGTGAAGTCGTCGGCACACCACGGATATCACCCGAACGTGCGACCGACGACTACCGTTGTGTGACTTGATGTTCCGGCTTCAGAGCAAAGCCGCCTTGAAGCCGCCGTCGAGGATCAGGCTGCTGCCGTTGCACCACGACGACTGGTCGCTCGCGAAGAACACCGCCGCGGCAGCGACCTCCTCGGTACGCCCGTAACGTGTCTGCTTGGTGGTGATCAGGTCATCGAATCCGCCGGCCTCGAGGCCGAGCGCCTCCTCGAAGCTTGACTGATGTGTCTTGACGAGGTCGGTGTCGATGAACCCGGGCAGCAGCGCATTGGCACGGATGTTCTGGAAGCGGAGTTCGGCCGAGAGCGTCTCCGTCAGATTTCGCACTGCGGCCTTCGCGGCGGCGTAGCTGCCGATGAGAGCCGAACCGGTAGTCGACGAGATCGAGGAGATGGTCACGATCGACCCACCACCGGATTCGAGCATGGCGGGCAGCGAGTGGCGGATGGTCAAGAAGACCCCGTCGAGGTCGACCGACATCACCTTTCTCCACTCCTCGAAGGAAGTCTGCGCCAGCGGCTTGGTCGTGGCGATTCCCGCATTCGGAACCACCACGTGCAGACCACCGAACTCGGCGACTGTCCGCTCGACAAGTTCCTGTACCTGCTTTTCCTCGCTGACATCGGCTGTGACTGCGATGGATCCAGCGATGGACGCCGAAACATCCTTTGCCGCATCACCGTTGATATCGCTGACTACGACGCGCGCTCCCTCCGCTCCGTAAGCGCGAGCGATCGCAGCACCGATACCTGCACCGGCCCCGGTGACGATGGCTACCTTTTCAGCAAGCAGTCCAACCATGTGCTTTCTCCTGTAGTGAGCGTGACTGAGGGGGATGCCAGCAGCGATGATCTCGGGTATCACGGTTGGTGGCGGGCTCGCAGATGACGAGGGCGGGCACCACCTCGACCATGTGAACCACCTGTGAACAGCGTCTTCTTGCCTGAGCGGCCATTCACGCTCACCTACCCGCCTTCCTCCCGAAGAGTGATAGAGACCACAACACCTGCGACGCGCATCACTCTATCGTTTGTTTGACAACTGTCAAGAAAAATATGACCAAGTGTCAAGATTCTGGGGCGCAGCACAGTTTGGGTAGGTAGCCGGCCACCGTCCACCGAAAAACAACACGGTCGCCGCAACCTCCCACTTCGAGACTGTTACGACGACCGCGTGAACCTGCCAGGATGCGCCGGGCTTGGTCTTGGCCCAAGCGGTGAACAAGTCGGTAGTCAGGGGCTGGTGGCTCGTCGTCTTCGCCGGTGCCCGCGACCGGCACTGCCGTCGTCACACCGGGCACCGCCTAGATCTGGTCGTTCCGAACTGTTCGAGTCTGCTGTCGAGTTCACGGTGCACTCCTGGTGAACGTGCCGAGCCCGCTCGCATTGAAGAACTCGAGCAGCAGAGTGTCGTCTGTGAAGGTGGCCTTGGAGATCATGCCGGTCGGGCCGCCCCTACGGGCAGGGGCGAAGGTGAACACGTCACCGTCCTGGTGAGTCAAGGGAAACACCAGCCCTTCGGGGCCCATCGTAAGGATCAGCGCGTCGTCGCGTTCGGTGACCTGTGCGGCACCGAAGTAGTCGTTGGCGTACGCGCCGACGTACGTCGCGAGGGGCCGCGGCGGCATCGGTGTAGGCAGCGGAGTCTGTCCGGTAGGCGCATCTTCCGGATCGGGCATCGTCGGAAAGGCCTTCTCGTACAGTTCCGCCCAGTCCTGGCGAACCTCACCGAACTGGACCATGTCGGCGAACTCGGAGGTGAGGGTCTCCGGGACGCCGATCGGTGCGGCGTTGGTGAGCGCGACGATCGCGACATCCGCCGACGGGATCGCGACGAAGCTCGTCGCCGCCCCGAGTGCGAATGCCCCCGAGTGGCTGAGCGTGACACGCCCAGCCGCGCTGGTGTCGACGTTGAACCCGTAACCGTAGAAGCTCGCGCGGGCGTCCAGGGATGTCGGCGCCGAAGAGATGTTCTGCGGCGAGATCGCTGGCAGCAGCGATTCGGCGGGGATCAGTTGCCCTCCGTCGGTCTCTCCGTTGGCGAGCAGCATCTTCAACCACGTGGTGAGGTCGTTCACCGACGAACTGACGCCTCCGGCGGGCGACTGCGGATCGGGATTTCGCTCCGCCCGTGCAACGTACGTTCCGTCGACCTTCACGTGGCCCACGGCACGGTTCTCGTGCGCTGCGTAGTCTGCGTAGCGAGAGCTGGTGTCCGACATGCCCAGTGGCTCGTAGAGTGCCCGCTGCGACAGGGTCGCCCAATCGGTACCCGACGCGTTCGCCACTGCCTCGGCAGCCGCGGTGAGGCCGAAGTTGGTGTACGCGTACGAGTTCCGAAACGGGTTGAGCGGGAGCAGGTGCAACCGTTCGATGATCTGTTGCCGGTCGTAGCCCAGACCCTCGAGGATGTCGCCTGCGTGATCAGGGAGTCCGGAGCGGTGCGCGTACAGGTCGCCGACGGTGACTTGCTCGGTCGCGTAGGGGTCGGCGAGTGAAAATCCGGGCACCTTCGCGGCGACCGGGGTGTCCCAGTCGATGACCCCGTTGCCGACCTGATGCGCGACGACGGTCGCCCCGATCGGTTTCGATAGCGACGCCAACTGGAACACCGTGTCGGCGTCCACCTCCTCCGACGATCCCGCCTCGCGGACGCCGAATCCTTTCGCGTACACCGTCCTCCCACCGTGCACCACGGCGACTGCCATACCCGGGATTCCGGAGGATTTCATCAGGTCCTCGGCCAGTCCGTCGAGTTGGGCGATGGCGTCCGCCACCGAACCCTCGGGCAACGGCACGCCGGCGACCTGCGCGGGGTTGACCGGTTTCGCTGTCGGGGACGTGAGCGGTGTGTCCGTAGCGGTAGAGGTGCATCCGGCCGTCAGGGTCGCGGCAGCGAAGACCGCTACAAGCGATCGGTGTCGGCGGGGAGCGCGCATTTTGGACCTTTTCTCGTCGTCGGATCGTGGGCGGACGCCGAGACTGGCGCCCAAGGACTTCGGGACTGGTTCCGTGGTCGGGGTTTGTCATCGCGAGCATATGGCAACCGCCATCGAATGTAGGTTGCACGACTCGCGCGTCTTTCTCGCCGCCCATCGGCCCGAACGGCGCGGATGAGAACGTCGCCGGTGATGTTGGTAGTCGCGGTGATTGGATCGATGTTCGGCATGCTCATCTCTCCGCTCTCAGCGCTACGACTTACTGGGAGTGTCGCTGATGTCAAGGGGATCTGATCCATTAGGTTCAGAACGCTCACGTAACACCTATTGATGGAGACAACCACGTGACCTATCCCCCGCAGCCTGAACAGCCCAACCATCCCGGTGGGTTCCCGCAGCCTCAACAGCCCATCCACTCCGGTGGGTTCCCGCAGCCTCAACAGCCCATCCACTCCGGTGGGTTCCCGCAGCCTGACCCGATGAAGAAGAAGCGGAAGAAGTGGCCGTTCTTCGCCGGAGGTGCCGCGATCCTCTTGATCCTGGTCGTCGTCCTACTCGTTGTTGTAGGTGGGCTCTTCTCCGGCCCAGCACACCTGGACCGGGACACCTACGAGACGTTGTCGGAACGTGAGTACGAGAAGATCGTACGAAACCCGGAAGCGCATGAGGGCCGCAAGATCCTGGTGTACGGGACGGTCTTCCAGTTCGATACTCGCACGGGCCCCGAGGTTTTCATGGCTGACACTGGAGCCCAGAAGGTGGCTTCGATCTTTTACGACCAGTACACGGCCGTCACGGGCGATGCTGAGGTTTTCGTAGAGGTTGTGGAGGATGATCTGGTTGCGATCTATGCCTCGGTCGCCGGTACGCAGGTGTACGAGACGGTCAGCGGTGACGATCGGGAGGTTCCGTTGCTGCGGGCGAGCATTGTGGATGTGATCGGCTGACGCGCGTTGTTGCCGATGTGTCACGCTCGCGGTAGACGCTTCCCTGAGGGTGTGTCAGCGGCAAGCAGGCGGGGAGTTGCATCGGGAATCCAATCGCGCCCGACGGGATTGTCTCACCGACGGCGCCGAACAGGGGGTGCCGGTGAGACGACAAAGGCGCGTGATCTCATAGATCACGCGCCACGGTGCTGGACCAGGTGTCCGTTGCGGGTCAAGCAGTTTCGCGTGTCGAGTGTGTCCGGTGTGCGTCGATCATTTCACCGACCCGCAGGATGCGGGCCGTGTCCACGCACACCTTCACCTCCATTGAGACGATGACCGCGCCCGGTGTTCGAGTCGAAGAAGTTCCACGTACTCACACCTCTGGCCGGACGCGAACGACAGAACCCGCAGCGCTGCGGACGAGCTGTTCCGAGCCTCTGCGGGTTCTACTGCGGACGCACTACGAACTGAGAGCTAGAAGTAGTCCGCTGAACAGTGCTTCTACACGTTGAAGCGGAACTCGATCCTGGGCGTTTGTGGATGTTGAAGAGTGGGAGCAGTTGTTGGGATGCGCTTTGTACCAGCAGGTTCGAGTGTTGTGATTGTTGGCCGTTATTGACGGTGTGCGGTTCTACTGCGGACGCTCTGCGGACGGAGGGGTGTTATCCGCGGGGTCGATCATGTTGTCGACGTCAGCAAGCTGATGCCTCCAACCGTGGTCATGATGACCACGCAGGCCCTAACCCGAATACCGCCGAATACCGATCGGCTTCGGCGAGGTGTCCACGGTATGAGCGCCGTCTTTTGGCCAAAATCGGCCTGTTTTGGGCCGTGTTTCGACCGAATACCCCTATGTCCGCGCGCGACCCCCCTCAGCCTTAGGGGAGAGAGAACCAGTGACCGGGCCCCCGGCGACCTAAAGTGATTTCGACCCCCTACCCCCGGCAAGATAGCCCCCGGGCCACTAGGTGCCGGCAACGACGACCTTGGCCACGCCCTCACTGCTGTGAGTGCCTGCTCGCGTTTGGCTGACCCGCGGCCCCCTACCGCCGCTCCGCTTCATGGATAGCCGTTGCTAACCGTGAGCCGAGTAGATCCGCGTCGCGATAGGCGAGCCGATACTCGGCACCGTCGAGTGTCACGATGATGGTGGAGCGCGCAGGCACACTGTCCTCGGTGCGCGCCATTCTCCGCGGGCCATCGAACTCCCGCATGAATTTTGCGTACTTGGTCGGATAGATTGCCGAGACCAGTTCAATAAAGAAGCGATACGCGTCGTCACGGTTGAGTCGGTGCTCGACTCCTTCGATCGTGACGATGACTTGCCCGTCCTCGCCGCGTGCCGCGCGCCGCCTACGTTCCTTTCGTGCCCGCGTTTGGGCTATCTCAATCTCGAGTTCGTCCAGGTGCTTGGCGGCCACGACGGGCAACGAGTCATCTTCTACCAGGTTCAGTTCTAGGATCGAAAACGCGCGGCGCACCTCGTTGATGCTGGCGTCCAGGTACTCGGCCACCTCGGTCACGCTCAGATATTGGGTGCACTCCCGTCTCTCGGCGATCGCTCTCCCGAGTTCGTTAAGGTGCTTAGCGGCGACCACGGGCAATGAGTCATCCTTTACCACGTGCAGTTCCAGGACCTTAGGCACGCGGCGCACCTCGCTGATGTCTGCGTGCAGCAACACGGCCACCTCGTCCACGCTCAGGTATTCGGTGCTCGCGCCGGCCGTGCAGCTGTTTCGCGCTTGTGCCCGTCTCTTGCCGATCGCGATCCCGATCTCCTCCAGGCGCTCAGTGGCGGCCACGGGCAATGAGTCATCTTCTACCAGGGGCAGTTCCCGGATCTCAAACGCGCGGCGCACCTCGTTGATGTTGGCGTCCAGATGCTCGGCGACCTCGGTCACGCTCAATTTCGTGCTCGCGTCGATCTTGCGTACAGCGCGCCTCACTCGTGCGCGTCTCTCGGCGATCGCTATCCCGATCTCCTCCAGATGCTCGGCGGCGACCACAGGCGACGAGTGCTCTCCTTGCAGGGGCAGTTTCCGGAACAAGCACGCGCGGCGCACCTCGCCGAGACTGGCATCCAACTGTTCGGCTATCTCGGTCAGGCTCAGATATTCGGTGCTCGCGTCGCTGGTCATGGGACTAGTTCATCACGGGAAGCCTTGCACGACTTGAGAACCTGTAGCGATCGCACCCCCTACCCTGCCTCTGACGAGGTTGGCCACCAGAACTTTTGGGTACTGACAACGACGATCTCGGTCTCGTCCTCGCTGTTGTTGGTGGCTGCTCGCATGTGGCCAACGCTTGACCCGCTACTGCGCCCAGGTCACAAATAGACAAACAATCGCAACCGGGCATATAGTTCGAGCGCGTCGTGATAGTCGAGCCAATGCTTGGCATCGCCGATTTTCACGATGACGGCCCAGCGCGGGCGCAAGCGGTTCTTGACGATTGGCGTAGGCGTCCAATTGTCCCAGAGCGCGGCATCGGGCCGATCGATGAAGTCGGCCCGAAACATCGCTGCGTACAGCTTCCTACCTAGCCCGAACGCGCCGGCAGGACCGAACCGGTACTCGATGCCGTTGAGCGTGACGATGACCTGCCCGCCCTCGCCACGTGCCATACGTTGCCTGCGCTCCAGTAGTATCCGGCGGCCGGCGATCGTTCGACCCAGCTCATCCAAGTGCTTTGCGGCGACCACAGGCGACGAGTGGTCTTCTTCCAGGGACAATTTCCGGAACGAACACGCGCGACGTACCTCTTCGATACTGGCGTCCAGGTGCTCGGCTATCTCGGTCAGGCTCAGATATTCGGTGCTCGCGTCGGTGGTCATGGGACTAGTTCATCACGGGTCCGTCCCGCAATGCTCGAGAAGCTGCGGCGATAACGACTTCCTGCTCGCTTGTCTGTTGCGCATGGAGTTCCGAACGGAGTTGAACTCCGGTCAGTACGATCCAGGCGTGTCAGAAACTGTGCCCGAACGTGATTTGTCCGTGAAAAAGCCCGGAGCGGAAGCGCTCACGGAGCCTTCCTGATAAGGGCGAGCGTGTGGTTATGTACTAGCGCGGCTAGCCTTCAATTCTTCCAACGCATCGGTAAGACCTAAACTTCTCATCATGTGATGCCGCTTAGCGAACTCCAGTGCGGCATCTATGTCCTCGTCGCTGAGGTCGCCTCGCTCCAAGCCTTTACTGATGAGAGCAGTCAGCACGTAGGCATCTTGCTGGATGAACATCTCGATGTGTCGACGGGTGTCCTCGTCCAGGTCGGCGGTGTATCGGTCAAACCGATCCAGCAGTTCCTCCCATGCCATGGCGCGGACCCTACCTTCTTCGCGTCATCCTGATCGAGCCTGTGCTCGCTACGCTCAAGCCACGGAGATGGATTCGACAAATCGTTCGGACTGTGGGGGCATAGGTGAAGTACGACCTTGTTTACGTCTATACCGAATCGTCACCCGATGAGATCCGGGAGGCCCTGCGTGACGAACTGGGCGGCAAGATCGTGGAGGGCGTGAGCGGCAGTCTATTCCTGCACTTCGGTTACCCCCGCTGTTCGGCCTCGATAGACGAGATGCTTGATCGGGAACCCGGCGACCCGGAGGTATTGATCGTGCTCAACTACCGTGACCCCGAGGATAGGTCCAAGGAAGATGAGCGACAGCAGGCGTTAGCGTTCGAACTGTTCGAGGCGTTGGAGAAGGCCATCCCCGACCGAATCGAGTTGCACGCGGCGGATGACACCCTCATACGTGAACGCCCCGCCATCGGCACCTCGCAACAGCGCCGGGTTGCGCCCCCCCACCCCTACAGAGGCCCCAGAGCGAAATACTCACGGGCCTTCGTGGTCTCGGATCAGCTGTCGAAGATCGATTCCAGCAGCTGGCTGACGATTAAGTTCACGCTGCCGAAGGTTCGATCTTCGAAGGAGATCTCGAAGGCATTGGCCGTGCCCGCGAATGTCCCCCAACGCTCGCCGCCATCGGAAGCGTCACAAGACCAATCGAGGGTGTGGTCCCCGCGCACCTCTGCGGTAACCCTCGCGCTATCTGTGCTGCCGGGTTCGACATCCATGCTGACGTCGAGAAACATAAGGTCTCCCGACTGGCCGGATATAGGCGGGGCTGTGGACGTAAAGCAGCTGATCTTCGACTCGCTGTTGTTGGTGATAGTGACGATCAGGTCCTTGCCCTCGGTTGTCGCCGAGAGTGTGACGTCCTCGGGTGCCGCCTGGGCAGGTGCCGCGAACACGGCGGCCAGGAGCGGGGCGGCCAGCAGTGCGGATGCTGCGGTGCGAACAGATTTCTTCACAGGGTTCCCCTTCGGTCCAGTGATGTTCCGGGACGCTAACCCATCTCTGCACCCATGGGCGCGAACGACACTCCGGTCGCGCGGCGAGCCTTTTCCTTCTCCAGTGCTTCCGCGAGGCCCTGGCTGAATTTCCGGAGGCGATCATGCCGAACCCACTCGAGTGCGCCGTCAACCTCGTCATCGGTGAGGTCGCCCCGATCTAGGCCCAGGTCGATGAAACCGATCATCTCGACGTCAGCATCCTGCTCGATGCGATCCTCGGCCCGCCGACGGGCGTCCTCATCCAATGAGGCTGTGTACCTTTCGAATAACCGATCGAGCAGCTCATCAAACGTCATGGCGCGGAACCTACCTGGCGTCAACGAGTTCAGTGAAGTTCCTCTATCCGTTCGCGGGTGCCCACTGTGCTGCCGCTCTGGCTCTTCGATTCCCGGAGGTCGGTGCCAGCCTCTACCCTGCATTCGAACCACCACTCACCCAAACGAAGGAGTTGCATGTTCACCACCCAGGATTACAAGGTCAACGTGACCATCGACTTTGACTTCCAGACGATTACCGAAGACCAGGCCCTCCACCTGGTCGGCAGTCTGCCCTCCAACTGGTTGCCGGCCCTCGGCAGCGGCGATCCCGATGGCACCGTATTCTTGCTCAACATTCCTGAGGCGGACTGGCACGCGGCAGCTGTTGCCGCCCTGAACGCGGTTCGGCCGCGGCTCTCGGGGTCCGGGCCTATCTCTGCTGAGATCACCTCGATTGAGGCGATGTCCTTTGAGGAGTACAGCCGGCGCGCCAGTCTGCACTCGTCGCTCGGGTCGCGCCGTTAGGGCTCTTAGCGGCAAGAAGAGAAGCCCCGGAACCGAGGGTTTCCGGGGCACTGTGCAGGCTATGAATCTTGCGGCTAACAGCGTCACGTTCTCCAATGTGGCAATGGCGGACCTGCGGCCCTCACACCTCGAGACCTGGGTCAAGGCGATGCAGGACAAGCCATTACAGCCGGGGACAATCAAAACCAGGTTCAACAACGTCCGGTCTGTGCTGCGCGCCGCGAAACGGGACAAGGTACTCGGTAGCGACCCCTCCGAAACCGTCGCCCTCCCCCGTCGACGTCGTGCGGAAGCGGCAATGGTGATTCCCACGAGTGAGCAGGTTGGGGCGCTGGTCCGGGAAGCTGACGAGGATTTCGACGCGTTCGTAGCACTCTGCGCGTTCGCAGGACTCCGACTCGGGGAAGCCGCGGCCCTACAGGTCGGAGATATCGACTTTCTACGCCGAGAGGTTCACGTCGAGCGCCAGGTCCAGCGTGCCAACGGGCATGAGGTCGAGATCCGGGCACCGAAGTACGGGTCAGAGCGAGTGATTCCTGCGCCGGACGGTCTGCTCGAGTTGGTGTCTCTGCACATCGCACACTGGCGACCCGGTGACGATCCGACCCGGTGGCTGTTCCCCGGCGAGGGCCGGCACCCCTGGCACCAGAACTCGGTCGGGTACCGCTGGCGCAAGACGAGGACAGCGGCAGGCGTCGACGGTCTACACCTACACCACCTGCGCCACTTCTACGCCTCGGGTCTAATCGCGGCTGGCTGTGACGTGGTGACCGTGCAGCGTGCTCTCGGGCACAGCTCGGCGACAGTCACATTGAACACGTACAGCCATTTGTGGCCCGATGCAGACGACAGAACCCGCAAGGCTGCGGACGCCTTGTTTCGGGCCTCTGCGGGTTCTACTGCGTACCCACTGCGTACCGAGGGCTTCGAATAGCCTGCTGACCAGGGCTCCTACACGTTGAAGCGGAACTCCACCACGTCGCCGTCGGCCATGATGTAGTCCTTGCCCTCCATGCGCACCTTGCCCGCGGCCTTGGCGGCGGCCATCGATCCCGCCTCGACGAGGTCATCGAACGACACGATCTCGGCTTTGATGAACCCGCGCTCGAAGTCGGTGTGGATGACGCCGGCAGCTTGCGGGGCGGTGTCCCCCTTGTGGATGGTCCAGGCCCGCGCTTCCTTGGGGCCTGCGGTGAGGTAGGTCTGCAGCCCGAGGGTGTGGAAGCCGGTACGGGCGAGGGCGTGCAGCCCGGGCTCACTCTGCCCGATCGAGTCGAGCATCTCCTGCCGGTCCTCCTCGTCGAGCTCCAACAGCTCCTGCTCGACCTTCGCGTCGAGGAACACCGCATCCGCCGGGGCGACGGAGGCACGCAGTTCGGCGACCTTCGCCTCGTCGGTGAGCACCGCCTCGTCGGCGTTGAAGACGTACAGGAACGGCTTGGTTGTGAGCAGACTCAGCTCGCGGAGCAAACCGAAATCCAGCTTGTCCTTCGCGCTGAACAGGGTCTTGCCCTCGTTGAGGACATCTTGCGCCTTCAGCGCCTCCTCGTGCGTGGGCTTGAGCTCCTTGTTCTTCTTCGCTTCCTTCTCCAAACGCGGCAACGCCTTCTCCAGCGTCTGCATATCGGCGATCACGAGCTCGGTCTCGATCACCTCGATATCGGACGCCGGGTCGACGCGACCGTCCACGTGCACGACGTCGTCGTCGTCGAAGACACGAACAACCTGGCAGATCGCATCTGCCTCGCGAATGTTGGCCAGGAATTTGTTTCCCAACCCTGCACCCTCGGAAGCGCCCTTGACGATCCCTGCGATGTCGACGAACGAAACCGTTGCAGGAAGGATGCGCTGAGAGCTGAATATTTCAGCGAGCTCGGACAGCCGCGGATCGGGCAGTTCGACCAGTCCGACGTTGGGTTCGATGGTCGCGAACGGGTAGTTCGCAGCCAACACGTCGTTGTTGGTCAGCGCGTTGAACAAGGTGGACTTGCCGACGTTGGGCAGTCCGACGATTCCGAGGGTAAGGCTCACGGTTGTTGGATTCTACGGCGTCGGGATCGAATCACCGACCGTCGGTCGTCACAAGCTCGTTGTATCCAAGATCGCAGCGTCGGCGTTTGCGATGATGACGGCGATCAGGATCACGTAAAAGACGACGAACACGACAATCAGGGCCACCCAGATCCACAGCGCGATCGTGCCGAGCGCTTTCGCCCGATCCGATGCGTATTGAGCGCCCTGGTAGTCACCCATGGCCCACTTGGGATACACGTCGTGAACATGGTTGAAGGCCGAGAACGCGAGAGGCCAGAAGAAGATCACTGCGGCCACGGCCCACCCTGCGTTCGATCGCGGCAGCGGCGGTGGGCTGAACTGGCCCGGCTGCTGCTGGGTCTGGTACTGGAGACCGTAAGAACCCGCGTCGCTGGGCTTCAGCGTTCCCTGATCGCTCGGCCATTCCGGATTACTCGTTGACTCGGACATCGATCCCCCATCCATGACGACTGAAATTGCGCGTTCACTATCTCACCCTCTCCGGGCGGCCATGAAAGGAGGCTCTGCCGCAACACGCACCGAAACTCACTGGAAGCACTAAGCTCAGGAAGTGGCCCGCTGGTTGATCGTCCTTGTGACCTGGATCCTCGGACTTTGCGCCCTCGCCTTGGCGATCGGGCTTTCGAGTGCCTGGTGGTTCGCCGCAGTCGTCCTTCTCGCCATGGCTGCCCTAGGGACGTGGGATCTGCTGCAACGCAGGCACAGTATCCTGCGGAACTATCCGGTGCTGGGACATGCCCGCTTCATGTTCGAGAAGATTCGGCCCGAAATCCAGCAGTACTTCATCGAATCATCCACCGACGGAACCCCCTTCGACCGCGATACCCGTGACCTCGTCTACGAACGCGCCAAAGGCACCTTGGCCGAGGAACCGTTTGGTACCGAACGGGACGTGCAAGCTATCGGCTACGAGTTCATGACCCACTCTCTACGCGCGAAAACGGCACCGCCAGAACCTCCAACGGTGCGACTTGGTGGACGAGACTGCCTGCGGCCCTATGACATCGCTCTCCTCAACGTGTCAGCGATGAGTTTCGGAGCGCTATCAGGCAACGCCATCGAAGCCCTAAATGCAGGAGCGGCACGAGGCGGGTTCGCCCACGACACCGGCGAGGGTGGTATCAGCCCCTACCACCGCAAGCACAGCGGAGACTTGATCTGGGAGATCGGATCCGGTTACTTCGGGTGCCGCACCGACGAAGGTCGCTTCGACGCCTCCAAATTCGCTGAACGCGCCACACTCGACCAGGTGAAAGCCATCTCTATCAAGCTGTCCCAGGGAGCCAAGCCAGGGCATGGAGGCGTGCTGCCCGGCGCCAAGGTCTCAGCTGAGATCGCGCAGACACGGGGGTTACCTGTTGGAAAGACGGTGATCTCGCCGCCGTCCCATACTGCATTCAGCAACCCGAACGAGTTGGTCGACTTCATCGTCACCCTTCGGACGCTGTCGGGCGGCAAGCCCGTGGGATTCAAGCTGTGCGTCGGTTCCCGCGTCGAGTTCCTCGGCATTTGCAAGGCGATGCTCGAGCGTGACGTCACCGCCGATTTCGTCATCGTCGACGGGTCCGAAGGTGGAACAGGGGCCGGTCCAGTGGAATTCGAGGACAACATGGGGATGCCCCTCACCGAGGGGCTCATGCTCGTGCACAACGCGCTGACCGGAACTGGGCTGCGAGATCGCATCAGGATCGGCGCGTCCGGAAAAGTTGCCAGCGGAGCCGACGTCGTCAAACGAATCATCCAGGGCGCCGATTTCACGATGTCCGCACGGGCGATGATGTTCGCCGTCGGATGTATTCAGGCGCAGATATGCCACACCAACCGATGCCCAGTCGGGGTCACTACACAAGACCCGGCGCGGAGTCGGGCGCTCAACGTCCGCGACAAGTCTGCGCGTGTATTCCGGTTCCAGAAATCAACGGTGGCCAGCGCTCAGCAGATGGTGGCATCGATGGGCCTCGACAGCTTCGATCAACTGACGCCGGCGATGCTCAATCGACGTATCGACGGCGTCACGACCCGAACCTATGCGGAACTCTACGAGTGGCTGATGCCGGGTGAACTGCTCGACGACCCGCCCACGGACTGGCTGAGCGACTGGATCGAGGCGGATTCGGCTCGCTTCTGACCGCACGACATCCCCGATCACGGACGCTGGTGTCAGTACGATCAGCTGTGCGGACTCGGTGTGCGCAGCAGACGGACGCCGCCTGCACATAGAGGAGGACTATCTGTGACAGAGTCGAGAACCACGAAACCGGACCGCGGTCATTTCATCGGGGTAGGTGCGATGTGGCTGGCCAAATGGTCTCTGGTTCTCGCCGCGATCGCGCTGGGCGCCGTGTTGCTCGGTTGGGTAATCGCAAAGCTGTGGGTCATCGTCCTTCCCGTACTCCTGGCCATCGTCGTGTGCACCGTGCTGTGGCCGCCGACCCGGGCGATGACGAAACGGCGCGTTCCGCCGGCAGCGGCAGCCGCGACGACGCTCGTGCTCTTCATCGCCGTCGTCGCCGGAATCGTCGCGGGCATCGTGCCATCTGTCGTCAACCAGGCACCGGAACTGGCCAACAGGGCCACCGAGGGCATCAACACGATCCAGGACTGGTTGAGGGGTCCCCCGATCAACCTGCAAGACGAGCAGATCAACGAGGGCATCCACATCATCATCACCAAGGTTCAGGAGAGCGGAACGGCCATCGCTTCCGGTGTCTTCACCGGAGTCAGCACCGCCGGGTCGCTCCTCATCACCCTCGGCCTCGTGCTCGTCCTGTCCTTCTTCTTCATCAAGGACGGCCCCCGCTTCATTCCGTGGCTGCACTCGGTGAGTGGTGGACGCGCGGGATACCACCTCGAAGCGGTGCTTGTCCGAATGTGGGACACGCTAGGCGGGTTCATCCGAACACAGGCCCTGGTCAGCCTCATCGATGCCGTGTTCATCGGCGCCGGACTACTGATTCTCGGTGTGCCACTCGCACCGGTCTTGGCGATCCTGACATTCATCGGTGGCTTCATACCGATCGTCGGTGCGTTTGTCGCAGGCGCGCTCGCCGTGCTCGTTGCACTGGTAGCCAACGGCCTGACCACGGCGGTGATCGTGCTGATCATCATCATCGCGGTGCAACAGATCGAGGGCAACGTGCTGCAACCGGTGCTGCAGAGCAAGAGCATGAAACTGCATGCGGTCGTGGTGTTGCTCTCCGTCGCGGCCGGCGGTGCCGTGTTCGGAATCGTCGGTGCCTTCCTCGCGGTCCCAACAGCCGCCGTTATCGCAGTGATGCTTCGCTACATCGGCGAACAAATCGACTTGCGCAGCTCAGAAGCTGCAGCCGATGAAACCTCCCCAGATGACGAAGACCTCGACGAGGACGATGCGGACGGCGTCACGGTCGACGAATCGGCTGTCTCCCGTACTACCGACTGAGCAGCCTCAGCCGGCCACCACCTCCAGGGTGGAGCCGGATCGCCCGCGAATCACATGTAGTCGGTTCGGGATTCGCTGACGCATTTCGTCGACGTGACTCACGATCCCGACCACTCGGCCACCGGCACGAAGCTCGTCGAGTACGCCCATGACCGAGTCGAGAGTGTCGGAATCGAGCGTTCCGAATCCCTCGTCGATGAACATGGTGTCGAGCACGACACCTCCCGACTCCGCCGCAACCACATCTGCGAGGCCGAGCGCCAGCGCCAACGACGCCAGGAACGATTCCCCGCCGGAGAGCGTCTTGGCCGATCGCACCACCCCGGTGTAGTTGTCACGGATGTCGAGCCCCAGGCCTCCCCGGCGGCCACGTGGACCCGCATCATCCGAATGCACGAACTCGTATCGCCCCGTAGACATCCGATCAAGACGCGCGGACGCTGACACCGCCACCTCTTCCAACCGTGCAGCCAGCACGTAGGACCGCAGAGACATCCGTCTCGAGTTCTGACCACGACCAGAGATCACCTCGGCGAGCGCAGCCAATTCGTCATGGGAGGCCTGCATCGGAGCCATCGCCTCAGCGGTTGCCTCGAGCTGCCGAACGAACCTATCGAGGTCGAGCAACCGCCGCTGAGCATCGGATGCGGCCGCGGCTGCCACATTCACCGACTCCGCCGCCGTGTCGTACCCGCGCTGGGCGTACTCCAACTCCACAGGCTCCACAGCCGAGACTGCTATCACGTCTGGATCGTCGAGCACACTGCGGGCCCCGACTTCCGCATCTCGTGCGGCCGACAGAACTGCCTCGATCTCGGCCTGGCGGGCTGGGCTCCGTACTGCAACCAAGGCATCGTCGATGCCCTCGAAACCGGCATTCTCAGAGCGCGTTCTCGCCTTCTCGATGAGTTCACCGGCCGACGACTCGGCCGCCGCACCCGCATCGCGCGCGTCGAGTAGATGGGAAGCCGCCTCGGCGAGCGCGTCGAGTCGCATGCGACGAGCCTTCACACTCGGGTCTTCGCCTGCTGCCGCGCTCACTCGGATCCGAATTTCTTCGAGCTGCGCCGAGATGGCGGCGATCTTCTCAGCGACGGTGGCGGCATCTACACCCAGTTCCCGCAGGTGTTCCTGTAGTCGACTCTCACGGTCCCGGAGCTCCTCGAGGGACTTTCCATAGACCGCGACCTTCTCGGCGAGTGCGGTCGCCTCCTGCACTTTTCTGTCGGCTTCGGAACGTGCCTGTGCAAGTTCGTCCGCATTGCCGTCGCCACCACGCTGGATCAGCACTTCGATGGCACGTTCGACCACGGCCAACTCGTCGCGCGTGGCAGTCAGCGCTGTCGCGGAACGCTGTTCCTCTGCGAGCGCCGCGTCCTCTTCGGACTTGGTCACCGACAGCTCGGACAACTCGGCCGGGCGTGGATGCTCGAGCGACCCACACACCATGCATGGCTCGCCGTTCTCGAGGGTGCCTGCCAGTTCCCCCGCCATCCCGGCGATTCGACGCTGCAGCAGGTCGAGCCAACGCCCGCGGGCGTCCTGATGTGCCTGCCGGGCGTCGAGCACCGACCGCTCTAGCCGATCACGCTCGAGCAGGCGCGGTCGAAGTTCCGCCGCAGCCGAGGCGGCGTCCGTCGCACGGTCTCGGGCGTCCACCAGCGCGGGTAATCCGACTGCAGCCTTTTCCGCCGAAGCGAGGGCCTCCTCCGCTTCCCGCCGGGCGAGCGGCAACTGTTCCCGCTCACGAGACAGGTCCGCGCTGGTCTCGGCGAGTTCAGCCCTCCGGCCACGCAGTCGATCCAGTTCGGCGGAGAGTCGTTCGGCTGCAGCTGATTCGATGAGCACAGCGTCGAGACGTACGATCTCGTCGCGCCACTCCCGAATGCTCTTCCGGATGCTCTCTCGATCGGAAGCCGCAGGTGGCCAGGGTAACTCGGACACAAGATCAGTTCCGCCCACTATCGAATCGAGATCCTCGGCGATCGTCTCGACGTTGCGTAGCGCCTCGGCCGCCTTGGTGCGAGCGGACTCGGCGTCCTGCGCCAGGGCCGCGACTGGTTCGGCCCTGCGCGCATCCGCCAACTCGGCAGCGAGAACGGCGCGCTCGCTCGCACCTGCTGCGTGCGCAGCAAGCTCCGCTTCCGCCCGGCGCCGCCGGTTCTGCAAGTCGAGTATTCGGCGAGCCTCGGCGAGCGCATCACCAGCCGACTTCGCTCCGGCCTTCGCTTTCACCAGTTCGTCGAAGGTGGCTTCGTGAGTCTCGCGGGCTTGGGCCTCGAGTTTATGAGCCCAGGTCACCGGGTCGGCATCGGCTCCCCCCTCGATCCCCGCTGCCGTACCGACCTTCGCTATCAGTACTTCGAGGCCTCTGCGATGGTCGTCCAACTCCTGGGCGCTGGCGCGCCTACGGTTGAGAAACCACTCCTCCACGGTCCCGAAGCGGGTGGTGTCGAACAATCTCTCGAGAAGCTGGCCGCGATCTTCGTTGTCGGCGCGCAGGAACCTCGCGAACTCACCCTGCGGCAAGAGGACCACTTGGAAGAACTGATCGGCGCTCATGCCCATCAGACGCCCGATCTCGTCGGCGATGTCAGGGATCCGGGCGAGGCCCTCACCATGTCCGTCGAGCCACGTGAGCGTGGCCTTCGCGTTCTCCCTGACCGTCCCGACCCCTCGGCGCTTCAAGCGATCGAACTCCGGGCTGCGCACGATTCGTAGATGACGGCCTGCGATCGTGGCCTCGAGCGTCACGGTGGGAACGGAACCGGAGGGCGCGTGGTCGGAAAGGTGCCGTTTGCCTTCCTTCCGCGCCCCAGGCACGGTGCCGTAGAGGGCGAAGGCCACCGCGTCGAGAATGGTGGTCTTACCGGCGCCGGTGTGACCGTGCAGGAGGAAGAGACCGTCTGCGCCGAGTCGGTCGAAGTCGACTTCCACCGATCCCCCGAACGGCCCGAAGGCTTCGACCTCGAGTCGGTGTAGTTTCATGCCGACCGCCCCAGCGCACCGATCTCGGCAGTGTCCTCACCTGCTCGGTCAGCGAAACCAAGCGCGGCTTCCACCAGCTTGGTCTCACCTGCCGACGGTTCGCTACGAACATCGCAAAGGAAGCTGTGGGCGATCTGCAGATCACTACGCCCACGAGTCTTGTCCCGGTACCGGAGATTCTCACCGCCCTCAGGACGTTGCCACTCGAGATGGACAGCGAAAGGAAATCGAGTCCGAAGCGCGCGCATGGCGTCGACCGGACGCTGTTCATCAGTGAGAACGGCCGAGACGTAGCAGTCCTCCGCGTCTTGGTACTCGTCGTCCTCGAGCAGTTCGCGCACGGTGCCCGTCAGTTGCCGTAAGCCGCGAACTACCGGCAACTCGACACACTCGACGGTCCGCAGTCCGTCCGCGTCCAGGTCGATCAGCAGCACGGCCTTGCTGTGGGTGCGCTCACCGAACGAGTACGGCAGCGGTGACCCCGAGTACCGGATGTTCTCGGCAAGAGTCTGGGGCGAATGGAGATGGCCCAGCGCGACGTAGTCGACTCCGTTGAAAGCCGAGGCCGACACCGTCTCGACGCCGCCGACGGAGATGGACCGTTCCGATCCCGAGGACTCAGCGCCCACGACGAACGCATGGGCGAGAAGAACTGACCTTGTTCGAGAACGGGCATCGAGGTCGGCACGTACGCGGACCATCGCGGCATCGAGGATCTCGGCGTGGGACCGGGCAGACGGCACGCCGAGTTGCTCGCGAGTGATCTCCGGTTCGAGATACGGAATCCCGTAGAAAGCAACTTCGCCGTGTTCGTCCTGGAGAACGACGGGCGAGTCGATACCGGCGACGGTCGTCATCAGATGCAGTCCGCCTGAGCGGGAAAATGCGGCGCCCGCGCCGAGACGGGCAGCCGAATCGTGGTTTCCGGAGGTCGCTACGATCACGGCGCCGGCATCCCGGATCGTCTCGAATCCACGATTACACACGGTGACGGCGTCGGCACTGGGGATCGAACGGTCGTAGACGTCTCCAGGGACGACGACGACGTCCACGCCGTACTCGGCGACGAGAGCAGCGATTGCGTCCAGGACACGGGCCTGGTCGGCGAGCAGGTCCACTCCGTGGAACGTACGTCCGATGTGCCAGTCCGACGTGTGCAGGATCCTCATGACCGGAGACGGTAGAGCACAGCGCCGACAACTCCGAATACTTCGCCCAGTTGCCGTCGAACCGAATTCACTTGTCGGTGATGTGGTGCACCATCGATTTCCATGAATGCACTCGCCGCACTGGGAATGCTTCTGGCACTGGCCGCTGGCACCGCCCTCGGGTGGTTGCTGCACGCGGCGCGCAGCGGTGAGCGCGCCGCGCGAGCCGAAGCCCAACTGGCTGCCCTGCGCGAGAACGAAGCTCTCCTGCGGCAGTCGCTGACCGCAGTCAACGAGGATTCCGCGCGTCGCCATTCGGGCGCGATCGGCGATCAGATCTCCCGTCTCGTCGGACCGCTGCAGGAGGCTGTCGGAGCATTGGCTCAGCAGGTCGATCACGTCGAGCGCAGCCGCGTCCACGCATATGCCGGGCTCACCGAGCAGGTCGAGGGCATGCATAGGGCCTCGCAGACACTGTCCGCCCAGACCAGCCAGCTCGTCACCGCGCTGAGGGCACCGCAGATCAGGGGCAGATGGGGGGAGATCCAACTCGAGCGCGTAGTCGAATTGGCCGGGATGGTCCGGCACTGCGACTTCGACACCCAGGTCAGCAAAGAGGGCGTCCGCCCAGACCTCCTCGTGTACCTGGCGGGAGGGAAGCAGATCGTCGTCGATGCGAAGGTCCCGTTCGCGGCCTTCCTCGACGCCGCGCAGAGCGAGGATCCGAATGAGCGAGCACGCCATCTCACCCGGCACGCCCGGCAACTGCGCACCCATATCAACCAGTTGGCCGATAAGGCGTACTGGGCGTCCTTCGACCCGACGCCGGAGTTCGTGGTCCTGTTCGTTCCAGGCGACCCGTTCCTGGACGCGGCACTGACAACCGATTCGGAGCTGCTCGAACACGCCTTCGAACAGAACGTGATCCTCGCCACGCCCACCACCCTGGTCGCGCTATTGAGGACGATCGCGCACACCTGGCGCCAGGAGTCGTTGTCACAGGATGCCGTGAAAATCCAGCAGCTCGGCCGCGAGCTGTACTCGAGATTGGGCATCGTCGGTTCGCACCTCGACCGGCTGGGCTCCCAGCTCGGCAAGGCCGTCGACTCGTTCAATCTCACCGTCGCGTCGATGGAGTCCCGGGTCACAGTCACCGCCCGCAAGCTGCACGACCTCGAAGTATTCGACGGCGATATCACCGAGGTCAGGGCCGTGGACTCGTGGCCGCGACGAACAAATCTCGAGGATCTCTCGGCCTCCAACGGTCACGCCAACGACTCGATTTAACATGTTGCGGCTACTGTCGTTGTGTGTCTGCAACGCAACGCGCTCGCTCTGGGGTGCCGCTCGATAGGCGGTCGGTCATCCCAACGATCCCGGGACTCCCCTGGTGGGGTGTCGTTCTCATGGCTGTCGGTGTCACCTTCGCCGGACTCGCTGTCGATGCAACTCGTGGGACTGAGCTCACAGGAACGTTCTCCGCGTTCTATTTCCTCGGCTGCGTTCTCGCCGTGCTCGCCGCTGGGAACCGCGCGCTGTTCACCGCGATCATTCAGCCGCCACTGATTCTGTTCTTCGCGGTGCCGGTCAGTCAGAGCCTGATTACGCAGGAGACCAGCACTGCGCTGAAGGATTTGGCCATCAACGTTGTATATCCACTGGTCAACCGATTCCCGATCATGCTCGGCACCACCATTGCGGCGCTCGTGATCGGCGGAATCCGCCTCGTCTTGTTGAGGCAACGCCGTGCCGGTCGCGCACCCACGTCGACGCGGCGGCGGTCCGAACGCCCGGACCGGGCCACCAAGCAAAGGGCCGCGCGCGAGGAAGCGTGGCAGGAGCCGCCGCGCAGGGCAAGGAACACCAGTTCAGCGCAGCAGCGAACTCGCTCGTATCAATCCCAGCCTTCTCAGTCCCAGCCTTCGCGACAACCCCGGCCTCCACGGCAGCAGCAACCTCCGCGACGGCCGCAGCCTCCGCGGCAGGGACAACCTCCGCGGCAGGGACAACCTCGCCGATCAGCACATTCGGGCGGTCGTGTCGCGCCTCCACCGCCACCGGTCGCTGACCGTCCCGCACACTCACCCCATCGGGTCCAACCTCGCACTCCACCGCGGCCTCAGGGCAATCCCGAGGTGCCGGCGCACCCGATTCCGCGAGTGCGCTATCGCAGCAGTGACGAGCCGCCGTTCGAGACCAAGCATCCTCGCTAGCACTCGGCTGGTTGGCGAGAAACCCCCATATCAGGTTCGCGCTGGACGTAGCTCGCGAGGAAGGGTGAAAACCAGCGTCTCGTTGGCCGTAGTGACCGATTGCACGTTGTCGAATCCGTGCTCGCCGAGCAGGTCGATCACACCGCGCACGAGGATCTCGGGAACCGAGGCACCCGAGGTGATCCCGACCGTTCCGACTCCTTCGAGCCAGGACGGATCGATTTCGCGTGCATAGTCCACGAGATGCGCCGCCTTCGCTCCGGCGCCCAGCGCGACCTCGACGAGGCGGACCGAGTTCGAGGAGTTCCGAGAGCCGACCACAATCACGAGGTCGCATTCTGGCGCCATGGCCTTGACCGCCACTTGGCGGTTCTGGGTGGCATAGCAGATGTCGTCGCTCGGCGGATCCTGCAGATTCGGGAATCGCTCACGCAGTCGCGCGACCGTCTGCATCGTCTCGTCCACGCTCAAGGTGGTCTGCGACAGCCAGATGACCTTCGATTCGTCGCGAACCCTGATGCTGTCGACCGAGTCGGGACCATCGACCAGCTGGACGTGGTCAGGGGCCTCGCCTGCGGTGCCTTCCACTTCCTCGTGGCCTTCGTGACCGATGAGGAGAATGTCGTAGTCGTCGCGGGCGAAACGCTTGGCTTCCTGATGAACCTTGGTGACCAGCGGGCACGTGGCGTCGATGGTGCGGAGATTGCGCGCTGCGGCCGATTCGTGCACGGCAGGAGACACCCCGTGCGCGGAGAACACGAGCAAGGCACCCTCGGGCACCTCATCGGTTTCGTCGACGAAGATCACGCCCTTGTCGGTAAGTGTCTCGACAACGTGCCGGTTGTGCACGATCTCCTTGCGCACATAGATCGGCGCCCCGTGCTTCTCCAGTGCTTTCTCGACCGTCTCGACAGCACGGTCGACTCCGGCACAGTAGCCACGGGGTTCGGCGAGCAGTACTCGTTTCTCACCATCGGCACGCGCCGCTCCTGGATCTGCCGAACGTGAAATACCCACATCGAGTGGAACAGCCGAAGACATGGCCTCAGCCTACTGGTCAGTCTCGAAAGTGACACCGTCGCAGGGCTCCCGTCGCGGGCCTCGGTCGGTGTACGGTGCGTGCTACCGAGGCGATCTGATCGAGGCTGTCAAGTGAGCTTGGCGAATCTCTGAGCACTTCGGCTACCAAATCCTGCCTCCGTGAGGCAGGCTATGGGCATGATTCGTCCCCCTTTCGTGGCGCGTGTCGCCGCCGGAATCGCCGTGACGGCCGTCGAAGAGGCGAGAAGACTGCCCACAACCGCTGCAACTTTGCCTATGACTGCAATCAGCCAGGTGTTGCAAACCACAATGCGAGTCCAGCAGTCGATTACCGCGCTGGCCATAAAAGGTGACCAGGCTTTCGCCTTGATCAACTGGACCCACTACGACGACGAACAACCGGAGTGGGCCGTCTTCGACGAGGACACCGATACGGGGACCCCCGTTGCCGACGGGTCCGATGACCGATCAGCCGGACCCGGCCGGTTCGCCCTGTACTCGCTGAGCCCTCAGGACGAGGACACGCCCGGCAAGGGGTCTACCCCGAAGACAGGTTCCACCGTCAACAGTTCGGCATCGAAGACATCGAGCAAGTCGAAGAAGAAGGCCACCACAACTTCCCTCCCGGTGCCCGAACCGGAGATCGCCGCACTCCTCGACTACGGATCGCTTACCCTCGCACAGCTGCGTGCCCGTCTGCGTACCCTCTCCGTCGAGGACCTCACGGCGCTGCTGGACTACGAGAACGCCACCCGGGCACGGGCACCGTTTCAGACCATGCTGACGAACCGCATCACCACCGCCAAGACCAAGTGACGTCCGCGCAGCCCGGCGCAGCCGGTGTGGGCCCCAGCACCGCCGAGCATCCTTGGCCCGTCCGCACTGTGTCGGCCAAGGTCGCACAGTGGATCGATCGGCTCGGAAGCGTCTGGGTCGAGGGCCAGATCACCCAGATCAATGCCCGTCCCGGCACGCGTACCGCGTTCCTCGTGCTGCGCGATCCCTCGGTCGACATGTCCCTTTCGGTGACCTGCTCCCCACGACTGCTCCAGAATTCACCGGTCCCTCTCACCGAGGGCAGCCGCGTGGTGATGTTCGGCAAGTTGTCGTTCTACACCGGTCGTGGCTCGGTGTCGCTGCGTGTCACAGAGATCCGCGCGATCGGGATCGGTGAACTCCTGGCCCGGATCGAACGGTTACGGGCCTTGCTGGCCGCTGAAGGGCTATTCGACTCTCGGCTGAAGCGCCCGCTGCCGTTCCTGCCCGGCACGGTCGGGCTGATCACCGGCCGTGCCAGCGCCGCCGAGCACGACGTCCTCAGCGTGGCTCGGCGGCGTTGGCCGGCCGTGAAGTTCGAAGTGCGCAACACCCCTGTGCAGGGGGCGACAGCCGTCCCGCAGATCCTCGAAGCGTTGAAGGAACTCGACGCGGATCCCCAGGTCGATGTGATCATCCTCGCTCGCGGCGGCGGCAGCGTCGAAGACCTGTTGCCGTTCTCCGACGAGACGCTGTGCCGCGCCATCGTCGCCTGCACGACACCGGTGGTCAGCGCAATCGGACACGAACCCGACAGCCCACTGAGCGATCATGTGGCCGACCTGCGGGCCGCCACGCCCACGGACGCCGCGAAACGCGTCGTACCGGACGCGGTCGCCGAACTGGCGTTGGTCGGAGAGCTACGAGCGCGGAGCGCGGCGGCGCTGCGCAACTGGGTGGAGCGCGAGTCTCATCTGATCTCCCAGCTTCGCAGCCGACCGGTACTCACCGATCCGTTGGGCGCGCTCGACCAACGATCGGATGAGATTGAGCGACTGCGCGAGGCGGCGCGGCGCGACATCGACCGCACGATCACCACCGAAAGCACGACGATCGAGCATCTAAGTGCACGATTGACGACCCTCGGCCCGGCAGCGACACTCGCCCGAGGCTACTCCGTGGTGCAGCGGATCGTCGCGAACGCAGACCCCGCGGTTCTGCGTTCCGTCGACGACGCCCCGCCGGGCACTCAAATCCGTGTTCGCGTCGCGGACGGGGCACTCCGCGCCGCGGTGATTGGAAAGGACGACTAGGACATGAGCGAGTCCACCGGACACGATGCCGACATCGCCGAACTCGGCTATGAAGCGGCGCGCGACGAACTCGTGGACGTGGTCAAGGTACTCGAGCAGGGTGGCCTCGACCTCGACGCGTCACTCACGCTGTGGGAGCGAGGCGAAGCCCTCGCCAAGAGGTGCGAGGACCACCTCGCCGGAGCGCGCAAACGCGTCGAGACGGCGCTCGCGCATGCCGAAGACGTAGAGACTGCCCCTGCCGAAGACGAGGACTGACGCCGTCACCGATATCAGCCGGTGAGAACCGGCGCATCCGCGAGCGCTGTTGCCAACTGCTCGAAGTCTTCGGTGGATGCGCTGCCGGTGATCAAGAGTCGGACGTCGCCGAAGTCCGAGATCCAGATCGGCTCGACACCCTCACCGCCGTACACGACCCAGTTGTATCCCGCGACATCTTCGGTTCCCGTCGCCGTACGGGGGCCTCCTGCCACGAACGGCACCAGAACGGTTTCGATGGCGTCGCTCTGAGTGAGCTGGATGTAGCGGCCGGTGGGAGTGATGAATCCGACGGTGCTCGAATCTCCGCCGCCGTCGCCGCTGACGATGCTGCGGCTTCCCGAGTTGGGGGTCCAGCCCTCTGGGATCACCGGCTCACGCACCGGGAACGAGAGGTCCTCGGCGTCGTACTTCAGCGCCGAATCGATGTCGAAACTCGGGATCGGACCGGTCGTAGGCCCACCCGGGCTGAACGTGCACTGACTTGCGATAGCCGCGATCAGAACACAGAACAGGACAAGAGGTACTAGCGACCACACCATGTCGCGATTGTTGTGCAGAATGCGCGGTTTATCTGATGCCACATAGACAGTATCCAGACTCGATCCGTTAACGGCGATTCTCGGTCCCGCCAATGCGCACTCGAGCAGTGCACGTCACATCCCTACCTAAGATGAATGAGCAGGACTATCTGAAAAGATGGGCGGGCAAGAACCCATCCGATTCCAGGTGTCCGCGAGGCCACCGATACAGCGTCGACGTACCGGGTCGACCGTGACTGCCCAGGAGGCACAGCCCATGACGGCCAGCACCACTTCGAGTCGCCGCGAGGCGCCGGACCGAAATCTTGCCCTCGAATTGGTCCGGGTTACCGAGGCAGGTGCGCTGGCCGCGGGTCGCTGGGTCGGTCGGGGCGACAAGGAGGGGGGCGACGGTGCCGCCGTCGACGCCATGCGCCAACTCGTCCACACCGTATCGATGCGCGGCATCGTCGTCATCGGTGAAGGGGAGAAGGACGAGGCCCCGATGCTGTTCAACGGTGAAGAAGTAGGCAACGGCGACGGTCCCGAGTGCGACTTCGCCGTCGACCCTGTCGACGGAACCACCTTGATGTCAAAGGGAATGCCCAACGCCATCTCAGTCCTCGCGGTCGCCGAACGTGGTGCGATGTTCGACCCGTCTGCCGTGTTCTACATGGAGAAGATCGCCGTCGGGCCCGAGGCAGCCGACGTCATCGACATCACCGCCCCCGTCTCCGAGAACATCAAACGGGTTGCAAAAGTCCGCAGGTCCTCTGTCTCGGATGTGACGGTGTGCATCCTCGACCGCCCCCGGCACGCCGAACTCATCCAGGACGTCCGCGACACCGGTGCCCGTATCCGCCTGATCTCGGACGGGGACGTCGCCGGGGCGATCGCCGCCGCCCGCCCGGAATCGGGCACCGACATCCTGATCGGTACCGGCGGCACCCCTGAGGGCATCATCGCCGCCGCCGCCATGCGCTGTATGGGTGGCTCGCTGCAAGGCAGGCTGGCCCCGATCGACGACGCCGAACGGCAGAAGGCCATCGCCGCCGGGCACGATCTGGACCGTGTGCTGACCACCGAGGATCTGGTGTCGGGCGAGAACGTCTTCTTCTGCGCAACCGGCGTCACCGACGGCGATCTGCTCCGCGGCGTCCGTTACTACGGAGGCGGCGCATCGACCCAGTCGATCGTGATGCGTTCGAAGTCGGGCACCGTCCGCATGATCGACGCCTACCACCGCCTCGAAAAGCTGCGCGAATACTCGTCCGTGGATTTCGACGGCGAGGACGGCGCTGTTCCGCCGACGTTCTAGGCGGCTCGCCTGACCGTGCACCTTTTCGGTCGCTCACGCCTTCGAATGGCGCACGCCATCGAAAAGGTGCACGGGAGCATCACCAATATCGCCTCGAAAGTGGCATGTTTGACCCATGACCGAGAGCAGCGAGCAGCAGTACCGGATCGAGCACGACACCATGGGTGAGGTGCGGGTGCCTGTCGACGCGTTGTGGCGCGCTCAAACCCAGCGCGCCGTCGAGAACTTCCCGATCAGCGGCCGAGGGCTCGAACGCGCCCAGATTCGCGCGATGGGATTGCTGAAGGCAGCCTGCGCGCAGGTCAACAAGGATTTGGGTCTCCTGGAGGCAAAGAAAGCCGACGCCATCATCGCCGCAGCCAACGAGATCGCCGAGGGTCGGTACGACGACCAGTTCCCCATCGACGTATTCCAGACCGGCTCGGGGACCAGTTCCAACATGAACGCCAACGAGGTGATCGCCTCCATCGCGGCCGCCGCGGGTGTGTCGGTACACCCCAACGACGACGTCAACATGTCGCAGTCGTCCAATGACACCTTCCCCACCGCGACGCATGTCGCCGCCACCGAGTCAGCGGTGAAGGATCTGATTCCCGCCCTGTGCCATCTGCGATTGGCGCTGCATGACAAGTCCACCGAGTGGAAGACCGTCGTCAAATCCGGCCGAACTCACCTGATGGACGCCGTTCCGGTGACCCTCGGCCAGGAGTTCGGCGGCTACGCCCGCCAGATGGAAGCCGGAATGGAGCGCGTAATGGCCTGCCTTCCGCGCCTCGGCGAGCTTCCCATCGGTGGCACAGCGGTCGGGACGGGTCTCAACGCACCGGACGATTTCGGCCCCTTGGTGGTGGCCGAACTCGTCAGAGTGACGGGTATCGACGCCCTCACACCGGCAACGAACAGCTTCGAAGCGCAGGCGGCACGGGACGGGCTGGTCGAGGCTTCCGGGGCCCTGCGCACGATCGCGGTGTCCCTCACCAAGATCGCCAACGACATTCGCTGGATGGGCTCGGGGCCACTCACCGGGCTCGGAGAGATCCAACTGCCCGACCTTCAGCCCGGAAGTTCGATCATGCCCGGCAAGGTCAATCCGGTTCTCCCCGAAGCGATCACGCAGGTGGCGGCCCAGGTGGTCGGTAACGACGCCGCCATTGCCTGGGGAGGCGCGGGGGGCGCCTTCGAGTTGAACGTCTACATCCCGATGATGGCACGGAACCTGTTGGAGTCGTTCACCCTGCTGACAAACGCGTCGCGGTTGTTCGCGGACCATTGCGTCGCGGGACTCGTCGCGAACGCAGAACACCTGAAGACCCTTGCCGAGTCGTCACCATCGATCGTGACACCGCTGAACTCTGCCATCGGGTACGAGGAGGCCGCAGCCGTCGCCAAACAGGCGCTACGGGAGAAGAAGACCATCCGCGAGACCGTCGTGGACCGGGGCCTGATCGGCGACAGGCTCACCGAGGAGGAACTCGACAAGCGCCTCGACGTGCTGGGTATGGCCAAGGTGAAGGACTGACGCACCGGATACGTCCCAGCGCCCAGATCGGCGGACACAGGTTTCTCGAGCGAGAAACTCGGTCGAAAGAAGTTCGCTTCGGAGCGAAAATGGCCTGGTCACCGGCCTGTGGTCGCTAGTGTGACAAGTGACGACTCTCCCAGCTTGCGCAGAGGAGCGCCACGTGCGTCGACACAGGAGCTTGACGGTACTTCTCGCTCTCGCGCTCGGCGGGTCGCTCACTGCGGGCTGCGCCTTCGACACGGACGACACAGTCGACTCCGGTTCCACCGGCACGGACGGTCCCACGGAGTCCGCGAGCCTGGCCAACCCCGCCGCCGTCGCGGGTATCGATATTCCCAACGGACAGATCGACGACGCCGTGGGGCGCCTCGACGAACTGGCGAACGACCTGATGGGCAGTTCCGGCGTTCCTGGCATGGCGGTGGCCGTGGTCCACGACGGCCAGACCGTCTATGCCAATGGCTTCGGAGTGCGTGCGATCGGCACCGATCAAGCGGTGAACGCCGACACCGTCTTCCAGTTGGCATCGTTGTCCAAACCGGTCGGAGCTACTGTCGTGGCCGGCCAGGTCGGTAACGGTGTGATCGACTGGGACACCCCGGTCGCCTCCACACTGCCCGACTTCTCACTGGCCGACCCTTGGGTCACCGAACACGTCACAGTGGGTGATCTGTATTCACACCGGTCGGGCCTGCCCAACCACGCAGGCGACCAGCTAGAGGATCTCGGCTACAACCGGCAACAGATACTCGAGAAGCTTCGCCTCGAACCATTGAATCCGTTCCGGATCACCTACGAGTACACCAATTTCGGTCTCACCG
Organism: Rhodococcus sp. NPDC049939; assembly: GCF_040656415.1. NCBI lineage: Bacteria > Bacillati > Actinomycetota > Actinomycetes > Mycobacteriales > Nocardiaceae > Rhodococcus > Rhodococcus sp. NPDC049939. The sequence continues at coordinate 695,713 of NZ_JBFAMC010000001.1, read as the reverse complement.
CTGCCGCAGAGGCTGTCGCGGCGGCGTCGGGAACGGACTGGGCGACGCTGTCCGAACAAGTGATCTATCGACCTCTGGGAATGTCCTCGACCAGTTCACGGTATGCCGACTACGAGCTGAGGGCCGACCGCGCCACCGCGCATCAACTGGTCGGGGGCGAGTACGTCGCAGAGGAACGCGATCCTGATGCCCAATCGCCCGCAGGGGGTGTGAGTTCGTCCGTCAACGACATGAGCAAGTGGCTGGCCATGCTCCTGTCAGACGGGTCGTTCGAGGGTAGACAGATCGTCTCCTACGACGCACTGCTCCCCGCTATCAGCCCCCAGGTCGTATCCCTGCCACCCAGCGCCCCAGATACTCGTCCGGGGATGTACGGATACGGATTCAACGTGTCGACGACCCCGGCCGGACGCGTGTCCCTCAGCCACTCCGGAGCGTTCCAACTCGGCGCCGCAGCAAACTTCGTCGCGATACCATCCGCCGACGTCGCGATAGTCGTCCTGACGAATGGATCCCCCACTGGCATTCCCGAAACCCTGACAGCCGAATTCGCCGACCTCGTTCAGTTCGGCGAGATCCGCGAAGACTGGAAGACGCTCTACGCTCAGGCCTTCGCACCGATGCTGGACCCCGAGGGGAGTCTCGTGGGCAAGGATGCACCTACCAACCCCCTTCCCGCCCGCGCGCTCGCGACCTACTCCGGCGTCTACCACAATGATTACTGGGGGCCTGCTGTGATCAGCGAAAGCGACGGTGCACTCTCACTCGAACTCGGCCCTGCAGGCCAGACGTTTCCGTTGACGCACTGGAGCGGTGACGAGTTCTCGTTCAACCTGGTCAACGAGAATGCCCCGCCGGGCACGATCTCGAAAGCCACCTTCGCAGGAGACGGCGTCACATTGGAGTACTACAACACCCACGGCCAGGGGACTTTCGTTCGCTGAGCCATCACCGAGGTAGGGAGAAAACGATGAATGCGAACTCGCACACGCCCGCCGAACCCACTCCGACGGGCACCTCTGACGTCGAAGTGGTGCGCGCCTTCCTCGACGCACTCGTTGCCGGCGACCCAGCGGCCGCCAGGCAATACCTCGACCCGGACATCGTGTGGCACAACGTATCTTTTCCCAAGATTCACGGCATCGATGCGGTCATGCGCATCCTGGAGGGCATGTCCCGACCAGGCGTTGGATTCGAGGTACGTCTGCACCATATCGTTGGCAACGGAACATCCGTACTCACCGAACGCACCGACATCCTGATCTACAAGAAGTTGCGTAGCGAATTCTGGGTGTGCGGCACATTCGAGATGAAAGACGGCAAGATCGCCGTCTGGCGAGACTATTTCAGCAACAGCGCCATTCTGTGGGGCATAGTCAAGGGCCTCGTCCGCGCCTTGTGAAGCATCCGCGAACTTCTCGCGCGCTCTGCGACCTCTCGTTCCAGGACGCCGACGAATGTCGCACCGGCCCAGCGAGCTGGTACCGATGCGACATTCAGCGCACCACCTGTGAAGCAAGCCCCTACGGCGTCGGCCCGAACTCCTCCAACATCTCGGTAACCAGAGCCGCGACCGGAGAACGCTCGCTCCGCAGCAAAGTGATGTGCGCAAACAGTGGATGCCCCTTGAGTTTCTCGATCACGGCAGCCACACCGTCGTGCCTGCCTACCCGCAAGTTGTCACGCTGTGCGACATCGTGCGTGAGGACCACCCGGGAACCGGCGCCCAACCGCGACAAGACCGTGAGCAGCACGTTCCTCTCCAGCGACTGCGCCTCATCGACGATGACGAACGAATCGTGGAGCGAACGGCCACGAATGTGCGTGAGTGGCAACACTTCCAGCATTCCCCGGCTGATGACCTCTTCCATCACTTCGGGGCTGGCAAGTCCGTCGAGAGTGTCGAAGACCGCCTGGGCCCACGGCCCCATCTTCTCGCTCTCACTGCCTGGCAGGTAGCCGAGTTCCTGACCCCCGACTGCGTAGAGGGGTCGGAAGACGACGACCTTCCGATGCGTACGACGCTCGAGGACCGCTTCCAGACCAGCGGTCAAAGCCAGCGCCGACTTGCCGGTACCCGCCTTTCCGCCCAGCGAGACGATGCCCACACTCTCGTCGAGAAGGATGTCCAGTGCGACACGCTGCTCGGCTGAACGTCCATGCAAGCCGAATGCTTCACGCTCACCCCTCACCAATTGCACGCGCTTGTCCGCATTCACCCGGCCCAGAGCACTCGATGATCCGCCCAAGAGCCGAATACCTGTATGGCACGGCAGTTCTCGTGCCGCTTCCAAGTCGACGACACCTACCGAGAACAGTTCGTCGATCGACGACGCCGGCACCTCCATTTCGGTCATGCCCGTCCAACCGGATGCAATGACATCGTGGGCGTGGTACTCGTCGGCGCACAGTCCTACCGCACCGGCCTTCACGCGTAGCGGAATGTCCTTGCTGACCAGAACGACGTCATTGCCTTCTGCCTGAAGATTCAGTGCACACGCGAGGATCCTGGAATCGTTGCTGTCCGTGCGGAATCCGACGGGAAGAACTAGCGGGTCCGTATGGTTCAGCTCGACCTGAAGCGAGCCGCCCTCGGCCCCGATCGGTACGGGTTGATCGAGGCGGCCGAACTCCATGCGCAGGTCGTCGAGCATGCGCAGCGCTTCTCTTGCGAACCATCCCAACTCGTGATGATGCCTCTTTCCCTCGAGCTCGCTGATGACGACGAGGGGAAGCACCACACGGTGCTCGGCGAACCTGGTGACGGCCCAAGGGTCCGATAACAGTACAGATGTGTCCAACACGAATACACGAACTACCGAATCCGAGGATGTTCCGGAAGCTGCGGACGAATGCCCACTTCGGGCTGACACGGAGCGTGAAGCAGTCACGTGAGGCTCCTAGATCTGCGTGGCACCCACGCAGACTCGGTTCGCTGGGCCGGTCCGTCCCTGGTGTGGAATCCACACGAGGGCCGGGTGCCGGCCCCCTCGCACTGAGTCTTTCAGCCACGATCAGGACCTCCCGCACAAGCAACTTCCACCGCTGCCTGTTACCCCCGACCGTACTGCCAATCGCACCGGAGAGAGGTGCGACTGAGGGGCGTGTCGGCGAAGATTCTGTTACGTCTGAGCACGCCTGTGACTGGAGGTTAACTCGAGACTGGACGGCTGCTTATTTCACTTTCAACGAGTGCGGTTCGGATGCGTTCCTCGAGGTGATTTTCGATGACCGCCGTGGTGGCCGAACGCAACCGGACGAGATGATCCGTGTAATACAGGTATCGTCCGTCGTCGGCGATATCGAACCAGGTCATGGAGTCGAAAACGGCATCGTGAGCACCCTGCCACGGACGGTGCAGGCAGATGTATCCTGCACCGGTTCGGCGAGCCAGAATGCGCTTGATCAGGGAGGCTCCGGACACGGCGGCATTTTGCAGAACGCTGGTCCGTGCGGGCTCGGCGCGAAGATCATCGGGGTGCGCCTCGATCGCGGCGGTCTGTCCCGCCACAGCCTCAGGGAGTTCGCAAAGTAGATCGCGAACGAACTGATGGACGTCGGGTGCGTGCGATCCCAGTCGGGCCTGCACGTGAATGTCACCGGTTCCCGGTGCGATCCTGACGCCGCCGGATTCCGTCGCGGGCCGCTGCTCGGCGACCACGGCGGCCCGTCCCCGGACCGCACCGCGACGATGAATGGGGGCACTGCCCGGAGAGTAGACACTGACCGATACGTCGGGGTGGCGAAGAACCGCTACTGCATCGTGGAGTCGAGGGTCCATTTGCTCGGCGCGCCACCGCTCCAAACGTTGTCGTTCGAGGTCGGCTTCGCTTTCCAGACGTGCATCGGTGCGATGCTCGAACGGGTGCGGCATCGTGTCAAGATCCGTGGCCTCCCACAAGTACATGAATTGTGACGAGGACAGTTGCCAGTTCATGCGCCGATGACCGGTGGCGCGACGGGATCGAGATCGCCGATCAACTCGTTGCCGTTTTCCATATTGATCAGGTAGCTCGGTGTCTCGTGCTCAGTGTCTTCATTTCTGCCTGCCCCGGCGCCGGGTGCAGCCATCGGCATGCCCATTCCCATGCCGGGACGGGCCATGCTCGGTTTGGTGGTTACGGCTCCGGCACCTGTTCCGGCAGCTGCTCCGGCGGCTGCTCCCGCGGCCACGCCAGGCGGAATTGCGCCGGGAACCATAGCGCCCCCTTGGCTCTCAGGCCTGCTCTCGCTTCCTCCTCGGTTTGCGCTGCCGCCACCGAACCCGCCGATTCCGCCTGCGCTGCTGCTGGATCCACCACTTCCATTCGCACCCGTGGGTGTTCCGTACGCATTCGCGGCAGACGTCGGCGTTGGAGAACTCGCGCTTCCTTGCGCGCCCGGTGCGACGCCCTGCGCGGAACCTTCAGCAGCGGCTGCCTGCGTAGTTGCGGCGCCATCTTCATCGGGTACGGGTGACTCGCCTTTGCCGGGGGAGCCTGTCCCCGAACTTCCAGCGCCGTCGCCGATTCCGTTCCAGCCACCATTTCCCTGGACCCCGGCGATCGGGGGCGGGGGCACGAGGGAGGGCACGTCGGTGCCTGCGTCGATGAAGCTCGGCTTGTAGATCTGCTCCAGGATCTGGGCTGCCTCTCGCCGCTGCGTTTCCTGCTGCGCCTTCGCTGCGACTGCATCCGCACCGCTCAGCATGAGTGGCAGTTGAAACGCGTCGGACAACAAAGCTTGCACCGCCGGTTTCACATCCCCAGCCGCGCTGCCCGCCTGCCGAAGCTTGAGTCCGATCGTTTGAAGCGACGCCGTGGTGTCGCCGACGGGGCCCATCACGCGTTCGATGGCCGCGGTCGCGGCGTCAGCGGCGTCACCCTCCCAATCGGAGTTGATGACCAACTTCAGTTTGATCAAGCCCCACCCGATATCGAACTCGCTTGCCACGGCGATATACCTGTTTGCCAGGTCCAGAATCTGGCCGGCGTCCAGGGCGGAGACCTTGCCTGCCATCTCCTCGCGACTCATCCCTCCGAAGACATCCGGGTCGGTGACGTACGGGGCGTCGCTTTCCTCATCGCTACGTCCCCTTAGTTGCTCGATGCTCTTTTCCAACCGGCTACGCTCGATGGCGTCGTCGAGTCCCGCCGTGACAAGGTCAGCCAGTCCGTTGGTGTCGCTCATGTCTACTCCCCCTCAGGTAGATAACGGGCGATGATGCTCGCGGTTTCCTCGATCCCGACGCACCGCTCTTCCTCCAGGTTCTGGTCCGACCGAGTTGGTTGCAAAAGTCGGGAGACAGCTAGGATGCCGTAGTTGGTCTCCATGCTCACGGCGCAATTGGACGCGAATGGCGTTTCGAGTAATGCGCGGCGTCCGTCGACCTCGATCGGAGTGGAATAGTCCCTGGCCTTCTCCTGCTGCTCGGCGAAGGTGATGTTCGAGGAGTATATGTTCAGCCCGTACCGGCGTTGCGGGGTATTGAACCCACAGATCAGGAACGTGTGATAGTCGGCGGCGACAAGATCTTCGTCCTTCGACTGAGGGTCATAGCCAGCCCCCACCAGTGCCTCATCAGGGATGTCGAGGCACGGATCGAACACCACCAGCGGTCGGTCCGACTGATCCACATGACGCGGCACCCGCGCGGTCGAGGACGGCGACACCGTATCCGACTCCGGCACAGCCTCAGGTACAGCGGCGGGAGACGCACAAGCGGTAAGAATCGACGCGAACGCCAAGAGGGCGGCAACGGAGGAGCGGCGCGGCATCAATGATCCATCCCGGGATCGAGACTGCCGAGCAACTGCGCGAACTGCCCGTCGGTGTCGGCGAAGGACTCTCCACCGGCCACGAAGGACTCCCGCATCGCCATGATGACGGTTCGGAATTCCTCGAGCCGTTCGGCGACTGTGACCGCCTTGCGTCTATACCCCTGGGCAAGTTGATCACCGATCCGAAAATCACCGAAGCCATCGACGAAGTGGAGCCTTTCCGACTCCCTTAGCGCGCTATCAATCGAGTCGAGCATCTGATCGCAGATGCGCACGCACTGTTCGATCGCTCCCGGTTCGAGACGCAGCGCCACGTATCCCCCCTATGTGATCGACCGTCATCGACGTGACCCCCACGCCCGATCGCCGAATGGTACTCGGCTCGTGCCCGCACGCTCGTTGCCGGGGTGGCTGCGAACAGCCACCGCGGCAACGGCACTCGAGTATCAGTAGCGAGCCACAGGTGCTGTCGCCTAGATCAGGCGCCAGTCCTCTAGCCCGTCGTACAACGGGAAGTCGGCGGCCAGCTTGGTGACGCGAGCTTTCAGTGTCTCCACGTCGGACGATCCGGCCAGCGCGACGCCGATGATGTCGGAGACCTCGGTGAATTGCTCGTCGCCGAAACCACGCGATGCGAGCGCGGCGGTACCGATCCGCAGGCCGGAGGTGACCATCGGTGGGCGCGGGTCGAACGGCACGGCGTTGCGGTTCACTGTGATGCCGACCTCGTGGAGGAGATCCTCGGCCTGCTGGCCGTCGAGCTGCGAGTTGCGCAGGTCGACGAGCACCAGGTGAACGTCGGTGCCACCGGTGAGGACGCTTACACCCTTACCCGCGACGTCCGAACCGGTCAGACGCTCGGCGAGGATCTTGGCACCGGAGATCGTGCGTTGCTGACGGTCCTTGAACTCCGCGGTACCCGCGATCTTGAGGGAGACAGCCTTGGCGGCGATGGCGTGCATCAGCGGCCCGCCCTGCTGGCCGGGGAACACGGCCGAGTTCAGCTTCTTCGCCCACTCCTGCTTGGCCAGGATCAGACCGGAGCGGGGTCCGCCCAGGGTCTTGTGCACGGTACTCGACACGACATCGGCGTAGGGCACCGGCGACGGGTGCAGTCCGGATGCAACCAGACCGGCGAAGTGCGCCATATCGACCCACAGGTATGCGCCAACCTCGTCCGCGATGGAACGGAACGCCTCGAAGTCCTGGTGGCGGGGGTATGCGGACCAGCCCGCGACGATCACCTTCGGCTGCGACGCGACCGCGATCTTGCGGACCTCGTCCATGTCGATGCGGTGATCTTCCTTGCTGACCCCGTACGACTCGACGTCATAGAGCTTGCCCGAGAAGTTGAGCTTCATGCCGTGCGTCAGGTGACCGCCATGCGCGAGATCGAGGCCGAGGAGCTTCTCGCCCGGGTTCATCATGGCCATGAGAACGGCGGCGTTGGCCTGAGCGCCGGAGTGCGGCTGCACGTTGGCGAAATCGGCGCCGAACAGTTCCTTGGCCCGGGTGCGCGCCAGATCCTCCACGATATCGACGTGCTCACAACCGCCGTAGTAGCGGCGTCCGGGGTACCCCTCGGCGTACTTGTTGGTGAGAACGCTGCCCTGTGCCTGCAGAACCGCGCGGGGAACGAAGTTCTCCGACGCGATCATCTCGAGTGTGTCACGCTGACGGGCCAGTTCACCTGCCATGGCCTGGGCGACTTCTGGGTCGAGTTCGGCGAGAGGAGCCGTGTTGACGTCGGTACCGGGCACAGCGGTCATCGAGGAATCTCCAAAGCTGGGTGCGGAAGCGAACACCCTCAGTCTACGAAGAACCCGTGAGTGCATCCCAACTGCCTGCGGCCAGCGGCCGCTCATCGGCCCGAAGGACGCTGGGAACGAGCGGCTCGTCGAGCAGACGGCGGAAGCGCTCGGATCGGTCCGCGCCTGCGGGCACCTCTGCAAGCCAGCCGCCGAGAAGTCGGTAACCCTCCACATAGGTGCTGGTGTAGGCCCGCCACAGGGGCGAGGACAGGAAGCGCAGCGACTGACGGGCCCGGTCCGGCGTCGACAGGCTCCATCGCTGGAGAAAGCCCACGACATCGTCGTGGCTTCGGCCTTGGTCGTGGAGCATCAACGCCGCATCCTGCCGGACTCCTAATAGCTGTGCGGATGCCGCCGAGAGGCGCTGGGCGCGCTCACCGTCGAAACGCAGACCCAGATCGGCATAGATCTCTTGCGCCCACAACCCCCAGTCGCGTCCGACGATCGATTCGAGCGCAAGGTCGGCAAGCCCCTCGGCCATCAGGCATTGCGGGGTGTTGACGAGGAACAGCGTCTGTTCGAGTTGTCCGGCGCCGACGAGTCCCGCTTCCTTGCGGCAATGTTCGGTGTGATGGCCGGGGTACGACTCGTGCGCGATCAGCCGCGGCAGGTTCGCCATGTGTTGCTCGAGATCGGAGTTGACCGCAACCCTCGAGCGATAGTCACCGAGGTAATAGTTGAAACCCGACCAGGGCTTGTCGCCGACCACCTCGTACTCGACGACTTCCGTGTCGGGCAACGTGTAGCTCTGTCGCACGAGGTCGCGTAGGGCGCTCGAGAATGCTTCGACGCACTCGTGAAGCCGGTCCGCCGGGATCCGGTCGGAGGCCCGATGTGCCTGCATTCGCTCTGCGAGCGGCCCGGGTCCGGGAAGGACGGCATCAATTCTCCGGTGGGCCTCTCGGTACTCCTCTTCGTCACCGCGCTCGATGCGGACGTCGAAGTACGCCTCGACCTCGTCGACGAAGCCGATGTCGTCGCCCGCGAACTTTCGCCCCGAGCATTCGAGCGCGCGGAGATGGACATCGAGAAACCTAGTCCTGTCCTCGGCAAGGCCCGCTGACGGCAATTCGGCACGAAGCCTCGACGCCGTGCGCGCAAGTTCTCTCGGATCGGGCGTGGGTGCGTTCTCCACCTTCCTTCGCAACGCCGGGTCTCCGGTGTAGGCGTCGACGAATCCCTCTTCCAGCCGGTCAAAACCCAACCCGAGCAGCAAATACTCACGGACGAACGAATCGGATTCCATGCCGTCAGACTCTAGTCCACACCCATCCGCCCGACCCGCCGACAACGCTGGCTCGGAGACCAAGCAGAATCCGACTATGCAACCGCTACTCGCCAGCGCAACGACGACGGAAGAGATTTTGGGCATCGAACGTCCACTTCCCATCGCATTCGCGTGTGAGCGGAACTGATGGCCCGAACGAGCGAGCCCAGTCCGTACGTCGAATTCGACCGGAAGCAGTGGCGCACGCTGCGCAAGTCGACGCCCCTCGTCCTGACCGAGGAGGAGTTGTACGGACTGCGTGGTCTCGGTGAGCAGATCGACCTCGAGGAGGTAGCAGAGGTCTACCTGCCGCTGTCGCGTCTCATCCACCTTCAGGTCGCCGCCCGGCAGCGCCTCTTCGCCGCTACCGCGACGTTCCTCGGGGAGAAGCATCCCGACCAGCAGGTGCCGTTCGTGATCGGTATCGCAGGCAGCGTCGCGGTAGGCAAGTCCACCACCGCACGCGTGCTCCAGGCGCTGCTTGCGCGCTGGGAGCATCACCCGCGTGTCGACCTGGTGACCACGGATGGCTTCCTGTATTCGACCGCGGAACTCACACACCGCGGGATCATGCACCGCAAGGGCTTCCCCGAGAGCTACGACCGCCGCAAGCTGCTGAGGTTCGTCACCGAGGTGAAGTCGGGGGCCGAGGAAGTAGCTGCGCCCGTCTATTCGCATATCTCGTACGACATCATCCCTGGCCAGTACCACCTGGTACGGCAACCAGACATCCTCATCATCGAAGGCCTGAACGTCCTGCAAACTGGCCCACGACTCATGGTGTCGGACCTGTTCGACTTCTCCATCTACGTCGACGCTCGCATCGAGGACATCGAGTCCTGGTACGTCCAGCGCTTTCTCGCGCTACGCAAGACGTCGTTCTCGGACCCGGACTCGCACTTCCACCACTACGCGGGACTATCCGACCGCGACGCAACCGCCGCCGCGAAAGAGATCTGGCACACCATCAACCGGCCGAATCTGGTGGAAAACATTCTGCCGACGCGTCCGCGAGCCACACTGGTGCTGCGCAAGGATGCCGATCACTCGATCAACCGGCTCCGCCTGCGCAAGCTGTAGGCAGAGACGCTCAGCCACAAGCGAAACCGGCTGGTGCTCCGGTCACACACCGAACCTGCGGTGCCGGGCCGCGTAGTCGCGCAGGGCGCGGAGGAAGTCGACGCGACGAAACTCGGGCCAGTAAGCCTCCGTGAACCAGATCTCCGAGTAGGCGCTCTGCCACAGCAGAAAACCCGACAATCGCTGTTCCCCTGACGTTCGGATGACAAGGTCAGGATCAGGTTGCCCAGAGGTGTAGAGGTGACTGCCGATGCCGTCGACCGTGATCGATTTCACCAAGTCATCGCCTGCCAACCCCGCCGACAACTTCTCGCTCACCAGCGACTGCACCGCATCAGCAATCTCCTGCCGGCCGCCGTATCCGATCGCTACGTTCACGTGGGTGCCAGTGCGGCCCTGGGTCTTCTCGGCGGCGTCACGCAGCCGCCGTGACTGATCGGCCGGAAGCAGGTCGGGTGTGCCGACGATCTGCACACTCCAGTTCTTGTCTTCACCCGAGATCTCCTCGACAACGTCGGTGATGATCTCCAGCAAGGTGTCGAGTTCTTCCGGAGCGCGACGCAGGTTCTCGGTGGAAAGCAGGTATATGGTGGCCAATTCGATGCCAGCGGCGTCGCACCAACTCAGTAACTCGGCGATCTTGAGGGCACCCATTCGATGGCCGTGGCTGACATCGGTGAAGCCATTCTCCCGAGCCCAACGACGATTTCCGTCGCACATCACGGCTACGTGCCGAGGGTGCTGCAGACCGTCGAGCCGCCTGGACAGGCGACGCTCGTAGATGCTGTACAGCAGTCCTCGCACATTCACCCGGAGATCACCATGACATGCAAGACTACGCCGCAGCGGATGGTCCTCCTCGACGGTGGTCACCGAGACCAGCCTTTCTGATACCCGCGGGTACGCTCTCACGACAAGCGAACCTACGGCTGCGTAGGTTTGAGCCGCAAAGAGTGAGAAGAGGTGTTCATTGACCGCGCTCGACCTCCACGAACTGCCCGTCAAACCCCGAATGCGCGGGTGGATTCATCTGTGGGCGTTCGGTGTCTTCGCCATCGCAGGACTCGCCCTCGTCACACTCTCTGGCACCAGGGTGTCCATCCAAGCGGCTCTCGCCACAGCCGTCTATTGCGTGACCGTCTGTGGCATGTTCGGTGTCAGCGCCACCTATCACCGAATCCACTGGAACACCATCGCCGGCCGCATCTGGATGAAGCGTGCGGACCATTCGATGATCTTCCTGTTCATCGCGGGCACCTACACCCCCCTGGCATTTCTGGGGCTTCCGTCGGACACCGGCCGGACCCTGCTGACGGTCGTCTGGGCGGGTGCTCTGGCCGGAGTCGCCCTGAAGATGCTGTGGCCGACGGCGCCGCGATGGGTAGGGGTTCCGCTGTACCTGCTCCTCGGCTGGGCAATCGTCCCGGTGGCTCCTGAGCTGACGCATGAGGTCGGCGTTTTGCCGATGATGCTGCTCCTCATCGGCGGCATCCTCTACTCGGGTGGCGCGATTCTCTACGCAACCAAGTGGCCCAATCCTTGGCCGCGCACCTTCGGCCACCACGAGTTCTTTCACGCCGCGACTGTTGTTGCTGCCCTGTGCCACTACGTCGCCGTCTGGTTGGTCGTCTTCCGCTAGCCTCGCGATTTCACACAATCGCCGAGAATCCCCCGAACTCAGATCCGTGCGAGAAGACTCACGAACAGTTGGTGGATCTGGGCTCTAGCAGTACCGACCGCTCTGGTCACAGAGCTATCGGCTCAGTGCATCGACGAGATCCTCGACTGTCGAGACCGGACGGTCGCAGACGAACCCCCGACACACATAGGCCGTCGAGACCCCACCGACCAGCGGCCGATCGGCGAGCAGAGGCGAGGAATCGGGGCGACCCCCGACCACCACGGCGCCACCCGGAGCGAGACGGCGTGCCTCGTCCAGCAGCGCGGAATCGCCGTCCGTGGCTACAGCCACCTGGATCGGCCCGCGCACCGACGCCTCCGCGACGGCCAACCAGTGCCCGGCGGAACGCGGTGCCCGCTGAAGCAGGAGCGCCACCCGCTCGATCGACGCTGAGGCCGCATCCGCATAGCGGCCCGACGTCCCCGCGTCCACGACGGCAGCAGCTGTCACAAGCGCCTCGGCGAGGCAGGACGCCCCAGACGGTGTCGCTCCGTCGACGGGGTCACGGGGGCGGGTCACCAGCTCCTCGGCGTCGTCGGCCGTGTCGAACCAACTTCCGGGTCGCTCGAGGTCGGCGAAGTGGATCAGCGCGCGGTCCAGCAACGCCTGTGCACGTGTCAACCACTCTGCGTCGCCCGTGGCCTGAAACAGCCCGAGGAGCCCGGTGGCCAGGCAGGCATAGTCTTCGAGAACTCCTGCCGCCTCGCCGACCACCGATCCCAAGGAAGCCCTACGCAGACGTCCGTCGACGACATGTAGGTCCAGCACGACGCGCGAACACTCGGCGGCCGCCTCTACCCACTCCGGTTTGTCGAATCCCGCTCCGGCCTCCGCCAGAGCAGTGATTGCGAGGCCGTTCCACGCGGTGACCACCTTGTCGTCGCGCCCCGGTTGCGGCCGAGTCCGACGATGCGTGAGCAGCGCCTGCTTCACTCGGCTCCAGCGGTCCCAGTCGTCGGGGTCGACGGGAAGTTGAAGGACGGATGTCCCCGCTTCGAACGTGCCTTCCGCACTTACCGCGAACAGCTCCGAGGCCCAGCGGCCGTCCTCGACTCCGAGGACGGCGACGAGCTGCTCCGGAGTCCACACATAAGTGAGCCCCTCGACGCCATCTGTGTCGGCGTCGAGCGCGGATGCGAACGCCCCGGTCTCGGTGCGCAGGTCACGGAGCAGAAACTCGGCGGTCTCCTCCGCGACTCGGACCGCTAAGTCCGAACCCGTACGACGGCCGAGGTGCGCGTAGACACGCAGCAGTTGGGCATTGTCGTAGAGCATCTTCTCGAAGTGCGGCACAACCCATTCGGCATCGACCGAGTAGCGGGCGAACCCACCGCCGAGCTGGTCGTAGATCCCACCGCGGGCCATCGCCGCCGCGGTGCGTTCCACAACGTGGAGGAACTCCGTGTTGCCGGTCCTCTCGTGAGTCCGCAGTAGTCCTTCCATCAGAGCGGACGGCGGAAACTTCGGGGCTGTGCCGAACCCGCCACGAACGGCGTCCTCGTCACTGAGCACCGACACGCACGCCGCATCCAGCAGGGTGGAGTCCACGTGCGCATCACCCTCGGGGATGCCACCTGCGCCGCGTTGCAACTCTGCGACCACCGCGACTGCCGCTTCGTCGACGTCGCCGCGACGGTCCCGCCATGCATCGGCAATGGCACCGAGTACCTGGGTGAACGACGGCATCCCCCCGCGCGGCTGCGCCGGGTAGTAGGTGCCGCAGTAGAAGGGTGCGCCGTCGGGAGTGAGGAAGCACGTCATCGGCCAACCGCCCTGGCCCGTCATGGCGACTGTGGCATTCATGTATACGGCGTCCAGATCAGGACGCTCCTCGCGATCGACCTTGACGCAGACGAAGTTCTCGTTCATCAACGACGCGACCGACTCGTCTTCGAATGACTCGTGCGCCATGACGTGACACCAGTGACATGCCGAGTAACCGATCGACAGCAGAATCGGGACGTCACGCTCACGCGCCCATTCGGTCGCCTCCGGCCCCCATCTTTGCCAGTGCACGGGGTTGTCGGCATGCTGCCGCAGATAGGGACTCGTGGACCCACCCAGGGTGTTGCGTGCACGGGGGTCCATGTCGAATTCCTCTCCGGCTACTTCTGCGGATTCGGCGGGGTGTCCGTGGGCTTGCGCGGCTCGGTTACGTGCACGGATCTACCGTGAATCGCACCTCGATCGGTGCCCGCATCGGCGTCCTGATCCGCTTCGGGATGCTCGGGTTCGAACGTCTCGGGCAGCTTCTTCAGCTGCCTGTTCATCGAGCGAACCAGTAGCACCACACCCGCGAGCAACGCCAGAATGACCACGAGCCCGACCGGTGACGCCTTGCCGAACTCGGGGCCTGTCGGAGTGCTCGGCGTCTGCGCCAAGAGGTCTGCGGTGCCCGCAACGAAAAGTGTCGTCAAGGAGTTCATTTCAGTCCGTCCTCGTGAATGCCGGCGAACAAGTCGTTCTCCGGGATGGACGTCGTGACCCGTGTCTTGGCGAGCTCGAACTCCTCGGTCGGCCAGATCTTCTGCTGAACGTCGAGCGGAACGGCGAAGAAGGAGCCGTTCGGATCGATCTGCGTCGCGTGCGCACGAAGGGCGTCGTCCCGCTGCGGGAAGTAGTCGCCACACGTGATCTGCGTGGTGACACGTGCCATCAGGTCACCCTGCTCCGTCTTCCACTTCTTGAGCCATTCCGCCAGCGGGAATTCCTGACCGCGACGGTCGTACTCTTCCTGGAATTGCAGGAGACGCTTGCGGATGAAGCCGTGCGAATAGTAAAGCTTGAGCACCTGCCACGGAGCACCGGCATCAGGGAACCGATCGGGGTCGGCTGCGGCCTCGTAGGCCGCCATCGACACCTCATGGCAGCGGATGTGATCCGGGTGCGGGTAGCCGCCGTTCTCGTCGTACGTGGTCATCACGTGTGGCCGGAACTCACGGATCGCCCGGACCAACGCCTCCGTCGACACCTCGAGCGGGACGAGCGCGAAGCACCCCTCCGGCAGCGGCGGCTTGGGGTCACCTTCCGGCAGCCCAGAGTCCACGAAGCCCAGCCACTGATGCTGAACGCCGAGTATCCGGGCGGCCTTGGCCATTTCCTCTTTGCGCACCTCATGAATGCGGTCACGCACCCCGGGCACGTCCATCGCGGGGTTGAGGATGTCGCCACGTTCACCACCGGTCAACGTCACGACTCGCACGTCATTACCTTCCGCGACATATCGCGCCATTGTCGCGGCACCCTTGCTCGACTCGTCGTCAGGATGCGCATGGACGGCCATGAGCCGGAATCCGCTCACGTATTCGTTCTCCTCAGCTTCGCCAGTAGCCGTTGCCGGCTGGTCCGTATCGCGCTCGCGTCCCTCGTCATCGTTGACATCGCGCGGCTACGCATCCTCTATAGTCCCATTCGGTAGTTCCGCATGCAGCCCTGCCCCCGCTCCAGCGCAGGAAGCAGCAGGGAACTGAAGCGGTGACAAAGTTGAGGTTGATTGATGACAAGAACGCTCCCCCCGGGACGCTACGGAACTGACGAGAAATCCTCACGCCCGAAGCGATGGCAGATATGGGTGCTGTCGATATTGGTCGTGGCCATCGGCGTGACCGTGGCAGTCATCGCGTTCAACCGGTTCAGCACTCCCGAACTCGACAGCCAGACTACGTCTTTCGATTTGGTGAACGATTCACGTCTCGACGTCACCTTCACCGTCACTCGGAAGGAACCCTACCGTGATGCGGTATGCATCGTGCGCGCCCGCTCCAGGGACGGGTCCGAGACCGGGCGCCGCGAGGTGTACATCGCGGAAGGCGCGGACCAGACCGTGAAAGTTACCGCACCCGTCTACACTTCTCGACCACCCGGAATGGGTGGTGTCTACGGCTGCAGCTTCGACGTCCCCGCCTACCTCACCGGCGGTTGACACGGCGACTCTTCGAGAGGCTGTTCGGCTTATTCAGGATTCGCCCACCCTGATCGTGCTAAAATTGCCTGGTACACGGTTCCTGGTCGGAACCGTGTATTGCTGCATTTGACGGCTAGGTCGGTACAGGCGCGCCCGCGACCGTGGAATCTGCAACACCGTTGATCACTGCGGTTGCGGTGATCTGTCGAGGAGCCGGCGGCTCCAACTACGAGGGAGTGATCGAGATGACCGAGACCCAGGTGACCTGGCTGACCCAGGAGTCACATGACAGGCTCAAGAGCGAACTCGACCAACTCATTGCGAACCGTCCCGTAATCGCCGCCGAGATCAACGAGCGTCGCGAAGAAGGCGACCTCAAGGAGAACGGCGGCTACCACGCGGCGCGCGAAGAGCAGGGGCAGCAGGAAGCGCGCATCCGTCAACTTCAGGAACTCCTCAACAATGCGAAGGTCGGCGAGGCACCCACTCAGTCCGGTATCGCTCTACCCGGTTCCGTGGTGAAGGTCTACTACGACGGCGACGAAACCGACACCGAGACGTTCCTGATCGCCACCCGCGAAGAGGGTGTTCGAGATAACAAGCTCGAGGTCTACTCCCCCAATTCCCCGTTGGGCGGCGCACTGCTCGAAGCGAAGGTCGGCGAGACCCGCGAATACACGCTTCCCAATGGCAGCAGCATGAAGGTTTCACTCATCAGCGCGGAGCCCTACCACAGCTGACCTCGAAGTTCGCCGCGAACTCCGGCCGGGAGCCCTACCCGGACCGGAGTTTTCTCTGTCGGCTCCCCTCGCGATATTCAGACGTTCTGCGTGCTCGTCAGAAAATTCTGCGAACCTTCATGCCCGCGTACACAGGGCTGATGCGCACAACGTCGCCTGTGGTCGGCGCATGCAGCATCTGACCGTTGCCGATGTAGATCGCGACGTGCCCAGGGCCGCCGGACTGCCAGTTGCCGAAGAGCAGGTCTCCGGGCCGGGCCTCGGGCAGCGGCACCTCGACGCCGACTCCCCATTGCGTTTCCGACGTACGGGGGAGTTTGATGCCCGTGGCGGCGTACACGGCGAACGACGTCAGGCCCGAGCAGTCGAAACCTCCGCTGGACGGTCCGTTGATATCGCCGCCACCCCACACGTAGGGCAGCCCGACGAATCGCATCCCCGCCTCGACCACGCCATTGGTGTCACCTACTGCTGCTCCGTAGAAGAACGGTGACAGCATCCGCGCAAACCCATCCTCGAGCGAACGGATCTGCGCGACATACGGCCCGGTTTCGTGCTCATCGTCGAACATCCCGGCGGGCATTCCACCGGATGCCCGGACCGCTCCCGCACCTGCCTTGTAGGCGGCGATCGTGAGATCGAGCGTGTCACCGTCGACCACGCCCTCGTTCTTCCAGTCGTCTACCTGTTCGAAGAGGTCACACAACATCTCGCCCGACGTCATCATCGGGTCGGCGACACCGTTGATATCGACCTTGCCGTCGCCGTCCGCGTCCTTGCCGTACTCGGCCCAGGTGTCGGGCATGAACTGCCCAGGACCGCGCGCACCCGACCGGGACACGGGGGAGGTCGGGCCGTAGCGGAAATCGTTCTCGACCGAATACAACGCCGCGAGTGTCTGAGGTGTAATGCCCTCGCAAAGTGAGCCTGCCTTGCGGATCCACGGTGCGAAGACCGCGACGGCGCCGATAGGTGCCAGTGAGACTCCGGGAAAGCCTGCCGGGACTGGCGGGATGAGCCCTCCGAGCCCGCTGACGGCACCCGGTATACCAGGCACGACTGCGAGTCCGCCGATTACGGGTTCCTCGCCGGGCGCACTGGGAACGGGTGGCTGACCGAGTGGGGTGTCGGGCATCGCCAGCGGCGGAACCGCGGGATCCCGAGGCGCAGTTTCGACGGGTGGCGGTGGCGGAATGTAGGGATCGGTGGCCTGTTCGACGAGGTCGGATGCCTGGGACAACATCTGCTCGGCCTGCACTCTGGCCGGTTCCGGAAGAGTAGCCAGCGCGTCGTCCACCTGTTGTCGAATCTCCGGTGACGCCTGCTCGACCACCTCGATCGCCTCGACTACTTGATCCTTCATCTGTTGCGGGAGATTTGCTCCCTGAACGATAGCCCCCGCCGCGGTGGTGACCGCCAAGACGATCGCCCCTGCATCAACCGACATACATGCACTCCTCCTACTCGGTGCACCGAACCGAGTGACTACACGTTACGACGGGGCAAACCTGGCGCGGGGCGATTTCTGGCGGATTGCTCCGCTACTACCTTGACCTGCAGGATGACTCACCGCGGTGCGTCGCCGAGCACCCCGGAACCGCTTTGGAAAAAGATTCGTGACCGATTACACAAAACTCCCAGGCTTCTCTTAGGTTCATGAGGGAAACTGGCACGCATGAACCAAGAACCGCACATATCCCACTTGCTTCCCGTCCGCCGCGCTCTCGCAGCGGCCGGACTGATCGCGTGTGCGGGTATTGCGGCCACCCTCCCCGAGGCCTCAGGCTCGACAGCGACAGCGACACTCGTCTCGGCAGGATCCGGTGTACCGCATGCGGTATCGAGCGGTTTCTAGAATTCGGAGGGCCAAAGCACCTGCCCGATGACCAGCGCACGCTGCGCCACCGAGTGGTCCACCTGGGGTGTGCATGCCCGCGTTGTCGTCACCGACCCGGACTATCTCGATTCGGCATCCAACCTCGTCCACGGCTACCTCGCCGCGGCCGATGCCGCGATCAATCGGGGTCGACCGGATGCCGAGATCCGCTCGCTTACAGAGGGCCGGAACACCGTCACTCCGATGCTCGCGCGATTCATCACAGATGCCCTCGCTGCGGCCTGGGCTACGGACGGCGCGCTCGACCCGACGGCGTCGGCCCCGGATCCGCATTCGTGGCAGTCGATCACCGTCGACGACACCGAAGTGACACTTCCCGCCGGCGTGGAACTCGATCTGACTGCCACGGCGCGAGCCAGTTCTGCTGATCACTGCGTATCAGCGACCGCCGAACTACTGGGGTGCGGAGTCCTGGTGGCGCTCGGCGGAGATATCGCCACCGCCGGGGGTGCGCCGTCCGGGGGTTGGCAGGTGCAGGTGCAGGATCTGCCCGGCGACCCCACCTGCCAGGTGTCGATCCCGTCCGGGGTCGCCGTGGCCACGGCCAGTACCGTCAAGCCGCTGCACCCCGACTCGGGCTCGTTGTGGCGCACTGTGTCCGTCGTGGCCCAGTCCTGCACCTGGGCGAGCGCGTCCAGCACCGCCGCGATCGCGATGGGCGATGGCGCTGTCGAGTGGCTCACCCAGCTCGAATTGCCGGCCAGGCTCGTCGACCAGGAACTTCGGGTGATCACCATCGGCGGCTGGCCGAGTTGAGCACCACAGAGCAGAGAGCCGGCGGATAGAAAAGGCCGGCTTTGCGCGTAGATCGGCACCAGCAATATCTCTGCGACTGGATATCTTTAGTTTCTCTCAGCAATTTTTCAGGACAGGCTGGCATCCTGTTGCGATGAACATGAAAAGGATCGTCGTGACAGTCGTGTTGGGCGGGGGGCTCGGACTGGGCTACCTCGGAGTCGGTGCGGGGTTGGCAAATGCTGACCCGGTGCCACTACCGGCACCTCCCCACGACCAAGCACAGCACAATTCGAGCCCCTGGGCGAAGTTCGGCTTGGGGTGGGGTGATCCCTGGTACAACCCCGGTGTGAACGATTCGCTGAACCTGGGGCTGCTGGGGCATCACGGCAAGCATTGATCAGGGCAGCCGAAAGACGATCTCGTCAAAGCTGCTCGAACGCTGAACTTCGACCAACTGGTTCCGCAACTCGTCATCTGGCTAGTTCTGCAGCCGGACCGAATACCCCGAGGACTCGAGGGCATCGAGGAGATCCTTCCGATGCTCCGGACCGCGGGTCTCGACAGTCAGAAACACCTCCACCTCGTCGAGTTCGAGCGCACCACCCGTGCGCGAGTGGACGACATCGACAACACTGGCGCCGTTGTCGCTGACGACTCCCAGGAGCCCGACCAGCCCTCCCGGGCGGTCCGGAATGGTCACGTGCACGCCGAGATAACGTCCCGCTGCTCTGAGCCCGTGATTGACCACACGCGTGAGCAGAAGTGGATCGATGTTGCCACCGGAGAGCACCGCGCACACGTCGCCGGTCAATCCGAGTTCCTCAGTAGAGCAGCTGATCAGAGCGGCTACCGCCGCGGCACCCGCTGGTTCGACGATGAGCTTCGCACGCTCGAGGCACAGTAGCAACGCACGGGAGAGGGCGTCCTCGGTCACGGTGACGATCGCATCGACCTGGTTTTCGACGTGAGCGAACGGCACGTCGCCCGGCCTGCCCACCGCGATACCGTCGGCCATTGTCGACATGCTTTCCAATGGGATCGGATGTCCCTCTGCCAGCGAGCGCGGCCAGGCTGCGGCTTGCTCCGCCTGTACACCGACGATGCGAACCTCCGGCCGGATTGCCTTCACCGCTGCGGCGATTCCCGCGATCAATCCACCACCGCCGGTAGGGACCACGATCGTCCCGACCTCGGAATACTGTTCGAGGATCTCGAGTCCGACGGTGCCCTGTCCCGCGACGATATCGGCATGATCGAAGGGATGGATCAGGACGGCCCCCGTCTCCTTCGAGAACGCGCGCGCGGCAACAAGTGCGTCATCGATCGAATGCCCGGTGAGATTGACCGTCGCACCGTACGCCTTCGTTGCGACCAGCTTGGGTAGCGGTGCGCCGGTGGGCATGAACACGGTTGACTCGATACCTAGCTCCGATGCCGCCCACGCCACACCCTGCGCGTGATTACCCGCGCTGGCCGCAACGACCCCGCTGGACCGTTCGCCCGTCGACAGATTCGCAATTCGGTTGTACGCGCCTCGTGGCTTGAAAGATCCTGTGCGCTGAAGATTTTCGCACTTCAGCATCACGTCGCTTCCGCATCGCTCCGACAGCGCTCGGGACGCGATCACCGGCGTGCGGCGGATTACGGGGCCCAGGAGTTCTCGAGCCGCTCTGATCTGATCCAGGGTGACGGGTTCCACGCTGGTCAGCATAGGGCCCCGCGTGCCATCCGAATCCTGCTGCAGTGCCTACTTCAGAGCCTGCTCTATATCGCCGACGAGATCGGCCGCATCCTCGATTCCTACAGACAGGCGTACCAGATCGTCAGGGACCTCGAGCAGGGAACCGGCGGTCGAGGCGTGCGTCATCGCGCCCGGATGCTCGATCAGCGATTCGACGCCGCCGAGAGATTCCGCAAGCGTGAAAATCTCTGTGCGTGAGCAGAAGTCGAGAGCAGCCTGCTTGCCTCCGACGAGACGGAGGGAGACCATGCCACCGAACCGGCGCATCTGCTTCTGGGCCACCTTGTGCCCTGGGTGCGACTCGAGTCCGGGGTAGATGACCTCGGACACCGCGGAATGCCCCATGAGCAGTTCGGCGACTTTCTCCGCGTTGTCGCTGTGCCGCTCCATACGCAGCGAGAGCGTCTTGATCCCCCGTAGCGTGAGATACGCGTCGAACGGACCTGGCACGGCGCCCGCACCGTTCTGAAGGAACGCGAAGGCAGCATCGAGTTCTTCGTCATCTGTGACGAGCGCACCGCCGACGACGTCGGAATGTCCGCCGATGTACTTGGTGGTCGAATGCAGCGCGATATCCGCACCCAACTGCAGGGGTTGCTGCAGGTAGGGGGAGGCGAATGTGTTGTCGACCACGATCTTCGCGTCGGCATCGTGCGCTACGTCGGCGAGCGCCTCGATGTCGCCGATATTGAGCAGCGGGTTGGTCGGAGTCTCGATCCACACGAGCTTGGTATTGGGCCGAATCGCCGCACGGACCGCGTCCACATCGGACACCGCGGCAGGCGTGTACTCGATCCCCCACTGCGTGAAGACCTTGTCGATCAGCCGGAACGTTCCGCCGTAGGCATCGTTGGGGATGACGAGGTGATCGCCTGGCCGAAGCAGCGCGCGCAGAACGCAGTCGGTGGCGGCCATGCCGGAGCCGAAGGCGCGACCGTACGCGCCCGACTCGAGCGCGGCGAGGTTCGCTTCGAGCGGCCGTCGGGTGGGGTTGCCGGTACGGGCATACTCGAACCCGTTGCGCATGCCGCCGACACCGTCCTGCGCGAACGTCGAACTCGCATAGATCGGCACGTTGACGGCACCCGTCTGGGGGTCGGGGTCGAACCCGGTATGCACGGCCTTGGTGGAGAACCCCTGCCAGCTGATGTTGTCCGCTTTGCTGCGCTGCTCACTCATGGCCACCACACTAATCGTGAACCAGTTGCCCGGTTCTCGGCGATCAAGGCTCGTCCTTCTGGCGAGTGCCTCCTTAACTGATGCCGCCGCCATGAATCGCCTGGCTTCACACGGCCGGTCCGGAGTGATGGCCCCAGTTGGTGGAGCGGTACTCTCGCGGGGTGGATTCACGGGTCACGGTGCTTGCGCGGGTGCGCGGTGCTGCCGTGGGGTCGTTTTCCGGTGCAGTCAGTATCGCCGCCCACGGCATGGCCGGTGGCGGGACGCCACCCAGTGAATCCGCAGTGGTCCTCCTCCTGGCCGTGTGCGCAGCAGTGGGCACGGCGGTGGCCTCCGTTCAGGCACGCGAGCGGGACTGGCTGTTCCTTGCCGCAGCACTCGCCACGGGCCAACTGATAGGACACGCCACGCTCGGGTTGACGAGCGCGCATGCACACGGCCTCGGACTGTCGTCCCCGATGATGGCCGCGCACGCAGCCGCGATCGCAATCTCCGCGGCATTGGTGCGCGGCGCCGAACGTGCCTGCCTTCGTGCTCTGGCGTCGATGACCCGGATTCTTCTTACAGTCCTCGCCCCGCTTCGAGTCGATACCGGCACCTGGTCCCCCATCCCGGTCTTCCGGGCGAAGCTCTCACTGTGGCTGCTGGTCAGTGCTGCAGCAGGCACTCGCGGTCCGCCCGCACTCGTGTAGCTCGAACCTCTTTCACCGACCCCGTGTTTCGCGGCCTGGCCGCGTATCGGACGCTGCATGGCCCGCGCACACCTGTGGTCGGGACCGACAGTCAGTACTGCCTTTCACCGCTGCCCCCTCGGGCACCCGGTGTACCCACATGCCTTGCGCATACAGATACCTCGGAGAAATACATGTCCTTCTTCGCTATTCGACGCCTCGCCGCCGGTGGAGTTTGCACCGGCCTGCTACTGGTCGGATGCTCTTCCGCCCCTGAAGACCCGCCCACCGACACCGACGCTGAGGCGGTGACCGTATCCGAACAGTGGGTCAAGGCCGCCGAGTCCGGGATGAGTTCTGCGTTCGCGCAACTGTCCAACACTGCGGACCGGGACGTGCGGATCGTGTCCGTCTCCAGCCCCTCCGCCGCTCGGGCCGAACTACACGAGGTCGTCACCGAAGCCGACGGCGCCACGATGATGCGGCACAAGCACGGCGGTATCACCATCCCGGCAAACAGCACCCACGACCTCGTTCCGGGCGGCGACCACCTCATGTTGTTCGACCTGACCGCTCCGCTCACTCCGGGCACGACTACCACGTTCTCCCTCACGTTCGAAGACGGGTCGACCGCCGACTTCGACGCGCAGGTGCGGGACTTCTCCGGTAACCAGGAGAGCTACGAGCCCGACACCACCCCCGCCTCGACCCCCGAGTACGGTGGCTGAGCGCGCAACCCCGCCCGGCCGTGCACTGAGCCGGCGGCACCTGCTCACTGGTGCCGCCGCGGTCGGGACCGCGGGACTCGGATGGGGAGCACACGAAACCGTCGATCGACTCCGTGCGCACACACCGGAGTACGGCGGGCTGACAGAACCGTTCCACGGAATCCACCAGAGTGGGATCGCCACCTCACCGCAGGCAAACGCACAGTTCGTCGGGGTGGACCTGCGCGAGGGCACGGACCGGTCCACCTTGTCCGGGCTGTTGAAGGTATGGACAGAGGACGCCGCCCGGCTCACCCGCGGCGAGCCCGCGTTGGCGGACACCGAACCAGAGCTCGCCTCCACTCCCGCCCGTCTGACCATCACCGTGGGCCTCGGTCCCGGAGTCTTCGCTGCCGCCGACACTCTCGACCGGCAGCCTGCGTGGTTGCGGCCGCTGCCGGTCTTCGCGATCGATCGTCTCGACGACAACGCATGGGGGCAAACCGATCTACTCCTTCAGGTCTGCGCCGACGACCGCGTCACGGTTGCGCACGCGGTCCGGGTCCTGATCAAGAACGTCCGCTCTTTGGTCACGGTGCGCTGGTCGCAGCGGGGTTTTCAGCACGCCCGTCGGAGCAGGCCTGAAGGCACAACGATGCGCAACCTCATGGGGCAGGTAGACGGAACCACCAACCCGGGTACCGACGAATTCGACAGTCTCGTCTGGGACGACGGCAGCAGTCACCCGTGGCTTGCCGGCGGTACCTCTCTTGTGCTTCGCCGGATCCGGATGGAACTGGATACCTGGGAGGAAATCGATCGCCACGGAAGAGAACTGACCGTGGGCCGAACCCTCGATACCGGGGCACCATTGACCGGCACCGACGAGCACGACGAACCCGATTTCGCCGCAACCGACCGGTACGGCATCCCGGTGATCCCACCGACCTCACATATCGCTCGCGCTCGCCCCACCCACGACGGTGAACGATTTCACCGTCGCGCATACAACTACGACGATCCACCCGAACCCGGTCAGGTATCGAACTCCGGGTTGATCTTCGCGTCCTACCAGCGAGACATCGACAGCCAATTCCTGCCGGTCCAAGAACGCCTCGCACAGATCGACGCACTCAACGAGTGGACGACACCGATCGGTTCCGCTGTCTACGCCATTCCGCCCGGTGCCGCGCCGGGCCGATACATCGGCCAGACATTGCTCGACCCCCCTAGCTGACCGATCGCCCGGGGCACCTCATCGATTCCGAGGTGCCCCGGATTCGCGCCCATGTCGCAACATCGACCGACACATCGGGGAGCAGTCTTGTCGTACTCGCTCCCCGATGTGGCGATGCTGTCTGTCAGGAACCCGCGCTGAGGAAGCCGAGCAGGTCCTGGCGGGTGATTACGCCGACGGGCTTGCCGTCTTCTACGACCATCAGCGCGTCGGTGTCTCCGAGTGCCTTGGTGGCCGCAGACACGGGCTCGCCCGAGCCGATGAGGGGGAATGGCTCACTCATGTGCTTTTCGACGGAGTCCGCCAGATGTGCACGGCCCTCGAACACGGCACTGAGCAGGTCACGTTCGGTCACACTGCCCGCGACCTCACCGGCCATGACCGGTGGCTCAGCCCCGACGACCGGCATCTGCGACACCCCGTACTCGCGGAGAATCTCGATCGCGTCGCGCAGTGTCTCGGACGGATGGGTGTGAACGAGATCGGGCAGCTCACCCGACTTGCCGCGCAGCACGTCGCCGACGGTTTTCTCACCAGTTTCGCCGTCGAGGCGGCTGCGGAGGAAGCCGTAGGACGCCATCCACTCGTCGTTGAAGATCTTCGACAAGTAGCCACGCCCACCATCAGGGAGCAGGACCACGATCACGGCGTCGGGACCCTCGCGCTTGGCTACCTCGAGTGCGGCAACCACGGCCATGCCGCACGAGCCCCCGACCAGTAGGCCTTCCTCGCGCGCGAGGCGCCGGGTCATCTCGAACGAGTCGGCGTCGGAGACGGCGATGATCTCGTCCGGGACCGACGGGTCGTAGGCGCTGGGCCAGAAGTCCTCGCCCACGCCTTCCACCAGGTACGGGCGACCGCTTCCACCGGAGTAGACCGATCCCTCGGGGTCGGCTCCGATGATCTTTACCTTGCCGCCGGACACCTCCTTGAGGTAGCGGCCGGTACCGGTGATGGTTCCGCCTGTGCCGACGCCGGCGACGAAGTGGGTGACCTTGCCGTCGGTATCGGCCCAGATCTCGGGGCCCGTGGTCTCGTAATGGCTTTCGGGACCGCCCGGGTTCGCGTACTGGTTCGGCTTCCAGCCGCCGGGGAGCTCACGGGCGAGCCTGTCCGAAACGGTGTAGTAGCTGTCGGGGTGATCGGGGGCAACGGCGGTCGGGCACACCACGACCTCCGCGCCGTAGGCTCTGAGTACGTTGCGCTTGTCTTCGCTGACCTTGTCGGGGCACACGAACACGCATCGGTATCCGCGCTGCTGCGCCACGAGCGCGAGGCCGATGCCGGTGTTCCCGGATGTCGGTTCGACGATCGTGCCGCCCGGCTTCAGTTCCCCCGACGCCTCGGCGGCGTCGATCATCTTGACCGCGATGCGATCCTTCGAGCTTCCACCCGGATTGAGGTACTCGATCTTCGCTGCGACGGTCCCGAAGTTCTCACCGGTGACGGAGTTGAGCTTGACGAGAGGGGTGTTGCCGATCAGGTCGACAACGTGTTCCGCGATGCGCATGGCTCCATGTTCCCAGACGCGATGATCGGATGCTCACAGACGTCCGGCGCGAGCGCTGCGATCCGACTAGATTGGTACGGACATAGGTCCGCTGCAACCGTGAGGTGAGCCACATAGCGGAGGGGTGAGACCAGTGCCGAAGAGCATATGGCAGACCGGTGCGCAGGCCGGTGCCACTGCTGTTGTGGCGGGTCTGGGTGCAGGCACGTTCACGTGGGCAGCGCACTGGTACCTGATGTCGCAGGCCACCACGGCCAGGAACGTCATAGGGCGCAATGTCGCGAAACCCCCGGAAGCCGACGGTGTCTACGTTCCGGGCGGAGCGCTGCCCGAGCGGTGGCGTCGGAACCAGCCATACGACCTACACCTGATGATCTTCGGAGACTCTTCGGCGGCAGGCGTCGGTTGCCTGTCGGCTGAGCACGTCCCCGGCGTACAGATCGCACGCCGACTGGCCGACGCGACCGGGAGGCGAGTCCGTCTCAGCACCAAGGCGATCGGAGGAGCCACCTCCCGCGGCCTGAGCGGGCAGGTGGACGCGATGTTCGTGGCCGGGCCACCGCCGGACGCGGCGGTGATCCTCATCGGCGTCAACGACGTGACGTCCAAGAGCTCGATCAGGCGATCGGCACGCAGGCTCGGTGTGGCGGTCGAGCGGCTTCGTGAGCGCGGCTGCACCGTCGTCGTAGGTACGTGCCCCGATCTCGGGGTGGTCACCGCAATTCCGCAGCCCCTGCGCACCGTCGTATCAACCTGGTCGCTGCGACTGGCCCGCGCGCAGACGAGCGTGACCCGTGCAGCGGGCGGGCATCCGGTAGCGCTGGCCGACCTACTGGCGCCCGAGTTCCGCGCCGAACCCGACCGGATGTTCTCCCCTGACCGCTTTCATCCCTCGGCGGCGGGCTACGAGCTCGTGGCGATCCAGATCGTGCCGGTTCTCGCGGCGGCGCTCGAGGTCGCGGACTCGGATCCCGGTTCCGATCAGCGCGAGATGGAGGCAGCCCGCGAAGTCTCATGAACTATTGCGGGAATAAATGCAGTCACTCAATACTTTTCATCCGCATCGGAGTGGGCTGAGTCGTCAAATGAGACGGCGATGTCACCGCCGCCATCCGGCAACGTATGTTGTCGGGAGGCCATGAGAACTGGAGGTCGAAGCATCGTGCGGACCCCCAGACGACAAAGGAGTTTTCAATGCCCGAGGCAGTAATCGTCTCAGCAGTACGTTCACCGATCGGCCGTGCCATGAAGGGGTCGCTCAAGACCATCCGACCCGACGATCTGACGGCACAGATGGTTTCCGCCGCCCTGGCGAAGGTCCCCGAACTGGACCCGACCGAAATCGACGACCTCCTCTTGGGCTGCGGCCAGCCGGCAGGACAGTCGGGCTTCAACATTGCGCGTGTCGTCGCGGTCCAGCTGGGCTACGACTTCTTGCCCGGTGTCACCGTCAACCGCTATTGTTCGTCCTCCCTGCAGACCACCCGCATGGCACTGCACGCGATCAAGGCCGGCGAGGGTGATGTATTCATCTCGGGTGGCGTCGAGTCCGTGTCGAGCTTCGTCACCGGCAACGCGGACGGTCTACCGAACACCCAGAATCCGCTCTTCGCCGATGCGGTGGCTCGGACGGAAAAGCTCGCCGAGGGTGGCATCCCCTGGAAAGATCCGCGCGAGGACGGCCAACTCCCCGACGTGTACATCGCTATGGGCCAGACCGCTGAGAACGTAGCGTCGGCTACCGGAATCACCAGGGAGGACCAGGACCGCTGGGGAGTTCGCTCCCAGAACCGCGCGGAGGATGCCATCAAGAACGGCTTCTACGAACGCGAGATCACACCGGTCACCCTTCCCGACGGCACCGTCGTTTCCACCGACGACGGCCCGCGCCCCGGCACCACGTACGAGGCCGTGAGCCAGTTGAAGCCTGTGTTCCGGCCCGACGGCACCGTCACCGCAGGTAACGCCTGCCCCCTCAACGATGGCGCCGCCGCCCTGGTCATCATGTCCGACACGAAGGCGAAGGAACTCGGCCTCACGCCGCTGGCTCGCATCGTGTCCACCGGCGTGTCCGGCCTTTCGCCCGAAATCATGGGTCTCGGCCCGATCGAGGCGGTCAAGAAGGCTCTCGCCATCGCGGGCAAGAGCATCTCGGACATCGACCTGTTCGAGATCAACGAAGCATTCGCGGTCCAGGTTCTCGGTTCTGCGCGTGAGCTGAAGATCGACGAAGAGAAGCTGAACGTCTCGGGCGGCGCCATCGCCCTCGGGCACCCGTTCGGCATGACCGGTGCCCGCATCACCAACACCCTGCTCAACAACCTGCGCGAGCATGACAAGACCTTCGGTGTCGAGACCATGTGCGTCGGCGGTGGGCAGGGCATGGCGATGGTCCTCGAGCGCCTGAGCTAGCCCCTCGCGATAGATGACCTCCCTGATAGGGAGGGCGTCTCTCGGCGGTCGTCGCAACACCCGTCTCTCGGGAGTTGCGGCGACCGCTTCGTTTTCAGCTGCATCAGGGTTGGGAAAGAACCTTGACCATGGTGTCGGAGTCCGGCCCCGATTCCACGGTTGTGAAACCCTCATCGACATACAAGCCGTGTGCACGATTTGCACGTTCGACGCTCAGACAGATCCGGGAGAAACCGGATTCCGTCGCTCGCCGGGCCATCGCCGTCAACAACGCACGCCCTACTCCCTTGCCACGCCATGACGGGACGACTCCTATCGACAGTTCCGGGATGTCCGCGGCAACGAATCCGTACCCGGGATCGCCACTGTCGAACAGGCGCAGCCACACCGCACCGACCGACTGCCCACCTGAGTCGACCGCGACAAGACCGAGATCATCCGCCTTGGGCCACCCCTCGACATAGTGCGCCGTCCTGCGATCAGCCAAGACCTCGCCACGGCTGACCATCTTCCGTGCGGAGTCCCAGTTCACAGCGGCGACCAGCATGTCGACGAGGAACTCCGCGTCTTCACGTGTTGCTACCCGCAACGAAAATCCAACATCGGCCATACGGCAAGTCCTCCATGATCAATCACCACGCCTGCTCCGTGTCGCTTCTCAGTCGGAGCACTGGTATTCAGATCCACAGCAAAAGTGCCTTGCCGCGACCGAAGTCGCGGCAAGGCACTGCATTGCATCTCCAGTTCACGTGTTGCGACTATCCCTGGAATCTGCCCGTGCTCCCGGGAGTCGCCATTGGCGTGAAACTGCTAGTCGAGATCGCTAGTCGCTGTTGAAGTAGCTCAGCAGGCGGAGGATCTCGATGTACAGCCACACCAGTGTGATGGTGAGGCCGAATGCCACGCCCCACGCCGCCTTTTCCGGCGCCTGAGCACGGATCAACTGGTCTGCGGCGTCGAAGTCCAGCAAGAAACTGAACGCAGCCACACCGATGACGACCAGGCTGAAGATGATCGCGAGGGTTCCACCGTCGCGCAGGCCGAGACCGCCAGGGGTGAAGAAGCTGGCAACCAGGTTGCCGAGGGCGAGTACGACGACACCGATCAGGGCGCCGATGACCATTCGCGTGAGCCGGGGCGTGACCCGGATGGCGCCGGTCTTGTAGACGACGAGCATTCCGAAGAACACGCCGAACGTGCCGAGCACGGCCTGGGCGATCATTGCCGATCCACCGACGCCACCGAACGTGATGTCGGTGAACATGAACGACAGCGCGCCCAGGAACAGGCCCTCCACGACAGCGTAGGAGAGGACGATGGCCGGATTGTCCATCTTGCGGCCGAACGTCGCCACGAGGACCAGCACCAACCCGACCAGACCGCCACCGATCACGAATGGCACGGCCAGGCCAGTGTCGTTGCTCACGAGGAAGTACGAAATGATCGCCGTCACCGAAAGCACGCCGAGCGTGACTCCCGTCTTGGTGACGACGTCGTCGATGGTCATCGACCGATAGTCGGGACCTGTCCGATACGGTTCGGCCTGAGCGTATTGTGGCTGGCCGAACTGCTGAGTGGCCTGCGCGGAACCGCCCGTCGCAGATCCGAACGAGGCGTATCCGCCGCTGCCCTCTTGCTTGGGCAGATTACGGAACACCGGGTTACTGGTGGTGCGCACCGTGTTTATCCCTTCTCATGGCTCGCCGGGTGGATCCGATCTCTCGTAGGTCTTAACGTCCGGCACCCCGCCGCGAGTTCCCAACCGTCACTGAGGTGGGACAAACCGGACTCTACCGGTGCACTGGTGTCGCCCGCCAAACAACTGTTCTAATGCCGGCGGCCAGATCTGATGTCGGCCGTCAGACCACGGATCTCGTGACGGTGAACTTGCGGATCCTGCCTACGACGTCTGTCGGCCCGACAAGTCGGCGCAACATGCCCCGGTATCCGAGATGCGAGTTGTAGACGGTCCACATCTCACCTCCTGGCCGGAGTACCCGGCCTGCCTCGGCGAACATCTTCTCTGCGACTCCGGTGTGGACGGCCGCACCGACGTGGAACGGCGGATTGCACAGGATGATGTCCTGGCTCGCAGTCTCGATTGTGGACATGGCGTCGTCACGCAGTGTGCTCACCCGGTCGCCGAAGCCGTTGGCCCGTGCAGTCGCGGCGGCCGATGCAACCGCCGCCGCCGACTGATCGGTTGCGATCACGGAGACCTCGGGGAGAGATCGGGCAAGACTAGCGGCGAGGATGCCGGTGCCGCAGCCGAGGTCGACGGCCGTGCGCGCCCGTGGGTTCACACGTGGCAGGTACTTGAGGAGGTAGCGGGTCCCGATGTCCAGCTTTGACCCGGCAAATGCTGCACCGTGTGAGATCACGTCAAGCCCGATCTCGGCGATGTGCTCGGTGACCGGGTAGGTCGGAGCCGACACTTCGAGGGGATCGCTCGCGATCAGCACCCGCGACTTCTGCCTGCCGAGAGTCGCCCTGACCGTTCCGAAGGAGCGCCCGAGCACGTCGTTCATGGTGGGCGAGATGTGCTTGTCGCGACCGCCGGCGTAAACCACGACGGACGAATCGGCGTGGCGGGCGATCGCCTCGGCGATCTCGGTGAGTTCGCTCAAGCTTCGAGGTAACTGCATCAGCACCACACTGACTCCTGCCAGCAATTCCCTGCCCAGCGCGCACGGTCGGTAGCGGTCTGCAAGTCCGACGGTGTCTGCGTTCTTGGCCAGCGCCAATTCGCCGGTCAGCAAATCCTGGTGCACTCGGATTCCGGTGGAACCATGGGCCACCGCGGCACCAAGGGTGAGGGCTCCGTAGCGGTCACCGATCACCGCGACCGCCCCTTCTCGCGCCTGTGACAGCGCCGCCGCCGATTCGTCGAGGATCAGCCGATCGGCTGCGTCGACAGCCACCAGATTGGGGGCCTCGATGTCGGGTCGACGGCGCAGTCGGGAGAACAGGGCGTCGCGGTCGAGCATTTGGGAGTCGAGCACGTCAGTCAGACGCCCACTGAACGACGTTCTCGACCGATTCCCTGGCTGTACGGAATCCGTTGACAGGATTTTCGACCTCCGGATAGCCGAAGGAGATGGAGCAGACGACTCTGCGGCCCTCTTCGAGTGAGAAGAAGTCACGAATGAACGGTGAACTGCCGGCCAGCGCTGCCTGGGGAATGGTTGCTACCCCGAGACTCTGAGCGGCAAGGAGGAACGTCTGGACGTACAGACCGCAATCGATGGCACCATAAGTGCCGAGCGCCTCGTCCGTGGTGATGATCGCTACGTGTGGCGCGTCGAACAGGGTGAAGTTCTTCATCGTCTGCGCAGCCGAGGCAGCACGGTCACCTGCGGCGATGCCGACACTGGAATACAGTTGCATCGCGCACTCCCGCCGACGCAGCTTGTACTCACCCCGATACTCACGGGGGAAGTCGAAATCCGGCTCCTGCGGGTTTGCGATCACGTACTCGGACAGGCCCGAACGGAACCGCTCTGTACCCTCACCTTCGGTGATCGCAACTTGCCACGGTTGAGTGTTGCACCACGACGGCGTCTGCTGCGCGAGTTCCAGAATTCTCTCGATCACATCGCGTGGCACTCGATCAGGTAGGAACGCCCTGCAACTGATCCGCGCCTCCAAGAGCTGCGCCAAGCTAGCGTCCGCTGCCACAATGCCGGTATCTGTCACCGTCGAACTCTCCTCGGGTCTCTTTGCTCTCGGCGACCTGTCGACGGCTACCTGCCGGCGTCTCACGTCACCAAGAAGGCGAATACGAGTGAGTGTGCCACGACATCCGTTGTCGTCACCACGGGCGGAACGCACACGAGCGACGATCGTGCGCGCTGCAACTCGGCTGTTCGGGGCGGCCGGCTACGCCCAAGTCTCGATGGATAAGGTCGCGACCGAGGCGGCCGTCACCAAGCCGACGGTGTACGCGCACTTCGGTTCCAAAACGGCGCTGTTCGAGACCCTGATCAGCGACGTGATTGTGAGATCACACGGCGCTGAGCTGGCGCCGGCACGGTCCGTCGAAGAGGTCGGCGAGGCTATGTTCGAGTGGTCGCGAAACCGGCTGGACTGGCTGCTGGCGGACGAGACTGTGGGGCTAATGCGGGCGGCCTCGGCTGAGGGCATCCGGCGACCCGAATGGGCCCAGAACCTCTTAGGAGAGTTCGACTTCGGAGCCATGGAGCGGTGGCTCGCCGATCTCGACGACGCCGACATCCTGGACGTGAGGTCTCCGGCGGAGGCTGCGTCGCTATTCACTGCGCTCACCAAGGGAGCGCTGTTCTACCCGGTGCTGGTGGCGGGCGAGCCCATCACACCCAAACCTGACCGCGACGTGCTGATCCGTGAAGCCGTCCGCGTCTTTCTCGCGGCCTACAGCCCCACCAGCTCACACAACCCGCCGTAGCCGACGTGGACCACCAGATGGCGCGGTCCACACACCGATCGACGGGAGTTCTCGACAACATTTAGTTAGTGCACTACTTAATCGTGTATTCTTCATTTCCGTGAGCGCAGACATCACCGAACCGGAAATCGACTGGGGCGACGTCGACCCCTTGGCGCTGGATCGCCAGCTGTGCTTCGCATTAGCGGTCGCCAATCGGGCGGTACTTGCGGTCTACCGCCCCCTCCTGGAGCCCATGGGGCTGACGCACCCGCAATATCTCGTCATGCTCGCGCTGTGGGGGGATGCACCGATGTCGGTCAAGGAGATCGGGCAGGCCCTCCAACTCGACTCGCCCACCCTGTCCCCGCTCCTCAAACGACTCGAGTCGAGCGGGCTGATAACCCGCACCCGCAGTGCCGCTGACGAACGGCAGCTGATCGTCGAGCTCACCGACTCCGGCAAGGCCCTGCGCACCCAAGCCGAACGCATTCCCGGCGCCGTCGTACAGCGCCTGGGTGTCAGTCTCGCCGAACTCGAAGAACTTCATTCCGTCCTCACCCGCGTGAACGCCGCGGCCCTGCGCGCCGGCGCCCTCAGCGAATGAACCGCCCCTTCGGATCAGGAACAGGCACACACCCCATGACCACCCAAAACACGGTCCGTCGGCGCCCCAACCCGTTGCAGTGGATCGGCTACGCGTGCGGCCGCAAGCTCCCCGACGCGATGCAGGACTGGGTCCGCAACGACCTCATCGGGGACTGGGCCATCCCCCGCCACATGGTGCGCTCCATGGTGCCGTTCATCCCGATCTTCGCGGCGTTCTTCCTGTTCCCCGGACCGGTGTGGCTTCGCGGGTCGATGGTTCTCCTCGGCCTGTTCCTCGCCCTGTTCTTCGCGGCCGCCTACATGGAGCAGAACCGTCGACGCCGCCTCGAAAGGCACGGACTCTCACCGGATCTCGAGAATCCCAAGAAGGTCGCCCGCTACCACGCCGAGAAGGCCGCCTACGAGAAGGCGCACCCGCACACGTTCTAGCAGGGCGATTCGCATGGCCTAGGCACTACTGCGGACTCGGCACTACAGCTCGGTCTCACCGAGTCGTTGCCGAAGATGCTCGCGCTCCGGTTCGGTCCCAACCAGGTCGAGCGCGCGCCGGTAGGCATCGGCGGCCTCCCTCCTGCGCCCGAGACGGCGCAGTAGTTCCGCTCGTGCCGCCGGATACGGGTGGTGCGAGCGCAGCAGCGGGTTGTCGGCGAGATCGTCGAGGAGCGCGAGGCCGGCCTCTGGACCGTCACGCATCGCGATCGCGACCGCTCGGTTGAGTATCACGATCGGTGACGGCGCTATTCGCAGCAGGACGTCGTACAGGGCCACGATCTGCGGCCAGTCGGTGCTCGCGACGTCGGCAGCCTCGTCGTGCAGCGCCGCGATCGCGGCCTGCACTCCGTAGGCGCCGGGTGGGCCGCCGGTGAGGGCGACCAGCACCAGCGCGGTCCCCTCCTCGATCATCGGATGGTCCCACTCGGTGCGATCTTGATCATCGAGCAGCACCAACCCGCCGCCAGGAGCCGTACGAGCACCGCGGCGGGCATGGACGAGCAGCATGAGCGCCAGGAGCCCGGCGATCTCACGTTCGTCGGGCAGCAGCCGATACAGGACCCGCGTCAGCCTGATCGCTTCCTCGGCGACGTCGAGGCGTTGCAGTTGTGGCCCACCGCTGGCGGCGTACCCCTCGGTGAAGATCGAGTACAGGACTTGCAGCACACCCGACAGGCGCTGTGGGAGTTCGTCGGGCCCCGGCACCCGGAACGGGATCCGGTTCGCCCGAATCCTATTCTTGGCCCGCACTATTCGTTTCGCCATCGTGGCAGGCGACACGAGGAACGCGCGCGCAACCTCGGGTGTCGTGAGGTCGGCGAGGCAGCGCAGGGTAAGGGCGGTGCGGTCCTCCGCCGACAGCGCAGGGTGCGCACACGTGAAGAACAGCTGTAGACGCTCGTCTGGGAGGTCGCCACCAATATCCGCGGGCGGAGCGGGGTCGGCGCGATCCGCCTCCACCTGCAAGGTCGCTATCCGCGCCGCGAGGACCTGGTCACGGCGCAGTCGATCGACGGCCCGACGACGCGCTGTGGTCAACAGCCAGGCGCCGGGCTTGGACGGTACTCCGTCCACCGGCCAGTGCCGTAGAGCCGCCTCGACTGCCTCCGACGTCACCTCCTCAGCCAGGTCGAGGTCCCCGAACCGGCTGACCAGGGCGGCGAGCAGTCGGCCGCGTTCCTCTCGGAAGACCGCCTCCACGGACGACTCCGCGTCGGGTCCGCGGCCGCTGCCCGCCACAGCCATCGGATGTCAGTTCTCGAAGTCGGCGACCGGGCGGATCACGATCCGGCCACCGTCGCGTGATCCCGGGCACCGCGCCGCCCAGTCGAGTGCTACGTCGAGGTTGGGCACGTCGATGACGTAGAAGCCGCCCAGCACCTCGCGGGTCTCGGCGAACGGCCCGTCGGTGGTGACGGTACGTTCGCCGTCCGGCCCCACCTGAATGCTGGTGGCCGTGGTCAGATCGGCCAACCCCTCCCCCGAGACGAAGATCCCGGCGTCCATGACCTCCTTGTCATAGACCCTCCACTCTTCCATCGTGGGGCCATCGGTGACGTCGGCGGTGGACTCGGCGTTGATCAGCAGCATGTACTTCATGATCGTCTCCTCCTCGAGAGTTTCTCGTTGCAGTTGCGGTACACCATGACGACGAACGAGAAGGCCACGAATGGACAGGGCCGACGAATTTTTTTTTTCCACCGACCCCAGCCGCCACCCCGTCCGGAGGCAAGTGCGTTTGCAGGAAAGGTTGTTTTGCGAGATCACGTCACTTCAGACGCGGACGGAGCCAATCGACGAGATCGTCGAGCACCTTCTCCTGTTCGGGCTCGTTGAACACCTCGTGGAACAGTCCGTCGTACGTCTTCAACGTCATGTCCTGCGTCCCGGCCCGCTCAGCGATCATCCGGCTGCCGGAGATGTCGACGACACGGTCGTCGGTGCCGTGCAGGACCAGCGTCGGCATGGTCAGCGACGGTACCCGCTCGGGAAAACTCTCGGCCGCGATGACGAGACCGCGAGCGATACCGGCCTTGACCTTTCCGTGGTACACGAGGGGGTCGGACTCGTATGCCGCGACCACCGCCGGGTCACGGCAGACCGCCTTCACGTCTAGGGTCTCGACCGGGATGCCGGGCGCGAACCGCCCCACTATCTTGCCGAGTTCGATCACGAACTTCGGCTTCTTGGTTACCAACTCGATCGCCGGCGCGGACAGAATCAGCCCCTCCAGCTCCTCGCCGTGGTCGAGGGCGTAGGTCAGCGCGATCGCCCCACCCATGCTGTGTCCCAGCAGGAACCGCGGCAGTCCCGGATTCTGGGCTGCCGCGATCGCGGACAGGCGGTGTAGATCGTCGATGAATTCGGACCAGTCGCGTAGTTCGATCCGCTTACCGCCCGAACGTCCGTGCCCCCGGTGATCGGGGGCGTACACCACCAGACCCAGGCCTACCAGACGGTCGACGACGTGGTCGTACCGGCGTGCGTGCTCGCCAATCCCGTGTGCGAGCAGCAGGATTCCCGTCGGTGGACCCTCCGGACGCCATACGTCGTACACGATGCGGGTGCCCTGCACCCCGTTGAATTCCTCCTCTGTGTGATGCACGAATGCGAGTCTAGGGGGATCTGTCCCGTCGCGTGGGCGCTTGTCGAAGCAAGGTACGGGCGGCGCGATGAAGGTGTCCCCCGACGGGAGTGGCCGTGAGGGTCGAACTCGGCTCTCGAGGGAGCGCTGTCCACGATTACTCCGGCCGTTTTCCGTCGCCCATGACATCACTCAAGATCGGGCATTCGACGGCCAGTGCGCCGGGGGCGGTCATCCGCCAATGCGTCGCCGGCACCGGGTGGTTGTGCACCTGTCCGGTCACGGCCCCGTCCCATTCCCGTGCGGCCCGGCTCCCGGTGTGATCGTCAGCCATCGCGGTGAAGAACACGATGTCGCCATCGAAGCGTTCCGGGCAATATTCGAACATCAACCGGGAGTTGCGTTCCGCCGTCGACAGGATCCGCCCCACGACCTGTTCGGCTCGTTCGACGGATTGCCCAGTCAGCCCAGCCAATTCGGTGGTAACGGCTTCGACACTCAGGTCCGAGAGGGTAGAACCCGCTACGCCCTGTTCTTCACCGAATCCGCCAAGCAGGTCGCTCATGGTGATGCTCTTCAGGGATCCGTCCCCCGCCCCGGTCGAGCCGACGAAGCTGTCCATCATGGCCAACAACTCCACCCGCTCGCCCACCGCCTGAAGTTGGATCGCCATCGCATGCGCAATCACGCCGCCCAACGACCAGCCGAGCAGCCGATACGGACCGGCCGGCTGAACCGCACGGATCTCGCTGGTGTACCGCTCCGCGAGTTCCTCGAGCGACTCGGGCACGAAGCCCTCGTCGACGAGCGCAGGGCTCTGGACTCCGTAGATCGGCACGTCTCCGTCGAGGCGCTGGGCTAGACCCGCATAGCACCAAGACAATCCGACTATGGGGTGTATGCAGAACAGCGGCGTCGCCGCACCGGACTCCCGGATGGGAAGAACCGAGCTGAAGCCCTCACCTGCCGCACCCTCGACACCGGCGACGATCCGGCCGGCCAGTGCTTCCACCGTGGGATCCGAGAACAACCACTGCAACTGCACGGTCATGTCGAGTTCGCTGCCCAACCGGGACGTCACCCTGGTCGCGGCCAGCGAATTACCGCCCAGGGCGAAGAAGTCATCATCGAGCCCGACCCGCTCGACACCGAGGACGTCCGCGAATACGCCGGCCACGATCTGCTGGACGGGAGTCGTCGGCGCCCGGAACTCACGAGGTGCCCACACCGGCGCCGGCAACGCCTTCCGATCCACCTTCTCGCTGGGGCCCAGCGGGAACTCGTCGAGGACCATCAACGCATCCGGCACCATATAGGCTGGCAGCGACCGCCCGGCGGCCTCGCGCAGCGCCTCGACCTCGACCGTGCACCCCGCAGCCGGCACCACATACCCGACCAGTTGCCGACCGACGTCGCCCTCGTGCACGACCACCACGGCCTGCGCGACCTCGTCCAGCGCCGTCAGCGCCGACTCGATCTCCCCCAACTCGATCCGCAGACCCCGCACCTTCACCTGAAAATCGGTGCGCCCCAAGAACTCGAGATTCCCCTCTCGACTCCACCGCACCAAATCGCCCGTCCGATACAACCGCGCACCCGGCCCACCGAACGGATCCGCCACGAACCGCTCCGCCGTCAAATCCGCCCGACCCTGGTAGCCGCGGGCCACCTGCACCCCACCTAGATACAACTCCCCCGCCACCCCGGGCGGAACCGATTGCAAACGGGCATCGAGCACATACGATCGGGTGTTCCACACCGGTGCACCGATCGGCACCGTCGGCAGATCCTGGTTCTCACACCGGTAGGACGTCACGGTGACCGCGGCCTCGGTCGGCCCGTACATGTTGTCCAAGCGTGCATCCGACTTCGCTGCCAGACGCCCGAACAACTCCGCCGACAGTTCCTCGCCACCGACATACACCAACCGCAACGACTCGGGGATCCGCACCTCAGGATCGGCCAGCAGCGTCCCCAGTACCGACGGCACGAACACAGTAGCGGTCACACCCTCGTCCGCGATCAGCGACAGCAGGTACTCCGGATCACGATGCCCATCCGGCCGAGCGATGACCAGCCGGGCACCGATGGCCAACGGCAGGAACAACTCCAACACCGACGGATCGAACGTGACCGGAGTCTTCTGCACCATCGCGTCGGAGTCGGTGAAGGCGTATTCGGCGATCATCCACGACAACTGGTTGACGCCCGCGCGGTGACTGACAGCCACCCCCTTCGGGCGCCCGGTCGACCCGGACGTGAAGATCACGTACGCCGTGTTCTCCGGCCGAACCGGCCCGAGCAACTCGGACTCGGTCACCCGTGCAGCTGAATACCCCGACACATCCACCGCATCGATGTTCACCACGGGATGCCCGGACACAGCCACACCGTCCTGGGAAGTCGACAACACGCACACCGGTGCCGCGGTATCGAGCACATAGTCAATACGTTCACCAGGCTGGTCCGGGTCGATCGGCACATACCCACCACCGGCCCGCAGCACCGCATAGATCCCGACCACCATCTCCAACGACCGACGCATCCCGACCGCCACCAACGACTCCGGGCCCACCCCGGCATCGATCAGCAACCGCGCCAACCGGTTCACCCGCGCATCGAACTGCGCATACGTCAACGACTGCCCCTCGAATGCCACCGCCACCGCATCCGGTGTCCGCGCCACCTGCTCGGCGAACCCGTCGAGCAACAACCCCTCCGGCACCGGTTGGCCGGTGTCGTTCCAGGCATCGAGCACCGACGCCCGCTCGGAGGCATCGAGGACCGAAACATCTCCCACCAGAACCGATGGATCATTGACAACCGCCTCGAGCACCCGCACGAACCGCTCCCCGATCTGCGCCGCCGTCCCCGCATCGAAGATGTCCGTCGCGTACACCAACGACCCCTCATACCCGCCGTCAGCCGCCTCACCAAAAGTCATCGACAAATCGAACGGCGCCGCCGTCCACTCCACCTGAACCGGCGACACCGTCAGCCCCGGCAGCTCCACGGCCGACGGGGTGTAATTCTGGAACGCCAACATCACCTGAAACAGAGGCGAGAACGACTGCGACCGTGTCGGGTTCAGCTTCTCCACCAACCGCTCGAACGGCACATCCGCATGCGCGAACGCCTCGAGATCCCGCTCCCGCACCCGATCGACCAGTTCGGTGAACGACAGATCCGGATCACACTCGACCCGCAACACCACCGTGTTCACGAACATCCCCACCAGATCATCGAGCGCCGCCTCACCCCGGCCCGCGACCGCCGACCCCACCGCGATATCGGTGCTGCCACTCAATTTCGCCAACACCACCGACAGCACGGCATGCAGCATTATGAACGGGGTCACCCCCCGATCCTGCGCCCAAGCCTGCACCCGCCCCACCGTGGCCGCCGACACCACGAACTCGACACAACCACCACCACCCGACCGGACCGCAGGCCGCGGCCGATCCGTCGGCAACCCCAACACATCCGGCAACCCCGCCAACGCACCCGTCCAGTAGTCGATCTGCCGGCTGGCCAGCGATTCCGGATCATCCTCCGACCCGAGAAGCTCCCGCTGCCAGAGTGTGTAGTCGGCGTACTGCACCGGCAACGGCGCCCACCCCGGCTCGCGTCCGGCACGACGGGCCGCATACGCCACCATCACATCCCGCGCCATCGGCGCGGTCGACAACCCATCCGCGCAAATATGGTGCGCCACCATGGCCAGCACGTACTCGGACTCCGAGAACCGCAACAACGCCCCACGCACCGGCACCTCAGCGGTCACATCGAACCCGAAACCCACCAACGCTGCGATCCGCTCATCGGCCTCCTCCGCCGTCACCGGGACCGGCGTCAGATCCACCGGCACCCGCGAAACCGGCACCACCACCTGCGACGGCCCCTGCTCCGAATCCGGGAACACCGTTCGCAACGCCTCGTGCCGAACGAGCACATCGGCCACCGCGGCATCCAAGGCCGCCACATCCAAGTCACCCGACAGTCGGATCGCCACCGGAATGTTGTACACCGCCGACTCCGGATCGAACTGGTTCAAAAACCACATCCGCTGCTGCGCCAACGACAACGGCACCCGATCCGGCCGTGGACTCGCCTCGAGTACCGGACGCCCACCCTCACCGGCATACCGCTCGACCCGCACCGCCAACGCCTCCACCGTCGGCGCCTCGAAAATCACCCGCACCGGCACCCGCGCGTCCAACGCCGCACCCACCCGGGCCATCACCCGGGTTGCGATCAACGAATTCCCGCCGAGCGCGAAGAAGTCGTCGTCGAGCCCGACCCGCTGAACACCGAGCACCTCGGCGAACACCCCGGCAACAATCTCCTGAACCGTAGTCGTCGGCGCCCGGAACTCACGGGACTTCCACCGCGGCGCCGGCAACGCCTTCCGATCCACCTTCCCGCTGGGGGTCAACGGGAACTCGTCGAGGACCATCAGGACCGCCGGAACCATGTAGGCGGGCAGCGACCGCCCGACGGCTTCCCGCACCGCCTCCGTGTCCACCGATTGGCCGCTCTCCGGCACCACATACCCGACGAGCTGCTGTCCGAGGTCATTTTCGTGTACCGCCGCCACAGCCTGAGAGACCGCATCCTCGGCCACCAGTGCCGACTCGATCTCCCCCAACTCGATCCGTAGCCCCCGCACCTTCACCTGAAAA
Organism: Rhodococcus sp. NPDC049939; assembly: GCF_040656415.1. Classification (NCBI taxonomy): domain Bacteria; kingdom Bacillati; phylum Actinomycetota; class Actinomycetes; order Mycobacteriales; family Nocardiaceae; genus Rhodococcus; species Rhodococcus sp. NPDC049939. Next base: position 654,610 of record NZ_JBFAMC010000001.1, on the reverse strand, counting down.
TCGGTGCGCCCCAAAAACTCGAGATTCCCATCCCGATTCCACCGCACCAAATCCCCGGTGCGATACAGCCGTGTGCCCGGATCACCGAACGGATCTGCCACGAATCGCTCCGCCGTCAAATCCGCCCTGCCCTGATACCCGCGAGACAACTGGACCCCACCCAGATACAACTCCCCCGCCACCCCGACAGCCACCGGGTGCAAACGGGCATCGAGCGCATACGTTTGGGTGTTCCACACCGGTGCACCGATCGGCACGGTGGCCACGTCCCGGTCGTCACACCGGTAGGACGTCACGGTGACCGCAGCCTCGGTCGGCCCGTACATGTTGTCCAGGCGTGCATCCGACTTCGCCGCCAGCCGCCCGAACAGCTCCGCCGGCAATTCCTCGCCGCCGACATACACCAACCGCAACGAGGCAGGTATCTGCACGGCGGGGTCGGCCAGCAACGTGCCAAGCATCGACGGCACAAACGCCGCCACCGTGACACCGGCATCTTCGATCAGTGACAGCAGGTATTCCGGATTACGATGCCCATCCGACCGGGCGATGACCAGCCGGGCGCCGACAGTCAACGGCAGAAACAACTCCAACAAAGAAGCATCGAATGTCACCGGAATCTTCGATACCACCACATCGGAGTCGGTGAAGCCGTATTCGGAGACCATCCACGACAATTGATTGGCGATCGCCCGGTGACTGACCGCCACCCCCTTCGGACGACCGGTCGACCCAGAGGTGAAGAGCACATACGCCACATTCTCCGGCCGCAACGGAGCACGCCGATCCGTATCCGTCACCGGCGCAGACGAATACCCCGACACATCCAGACCGTCGACCTCGACAATCTCCGACCCCACCGGGAGCACACCACGATCGGCCGCAGTGGTCAGCACCAACACCGAATCCGCCATCTCGAGCACATGGTCGTTGCGTTCGCGGGGCTGGTTCGGGTCGATCGGCACATACCCACCACCGGCCTCGACTACCGCGTATTGAACGATCACCATGTCCAGCGACCGGCGCATCCCGACCGCCACCAACGACTCCGGACCCACCCCGGCATCGATCAGATACCGCGCCAACCGATTCACCCGCGCATCGAACTGCGCATACGTCAACGACTCGCCCTCGAACACCACCGCCACCGCATCCGGAGCCCGCACCACCTGCTCAGCGAACCCGTCGAGCAGCAACCTCTCCGGCACCACACGACCGCTGTCGTTCCAGGTATCGAGCACCGACGCCCGTTCGGAGGCGCCGAGGACCGAAACATCTCTGACCAGAATCGATGGGTCGTCGACAACCGCCTCGAGCACCCGCACGAACCGCTCCCCGATCTGCGCCGCCGTCCCCGGATCGAAGATGTCTGTCGCGTACTCGAGCGTCCCCTCGTACCCGCCGTCGTTCGCCTCACCGACCGACATCGACAAATCGAGCGGTACCGCCGCCCAATCCGCCTGAACCGGTGACACCGTCAACCCCGGCAACTCCACCCGCGACTGGGCGTAATTCTGAAACGCCAACATCACCTGAAACAGAGGCGAGAACGACTGCGACCGAACCGGATTCAACCTCTCCACCAACCGCTCGAACGGCATATCCGCATGTGCGAACGCCTCGAGGTCCCGCTCCCGCACCCGCTCGACCAACTCCGTGAACGACAGGTCCGGATCACACTCGACCCGCAACACCACAGTGTTCACGAACCTCCCCACCAGATCATCGAGCGCCGCCTCACCCCGGCCCGCGACCGCCGACCCCACCGCGATATCGGTACTACCACTCAATTTCGCCAACACCACCGACAACGCCGCATGCACCACCATGAACGCAGTCGCCCCCCGCTCCTGCGCCCACGACTGCACCCGCCCCGCCGTCACCGCCGACACCACGAACTCGACACAACCACCAGCACCCGACCGCACCGCAGGCCGCGGCCGATCCGTCGGCAACCCCAACACATCCGGCAAACCCACCAACGCACCCGTCCAGTAGTCGGATCGGCCGATGAGCTCGAGCGAATATCCCTCGGCGCCGGGCGGACGGACCCAGCGCGCCTCGTCACCACTACGGTAGAGACGCTGCCCCGGTTCCCCGAATGGGTTGGCCACGAACTGTTCCGCCGTCAACCCCCGACCGTCGTGATACCCGCGCGCCAGTCCAGGCCCGGCCAGGTAGAGCTCGCCCACCACCCCCACTGGGACCGGCTGCAGCCTACGGTCCAACACAACGGCGCTCACACCCTGGACTGGCTGGCCGATGGTAATCGGACTACCCGGCGACAGCGGTTCGCCGACGGTCGCGACTATCGTCATTTCGGTGGGCCCGTAGCTGTTGGTGAACCGGCACACCACGCCGAACCGATCAATGAGATCTGGTGTGCACAGATCCGCGCCCACTACCACCGTCTCGAGATGCACGAGCGCCCGTGGGTCGACGGTGTTCGGTGCCGTAGCAGCCGAAATGATGTGTGTCACCATCTCATTTCGCAGGAGGTCGTTCAGTTCGTTCCCGCCGCGCACTTCGGGTGGGACGACGACCATGGTGGCACCGGCGCTGAACGCCGGGATCATCTCGAACAAGGAGGCATCGAAGCTCGCCGACGAGAAGCACAACACCCGCGAATGCGCGGTGACACCGAGTTCCGGGCGAGCGGCGGCCGCTGAATTCGCCAACCCGGCATGTGTGACCAGGACGCCTTTCGGTACACCGGTCGAACCCGACGAATGGATCATGTACGCCGTGTTGTCCGGTCGCAACACCGAAGTGCGCTCCGCATCCATGATCTGCGCGTCCGTCAGACGCGCACACTGCCGGATGGTTGCTTCGGTGTCGAGAGTGATCCAGTGTGTGGTGTCGGGAAGATCCACGACCAGCTCAGCCAGGGCGATACCCACGAGTGCACCCGAATCGGTGAGTATGTGAGCGATCAGGTCGGTCGGCAGATTCGGGTCGATCGGCACGACGGCGGCGCCCGCCTTGGCAACTGCCCAGAACGCAAGCAACGACTCCGTCGATCGCGGCAGGCACAACGCTACATAGGTCTCCGGGCCGGCACCATGCGCGATGAGCAACCGTGCCAAGCGGTTGGAACGGGCGTCGAGATCCCGGTAGGTGATCTCGGTGCCCGATGCACGGATCGCGATACCCTCCGGGGCCGCAGCCACACCTTCCGCCAGCAGATCGGGCAGCAGACGCACCGGTTCAGGCTCTGGCCCCCCTGCAGGGACCAGATGCGCGACCTCGTCCTCGTTCAGGATCGCGAGGTCGCCGATCCGGCGATCGGCCGGCGCATCAGCGAAGACGGCCAGGAATTGGAGGAATCGCGTGTGGTGTCCACGCAACTGCTCCTCGGTGTACAGGTTCGGATTGGCCTCGAAGTCGATCTGCGCCACCTGGCCCGTGATGCTGGGGTACAGATTCACCGTCAGATCTTCGACGGGACCGGTACCCAACACGTTGAAGCGGCCGACCGAGTCACCGACTCGAAACTCGTTCTCGAACAGCATGATGTTGATCGACGGACCGAAGAGGCCCCGATGGCCACCGCCGATCCCGGCGTCCCGCCGAATGTCCTCGTGCCGGTACCGCTGATGGCGCAGCGCACCCGTCAACTCGAGTTGCGCGGACCGCATCAGATCGGCAACCGTCGTTTCGTCTCGTACCGGTAGACGGATCGGCACCACGTTAGCGACCATGCCACCGGAGTTGCGCAGTCTCGCGGTCGTGCGAGCCGAGACCGGCAGACTCAGCACGACATCGTCCTCGCCGGTAAGGCGGGACAAGAACGCCGCCACCGCGGCCACCGCCACGGTAGCGAACATCGAACCCGGTTGCCGGGCCAGTAGCCGCTGCACGGAAACTTCCGTGGCGCACGGAAATGGTGCGCTGATCACCCGGGCAGGCAGTCTGGGGGATGCCGACCATCCTGCAAGACTGATCGGATCCGGGAAGTCGTGGCTACGCTCGGACCAATACTGGCGATCCTTCTCGAATCTGCTGGATGTGCGGTATCGATGCTCGTCCTCGACGATTTCACGAAGTGAATTGGCCCGGAACCTCGCCGGATCGCGTCCCTCTACCCTTGCCGCATACAACTCCGCAGTCCGGTTCATGAACGTCATTGCGCCGAAGCCATCGAGCGCGATGTGGTGGATTCGCGAGTACAAGTAGTAGTGGTTGTCGGCAAGGCGGAGGGTTGCGGAGCAGATCAGCCGATCGCGCAGCAGGTCGATCGGTGTGCTGCATTCGGCCCGCATCCACGCGTGGGCGGCCGCGCATGGATCTTCTTCGGACCGAAAATCACGGTGGATCCACTCGGGTCTGAGCGACTCGTCGATCAGCTGGTACGGTTCACCATCTCTCTCGACGATCCGTAGCATGCCGGTTCCGAGTTCGCGTGTCGCGATGAGCGCGCTCTCCACCAGCAGGTCGACGTCGAGATCGAGATCGGTGAACTCCACGTACTGAGAAATCGCGATCGGAACATCATCGAGGAGATGCTGCGCGAACCATATACCGCGTTGAGCAGCAGAAAGAGGGAACAGACCCGACTGTGTCGGGATGTCAGCGTTCGACAGTCCACATTGGGCGTTGCTGAAATCGAGATCGTCCGACGATGACACTGATTTGTTCCCCACCGCTATGTGTCCGCGAGCCTGGGAACCTGGGCAGTACCCCGGTAGACCCAGTACCGCCTGATTTACTCGTGCGAGGATCTACATCTGCATACCCCGTAGCCAAGCTGGATAGTTTCCAGGCCGGGGTGTAATAGAGCCTACCAACTAGCCTCTTTGACATGCGACATCATTGTGGATGCGTTGGTGCCTGCTCAGGCGATCACGCCCGACCGACAGGCCACGCGTGATCGCGGCGAGGACTGGATTTTAGTGGCTGACGATGCTGCGCGCCAGAGCAACGCCTTCGTCGATTTCTGGATCGGCGCCACAACCTTGGCGCGATTAGACGAAATCCATTGACTGTCAATCAATTTCTCCGAAGTGCAAACTGCCCGCGAGAGGTGTCCTGTTGCTGCGATTCACAGCGCCCCTGAAAGCGCCGAGCGGAAGCGGTACGGTATGAGAGTCGATTTCTGAATCTTCAAAGAACCTGGTGCACAAGCACATCGGAAGCTGAACCCAGTGCGTATACACCCGGTCACGTACAGCGAAGGCGATATCAGCTCTAGCCCCATTCGAGCAATTTCGCCGTGGGTCGAGATGGTCTCTGCCCAACCTGACCGGGAGCGCTTCTCCCCCCGAAGAGCTGCCCGCGGCATATCGTGGATTTGAAGGACTTCATCAATTCGAAACCCACGTCATGGGAGAAGCCGATGACCAATTCATCGTCGGAAGACGCACCCCGCTTCAGCGGTTTGCGCGCCCTGTTCATCAACTGCACGTTGAAGCGATCCCCGGAGGTGAGTAACACCCAGGGCCTCATCGACCGCAGCGCCGGCGTGATGGAAAAGGAAGGCGTCAATGTCGATCAGATTCGAGCCGTCGATCACGATATTGCGACCGGCGTCTATCCGGACATGACCGAGCACGGATGGTCGAGTGACGAGTGGCCGCAGCTGTATCGACGTTTACTGGACGCAGACATCCTGGTGCTGGGCGGACCGATTTGGCTGGGCGATAACGCCTCCGTCACCAAACTGGTGATCGAACGGCTCTACGCGTGCTCGTCACTTCTCAACGATCAGGGTCAGTACGCCTACTACGGGAAAGCAGGTGGGTGCCTGATCACCGGCAACGAGGACGGCGTCAAGCACTGCGCGATGAATATTCTCTACAGTCTCCAACATCTCGGATACGTGATCCCGCCGCAGGCGGACGCCGGGTGGATCGGTGAGGCTGGGCCCGGCCCGTCGTACCTGGACGAAGGCTCCGGCGGCCCAGAGAACGACTTCACCAACCGCAATACGACTTTCATGACCTACAACCTGATGCATACCGCTGCGATGTTGAAAAAGGCAGGTGGGTTCCCTGCGTACGGAAATCAGCGTTCGGAATGGGAAGCCGGTTGCCGGCCCGACTTCGCCAACCCGGATTACCGCTGAGACAAGCAGGTCAACCGCTGCTTCACCTATCGACGGGAAACCATCTTGTGCCGACTGTTCGGGCTGTCCGCCTCCCCGCACCGCGTCCGCGCGTCCTTCTGGCTGCTCGACGCGCCGGACAGCCTGGCCAAGCAAAGTTGGCGTGACCCGGACGGCACGGGACTCGGGACGTTTACGGCGGACGGAGCGCCAGTGGTCGAGAAGCAACCACTTGCCGCGCACGGGGACAAGCAGTTTGCCATTGAGGCGAAACAGCGGTACTCGACGACGTTCGTCGCCCACATCCGGTTCGCGACAACGGGTGATCTGCTCCCGAAAAACACTCATCCGTTCGCTCAACGTGGTCGCCTCTTCGCCCACAACGGTGTGGTTCGAGATTTGCCCCGGCTCGAGGCCGAACTGGGGTCCGACCTCGACCTGGTCCGAGGCGACACCGACTCCGAACGCGTCTTCGCCCTCATCACCGGCCACATCGGCAGAAGCGGCGGCGGCGTGAAGGCAGGGATAACCACGGCGGTTGACTGGCTGGCCGACAACGTGCCGATCTACGCTCTCAACTTCATCCTGACTACCCCCGACGAACTGTGGGCGCTGCGCTACCCGGACACACACGACCTACTGTTTCTCGAACGTCACCCCGGCGGTCCGAGCGGCAGCCGTCATCTTCAGCAGACGAGCGGGACCGGTAGGATTCGTGCCCGGTCCGAACACCTCGCTGAACACCCAGCGGTCGTGGTCGCAAGCGAGCAGATGGACGAGGACCCTGGGTGGACGCCGTTGCGGTCAGGTGAACTCCTCCATGTCGATCGGGAACTCCGCACGAGCCGAGAATTCATACTCGATCGTCCGCCGCGCCACCGGATCTGTCTCGACGATCTGGGCGCGCAGGCGAAGGCGGCGCAGATGCAACAGTAGTGTTCCCATGAACGTCGCCGCCGAATGACACACCGCGACAGTCAGACTGAACGGATATCGCATTCGCCGGCCCCTGGATGTATCGGACAGTCTCGACGAGTCGCAATTCGACCCCAGAACTAGTGCCGCCGTGCCATCGTGTAGCGATACTCAGTGCGCGAGGACGAAAGGTCGGCCGATGACTGTCCCAACAGATCCGCAGTTGTACGTCAATCATGTGATCGCCCAACTCACTGGACCCGGTGGGCGTTTCGAAGTCGTCGAAGAGTCAGTGCTCGGCGCCCGAATGCCGGTGATGAAGAACCGGGGACGGTCTGTTGGGGAATTGCTCACGGCTTCGCTCCGATGGGGTGATCGGGACTACCTGGTTACCGCGAACCGCCGTTTGTCCTATACCGGGCATGCGACTGCAGTCGCGGCACTGGCGACAGCGCTGCGCGACGAATACGGAGTCCGCAAAGGCGATCGCGTCGCGATCCTCGCCGCGAATGCACCCGAGTGGGTAATCGCTTTTTGGGCCACGCAAGTACTTGGCGCCATCAGCGTCGGTCTCAACGCCTGGTGGGTGCCGCGGGAAGTCGAGTACGGGTTGGGACACAGCCGCCCCACGGTGGTGATCGCGGATGCCGCCGGTGCCAAGTCAGTCGCCACGGTCGGCACGGACATCCCGGTCCTCACGATGGAAGAAGACCTACCGCGGATCTTCGCCCGATTCCCGCAAGCTTCAATTCCGCACACGGAGGTCGACGAGGACGATCCAGCCGCGATCCTCTACACGAGCGGAACGAGCGGCAGACCCAAGGGCGCGCTGCACTCGCAACGAAACATCCTGGCCGTCGTCGATTACCACCGGTTCAGCGACGCGATAGCCGGAGAATTCAGCGGACTGACGGTCGACCCCGAGGCACCGAGCCCCTTGCGCTACCTCCTGACGTCCCCGCTCTTCCACATCGCGAGCCTGCACAATCTGGTGATTCCGCGATTGGCGACCGGCGGCACAGTGGTCATGCACCAGGGCGGGTTCGACGTGGACGCGGTGCTGAGCCTCGTCGAGCGAGAGCACGTCACAAACTGGGGTGCCGTCCCCACGATGGCATCACGTCTCATCGAGCACGCGAACCTCGACAAGTACGACCTGTCCTCGTTGACATCGTTCTCGCTTGCATCGGCGCCATCGTCGGCCGCATTCAAGGAGCGGCTCCGCGAGAAGGCTCCCTTCGCCCGCAACATGCTCGTGGACAGTTACGGACTCACCGAATCCTGCACGGCGATCACCGTTGCCACCGCTGCGGAACTCGAGCAGGATCCGGACACGGTGGGCCGGCCGATAGTCACCGTCAGCATGGAGATCCGAGACCCGCTCGGTAAGAGCCTCCCCGATGGCGTCGAAGGTGAGGTCTGCGTGCGTAGCCCATTCGTGATGCTCGGCTACTGGGGAGACGATGCGGCGACAGAAGCGGCGATAACCCCCGGACGGTGGTTGAGGACCGGCGACTACGGCGTAGTCGAGAACGGTCGCCTACGCCTGGTCGGACGTAGGTCGGATCTGATTCTGCGCGGTGGTGAGAATGTCTACCCTGTCGAGGTCGAGCAATGTCTCGACGAGCACCCCGATGTGCTCGAGTGCGCCGTAGTCGGGACGCCGCATGAGGATCTGGGGCAGGAGGTATCCGCAGTAGTGGTGCTGCGAGAGGATGCCACGACCTCCGAGGTGGAGTTGCGCGACTACGCCGCCGAGCGTCTGTCGTATTTCAAGGTGCCGTCACGGTGGCGGATCACTACCGACCCGCTGCCCCGCAACGCGACCGGCAAGATGATCCGCCGCGACATCACGGTCTGACCGCGCACCGCAGGCGAAAACTACTGCATTCGAACCTGTCCGCGGGCGCTTTCACGTATCCGTTGCGAAAGCGCCCGCACGACTCAGGACCCGGACGGCAGCGAAGTCAGCGCACCATCCGGCAGCGAAGAACTCGACGCATCGTCCGGCAGCGAAGAACTCGACGCATCAGCCGGCAGCGAAGAACTCAGTGCGTCAGTCGGCAGCGAAGTCAACGCATCAGCCGGCAGTGAAGAACTCAACGCATCAGCCGGCAGCGAAGGCAACACACCGCCCGTAATCACCGTGAGAATGACGTTGCCGACGAATTCACCCGGGTTGTCGAGCACGCTCGATCCGCTGTCTCCGTCGAAACCGAGATCCGACGAACCGGACCTGATCGCCTCTCCGGCATTCTCTTCACGAACCTCGACCCACGTCCCCGAAATGTCGGCCTCTTCGGGAAGGAGAACCTTGACTTCGGCACCGGTTTCGAAGACCTCGCCTGGTTGGGCGTCCTCAGGTGCCCGGTAGGTGACTTCGAAGGTCACCGCATTGCCTTCGCTCGAGATCTCCCACCGCTCATCCGACACGGTCACCGTATTCTCGACTGCATCGACAACGGGCTCGACGTCGTCCCACTTCTGGCCCAGGATGGACGACGCGTTCACTCGTGCGCTGCCATCGACGTACTCGAAGCCCTCCGGATACCGATCGGCAATCCACAGGACGGAGCCCGGCTCGCCAGTCGTCGTAACCTGGGTTCGGAAGGTGACCTCCCCGCCCGGTACGACTGTGCCATCGCCCACAACTCTCTTGGTGATCTTGAAATCGCCGGACGTGATGGTGTTCGCCGTCGGATGCTCAGGATCTGCTGCGCTTGCGACACCAGCCCCCCACAATCCGCCCGCAAGCATCATGGCAGCAGCACCAGCCACTGCACTCTTCCACAACTTTCGAGACATTCACGCTCCATTCGATGCTGAAACCGACCCGCGTTTTCAGCGAGCAAGGCACAAGAGTCTCACACTTATGCGGACGCTTGTCCATGAGTTGACGATTTCACACGTCTGCTGCACAGCCGAGCACGGGGGCGGCAGGAACACCAGCGTGATCGCCGGAGCACGTTGAACACGAAGCAAGTTGAACACAACGCCCGATGGACGCCTACGCGAATCTCGAGGGAGAGGTCCGCGCGCTTCCCAATGGATCCAGGGTCGAGGTGGAATACTCCCCGATGGGTCTTACCTCTTGTCAATGGGAAACCAGACGTTCGGAGAAATGCACCTATGAAGACGACGATTGCCCGAACTGTAGGAATCGCCGCAGCGTCGACAGGCCTGACGCTCTTTTCCGCGCCTACCGCATCCGCTGCTCCCGATGACCTCAACATCGACATCTCGGGAACAGCGGGAGAGGTGGTCATGGGAATTCTGTTCGATGCCGTTGGCGCCGCGACCTGCACGATGTGGGTCACAAATGTTGACTCGGCAGTTCCAGTCGCCGTCGTCGGCCCAGAGCCTGCTCTGGAGGGAGAAGAGATCGAGCTCCGCGCCAGGGTCAGCCCCGGCCAGTACATGGTGCAGTGGGGATGCTTTGGCCTACCCGTGCCCGAGCTGTGGGGAACCGCCCCGCCCATGTCCCCTGGTGAAGAAACCGCCGAGCCGACCATCGTCACCGTTACGGAGGGATCTGAATTCGGCTCGTGGGGCTCCTCCGGAAGTTTCTACGGAATCTGACAGCGACTCTCCAGTTCGCCCCGAGGCCGGCTCGACCTCAAATCCTCGGCCGCATTTTCGCCGAATATCGAATCGGCTCAGCTGAGAACTCGCTGATAATTCAGCACGCGCACGAGCAGCGCACTCTGTGAATCGATATCTATCGCGCGATCACCGATCAAGCCAGGTCACGGTGGGCGCCTACCCCTGTCATCACTGCAGCAGCCCAGCGCCGCCGAGGTAGAACCATGCTCGGAATCGGACAGCATCCGATCCACCGACATATTGCTACAAGTGCGACGACACCAACCCCACCTACACTCGGAAGTGATTCGTGTCCCTCGCATGTTCGGAGAACACCAGTGAAAAAGCGGCCAAATCTCATACCCGCGAATCCGATGGTGGGACGACGGGAATTCTTGAAGGGATCAATCGCCACCGGAGCCGTCATCGGTCTCGGCGTTGCGGGATGCAGTACATCGAGCAACCAGACGGAAATTGGTGGCGGCGCAACATCTGTAACCCTGTTGGACCCTGCATCACAGGAGAAGTTCAGCAATCTACTACCGATGCCGGCCAGAATTTATGCTGCTGCAGGAATGACTCTGACGGTGCCGATAATGGAGAGCCGGCAGTGGCTCGGTCTACGGGCATCCGACGGCAGCGAGATGATGACTACCGTCTACGGATTCGAACACCAAGGCCAGGTAACGGCACCTGGACCTAGCATCATCGTCAGATCGAATGAAGATGTTCAGGTCGAATGGCGAAATCAGTTACCCAATGATGAGCCTTACATTCTGCCAATAGACTTGACGTTGCATATACCCCACCTTCCGAACGCCACCGCGGAATTCATCGAACAAAAGCCCGTTGTCATCCACTTACACGGGGGTCACACAGAGTCGGAAAGTGACGGGAATCCCGAGGCCTGGTATACGCAGGAATATCAAGCAACCGGTCCCGACTGGGACAAATCCGTCTATTTTTACGACAACACTCAGGAAGCTGCCGGATTGTGGTATCACGACCACACGGTGGGTATGACGCGCCTCAACACATATGCGGGGTTGGCGGGCATGTACCTCATCAAAGATGCGACCGAAGACCGCCTCATTGACGGCTCGATAATTCCCGATGATGACCACATGATCGAAATCGTCATTCACGACGCCCTCTTCGATGACGAAGGCAATCTCTATTACCCCGGCCGTCACGGTGAGCCGATCAATCCGATCATTCAAAAAGACATTGCCGACAACTGGCCGGATCCGACGGTTCTCGACGAATTTTTTGGAACCCATATTCTTGTCAACGGGATGGCCTGGCCGAAAGTGGAACTCGAGCCAAACAAGTACCGCCTGCGTCTACTCAACGCCTCCAGCTCACGCAGTTATGTCCTCGAGTTCGACAACGGGATGGAGTTCTTTCAGATCGGGTCCGACGGCGGGTTCTTGAACTCTCCGGTTCGGCTCACTCAGCTCGTGGTGACACCAGCGGAACGTATGGATATCATCGTCGACTTCAACGATTGCGCCAACCAGCAGATAATCCTGAAGAATCTCGGTCCCGAACTACCCTTCCGCGGCTATGTGGATCCGGCTGAACCAGCAAACTCCATGAAGCTGGTCTACAACGCCGGTGGAGATCGAGTCATTTCGGACGGCATGGGCGGTCTTGCCACTATCGCCGACCCGGAATCAACCGGTCTGGTCATGCGATTTGATATTGGAGAAGCGGGACCGCAATCGGAAGCGCAGGCCATCAACTTCGATCCAACAATTCCGCTACGTGAACCGCTACAACTGCTGCCCAGAGACAATCCGCAAACGGTCAGGCAACTCGTGCTGTTCAACCTGCGCGACGACATGGATAGAACCCTGGTACTCATGGGGACATTGGAATCGGGTTCGCTCTTTTTCATGGATGAAACTACCGAGATAGTCCCACAGAATTCCACCGAGATTTGGGAAATCTACAACACTACCGGGTCGGCGCACCCCATGCACATTCATCAGGTGCAGTTCCAAGTGATCGATCGTCAGGAATTCAATGGTGATCTTGTCAATAGAACCCAGCAATTCATGGACGACCCCAATCGCACCTTCCAGGGAGCTACTCTCGATCTTCACGGGTTGAACGGAGATCCTGTGCTGCCTCAACCCAATGAGCAGGGAAGAAAAGATACCGTCCTAGCGCTTGCCGGACAGGTCACCCGCCTAGTGGCCCATTTCGACCGTCCGGGAAATTTTGTCTGGCACTGCCACATCATTACTCACGAAGACTATGACATGATGCGAAAATTCCAAGTAACTCCGGAGTCGTGAGTTACATGGAGAAGGGACTATCGCTGACATTCTCCGATCGCCGCGCCGAACCTGAGACACTCTCGGACATCAACACAGAACTACGGAAGATCGGTGTCGGTGTCTGGCCACTCGATCTGCGGAACCGTGACGCGTCTGTACGCGCACTCCTGGCGAAACCCATGCTCGAAGAGGCAGAAGTCGCACGCGTCAAGGAACACTTCCTGCTCCCGATGGACCACTTGCTGGAGATCGTTGCGCAGGCTGGGCGCACGCCGGAAGTTCCTGGGGGAGGTTCCCTCACCACATTCGTCACCAATGAGGGCTACGGCTACCCCCAGCTACATCAAGTCCTGGAAGGTAAGGACTACAGCAGGTTCGACAGATTCCACGTGAACATCGCACCCACCGGCACGGGTGTCGACGAAGTGTTTCAATTGCTCGCCGGCGGCGAATTCGTCAGTCGACACAGACTCGACGACGGAGAAGCATTGACTCTGACGCTGCGTTGCCCCAATGAGGGGCAAGGATGGCTAGGAACCTATAGCGGAGTCCGTCCGCATATCGGAAACATCGGTTCGGCAACCGTGGGTTCGAAACTCCTCGTCCAGGCATTTGGAAGTCCAGAGTGGGCGCTGACCTACGTCGGAGACGATTGAGGCGGCACCCTCGAGTACCCGCCACCAGGCACTTTCAGAATCGGGGCGACCTGCCGAAGCGATCGCTGAAGCCTGCCCCTCATCTCGACCCGATTTCGCCAGCGAAGTTCAGGGTCAGTCCACTGTCAGATCCTTGAAGTATCGAGCGACTGGCCAGCGCTTGAATCCGGCCGACTCGTATGTAGCCCGTGAAGGCCCGTGCCCAGGATCGTCTCCCGTTTCGACCATGATCATCCTCATCCCAGCTCTTCTCACGAGACCGAACGCGTGCTCCATCAGCGCGGTACCAATACCGCGGCGTTGCTGCTCAGGGTCGACGGCGAGGACGTAGATCTCACCCATTGAGTCGCTCGGATGGAGCCGCACACTGACCCAACCGAGAGGCACGCCGTTCTCCGTTGCGACGTGCACCATGTCGCCTTCGCGGTCGAGGACGTCCATGAGATCTTCGATCTGTCGCCGTTCCCAACCTTGCGGGTAGAAGGCGGTGAACACGAAAGGTGGAACAGCCCTCGAGAGTTCGGCGAAAACGGGCCGCCACGCCCGAATCGACAGGTCGAGTATCAAGTCACGCATGGATCCGTCGTACGGACCAATCTCCAAACTGTCCCCCTTCACTATCGTCAAGCTGTTGATTTGCAGATCACCCCATGAGTACCGGAATCTGCAGGAGCGGCACAAGCGAATAACTCGGGCGCCGTGCACACCCCTGCGGCAACTCCGGGCACACCCACACCGGACTACCGACTGCGATGCACTGCTGCATCTCGTTTCGCCCTGGATCGCCGACGTCGGCACCGAGGGCCACAACGGGCCGGTCGACCGAGTCAAACGAGCCGCGTGCGGATTCCGAAGCCCCCTCGACACGCCGAATACGATTGCAGTGCAACCGCATGACAGCGGGCTGCAACCCAGACCCCTAGCCGATCAACGGACCAAGCCCAACACACCCTGGAAAGGCGGTCGTCGTGCTAACTGACTACAGCCAAGAACGGATCGCCGAGCAGTATCGGGAGTCAAAAACCCAACCCTGGCGCTCGCAGATCGAGACCTACTCATTTCTGAAGTTGATTGGAGATGTCAGCGGACAAAAGGTGCTCGATGTTGCCTGCGGTGAAGGATATTTCACCCGCATCCTCGGCCAATCCGGCGTTTCGAAAGTGGTCGGTATCGATACTTCCGATCGCATGATCGCGCTGGCCCGCGAGCAGGAAGAACGACAACCACTGGGCATCGAGTATCGGGTCGAAGACGCCCGATCGGCAGTGCCTCAGCAGGATTTCGATATGGCCGTGGCTGCCTACCTGCTTGACTACGCGAGCGACCGCACCGAACTCGCACGAATGTGCCAGGGCGTGGCCAGTCGCGTCAAACCGGGCAGCCGTTTTGTCACCGTCACGAGTAACCCCGGTCTGGAGTCGTTTCACCCGATCCCGAACTACAAAAAGTACGGTTTCGAGGTCATATTGGCGGAACTGGAACCCGACGGCGCCCCGCTGCAGTTCAAGTTCGATCTCAGCGATTCGTCGCTCACGCTCGACACGTATCACATGTCGGCTGATTCCTACGAGTCAGAATTGAACGCCGCCGGCTTTCGCCATTTCAAGCTACACACGCCCGAGCTGGACCCCTCAGTCGATGTACATGAAGTCGACTACTGGGATGACTTCCTCAACTATCCGCCGATTGCCCTCATCGACTGCGTCAAGATGTAGAGATCCGACGTCGATTTTGCAGACCAGTGCGACACGACCTGGCACCGCGTTTCGGCACCTATTGGCACAACGAACTGGGCCGAAGTGATCGATCAATCACGATCGGTCCTGCGCGGCCGCATAGTGACCACGAATTTGCAAGCGCCAGTATACGTTCCGCTTGCGTCTGTCAATGAGACGTCCACGTCGATGTCACAGCCCTCCCCGGCTTGAAGAGTTCGCCGTATGTCTGCAGCCACCGCCGGATCTACCCTGCTACTGGCAGTGATGCCTCCATTCGCCGGTCGCTGGTACGCAATCGTCGCACTACGGATGACGGTGTACGCACCAGTTCCAGCCGCACCGGCAGCCACTACCGCCGCGCCGGCTCCGGCGACTTCGGCCACGCCGTAGATGACCGGAGCATTGACGTCCCCATTGTGGTTTATGTGCTCGGGTTTGGGGCGACGCAGTATGGACCGCACCGACCCGTCCTCACCGAGTTCGGTGTCCAAGTCGAGCCACGTAATCCACGGCATTGTCTTCATCGCATCTGTCGCGGCCACCGATCCTCCTGCATCCGGCTGTCATGAGTAATGGTGCGTACCCGCGGCGGATCAGCGCTGGGGTACTTGTAAGAACTTGTTACCGCTTATCGCCCCCGCAGCATATCGCCTCACGCGAAACAGGCAACCCATGCACCACACACGTGCCGGAGAAGCACTGGGGTAACGCACCCGCGACCCAGGCAATCTCAACGACCGAGAAGCCGACTCCACCTGGGCTATGGGTGTGCGTTGTACCAGTCGATCATCTTCTTGGGATGGTCGGCGAAGTAGGTGTAGCCATGATGGCGGATCACGGTATCGCCTATCCAGAACATTTCCTTGTCCACGGCGGGAATGGCGTCGTATATCGCTTGGACGTCAACTTCACGGGTCATGAGGTCGTCGCGGACTTGCACGACGAGGGTTGGGATGGTGACTGCGGTCGCGTAGCGGGTCATGTCGTAGTCGTCGACCTCGAAGCTGGTCAGAAGTTGGATGGCGGTTTCGAAGTGTCCGATGGCCTCAGGTGCTCCCATGGCTTCCAAAGCGCGTTCGGCGAAGCTGCGGCCGGTCAGTGGCTGGATGGCGATCATCGAGCGCACGCCGTCGAACTCTGCCGGTTTATGGGCCATGGCAACGAAGGTGGAGTCGGCGCCGATGCACATGCTCTGCAGCGAGATCGCCATGTCTTTGGTGTCAGGGCGCGATCGGATGTATCGCAGGGAGCCGATGACGTCGCGCCATTCGATCAGTCCGGTGGCGCAGATGCCGCCGGCCCCGGACGAGCTGAGGCCGTGGTTGCGCAGGTCGTATGCCAACACGTTGTAGCCGGCCTCGTGCAGGGCCTTGTACTTGGGCAGGAAGTCGACCTCGACGCCGTTGGAGCTGTTCCAGCCCTCCAGGTGGCCCGGGTAACCCTGCCGATTGGCCGGGCCGAAGTGGTTGCAGATCACGACGCGTTCGGAGTCGGCGGGAATCAGCCATCCCTCCAATACGGTGCCATCGAGGGCAGGAAAGAAGATGTCCTCGTAGTCGAGGCCAACGCTGTCGGGACGTTTCAGGATCGGGGTTCGTTCGGGGAACGCCAGGCCACGTGCGACCATCTCAGCGATCTGGGCTCCTGTGGGTGCTGCGGTGTCGGTCATTGCGGTCCTCCCGTTACGGCATGAGCGTTTGAAACGTCTTGTCGTACACGCAGTCAGTGGACGGCGAGCGAATCATCAGCGGTCTGCTGATGCCTGCGATCGATTTCGTTTCGCTACGCGACGGCAATATTGGTGCCTGGCAGGGTCACAGGCGGTCTACCCCCTCGGCTGTCGGCATGCACATGGCCAGCTGACCCGCCATCATTAAAATGTACGTCACAGTCAGTCAGATTCGGAACGGCAAAGAAGCAAGGGGGATCGCCATGAAGTGGACCGCGGCCGACGTGCCCGATCAGTCCGGCAGGGTCGTCATCATCACCGGCTCCAACACTGGCCTCGGCTACGAGACCGCAGCCGTTCTCGCCGCCAGGGGCGCCCATGTCGTATTGGCGGTGCGCAACCTCGAGAAGGGCAAGCAAGCGGCCGACCGCATCAAGACGGCTATTCCTGACGCCAGCGTCACGCTGCAGCAACTCGACCTCACCTCGCTGGAGAACATCCATGAGGCCGCCGAGGAGCTGCGCGCCAACCATCCGCGCATCGATTTGCTGATCAACAACGCGGGCGTCATGTGGACCCCCAAGGCCACCACGAAAGACGGCTTCGAGTTGCAGTTCGGCACCAACCACCTCGGTCACTTCGCGTTCACCGGCCAGCTGCTCGAGAACATGCTGTCGGTCGAGGGGTCGCGTGTGGTGACGATCAGCAGCCTGGGTCATCGGATCCGCGCCAAAATTCACTTCGACGACCTGCAGTTGGAGCGAAACTACAACAGGGTGGACGCCTACGGACAGGCCAAACTGGCCAACCTGATGTTCACCTACGAACTGGCGCGCCGGCTCCAGGACAAGGACGCCCAGACGATCGCGGTGGCTGCTCACCCCGGCGGCTCCAACACCGAGCTCACCCGCAACATTCCGGGCATCGTCAGGCCACCTCTCGAGTTTCTGTCAGGACTGGTGGCGCAGAGCGCAGCCATGGGTGCGCTGCCGACGTTGCGCGCGGCAACCGATCCCAGTGTGCGAAACGGCCAGTACTACGGCCCGGATGGCTTTCGCGAGATGCGTGGCCACCCGAAACTCGTTGAATCCAGCGCACAATCACACGATACTGACATCCAGCGCCGACTCTGGGACGCCTCCGAAGAGCTGACCGACGTCACCTTCCCGGTGTAGTAGCGCGATCTACCGAAGGGCGCGCCGCAGGTTGCCGCACTCGCCACGGTATGCACCTTCCTCGGGAAGATCTCACAATGGTGAGGGGGACCACGGCTATTGCCGCGGAACACGGCATGACATGGTGAGGAGCTCGGGAAATGCAGGTCGAAAATGCTGTCTACCCCAGCGTTGAACGCATCGGGGCGCTGAGTGCGGTGGTGTCCGATGAGCCGGTCGTGATGCTCAACCTACTCAGGTTTCGTGACAAGGCGGTCTACAGCGATGGCCGCTCGACAACACTGACCGGGCGTGAGGCGTACCAGATATACGCCACTGCGATGCAGAAGGTCGTCGAGGAGAACGGCGGCAGGTTTGTGTTTCTCGGACAGATCACCTCGTTGGTGATCGGCGACGTCGAAGATATGTGGGACGTCTGTGGCCTGGTCGAATACCCCTCAGCTGCAGACTTCGTCCGTATCGCCACATTGCCTGAGGTTGCTGAGATCGGCGTCCACCGAACCGCCGGCCTCGAAGGCCAATTGCTGATACGTGTGAACCAGGCGTGACGCTGGTTGTTGAAGTTGTTCGAAGCTGACTGTCACAACTGAAACGGAACTCGCGGACTGTGGCAGCGCGGGATCCTGCGAACGCGCATACGCCGGGAGCGCGAGCGCGGCCGACGCATGACCCATCCATGCGGCGATGTCCTCGATCTGCCCGATTGCGCCGCCGTACCGCTCTTTTCACAGGGCAGTGTCTGTCATCGAGCCGCCGATGATTCTGGAATCGCCCGAATCGGCCCGGCCCGATGGCCGCCACCGCTACGATCCCTAGAACGCTCCATCTGAGCGCTCGAGACTTTGGGGGAAGACTGCAGAATGCTTGATCGCTCGGCCATGTTCGTGCGCACTCCAATCCTGTTGACGCCCAGTGTAGCTGCTACCGTCCACAACAAACTCGACCGAGACGGCGACGGCGTCACACGCGAATGATCACGCCTGTCCACTCAAAGGATCTCCCTGAGAACGGCATTGGCTGTTGCGATTCCAGCAAATGCTGTAATCGCAACACGTTCGGAATAACGGACACCCTGTCCACCAACCATCGAACATCAGGAGTTAATCGTGAAGAAACGTGTCACCACCATGGCTGCCGCTGCCGGACTGCTCGCCGGTATCACTGCTGTCTCGGCTCCGACAGCTCAGGCACTCCCAACAGTCTCCGGATCGCAGGTGCGTTACGTGTTCTGTAGCGACAACCAGTTCGGCAATGAATTGACGTACTACGACAACTTCGGCATGCGGGAGCTTGGGAACGTCACCCTGTCCGAAAACGTTGGCGGTTCCCGTTTCTGCGAAACCATAACCGAGCGCATCGATCCCGGCTCTTACGTCTGGTCGTCGATCAGCAACGACAACTCGCCCTACGTTTACGCCGCAATCTACAGCGTCTCCATTCCGCTCTTCTCGGGAAGTACCGGAGCCCCGCCGCAGGACTCCCTGATTGCGCGGGACGAGAGCTATGACAGCTATGGCGGACTCAACTTCGCATTTGCGTTCTAACCCAGGCACCGGCTCGTGCTTCGAGATCACCACCGTCAAGAGGCGCGGGTGGACGCGATAGGCCTGCGACATAACAGTCCCCGTGTTTTGATCCGCCGATAGGCCGAACCACGCTCGCTCTTGCCGCTCCCATCGCGTTCGTCCTCGCCGGGTGCGGATCGTCGAGTTGACTCAGGGAGTCACGCAGAAACCTCGAGAAGGTAGCCAGATCGGCAACCCGCGCGGTGACCTCGCTCAAGCGAGTGGCTATCAGAGGACGCAGCGTCGCACGTACTTCGGCGCAGGGAAGGTGCTCCCACACCACCAGCAACTCACGGATCTCGTCGAGCGAGAGCCCGACCTGTTTCGCCGCCTGTATGAACGCCCCCGTCTGTCCGTCCATCGTGATTCGCCTCCCTTCGGGTATTTCGTGGTCATTCGCTTTCATGCGTGGGCCTCGACGGGTAGGCCGGCCAGGCGCCACCCGAGCATGCCTTCGTCGAGTCGCTGGATGCTGCGCCCTGTTTCGCGTGCGATGCGCACCGCGTCCGGCGCCATGACGCAGTACGCCCCTCGGCAATAGGCGACGACATCGTGTCCCGCGGGGAGGTCGTCAAGACGGTCGGCGAGATCTGCGAGTGGGAGGTTGATCGAACCGGGGATGTGGCCGGCGTCGTACTCCTCGTGGGGCCGAACGTCGACGATGGTGATCTCGCCGGCGTCGCGGCGCCGGATCAGCTCGTCGCGGGTGATGGCGTCGTCCGGGGACCCGAGTACGGCTGCGGCCGCGACGGCGACGTCGGCAAGATGCGCCTCGGCGACGGTCTGGACCAGTGCGAACAACCGCGCCACATCGCGGCCGGCGAGTCGGTAGATCTGGCGGGTGCCGTCGCGTCGCGACACGAGCAGCCCGCTGGCTTTCAGTGCTTGCAGGTTCGCGGACGCGGTCGTGACGTTCATGCCGGTGGCTGTGGCGATGGATTCGACGGTGCGCTCACCCTGTGCGAGGAGGTCGAGTATCTGCAACCGGCCCCCGTGGCCGAGGGCTTTGCCGACTCGGGCGATCTGATCGTAGAGAGCTTTTCTGCGGTCCGGCACGTCATCCACCTTGATTCTCCAATATCTCATGGAATATTGTAGTCGTATCGCTCCGTGCCCGCGATCACATGTCCACAGACGCTATGTACCTGGGGAAACCGGTGAAATAACTCTTCGTTCTCAACGATCCGCCCTACGGCACCGAGCGGACATTCAACGGGATCCGATGGGGCCGTCAGATGCTCGAAGCCGATCCGCTCAACGAGGTCCGCGTATTCAACTCCGCGGACGCAGTCATCTCGGTCAGCGCCGGGCAGACGGTCCCGAACGGGTACTAACCAGACACCTCGGATACGACGCACCCGACACTCGATTCACCGGGCTCGGCGGATGCTACGTCGAGATCGGCGGCGGCATGGCCGCCAAGGGGGAGGGCGACTTCCTGGCCACTCCCGCACCGCGAGTGACACTGCACGGGCCCAGCGCCGACTTCCACGCCGAGAAGGAAGCCCAGGAACGTGAGTGGCTCTCGCGCTGGAACACCCGCGCCTGACCCGAGGAGCCGAACCGTGCGGGTGCATCAGTTCAGGTGCAGCCCGCGGGCCGCCCCGGGCGCGGAACGCGCACGCGTTGACGCCGAGTCTTGCCGATGTCTGCTGATCGAGATCGCTGGGGAGTTGATCCTGGTCGACACCGGCGCCGACTGCCGTCCCGATATCGAGTGTGGGCCGGCGAAGACCGCCGAGTACCACGTCCGCCGTCTGGGGTTCTGGCCGCACGAGGTCGACCACATCCTCATCAACGACCACCTCGACGGCGCAGGCACGTCCGGCCTCGGCGAATTTCCCTGCGCGACCGTGCACGGGTGCACACCGTCGGGCGCGTCGAAGAACGAGCCCGAACCGACCGTGGGAGGACGACATGCCCCGCCTCGACTTCGATGAGATCACCAGCTCGGTTGCACCTACCGGCGACCGGCCGGTCTATCTCGACTACCAGGCCACCACTCCCGTCGATCCACGCGTCGTCGACGCTATGCTTCCCTATCTGACAACGGAGTTCGGCAATCCCTCGAGCGGCCACAGCTACGGTCTGGCCGCGAAGGCTGCACTCGACAACGCCCGCGATGACGTCGCGCACCTCGTCGGCGCCCGCACCGAGGAGATCGTCTTCACCGCCTCCGGAACCGAGAGCAATCACCTCGCGCTGACCGGCACTGCTCACACACTACGAGCCGAGGGACGCGGACACCACATCGTCATCAGCGCCATCGAACACCCCGCCACCCAGGCCACCTGCGACCGGCTGAGCCAGGAAGGCTTCGAGATCAACCGGATACCCGTCGAACCCGACGGGCGGATCGCCCCGAAGCATTCGCCCGTGCGCTCCGTCCGGACACGGCGCTCGCCTCGATCATGCTGGCGAACAACGAGATCGGAACGATCCAACCGATCGCACAGATATCCGAGCTCACCCGCGAACGAGAAATCGTGCTCCACACCGACGCCGCGCAAGGCCCCGCGACCGTCCCGGTCGACGTCGACGCGCTGGGCGTGGACCTGCTCACCCTCGTCGGCCACAAGATGTATGCGCCGAAAGGGGTTGCAACACTCTACGTGCGTGCGGGAGCGCCGATACCGCAACCGCAACTCGTCGGAGGCGGCCAAGAGCGGGGACTGCGCGCATCGACCGAGAACGTGGCGGGCATCGTCGCTCTCGGCGCGGCCGCGCGCATCGCGCGAATCTCCCAACCGGGCGACGCGGCGCGCATCCGCAGCCTTCGGGACGGGTTGCTCCGAGGCCTCGAAGAAGCGCTCCCAGGTCTCACCGTCAACGGATCACTCACGCACAGGCTTCCGGGTAACCTCAGCCTGACCGTGCCGGGTGTGTCGGCGGCAGATCTCATGGCCGGCGCGCGTGGCCTGGCTTTCTCGGCCGGAAGCGCCTGTCACAGCGCCGACCCGACGCCGTCGCCCGTTCTGGCGGCGATCGGCCTGACCGGCGATCAGGCGTCGCGCACCATCCGGCTCGGTATCGGCCGCTACACCACGATCGCAGACATCACCGCCGCCAGGGCCCAACTGATCTGCCGCACAGCGGTCAGCCATTCGATCCTGACGAGATGCGCCCCGGGCAGGAGACGGGTCACCGGCTCTGCCCGGGGTGCATCGACGCCTGCGGGAATCCCGATCAGGCTGCGGCTCTGCTCTGTCCACGCCGGGCCCAGAACAACACGGGAATGAGGATCAGCGCCAGGATTCCGCCGCCGAGAGATAGCGTCGAGTAGTCCGTCGCCGACATCACCACACCCGACATGGCGCCGCCGCCTGCGCCGGCGAGGGCGATCGCGACGTCGACCGTGCCCTGGGTCCGGGGCCGGTTCTCGGGGACGGTGGCGTCGACGACCAGCGCGGTTCCGGAGATCAGGCCGAAGTTCCAGCCGATGCCCAGCAGTGCGAGCGCCACTATGAGCAGGGCGAGTGAATCGCCAGGAGCGAGCGCGGCGGTGACGCCGGCCAGCAGCAGGGTCACGCCCGCCGCCGCGGCCATCGGGAGCCGTCCGATCTTGTCGACAAGCATGCCGGTCACCAGCGACGGCAGATACATTGCGCCCACGTGGATACCGATCACGAGGCCGACCTCGCCGAGGCCATGGTGGTGGGCGCGCATGTGCACGGGCGTCATCGTCATGATCGCGATCATCGCGACCTGGGTGAGGACCATGACGGTGGCTCCGACGTACGCGCCCGCGCCGACCTTGGCGGTGATAGTGCCCGAGGTGGCCGTGACGGGGGCGTTCAGCTCGATCCGGCGCGCCAGCACGAACGGGTCCGGTCGCAGCAACGCGAACAGGGCCGTGCCGGCCGCGAGATAGGCGAATGCGGCGAGGAGGAACGGGCCCGACAGCGCCGGCAGGCCGAGGGACGTCGCAACGTCACCGAGCGGCTCGACGAGATTCGGTCCGGCTACCGCGCCGAGGGTCGTGGAGACCATCGCGACACTGATGGCGGTGCCCCGCCGCGATTCGGGTGCGAGATCGGTTCCGGCATAACGTGCCTGCAGGTTGGTGGCGGTACCGGCTCCGTAGACGAACAGCGAGACGAACAACAGCGGCACGTTGTCGGCCACCGCGGCCAGCACGACGCCGATGGCGCCGACACCGCCGGCGCCGAACCCCAACCCGAGGCCGACCCTCCGGCCACGCGCTTGGGTGATGCGACCGACCAGGAAGGCTGCCAGCGCCGACCCGAGAGTGAACAACGCGGTGGGCAGACCCGCCAGACTGTCCGAGCCGAGCATCTCCTGCGCCAGGAGTGCACCGACCGTGATCCCCGCCGCGAGTCCGGCGCCGCCGAGGACCTGACTCACGACGACGACGATCAGGGTGCGCTTCTGGACGCGGCGGCGTTCGGCCTCGTCCGGGACCGCTACCTCCGCGACGTGTGCGTCACAACGCGACACCAAGGTCGACCTCCTTGGTCCCGCGCCACTCGATGACACCCTCGTCCATGGCCTTGGCATCGATGCCGCGGTCACACAGCCACCGAGCAGCTTCCCGCGCCAGCCTGCAGAATTCGCCTCGGCAGTACAGAACCACTTCCGCGCCGACCGGGATCTCGCCGAACCGATCCTCGAGCTCGTCCAGTGGGATCGAGATCGCGCCGGGGAAGTGCCCGGCGTCGAACTCCTCGCGGGGGCGGACGTCGACGACGGTCATCTCGGACGTCACCGCCGACCGGTCGATCGTCAGCGTGTACGGTCCACCCACAGGCTCCATGTACTCGACCAGCGATTGCCGCAGGTCCGGATACCTTTGGAGCCCGACTCGTTTGGCCGCCAGATACAGCTCGGCGACTTCGTCACCGGCGAGGCGGTAGTAGATCGTCGTCCGCTCTCGTCGCGTCCTGACCAGTCCGGTCTGCTTCATCGTCTGCAGGTGCGCCGAGACCGTCGTCATGCCCATCCCCGACATCCGAGCCAGTGCCTCGACCGAGTGCTCACCCTGGGCGAGCAACTCGATCAACTCCAACCTGCGGCCGTTGGCCATCGCCTTGACGACCTTCGCAAGGGATTCGAACACGGACGATTTGTCCGCTCCTCCCGTATTCCCGAAATCCATGGAATAGGAACTTATCACTAGTCGGCTGCGCAAGCGAGTTGGACGGGAACGTCGACCTCGAGCGGTCCCGCCTGCGTGTACACGCCTCAGCAACCGCAGCGCCCAGGGCATCGTCGAGGGAAGCACGAAGAATCGCACAGCGCGCGAGGTACCAGCACCGGCTTTTCTGCTCGAGTTCCTCGTCGATGAGATTGAAGGCAAAGCGGGCGATGCCCTGGTGTTCCCAGGACGTGCGGGCGGGTTTCTACCCCTTGGTGAATTGCGTTGGCAGTTCGACAAGGCCACGAAGGCGGCCGGTCTGTCTGGACTCGTACCACACGAGCTGCGTCACACGGCCGCGTCGCTGGCAATTGCAGCAGGTGCGAACGTCAAGGTTGTACAGCGGATGCTCGGACACAAGACGGCCACGCTGACGCTGGACCGCTACGGCCACCTGTTCCCCGACGACCTGGACGCGGTAGCGCAGTCTCTAGATACTGCGTACCGACTGCGTACCGAGGCGATCGAAACGGGTGTCGCCGATCTCCGAATAGTTCGCTGAGCTGCGAAACGGCTGTGCCCCCAGTGGGATTCGAACCCACACTGTGCGGATTTTAAGTCCGCTGCCTCTGCCAATTGGGCTATAGGGGCCATCGGTCGCAGTCTGTCAGACCCCGCGACCATGCGCAGATCACAATAGCTCAGCAGATCGACAACGCGATTCCATCGAGTATGTCGTGCTCGCTCACGACGAGGTGATCGATTCCGGCCTTCTTTTCCAAAGCCTCTGCCAATGCCAGGGTCACGATGGCACCGCCGCCGATCACGTCGGCCCGTCCCGGGTGCATCGGTCCGAGCGCTGACCTTTCCGCATGAGTCATGGCGATCAGAGATTCACAGACCTCGCGCAGCCGTTGGAAGGTGATGCGGGAGAGATGCACCTGCTCGGCGTCGTACTCGGGCATGCCCAAGCCGAGGGCGGCGATCGTGGTCATCGTTCCGGCAACCCCCACCCATGTGTGCGCTTGCTCGACCGGCACCCGGGCGAAGGCCTCGGCCAGACGTTCCTCAGCGAAGGCGCGCGCCTCTTCGACCTGGGCGCGCGTGGGCGGGTCGTCGTGGAGGCAGCGTTCAGTGATCCGTACACATCCGATGTCGGTGGAGAAGGCCGCATGGACGCCGGATTCGTCGCCCAGTACAACTTCGGTGGACCCCCCACCGAGGTCGACGACCACGAACGGACCCTGCGCGGCATCCAGTTCCCCGACGGCACCGGTGAATGACAGCCGCGCTTCCTCGTCGCCGGTGATCACCTCGGCTCCGACTCCGGCGATCACCGCCCCCAGCACGTCGCGGGTCATCGAGAAGAAATCTTCCCGGTTGGACGCGTCGCGGGTTGCGGACGTGGCGACCATGCGGGCGGCTGTGGCGCCGGCGTCGGCGATCATGTTGGCATACTCGCTCAACGCGATTCGCGTGCGCTCGATCGCTTCGGGTGCCATACGTCCGGTGGCGTCCACACCCTGTCCCAGCCGGACCACACGCATCTCACGATGCACGTCATGCAATACACCGTGATCGTCCACATCGGCGATGAGCAGGCGAAGGGAGTTCGTACCGCAGTCGACGGCAGCTACCCGACTCACTGTTCGGCGCTCTCGGCATCGTCGATGCCAGGCCAATCGGCAGGAATCGCTGTTCCCCTCAACTTTCCTCCCGCCGACGAGGCAGCCAGCGCCACCGACTCGTCGCCCAACGGATTGACACCCGGTCCCTTTGCGAGTGAATGAGCCATCAGCACGTGCAGGCACTTGACACGTTCCGGCATTCCTCCACCGGTGAAGTTCGTGCCGAGTGGCTCGATGGCGTCACGCTCGGCGAGATACGCCTCGTGGGCACGAAGATACGCGGCCGCGAGATCCGGATCCTTCGTGAGGCGTTCGGTCATTTCCCGCATCACACCGGCGGACTCCTGCCTGCTGGCCTCCGCGGTCAGCCGCGGATCCGTGAGGTAGTACAGCGTCGGAAACGGCGTGCCGTCAGGAAGTTTCGGCGCAGTCTTCACAACGCCGGGCGTGCCGTCTGGACTGCGATACGCGATTTCGAGCACCCCACGTGGTTCGCGCCCCAGCTGGGCCGCGACAGCGTCGAGGTCTTCCTGCGACACTGGGCTGGACTGGTCGGACGAAGTGGTCACCCGGTGGGTTCTCCTGGTTCTAGCGGTAGCGGAGGCGCGTCTGGTGGCGCCGGGGCCGGCTCCACCTCCGGTGCCGCCGGGGGTTCTGAAATGGTGTGCCACAAGTCGGAGTACCAGGGGCCCGACGTTGCGGGATCCTCCTCCTCCGGCTTCTCCGGCTCTTTGTAGTCGCCGGGCAGTTGCACCTGGAACGGTGTCTCTCCAGGGTTGACCCAACGGAGTCGGCTGCGAGCCTCCGCTGCAATGTAGACCGGATCGGAATAGCGCTCCCGGAGAATCCGAAGGTCGTTCAGTTCATCTTCGAGTTGAACCCGTTCCGCTGCAAGGCGATCCGCTTCACCGCGCTGTGTGAGATAGGTGCGAAGCGGAACCGCGAGAGTAAGCGCGAGCAGCAGCACGACTACCACAAGGATCAGTGCCTGGCTGGTCGACAATCCGAGGATCGTGTTCGCGGACCGAGAACTACGTTTCCCTCCGGTCGTGCCTACCCTCTTCTGGGGCGCACGACCTGAGAGCACTTTGCCGGTGTCCGAGCCGCCGACTTTGTTCGGCTTGCCGTCGGCTCGTTCTCTCGATGTCGACTTGGCAGAGCGGGAGCGGCGGCCACCGGAAGCGCTGTCCGCACGACGTCCGCGCGAGCGTTCACCACGCCGAGACCCCCGACCGCCCGGACTTGATCCGGACGGTCGCGGCTTACCGCGCTGTGCCACCTACCCCCACACCCCTTACGTCGACCGTCAGCCTTCGAACGCGAACCGAGGGAAGGCAACCTCCCCTGCATAGCGGGCAGCGTCGCCCAGGTTCTCCTCGATACGCAGAAGCTGGTTGTACTTCGCGACTCGCTCGCTGCGCGCCGGCGCGCCCGTCTTGATCTGGCCGCTGCCCACCGCCACCGCGAGGTCGGCGATGGTGGTGTCCTCAGTTTCGCCGGAGCGGTGGCTCATCATGGTCTTGTAGCCGTTGCGGTGCGCGAGATCGACGGCGTCGAGGGTCTCGGTGAGCGTACCGATCTGGTTGACCTTCACCAGCAGCGCGTTGGCGGCACCCTTTACGATGCCCTCCTCCAAACGCTCGGGATTGGTGACGAACAGGTCGTCGCCAACAAGCTGGATCTTGCCACCGATCTGATCGGTCAGCGCCACCCAGCCCTCCCAGTCGTCCTCGTCCAGCGGATCCTCGATGGACACGAGCGGGTATGCGTCGATCAGTTCGGAGTAGAAATCCGCCATCTGCGCGGCGGTTCGATCCGCACCTTCGAACTTGTAGCCGGCGCCCTTGGTGTGAAACTCGGTTGCCGCGACATCGAGTGCCAGCGCGACGTCGGTTCCCAGAGTCAGGCCGGTCTTGCCGATGGCGACACTGATCAGGTCTAGGGCTTCCCTGGTGCCCGCGACATCCGGAGCGAAGCCGCCCTCGTCACCGAGTCCGGTGGCCAGGCCCTTCTCCTTCAGCACGGACTTGAGGGCGTGGTAGACCTCGGCACCCCACCGCAGCGACTCCCGGAAAGTGACGGCACCGACGGGGGCGACCATGAACTCCTGGACGTCGACACCTGTGTCGGCATGGGCGCCACCGTTGAGGATGTTCATCATCGGGACGGGCAGTACGTGGGCGTTGGGTCCGCCGATGTAACGGAACAGGTCGAGACCGGATGCCGTCGCCGCAGCGCGTGCCACGGCCAGCGAGGCACCCAACAGCGCGTTCGCACCGAGACGTGACTTGTCTGGAGTGCCGTCGGCGTCCAGCAGTGCCTGGTCGACGGTTCGCTGCTCCGTGGCGTCGATGCCGATGATCGCCGGGGCGATCTCGTCGAGGACGGCATTGACTGCCTTCTCGACACCCTTACCGTTGTAGCGGTCGCCACCGTCACGCAGCTCGACGGCCTCATGCTCACCGGTCGACGCACCCGACGGAACCGCCGCGCGAGCGAAACTGTCGTCGTCCAGCAGAACCTCGACCTCCACGGTTGGGTTACCGCGGGAGTCCAGGATCTCACGCGCTCCGACCTGCTCAATGATGGACACTGGCTGATTCTCCTTTTATGGGCTTCGCACTGACCGGTCCGATAGTGCCAGGACACCGGATCGTGCCTGCAAACAGCGTAACGGCACTCCGAATACGGCGCGGGATGGCACGCCCCGCCGAGGGCGATCGACGAGAGCCCTGCCCTATTTCCCATACGGCCGGGCGAACCGCGACAGCGCGGCCACGAAAGGTCACGGCCGGACACCCACGGAATACGCTGAAGCGCGATCGCGGACCAGCCGGAGGTACTCGCCCGAGTAGTTATAGGCCAGTAGAGCCGACTGCCACCCTTCTCGTGTCGTCAAGTCACCTCCGCGAGCACACAGATACAGCGCGGCGGTCAGCGACGCGTCGTCGATGCTGTCGGGGTCGGCAATCCCGTCACCGTTTGCATCGACACCCCACCTATTCCACGTCTCGGGAATGAACTGAAGCGGTCCCATCGCGCGGTCGTGCTCCGCATCCCCGTCCATCACCCCGCCGTCCGTGTCGGGAATGTCCGCCACGCCCCGGCTTCCGTTGAGAGGAACGCCCCGAATCTTCGGGGTCACTTGCCCGTCAGGACCGACCTTCGACCCTCCGAAAGTGCCGTGATCACTTTCCACACTGCCGATTCCGGCGAGCGTGGTCCACCCGATCCCGCATTCCGGCCTCACTTCCACCATCACCGCCGCTGCGTAGCCATACGCTTCGAGGGCAGTGATTCCGATGCCGATCGAATTCGCCAAGCCAGCGGCCCAGTCCCGTAATTGCTCCGCGGATCGTCCCGGCGCGTTGATGTCGATCGGCGGGATCGCAGCACCACGCCCCGGAGGGATTCCTTCAGGTATCGCGATCCGCGGTTGCCGGTCCAGCGAACACGCACCATAAGCGAGAACTATGACAACGACTCCGGATAGGAAAGCCAACAGCGACCCTGGCCGTCGGGAACTAGGTATCGGACGCGCGGGATTCTTGGGCACCTGACCATCATCCACGCGGATGCGACAATTCTCCGGCCACCGCCTCGAGATCGTCTGGATCAATCTTGGAACCGGTTGCAAGGTGGTCGCTGCGATCGAGTTCGCGTGGATGACCTCCGTCGACGTCACTTGGGACGGGCACTCGACAACGAGCGACCACTGACAGAAATTGCCCTGCAAGCCTGCGAAGGCCAAATACGACGGACCGCTACATTTCAATCAACGAGAGCGGATATGCGAAGTTCCGCCTGCCTCACGAAGGCCAGTGCTTGACCCAGTCGGCCCCTCGCAGAACATGTTTTCCTTGTGCACGAGCAGAATCTTCGGCCGCCCTGATCCGCGACATGAACGACCGGGTGGCGGCGCGCAGCGCTGCCTCGGTCTCCGCCTCCGCTAGCAGTCCGTGCTCCAGTTCGGCCGGCATCAACTCCTGCGGCAAGCCGGCCTTGTTGGCGCGGGCGACGACCTTGGCTGCGAGGGACGCGGCAGGCTGACTCGACGCGATGCCGTCGAGGCACGAACGCCGCGCCTTCTCTGCGGCCTTGCGAATCTCCCAAGCCCGCTCCTGTTCGGCGATGTCGATCGGCCCGACGACATCCCTACCGAGATGGGGACTGCGGTGCGCAAGCTTCGCAACAAGTGCCGCGGCCACATCGTCGACGTCGAAAGTGTCGGCCGCCGCCGCGATACGTGAGTGAAACAGCACCTGGAGCAGAAGGTCACCCAACTCTTCTCGGAGGCCATCCGAGTCGGCGGATTCGATGGCGTCGAGCAGTTCGTACGTCTCCTCCACGAGGTAGTGCGACAGTGTGCGGTGTGTCTGCGTGACTTCCCAACCGCCGTAGCTCCACAATCGATCCATCACCTCGGCGGCCTCGACAAGATTGTCGCCCGCAACCTTCGGTGCCGCGACGATCTGGGCCCCTGCCTCGACCCGCGCGCGGACTTCAGGATGACTGGAATCGGTAGAGAGCAAAACATTCGCTCCGGGAACGAATTTCAACAATCGGCGGACCTGCTCGGGTACCTCTGCGGTGAACTCCACACCTTCACCTACCAACCCGGCGGCCTCGATCGGGATCATCGTCGGGCGTATGGGATCGAGCAAAACCACCGTCATAAATCAAGCCTCCATAACCACGGACCCGGCCGCTTTACCGTCCAGTGCCAGCAAGAGGTCCGCAATGTACTGCACAAGTTCCAGGTCACGCACCCGATCTGCACCGATCCCGCCCGAACCGGCTCTGGGCAACGGCAACTGCACCATGCCGGTTGTGGCGCGGTAGTGGGCACTCGGATAGATGCGCTTGAGACGCAACTGCTTCGAATCCGGCAACTTCATCGGCGAGATCTTCAACTGCGTGCCGACGACCGCGACTTCCTCGAGACCGTACTCGCGACACAGCAGGCGCAGCTTTGCTACTGAAACGAGTCGCCGCAGCTCCTCGGGCAGCGGACCATAGCGGTCGACCAGTTCGTCGACCACCGCCCTGACGGCGTCGAGATCGGCCGCCGCCGCGAGCTTGCGGTAGCCCTCGAGTCGTAGTCGGTCGCTGGTGACGTAGTCGGCGGGGATGTGCGCGTCGACGGGCAGGTCGATGCGCACCTCGCGTGGCGGTTCGGTGGCATCGATCGGTTTGCCGTCCGCAGCTGCGCGGTAGGCCTCGACGGCCTCCCCGACCAATCGCACGTACAAGTCGAATCCCACACCCGCCACGTGACCGGACTGCTCGGCCCCCAACACGTTTCCGGCACCGCGAATCTCGAGATCCTTCATCGCGACCGCCATGCCGGCACCGAGATCGGAGTTCTGCGAGATGGTCGCGAGGCGATCGTAGGCCGTCTCGGTGAGCGGACTCTCGGGCGGATACAGAAAGTAGGCGTAACCGCGTTCACGACTACGCCCGACCCTGCCACGCAACTGGTGCAACTGCGAGAGCCCGAGAGAGTCCGCGCGCTCGACGATGAGGGTGTTCGCGTTGGAGATGTCCAGACCTGTTTCGATGATGGTGGTGCAAACAAGCACGTCGTAGTCACGCTCCCAGAACCCCTGCACGGTTCGCTCGAGCGTGTCTTCGTTCATCTGGCCGTGTGCCACCACAACGCGTGCTTCGGGTACGAGGTCGCGAATACGCTGGGCCGCCTTGTCGATCGAGCTGACCCGATTGTGGACGTAGAACACCTGCCCGTCTCGCAGTAGTTCACGTCGAATAGCCGCGGCGACCTGCTTGTCCGCGTAGGCGCCGACGTAGGTGAGGATTGGGTGACGCTCCTCCGGCGGGGTCAGGATCGTCGACATCTCCCGGATACCCGCCATGCTCATCTCGAGGGTTCGCGGGATAGGGGTGGCCGACATGGTCAGGACGTCCACATGGGTGCGAAGAGCCTTGATGTGTTCCTTGTGCTCGACGCCGAAACGCTGTTCCTCGTCCACGACCACGAGACCGAGATCTTTCCAGCGAACCGCGGTCTGCAGTAGCCGGTGCGTGCCGATCACCACATCGATTTCGCCGTCGGCCATGCCCTCGATGATCTCCTTGGCCTCGGCATTGTGCGTGAAGCGGGACAGCCCACGGACCTTGACCGGGAACGCCGCCATACGTTCGGCGAAGGTCTGCAAGTGCTGCTGTGCAAGGAGCGTCGTCGGTGTCAGAACCGCGACCTGCTTGCCATCCTGCACTGCCTTGAACGCGGCCCGCACCGCGATCTCGGTCTTGCCGTAGCCGACGTCACCGACGACGACGCGGTCCATCGGCACAGGCTTCTCCATGTCGGCCTTGACCTCGCTGATCACGGTCAGCTGATCCTGGGTCTCGGTGAACGCGAACGCATCCTCCATCTCCGTCTGCCACGGGGTGTCGGGACCGAATGCGTGTCCGGGGGCCGCCTGCCGCGCCGCATACAACTGCACGAGTTCGCCGGCGATCTCACGAACCGCCTTGCGCGCCTTGCGTTTGGTGTTGGTCCAATCGGAGCCGCCGAGCTTGCTGAGGGCGGGAAGCTCGCCGCCGACATACCGCGAGAGTTGGTCGAGTGCCTCCATCGGAACGAACAGACGGTCGCCTGGATGACCACGCTTACCGGCGGCGTACTCGATCACGAGATATTCGCGACGCGCGCCTCCTACGGTCCTCTCGACCATCTCCACGAATCGTCCGATTCCGTGCTGATCGTGAACGACCATATCCCCGGCGGTCAGGGCGAGCGGGTCCACCTGGTTGCGACGCTTTGCTGGCAGCCTCCTGCCGTCGCCGACCGCGACCGCCCGGTTGCCGGTGAGGTCGGCCTCGGTGACGATGACCAGGCCAGGGTTCGAGTCGTTCCCGGGCAGCACCAGTCCGTCGTGCAGCGAACCCCTCAGGACCCCGACCTGACCGCGCATGGGCTCCGATCCGGGCACGAGTTCGGTCGCAGGCACCTCTGCCTCCCGAAGTCGCTCCAGCACGCGATGCGCGGTACCTGAACCGGCAACCACGATGGCGGCGCGCCCGCCGGTCGTCAGGTGGGCCCGGAGGCTCACGAACAGTTCTGACAGCAGATCATCGGAGCCTCGTACCTGTGGCGCCGGGGTCACCGCCAGCTCCAGTTCCTCCCCGCTTCCGGAAGCGAGCGGGCTGAGGCTCCACCATCCAAGTCCGGCCGCCTCCGCAGACTCACGAACCTGGCGTAGGGAGCGGTACGCAGAGGCACCGAGGTCGATGCCGCCTCCCTTCAGTGCCGAGGTGTCGAGCGGGGCGGCACCGCCGATCGAGACCGCCGTCCATGACGCCTCCAGGAATTCCTGGCCGGTGCGGATCAGGTCGGTGGCGCGAGTCCGGATCTTCTCCGGGTCACAGAGGAGAATGTGCGCGCCGTCGGGCAGCACGTCGGTGAGCAGTTGCAGTTGTCCCGGCCGCAGTATCGGCAGCAGAGCCTCCATGCCCTCCACCGGGATGCCGCCCGACATCTTGTCGAGCATCTCGACGAGCGCGGCGTCGGCCTGGTTGTCGGTGGCGAGTTGGTTGGCGCGCTCCCGGACGTCCTCGGTGAGAAGTAGTTCGCGGCACGGCGGCGCGACCAAGGCCTCGATCTCGAGTTCGGGCAGCGAACGCTGATCGGCCACCGAGAACGCGCGTAGTTCGGTGACCTCGTCGCCCCAGAACTCGACACGGACCGGATGGTCGGCCGTGGGCGGGAACAAGTCCAGAATGCCTCCGCGGACGGCGAACTCGCCGCGCTTGCCCACCATGTCGACACGGGTATAGGCCATTTCGATGAGCCGCTGGACCAGCCCCTCGAAGTCGTGGGTGATACCCACACGCAGGATGACCGGTTCGATCTCACCGAGGCCGGGCGCCATGGGCTGGACCAGCGACCGCACCGTGGTGACGATGACTCGGAGCGGCGCTCCGTAGGTGCGGTCGTCGGGCCGCGCAAGTCTGCGCAGTACCTCCATTCGACGACCGACCGTGTCGGCACTCGGTGACAACCGCTCGTGCGGCAGCGTCTCCCAGGAAGGGAACTGTGCCACGCCGTCGCCGATCATCTCCTGCAGTTCGACGGTGAGGTCGTCGGCCTCTCGCCCAGTCGCGGTGACCAGCAGCAGGTGGGTACGCTCGGAGAGCGCCGCCGCCACGAAGGGACGTGCGGACGGGGGCGCGACGACGTCCAGATGATCTTGCCCGAGCGCGTCGGCAACCTGCGCGATGACGCCATCGCCCAACGCAATCTTCGTCAAACCTGCTAGCGGGGTGTCGACGGACGACGGCTCGGTAGCAATGAGCGGGGAAGACAACGAGACACTCCTGAGCGTGATGACGAACTGCCGGCGAACAGCTTGGGCCAGGACGAACGGCTATTTGCGGACTGAGTAAGCCTAGTCGATTTCACGCGCGGGCGAACCGGGGTCCGGATCAGTCCCGAGCCGATACGACCGGTGCCGTCACCATCGAGTTCAGTGCAGCTACGGACCCGGCAATCTCCTCGGCCATTCCGCTCCCAGGTATCGGTATGGCCCTGGACCCTCCCGGCGGCAGATGGAACCATGAGTCGACCGGTTCGAAGCCGCCGAGTTCGAGATGAACGTACTGCGCCGCTCCGTCGGTTGCGACGACGACGATCCAGTCTCCATCCCTGGTCCGCCGAGCAACCGCGGTCAGGCCGAGGGTGCGCTCCAGTGGACGCGAGAGGCCTCCGACGACGCCGCACAGGAGGTGCCAAGGCTGTTGCGCAACCAGTTACAGTTCCACCTCGAGGGATCCCGCGGCCAGCAGCTCTCCGATCTTCTCCCCAGAGACCGGGCGGCTGAACAGAAACCCCTGCGCGCGGTGACAGCCCATGTCGAGCAGTTGCCGCGCAGACTCGACGTTCTCGACGCCTTCCGCCACCAACTCGAGTCCGAAAGATTGGGCTAGCCCGACTATGGATTTGACGATCGCCCGATCCTCGGGGTTGGTGTCGAGGTTCATTACGAACCCCTTGTCGATCTTGAGAGTGCCCACCGGCAACGCCTTCAGGTGACTAAGCGAACTGAAGCCCGTTCCGAAGTCGTCGATCGCGACCTCGACATCCATCTCGTGCAGTCCTTCGAGCGCCTGACGTGTCCATGTCAGATCGCTCAGCACGGCGTTCTCGGTGATCTCCAGGCACAGCGCGCCCTTTCGAAGATCGAACTCTCTCAACGACTTCGCGACAACATCGAGGAAGTCCAGCCCACCCAACTGTCCTGGAGACACATTGACGCGAAGGCCTATGTCGAGCCCGGGTAGCTGCGACCGCCACTGAGCCCACTGTCGGCATGCGGTCCGGATCACCCAGCGACCGAGTTCCCCTGCCACGTTGGTCGCCTCGGCCACGTCGATGAACGACGCCGGTTGCAACAATCCGAGCAGCGGGTGACTCCAGCGAACCAGAGCCTCTACCCCGACTATCCGTCCAGTCCGAAGATCGATCTCCGGCTGGTACTCGAGAAACAGCGACTCGTCTGCGATGGCGGCGCGCAGACTGAGTTCGATCATGTTGCGTTTCTCGCTCTCCTCTTGCATCTCGTCGGTGAAGACACTGATCGCGTTACCGCCCTTGGTTTTCGCCACCATGACGGCCTGGTCGGCCTGACTCAGGAGTGAACTCGTAGTGGCCTGGCCGGGATACCCCGCGGCGACGCCGATGCTGACGCTACGACTGACCACCTCACGGCCCAGGTGAACACGCTCGGTCACCACGTCCCGAATGTGCCGTGCCTTCGCCTCGGCATCTTCGAGCCTGACGGAACCACCTAGCACGAGGACGAATTCGTCACCTCCAAGTCTCGCCACCAGGTCGTCGGTCGTGCTCAGGTCACGGAGCCTCTCCGCGATCTTCGAGATGAAGTCGTCGCCTGCGCCGTGGCCGAAGAAGTCGTTGAGGGGTTTCAACCGATCCAAGTCCAGGAAGAGCACCGCAATCGGACCTGGCTCGGATGAATTCAACCGGGTATCGAGGTGACGGTAGAGTGCTCGCCGGTTGCAAAGTCCGGTGAGCGAATCGTGATCGGCGGAGTGCCGCAACTGCTCCTCGACCACGATGCGCGCCTGTACCTGCGCGAGGAGGGCGGCGATCGCCTTGAGAACGTCGAGCTCCGGCGGTGTCCAGTCGCGGTCTCCGAACTTGATGAATCCGAGCGTTCCAGTCGTGATCTCCCCCGACAACAGTGGGACGGCCGCCAGCGATACTTCCGGCACGCCCGATGCCTCACGCACCCGTTCGTTGTAGTCGGGGCCCGATGCCGCTGGGCGGAAGTGAGCCACTTCCTTCTGGTGCTCGATCTGAGCGAACGTCGAATCCGCGTCCTTGAAATACACGACACCGAGGGGATCCGGGTCGGGCACGAAGGGCCTGGGCGGATATTCCGCGATCAGCACGGTTGCCCCGATCTCGTGGTCGGTGAACCGGAGAAAGCAGGTGTCGACCTCGAAATGTTCGACGAGATCCT
The DNA here is from genome assembly GCF_040656415.1 of Rhodococcus sp. NPDC049939. NCBI lineage: Bacteria > Bacillati > Actinomycetota > Actinomycetes > Mycobacteriales > Nocardiaceae > Rhodococcus > Rhodococcus sp. NPDC049939. Next base: position 617,774 of record NZ_JBFAMC010000001.1, on the reverse strand, counting down.
GCAAGACGCGCGTGGCCACCGGAACGAACGAGACCGCATCGACAGGAGTGAGCCGGGACGCGACAGTCGTAACCAGCGTCTCGAGCTTCTCGGCACGCTTCTCGCTGTGCACTGATCCTTCGGCCACCATGACTACATCCGCCTTCGGGCTCGATCGGTTCGGCGCTCGCTCCGTACCGACGGACCAGGAGCATGGCTGAGTCGTAGCACCAGAACGAGACACTCACCCGGCCTCGCCCGGACCATATCGCGGAGTTCTCGCTGCAACCTCACCATCGAGGCCCCATACCGAGGTGAGAGTCGGTCAAGTTCCGTTCTTTCCACAGCGTAGAGAAACACCGGAGAAATCGGCTGGACGGCCAGTCCGAATGACTGAGCCTGGATCCACACACTTTCAGCTGCCTCCCCGCCTCGCACGTAGTCACGGGGGGTGCTGCCCGGAACCGCTATCGCGGCGATGGCGGAACTCGACACCACCCGATCCTCGGTGGACCTTCCCAAACGGTGCCCCCCGTCCTGCATACCCAAGTGTTCCATGACTTCAGGTCGACGGAGCAGCGCAAGAGTCGACAGTTCCGCAGGGTCGAGCTCGAGCGCTCGGACATCGATGCCCGTATCGACAGGGTCGGTGGGAGGCCACCGAAGCTCATCGAGCATCTCACGGTACAGAGCCGGCGTAAGAAATCGGATTCGATCCGACTCCGCCAGTACTGCGCCGATCGAAGCAATGTCGTCGGGGTCGGTTACCAGACAGAGACGGGCCCCTTCCCGCGACGCCGACTCCGCGAGAGCGCTCGTCTCGGCGTCGTCCAGTCTGCTCGGCAGCCCCAGCCTTCGATTGGTGGTGCGGTCGAGCATGTGTTCGTATCGGCTCGACAGCTCCCGGTCGTTCCGGCTGCCGAAGTTCAAGGTAGCGATCGGCCGCCCCGGTTCCGCATCGTGAAGCGTTACGCCGCCCAGCAATCCCGCGGCAGACGCTGCGATCCTGGCGTTGTAGAGCGCCGCACCCACGGCGACGCAGCTCGCGCGGTAGCCCACGTCCATGGCCGTCGTGCACTCAGGAGCAACAGACAGACTCAGCCCCTCGTTCGAAGCGATGATCTTCCACGGCTGGGCGTTACCGCCGGAAGGTGCCCGGACTGCAGCTTTCAGAATCGACTCGATGTCATCGCACGACACATCCCCCGCTGCGGACTCGGGCACCTCGGGTGGGCTGGGAAGCACAACAGGCGCAGTCGGCTCGACAAGTCCGCCCAAGGTTTCGTCCAAATCCATCCGGCACCGTCCGGACGCGAGTGGTAGTCCGAGTCCGACACGACGAACCGCCGCCGCGACTTGTGCCCCACCGAGCAGCACGTCTGCCCCCAGTTGAGGCCAAGTGGTCAGGGTCTCGCCGACCTCGATAAAGGACGCCGCCATCGTGGGAGACAACCGGTCTGCATCAAGGATCTGAAGGATCAGCGAAATCTTGTCCCGGGATTCGAGTCCCGCCAACGACTCCACGTCGAGATCCCCGATCACGCCGTGCAGGATCGCACGATCCGGTTCCTCGTCGAATCGTTCCACGTCCAGCAGACCCTTGTCGCTGGTCGCCATCACGACCGGGATGCCCAGGCGCCGAGCCTCTCGCCGAAGAGACACCTTGACGTCGAGGGAATCGCACTCGTCGACCACCACGTCGACGCCCTTCAGAAATTCGGCCACCGATTCGGTGTCCAGTCCGTCGTCCCGCAACGAGACGGCGAGGTACGGATCCATTTCGGCGATTCGACGTGCCGTACAGACCGCCTTGTTCACTCCGAGGTCGAAGACGGTGCCCGGGACCCGGTTCAGGTTGGACAACTCGAGGACGTCGAAATCTGCTAGCCGCAGCGCCCCACACGCTCCTTCCAAGGTCAGTGCCAACGCAACCGCATGACCCACACTCAGTCCGACGATCCCGACGGTCACATCTCTCAGTCGTTCTTGTTCACTCGCAGTGATCTTGTTCCGGTTTCTATCGAGCCTCAACAACCGGAACGAATTCGGACCGAGTAGACGCACCGCGGTCCTTCGCCAGGAGTAGTACACCCATACCGGCGCCTCGTTCAGCACGTCCGGACCTGGTGAAGGAACGAGGGAACGCAGAGCGGATCTCTGCTGTTCCAGTTGATCGACGAATGTCACCTCGGGGTCGCGGCGAAGACTGTCGAATACCTCCGTACCGAGGTGTTCCTCATCGAATAACACCGCGGTGTAGTCATCACAGGTCCCACTCACGAGACGCTCCGCATCTGCCGGTCGACGCTACGGACCCCGAAAGCCGCAGACACCGACGGATTCGGTCGTGACGTCTCGAGCAACAATTGAGCAAGTTGTATGAATTCGGCCCGATTTCTTCGCCTCCTGCGATCCCACCACATCAGCCGCGTCTCGTATCGATCGTCCGGATATGGCACGGGCTCAATATGCTCGGCCACCGCGCCGCCGGAGGATCGCCAGGTGGTCAAGACGTGAGCCGCAGCTGTCGCGAGCATGAATTGGACGTCGAGGAGATCCATCGCGAAGGTGGCGAAACGGCCGAGTGAAACTACCAGTTCACCGCGGCGAGGCGCCGAATCCGATACCCAGGCGCCTTTCGCCTCGACGACACCGAACGGAAGGCGATCGTCGATCATCCGCCATACAGCAGGAGCGCCCGGATCGGTCCCCCACTCGGTGATCGCGTGGGCCTGATCTGCGAACTCGTAGGGACCATGGACCCTCACGCCGGCGACGACAGACCCGTTCGCCTCGATGGCGGCGAAGAACAACGCGGTGGAGCTTCCATCGCGAATCCGGTCCAAGTCGAGGGCTTTTTCGGCACCGTACCGTCGATAGGCCGCCACCGCCCCATTCAGATACGCTGCCCACAAAGTCCATTCCTCAGCAGGTCGGGCTACGACGAAGCGACACTCCGACGGTGGATCCCACACACCCCGAGTCTGATCGAGTGAGGTTCGGGGTGGCTGTTCGCGGCTCTTGGGATACGACAACTGCTGAACAGGCATTCAATTTCCGATCAATTGTTGTGCGGCAATTCGCCGGACTCACGGGATCGAAAAGCCCCGAGAGCCGGACACCGACACTCGGCCATGGCCCCGCGGCCATCTATTTTCCGTGTTCGGCCGGAGTTTGTCACTTCGGGATTCCGCAAACTGACACAAAACAAAACCTCGAGTCGGAATATTTCCCGAATTTCGGGAAGTAAAGGGAGGAGTTCGATGTTGCCAGGGACCCAGAACAGTTCGATCAGTTCTGTACAGGTGGGCTCGATCCACCCTGTCTCCCTGCAAACTCGGATCGAATCCCCTAGTTACCGTTGAACTTCACCAGGTTGATCGCATAGAGGCATGCCCCAACCTCATACGAGGCGGGTATCATCGGCCAGTACTTGTTGCCGGTTTCCCGATAATTCGGGAACGATATTGGGCCACGAATCGAGAATCTTTCACAGACTGCGAAGTCGAAATTGCAAGGCTCGAGTCCGTAGTTGGCACGCGACAGAAACGTACTGAACTCGAATCCTTTGAACGGTGTCGCGCAGGTGCCAGTTGCGTGAAATACCTGATAGTTGTCGATGGGAAATCGCACCCCACCAGCAGAATATTTTCGCTAACGCAACAAACGACGAGAGGCGAACTGCCGAAAATACTCGAGCTTCGAAGCGTCCACCAGACCCGGAAGCATGAAGTACCAGACTCGTTCCATCCGGCGCGGAAGATCATTCAAAGCATCGGTCGCGCCCGCAACGACATAGGCGCCCATCCAGGACCCGAGCAGGAACGTCGAGAGTGCCGCCGCCGAGACCTCATCCTTCACGAGGATGTCGCCTTCCTCGACCGCCCTGGCGACAAGTTGCTCGAAACCCTGGAGCCACGTAGCCACCAGATTGCCGTTCGTGCCCTTGTAGTCGCCGATCTCATGCTGCAGTCGCAACATCGCAGCAACGATCGGATCGGAACCTGCCGCTTCGATTGCAACATAGGAAAGCGCTACCAACGCTTCCAGCGCGGGAGCGGGCCCGTCACTCACCGTGGCCATTTCGGCAGCGAGTCGAACCTGGCCCTCGTCGATCACACCGCGAGCAAGATCTTCCTTGGAACTGAAATGGAAATACAGTGCGCCCTTGGTTACACCAGACTGCTCAATGATCTCGTTGAGCCCCGCGTTGGCATAGCCGAGGCGTAAGAATACGTCGGCTGCCGCTGTAAGGACCGAAGCTCGAGTAACCTCTGCCCGAACCTGTCTCGCCATCGACTGCCTCCCAAACGAACCCCCCCGGCGGGGCGCACAATTCCCGCGAACCCTAACACCCTATAGGCTTGGCGGCGCAGGCATTAGACCACGGGTTGGGAGACCAGAACACGTTCCTTACTCCGAGGCGGGAGTCGGGTCTGTACCCAACTGTGGATCCGCTTCCAGATTGGTCAAACCGTTCCAACACAGGTTCACGAGGTGAGCGGCCACGACCTCCTTCGGCGGTGTACGTTCGTCGAGCCACCACGTCGCGGTGGTCGAGACCATCCCGACCAGCGCCTGGGCGTAGAGCAAGGCGAGATCGGGGTTGAATCCTCGGCGTTCGAAGTCGCCGGCGAGGATGTGCCCGACCTGGCCGATGGCCTCGTTCAGAAGACTCGAGTACGTGCCGTCCGGCGCCGATACCGGAGAGTCGCGGACGAGGATCCGGAACCCGTCCGTGTGTTGCTCGACATAGGTCAGCAACGCCAGAGCTACCCGTTCGACCCGGATTCGTGACCGATTCTGCGTCAGCGAGGACGTGACCATTTCGAGTAATCGCGACATCTCCCGGTCCACGACCACGGCGTAGAGCCCCTCCTTGCCCCCGAAGTGCTCGTAGACCACGGGTTTGGAGACATGCGCCCGTTGAGCGATCTCCTCGATGGACGTCGCCTCGTAGCCGCGCTCGGCGAAGAGGGCGCGCCCGATATCGATGAGTTGCTCCCGGCGTTGGGTTCCGGTCATCCGGGTCCGCACAACCCGCTCGGGGGTCGTGCCTGCGTCTGTGGGTTGTGGCACGGAAGCACCATCCTTTCCTGGTCACTCCCAGCGAACGATCGCCGCGGAAGCGGCACGAAAACCCTGCAAGTAGCGCCTACTCTATCGGCGCGCGCGACAAAAATTTCCGAAGCGGTTCGACGTGCGGCGGGTCGGCATGCGAGGATTCTTTCGCGCAAACGGGTGCGACAGCCCGTCGGCGTGGCAATCCGCCGTGGTGTAATGGCAGCACCTCTGATTTTGGTTCAGATAGTTCAGGTTCGAGTCCTGGCGGCGGAGCGCGGAGCCTGCAGAGCGGCTCTCATAGGCCTGGGCGCGGAGCCTGCTTAGCGTAATTGTGCAGGTCAGAGCAGCAAGAGTAGAACGACCCAGAGGAGCTTCATGCCAGTGCAGACCGCCGTGGTCGTCCTCGCCGCAGGCGCAGGAACTCGGATGCGGTCGAAGACACCCAAGGTGCTTCACGAACTGGGCGGACGCACGATGCTGGCCCATTCCCTCTACGCCGCCGCAGGAATCGACCCAACCCACCTCGTCACCGTCGTCGGCCACGACAAGGAGCGCGTCAGCGCCGCCATCAGCGACCTCGAAACCGAACTCGGTCGCCCCATCGGGGTCGCCATCCAGGAAGAGCAGAAAGGCACCGGTCACGCGGTCGAATGCGCGCTGTCGGCTCTGCCTGCCGATTATCGCGGGATCGTTCTGGTCACTGCCGCCGACATCCCCCTGCTCGACTCCGAGACTCTTCACGGCCTGATCGAGGAGCACCGCAGCGAACCGGCCGCGAAGGCAGTCACAGTACTCACCTTCACCGCACCCGAGCCCCGAGGCTACGGGCGGATCGTCCGTCAGCCCGGTGCCGGCGGAATCGCCGAGATCGTGGAAGAGGCAGACGCCACTCCGGAACAGGCAGCCATCACCGAGGTCAACTCGGGTGTCTATGCATTCGACGCAGAGTTCCTCCGCTCCGCGCTCGGTCAACTCGACACCGACAACGCGCAGGGTGAGTTGTACCTCACCGATCTCGTGAAGATCGCCCGCAGTGCGGGTCAGCCCGTCGCAGGCGCTCACCTCGCGGACGCCGTGAAGGTCGCGGGCGCCAATGATCGTGTTCAGTTGTCGGCACTGGCCGCCGAACTCAACCGTCGCACCGTCGAGAACTGGATGCGAGCGGGCGTCACAGTGATCGATCCGTCGACCACCTGGATCGATGTCGACGTCACGCTGGGCCGTGACGTGACCGTCCATCCCGGAGTCCAATTGCTCGGCTCCACATCCGTCGCCGAGGACGCAGTCATCGGGCCCGACACCACCCTTACCGACGTGTCGGTAGGCGAAGGTGCCAGCGTTGTGCGCACCCACGGCAGTGAATCGACAATCGGCGCAGGCGCCGACGTCGGTCCGTACTCCTATCTGCGTCCCGGAACCGTACTCGGCACTTCGGGCAAACTCGGTGCATTCGTAGAAGCGAAGAACGCCGACATCGGATCACACACGAAGATTCCGCATCTCACGTATGTGGGTGACGCCACGATCGGCGAGCACACCAATATCGGTGCGTCGAGCGTGTTCGTCAACTACGACGGAGTCGACAAGAGCCGTACCGTTGTGGGGTCGCACGTAAGGACCGGGTCGGACACCATGTTCGTCGCACCGGTCCATGTCGGTGACGGCGCCTACACCGGAGCGGGCACGGTACTCCGTTTCGACGTGCCACCGGGGGCGCTTGCAGTCTCTGGCGGGAAACAGCGCAACATCGACGGATGGGTGCAACGAAATCGGCCCGGCACCGCCGCTGCCGACGCTGCATCCGCTGCTATATCGCACCAGACTTCCGATCTGCACGAAACCGATCAGCAAGAACCTAAGGATGGCTCAGACCAGTGACCGCGAATTGGATCGACAACCAGAAGAACCTCATGCTCTTTTCTGGTCGCGCTCATCCGGAGTTGGCCGAACAGGTCGCAAAGGAACTCGATGTGCGGGTCACCCCGCAGACTGCCCGTGACTTCGCGAACGGCGAGATCTTCGTGCGTTTCCACGAGTCGGTTCGAGGATCGGACGCCTTCGTTCTGCAGAGCCATCCTGCCCCACTCAATACGTGGTTGATGGAACAGTTGATCATGATCGACGCGCTCAAGCGCGGATCGGCCAAGCGCATCACCGCTGTGTTGCCGTTCTACCCCTATGCCCGCCAGGACAAGAAGCATCGGGGCCGTGAGCCGATCTCCGCCCGGCTCGTCGCCGACCTACTCAAGACGGCGGGCGCCGACCGCATCATCACGGTCGACTTGCACACCGATCAAATCCAGGGATTCTTCGACGGTCCCGTCGACCACATGCACGCCCAAGGTCAGTTGGCCGAGTACATCCGCGCAAACTACGGCACCGAGAATATTGCCGTCGTCTCACCCGATTCCGGTCGCGTCCGCGTCGCCGAGAAGTGGGCCGACACCCTCGGTGGCGCCCCGCTGGCGTTCATCCACAAGACCCGCGACCCATTGGTTCCCAACCAGGTGAAGTCCAACCGAGTGGTCGGTGAGGTCGAGGGGCGCACCTGCATCCTGATCGACGACATGATCGATACCGGTGGAACGATCGCCGGTGCAGTGAAAATCCTCCAGGAAGCAGGAGCGGGCGACGTGATCATCGCCGCCACCCACGGTGTCCTCTCCGATCCCGCTGCCGAGCGCCTCGAGGCCTGTGGTGCCAAAGAAGTCATCGTCACCAACACTCTCCCGATCGACGAGTCGAAGAAGTTCCCGGCACTGACGGTGCTGTCCATCGCACCTTTGCTGGCGCGCACCATCAAAGAAGTTTTCGAAAACGGCTCGGTTACCTCACTGTTCAACGGCAACGCATAGGTCTTTGCACCTACTGTTGTCGTATGAGCGAGTTCACCGGGATTCCCACCGCTGCCCTCGACTTCTACGAAGACCTCGAGGCTGACAACAGCAAGAGCTTCTGGACTGCACACAAGGCCGTCTACGACGATTCCGTGCGCGCACCCATGGTCGCGCTGCTTGCGGATCTCGAGTCGGAGTTCGGCCCGGGCAAGGTATTTCGGCCCTACCGTGACGTGCGTTTTTCGAAGGACAAGACCCCTTACAAGACGCACCAGGGAGGATTTGTAGAGACGCGGCCCGGCGTCGGCTTCTACGTGCAGATCGACGCCTCGGGGTTGTTCGTCGCAGGCGGTTTCTACGCGCATACCCCGGTGCAGGTCACACGCTTCCGTGAGGCCGTCGACGACCAGCGCCGAGGCCGTCAACTCGAGCGGATTGTGAAGAAGGTGGAAGGTGCTGGGTACGAAATCGGTGGCGACAAGCTCAAGACGCGCCCTCGCGGTGTTGCCGAGGACCACCCCCGTCTAGACCTGATGCGCCACAAATCCCTCACCGCCAGCAAGGCATACCTCTCCCCCACCTGGATCGACACCGCTCGCTCCGCAGAAGAGGTACGAGCGGCCTGGCGTGAAATGCGTCCGCTGGTCGAGTGGCTGACCAACACTGTCGGTGGGGCTGAATAGACCTACCGGTCGGGAAAAGTAGTGCGGCACACGACATTTCCGTCATGCTTGACGAACGCGAAAACATGATCTTGGTCACGCTCGCCGACAGAATCGCAGGTCGTACTCACAGCGATGCAACTTGTCAGCTCGAGTTGACCTAATGTGTTCCGTCGTGATCGACGCGCAGACTCTCTCCGGCCCTACCGATATCACTGAAATTCGAAAGGACCGGCGTTGGTCGCCAGGGTCGTGCGTGTGGTGCGGAGACGACAGCGCCGTCGAGATGTTTCGGCGTGAGCCACGTTGCGGCACTTGCCGTGAGAAGGAATCGGTGATCGACGCAGCCCGTCACTTCGTCGGAATGTACGGCCTGCGACCACTCGGCGGCACGCTACAGTCGGACGACGAGGAAGAGCTCGAGCATCGAGTCAATGCCCGCAACGCGCGCCGCGAACTCAACGAGATGAAACTGGCGGAACTCCCCGACCCGGCAGAGGTCCGCGAGGCCCTCCGTCCACGTGTCGCCACCGTGGTACCCGAGCCCAGCACCACGCCTTCCGGAACTCCTTCCACGTCTGCACCCGACGGCCCGAGCGTGGCTCGCAAGCCGGTTTCCCACAAGCCGGCGACGCGCAAGCCGGCGTCCCGCAAGCCGGCGTCCCGCAAGCCGGCGTCTCGTCCGGCGGCATCCAAAACCACCGACGCCGTCGATGTCTCTGCACTCGAAACTCGGGTAACCGGCCTGCTCGATCAACTCTCGGCAATCGACGAGCAGATGACCTTGATCGGTGAGCCTGCAGGCCTGGCCGCCCGCGCCCGTGTCAGCGACCTCGAAAAGCAGCGCGCCACGGTCCTTCGCACCCTCGCAGCACTCGAAAAGGCCAGAATCGCAGCCTCAGGGTAGGCCAGATACCGGTCACCGGGTCGTGCCGACGAGCTTCGTGCGGTAGATCCGTTTCAGTCTCACGTTCGATTGCCATTGACACATCAGTCAATGTGTCTCAGTATCAGTACATGACTGCGCATGTGTCGAACGTCTCATTCGTACCCAGGTCTGGAGAATCGTGGCGCGCCCCGTGGCAGATGTACGCCGACCTCCGCGATCACGATCCGGTCCATCATGTGATACCCGAACGACAACCGGAGAACGACTACTTCGTACTGTCCCGGTACGAGGACGTCTATGCGGCGGCCCGTGATTGCGAGACGTTCTCCTCCGCGGACGGACTCACCACTACATACGGTGAGTTGGAAAAGATCGGCCTTCAAGACAATCCCCCGCTGGTGATGCTGGACCCACCGACCCACACCGAGTTCCGGCGTCTGGTATCGAAGGGGTTCACACCACGGCAGGTCACGGCCGTGGAACCAGCGGTACGGGCATTCGTGGTGGAGCGACTCGAACAACTCCGCGAGGCCGGCGAAGGTGATGTGGTGAAGACCCTGTTCAAGCCGCTCCCAAGCATGGTCGTCGCGCACTATCTCGGTGTTCCCGAAGAAGATCGAGGCCGATTCGACGTGTGGACCGAGGCTATCGTCGCGGCCAACGCGAAGGGAAACACCCTGGAGGCCGGCGACGCGGCCGCCGAGATGATGGCGTATTTCACCACCCTGATCGAGCGGCGCCGCACCGACCAGGAAGATGACACGATCTCGCACCTGGTCGCCAGCGGAATGGGCGCTGACGGTGACATCAGCGGTCTGCTCTCCATCCTCGGTTTCGCGTTCACGATGGTGACGGGCGGCAACGACACCACTACCGGAATGTTGGGCGGTTCCGTGCAGCTACTCACCCAGCACCGCGACCAACGGCAAACGTTGATCGACCAACCCGAGTTCATCGGTGACGCTGTCGAAGAATTGCTGCGCCTGACGTCGCCGGTTCAGGGACTGGCCCGCACCACCACGCGTGACGTCGAGATCGAGGGTGTCACTGTCCCCAAAGGCCGGAAGACGTTGCTGCTGTACGGCTCCGCCAACCGCGACCCGCGCCAGTACGGTCCCGACTCTGAGGAGTTGAACGTCCTTCGCCGCCCAAAGCAGATTCTCACGTTCAGCCACGGCGCCCACCACTGCCTCGGCGCGGCGGCTGCCCGAATGCAGGCCCGGGTCGCCTTGGAGGAGTTACTCGCCCGCTGCCCTGACTTCACCGTGGACATCGACGCTGTCGTCTACGCAGACGGCAACTACGTGCGTCGACCCACGAGTGTCCCGTTCCGAGCGAGTGGCTCATGACCCCGGACTGGATGCGCGAAGAGCGCCCCCGACACGCGAGTGAACGCATTCTCGACGTCGCCGCTGCGCTGTTCGTCGAAAAGGGCATCACGGCCGTCGGTATGGCCGATGTCGCCCGTTCTGCGGGATGCTCGAGAGCCACGCTCTACCGGTACTTCGACAGCCGCCAGGCGCTACAGCTCGCGTTCGTCCACCGCGAGGCTCGGCGGATCGGGGCGCTGATCGCGGCGGAGGTGTCGAGGTCGGGCGATGCCGGGGACGTGATCGTGAACGCGATGCTGGCGGCGATCCGGCTCGTCCGCGAGGATCCGACCCTGGCAGCGTGGTTCCAGCTCGGCGACTCCGGACTCGCCGGCCAGATCGCGAACTCGTCCGATGTAATCGAATCCCTCGGCGCTGCATTCCTCGGCCATGCCGGTGTCAAAGACGAGCAGACCTCCCGCAAGGCTCGCTGGCTCGTGCGGATCATCGTCTCGCTCCTCACCGTCCCTGGAACCGACGCCGACGACGAGCGCACTATTCTCGAGCAGTTCGTCGCGCCAGTTCTCGTCGCGCCCGCCCGTGACTGACGCGTTGTCGCCGATCTCGAAGGGGCCCAAATGTGTTCGCCGCGTCTGATGGATCAGGTGTATGGGCGCATCAGCCGGAGGTCGGTGTTCAAGGGGATGGGGGCTGTGGCAGTCGCGGCGGTGGCCGCTCCCGCGACTGCGCAGACAGCGAATGCAGCTCCGGGACCCGGTGGTTCTATCGTCGATCTCACCCACGTAATTACGCCCGACTTCCCGGTGTGGCCGGGCGCACGCCAGTTCGAGATGCGCCCGATCGCGCAGATCGGGACGGGGAGCAGTTCGCTCGGATCACTGGATCTCGCCCCCACGAGTGTCTTCTACAAGAACGAATTACGACTCGACGAGCACACGGGGACCCACGTCGATGCTCCGGCTCACGCGAGCCCCGACGGCATCACCGTCGAACAGATTCCGCCGTCCGACCTGATCGCGCCGGTGGCCGTGGTCGACATCTCCGTCCGTGCGCAGGATGACCCCGACACCGTGCTCACGCGGCAGGACATCCTCGACTGGGAGTCCGATCACGGGCACCTCCCAGACCGCTGCCTGGTCGCCCTGTACTCGGGGTGGGACACACGAGTGGCACTGCCGGGTGCTTTCGCGAATCAGGACCGTGCCGGTGTCCAGCACACCCCGGGCTTCGATCCCGACGCCGTCGACTTCCTGGTACGCGAGCGCGACATAGTCGGTCTGGGTACGGACACCTCGAGTATCGACGCGGGGCGGAGCACCAATTACGGCGCCCACCTCGCGGCCCTCGGAGCAGGGAAGTACGCGGTCGAGATTCTCGCGAACCTGGCACACCTTCCACCGTCGGGCGCGACGGTGATGGTGGGCGCGCCGACTCATGCCGGCGGATCCGGCGGACCGTGCCGCACACTCGCCTGGTTCTGACCGCCCCTTCCAATCGACATTCAGCCTTGCGGTGTAACGCGAAGCACCTGGCCGGTGCCACTGCTATCTGTGGTGACCAGCAGCGAACCGTCCGACAACGGCGTCACCGAGCGCAAGCGCCCGTACTGATCCTGCAGGCCGAAAGTCTGGGCCGTCGCCGACTGCCCGTCGTCCGCGAGGCGCAGGAAGACGAGTTGTTTCGTCTTGAGTGCGGCCATCACCAACGCGCCGTTCCAGGAACCCCATCCAGATCCGGTCACGAAGGCTCCACCGCTGGTGGCCAACGTCGAGTTGCCTGATCTCCACGTTGCCGGAATAGCACCAGGCACAAGGATCTGACTGGTCATGGGCACGCGTTCGTCGTAGATTCCGGGGATGAGGTCGGGCTTGTAGCCGTAGTTACCGCCCGCCTCGAGCAGGTTCACCTCGTCGTCCCACGTGGTGCCGTGTTCGACAGAGTAGATGCGGCCTGTCCCCGGCTGCTGAGCGAGGCCCTGCACATTCCGATGGCCGAGGGAGTAGACGGGGCTGTCCGGATTCGGGTTTCCGGCTGCGGGCGTTCCGTCAGTGTTGATGTGGAGTGTCTTGCCGCCCAACGAGTTGGGATCCTGCGGCACCGTCGGCTGCGCGGCGTCGCCGGTACCGATGAACAGTGTGCCATCCGCGGCAGTGAGAATCCGGCATCCGCCGTGCCTACCCCCGATGGTCGGGATGCCGTCCAGCACCACCGGACCGCGAGTGAGCGTGGTCCAACCGATGTCAGCGGTCCACGACTGGATGCGGATGTCGGTAACCCCGCCACCCTGGAATCCCTGACAGGTGTACAGCGTGCGGGACTGTTCGAAGTCGGCCGCGAGCGCGATACCCATGAGCCCGGTCTCCGACTCTGCGTAAAGATCGGTGAGGTCAGCGGCCACCGGCCCCGTCGACCCGTCCGCACGGCGGACGAAGAAACCGCCGGATCGCTCGCCGGTGAGTATCGCGCCATCCGGAGCCTGGACCGCATCCCAGGGGCGGTCGAGGCCCTGGAGGATCGGCGTCACGACCAACTCGGGCAGAGTGTCCTCGATGGGCACGTCCGCCATCCCCCCTGCAGAACCGAGGCTGCCCGTGTCGAGCGGCAACGACAGCGACTGAGCTGAAGCATGTGTGGCGGGAATGCTGATCACCACAGTGGCCACGAGAGCAAGGGCGGCAAAGTTCGTACGGCGCACGGACATTCCTTCGAGTCGGTTTCGATACGCCGGCTACTATATGTGCGCGTAGGCCCGCTGTCGCTCTTTTCCTCAGTTCCGGGTGACGACCAACAGCGCGTAGCGGTCGTCCGGATCCATCCAGGCGCGCTGCACGGTGAACCCGGACGCCGCCAACTCTGCCTGTATCCCGTCGGGTGTGAACTTCGCCGAGATCTCCGTGCGCATCTGTTCTCCTTCCGCAAAGTCGACCTCGAAGTCGAGTGCATCCACACGAACCGTCATCGACTTCGTGGCTTCGAGTCGCATCTCGATCCAGGCGTTCTCGGCGTCCCACAATGCAACATGGCGGAAGGCATCGAGTGAGAAGTTTGCACCGAGTTGCGTGTTGAGTACCTGAAGCACATTGAGGTTGAACTGTGCGGTGACGCCGGCCGCATCGTCGTACGCCGGAATCAGGATGGAGGGGTCGACGACAAGCTGAACTCCCAAGAGGAGGTTTTCTCCGGCGCCGAGGACGTCCGCGATGCCTGCCAAGAACTCGGCCCTCTCGGCGGGCTCGAAATTCCCCAGCGTGCCGCCGAGAAAAGCGATCGTGCGACGGCCGCCACCGGGAAGGTGGTGCAACGAATCGGTGAAGTCACTGACCACACCGTGGACAGTGAGGTTTGGAAACTCGGATCCGATCTGTTCCGCTGCACCCTCGAGCGCCGAAACCGAGACATCTTGCGGTACATACGTATGCAGGGTGCCATGCTGTCTTGCGGCGTCGAGGAGTATCCGGGTCTTCTCCGACGACCCCGACCCGAGTTCGACGAGGATCTCCGGCGACGCAAGTGCCACGATCTCCGCCGCATGCGCGACGAGCAGTGCACGTTCGGTGCGGGTCTGGTAGTACTCCGGCAACGTCGTGATCACCTCGTACAGCTCGCTCCCTCGGGCATCGTAGAACCACTTGGGAGGCAGCCACTTCGGATTCGAGGTCAGTCCGATGGTAGCGTCCTTCCGGAGCGCCTCCCTCAACTGTTCCGGTTGCAGATGCACTTCGAGCGTCGGCGTGGCGGTCATCGAAACATCCAATCCTTGTGTCCTTGGCGCAAGCCAACTGCGCCCGCATCGTTTGTACGCCGAAGATTCATGTCGGTACTCCTGATTGCGGTTGTTCCATGATGGAAATGGATTTGTACAGGTTTCGGCTTCGTTCGGGGTGGACCCACTGCTGAGCGGGAACCCTCAATTCGCTCCCATCTCTAGTGGCGCGATTATCAGGTGACCCGGGCGCGCACTCACCAGGTGCCGATCCGGGATCGATTGCCACTCAGGGTCGTCGTCGTAAGGCTCGGATACCACGATCGCTCGTTCGTCGTCGACGAGCACCGACAGCGAGTGGTACCAGGTGGTAGCCCATAACTCCTGCCCGTTGCCCAACAGCAGGTTCAATCGCGACTGCGGGGCTACGGCGGTCACGGAATCGACAAGTCTGACCAGCGCCTTCTCCGGTTCATACTCCTGCAGCAGGTGTCGGAGCAGTAGCCACAACGCCGCCGAATCAGTTGGCGCCTCGAGTTGCAACAAGTCAGCGGTCGACAGGTCAGCGGCCAGTTCCGCGAGGGAGTCCGGCCATCCGCCCACGACCCCGTTGTGACTGAACGCCCATACTTCGTCCGAGAATGGTGCACATGCTGTGCGCTGCACCGGCATTCCCACCGTTGCCGAACGTGCGGCAGCGACCACGGCCCCTGAGCGAATACTTCGAAACGTCTCTTGGAGGGCGGGATCGGACCAGAGTGGCTGATCGCTGCGGTAGCGCGAGAATCCTTCGTCTCCCCACCACCCCACTCCGAACCCGTCGGCGTTGATCGTTCCGCCCCCTCGCATGTCGCGCGGCGCAAACGATTGATTCAACAGCGAGTTCTCACCCCGAACGAGGAGGTCGCCCACTGGCCGCTCCGGTCCGAGATAGCCTAGGTGTCGGCACATCTCAATGATCACTCCCCGGCAGATCCCGGGCACAGCGGAATCCTGAGAAGATCTGCCGGCGGATCGGATGGTCCCAGTTGCGGAAGGTGCCACGGCACGCTACCGGGTCGGTGCCGAACGAACCGCCACGCAACACGCGATAGTCGCCGCCATAGAACACCTCGGAGTACTCGCGATACGGGAACGCCGTGAAACCCGGATAGGGTTCGAAGGACGACGACGTCCACTCCCAGACATCGCCGATCAGTTGATGGACACCAAGGGGGGACGCGCCCGACGGATACGCCCCGACCACAGCCGGACCGAGGTGCCGTTGCCCTAGATTCGCGAGAGATCTGTCAGGTTCGTCGTCACCCCACGGGTATCGGCGGGACCTGCCGGTAAACGGATCCCAACGTGCCGCCTTCTCCCACTCGGCTTCCGTCGGTAGCCGTTTGCCGTCCCAGCGTGCGAACGCCTCGGCCTCGAAGAAGCAGACGTGCACGACTGGTTCGTGGAAATGAAGTGGCTCGACGACACCGAATTTGCGTCGCCACCAGGTTCCACACCCGTCGTCCTCCCAGAACTGTGGGGCCTCGAGCCCGGCCTCCAGCCGATGCGCCCAGCCTCGTTCGCTCCACAGTTCTCGTCGCTGATAGCCGCCGTCGTCGATGAATTCGAGGTACCGGCCGTTGGTGACTGGAACGGCGTCGATCACGAACGCCGGAAGGTGAACGAAATGTGCGGGGCGCTCGTTGTCGAGCGCCCACGGATCATCCGAAGTGCCCATTACGAATCCGCCGGCGGGGATCACCACTTCGTCTTCAGCGATGGCTACCCCTACCGGCGGTGCATTCTCCGCACTCAACACCGCTGCGCCGGTGCGAAGTTGGTGGGTGGCGAGCATCGTTTCGGCGTGCTGCTGCTCATGCTGAGCGATCATACCGAAGGCAAATCCATTCTCCTCGAGTGGACGCCCACGAAAAGTGCAGCTGTCGAGAACGTTCCACGTCTTGTCACGAACCGTACCCACATAGGCTCTGGCCTCATCCGGGTTCAGTAGCGGCAACGACGGCCGCGTTTTCCGCGCATGCTTGAACGCGTCGTACAACTCGTCGATGTCCCGGCGAATCGGCTCCAAGCCTCCGACGTCACGGACGAGCCACAGCTCTTCCTGGTTTCCGACGTGCGCCAGATCCCACACCAGTGGACTCATCAACGGCGAATGCTGTGCCACGAGTTCACCCTCGTCAACGCAATCCGTCAGTCCGGCAGTGCGCGCGCGTGCCTGCGTCAGCACGGTCTCGATCTTCTCTCGGATATCCATCAGCTTTCCTCGCTCGGAGCTCGGCCTCGGCAGCATCGCTCGGCTGCGGCGTCGAGCAGTCTGACGAATTCTGGGTCGGGTGAGTACGACGCCGCGAGTGACAGCAAAGCTGTTGCCGAAGCACGCAGCTCGAGGTCACGTAGACCGAATTGTGCAGCGCTTTTCCAGCACCCCGCCGTAGGTAGGGCCACGTCGAGTGCCTCGGCCATTACCCCCGGACCCGACAGCAACGCATCGATAGCCGCGATCGGAACCCGCCACAGATCGCCGGGTTGCGCGTCGAGATAGCGCACCTCGATGTGCCCGACAGCGCGAACCGGGGGGAACAACGTGGTGAGGTGGTAGTCGAGGTCCGCCGTTGTCGGCCGCCCGATTACTTCGCTCAGAGCCCCGTCTACCCAGTCGCCGAATGTCGCATCGGCTGGGGGCGTCCAGTCGTCCCCGTCGTTGCACACGCAAAGCAGAGGTGCGTTCAGCACCCATGACGCATAGTCGGCGCTGCTCGGAGTACCGATCGTACGGGGAGCGTCCAGTTCGAGCCACGTACGCATTCGCTGCGACGCCCACTGGCCCTCGGGTATCCCGAACAATTGCCTCGAACATGCGAAGGCCGCGACCATGGTCGGCCCGATTGCATACAGAAGGCGCCACCGCTCCTCAACTGCGGCAGCATCGACACCTGCGTCGACGCTGATCTGCGTTGCCGCGGTGTTGCACATCATCAGCTTCCCGAAGGGCCCGATCTCCTCGAAGTGTGATTCCATGACCTGGTATCGAGGCGACTGCATCAGTCGCTGCGCGGGCCGACTGTCATCGGCGGCCGCGGACGTCATGAGAATGGACTGAGACGACAAGAGGTCTGCCAGAACCGCATGATCGGCGACGAGATAGTCGCACAGTTCACGTGCGGAGCGATAGGGAGCGCTGGACAACTCGATCTGTCCACCGGGTTCGACCGTGACGGCGCTGCCACCAGGGAGAGGCTGAGCAGGAGAAGAGGGATCAATGGTTTGGGGAGTGTGTGGCCCGAGTGCTGCGGCCAGCGAAGCAAGTTCTGGGCGGCCGCGATCAGGGGGTTGCGCGGTGAGCCACTCCAATTCCGCGCCGATCAACTGCGGTGGACCCAGCTTGAAGCACACACCGCCGAGATACGCCTCAGCCGCCGGTCGCGACGTGAGGCGGGTTCCCTCGGCCGACTGAACTGCCGTACCCATCCGACCTCCCCTTCGGGCGCCGCCTGAATGTCGTTATAGACATTAGGTGTCTGGGCCGCTCCTTGCACGCTCATCGGAGTACTTTCACTTGCACGAGTACCCGTCGAGCCGTCTCACCGCACAGAGTCAATTGACCCCACAGAGGGAGGTATCCACATGCTCGACCTCGAGCAGGCGCGACAGGACACACCTGGCTGCCTGGACAAGGTGTTCCTCGAGAGCGCCGGTTCCTCGCTTTCGCCGACGCAAGTCCTGGATGCAATGTTTGCGCACCTGCGCCGAGAGGCCGAAGTGGGCGGTTACGTCGCGGCGATCGAGCGGAGCAGCGATCTCGCGGCAGTGAAGACCTCCCTGGGCCGATTGATCGGGGCCGACGCCGACAGCATCGCCTTGGCGGATGGCGCAACCACCTCCTGGAACAGGTTTTTTCACGCCGTCCCTCTCCGCCCCGGCGACCGGGTACTGATCTCGGAGGTCGAGTACGCCAGCAACGCCATCGCTCTCTTGAAACGCTCTCAGGAGGCGGGCGCGACCATCGACGTGATCCCGAGCGATCCCACTGGCCAGATCGACGTATACGCCCTGGCAGATCTGCTCGACGACCGTGTCCGCCTCGTCTCTCTCGTCCATGTGCCCACCAACAGCGGTTTGGTCAACCCCGTTCGCGAGGTGTCGGATCTGGCCCACGCGCATGGGGCACTGGTGCTACTCGACGCCTGCCAATCCGTCGGCCAGATCACCATCGACGTCAGCGAACTGGGCGTCGACGCCCTCTCCGGCACAGGCCGGAAATGGCTACGGGGGCCGCGGGGCACCGGATTCCTGTACGTCCGTCCGGAACTGATCGCGACACTCGAACCCGCCTCAGTTGATCTGCACAGTGCGGAGTGGACCGCCGCCGACGCGTACCAGCCGGTCACCGATGCCAGCAAGTTCGAAACTTGGGAATGCGCCGTCGCGGCACGGCTCGGACTCGGTGTTGCCGTCGACTATCTCTTGGACCTCGGCCCGTCGGAAGTCGAAGCTGCCGTGCTGACCGCGGCCGACCACCTTCGCTCCGGACTCACCGATATGACCGGTGTCACCGTGCGTGATCTCGGCGCCCGCCGATGCGGAATAGTGTCGTTCACCATCGACGGACTGGATCCCGCCGACGTCACCAAGCGGTTGGCGGCACGAAACGTCACAGTCACGTCGAGCCTGCGCGCAAATACGTTGCTGGACATGAGTGCACGCGGACTCGACTCGGTAGTACGGGCGTCGCCGCACTACTTCTGCTCCCCAGACGACCTCGAACGATTCCTCTCGGAAGTCAGACAGCTCGCCAGATGACGCGGCATGACTCGGACCCACCTGGACCGGTTTTCGGGTTCACGGACGCCTCGCACGTTAGGGTCTGAGAATTGTCGTTGCCGCGCTTCGTCTGTGATCGACTGAGAGGACTCCATCCATGGCCGATTCCACCCCGATCCGACCCCGACCCGCAACAGAAGTGACCGAATGGGCTTACGAGGCCGACGTCGTGGTCGTGGGCTACGGCATCGCCGGTGTTTCCGCATCCATCGAGGCAGCACGCGCGGGTGCAGATGTCCTCGTTCTCGAACGCACCAGTGGATGGGGCGGTGCCGCCGCACTCGCGGGTGGATTGATCTACCTCGGCGGCGGGACTCCACTCCAGAAGGCATGCGGCTTCGAAGACTCCCCCGAGAACATGAAGAAGTTCATGATGGCGGCGCTCGGTCCCGGCGCCGACGAGGAAAAGATCACCGACTACTGCAACGGAAGTGTCGACCACTACAACTGGCTGGTCGACTGCGGCGTTCCGTTCAAGGAGACCTTCTGGGGCGAACCTGGTTGGGAGCCACCGTTCGACGACGGCCTCGTGTACTCCGGTGGGGAGAACGCGGCGCCGTTCAACGAGATCGCGACACCCGCACCGCGTGGACACGTTCCACAGATGTCGGACAAGCGAACGGGCGAGAGAGGCGGTGGGTACATGCTGATGAAACCGCTCGTCGAAACCGCTCGAGAGCTCGGGGTCCGCGCCGAATACGACATGCGCGCACAGACACTCGTCGTCGACGACACAGATCGTGTGGTCGGGATCGTCGCCAAACGGTACGGCAAGGAGGTTGCAGTCCGGGCGCGACGCGGCGTCATCCTTGCCAGCGGCGGTTTCGCGTACAACGAAAGAATGGTCGAGGCCCACGCACCCCGGCTCATCGGACGTCCCGGCGCAGCCATCGAGGAACACGACGGGCGCTCGATTCTGATGGCTCAGGCACTGGGCGCCGATCTCGCTCACATGGACGCGACCGAGGTCGCTTTCGTGTGCGATCCGCAGCTGACCGTTCGCGGAATCCTCGTCAACGGGCTTGGCCAGCGCTATGTTCCGGAAGACACGTACTCGGGACGGATCGGCCAGATGACCCTGTTCCACCAGGAGAACCAGGCCTTCCTCATCATCGACGAGGCCTCTTACGAAGCGGGCGCCGCCGCCACCACGGCCACACCCTTTCTGCGCATACGGCCCACCTGGGTGGCCGAGACGGTCGCGGAACTCGAATCCGAAGCGGGAATGCCCTCCGGCGCACTCCAATCCACCGTCGAGATGTACAACAGGCATGCCGAGGGCGGGACGGATCCGCTACTGCACAAGAAGGCCGAGTGGGTGAAACCGATCGGCTCACCTGTCGCGGCAATCGACCTGCGCGGGTTTACGCTCGGCTTCCCGCTCGGTGGCCTACGGACGACGATCGATTCCGAAGTACTTCACGTGTCGGGAGAGCCGATTCCGGGCCTGTTCGCCGCGGGGCGATGCACGTCGGGTGTGTGCGCGGGCGGATACGCCAGCGGCACCTCACTCGGCGACGGCAGCTTCTACGGCCGGCGCGCCGGAATCCGTGCGGCCGGGTCCCACACGGGCTAGGCGATACTCCACGTGAGGCCCTGTGCACCTCCAGGTCTTTCTCGATTAGCAGGTCAGCGCACCGTCCGGTAGAGTTTGTCGAGTTGTCTCGGCGAGGGTGAACTGGAAGATTCCAATCGGCTGGCTCACCGTGATCGACGTGGCTACGGCTTTGTTCGGGCGTCTTTGCTCCTGGCCGTCGCGCGTTCGTCCTCGTCGACTCGAACCGCACGCCAGTAGCCCGCTTTGAGTTGTAGGAGCCGTTTCACCATGTCCGACGCAAATCGCCTCGTAGCCGCCGTACGTACCGAGTTCGGTAAGGGCGCCGCTCGCCGTGCCCGCCGCGACGGCCAGGTCCCCGCAGTTCTGTACGGCCACGGTAAAGACCCCCGCCACCTGAATGTGCCCTCCCGCGATTTCGCAGCCATCCTGCGCGCGCACGGCACGAATGCCATCCTGACCCTCGACATCGAGGGCAAGGAACAGGTCGCGCTCACCAAGTCTGTCGTGGTCCACCCGATCCGCAAGTACATCGAGCACGCCGACCTCCTCGTGATCGAGAAGGGCGAGAAGGTCACCGTCGACGTTCCCGTCGTCGTGACCGGTGATGCCGCTTCCGGCTCGCTGATCGCGCAGGACGCAACCACCATCTCACTTGAAGTGGATGCGCTGAAGATCCCCGAGCAGATCGAGGTGTCCGTCGAGGGCCTCGAGATCGGCACCCAGATCCTGGCCGGTCAGGTCGACTTGCCCAAGGGTGCGACCCTGCAGGCTGACGAGGATCTGCTCATCGTCAACGTGGCCGCGGCCCCGACGGCTGCCGATCTCGAAGAGGAGCCGGTCGTCGAAGCCGAGGCCGAGCCCGAAGAGGCTCCTGCCGCCGAGTAGGGCGCAGAACTGATCCTCTCGCCACTGCACTGACGTCGGCGGCGCGTCGTTCCGGATGGATGTCCGGATGACGCGCCGCCGTCGTCTCACGAGACCTCACGCACGGGAAGGACACTGTCGGTGAGCGAAGACACGACCTTGGTGGTGGGCCTCGGAAACCCCGGCTCACAATACGAAAAGACCAGGCACAACATCGGCTTCATGGTGGCCGGCGTGCTGTCCGGGCGCATGGGCGGCAGGTTCGGCGTACACAAGAAGAGTGGCGCCGACATCCTCCAGGGCCGCCTGGAGGGACGCCCGATGATCCTCGCCAAACCGAGATCGTTCATGAATCTGTCCGGTAATGCCGTGTCCGGACTGGCCCGGTTCTTCTCGATCGATCCTGCAAATATCGTGGTAGTCCACGACGAACTCGATCTCGACTTCGGAACGGTCCGCCTGAAGCGGGGTGGCGGCGAGGGCGGCCACAACGGCCTGCGGTCCATCTCGAGTTCGCTCGGTACCAAGGACTACCTACGTACTCGCATCGGCATCGGGCGACCGCCCGGGCGGATGGACCCCGCATCGTATGTGCTGAAACCGTTCTCGACGGTCGAACGCAAAGAGCTCGACCTCGTCTGCGAACAGGCGGCCGATGCCGTCGAACTCCTGTTGAAGGTCGGACTGGAGGCGGCACAGAACCAGCTGCACTAGCCGCCCCGCCACCACGCCGCGAGTCTACGAGCCGACGAGGGTCACGGACGTGGTGCGGCGCAGTTTGCCGGACGACGTCTTGGGGATGCTGCCGGGACCGAGCACGGCCACCGTGCGGGGACGGACCCCCACTTCGGAGAAAACCGCATGCACGACTTCGTGCTCGATGCGTTTGACCTCCTCGGGATCCTGGTAGTTATTGGTCTCGACTGCGACGGCGAAGCTCTCCCTCTTCTGGCCGGCGTCCAGGCGAACCGCCACCGCGTTACCTGGGCGCACTCCGGCTACCGTCCCCGCGGCACGCTCGATGTCGGTCGGGTAGATGTTTCGACCGCCCATGATGATGACGTCCTTGACCCGTCCACACACCACGACGAGACCTTCTTCGGTGAAGTAGCCGACATCGCCGGTGTTGAACCATCCGTGGGCGTCCTGCGCGGGCTCCAGCCCAGCGACGGTGACGTAGCCCTGGGTGACTGCCTTGCCACGCACCTCGATGATCCCCACCCCGCGGGTGGGGAGCACTTCGCCTTCGCTGTCGACGATCCGGGCCTCGAGATTCGGCACCATCTTCCCGAGCGTGGGCATGGGGCGTGCGTTCGGCTTGCTCGACGGAACCGCCCGCTGCATCGCCTCTAGCAGGTCGGGATCGACGTAGTCGAGGACCGGACCCTGCCCCGGGTCGGGAATGGACACCGCGAGCGTGGTCTCTGCCATGCCGTAGGCGGGGGCCAGCGCGGACGGGTTCAGACCGAACCGTGCACCGGCCGTCGCAAGCGCCTCCATGGTGTCCGGGTCGACGGGTTCGGCTCCGTTCCACAGGTATCGGACCGTGCTGAGGTCGACGGCACCGTCCTCGGCCTGTGCCAGGCGGCGGGCCAGCAGCGAGTACGCGAAGTTGGGGGCTGCTGAGACGGTGCCCTTGTATTTGCCCATCAGCTCCGCCCACAGCAGAGGCGTCCGCAGGAAGTCCAACGGGGTGATGCTCACGACCTCGGCGCCGACCTGCATGGGCACGCTGAGAAAGCCGACCATGCCCATGTCGTGGAACAACGGCAGCCAACTGACCATCACATCGTCCTCGATGGAGAACTTGATGCGATCGATCATCGCGTATGCGTTGGTGTAGAAGTTCTCGTGCGTGATCTGCACCGCTTTGGGCGAACCGGTGGAACCGGACGTGAGTTGTTGCAGGGCGATGTCACTCTCGTACGTGTCGACGGGCCCGATCTCGGTGCCGCCCTTCAACTCCTCCACCGTCAGCACCAGGATGCCGCGCTCCTCTAGCA
The DNA here is from genome assembly GCF_040656415.1 of Rhodococcus sp. NPDC049939. NCBI lineage: Bacteria > Bacillati > Actinomycetota > Actinomycetes > Mycobacteriales > Nocardiaceae > Rhodococcus > Rhodococcus sp. NPDC049939. The sequence goes on along the minus strand of NZ_JBFAMC010000001.1, from coordinate 594,060 downwards.
ATGGCTTCGCTGCGTCGAACGGTGCCCCCACGATGATCGCCTTCGCGTCGATCATCGTGATGACCGTTTCGGTGTCCCCGGCCCACACGGCCAGGTCGGTACGAGGTGTGGGCTGATGCAGCATCGTGACGGAAGCGCCACGCATCCACGTGGCCTGGCAGGAGGGTGCGATGTCGACCGGTTGACCGGCCAGGATGCCGATGGCGTCGCCGTGTCCTATACCTGCCTCGGCGAGTGCCCCTGCCATCCGCCGGGACATCTTGTGGATCTCTCCCCACGACTGCCTCACAGGCACACCCGGCTCACCTGTATTCAGACCGTTGGTGCTGCCTGCCGCGGTCGAGTACATCTCGTCTGTGAATCTACTCAAAACCCCTCCTCCCGCACTTGGAGTGCCCGACCGCCGAACTTCATTCGGAGCACTCCGACGACTTACTGTGACTAATACGGAACAGGGGTCCGAGCGTTACTCTCCGCTGGCTGTGCGTGGAATCGCTGCCTCAGGGATCCGACTGGAAGCTCTCGTTCGGCATCCGAGTAACCTGGGGTCCGGCCACACGGTCCTCTACGCCCATCCGACCCTCGCGAGGTTCTTCGTTGACTACCCCGTCCGACGCGGCTGACACCACTCGAGCCGATTCGGAATCAAATGACCTCGGTGCCGTTATCGACGGCGGCGCCGTCCGCACTCCCTCGGCAGCAATGTCGCCACAGGGGAAATCCGACAAGGGCATCGGGGCCGAAGCTCTCCGCCGCCGGACCTTCGCGGTGATCTCGCACCCCGACGCAGGTAAGTCGACGCTGACCGAGGCTCTCGCTCTGCATGCGAAGGTCATCTCCGAGGCAGGCGCAGTCCACGGCAAGGCAGGCCGCAAGTCGACGGTCTCCGACTGGATGGAGATGGAGAAGGCACGCGGAATCTCGGTCAGTTCCACGGCGCTGCAGTTCAACTACCGATCCACCGAGGTGGCGGCAGGCGATGTAGTCGACAACGTGATCAACCTGGTCGACACCCCTGGCCACTCCGACTTCTCGGAAGACACGTACCGGGTCCTGACTGCGGTCGACGCCGCCGTCATGCTGATCGACGCGGCGAAGGGCCTCGAACCGCAGACCCTGAAGCTGTTCCAAGTGTGCCGCCACCGCGGGATCCCGGTGATCACGGTCATCAACAAATGGGACCGTCCAGGCAGGACACCGCTCGAACTTCTCGACGAGATCCAGGAACGGATCGGCCTCACCCCTACCCCGCTGTTCTGGCCGGTGGGCATCGCGGGCGATTTCCGCGGATTGCTACGTCGCGGGGAGGGAGGTGCTCCACGCGAGTACATCCGATTCACGCGCACGGCGGGTGGTGCGAAGATCGCTCCCGAAGAGGTAATGGACGCCGACTCCGCCCTCGCCAAGGAGGGCTCCGAATGGGAAACCGCTGTGGAGGAGAGCGAACTACTCTCGGCCACCGGCCAAGACCACGACCAAGAGCTGTTCCTGGGAGGGCAGACGTCGCCGCTGATCTTCGCATCCGCGATGCTCAACTTCGGTGTCCGGCAGATCCTCGACACCCTTGTGGAACTGGCGCCTGCGCCGGGCGTTCGGGAGGACGTCACCGGCACACCACGCGAAGTGACCGACCCGTTCAGTGCGGTCGTCTTCAAGGTCCAGGCCGGCATGGACGCGGCGCACCGTGACCGACTGGCGTTCATGCGCATCGTGTCGGGCGTATTCGAGCGCGGCATGGTCGTCACCCACGCCCAAACCGGGAAGCCCTTCACCACCAAGTACGCACAAACCGTGTTCGGACGTGAACGTTCGACGGTCGAATCCGCGTACCCCGGCGACGTGGTGGGGCTCGTGAACGCCACGGCACTCGCCCCCGGACACACCCTGTTCTTCGACAAGAAGGTCGAGTTCCCGCCGATCCCGTCCTTCGCCCCCGAGCACTTCTCGATCTTGCGAGCTGAAAGCGCAGGCAAGTACAAGCAGTTCCGGCGCGCCGTGGACCAGCTCGACTCCGAAGGTGTCGTACAGATCCTCCGCAACGACCTCCGCGGCGACGCCTCCCCCGTCATGGCTGCCGTCGGACCGATGCAGTTCGAGGTGGTCGCGGCACGTATGAAGGCCGAGTTCAACGTCGAGGCCCGGATGGAGCCGCTCGGCTACGCCGTGGCGCGACGAACCGACGCTGCGTCCGCCGACGAGCTGAACCGCCAGCGCGGCGTCGAGGTATTCACCCGCTCGGACGGGGTGATGCTCGCTCTCGTCAGTGACAAGTGGCGGTTGCAGTACATCCAGAAGGAGTTGCCCGACCTCACACTCGAGCCACTCGTGGCCGCCGCCGACTGACGTCTGGACGGTCCCGGGGTTCCGATTCGCCTCGCCGACCGCCGATCACGGCCACAATTGCGCTGCGCGCCATCCTCCTGCGCCGGATTCGCGGCTGTAGAGCAGGCGCTGGTGCCTGCGCCCGGGATCTGCCTGCCAGAACTCGACGCTGTCGGGAACCAGACACCATGCTCGCCAGCTTTCCGAAACGAAGTCCGGTTCCGCCTCGATCCGAGCAACTGCGGCCGCGACGGCGCGCTCGTACTCGGCGGGATCACCGAGCACCTCGCTCTGCCTGCTGGCGGCAGCCACGGCCCGCGCAGTGACAGAACGTTCGCGGAAATCACGCGCCGACACCGCAGTCCCGCCCTCCTCCACAGATCCCCTCACACGCACCTGCCTGCCCTGTTCGCGCCAATAGAACGTCAGTGCCGCAGCGGAATTCGACGCCAATTCGATTCCTTTCGGCGAGTGCGCAGCACCGGAGAACCAGAATCCGCGCTCGGTCACATCCTTGAGCAGCAGGAACCGCGCGTCGGGACGTCCGTCCGCATCCACGGTCGACAGCGCGGCGGCTTGCGGCTCGGGAACACCGGCTGCGACGGCCTTCGTAATCCAATCGAGAAACAACTCGTAGGGCGAGCCCGGCGGCGCCTCCATGCGCGGGGGTGTGACGCCCTCGAGCGCGGGCAGCGCGCGAATCCAAGCGCGGGTGTCCGGATACGACGAAGGATCGGATGAAGTCGGCATGTGCCGACAGTATCGACAGCCCGTACCTTCAGCCAGATGATGCCGGATCCGTTGGCCCCACCAGCATCCAACGATGGCCGAACGGATCGATGAGGGTGGCGTTACGCTGCCCGTGCCCCTCCGAGATCCAGCGCTCCACCGTGCCGCCCGCATCACGAGCCTTCGCCAGGACGTCATCGGGATCTTCAACCGGCAACATCAGGCTCACCGACGTCGAACCGGATTCCGGCGCCGTCAGACCCATTTCCGGGAATTCTTCCGCGAGATAGATCATTCCAGTGGGCAACCGCAGTTCTGCGTGACCCATTCGCCCATCGTCCATAACGATCGGTTCGTCGACGATCTCTGCGCCGAAAACCCTGGAATACCAGTCGATGGCGGCGGCTCCCCGCTTCACGGTCAGATACGGCAGCGCACCCGGAACGGGGGCTCTCGAAGACATCGCACCTTCTTCCCTCAGGCGGACGTCGGCGGCGGCTGCGCCATCGCCCACTTGTTGGAAGTGAGCCGGAAGCTTGGCCAGTCGGACAGTGCCGCAACCGATTCCCATGTGCGCTCATAGCCGGTGTGGGTGATTCGCCAGTTTCCGTCCGAGCACTTCTTGTAACGATCGTGATAATAGGCGGACCCGCGCAAGAGCATCCCGTCCTCCGGGATCATCGTGGTATCAGCGAGAAACCACACCCCCACAGCTGTGTCACCTGTGACAGTGATCTCGGGCTGGCCGCATTGATGTTCGGTGATCACGTGGTTCCCGAGAGTGTTTGCGAGAAAAGAAACGAACGTGTCACGGGAGTCGAATGTGAGGTACTCGCTGTACGTCGCCGTGACATCCGGGACCATCGTATCGGCGAATTCGACCCACGACTTGGTGTCCAGTGCACGTGAGTAACGGTGCTTGAGCTGCTCGATCAGTTTGATCGCTTCGAGATCCATGACCCCCGCCTCCTGTGCAGCGAACATGTAAGCACTGGACTGCAGATTAGTCCGAGAATCTGCAGACACATCTTGAATTCCCAGGAATTGGGCGGATCATGCAGTCCACAGCCGAGATCCAGGACACGAAAAGGTAACAAATTGGCCTAGGTTCGCGGTCTCCATCCCTCCTGAATTACGAAGTGCTCGATCGCCGCTCGTCGCCGATATCGATCGTGGTCGGCTTCGAGAACCGCCGGTACCGTCGAGTGCAGATATCGAAAGTCGACATCGGGAGACGATAATGGTGGCACGGATGGATGGTGAAATCACGTGGACACGGTGGCTGAAGGCGGACGGTCCGGGGGCGCTGATAGTCCTCCGGGTCTTGGTCGGCGCGGTGTTCCTGTCCGAGGGCATTCAGAAGTTCTTGTACCCGGACGCACTCGGCGGCGGGCGGTTCGAGGAGGTTCCCGTCCCCGCTCCCTACTTCTTCGGTTATCTCGACGGGCTGGCCGAGGTGGTGTTCGGCACGATGCTTCTGATGGGACTTCTCACCCGGTTGGCAGCCATTCCCTTGCTGGTGGACATTTCGCTGGCGATCGTGCTCACCAAGATCCCGATCATGTGGGGATCCGGGAACCTGACCCCACAACTGCACGGCTTCTGGGACATGGCACATGAAGCCCGTGCGGATTGGTCCATGCTGCTCGGTCTGATCGCACTCCTTCTACTGGGACCGGGTCGCATTTCTCTCGATGCCTGGCTCACCAAGCGGGTACCTGCACGTCAATCGTGAGCACGTTCGGACAATCTCAGGGCGTCACGAAGCAGATCCATCCGACCGTGCGAGTCCTTCCTCCTGTCCGGTCGGGGGATGGCTCCTCCGCCTCCACAGAACGAATGCACGAAGGGCAAACCCGACGGCGAACATGGCTAATCCGGCCAAGACCGAGGTCAACGGCAGCGTAACGACCAGGATCAGACACCCGGCAACGCCGAGGATATTGAGCCAGCGAGGCCAGCGACGCTGCTCGGCAGGTTGGGTGTATGCCGACGCATTCGCGATCGCGTAGTAGACCAGCACCCCGAACGAGGAGAAGCCGATCACACCCCGCAGGTCTCCCGTGAGCACCAGCACGCTGATCACAACCGCAAGAGCGATTTCAGCGTGATGAGGTACTCCGTAGCGCGGGTGCACCGCGTCGAGCCATTTCGGCAGGTCACGATTACGGGCCATGGCCAGGCCGGTTCGGCCGATGCCGGTGATCAGAGCGAGCAGGGCGCCAAGGCTGGCGAACGCGCCGCCCAGTGCGACCACCGGTACCAACGTGTCGACTCCGGCCGCGCGGACCGCCTCCGCCAATGGTGCCGTCGACGCGGCCAGTTGATCCGGTCCGGCGCCGAGAAGCACCGAGACTCCGACAATCAGGTAGATCGAGACCGTAATAGCAAGGGCGACCGCAATTGCCTTCGGGATGACGCGGGACGGGTCCTTGACCTCCTCGCCCATCGTCGCGATCCGGGCGTATCCGGCGAATGCGAAGAACAGCAGTCCCGCTGACTGCAAGATCCCGTACAAGCCACCCGACCACCAGCCGCCCGCACTGCCGAGATGGGACGGGTCGGCTCCGCCGCTGAACGCGATACCCAAGACGAGCACCGCGAGTGCAACCAAACTGCAGAACACCAGAATTCGGGTCAACAGAGCCGTCCGGGTCACTCCTCGCAAGTTCAGACCAGCGAGCGCGAGCACTGCCACGATCGCGACCAAGCGCTGGACCCACCACGGCCCAGGCACCGCATAAGAGGCAAATGTCAGTGCCATTGCCGCACAGGAGGCGATCTTGCCGATTACGAATCCCCACCCGGCCGTGAATCCGTACCACGGACCCAGCTGTTCACGCCCATAGACGTAGGTTCCCCCTGAGGTCGGATATGTCGCCGCTAGTTGGGCGGATGCGGTCGCGTTGCAGAAGGCAATGAACGCAGCGATCGCCAAGCCGATCAGCAGGCCCGCCCCTGCGGCCTTTGCAGCTGGTGCGAAGGCGGAGAACACACCGGCCCCGATCATCGACCCGAGGCCGATGACTATGGCGTCCTTGGTGTCGAGCCGGCGGGCAAGTGTGGAATGTGTCGTACTCATTTGCGCTCTTTCAAATGCGCGGGACCGAGGATTTCACGAGCCAGTTCCGCCAGGGCGTGCCGTTCCTCGGCCAGCGCAGCTCGACCACTGTCGGTAATCGCGTATACACGGCGGGTCCGCCCGTCGACGATCTCACGGCCGGAGGTCAACAAACCGTCGAACTGCATGCGATGCAATGTGGGATACAGGGTGCCCGGCGAGATGCGGTATCCGTGTTCGGCAAGTTCCTCAGCCATCCACGCTCCGTGGATCGGCCGTTCAGCGGCGTGGTGCAGGATGTGCAGTCGCACTGCTCCGCGAAGAAACTGACTCATCGGACACTCCGGTCGCACGTTGCCAACCGACACCGAGAGGCAATGGCAGGGCGCTGCCGCAGAAAACCGGAATCGGCCGTTGCCTACACCAACCCCTCAGCTATCGGATTTCGATATCGGATACCGTAATGATAGGCCGAATAGTCAGCCAGGGGTATTCGACGACGGAAGTGACCTGCTGATCGCCGCACGCTAATCCAGTTCGGCGGCCAGCTCCATCCACTGCTCCTCGATGGCTTCCTTCTCCGCGACGACCTGCTTGAGTTCGGCATCGAACACTTGAAGTTTGTCAGGGTCGGTGGCCGCTTCGGCCAACTTCGTATGAAGCTTTCGCTCCCGGTCGTCCAACTTTTCAACCGCACGCTCCAACCTGGCCAACTCCTTGCGTGCGGCGCGATCGGCTGCACCGTCACGTGTGCGTTTGGGCGCAGGCGCACTGCCTGCCGCTGACGCGACCGAAGGGGCGCCGTCGCCGCCCATAGACGATCTGCGACGCAGGTACTCCTCGATTCCGCCAGGCAGGTTGGTCAGTTTCCCGTCGCCGAACAGCGCCCAGGTCGAGTCGCAGATGCGTTCGATGAGATAACGATCGTGGCTGATCACCACCATCGTGCCCGCCCAACCGTCGAGGAGGTCTTCGAGTTGTTGCAGTGTGTCGATATCGAGGTCGTTGGTCGGCTCGTCGAGCAACAGGACGTTCGGCTCGGCCATCAGAACACGGGTCAACTGGAGACGTCTGCGCTCGCCGCCGGACAGATCACCGACCGGCGTCCGCTGGCGGGCCGGGGCGAAGCCGAGACGTTCAGCCAGCTGGCCAGCTGATATTTCCTTGTTTCCCAGGGTTATTCGTTCCGCCACATCTCTAACGGCCTCGAGAACCCTCATGTCGGTCGGCAGATCGTCGAGCTCCTGGCGGAGCCATCCGACGCGGACGGTCTGCCCCTGGACGCGCCGGCCTGACGACGGTTCGATCTCACCCGCGAGTGCGCGCAACACGGTGGTCTTGCCGGAGCCGTTGACTCCGACGAGGCCTATGCGCTCTCCGGGCGCCAACCGCCATGTGAGGTCGTTCACGAGTACCCGCCCGTCAGGTGTGTCGAGGCGCGCATCTTCGAGTTCTATGACGACCTTGCCGAGCCTGCGCTGCGCGAACGACGCCAATGCCACGCTGTCGCGGGGTGGGGGGACGTCGGCGATCAACGCCTCGGCCGCCTCTACCCGGTAACGCGGTTTGGATGTTCGGGCCGGAGGCCCGCGACGCAGCCACGCCAATTCCTTGCGGGCGAGGTTGCGACGACGGTCCTCTGCCGCATCGGCTTGTCGTGCACGCTCGGCGCGAGCGAAGATCCAATCTCCGTACCCGCCCTCGTAACTTTCGACCTTGCCGCCCACCACCTCCCAGGTGCGATTTGCGACGGTGTCGAGGAACCACCGGTCGTGAGTTACGACCACCAGCGCACTGCGGCGACTCACGAGATGCTCGGCCAGCCACTGCACGCCCTCGACGTCCAGGTGGTTGGTCGGCTCGTCGAGCACCAACAGGTCGAGATCCTGGACGAGCGCCGCAGCCAAGGCCACCCGTCGGCGTTCACCACCGGACAACTCGTCGACGTTCACGTCCAGACCCAGATTGTCGATGCCGATACCCGCCAGGATCGACCTGATGCGGGCGTCGCCCGCCCATTCGTGATCGGCCACACCCAGTGGCCCCAGAACCACGTCGCCGACACTCGAACCGGATGGCAGGATGCCGCGCTGGGTCACGACCGCCATGCGCAGACCGCCGACCCGGCTGACTCGCCCGGAATCTGGTGCCTCCAATCCGGAAAGAACCTCGAGCATCGTGGTCTTGCCGCCGCCGTTGAGTCCGACGACACCGATTCGTTCGCCTACATGCACTCCGAGTGACACCGACTGGAGTAGCGGCTTGATGCCGAACGACTTCGACACCTGCTCGAGGTTGATCAGATTCGCCATCAGAGCGACCCCTCCGCCGCGGCGTCGACTATTCGGGCACCCGGCACCGGTCCACTCGCGACCCGCACGGTCCGGCACACCCCAGCGCCCGCGAGTTCTGCGCTGACTTGAACCGCGGCATCTGCGTGCGCACACAAGAAGGCACAGGTTGGACCGGACCCGGAAACGATGCCTGCCAGTGCGCCTGCCGCAACTCCCGCGCGCAATGTCCGCCGCAGCCCCGGACTGAGCGACAGAGCGGCCGCCTGCAAATCGTTGCCCAGCAACGGGGCGAGGGTGGCGGCGTCGCCCGTTGTGAGGGCGTGCATCAGATCCTCTGCACCGCCGAGTCGGGGCGGATTACCCTCCGCGCGTAGCTTGTCCAGCTCCCTGAATACCGTCGGCGTACTCAATCCACCCTTTGCGAGCGCGAGTACCCAGTGGAACGTACTGCGAGACAGTACCGGCAGAAGGTGCTCGCCACGCCCCGTCCCGAATGCGGTGCCGCCGTGCAGCGAAAACGGCACGTCGCTACCGAGTCTCGCCGCGAGACCGTCGAGTTCCTCGCGTGAGAGATCGAGCTTCCAGAGCGCGTTGAGCGCGACGAGGGTCGCTGCCGCATCCGCGCTTCCCCCGGCCATCCCCCCTGCCACCGGGATGCCTTTTTCGATGGAGATCTCGACGTCGGGGCGCCGCCCCGACTCGTCGCCGAGCATCTCGGCGGCCTTCCACGCCAGATTGGTCTCATCCGTGGGCACCGAGGCGGCGTCCTCACCCCGAACGGTCACCGACAGCGTGTCCGCGGGGGCAACCGCCACCGAGTCGCTCAGCGAGAGCGCCTGAAACACCGTGTTCAGCTCGTGGTAGCCGTCGGCACGCAGGTCCCCCACTGCCAGATGCAGATTAACTTTGGCCGGAGCCCGAACTACGACACGGTGAGGAACGACGGAAAGCACAAGCTAAGAGCTTAGGCGCTCTCCGTGCGGGTGCGGAAATGCGCATTCAGTACCTGCCGGGGATACCGAACACCTTGATCGCGTCGCGATACATGCCGAGCTGCTCACTCTTCGTCAGCGGCATGAACTCGGCGATCAAGTCCCCCGCACTGCTGACAGCACTCATCGCACCGACAACGGGCAACCCCGCCACGTTGAAATCCACCGTAGCCCTGCGAATGTGATTGGCAGAGGTCACGATGATGGCACCACCTGCGCCGAGGGAACGAGCCAGCGGAACGGAGTTGAGTGCATTTCCGACCGTGGACCCAGCTCGATGCTCCGCGTGGATGCGGCTCGCCGGGACGCCGTGGTTCTCGAGCCACCACTGCATGGCAGCGGCCTCGGTGATGCCGTTCTGCGGGTTCCCGCCGGTGACGATGATCGGTGACAACGGCGACACCCACGACTGGACCAACGCCGCCTCCAAACGGTCGACCAACTCTGGGCGCATCGTTCCGTCGGGCAGCAGTCCGTATCCGAGGACGATGATCGCGGTGGAGGGGCCCTGAATGGCAGGGAGCGGATTGGGAGGAGTGAAGGACGCGATTCTGATCGCATTCAGCATGTTGTCCACGCCGGCGCGCTTACCCGCGTCCAACGCACCAAGTCGGATGAGTGCTGCCTCACGAGTGATCAGGTCCCCGGCCGCGTCCGCGTAGATCGCTTGCAACGCCAGCGCGTTGGTGTCGCCCGGCTCGCTCGCCACTGCTCCGCCTATGTCGGCGAGCGCACCTCTGGTGTCGCCGGCGGCGAATCTGCCCTGCGCGCTGTTGAAGAGATCGGCCGCCGAGGCCGACGCCGTTGCGGTGGCTGACACTGCAAGCGCCAAGCCGACGACGGTGGTCATGACGATGGCGATCAATGCCCTTGCTGCGGCAGAGAACGACTGGATACGAACACTCGTCATTCCGAAGACCCTTCCCTCGAATATCACTGCGGTACCCGTGCGCAAATTCAGGAAGTGCAGCTAGCTAGTCTACTGATATTCATGAGGCCTGTGTGACTAGTGAGAAAATTGATATGTTCGCGACTACGTCATTTCCAGGGTGATTGGCCGTTCACATCATCGAGTTGCCCGACGGGGTGGGCGAGCGTATTCGCGGATTCGCGGACCGATACGGTAACGCCTGACCAAGACGCCGAACAGCCCCTTACTGCGGACATGACATCCGTGCCCGGGCGGCCGTTCGGCGTCATTGCGCGTGACGAACGAGGAAAGGTCGGGGAAGTCGGGGAATGCGGCACACGGTTGTCGAACAGGCGCGCCCGAGCGCGCCCGCTCTGCAAGGAACAAGCAAGAAGACACTCATGCTGGCGCATCTGGCACTCGGCGGAACGACAGTGGTGATCATGGCGTTCTCGCTGGCATTCGTGTGCACACTCGACAACGGCGATGCGCCGTGGACCTGGCCGATGCCGTATTCGGCGGATTGGTTCGTGGCCGCCACGATAATTTCGGCCACGCTGTGGGCACTCATGGTCACCTATGTGGTGGCCTTTTCCTCGTCGGCTCGTCGGACGCTCGGAATTGCAACGTTCGTCGTCGCCGCAGGCCTGGGAGCCTCTGCAGTGGTCGGGATGTTCGGAACAACAGGGAATTCAGCGCTCGTCCTCTGGCTGGTCTGCGCGATGAACCTCGGATACCAGGCAACCCACCTGCGCTTCGATCGAACGTGTGCCCCTGCACACGCCGAGCGCTGAAGAACCTGCACAAAGAGCATATGGAAAGAGACAAGGCCCCACTCGGTGACGAGGGGGCCTTGCTCGAAGGTCATGTCCCGGCGGACCGGGAAGTCATGGCCGTCTCTCAGATCACGGTGACGCCAGTGGCCTGCGGGCCCTTGTTGCCCTGGCCGATCTCGAACGAAACACGCTGGTTCTCCTCGAGCGTGCGGAAGCCGCTGCTCTGGATCTCCGAGTAGTGGACGAACACGTCAGCGCTGCCGTCCTCGGGGGCGATGAAGCCGAACCCCTTCTCGGAGTTGAACCACTTCACGATGCCCTCTGCCATGTAAATCTCCTCAAACACAGTAACTTCTTCAGGCAACCAGCTCGGCGACCTGGGTCATTGACACGACCGTCTATGACGATTCCTGTGGAGGACGTCCAAACGCTCGCAACCATCGATTTGCGAGCGTGAAAACACAAACACAAAACCTACGACCACGAACAGTGAACCACATCGAGCACCACCGCCGTCTCGGGGGGTGCGGCAACATCCGTGGCAAGCACGGACCGAAAATCTGTCCCGTGGGCACTCCAGACCGGACCGGAAGAATGTCAGGGCTGGGTGGCCGCTAGACGGACGAACGCGGCGACATCGAGTGTCTCGCCCCGCGCGGACGGTTCGATTCCCGCTTCGCGTAATCGTCGTTCCGCTTGCGTGGGCGAGCCCGCCCAACTACCGAGTGCAGCGCGTAACGTCTTGCGGCGCTGAGCGAAAGCCGCATCTATCACCGCGAAGACACGACGTCGGGCTTCCTCGTCGACCGGCCACGGCGGTTCGACGTAGCGGTCGATGCGCACAAGACCCGACTCGACCTTCGGAACGGGCCAGAACACGGCGCGCCCGACAGCTCCTGCCCTGCGGACGTCCCCGAAAAAGTTGGCCTTCACACTGGGTGCACCATAGGTCTTGCTACCGGGTTTCGCCGCCAATCGGTCGGCGACCTCGGCCTGCACCATCACGAGTGCAGTGCGCAGACTGGGCAGCTCCGACAACAAGTGCAGCAGCACTGGCACCGCCACGTTGTACGGCAGGTTGGCGACGAGCGCGGTCGGTTCGCCGGGGATCTCGGAGGGTGCGATCCGCATCGCGTCGGCACCCACCACCGCCAGCCTGTCCGTCAGCTGCGGGGCACGGTCGGCCACAGTCTCCGGAAGTCGTGCGGCGAGGTTGGGGTCGACCTCGACCGCGATCACCTTGTCGACGACATCGAGCAACGCCAAAGTCAGCGATCCTAGCCCCGGCCCCACCTCGAGGACCCTGTCTGCATCATCCACCCCCGCAGTGGCGACGATGCGACGCACGGTGTTGGCGTCGTGCACGAAGTTCTGCCCCAGTTGCTTGGTGGGACGGACGCCGAATGCCTCGGCCAGGGACCGCACCTCCGCGGGGCCGAGGAGCGCCGCCCGACCGCGGGCGACAGGGGGTACTTCGGCGTCGGACACCAGGTGAACTTAGCGCACGCCGATCTTGCTCGAGCACGACGGCCATGCGCCCCAACCCTGCGCCTCCTGCGTCTTGGTCGCAATCGCAATCTGTTCTTCGCGAGTGGCCAGGTCGGCGCGCGCGGCGTACTTGAGACCGCCGTGCCGCTCCCACGTGCTCTGGTTGAACTGGACTCCGCCGAAGTAGCCGTTGCCGGTGTTGATCGCCCAGTTACCCGTGGCCTCGCATTGGGCGAGCGCATCCCAGATGGCACCGTTTTCGACGGGCGGTACCTCGGTGCCAGGCTTCGCGCCGACGCGGACAACGCGCGGCGACGACGCCGTCATGACATTCGCGTCAACCTGTCGACGGCCGACTTCATCTCCGTTGACGGTGTCGACGGCGAACGTAACTTCCTGGATCCCCGGCACTCCAGGGTCCTCGACAACGGTGCGACTCATGTTCATCGTCGGATCTTCGATGCGCTGTTCCTCGGGCTCGAGGGGCAGCGTCTCGACTTTCGTCTCCGTGCGAACACGGGTGACCGTCACGGTCATGCCATCGGTCAGCCGCGAATCCGCGGCGGGAACGACTGTGTCGGCCTGCTCGAGCGGCGCACCGTGTTCGGCGAGGAACTCCCCGACCGTCGGTGCGGCGATGCGTACCGCGGCGGCAGGGCGGGCGCCGTCAGCCAGCATGACGTCGAGCGGATTGTGCACCTCGAGAACGGCCCCGTCGAGAGGCAATCGGTGCGAACGGGAGGCGGATACGTAGACGTCGTCGGCGAGTTGGAATTGCTTCAGTGCGTCCTCAACGGTGAGCGCGGTCGTCCACACGGTCTCCGGCCGACCGTCCACCGTCAGCGATACCTCACGCGCACGTCGCAACACCACGGTGTCTCCGTCGGACAAAGCCGCGTCTTGTGCCGGGGCGACTACATCGCGTTCGCTGATCGTGTAGCCGGCGGCGGCAAGTGCCTGTGCGGCATCGGTGGCCATCGTGCGCAGCGAGATCTTCTCGCCGTCCACGTCGAGGATGACGCTCTTGTGCCGGACCACGGCCGTCACCGCGCCCGCGATCAGGGTGAGGAGAAGCAGCGCCACCACGGCGTACAGCAGCGGCGAACGAGCCGAGTTGATCCTCGCGAACGCAGACATCAGCGCACCGACCACTCGGCGTTGGTGATGCTCGCGGTTTCAGACACATCCGGTCCCAAGGCTGGCAACTTGTTTGATCACGGTACGGTAACGAACCGAAAATCATCTGACAACTTCGGGTCCGATTTGGGCGTGTCTAGATCACGAAAAGATTGCGACGACGACCTTACTTCACCACGCAGGACAGGCGTGGAAGCAGGACTCGGCTTTCTACCCGTCCTGCAGCGGGAGGCCGTAGACGCGCTCCGCAGTGGCGGTGGATGCCCGTGCCAGAATCTCCGGGTCCTCGCCGCGGATCTCGGCCAGTGCCCGGACCGTGTACGGCAGGCAGTAGGGCTCGTTGGGTGCACCCCGGAACGGGTGCGGGGTGAGGAACGGTGCGTCCGTCTCGAAGATCAACTGATCAGACGGCACCAGTCGCGCCGCCTCTCGCAGCGCTTTCGCATTCTTGAAGCTGACGGTGCCGGAGAAGCTGAGGACATACCCTGCATCGATGCACTCGCGCGCCATCTCGGCATCCGAGGAGAAACAGTGGAAGATCACAGACTCCGGTGGCCCCTCTTCGCGTAACACCCGCAACAGAGCCTGATCGGCCTCCCGGTTGTGGATCATCAGGGTCTTACCGAGGCGTTTCGCCAAATCGATGTGCCAGCGAAAACCGGCCATCTGCTCGGTTGCCGTAGCGCAGCCATCGAGCTTTCCCGGCCAATAGAAGTCCAGCCCGGTCTCGCCAACCGCGACCACACGGGGATCGCCCGCAAGTCGTTCGATCTCCGCCTTGGTGGTCTCGTCGAGCACATTCGCCCTCGTCGGGTGGATGGCTACTGCCGCATACACCCGAGGATCCCAGTTCGCGGCGTCGACGGCGAACCTTGCGGCCTCGAGGTCGTCGGCCACGGTGACGACCCTCTCGACCCCGACAGCCGCTGCCCGGTCCACCATCTGCCTGACGCTGGAGGCATCCGAGGCTCCGCACGCATCGAGGTGGGTGTGCGCGTCGACGAGTGGCGACAGCGGCTGTGGCGGTTCGGGGGCGGGTCGGTCTTTGCTCATGCAGACATTGTCGATATCAGGGCTACACGAACATCATCGGGTCGGCCTGAACGCACGCCGGGCAAGGTAAGTTCGCCCACAACCGGAGGGAGCCCAACTGATGACGTCGAACTCGTTGAACGGCCTTGTGATCGCTGTGACCGGCGGCGCGCGGGGGATCGGGCAAGAGATCGCTCGACATCTCACCGAAGCCGGCGCCAAGGTTGCGATCGGCGACCTGGACGGCGCCGAAGCACGCCGGACCGCAGAAGAACTCGGCCGACTCGGCGGCACAGCGCAGGGCCTGGATCTGGACGTGACGGACACCGGATCGTTCTCCGACTTCCTGGCCTCGGTCGAGGATCGTTGGGGCGCAATCGACGTGCTCGTGAACAATGCGGGCGTCATGCGGGTCGGCAGCTTCGACGAAGAACCAGAGTCTGCCACCGACCGGCAACTCGCCGTCAATCTGCACGGAGTGATCCGTGGAGTGAAACTCGCTGCACCCGCAATGCGCGACCGCGGACGCGGCCACATAGTCACTGTTGCGTCGGCGGCATCGAAGGTCGCGCCGCCCGGCGAGTCCACGTATGCCGCTACCAAACACGGAGTCCTCGGCTACCTGACTGCTGTCAGGGAGGAACTACACCGGTCGGGAGTGCAGATCTCGGTCATCATGCCCGGCGTCGTCGACACGGAACTCGCGGCGGGCACGGCGACGGGTGCGGCAAAACTCCTTACTCCGGCCGACGTCGCGAAGGCAGTGGTCGGAGTGATTCGACGCCCGCGCTTCGAAGTCACCATTCCCGGCTACATCGGACCGCTGACCCGTCTGGTCTCGCTGCTTCCGCCGTTCATCCGCGACGCCGTGGTCCGCAAGCTCGTCCCCGACCAGGTAGCGGCCGCCGACAAGGCCGTCCGCGCGCAGTACGAATCCCGAGCGGTTACCGGCGAGACCGGAGCCGATCAGTGACGACGTTGCCGCCATGGCAGCGGGTTGGCACGTTCGGACACGATTCGACAGTTTCGATAACGCCGATCTGCGCGTCGCGAAGCCGGGGCGCGCAGATAGAGTAGGCAAATCATGAATGCTGCTGATCCCTCCGCCTCGCGGCCACCCTTCTATCTGACGACGGCGATCGCGTACCCCAACAGCGTCCCGCACATCGGCCACGCCTACGAGTACATCTCCGCCGACGCCCTGGCCCGGTTCAAGCGCCTGGATGGCTTCGACGTGTTCTTCCTGACCGGGACCGACGAGCACGGACTGAAGATGCAGCAGACCGCGGCCAAGGAGGGCGTCGACGTCCGCGAACTCGCGGCGCGCAACTCCGACGTTTTCGAGGCGATGGACAAGGCCTTGAACATCTCCTTCGACCGGTTCATCCGCACGACGGACGCCGATCACGAGGAAGCCAGCAAGGCGATCTGGCAGAGAATGCTCGACAACGGCGACATCTACCTCGACACCTACTCGGGTTGGTACTCGGTCCGGGACGAGGCCTTCTATACCGAGGCCGAGACGACACTGGCCGAGGACGGCTCACGACTGGCCACCGAGACGGGCACGCCCGTCGAATGGACGGAGGAGTCCACCTACTTCTTCAAGCTGTCCGAGTACCAGGACAAGCTGCTGAGACTGTACGAGGAGAACCCCGAGTTCATCGCGCCCGCGACCCGCCGCAACGAGATCGTCAGCTTCGTCAAGGGCGGCCTCAAGGATCTGTCGATCTCGCGTACAACCTTCGACTGGGGTGTCGAGGTCCCCGGCCACCCCGAACACGTCATGTACGTGTGGGTGGACGCGCTCACCAACTACCTCACCGGCGCCGGATACCCGAACACCGAGTCCGAGCAGTTCCGCAAGTTCTGGCCGGCGAACGTGCACATCATCGGCAAGGACATCACCCGGTTCCACACGGTGTTCTGGCCCGCGTTCCTGATGTCGGCAGGCATCGAGTTGCCCGAGCGCGTCTTCGTGCACGGGTTCCTCTACAACAGGGGCGAGAAGATGTCGAAGTCGGTCGGCAACGTGGTCGACCCGGTCGCGATGGTCGAGCAGTACGGTCTCGACGCAGTCCGCTTCTTCCTGCTCCGCGAGATCTCGTACGGCCAGGACGGCAGCTACAGCCACGAGGCCATCGTCACCCGGATCAACGCCGACCTCGCGAACGAACTCGGCAATCTCGCCCAGCGGTCGCTGTCGATGGTCGCGAAGAACTGCGACGCCAAGGTCCCCGCTCCCGGCGACCTCAGCGAGGACGACAATGCGCTGCTGGCGCAAGCCGATGCGTTGCCGGCCCGGGTCCGCGCCGAATTCGACGTCCAGGCATTGCATCTCGGGCTGGAAGCAATCTGGTCGGTTCTCGGCGAGACGAACCGGTACTTCTCCAAGCAGGAACCCTGGGTCTTGCGGAAGACAGATCCCGAGCGGATGGGGACCGTGCTGTACGTCACGCTCGAAGTGGTGCGGATCGTGAGCATCCTCGTACAGCCGGTGATGCCGGATGCGGCGAACAAACTCCTCGATCTCCTCGGCCAGGATCCCGGGTCACGCCAATTCAGCGACCTCGCCACCCGAATCGTCGCGGGGACCCCGCTACCCGCACCTTCGGGCGTTTTCCCTCGGTACGTAGAGGAGTGACCACATGCGGGGTCGGTGTTGTCGTACCCCGCATACACACTGCCTATGACACCGGGGGAACATCCCTTCGGTCACACGCGAGTGGGTTCGGGAACGGAGCGCACGTGTTCGACGACGAAGCAGACCTTCGGCCAGCCTCCACGGTGCACATCCTCGTGGGCGAGTTGTCCTCCGCATACGAGCGCGGTTGGCAACCCGCCGACATCGTGCATCTGGCGCGGCGGTCCAGGGAACCATCGGACGCACCTCTAGCGGCGACACTCGTTCTGTACGAATCCCGACGGACGCGCGCCGAGCACCGCGCACCACGAGACTGGGTCGATCAACTCCGCACCATCGGCGAGCAGTATCCGGCAGCGAACCGCCTTGCCCGGCGGTGTCCGGCAGAAGAGGCCGACTTCCGCACTCTCGCCGCCGGGCTGATGTACGAAGACCCGTTCCATCCCGTCCAACAATTCACCGATCTATCCCTGACTTGGACGAACCTGCCCGGATGGACCATGCTCACCCCACCGCCCTCGACATGGCCGAGCGTCCGCATCGTCGACGGTGTCGCAGAGTCTGCCACTCGAGTAGATACGAAGGTACTCAACAGAATCCGCGGACTTCTCGCCAAAGCCGAGGCCACCGACTTCGCCGAGGAAGCGGAGATCTTCACCTCGAAGGCCCAAGAGTTGATGACGCGCTACGCGATCACCGCCACCCTTCTCCACAAGGGGAGCGGGATGGGTGACACACCGGTGCACAGTCGTCGCATCCACTTGGAGAATCCTTACCTCAAGGAGAAGGTGCACCTTCTCACCGAGATAGGCGACGCCAACCAGGTACGCACCGTGTGGTTCAGCTCCCTCGCCATCGCCACTGTGGTCGGGACGCCCCTTGCGCTCCAGCAGGTCGACCTGCTTTTCACATCGCTTCTCGTGCAGGCCACGCATGCAATGCAACTCGAGGATGCCGACAGCCGGGGCGGGTCACACACCACATCCTTCCGCAAGGGCTTCCTCGCGGGCTTCGCCAGCCGCATCGGCCAACGCCTTCGCGACGCAGACAGCCGGGCCATGGCTGATGCTGCGGACGAGGCGTCGATCCGGGTCCAGGACCTCCTGCCGATCCTGGCCCGCAGGTCAGAGGCAGTCGATTCCGAGTTCGAGCGTCTGTTCCCGAACACCCGCAAGTCACGCCGCAAAGCCGTCGACGTCAACGGCTGGTATGCCGGACAGTCGGCGGCGGACGCCGCATCACTGGCCCCCGGGGAGCGTGCCCTGCGGCGTTAGCCGCTCGACTCTTCAGAGTTGGCCTTTCGCGACGCCAGCACCGTTTCGTAGAGTTTCCGCTTCGGCACACCCGCCGTGGCGACGAGCGCGCACGCGTCCTTCAGCCGCGTTCCCTCGTCGACAAGGCGTTCGACCTCCTCGACGAGGTCGGCCGGATCAGATGCCACCGGACTGGAACCCTCGAGTACCACCGTTATCTCGCCACGAACACCGTCCTCGGCCCAGTCAGCGAGTTCAGCGAGTGTGCCGCGCCGCACTTCCTCGTAGGTCTTGGTCAGTTCGCGGCACACGGCGGCACGCCGCGTGCCGCCGAGCACGTCCACGGCATCGGCCAGGCATTCCGGCAGACGGTGCGGAGCCTCGAAGAACACACATGCCCGCGGTTCGGTCTTCAGCTCCCCCAGCCAGGTCTTGCGCTGACCCCGTTTCCGGGGTGCGAAGCCGTCGAAACAGAACCGCTCGACCGGCAGCCCCGACAACGCAAGCGCCGTCGTCACCGCCGACGGTCCAGGCAGGCACGTGACCGCCAGATCCTCTGCGACACAAGCGGACACGAGCCGATATCCAGGGTCGCTGACCGATGGCATCCCGGCGTCGGTGACGAGGAGCACTGTCTTGCCGGATGCCACATCCGCGACGAGAGCGGGCAGCCTGGCGATCTCCACCTGGTCGTAGAAGCTGACGATCTTCCCGGTGATGGTTACGTCGAGCGCATTCGCCAGCGCCTTGGTGCGTCGGGTGTCTTCCGCCGCGACGATGTCAGCCGTTTCCAGCGCCTTTCGCAGCCTCGGTGAGGCGTCACCCACATCCCCCATCGGCGTTGCGGCTAGCACGAGACGACCGTTCATGACCCACAGCCTACGATCGTCGTGTGACGACGTGGACGGACGACCGACCGACGCCCTCCGCACGACAGCGGATCATGGTCAGTCCAGCTCCCTTGGTCCCGCCCCCCGACTACGGTCCCGTGGACCGAGCCCGAGGCTGGGTGGTGACGCTGTTCGTCACCGCGATCGCGGCGATAACCCGATTCGTGATGCTCGGCTACCCCACCGACGCGGGCACCCCGGTATTCGACGAGAAGCACTACGTGCCTCAGGCATGGCAAGTGCTGACCGGTGGGGAATGGATCGAGGACAACCCCGCCTACGGCCTGGTGGTGCATCCACCTATCGGCAAGCAGCTGATCGCGATCGGAGAGGCGATCTTCGGTTACAACGGCTGGGGCTGGCGATTCGCGTCCGCCGTTGCGGGAACGATCATGATCCTGCTGGTGATCCGCATAGTCAGGCGCCTTACCCGATCCACTTTGATCGGCGCCTTCGCGGGGATCCTGTTGATCGCCGACGGCGTCACTTTCGTCTCCTCGCGGCTGGGCATGCTCGACATCTTCCTGGCGCTCTTCGTCGTTGCCGCTCTCGGTTGCCTCGTCGTCGACCGTGACCAGATGCGAGAGCGCATGGCACGCGTCTACGCCGAAGGACGGATCGAGGACACCGATTGGGGGCCACGACTGGGCGTGCGGTGGTGGCGTTTCGGCGCCGGCATCATGCTCGGCCTGGCGTGCGCCACGAAGTGGTCGGGGCTGTACTTCATCGTGTTCTTCGGTCTGCTCAGCGTGGCGTTCGACTTGTCCGCCCGCCGCGCGTACGGGGTGCGGCGCCCGTGGTTCGGTACCGCTCTCCGGGACATCGGCCCTGCGTTGTACGCACTCGTCGTTGTTCCACTGTTCGTCTACCTCGCGAGCTACTGGCCGTGGTTCGCCAGTGAAACCAGCATCGACCGGTACGCGGTGGGAAATCAGATCGGCACGGGCGGTTTCTGGTCGTTCGTGCCCGGCGCATTGCGGTCACTGTGGTACTACAGCGGCAATGTCCTCGAATTCCACGAGGGTCTCACCAACTCGGCAGGCAACCATCACCCGTGGGAGTCCAAGCCGTGGACGTGGCCGATGGGCCTGCGCCCGATGTTGTATTACTTCGCCGAGGGTGAGCAAGTCACCGGCTGCAACGCATCCAGCTGCGTCAAGGCCATCATGCTCGTCGGGACGCCCGCAATGTGGTGGCTGGCGCTACCAATGCTCGCATGGGCCCTGTGGAGGGCCGTTGTGGGCAGGGATTGGCGCTACGCGACCGTCCTCACCGCGTACGGCGCCGGGTTTCTCCCGTGGCTGATCACCCTGGATCGTCAGATGTACTACTTCTATGCGGTGCCGATGGCACCGTTCATGGTGATGGGTTTCGCCCTGGTACTGCGCGATGTTCTGGGCAGTTCACGGGCGTCGTTCGAGCGGCGTGGCACCGGACTGCTTGCCGTCTGTCTCTACGTGGGTCTCGTCGTCGCCAATTTCGTCTGGCTGTGGCCGATACTCACAGCGCTCCCCATTACCCCGGAGACTTGGCAGCATCAACTGTGGCTTCCGAGTTGGCGCTGAGCGGTCGGCGCTGAGCCAGGAAGCACCAAGCCGCCCGGTCTGTAGGACACCGGGCGGCTTGCCGAATGAATTTCCAGTCGAACCCTCTAGCCGGACGACCTTTCCCGGCGACTCCGTGCCGCAGCTTCGCGAATCTTCTTTTCCTCCACGATCAGCGGATCGCTGGCGAGATCCTTGTAGAGAGACAGACACAGGCCGATCATGACGACGACGAACGGGGCCGCCGCAATGATCGTCATCGTCTGAAGTCCTGAGAGCGCAGCGCCGCCGCCGGTCCACAGGAGGAGTGCGGCCACCCCGCCGGTGAGCACACCCCAGAAGACAACCACCCAGCGCTGCGGGTCGAGGGCGCCACGTTGCGACAGCGTACCCATCACTACGGAAGCAGCGTCGGCGCCCGCGACGAAGAAGATCGCGACCAGCAGCATCACCAGGACCGAGGAGATGCCGGTGAGCGGTAGGTGCTCGAGCACCGCGAACAACTGCCCCTCAGTCGTACTCTGCCCGGCGATGTCGATTCCACCTCGTTGCTCATCGATGCCGGCACCGCCGAATATCGCGAACCAGAGGAGGCTGACAACGCTCGGAACCACGATTACGCCGACCACGAACTGCCTGATGCTCCGGCCGCGGCTGATGCGCGCCAGAAACAGCCCGACGAAGGGGGTCCACGAGATCCACCACGCCCAGTAGAAGATGGTCCACGAAGACAGCCATTCACCGGCCTCCGCGCTTCCTGTCGCTCCGCTACGCGCCGACATCTGCGCCAGTTCCGCAGTGTAGGCACCGATTGTCGTCGGCAGCAGGTTGAGGATCAGAACCGTCGGACCGAGGACGAACACGAACAGGGCGAGGGCCGCGGCAAGCACCATATTGATGTTGGAGAGCCACTGAATTCCCTTCGCGACACCAGATACCGCAGACGCGACGAAGGCCAGCGTGAGCAGGGCGACGATGGTGATCAGCAAAAAGGTTCCGGCTTGCGACAACCACCCGACGACCTCGAACCCCGACCCGATCTGTAGTACTCCGAGACCGAGCGATGCGGCGGTGCCGAACAAGGTCGCGAAGATCGCGAGCACGTCGATGAACTTGCCGAGCGGACCCTCGGCACGGCGTCCGAGTAGCGGAATGAACGTTGAGCTGAACAGTTGATTGCGGCCCTTGCGGTATGTTCCGTAAGCGATCGCCAGCCCTACGACTGCGTACATGGCCCATGGATGCAGACTCCAGTGGAACATGGTTGTGGCCATTGCAGTTCCGATACCGCCCTCGGTACCGGGAGGGGGAGAGACGTAGTGCGACAGCGGCTCGGCCACACCGTAGAACATGAGCCCGATGCCCATTCCGGCGCTGAACATCATTGCGATCCAGCTGACCGTCCGGAACTCGGGTCGCTCCCCGTCCTTTCCGAGCGGGATCCGCCCGAACTTGCTCACCGCGAGCCACAGTGAGAACAAGACGAAAGCACTCGCCGACAGGACGAACAGCCAACCCATATCGGTGACCAGCCAGTCGAGCGCCGTGCCTGCGGCGCTATCGAGGCTGTCGGGCGCCACCAAGCCCCAGACGACGAATGCCGAGACCGCGACGGCGGCGACGGAGAAGACGGCGTAATCGGTGCGATTACCGATCCTCGCACGCCCCCCGGCGACCGATGCGTCGGCAGACTCGGAATCTCTTGCCGGCAGATCAGTATTAGTTGCCATGTGCGACTACGTTGGTCAATCCTGAGGGTAAAAGCAAACCGAAGCGAAGCCACAGACTCGGCCAAATCTTCTTCGCGTCATCATTACGCTGCGGATTTGACCCATCCTGAACCCTTCCCGAGAAGACCGTCAACGCTGATCTTCCCGGCACCGACCGCGGCGATGAGCAATGATCCGACCCCCAGCGCGACGACGAGTTCATATCCGCCGTCTGTGACGAACACGCCGTTTTCCACGTGGACCAGCATCATCGCGCCGAGCATCACGAGGAACAGCAGGATTCCCGCAACCGGCGTCAGCACACCGACGAGAAGCGCAAATCCACCAACGAGTTCGATCACAGCAGCAGCGACTGCCGAAATCTCAGGAAATGGAATGCCCATCTGGGCGAACCCCTCCTGTGTTACCCGCACCCCGTTGTCGAAGAATTTCTGCCAGCCGTGCGCGATGAAGACGACTCCGAGTCCGATGCGCGCGATCAGGAGAGCTAGATTGCTAAAAAGTGGGGAACCCATACCGGGCACCTGCCTTCCGAAGAATCCTGCGAAATTGTATCTTCGGCCAGGTTCTACGTCATTCGGCACCCCGGAGAGCGGATCGCACGAAACCGAGTATTTCCTCGTCGGAAATCCCCACATGTCGCAGTTCACGCACATACATCGTCGCGGCTTTCTCCGCCCCGGTTCGGATCGGGTCCCCGCCCGCAGCAATGAAAGTGCCCTGCTTGCCGCGCGTTTCGATGACACCCTCTTCACCGAGTTCCCGATATGCCTTGGCAACTGTGTTCGGCGCAAGTCCCACCTCGACGGCAAGCGCACGAACGGTAGGGATCTTGGTTCCCGCGATCAACTGCCCGCTGCGTACCTGTTCGATGATCTGCAGGCGCAATTGGTCGAATGGGGCAGTCGACGAGTCGTGATCGATATCGATGTGCACGGCCGATGGCACCTCCTTGTTGCAGGCTCTGTATCAGACAGTAGTTCGCCGGGCAGCGGTGCGGCAATGGCTACAACGCTGCGACGGCAGCAGTGGCTACAACGCTGCAACCGCCTCCGCGACCGGCGTCGGTCCGGACGTGAGCATCAGCGTCTTGTGCGCAGTCTCCGGAGCGTCGAGCAGAGCCATGATCACAGCGGCCACGTCCGAGCGGGTTACGGAACCGGCTTCGAGCGGTGGTTCGGTAAGTGCGACACTCCCGGTCGGATCGTCGTCGATGAGAGTGCCGGGGCGCAGAATCGTCCAGTCGAGGTGCGTGCGAACCCGAAGATCCTCCTCCGCAGATGTCTTTGCTGCAAGGTAAGCGGCAAAGACATCGTCCATTCCGTCCGGGATCGGTTCCCCCGCGCCGAAACTACTGACCTGGACGAAACGGCGTACACCTGCGGATTCGGCGGCATCGGCGAAGAGGACTGCCGCCCCTCGATCGACGGTGTCCTTGCGCTCCGCACCACTGCCGGGTCCCGCACCTGCGGCGAACACTGCGGCGTCGGCACCGACAAGTGCCTGAGCAACTTCGTCGACACCGACCGACTCGAGATCGAGCAGCAACGGTTCGGCACCTAGCGCGGCGACTTCCTCTTCATGGTCCGGATTGCGGATCAGCGCGACAGCCCGGTCGCCGCGAGCGCTCAGCAGCTTGATCAGTTTGCGGGCGATCTTCCCGTGCCCTCCCGCAATAACGATGCGGCGCGCGGTGTTCGTCGTTTGCTCGGCCATGATCGATCTCCCTGTATCGTCCCGATTTTGCTCTTGCCCGATACTGCAGCGTTCCCGCAGGCGCATTTGTTCCACTGGTGCCAGAATGTCGGGCATGGCCAACAGCGCAACCATCTATCACAACCAGCGATGCAACACGTCTCGAACCGTCCTCGGATTGATTCGGGACGCGGGCATCGAGCCAACGATCGTGAAGTATCTCGAAACTCCTCCGTCCAAGGACGGATTGCGGAAACTTCTCGACGATGCCGGGTTGAAGCCCAGCGAGGCGATCCGCAAGAGGGAGGCCGCCTACAAGGAACTCGGGCTCGCGCAAGCATCCGAGGACGAACTGCTGAAGGCGATGGTGGACAATCCCATTCTCATCGAGCGGCCGATCGTGGTGACGGACAAGGGCACCGTCCTCGCACGCCCGGCCACACGGGTAGGCGAAGTCCTCTAGCGCGGCGCGCCTGAAGTTCCCGAGCGGTTCAGGAGCCTGCAGACAGACCACGGCACTGCAACCGAAACCAATTGAGTGTCAATGCCCCCTGATCGTAGGACCCCCGTCGAAGATCGCCGGCCGCTCCTCACGCAACGCTCCGATACCGGGGACGAAGAACCGGCGACCGCTCTACAGCGAGTCTCGGGCGACCGGGCAGGACATGCAGCGGGGGCCGCCTCGCCCGGAACCGAGTTCCGACCCTGCGATCCGAAGCACCTCGATGCCCGACGCCTCGAGTCGGGCATTGGTCTCGACGTTGCGCTCATACGCAACGACGACACCTGGTGCGAGCGCGAGCGTGTTGTTCCCGTCGTCCCACTGCTCGCGTTCGGCAGTGACATTGTCGAGGCCAGTATCGATAACGCGCAGCTTGCCGATGCCCATTGCTTCGGCCGCGGCCACCAGGAACGGCTCTGCTCCCCGGATCGACACGCCCTTGTCCTCGCGGTGAATGGTGAACGCCGACAGCGAGTCCTGGACCGCGGGATACATCACGACGGCATCCTGATCGACCATCGTGCACACGGTGTCGAGGTGCATCGAGGCTCTCGACTGCTCGATGGGCACTACAAGCACGGTGTGCGCCAACTCGTCCTCGAAGACGCTGCGCGCCAACGCCTCGGCACCCGCCGGGGTTGTACGCTCTCCCACCCCGACGGCAAGCACACCGGGAGCGAGAAGCAGGACGTCACCGCCTTCGACGGGGGCCGTGTGGGATTCGTAGGCTCGCCGGGCACCGCGGAAACGCGGATGGTGAGCGTAGATCATGTCCGTCAGCGACGTTTCACGGACCCGAGCGGGAAGCGCCAATGACGTTATGGCGACGCGCGGGCCGATCCAGAACGACGAGTCCCGAGTGAACAGCAGATTGGGTAGGGGGTCGATCACGAAGTCACCGCCATGATGCATGCGGCGAACCAGTGATGCCGTGGTGGCCGCGGCCGGAAGTTCGTCGAAGGTCATACCTGCTGTGAGGATGGTCGACAGTTCCTGTGCGGGAAGGCTCCGCAAGTGGGTGGCCAGTTCCGAAGCGAGAGCGTGGCCAAGTTTCCGGGGGTCTACGGCCGCCCCTATCCCCTGCATGCGGGCCGCCCCACTCGTACCGAGGGTCTCGGTGACCAGATCCGACAGCAGCAGCACCTCGACACCTCGGCTCCGCAGGACGTCGGCGAACGCATCGTGTTCTTCCTGCGCACGATCGACCCAGGGCAGTCCGTCGAAGAGCAGTTGGTCGTTGTTGCGGGGCGTCAACCGTTTCAGTTCGTCTCCGGGCCGATGCAAGAGTGCGGCGCGGAGCCGCCCAACTTCTGTATTGACCCCCAGTGGCGCCGATGCGGACACGTTCATGCTTTGAAGGTAATGCCGACCGGCACATCAGGCACGTACCAGAGCACCTCAATCGAAAGTGTCCACCAACGCCGCGGACGAGTACCGTGAATCCGCGGAGGTAACTCATGGATCAGAATCCTGGTAGCACACCGATGCACGCGACTGCGACGCCCGTTTCGGCTCTTCCGCCTCAACCCGAGGTGCCGGCTGCCCTGGTGCCGTTCGTTGGCCGCTGGCGCGGCGCGGGCGAGGGCGCCTACCCAACCATCGACGACTTCGCCTACACCGAAGAGATCGAACTCACGCCGACTGGCAAACCGTTCCTGGAGTACCGTTCCCGCACATGGGAGCTCGAGAGTCGTCGACCTCTGCATACCGAGTCGGGCTATCTCCGACTGGTCGCCGAGAACGAGGCCGAACTACTGATCGCCCAGCCCACCGGATTCACCGAGATCCATCGAGGTCAGATCCGCGACCGAACCATCGAACTGACCATGCTGGCGCTGAGCGCGTCACCGGACGCCAAGCCTGTGTACAGCGTTCGACGGCAACTGTCGGTGCGCGGGGGTGACCTCACCTACGACCTTTGGATGGCGCACGATCTGACGCCGCTCACCCACCATCTCCACGGACATCTCCGGCTCGGGTGACGATCAACTGTCGCCGAGTGCCTTCTCGATCGCAGCTCGGTCCTGCCCGATCATGTCGCCGACCAGCTTCCTGATCAGGGACTCGATCTGTCCACCCACCACCGGCACCTTTACCTCGACCGATCCAGCGACCTCGAGAACGGTGGCATCTTCGCCCGACGCGCGCAAGACCGAAGTGCACTGGATCTGCACCGGAATTCCGGTCGAGCTTCCGCTGATCCGACCATCTGCCCGGTCGCCGTCTAGGGCGTTCCACTCGTCGATGCGTTCGACCTTCAGCTCACCCGTCACGACTTTGCCGACGATTGCGGGGAGCGAGGAAGCCCCGATCGAGTCCCGCATGATCGCCGTCAGTGTTCCTGGTCCCCGACCGGAGTCGAGAGTGATTTTCTCCGGCGCCTTCTCGAACCGGTGTTGCCAGAATGCCGGGTCCGTCAGCGTCGCGTGCACCCGATCTACCGGGTATCCGATGTCTTCCGAGTATTCGAAACTCTTCGCCATGAAAGCAGCCTACGCAAACACGGTGTATGGTGCCCGGTTCGAGAAAGGGCTTCGCTGCACCAGGGAGTCAACGCCTCATGAGCAAATGGTCGATGCCCGCTTCGAGATAGTTGTCGCCTATTCTGCGAAACCCGAACCGCTCGTACCACTTCTCGAGGTAGGCCTGCGCGGAGATCTCGATCGGCCCCGGAAACTGCTCGAAGACGGCCTCGAGTAGCAGCCCCGCGAGGCCGCGGCGGCGGGCTTTCGCGGCCGTGGCCACGCGGCCGAGATGCAGCGTCGGTTCGTCCTCGAGTACACGCAAAGTTGCGAGGATCTCGCCATCCTCCTCAACCCAGAAAAGAGTGGTCGTGGGCTCGAGGTCTCGTCCGTCGAGTTCCGGTTCCGACACGATGCCCTGCTCGAAGACGAACACATCGGTGCGCAGCACCATGATCCTGTAGAGGGTCGCGGGATCGATCTTGTCGAGCGTCGAATGGTGAAGAGTCGGCATTGGACCAGCCTAGATAAATACTCCGGCATGCCAATCCGGCGGAAGCGCCGACGCGACCCGAGAGCCCGGTACACACTGTAGACGCAGCAGCTGAGGGCAACGCGAGAAATCGAATGAGGGTGGGCATGGCCGACTGCGAACCCCTGATACCGCCGAGCGCCGTTGACGTGGACTTTTCCGACCTCACGTGGGGGGCTGCCCGCACCATGTCCGACTTCGAGACCGGAATGTGGCGAATGGAGGAGGCGCAGCCCAGGCTGCGGTCCCCGATCGTCGCGGTCGAGGTGCTCGACAAGGCACCGGACTGGGATCGACTCGTACGCGCACACGAATGGGCGTCGCGCGTGGTGCCCCGAATCAGGATGCGCGTCGTGGAGCCGACACTCCGCCTGGGCAACCCGGTGTGGTCGGTGGACCCCGAATTCGATCTCGACTATCACCTTTCCAGGGTTCGACTGCCGGAACCCGCGACCTTCGACCATGCGCTGCGAATGTGTCGGCACATGGCGACAGAACCCTTCGATCGGGCACGGCCACCGTGGGCCGCGATGCTTATCGAAGGGCTGGCGGATGGCCGTGCCGTGTACGTGGTGAAGACCCACCACAGCATCACAGACGGTCTCGGCGGCATTCAGCTGATGACCTTGCTCCACAGCAGGCGTCCAGAACCGTCACCGAACAAGCCGGATCGCCCTGCACCGCTACCGGAGCAGATATCGAGCCGTGCCGCGTTGTTGGAGCAGGCGCTCAGCAGCGTGCGTGACGCTCCTGGCTTCCTCTGGGACCTGATCCGCGGCGTAGCGAGATCGGCGACGACGGTCGCGACCGATCCTGTGGGAACCGTCTCCGAAGTGGTCGACTACACGAATTCGATCCGCCGGGTGGTCACACCTCCCGAGACCACCGGTTCGCCGTTGCTGCGTAGCCGCGGGCTAGGTCGCTGGTTCGGCGTGCTCGAGGTAGGTCTTGACGAACTGCGAGCAGCCGCCCACAGCGTGGGCGCATCGCTCAACGACGCGTACGTCGCCGCCCTACTCGGCGGCTTCCGGCGCTACCACGAGTCGTTCGGTCACCAACTCGACACGATCTCGGTCGGCATGCCGGTGAGTCTACGATCCGTATCCGATCAGACCGGTGGCAACCGTTTCGCCGCAGCACGTTTCGCCGCACCAGCCGGAGAACACGACCCGATCGAGCGAATCAAGCAGGTTCGCGCAATCATTCTCGGGCTTCGCCAGGAGCCTGCGCTCGGACTACTCGATACCGTCGCTCCCCTCCTCGCGCGGATACCAGCAGTGGTGCTGGCGAATTGGTATCTCTCGCAATCGAGCGCGCTCGAGTTGCAGGCTAGCAACATCGCCGGTATTCCTATACCCGTGTATTTGGCCGGAGCCCGCATCGAACGAGTGTTTCCGTTCGGCCCAGCCCCCGGATGTGCGGTTATGGCCACACTGGTCTCCCACGTCGGTACCTGTTGCATCGGAGTCAATCTCGACACCGCGGCCGTCACCGAACCGGCGCGGTTCATGTCGTATCTGCAGGAGAGTCTCGACGAGATCGTCGCACTAGGACGTGGGTGAGAGGAGGGCGGACACTATGGAAGAAGAGAAGACACGGCCACGGGTATATCTCATCGAAACCATGACTGATGTGGAGGACGACGTCCTCCGCACCTGGCTGGAAGAGCAGGCAGGCGACACCGGACAGCCACCGCGGACCGTGCAGGTCACCGACGAGGCACTCGCCGATCTGGCACTGAGGAAAGATGATCCGTTGCTGACCCCACTGCGCGTGGTCTGGCTGCCGAGGGAACCTCGTCCCGATGGAGTGCAACAACTGCGGGAGACGCTGTCCCTGCGAGATCCGTTGCACCCGAACCAGACCACCCAGCGTAGGGTCATTCGGGACGACCCGTCCCGGTGCCAGGTACTCGAGGGAGACCCGGCTCCGCTGAGTGACCTCGAACGCCGACTCGTAGAGACAGGCGGCGGGTCACTTCCCGATTTCATACGTCGGCAAGCGGCTTTGACACTAGAGCGCGCTGAACGCACCCTTCTAGGCACCCAGTACAAGGTCTCGAAGTTCGTCGTCGACGAGATCACCGATTCCACTCGATATCAGTCCGGAACTCACGAGTTGTCCACGGAGTTGAATCTTCCCGTTGCGGATGTCGACCGCCGGGCACGCGCTGCATTGGACGAAATGGTCGCGGCGCAGAGCCGGCGAGCAATTGCAGTGTGGGACCAACTGGGCCGCTACTTCTCCCGTGCATACCGACTCGACGTCGACACCACCCGGCTCGATGAATTGCGGGAGTTGAACAAGGAGCACTCCCTCGTGTTCCTGCCCAGTCACCGCTCGTACTTGGATCCATTGGTGCTGCGGCCCGCCCTACTCGCCAACAACCTCCCGTTGAACCACGTAATGGGTGGTCTGAACATCAACATCTGGCCGATCGGTGCGATCGGGAAACGCAGCGGCACCGTCTTCATTCGCCGGAAGTTCGGCGACGACGAGGTCTACAAGTGGACGCTCCGCGAATACATGCGGTATCTGCTGACCAAGCGGTTCAACCTCGAGTGGTATATCGAAGGCGGACGAAGTCGTACGGGAAAGCTGCGGCCGCCACGGTTCGGCTTGCTCAACTACCTTGCTCAGGCTTTCCGGGAAAGTGGTGTGTCCGATGTCTATCTGGTCCCGGTGTCGTTGACGTACGACCAGCTCTACGAGGTCGAGGCGATGGCAGCCGAGGCACATGGCGAGGCCAAGAGTAAGGAAACTCTGCGCTGGCTCTTCGGATACGTTCGCGCGCAGGGGCGATGGCACGGTGTCGCACATGTCAATATCGGTAGGCCATTGTCACTGGCCGACTACCTCGGGCAAGGTGACGACCCACGACTGGCTGTGCAGAAGACAGCCTTCGAGGTGTGCCATCGCATCAACGAAGTCACCCCTGTCACAGCATCCTCGCTCGTCATGCTCGCCTTCCTCGGGATCGAGGATCGAGCACTCACCGTCTCCGAGATCAGCGGCATTCTCGGACCACTCGTCGAATACATCAAGGCGCGCTCGCTACCGACCGCCGGCGACGTCGATCTCACCGACCCGCAAGTGATCCGCAAGGCAGTGCGCACCCATCTCGACTCCGGGGTGCTGCGAAGCTTCGACCAGGGCAGTGAGCGTGTGTTCTACCTCGGACGAGATCAACATCTCGTCGCAGCGTTCTATCGCAACAACACAATTCATTTTCTGGTGATGCGGGCGATCGCGGAGATGGTGATACTGGTGGCCGGTGACAAACACTTCACCGACCCAGTCGACGACGGATTGGATGTGGCGCTGCGGATTCGCGACCTCCTCAAGTTCGAGTTCTTCTTCAGCGAGAAAGACAGTTTCCGCGACGAGCTACGGATCGAACTGAATCTGATCGATCCGATGTGGGAGACGAGCCTCTCTCACCGGAAACACGCCACAAACCTGTTGTCCGGGATGTCGATACACTTGGCTCACCGCGTACTGCAACCGTTCCTGGAGGCGTACGCGGTGGTCGCGAATCAACTCTTGCGCGCTCCGGTCGACCGCGAATTCGACGAGAAGGCATTCATGAAGTCGTGCCTCGCTCTCGCCGAACAGCAGCGCCTACGGCAACAAATCGGTAGCAGTGAGTCCATTTCTGCCGAACTCTTTTCGACAGCATTGAAATTGGCACGAAACCGTGGCTTGGTGGAACCGAATACCGAGAACCTCGAGGCCCGAAGGGCAGAGTTCGCCGAGGAGATCGAGCAACTGGTCAACCAGGTAGTCCGTATCCGGGCAATCGCACACGAACATCTCGACCAGATGGGGGGTAGATGACGATGAGTGATCTGAGCAGTCTTCACGACGACATCGAAGCCGCCGCAGCCGGCCCGACCACCCTCGCGGCGTTCGATCTGGACGGCACCCTCATCAGTGGTTACTCCGCCAGCGTCGGCTACCGAGACCGACTGCGCCGCTTCGATATCAGCGTTTCCGAACTTCTGCGCACGACCGGCGCAGCGATAGATACCCGGTTTCGAGGAGCAGACATAGGCAATCTGATGCGCATCGGGGTCGCAAGCCTGGCCGGGCGCATGGAAGACGAGATGCAGGAGTGGGGGGAGCGACTGTTCCGCCAAGAGATCGCGCGGATGATCTTCCCGGATGTTCGCGGTATTCTCGCGGCGCACAGGCATGCCGGGCATCGGGTGGTGATGGCGACGTCCGCCACCCCGTATCAGGCAATGTCGGTGGCGGCGGATCTCGACATCGACGTCGATGACGTGCTCTGTAGCCGCCCGGAGGTAATCGACGGAATGCTCACCGGTCAGCTTGCCTCCCCACCGCTGTGGGGGCCCGCGAAAGCCGAGGCACTCCGTGATTACGCCGAAAAGAACGGTGCGAACCTCGAGGAGAGCTTCGCGTACTCCAATGGTGCCGAGGACGTTCCGATGTTGATGTCGGTGGGACATCCGGTGGCTCTCAATCCAGACCGCAAGCTGGCGGCCACCGCGCGGAAGAACGGGTGGCCGTCAGTGAATCTACGGGCGCCGAAGGGCGGCGCCGACCCACTGTCCATCGCGCGCACTACGACGGCGATCGGGGCACTGATGGGTGCGGTCGCATTCGGCGCCTCCGCCGGCATCCTCACCCAGAACCGCCAGACGGCTGCGAACCTGGTCGGTAGCTTCGGTCCGGATCTCGCACTCTCCATCTGCGGAATCAACCTGCGAATCAACGGTAGAGAGAACGCATGGTCGGCTCGGCCCGCCGTTTTCATGTTCAATCACCAGAGTTCGCTCGACATGCTGATCATCGGAAGTGTCATCAAACGCGACGTCACCGGGGTCGCGAAGAAGGAGGCCGCGCGCGACCCTCGGTTCATCCCTGTCGGCGCACTCCTGGACGTCGCGTATGTGGACAGGGCGGACAGCGCGCAAGCGCGGGCGGCACTCGCGCCCGCGGTGGAAAAACTCCATTCCGGCATTTCCATTGCCATCGCCCCGGAGGGAACCCGGTCACCGACTCCCCGACTCGGCAAGTTCAAAAAGGGCGGGTTCCACCTTGCGATGCAGGCGGGTGTGCCGATCGTCCCGATCGTCATCCACAACGCGGGCGAACGGATGTGGCGCAACTCGCTCGTGGCGCATCCCGGCACGGTCGACGTCGACGTGCTCGAGCCCGTGTTCACCGAGGACTGGGACATCGCGGATCTCGACAGTCACGTCGACGAAGTACGCTCACTGTTCGACGACTGCCTCCACGCCGGACACCGGTGACGAGAACCGTCCCCTGACGAGACCCGTCCCTCCACGAATCATGACAGGTGTGCACGATGGGTGGATGCCCGTGACCACTCCCTCATCCACTTCGGAGGCATCGGCCACCCAGCCTTCCCTGCTGCCCCGCATATGGGAACTACTGCGCCCTTACAGTGGATGGCTCGTACTCGTCGTTGCCGCGATCGTGGTGTCGTCGTTCCTCGGTATCGTCAATCCGTTCCTCACCCGGGCGGTATTCGACCGTGCGCTCTTCCCACCTGATGGCAGCGGTGTCCATCTCACGCTGCTGCTGTGGTTGGTGGTGGTGATGATCGCGGTGACCCTCGCCGGTTCGGTGATCAGCGTCGGTCAGAGCTACCTCACAACCAAGGTCGGCAACTTGTCGATGGCAGACCTGCGGGAGCGTCTGTTCGCCCATCTGGAGAAGATGGAGTTGGCGTTCTTCACTTCCACCAAGACAGGCTCGATTCAGTCGCGCCTGGCCAACGACGTAGGTGGGGTGCGCTCAGTGCTGACGACTACCGCCTCGAGCATCCTCTCGAATGTGGTGACGGTGGCGGCTTCTCTCATCGCGATGCTGCTCCTATCATGGCAGTTGACACTTCTTGCGGTCGCATTGTTGCCCGGTTTCGTGTACTTGCAGCGACGGGTTGCCAGGCGGCGCCGGGTGCTGGCGCGCAAGACGCAGGAATCGTTGTCGGACATGACCGCGATCACCGAGGAGGCCCTCAGCGTTTCGGGCGTGCTGCTCACGAAGGTGTTCAACCAAGCCGATACCGAACTCGACCGATACCGGGCCGAAAACGCGAGGCAGACCGAACTCCAGGTGCGGCAGGCGATGACAGGACAGGGCTTCTTCGCCGTTGTCAGCGCGTTCATGGCAATCACTCCCGCGCTCGTCTATCTTCTGGCGGGTTACCTCATCAGCAATGGATCCGGCCCCTCGATCTCGGCAGGCACCCTCGTCGCATTCTCCACCCTCCAGGCCAGGTTGCTGCAACCGCTGGTCTCACTGATGCGGGTCACTCTCGACGTCCAGACGTCGATGGCATTGTTCCGCCGCATCTTCGAGTATTTGGACCTGCAACCGGCGATCGTCGACCGCCCGAACGCGACAGCGCTCCCCCAGGACTCACCCGGGCGGGTCGAGTTGGAAGACGTGTACTTCGCATACCCGCCGCCTGTACGGCTGACGACAGCCGATCCCGACCCCGTGGCCCTGCGCAGCCTCGGACACGGAAGCCACGGACACGGCGGTGGCGGGATGCGCGGCGCGGGAATCACCGCGGGCTCGCACCTTCCGGTCACAGTGGACCCAGTTGCCGAACCGGTTGACCATCAACGCCGCCGATGGGCTGTCGCGGGCACGTCTTTGACGATCGAACCGGGTCAGCTCGCGGCCTTCGTCGGACCGTCCGGTGCGGGCAAGACGACACTCTGCTATCTGGTTCCGCGCCTGTACGAAGTGGACAGCGGCGCCGTCCGAGTCGACGGCTACGACGTGCGGGACCTGACCATGAACTCACTCGCCGAAGCAGTCGGGATGGTGACTCAGGATCCCTACCTGCTGCACGCATCGATCGCGGACAACCTGCGCTACGCCAAGCCGGACGCGACTGATGCCGAACTTCACGAGGCAGCCACGGCCGCCAACATTCACGACCGAATCCTCGGGTTCGACAGCGGCTATGACACGCTGGTCGGCGAGCGCGGATTCCGGTTGTCGGGAGGTGAGAAGCAACGACTGGCCATCGCCCGAGTGCTGCTGAAGAACCCTCGGGTGCTCATCCTCGACGAAGCCACCTCGGCCCTCGACACTGTCTCAGAGCGTCTCGTTCAGAAGGCACTTGCAGAGGTGATGCGCGGACGCACCACACTCGCCATCGCACACCGACTCTCCACCATCGCGCACGCCGATGTGATCTTCGTCATCGACGAGGGCACCCTCATCGAGAGCGGCACCCATGCCGAACTTCTTGCACGCCGGGGACTGTACGCACGACTCCATGCCGAACAATTCGGTGGCGGACAGGTGGAGTGCCGCTGCACCGACGGCGTCCGATTCACTGACGGGATGGTGCTGCCGCAAGCCTCCCCCTCCGTTCGGCGGGGTGTCTGACGTCTAGAGGAACTTGCTGAACTGATCGTTGGCCTTCTGCATCACGAAGTCGTACGGGGGTGCGAACTTGCGGGCCCACCAGTAGCCGAATCGAATGTCCGGCGACGTGTAGACCATGTACCGGTCCTTCTTGATGCCGGCGACAATGCAGGACGCGACCTTCTCGGGCGTAACCGCCCGTTTCTCGAAGAGCCGGACCGCCTTCTTGATACGTGGGTCCTCTCGGTCGACACCGGCGATCTCGACAGTTCCCACAAGCGGGGTCTTCACAGCACCGGGAACCACAAGGCTTACCCCGATGCCGTGCCGTTTGAGGTCGAAACGTAGAACCTCGGAGACCCCGCGAAGTCCGAATTTGCTTGCACTGTATGCCGCATGCCAGGGAAGTGCCAACAGACCCGCGGCAGAGGAAACATTGACCAAATGGCCGCCGCGCCCCGCACGAACCAT
Source organism: Rhodococcus sp. NPDC049939 (assembly GCF_040656415.1). Taxonomy (NCBI): domain Bacteria; kingdom Bacillati; phylum Actinomycetota; class Actinomycetes; order Mycobacteriales; family Nocardiaceae; genus Rhodococcus; species Rhodococcus sp. NPDC049939. The sequence continues at coordinate 558,216 of NZ_JBFAMC010000001.1, read as the reverse complement.
TGGAGGCACGAAGTTCTCGATGATGTGGATCGGGCCCATCAAGTTGACGTCCACCATGGACTTCCAGTGCCGGTGTTCGAGGTTCTCGACCGTCCCCCACGCGGAGATGCCGGCAACGTTCATCACGACGTCGACACTGCCGAACTGCTCGTGGATCTCCCCTGCAAATGCGGTCACTGCGTCGTAGTCGGACACGTCGAGCGCGCGAGAATAACTCACGGTGCCGCCGCGACTGCCCACCTCTTCGACCGCGAGCGCCAACCCCACCTCGTTGATATCGGTCAGAAAGAGTTCGGCACCCTCAGCCGCGGCCGCCAGAGCAGTCGCATACCCGATGCCACTAGCGGCACCGGTGATCAGGCACTTGGCGCCATCCAGCGTCTTTATAGCCATAGTCGTGCGAGCCCCCGTCTTCACCGATTCGTGTCGGCTGGAAGTCTACGCACGCAGCAGGATTGCGCGCACGAACGATAGAGGAAAATTCGCTCCCGACAGCACGAGAAGCAGCACCCACGGTGATGGCTCACAACCGCTGGGTCATTTCTTCCTGATAGGTACGAATCGTCTTCTCGATTTCGTTGGCGTCAGTCTCCTGGCCCCGTTTGCGGGCATCATCGGCTCGCTCGCGCAGAACTCGAATCGCCTTCCGGAGCTCGGCGTCACTCATTCTGTGTATCACTAATCAATCATCTCCGACTGCACCAGAATTATCCAGATCCAGGGACGGCTGTGGTACCTGGCCCAAGCCGTGCGGTTCATCGTGCTTCTACAGTTCTGTTCGCTGAGCCGAACGAGCAGCGAGCGACCGAAGCCAGTTACGATGCACAACGCAACACAAGGCCTCTGGACTGCGCCATTGCGTCGCCGGGTCCAAATTTCCGCGTTCCAGTTTCACGCATAGCTAACTTTCAGCAATCTATTCTCTCGTCGCCTCGACGCCCGCTCGTCAGCAGTCTGGCGCGTCGGCCCAATTCGTCGTCCACGCCCACCCCGGTCGCCGTCGACGGAACACACTGTGACAGTGGATCAAAGTTCGCTCTACGCCCCACTGGTACGTCGATGGATCAGCGCCCCTGGCTCATGCATACAAACGCGCGGACCAGTCAAGCTTGAGGCCTTTCCGGGCGCAGATCTGCGAGTTATCCATTGGTTATCAGCGTGGTATGGTATCGATCACAGAATTAGACGCCGACGAGGAAGGACCCAGCGGCTCACAATGGCAGATTTTGCTGCGCGGTTGAACAAGCTCTTCGAGACCGTCCACCCTCCCGGGCGCAAACCACATACCAACGCCGAGGTCGCGGCGGCACTGATCGCAGACGGTTACCAGATCTCGAAGCCCTACATCTCCCAGCTTCGGTCGGGTCAGAGGACCAATCCGTCGGACGAGACAGTCGCGGCCTTTGCGCGCTTCTTCAAAGTGAAACCCGACTACTTCTTCAATGACATCTACGCGGCAAAGGTCGACCACGATCTCGACCTTCTCTCCCAACTCCAAGGTTACGAACTACGCAAGCTGTCGAGTCGCGCATTCGACCTGTCCGAAGAGTCTCAGAGCCTGCTGACCAGGATGGCCGAGAAGCTCCGCGCCAGTGAGGGCTTGCCGGAAGTCCCCCCCGACTCCCGCTGACCTCGCTCCAAGTGATCCGCCCTCACGCACTGGCACGGTGAGACCACGCATCACAAAAGGCTCCCCCTCCAAAAGGAGAGGGAGCCTCGTGCAGATCTGGTGGAGCTGAGGGGAATCGAACCCCTGACCTCTTCGATGCGAACGAAGCGCGCTACCAACTGCGCCACAGCCCCGCGAGCGAATCCTGCGAACCGCTCGGCAAACTTTAGCAGGCCATCCACAGAGGGAGCGAATTGCCCGAACCGAAGAGCCTCTCGAGACCCGTGATCAGCTACTCGCCCGCAGCGCGACGCAACGTCGTCTGATACATCGGCTGCTCATCGAAGTGCTCGAGGTAGTCGAATTCCGGATCACCGTCATCGACTTCGAGGACCACAGCACCCGGTCGACGCAACCGGTCGGGGATCATCTCCAGTTCCTCGTCGCTTCTGAACTCGCCGGCCGAACGCGAACGAGCTAGACGTTCCGTCCTGCGACGGCGGACTTCCTGCTCGATCTGCACCTGCCGACGGAGATAGGTCATGTACCCGACGAGCGTGACCAAGCAAGCGGCGAAAGCCCACCACATCGTTGGCGAGATGATCAGGCTGAGTGCCGCAGTCACAAGCGTTGCGAGCACCAGGGCTAGAACCAACCGCTGACGAAACGCGTACCTGGCCTCACGCGCGATCGCGTCGGCCTCGGGATCGAATCCGCCCCGACCCCGACGGACAGGCACGTAATCGTCGAACAGGTCCTGCTCGGCGGCGAAATCGTCTTCCTCTGCGTGAGTGTCCACGAGGTCCTCCGCGTCGTAGCCGAAGTGGTCCGGTTCCGCTTGCCAGTCCGGATCGCTCCGGTGGCCAACCGCAGGTCCGCGAAGCACGGGGCGCTGATCACCGCGGTACAGCACTCGAGTGGCAAGTGCGGCATCGCTGGTCTGCCGAATCCGGGGGCGATTGTTCACCAGCATAGGGACCAGAACGAAGAGCCATACGACGACGAGCCCGATCCAAAGAAACGAATTCGGCATACGGCTACCCCCTCCCAATCGTCTACCAGCATCGATACCGCTGCTGCCCCACACAGGCTAACCGCGCGAACCGTCACATCTTCGCAGACTCGCCGATCTCATGAAACTCATATTTCACATGCGTAACACGTAAGGCTCGAGGTAATGAGTCGGCGGTAGGTCCCCCCCACGAAGTTTCCCAGCCAGGGATCTTTGATAATGCCAGATGGCTAACGCTAGACGGACGCTCGTCCATTGATCGTGTCGGTCACGCCCACTGGGCCCGGCCGCTGCGCACCAACGAATCCGAAACCGAGCCCGCTACATCCTCGACCGTCATCGCGACCAGGATGTGATCACGCCACATTCCGTCGACGTCGAGATAGCGAGTGAGCAGTCCCTCCTCACGAAAGCCGACTTTGCGCAGAACTGCACGGCTCGCCAGGTTTTCCGGACGGACGGTGGCCTCGACACGGTGCAACCCCACGGGCCCGAAGGCGTGATCCACTCCCATGGCGAGGGCGCCTGTGGCCACGCCCAATCCATTGACCTCGCTGGACACCCAGTAGCCGATCCAGGCTGACCGCAGCGCACCACGTACCACGTTTCCGATCGTGAGCTGACCGCAGTAGTTACCGTCGAGCTCTATGGCCATCGGCAGCATGAGCCCCTTCCGTGCATCCGAGCGCAGACTGTTGCACAAACCCGGCCAACCGGTGATGTGGTGACGTGCTTCCCAGGGCGCCTCCCCGGTCGGTTCCCAGGGCTCGAGATGTGCCCTGTCGCGGATGCGCAGACGACTCCACGCCGCTGCGTCGCGCAATCTGACCGCGCGCACGGTGACGACGCCGCCTTTCACGCGTAGTGGCCCTAGGCGCGGCGGCCAACCCGGGTGCGCTGTCACGTCGGCACCTCAAACTGTTGCATATTCATGCCATCTCACAACGGGCCATCAGCTCCGCTGCGCCAGGAAGGCCACGTCCACCTGGTCGCCCGTACGGACCTCGGTGACCTCCGGATCGATCAACACCAAGCAGTTGGCTTCAGCGAGAGTGGAGAGCAGGTGCGAGGACGCGCCCGGCGCGCCACCGAGCGCCTGCACCAGATACTCGCCAGTGGCCTCGTCACGCATGAGCTGTCCGCGGAGAAATCCCTTGCGGTTCTCGAGCGAGGTGATAGGTGAGACCGTGCGTGCCGAAACCATGCGCCGCATCGGCTGGCGGCGTCCCAACGCGATGCGAATCAACGGACGCACCATCACCTCGAACACGACCAGAGCACTCACCGGATTCGACGGAAGCAGGAAAGTCGGGACCTCGTCCCGGCCGAGCTGCCCGAATCCCTGTACCGATCCCGGGTGCATGGCCACGCGGCTGACCTCGAGGTCGCCGAGCTCGGCGAGTGCGTCGTGGACGCCTTCGGATGCTCCGCCGCCGACCGCACCCGCGATCACGACAATCTCGGAGCGAATCAGTTGACCCTCGACAACGTCGCGCAGATGGCCGGCATCGTCGTCTGCGATACCGACACGGTTGACGTCGGCACCCGCATCACGGGCCGCGGCGGCGAGTGCGTATGAGCAGACGTCATACACCTGGCCTGGGCCAGGGCTCCGGTCGACGTCGACGAGTTCACCGCCGACGGAGATAACGGACAGGCGTGGCCGAGGGTGAACGAGTACCTTGTCGCGACCAACGGCCGCCAGCAATCCGACCTGCGCGGCACCGATGATCGTGCCCGCCCGTACCGCGACGTCTCCCGGTTGCACGTCGTCGCCTGCCCGGCGCACGTAGTCGCCCGAACGAACAGGCCTGAATATCTTGACTCGAGCCCGGCCGCCGTCCGTTCTATCCAGTGGAAGTACGGCATCGGCGAGGGTGGGCAGCGGAGCGCCCGTGTCGACCTTGACAGCCTGACGGGGCTGGAGCCGGATCGGCTGACGCGAACCAGCCGTGACCTCGCCGACCACGGGAAGCAACAAATCCGTGGGCGCACCGTAGTCGTCACGGACGTCGGAACCTGCGGACTGGACGTCGACGCTGCGAACGGCATATCCGTCGATAGCGGCCTGGTCGAAGCCGGGAAGCGGCAGTTCGGTAACCACCTCCTCGGCGCACAGCAGCCCTTGGGCCTCGGAGATCGCGACCCGGACCGGCCGCGGTGCCACCGCTGCAGCGGTCACAATCGTCTGTTGCTCCTCGACCGACCGCAAATTCTCGCCTCCCGAACTCCTATAGATCCGTTCGCTTCAATCGGTCGGCCAGCCATTCACGCAACGACGGGCCGAACTCGTCGCTGTCCAAGGCAAAGTCAACCGCAGCACGGAGGTAGCCGCCAGGATTTCCGAGGTCGTGTCTCGTGCCGCGATGGACCACAACGTGAACGGGGTGACCTTCCTTTATGAGAAGAGCTATTGCGTCGGTGATTTGGAGTTCGCCGCCCGCACCGGGTTCGATCCGGCGCAGCGCATCGAAAATCGCGCGGTCGAGAAGATAGCGACCGGCCGCCGCGTACGTCGACGGGGCGTCCTCGATGGCCGGCTTCTCGACCATACCGGTGACCTTGAGCACATCCGGGTTGACTGCGTCGGGCACCGTCTCCACATCGAAGACACCGTACGCGCTCACCTGATCCTTGGGAACATCGATGGCGCAGAGCACGGTACCGCCTCGTTTGGCGCGCACTCGGGCCATCGTCTCGAGTACGCCGCGGGGCATCACCAAGTCGTCCGGGAGGAGCACCGCAATCGCGTCCTCGTCATCGTCGAGCGCCGACTCGGCACAGCCGATCGCGTGTCCCAACCCGAGCGGCTGATCCTGGACGACGGAGTCGACCTCGAGTAGACCGGGGGCCTTGCGTACCTTCTCGAGCAGATGGTGCTTGCCGCTTTCCTCGAGTTTGCTCTCCAGAACGAGATCCTCGACGAAGTGGGCGACCACCCCGTCCTTGCCCGGCGAGGTCACGATAATCAGCCGGCTCGCCCCCGAATCCGCGGCTTCACCGGCCACAAGCTCGATGCCGGGAGTATCTACTACCGGGAGTAACTCTTTCGGCACGGTCTTGGTCGCGGGGAGGAACCGCGTACCCATTCCCGCTGCCGGCACCACAGCCGTGCGGAAGATGTCGGCGGTGTGCGGGTAGGCGTCTGTCATCCCCACACAATAACCGTGGAATCTACTCGTCAGTCACCAAGATCCTGTCAACCACTTCCGGGAGCCTTTCGCCGAGCGCACTTCGACCGGTTCTAGGGTTGTGACATGCAGGCCCAGACGAAGAACGAGTGGCGACAACTGGTGCTTTCGAGCAGGCGCGCGGTCTCCCCCGAGCTTCGTTCGCGCGAGGAGCAGTCCCTTGTCGAACTCGTCACAATCGGTCTCACCCCTGGATTCGCGGTCTGCGCCTACATTCCCACGGCACTCGAACCGGGCAACCTCGACCTGTTGGACGCGCTCCGCGGAGTGGCTGGGCGGGTGCTCGTCCCCATCACCCGCGAACCCGGCCCCCTCTACTGGAGCGAGTACAACGGCGCCGACAATCTCGAGGACGCCGGCTTCGGCCTACGCGAGCCGACGGGGCCGGTGTTCGAACCCCGCGAAATACAGATGGCCCACACAATTTTCGTTCCCGCCCTGGCAGTCGACCGCAGGGGCGTTCGACTCGGTCGCGGCGCAGGCTATTACGACCGCACCCTCGGCCTCGCGCGCCCGGACGCCCGTCTGGTCACCGTGGTCCGCGACGAAGAGCTGGTCTCCGAACTGCCCGAGGACCCCCACGACGTACGGATAGGATGGGCGCTCACCCCGGGTTCCGGTCTGATCGGACTCGGCGCAAATGCTGCCGATTGAGGACGTGCGCTAGCAGGAACCGCGCCCGGAATAGAATTTTGATTCGCGTTGTTGGCACTGTCGACTGTAGAGTGCCAAAAATCTGCGGTTTGACTAGACAGTGTGGAGGAAACCCAGTGCCCACTTACTCGTATGCATGTTCAGAGTGCGACAACCGTTTCGACATCGTTCAGTCGTTCAGTGAAGATTCGCTGACGGTGTGCCCCGAGTGCTCGGGCAAACTTCGCAAGCTCTTCAACTCTGTCGGCATCGTGTTCAAGGGCAGTGGCTTCTACCGCACCGACAGCCGCGGCTCCTCCGGTGCTGCGAGCGAGCCCGCCAAGGCTGATTCCGCCAAGACCGAATCCGCCCCCGCCTCGAAGTCGGATAGTTCGTCAGCATCCTCGTCTACGTCGTCAGCCACTCCAGCCAAGGCCGCTGCCAGCTAGTTCTCGTTCGTCACACAGCTGTCCACAACTTTCAGCTCGTCCACAGGCAACGTCGTCCAGCGTCGTCGATGGTCCTGCGGTCTTCTAACGTCGGCCCATGTCGTATGAGCCTGCCCCGCGCAGACCGAACCTCACGAACCAAAGCCTGAGCCCGTCCTGGGCGGACCGCCTGTCCGACCTCACTCGTCCGAGCTGGGGCCGCACCGTAGTTGCCAGACGAGTGCTGGCCGCAGCACTGTTACTCCTGGCCATCGCTCTGCTGGTGCGCGGAAATCCGGATTCCGACCGGTCCGCGGTCGTGGTGGCTGCGCGCAATCTCGAACCCGGACGTGCCCTGACGGATGAGGATGTCGATCTGGTGGAGTGGGAAGCAGGCAGCCTGCCTGAAGGAGCTGTCACCGCCGTAGCGGATGTCACCGGTCGCACGCTCGCCGGGCCTGCCCGCGCAGGAGAGCCGCTCACCGACGTTCGAGTTCTGGGACCACGCCTGGCCGCCGGAGCCGCGGGGATCGAGGATGCTCGTATCGTGCCGATCCGACTGGCCGATCCCGCTGTCACCGAGCTCCTACGTGAGGGCGACAGCGTCGATGTGCTCACGGTCGATCCCCAGACACCTGCGAATCCGGACCGTCAGCCCGGCGCCACCGTGTTGGCCTCGCGCGCGGTCGTCGTGCTGGTGACCCCTTCGGAGAACGGACGTGATCAGAGAGAACGCGTTGTGATGCTGGCTCTGCCGGCACCCGAAGCCACCAAGGTCGCCGCGGCTTCACTCACCAACGCGATCACCGTGACCTTCCAGTGACGCCCAAAGGACCTCCCTAGGGGAGATGAGGGAGCGAACTCGACCAAGCGGTGCATAGCGAGAAATGACTCCGGGTCCGCACACCACCAGCGTGTGCGGACCCGGAGTCAGATCTGGAATGGAATATCAGCCCATGCTGAACGGCTGTCCCCAGAGCGTGACAACGCCGTCGACCCTGTCGGTCGAGACCTCGACGGTCGTGTAGGAGCGGGCATGTGCGAGACCGGCGCAACCGGAAACACTGAAGGTCTCGTCAGAGTAGGTGAAGCCACCCCGGTTGCCTTCGAAGTCGAAATCGCTCTTGTGCGCCTCGGCGCCGTAGTCGTCCGCGTACTCGATGTCGAGGATCGACACCTTGGTGGTCTGGCCGGGGCCGATGGAGATTCCGCCACCGAAGATGTCAGTGCCCATGTCAAACGGTTGGGTGATCTGGCCGTTGCCGTCAGTCATGTCCTCCCAGCTGGCGGCGGTACCGGCGCCACCACCGGCGTTGCCGCCGAAGCTGACCTGACAGCCGACGAGGTAGCCGGTGTCGATGGAGCCGCCCTCCGCGGTGCCGCCCTCGATCGACACGTCGACGGTGCCCGACGCCCACACGTTGCGGTGCAACGGAGTTGCCCCCATCGACGGGCTGATGATCGCACTGTTGCCGGTCTGACGCACCGTCACGACCGTGCCGTCCATCAGCGTGTGGGTGATCTCACCGTCCTGCAACGGGATGAAGGTGTCGGCATTGGCCGCACCGTTGGAGAAGAGGCCGATCGCAACGGTGGCCGCCGCAACCACGCTGGCAGCCTTGGCGCCGTGGCGCATGGTCTTGCTGTTCATTGTTCCCCTCTAGGGTGAATGTCGCTTGATGCGAGAAGGAATGAAGTGGGTACTGACGAGCAATCAGCCCAGGCTGAACGGCTGCCCGTAGAGGGTGCTCTTGACGTAGTGGTTACCGGGTACCTCGATGACCGAGACTGCACGGGCCTGCGCGTGACCACCGCAGCCGTGGATTTCGAGCTGCTGGTCGCGGTATTGAATCGCGGACACACCCGGCTTCAGATCCGACTTGTCACCCAGCTTCACGAACGTGACCTCGCCGGGAGACATCGGCATGCTCATTGCAGCGCCCAAACTCGGGCCGGTCAGCGAGAAGCCTCCGGCGAGTCCGGCATCGAGACCGGATATGTCGGCCTGGCATCCCACGATGTAACCGGTAGTCAGCGTTGCGCCTTCCTCCGGAACGTTGCCACCGAGGTCGGCGAACACGTCGCCCGACAGCCACGCAACGCGGCTGGCGCCGTTGGCCGACAGCGAAGGAGACAGCAGCGCGCTCTCGGCGTTGCGGGCAACCTTCACATTGACACCGCCCGCGTCCATAACCTTCTCGCCACCGGGAAGCGGGACGAAGGTGTCAGCGTTCGCAGCGCCCGTAGACATCAGACCCAGTGCAACGGCTGCGGCGGCACCCAGGCCGGCAATGCGGGCTACGCGACGCAGGCCGGTCTTTCGGTTCTGGCTCATTCGTTCCCCTCATCAGGATTCTTGCTCGTTCCCAGCCACGACTTTCGAGACTGAGGAGTGGTCCGTGTCGGGCCCAGCACGACATCAAGCTCCTACGATCACGAGGTGAACTCGGGGGCATAACAACTTGACAACCGCACCAGGGACGGAATCACCGATGGGAACCATCGGGATCCGACTGGGCAACGGCTTGTCCGCCCCGCCCTCCATCTGCAGTACTGACTCGCCGAGGACATTAACCGCCCAACGGTTGCCTAAGCAATTAAAACGGGGGTAAAGGCAAATGTGATGTACAGCACAGTGAAATATGGGAGAAACTTGGGATGTTCCACCGCCCTCTTGAACCGGGCACCATGCGCCATGACCAGTAAGTTCGCAGGCCGTTCAAGTTAAGCTAGACAGCCTTTACTTGCGTTTTACAAACATGAAACTTTTGTGTTCCCGCGCACCCCGCCCGTTTTGCCCGAACACGACTTCCTTGACATCCCCGGAGTCAGCCGCTACACAGCGCAACTCCGTGTGAAATCTCCGACAACCGAGCCGTCCGCACAGAAGCAGACAGTCGAACAGAAGATCACAATTCGTATTGCGTCGGACCTTCGAAGGTAACTATCCGTGATGCGGGGGGCGCTGCCGACGCAGCCATTCCTCGTCGGCACTGGTCGAGTCCCCATGCTCGCGTTCGTCCGCGGTCGTATCGGGGAAGACGTCCCCGAAGATGCGCGCGAGCCGAGCCCTGTCGATAAGGGCCCGGCTCGTTGCTTCTCGATTTTTCGGCTCGGCGTGTGATTCGGCGTCGTCGTACCGAGGAGCCTCCGCCTCGTCGTGACGAGAAATCGTCTCAGCCTTCCAAACCGGACAATTCGGAAATTACCTGTGCGGCGAAGGGGGTCAAAGTAGCCATCCCGTCCCGCACTGCGGAGCGGGAAGATGCCAGGTTGACCACCAGTGTGCTACCGGACACGCCGGCTAGACCCCTCGAGAGGCCCGCATCCAGCAAACCACTGGCGAGACCGGAAGTCCGAAGCGCCTCCGAGATACCCGGAATCTCGCGATCGAGAACCTCCGCGGTGACATCAGGAGTCACGTCACGGGGTGACACTCCGGTCCCCCCCACCGACACGACGAGGTCGACCCCGCCGATGACGGCAGTGTTGAGCGCGTTGCGAATCTCGACCTCGTCGGCGGCCACCGCGACGGTGGCGTCGACGATAAACCCTGCCTCACCCAGCAACTCGGTGACGAGGGGCCCGGTCGAGTCCTCACCCTCTCCGTGGGCAGTGCGGTCGTTGACGATTACCACCAGCGCATGGCCGGCCAACGAGGCTTCGATGTCCATGTTGCCCACCGTAGCGGCCCCACCTAGAACCAACTCGACCTGCCCGAGAATCCCGGTGTTCATCAGTTGCCTCCTTGCTCGGCGGTACCGAGTGTGACGTTTACCGTTTGGGGGTTGGACCCGTTCGCGTCGGTATAGGTGATCGAGACGTTGTCCCCTGGCGAATGTGAACGAATGGCAGCGATGAGAGCGTCACCACTGTTGATGATTCGGTCGTCGACCTTGGTGATGACCGACCCCTGCGGGATTCCAGCTTCGGCCGCGGGACCGCCCGGGGTGACGTCGACGACGGTGGCACCATTCACGTCGTCCTGGGTGGGAACCTGAATCCCGATGATCGCTTGGGTTGCGGTACCGGTATCGACCAATTCTTTGGCGATTCGCTGTGCCTGGTCCACCGGGATGGCGAATCCGAGCCCGATGGACCCACCCTGCTCCTCACCAGCACCGCCGATGGTTGCGATGGCCGTGTTGACTCCGATCACTTGTCCGTCCATGTTGACGAGTGGACCGCCGGAATTGCCGGGGTTGATCGCGGCGTCCGTCTGAATGGCGTCGATCACGGTGTTCTGGTTTCCGGACTCACCGTTGGTGGACACCGGACGGTCGACTGCCGAGACGATGCCCTGGGTGACGGTGCCCGCCAGTCCGAGGGGCGACCCGACCGCCACGACTTGTTGTCCAACTTGGATGCTGTCAGACGTTCCCAACTCCGCCGGAGTCAGATCGGTCTTGCCATCCACCTTGATGACCGCGAGATCGGACACCGGGTCGGCCCCGACAAGACTTGCGGGGGCAGTGGTGCCATCCGAGAAGGCGACCATCAGTCTGCCGCCCTGAGCGGCCGCGCCCGCAACGTGGTTGTTGGTAAGGATGAGGCCATCCGAGGAGAGCACGATGCCGGATCCTTCACCACCGGAACCGCCCGGCGTCGCCACCTCGATCGACACCACGCTCGGGACCACCTTTTGCGCCACTGCCTGCACCGTGCCTGCCGGAGCGTTCGCTGCGGGCGTCGCGGTGTTGTCCCTCGGGGCGTCGAGGGCGTTGACCACCGAGGTACCGCCGGTCCTGTCAGCCGCCATGGAGCCCACGAAACCGCCGAGACCGCCGCTCACCAAGGCGAGCGCCACGGCGCCCGAGATAAGGGCGGTGCGGATGCGCCGCTTGTCCTCGGTTGATCCGGCAACGGGTTGCCCAGGTACCTGGTAGCCGGGGCTCTGATAGCCGACATATGGGCCCTGGCTCGCTTCTTGCTGCGACGCCGGGTGCTGCTGCGACCCGTAGTCCTGCGGACCGCCGGGCTGAGCCTGCGCAAACTGCTCTGTGTTCTGTTGCGGCCCAATGTACGGGTGACCCTGCATGTAGCCGGGGAATTCGTGACCCGGTTGACCGGTCGGGGCGCCCGTCGTGTTGTGCGGAGTTGCCGGAAATTGTTCGGTCGGCTGATGACCCGGAATCTGCTGAGGCTGAACCGATTGACCCGGGCGTGCGTCCTCCCCATTACCGGCGCTGTTTTGATTGCCACTGTCGTGACTGTGTCGATCGTCGGTCATCGCATCACCTCCATATGCCTGCGACTGCCCGCAGCGGGCAGTCGCACCGTCTCTGCATATGAGAATGCACGATGGGGCTGAGAGCCACCTGAGATCGGCCTGTACGTTTACCCAGACCCCGGAACCAGAACCCAAGGCTCCGAAAAACCCAGGTCCCTCTTCCGAGCTTGTCAGTTCAGCCTATTCCACATCGAGTTCTCCCGGAAGCACGATGCGGATCAGTGCACCGCCCCGCTCCGAGACGTCCACAGCTATCGTGCCTCCGTGTTTGATCACGACCTGCCGGACGATCGCAAGACCCAGACCCGATCCGGGCATCGAGCGCGAAGCGGTGGAACGGTAGAAGCGGTCGAAGATCAGCTCTCGATCCTCCTCGGGAATACCTGGACCCGCGTCGTCGACCGTCAATTCGAGAAGTCCGTCACCCACCGGCCTCATCATCACCTTCACATCTGATCCGGCAGGACTCCATTTCGCTGCGTTGTCGAACACGTTCAGTACCGCTCGCGACAACCCGGCATGGTCGCCGTAAACGAACCAGGGAAGGGTGATGGCGGTGAAGTCGATCTCGTTGCGCCGGCGGCGCGCCCGCTCGAGGCACCGGTCCACGACCTCGCTGAGATCGACTCTTTCGAATACCGTCTCCGGGGCTTCTTCCCGCGCAAGATCCACCAGGTTGCCCACCAATTGAGAAAGCTCCTCGATCTGGGCTATGACGTCCGTGCGAAGTTCCGCCATGTCTTCGTCTGGAATATGCCGCGCCCCAGGACGACTCGATGCAATCAACAACTCCATGTTGGTGCGCAGCGAAGTCAGCGGCGTCCGCAGTTCATGCCCGGCGTCGGCAACGAGCCTGCTCTGCCGTTCACGCGATTCCGCCAAGGCTCGCAGCATGGTGTTGAAACTCTCGGTGAGCCGGGCGAGTTCGTCGTTGCCCGTGACCGGCATCGGTGTCAGGTCGTCCGTTCGCGCCACCCGCTCCGTTGCGGCAGTAAGGCGCGCGATCGGCCGCAGACCAGTGCGACCCACTGTCGTTCCCGCGATAGCCGCGAGTATGACGCCGCACCCGCCGACTACGACGAGGACCCAGGCCAACTGCCCGAGCACCGCATCCGTCGGCGCCAACCGCTGCGCGATGACGAGTGTGCTGCCGTCCAGCGTGCGCTCAGCCAGCACCCGTTGTTTCTCAGCCGTTCGCAACGACATGTGCTGGTCACCGCGAGCGACCGCCAGTTCAGGTTCACCGATCGGGACGCTGGTCCCTGGCGGCATGTAGGTATCGAGATCCGGGAAAATCAGCGCCACACTGATGTCTGTCGTGTAGAGCGTCGCACCGGCTATGTAGCGGGGATCGAACGTAACGAGGTTGCTGTCGATCAGCGCGGCCGCGCGAGTGCGGAGCTGGCTGTCGACATCGGCGTACAGCGCGCGCGAGACCATGGCATACGCGGCAATTGCCAACACGGCCACCGCGATGGCCACTACGGACGCAGCGAGAAGCGTGACCCGCCAACGCAACGACACGGACCGCGTCAGCGGCATGGGCGGTCGCATCTCCGGGGCGACCGGGATCGGCCCCGTGATGTTCATTGACGCTTGCTGCGAGTCGGGCTTCCCCGACTTGTCGGCGGTCCGATGGAAAGGGAGTGCCATCACGGAGGCGTCTCCCGAAGCACGTAGCCGACTCCTCGAACGGTATGCAAAAGGCGCGACTCTCCATCAGCCTCGGTCTTGCGACGGAGGTATCCGATGTAGACCTCGAGCGCGTTACCGGAGGTCGGGAAGTCGTATCCCCACACCTCTTCGAGGATTCGGCCTCGGGTGAGGACCCGACGCGGGTTTGCCATCAGCATCTCGAGTAGAGAGAACTCCGTGCGGGTGAGACTGATGGAGCGGTCACCGCGCGTCACCTCACGGGTGACCGGATCGAGGGCAAGGTCTTCGAACGTCATCGTCTCCGTGTCGGTACCCGGCTCGGGTGCGGCTCGACGTAACAACGCTCGAAGTCTTGCCAGCAACTCCTCCAACGCGAACGGCTTCGGAAGGTAGTCATCGGCTCCAGCATCGAGTCCGGACACCCGCTCCGACACGGAGTCGCGGGCGGTGAGAACGAGAATTGGGAGATCGTCGCCGACACTACGCAGACGACGACAGACCTCGAGACCGTCCAGACGTGGCATCATCACGTCGAGCACCAGCGCGTCGGGACGCGCATCAGCCAGCTTCTCCAGAGCGTCGACACCGTCGACGGCCAAGTCCACGGAGTACCCGTTGAAGCTCAGCGACCGCCGTAAGGACTCTCTTACAGCGCGATCGTCGTCGACCACCAGTATCCGCATACTCGACAGTTTGACCTGATCGACTGAGATATGTCTAAGAAGGGGTAGATTCTGGCGTGGCGAAAATGCAGGACTTTCGCTGATACTGCGGCCTCTGCGGCCCAGCTCGAGTCCGGTACGATTGCGCAATCGAGACGCTGCGGATGGACTTCCCGCGTGGCCACCCGAGGAATTTCGGGCTTTCTCGCGTGTGTTCGGGAGATGGCGCGCTACCGGAGCTGCCGGGCGTCCACAAGTCGAGCTTGTAAAGGAAGAAGATGGCCGTCAAGAAATCCCCGTCGAAGAAGCCACGTCCTGTGGAGGGCCGCAAGCCCAAGAAGAACCCGTTGTTCGCAGCCAAGATCGAGTATGTCGATTACAAGGACATCAACCTTCTCCGCACCTTCATCTCCGATCGCGGCAAGATCCGCAGCCGCCGAGTGACGGGCCTGACCCCCCAACAGCAGCGTCAGGTGGCCGTCGCGGTCAAGAACGCTCGCGAGATGGCTCTGCTACCATTCACGAGCCGGTAGCTCCCGCAGGTACCTGAGAGACCATCAGCCGAGCATCGCCTGCATATCGGCGATCTCCCGCTGCTGCTCGGCCACGATGTCGGTGGCGAGTTGCTTGACCTCGGGGTTCTCACCGTCGGCGAGTTCGGTGTTCGCCATGTCGATCGCGCCCTGGTGATGTTCGATCATCATATTGAGCCACATCCGATCGAAATCCGCGCCGGACATCGCCTCGAGGCCCTGCATCTGGTCCGGCGACATCATCCCTTGCATGTCTCCGTGGGGCATCCCTTGCATGCCGGCCGCTGGATCAGGTTGCCCCCACTGCCGGAGCCACCCGGCCATCTGGTCCATTTCGGGCTGCTGCGCCGCTTTGATGGCCCCCGCGAGAGTCACGATATCGGCGTTGTCGGTGCGCCCCGAAACCATGTCGGCCATCTCGACGGCCTGGGCGTGATGCGGGTACATCCCTTCCAGGAAATTCACATCGGCGTCGTTGAATGTGCCCTGCGACTCGGCCGCCGAAGTCGCCGCTACGGACGTCGACTGTGCCGCAGTCGAGTCGGTCGAGCCTGTGCTGCAGCCGGCGAGAAGAAGCGCAGTGCCTGCGGTCGCGGCGATCGCAGTCGTGATTTTGGTACGCATGAAAAAGCTCCTGGATATCAATTCGGAAAAGCGACAGCCGGATCCGCCGGGGCACATGCCCCGGGCTCCCTGTCACACCTGCAGAATCGAGAGCTTCGCCGCCCTCGTAGTCGCGGGCCTGCATCGTGAGGGAGAGCGGTCGCGGGATGATCGCCACCAGCGGCGATAGCTACACGAGCGATCAGACTGTGCACCATGGACACCCCGGCCGCAACCGACATCGGCGGCGCGGTGCGCGTTGAAAGTGTGCACCTGCGCCTTGCCATGGCCACCAGTGTAGACAGACCGTACCCCACCGGGGTATGTCGCAGTCGGGGCGTTGGCTGCGATTCCGGCGATTGCAATGGTGTCCGGCTTGCGGAAGATTGACGCTACCGTGGTTTATGCGCGCAATTGTCCTCGCGTTGCTGGCATGCCTCGCTGTCGCAGCGTGCGGACCCGTTTCGAACACCGACGAGCTCACAGCACCGCCGGAAGTGACTTCCGCCGAGGGTCCGACGCGGACCATGCCGCAGGCGCGTATGCCTCGCCCCTCGGAGGTGCCGGATCAGGAATTCGGCACCGTGTTCGTACCGCGCCCAGACATCGTGCAAGCGAATCCGACACCGTTCGAGTCGTGGTCGCGCACTGAAGGCGACAACATTGCGATCCATTTCGTCACCGGAACACCAGCGTGTTACGGTGCCGACGCGACGGTGGTCGAGACCGACTCCTCTGTCAATGTCTCGCTCCGCACCGGCATTCTCCCGGAAGCAGCCGACAAGATGTGCACTCTCGTAGCGGTCTTCGCCACGATGGAGATCCAGTTGCAACAGCCCCTCGGCGATCGCGAGGTGATAGACGGGACCCCGTGACCATTGATGATCGCAATCGACGCCCTCCCGAGCTGATTGCTTCGAGCCCGAGAGTCCGTCGTAGTCGTCGATCGTGCAATCACAGTGTCCGCCAACGAATCCAGAATCTCGCGCGTTGAACCGAACGCCGACCGTACACATCCCCCACAAGAATCAGACGACATCGATTCCTCGCATGCTACGGCGACTCAGGCCTCCACCGTGCAAGAAAACAGTTGCCGACCAGCGCTGTTCACCGAGTGTTACCGATCACCGTCACCGGCGGCGGCGCATGTAGTCGCTGACCACGGCAGCGCCGAGACCGTCCAGTTCCGGCGCCACGACACGACCGGCCACCCGTTCGGCCATCCGGTCCATCACGCGCGCCAGGCCGGGGTCGTCACCGAGCCGAAAGAACGTGACGTGGGCACCAAGACGCGCAAGGGTATCGAGTCCACGAACCGTCAGCCCGAGTGTCCGTGCGCTCGGCGGGTAGTCGAAGTAGGCGAACCCGTCCGGTTCCAGGTGTGCTGTCGGCTCGCCATCCGTGACGATCAGGACGACGGGCTGCGCGTTGGGGTGACGACGAAGATGCCGGGCGGCCAACAACAGCGCGTGGTGGAGGTTGGTGCCCTGTTCCCGGCCGTGGTCCAATCCGGCCAGCTCCGACGGGTTCAGTACCTGCGCATGCCGACCGAACGAGATGAGTTGCAGTTCGTCGCTGCGAAAACGTGTGCTCACCAGATGGTTCAGCGCCAAGGCGGTGCGCTTCATAGGCACCCACCTTCCCTCCATCACCATCGAGAACGAGATGTCGACGAGCAGCGCGACCGCAGCCTGCGACCGCTGCTCGGTCTCCATCACCTCCACATCCGTGACGGACAACTTGACCGGAACGGATCGGCTGCCGTTCTCATCGGACGCCGTGCGCAGTACGGCGTTGGTGATGGTGTGCGTGACATCCCAGGGTTCGGTGTCACCGAACACCCATTCGCGAGACGCACCGGTTGGCTCTCCCATCGCTCCCGCCCGACGCGTCTCCCGCTGCCCACCACGCGAGGACAATTGGGTCGCCACGTCGCGGAGCGCTGTCTGGCCGAGTTGACGCATCGCCTTCGGCGACAGCCGCCACTGGCCGTCCGCCCCGCGGTCGAAGAAGCCCTGATCTCGCAACGCTTTTTCGAGGTCGGCGAGAGTTCGCGCGTCCGCTGCGGCCTCATCACCCAACTGCCTCGCCAACGCGTCCACGTCGATGTCGTCGAGTTCGGCGCCGGCATATTGTTGCGACAACTGCTGAGCCAGCGACTCGAGTTCTGCAATGTCCTGCAACGCCTCGGCGCCCTCTGCAAGGCCCATACCGCGTTCTCCCCGGAATCGCTGCGCCCCCTGCCAGTCCTCGCCGGGTCTGGCCGCCCGCAGATGCTGGTCGAGTCGGTCCAATTGGCCGATCAGCGAAGGATCACCGAAAGCCTGCTGCGCCAGCGCATCCAGTTCGTCGCGTTGCTCGGGCGAGAGCGAGTTGCGCAGACGCTGAGCCGCCGCTGCACGCTGGGCCAGTGAATCGAGCAACTCCTCGACGTTGCGCGGATTTTCGGGGAAGTACTCCCCGTGCTTGCTCATGAACTCGTCGAACTGCTCCTGCGTGTCCTCACCACGCGAGTGCTTGTCCAGTAGGTCGTTGAGGTCGGTGAGCATCTCTCGGATTCGCTCGCGGTCTTCCTCGGTCGCACCCTCGAGCGCCTGCTTCATACCGGCGAAGCGCTGGTCCAGTAGTTCCCGCCCCAACAGGTCCCTGATCTTCTCGTAGTCCTCGCGGGCATCGGAACTGCGCCAGTCGTAGTCGGCGAGTTCCTGCACGGCCTGGGCGGTCGAGGGCGACAGTTCCTCGAGGCGCATCTCCGAAAAGCGGGCATCGTCGTCGAGCGCGCGGGCCAATGCCTTGCGTTCTTCGAGCACCGCGCGGTCGAGCAGTTCACGGACCTCTTCGAACGTGCGATTCAGGTTGCCGCGCTGAAGCATTTCGCGCCGACGCCGATTGGCGTCGGCCGCAAGAGCGTCCAGTCCCCGTAGTTCCTTGTTTCCCCGCCGGAGCATCTCCCTCAGCGCTCGCTGCGGTGAACTGCCTGCCAGCACATCGTCCCCGATCGCAGCCAGGGCCTCACGCAAGTCCACCGGCGGTGCCAGTGGGTCTCCACCGTCGTACGGCCCGTACCGCGAGTTGCGGGGCATCAGGAGTAGACCATCTGCCCGTAGGGGTCCGGCCTCTTCGAGATCCGCCGCGCCAGATACAGACCCTCGAGAGCGAATTCGGCGGCCGCTGCCCTCTCCCCGTCGGATTCGGCGCCTAGACGCTCGGCCAGTTCGGTGAGGACATCGAGTTCGGGTAGTTCGTTCAACAGGGCCTTGGCCGTGATCCGCTCACCGGTCACCACGGGGTCGCCCTCTTCGACGGCGGTCACGAGTTCGGCCAGATCAATGCCACCCAATCGGGCGCGAGCGGTGTCGGCGGTGGCCCTACGCAACAGGTGCTCGAGAACTTCGATCTCGCGCCCCTCCTCGCCCGATTCGAACTCGACCTTGCCCCGCAGGACCTCGACGACTGTCTCGAGGTCGACCGGGCGTGCGACCGGATCGGCCTCCCCGAGCACCGCACCACGATGTACCGCCGCCGCGCTGACGGTCTCGGCGCCTGCCACCGCGAAACGGGCCGACACCCCCGATCGCTGATCAACCGACGTCGACTCGCGAAGCAATCGGGTAAACCGAGCCAGGATTTCGAGGAGGTAATCGGGTACTTCAGCGGCGAGCTGCGCTTCCTGTTCGATCACCGCGACCTCGTCCTCTAGTCGAGTCGGGTAGTGCGTACGGATCTCGGCACCGAAACGATCCTTGAGTGGGGTGATGATGCGACCACGGTTCGTGTAGTCCTCAGGGTTCGCGCTGGCCACCATCAATACGTCCAGTGGGAGCCGCAGGCTGTACCCGCGCACCTGGATGTCACGTTCCTCCATCACGTTCAACAGCGACACCTGGATGCGTTCGGCGAGGTCCGGCAGTTCGTTGATGGCGACAATGCCCCGGTGAGCGCGGGGCACGAGACCGAAGTGGATGGTCTCGGGGTCGCCAAGGCTCCGCCCCTCCGCGACCTTCACCGGATCGACGTCACCGACGAGGTCAGCTACCGAAGTATCGGGTGTCGCGAGTTTCTCCGAGTACCGTTCGCTGCGGTGCCGCCACGCGATGGGCAGATCGTCACCCATTTCCCGCGCCCGGCGGATCGAGGCCGGGGTGATCGGCTCATAGGGATGCTCCCCGAGTTCCGAACCAGCGATGACCGGGGTCCATTCATCGAGGAGTTGAGCGAGAGTACGCAGTAGCCGGGTCTTGCCCTGACCACGTTCTCCGAGCAATACCACGTCATGACCAGCGATAAGAGCCCGCTCCAGCTGTGGTGACACCGTCTCTTCGAAGCCAACGATGCCAGGCCACGGATCACGTCCGTCACGCAAGACCTCGAGCAAATTCGCCCGGATCTCTTCCTTGACGGAGCGCTGAACGTGGCCCGACTCACGGAGTTCGCCGATAGTCGAAGGTCTGGATTCCGATGACGTCACCACACCAAGCTACCGGTGGGATGAGCGAAAAGGTATGCAGCTGTTCCGTGTCGACCGCCAGAATCGTCCGCTGCGGAACGGAACAGCCACGAGGCCGCTCAGGCGGCGTATGCCTGTGGCGGCGAGAATCCCTCCAACTCGCACCACAAGGCGTCGCAGTATTGGCGCATGGTCTGATCAGACTCCACCAGAAGGGAATCGAGCAACAATCGCGGATTCGCGCGCCACGAGCGCACCAAGTCGGCGACTACGCGGTTGGACAGCATCCCTGAACCGGCAAGTACGGTCACCCATTCGTCGAGCGCCCCACGATGAATCCGCTCGACGACTTCACGGTCGCATCCACGATCGATGAAGTCGCGGGAGAACATGGCGGCGGCGAAGTCACCGGAGCTCAGTCGTACGACGTTCATGGTGCGGCACCTTTCTGGAGTCGAGGGTCATCCCGGACGTAATCTGTTGGGACAACTGATGATGTAGACGCTAATGTCCGCATTTGTGAGTTCTGTGATGCTTCTCTGAGATCTCGTTCTCAGCGAATTTTCCGAACTGGTAGACAGTCCCCATGCCTGACATCGAGATCACCTTCGACAGCGGCGCCGTCACCTACTACGGCAGCCTGCGCACACCCGACCACGCCAACGGATCGACGCCCGCAGCACTTCTGCTCGCAGGCAGCGGACCCACCGATCGCAACGGCGACAGCGCGCTGCTCCCCGGTGACATCGGAACCCTCCGCTTTCTCGCCGACGTCCTCGAACAGCACGGCGTCGCGAGCCTGCGCTACGACAAGATCGGCAGCGGCGAGACCGCCCTCGGCCCGTACGAAGTCGATGAAGTCGGCGGCCTCGGCTTCAGCACGTTCGTGGACGCTGCCTCCACCGGCCTGGACTTCCTGGCCTCCCAACCTGGGGTCGACCCATCCAAGCTCGTCGTGATCGGGCACAGCGACGGCGCCCTCGTCGCGCTCGCACTCGCAACCGCCGACCAGGGCTCACGCGTACATGCCGTGGGACTCCTCGAACCTCTGAGCGTGCGGCTTCTCGACCTGCTGACCACCCAGATCCACACCCAACTGGATGCCGCCGAGGGCACCGGACAGTTGCCAGTGGAACTGGCGGACGAACTACGGCTTGCGCTCGCAGACACCGTCGAGTCGCTCCGCACGTCCGGGACGATCCCGGACGACTTGCCGGAACCCTTGCAGAACGCGGGCCTCGTCAACGCGAACGCGAAGGCTCTCGCCGAGGAGGACGCGCTCGATCCGCGGGCTCTCGCGAGGCAGCTTCCCGCCGGCTTCCCTGTCCTGACGAGTTGCTCCGCCAAGGACATCCAAGTGCAACTCGAGGACGTCGCCGGCCTGAACGAGGCGCTCGCGCACACAGCACTGACTCCAGTCCTGATGACAAACGCCAATCATGTTCTGAAGGACATCGGAGATCGATCGTCTACCGGGCCGGACTACGTTGAGCGCTTACCCTATTCGGCGGAATTCAGTGAGCCCTTCAGCAGCTGGATCGCCACGCTATAGCGCGGAGGCGAAGACGCGCGCCGAGTGTGCAGTTCTGCAGCCACACGTCAAGTGGAAATCTGCATTTCTGCGCATTCAAACGGGTGCGGCTGCCTGCCTCAGTCGGTCTCGAACTCGCGCGACGACGGCGTGGGGCCTCATGCGCAACTGCTCCGCATTTACCCGCACCACCACCCAGCCGAGTTCGGCGAGCCGCTCCAACCGCTCGATGTCCCAGGTGCGCTGACGTTCGTCCGCCCAGTGCTGTACACCGTCGTATTCGACGAGCACCCTCCACATCTCCCAGCCCATGTCCGCGCGGGCGAAAACCCGACCAGACCGGTCGGCTATCGGTATCTGGGTGGTAGGCGTCGGTAGACCTGCGCGGATCAACAAGAGTCGAGTCCTCGTCTCGGGAGGCGACTCGGCGCCGGGATCGGCGAGGCAGGCAACTGTTCGTAGTCGAGCTAGACCGCGTTCGCCCGCATGCCGGCTCGCCACAGCGGAGATTTCCGCCAGACTTGTTCTGGTGTCGTGACAGAGCGCGTCGAGCACCTCGACGGCACGGTCACCGGCAAGCCATCGGCCGAGGTCGAACCCGGTACGGGCCGGAGTCGTAGCGAGCATCCCGTCCACTCGGCACACCTCCTCCGGCAGCAGGGTGTCCGCGCGCACCACGATTCCGTTTACGGATCGCCTGCTTCCTTTCCGGATCAGAGTTGCAAACTCTCCCGACCCGATCCAGCGGGTTCCGTGCACCGCAGCCGCCGAGTACCCCGCAAGGACAGCGCCACCGCGCGCCCACAACCACGCGGCGCGTGCACGCGAGATCGCTGTGACCTCGACGCTCCGATCCAGATATGCGTCTCGATGCAGGCGGCGGAAAGAACTCAGCCCGTGACGCGTGAGCCGGCCGTCTTTCAGCGCTTCCGATCCCCGAAACGGCTGTTCGAATTCCCCCATCTTCGAACCTTGGCAGTCGGGTCCTCGACCGCACGCATGAATTCGCGGCCTGTGGATAGCGCGACCCACCGTCCACAGCACCTCGAATGCGCACATCTGCGCGAAAATCCCGAACATAATCCTGCGTTTGTGCGCATTCGGAGAATTATTTGGGGTGCGAACCTTCAACCCGTGAGGTAGCCTCGTCTGCCAACTGGCAACGACACGCGGGAGGTACCGCCATGACGCAGCTCCATGCGCGCTGGCGATCCGTGCCCATATGGCGCGGCCCCTCCGGTGACAGGCACATCACCGACTCCAGTACACCCCGAGAATATTGAGACTTTCACCAAGTCATTCTCGGGCACCCAGGAAACTCCCCTCGGGTGCCTTTCTTTTACCTATTCACGTTCAGGAGCACCTAGTGAAACTACGCATCAACCAACTATCCACGGCACCGCCCGACATGGACCTGCCCAACGACCTCACCGGCTATGCCGTGACGCTCGACCTCTCACACTGCGGCGACGCCCACAAGTCCGGGGTCGGCGAACTGGTCGGCGAACTACGCAGGCGCGGCGCCGCCCGGATAGTGATCGCCGACTCGCCACGACAGCGAGACGGCCGGTCAGGGCGAGAGGCAGAAGCAGCCTGACGACGCAGAACGAGCCCCGGCCAATCGCCGGGGCTCGTTCGGGACGCCACTACTTCCAGCTGAGCCTTCTAGTGGGCGAAGTGCCGCGCGCCGGTCAGATACATGGTGATCCCTGCCTCCTTGGCGGCGTCGATCACCTCGTTGTCACGAACCGAACCGCCCGGCTGCACAACGGCCCTGACGCCGGCGTTCGCGAGCACCTGCAAACCGTCCGGGAACGGGAAGAACGCGTCCGACGCGGCTACCGACCCGACCACGCGGTCGCCTGCACGCTGCACGGCGAGGTGAGCCGAGTCGACTCGATTGACCTGGCCCATTCCGATGCCCACGGAGGCGCCACCGTTCGCAAGCAGGATCGCGTTCGACTTCACGGAGCGGCACGCCCGCCACGCGAATTCGAGGTCCTCCAGAGTCTGCTCATCTGCGTTGTCACCGACAGCCAGAGTCCATTTGGCAGGGTCGTCGCCTGCGGCGTCGAGTACGTCGCGTTCCTGCAGCAGTACCCCTCCGGACACGGGGCGCAGTTCGATTCCGGCCCGCGCCGGTGGGGCGGCGAGGAGAACGCGGATGCTCTTCTTGCGCTGCAGCACACCGAGGGCGCCGTCCGCATAGGACGGTGCAATGATCACCTCGGTGAAGATGTCGGCAACCTGCTCCGCCATCTCAACGGTGACCTCACGGTTCGCAGCAATCACACCGCCATACGCACTGACCGGATCGCACGCGTGCGCTTTGCGATGCGCTTCGGCGATGTCGGCGGCGACTGCGATACCGCACGGGTTGGCATGCTTGATGATCGCCACGGCGGGTTCACCGAAGTCGAACGCCGCACGCCAAGCCGCCTCGCCGTCGGTGTAGTTGTTGTAGGACATTTCCTTGCCGTGCAACTGCTTGGCGTGTGCCAGACCCGCGGGGGCCACTGGGTCGACATACAGAGCGGCAGCCTGGTGCGGGTTTTCGCCGTACCGCAACACGGCCGAGCGGTCCCAGGTGGCTCCGGCCCACCCCGGGAACTGCGAATCGTCCGATCCTGCCAGTGTCGACGTCATCCAGCTCGCCACCGCGACGTCGTAGGACGCGGTGTGCTGGAATGCCTGAGCGGCGAGCGCGGTGCGCTCTGCCAGGGTGAAGCCACCATCTGCAACGGCGGCGAGCGTGTCCGCGTAGCGATCGGGGTCAACCACGACCGCCACCGACGGGTGGTTCTTCGCTGCGGCACGGACCATGGACGGCCCGCCGATATCGATCTGCTCGACGCACTCGTCCGGTGTCGCACCCGACGCGACAGTCTGCGTGAACGGGTAGAGATTCACGACAACCAGTTGGAATGCCTCGATGCCTAGTTCCTCGAGTTGCGCGAGGTGATCGGGCTTGCGAGTGTCAGCGAGGACACCGGCGTGAACTCGAGGATGCAGGGTCTTGACCCTGCCTTCGAGGCACTCGGGGAATCCGGTCAGCGATTCCACGGGGGTGACCGGGATGCCTGCGTCCGCGATCTTCGCTGCAGTCGACCCTGTCGACACCAGTTCGACGCCTGCCTTGTGCAGGCCCGTAGCCAGTTCGACCAGCCCGGTCTTGTCGAAGACGCTGACCAGCGCTCGGCGCACTGCCTTACGTTCACTCACTGGGGATCACGGCCTTTCGTCCATCGGATACAACTCCACGGGTCGCGACAGCGGCGACGACCTCCGCCAGCATCCGTCGCTCCACAGTCTTGATTCGCTCGTGCAACGTCGGTTCGTCATCGCCGTCGAGCACCTGCACAGTCTCCTGCGCCAGGATCGGGCCCGTGTCCACACCCGCGTCCACCAGGTGAACAGTCGCCCCTGTCACCTTGACCCCGTACGCCAGCGCGTCGCGAACCGCGTGCGCGCCCGGGAATGCGGGCAGCAACGCAGGATGCGAATTGATTATTCGGCCACCGAAGCGCCCCAAGAAGGCGGGACCGAGGATCTTCATGAATCCAGCCGAAACGACGAGCGAAGGCTGATGCGCCGCGACGGCCTCGGTGAGTGCGGCGTCCCAGGCGGCGCGGTCGGCATGCTCGCGGAGACTGACCTGGAAGTGCTCGATCGCTGCGGCCTCGGCGTGCCGAATGGCATCGCAGTCGCGGTCGACACCGACGGCGACGATCTCCGCCGGGTACCCGTCAACCCGCGACGCCTCGATCAGCGACCTCAACAGGGTTCCGGTACCGGATGCGAGTACCACGACACGCATCGGTGACACTGCCACCGACGAGCTCGAAGCCTCCGCCGTAGGCCTGGGGTGGTCACGCGGGGAAGTCAGAGTTCTGCTCCTGAATAATCGAAAGGCCGGGTGCAACCAAGGACGAGTCACAAGGTGGTCGGCCGAAATGTCGACCGCCCAAGAGCCTAGTCGCTGCGGGGCGCGGGTCCTGGTGGCAGGTCTACTTCGGGCTTGGGGACCTCGTCTACCTCGATCTCCGCGTCCACCACTACCTCTGTCGGTGAGTCGGCAGTTGTGGGCGCTTCGACCTCGTCAACCAGTTCCGCCACGATGACACCACTCGGCACCTCACCTGCTGCCGCCGGCGGCTCCTCGCCGACGGGGCCGGCGATGGCAAGCACCTCCTGCGCGCCGGGCAGGCGAGGCTGATCATCCTCCTCGGCTACCTGGGTCCCGGCTTCCTCGGTGGCACCCCGATTGCGGTGCCACGCCACGATCACCGCGGTCACCACCCCCGCGAACCCTAGCCACGCGAACGTCAGCAGCCCGAAGGCCCACCAACTGAATTGGACCATGCCGAAGGCCCCGAGCCTGCCCCCCGACACGAGTCCCAGCACCGACATGGCGATGCCCACGGCGGCGGCGGCAACAAGCGCGGTGAACACGGCGTCCTGTCCGAAGACTCGGCGTCCGCAATCCCGTCCGAGCATGACCCCGGCCAGCAATGGAATCGCCAGCAGTATCGGCCAGGCGCCACCGGCCATCCCGTCGGGAACAGCGCCCAGCAGAGGCAGCGGAGGCAACGAGCCACCGACGTTCCCGAAGACACTGACCGAGACATCGCCAATCTGCGCAGTCCCTCCAGTGAGGGCGGCGGCGGCACCGACCACGACGTTCGGCAGATAGAGCAACGAAAGGACCGTGAGCCCCAGCATCCCTACGACGCCGTCCCCGCGTTCGATCAAAGAGCCGACCGTTGACCAGCCAAGCAGGAGAAAAATCGTGACCATGGCCGCACCGGCGCCGAGTATTGCCATCGTGGCGCGCAGTCCCGGCCTGACCGCATTCCGGACCCATGACGGCACGTGCTCGCCGATCGTCGACCATGCAACGGTAGCGACGGCTATCGACGCCGCGAGCAAATGTACGAAGAGCACCCACCCGAACGCGGTGAGTGCGTTCGGTGAGGACAACGGAATCACCGCAGACGCGTCCGCTATCACCGCAAGCGCGATCGCCGTCATGAGAAGGGGCCCGGCAACGGCGGCGCCGACAACCCGGAATGCCCTCTGCGGTGAGGACTCGGGAGTCATCACTGCCGCGCAACCCCGGAATACGGCGAACACCATGCCCACGGTCGGAAGCAGCGGGAGAACACCGAGAGTGGTGTCTTCGATCGTCAAGGGGACCTGATGGATCGCCAGCCATGCCGCAGCGATTGCACCGAACGTCCCCGTCAGGTCGCTGTTCGCCACCACTAGCGTCACCACGATCAATGTCGACAGCAGTACGACCGTGACGCCCGTCGGCCGGAAGGCGAGAGTCAGCAGAACCCGTGTGTCGTCAGCGTCGCGGTCAGGAACCGGGCGCGGTCGCCTGTCTTTCCGCTCGGCCTCAGCCGATTTTCTGCGCCCGATACCTCGAGTTGTGCGCTGCGCACGATCAACCAAAGAACTCATCCCCTCGACAGTGGCACTCCTATGGCATGACGACAGTCAGGCGCGCCGGACAGCAGTGGGCGGGGCGCCGCAAGTCGTGGAGGCGCGCCTGCTGCGGTGTAAAGATGTTGTTCTGGTATATTCTCACCGGGCACCAGCC
>NZ_JBFAMC010000001.1:0-531066 GCF_040656415.1 Rhodococcus sp. NPDC049939 | reverse complement strand
AATAAATTATGTTCTACACACCCAAAAAAAAAAAAAAAAAATAAACCACCCACTCGCCCCAATACTAATCCAAACAACACCCGCCCCCCCCCCCCCCCCCCCCCCCCCCCCCCCCCACCCCCCCCCCCCCCCACTGCTCTGCTGAATCCTACTTGTCGTCCTTCTCTTCCCCGGCTTCCACTTCTTCATCTCTATCGGTGCCGGCCTCGCGCCCCTGAGTCGGCGCGGCACCCCCCTCACTCTCCGAATCGGATTGCTCCCCCGATTCCGATCGCTCGGACTCGGTGGCCTGCTGCTCACCGTAATCAAGCGTCCTCTCCTCCAGCGAGGACTCGGATTGAAGGTCTTGCGCCGACGACTCCTGCTCAGCCGGGCCGGCCCCGCCCGCCGGCGGATACGAAGAGCCGGTTGTTCCGGGGGTCTGCGACTGACCCGACTGCGCACCGGCCGGGTACTGCGCCTGCGGGTACGCGGTCGTGGGAAGGTCGTACGGCGGGGGTGTGGCCCCTGCTCCAGCCCCGTAACCCTGCTGTTGCTGCGGCGGTTGCCCATAGCGTTGGCCGTATCCGCCGGACTGACTTTGTGATGGCTGACCCTTCGGGCCGTAACCGGGCTGGCCATAGCCCGACGGTCCGTAGGCCTGCTGCCCATAACCCGATTGGCCGTATCCGGGCTGATTCTGCTGGCCGTAGCCCTGCTGGTACGGTGCGCCCTGACCGTAGCCTTGCGGTTGCTGACCGTACGTCTGCGGCGGTGCTTGGCCGTACGGTGGTTGTCCGTACGGCTGCTGGGATCCCTGGCCGTAAGCTTGCGGTTGCTGGCCGTACGCTTGCGGCGGTGCTTGACCGTAAGTCTTCGGGGCTTGACCTGGCTGGCCTGGCTGACTGAAGTCCGCGCCGGCAGCGGGTGCGGGTGCAGACTGCTCGAGGACTCCCATCTCGAAGAGCAACGCCGCGACGGCTACGGCGGACTGGAGAAATCCCGCGACGAGGATCAAGATCGCGCCCAACTGGGCATCCCCGGTGACGTACAGGAAAACCACCAACGACAGAACCCAACCCGCTATCGACGTCGCTGCTGCCGCTCCCACATACGACTGCTTTGGAAGCAGTGACACTGCCGCAAGTAGGCCGCCGAGGATCAGGAGCCCGAGCCCAGTCGTGGAGATCTCGTACGAATTCACAGTCCCTGCCCTGAACGTGGCGTAGGGCGCGAATCCGAGCAGCAGGTTCAGAACACCGAGGCCTGCGACACCGACCAGGAGGAAGAAGCTCAGGTTCTTGGACTCACCCTTCGAGGCAGGTTCTGCGGGCGGACCATAACTCGACCCTCCAGGGGTATACGTCATGACTTCTCCTAGTCGACAGGTGGTCGTCTGCGTACGCTCTTCCGACGTTAGCCTACGGATAGCCATCGGTCACCGACCTCGATTGAGGGAACGACGCAGGCGATAATGACTCGGTGCCATACACCCTCGCGCCTCACGCCTCAGCTTCATCCGTCGAGACGCGAGTGAAACACTCCCGCTTCATCGCGGTCCTTCGACGAGTACAGGATGCGGAGGCGGCACAGGCGTTCATACGGGAACAGCGACGCGCGTACTCCGATGCACGACATCATTGTTCCGCGTACATCGTTGGCAACGGGCCCAGCGATCGGGTCGAGCGAGCCAACGATGACGGCGAACCGGGTGGCACTGCCGGTGTACCGATGCTGCAGGTACTCAAGGCACGTGAACTGGTCGATGTCGTCGTGGTGGTGACGAGGTACTTCGGGGGAATCAAATTAGGAGCAGGAGGCTTGGCGCGTGCCTACTCGGGCGCCACGGCTGCAGCAGTTGACGTCGCACCACTCGTGCGACGGGAGCTCCGCTACCTGTACACACTTGCGGTCGAGCACACCGAGGCGGGACGTGTGGAGGCCGAACTGAGGGGGCACGGGGTGGGCGTTCTGGAGACGACCTACGGCGAATTCGCGGTCCTTACGCTTGCCGCCCACGACTCGGCCGAACTTGCGAAGTTGGTAGCAGCCGCCACATCTGGAACGAGGACGCTCGATCCGGCGGGTGAGATGTGGGTCGATGTCTGACAGTGGGTGCATGGCCGATGGATCCCGGGATCCATCGGCCATGCCCTTGCACTCAGTGCCTCGACCTGAACCGATGTGGAAGGTCAGGCCTCAACCGACAGGCTCTGCAGAATCTCGCGAGCGAGCGCCGCAGTCTCGGACGGAGTCTTGCCGACCTTGACTCCGGCAGCCTCTAGAGCGTCCTTCTTGGCCTGCGCGGTTCCCGAAGAACCGGAGACGATGGCGCCCGCGTGGCCCATCGTCTTGCCCTCCGGGGCGGTGAAGCCTGCCACGTAGCCGACGACCGGCTTGGTGACGTTGGCCTTGATGTAGTCGGCGGCGCGCTCCTCGGCATCGCCACCGATCTCACCAATCATCACGATGACCTTGGTATCCGGATCCTTCTCGAACGCTTCGATGGCGTCGATATGGGTGGTGCCGATGACTGGGTCTCCGCCGATACCGATGGCGGTGGAGAAGCCGAACTCACGCAGCTCGAACATCATCTGGTAGGTCAAGGTGCCCGACTTGGAGACCAGACCGACCGGACCCGCGCCCGTGATGTTGGCCGGGGTGATGCCGGCGAGCGCCTCGCCTGGGGTGATGATGCCAGGGCAGTTGGGGCCGATGATGCGGGTCTTGTTGCCCTTCTCGACGTTGTAGGCCCACACGTATGCGGAGTCCTGCACAGGGATGCCCTCGGTAATTACCACGAGCAGCGAGATTTCCGCGTCGATGGCCTCGACGATGGCGTCCTTGGAGAAGGCCGGAGGAACGAACGCGATCGACACGTCCGCACCGGTCTCCTTCATTGCCTCAGCGACGGTTGCGAAGACCGGCAGCTCGACCGGATTGCCGTCCTTGTCGGTGTGCGAAACCGTGGTGCCGGCCTTACGGGCGTTGACGCCCCCGACGACCTGGGTGCCTGCTTTGAGCATCAGCGCGGTGTGCTTGGTGCCCTCGCTGCCGGTGATGCCTTGGACGATGACCTTGGAGTCCTTGGTCAGGAAGATTGCCATGATGTTGAAAGTCCTTCTATTTCGCGGCGAAGGCCAGCTCGGCAGCCTTGTCGGCAGCCTCGTCCATTGTTCCGACGATGGTGACCAGCGGGTGGGCGGCCTCGGCGAGGATACGACGACCCTCTTCGACATTGTTGCCGTCCAAGCGGACGACAAGCGGCTTGTTCGCTTCGTCGCCGAGCGTCTTCAAGGCTCCGACGATGCCGTTGGCAACCGCGTCACACGCAGTGATACCGCCGAACACGTTCACAAACACGCTCTTGACCTGTGCGTCGTTGAGAATGACGTCGAGACCGTTCGCCATTACTTCCGCGGAAGCGCCGCCCCCGATGTCCAGGAAGTTGGCGGGCTTGACACCACCGTGCTTCTCACCCGCGTAGGCGACGACGTCCAGCGTTGACATCACCAGTCCGGCGCCGTTGCCGATGATGCCGACCTGACCGTCCAGCTTGACGTAGTTGAGGTCGTTCTCCTTGGCCTTCAATTCGAGCGGGTCGGTAGCGTCCTTGTCCTCGAACGCCTCGTGACCGGGCTGGCGGAAGGAAGCGTTCTCGTCCAGCGTGACCTTGCCGTCGAGAGCGAGGATCTGATCGTCGGGGGTGCGAACGAGGGGGTTGACCTCGACCAGGAGAGCGTCTTCCTTGATGAAGACCTCCCACAGCTTCTGAATGGTCACGGCCGCTGCGTCGAGCACCTCAGCGGGCAGCTTCCCGGCCTCGGCAATGCTGCGTGCGAACGCGAGGTCGACTCCCTTGACGGCGTCGACGGGGATCTTGGCGAGCGCGTCGGGGTTCTCCTCTGCGGTGACCTCGATCTCGACGCCACCCTCCACCGAACACATGGCCAGGTAGGTCCGATTCGTGCGGTCGAGCAGGAAGGAGATGTAGTACTCCTCCGCGATGTCGCTCGCCTCAGCGACGAGCAACTTCTTGACCACGTGCCCCTTGATGTCGAGGCCCAGGATCGCTTCCGCGTTTGCCTGCGCGGCATCGGCGTCGGCGGAGTACTTCACGCCACCGGCCTTACCCCGACCGCCGACCTTGACCTGCGCCTTGACCATCACGGGCTTGCCGATTTCTTCGGCAATCTCGCGCGCACCGGCAACCGTGTCGGTAACACGTCCAGCCGAAGTCGGCACCTCATGCTTGGCGAAGAGTTCCTTCGCCTGGTATTCGAAGAGATCCATCTGCTCACCGTCTCGTCTGCGTTGACACCCGCTCGAGGGGTAGGAGCGGGCCTGTTTTTGGACTCTAGCCAGTTGCCGGGCCCTGTCTGCGCTCGGACGTAGGCCATGTGTTCCACATCACGCAATGCGGAACACCGAGGCGAGCCTCGCGCCTATACCGAGGCAGGCATCACGTCGAACACCGAGGCGAGCCTCACCGATTTCGGTCGTGATTCGGAATGACCGCGGCAGCCGCGATCAACACTATGCCCACCGCGGTCGGGATGACACCGCCCGCCATCTCGGGGTCGTCCACCCTCACCTGCGTCAGCGGCCACGACAAGAGGTATACCCCGATCGCAACAGCCGAACCGACGAGGAGTGCCACCGCCCGCGCGCGCCGGGCGCGTGAAGCGACAATGACTGCCACCACGATCGCGGCACCGAGGAGGGCGCGTCCCCAGACGTCGAGGCCCCACGGAACTTCCGCGAACGAAGGGGCAGCATATTCGTCACCACGCGCATCGGTCCCGTGAAACAACGGCAATCCCAGCCCGATCAGTGCGCCCACTGCACCGAGACCACCGACCACCAACACCGGAACGGCGGTAGACGGTTCCTCGGACGTATCGATCTCATCGCGTTCGGCGGAACCGGCGAACCAAGTCAGCGCGCCTGCCGCGCCAGCGGTGACAGAAGCAGACCAGAGCAGGACGGCACCGCTTCCCGCTTCCACTCCCGGCACGTCTGTGGCAACGACCACAGACTGCAATACGGCCATTGCCGAGAAGGGGATCGTCACCCACAGCACACCGACAGCCGGCCGGACTGCAGACGCGAATTCGGAAAGCAGAAGCCAGATGCATCCAACCGCGAGGACCACGGAAGCAGCGAGCACCACCCGGGTCGTAGCAAACGTCGGTTGGACAGTCTCCGCTGGCAACTCCAGGACCGGGAGCAGAGCACCGATGCCCGCGAGCACCGCGGTAGAGATTCCGATAACACCTGCAGCCACGTGCCACCGTGCGATGCGGGCGCGCGCCTCCGTAGCCTCAGCCCGCAATGCCGCCTTGGCAACGCCCACTGCGGACGGCGTTACCGCCCCCCGTTTCCCTGAAGAGCTGTGCGGCCGAGACGCGAGAGCCCTCGCTGCTGCTGCGTCACGCCTGCGATCGATCGCCGGGATGCAGATTCCGACGAAAACCAGTGCACCCGCGGCAGCGGTTCCCCATATCGCCCCCGGACCAGGAGCGATGCGGTCACCCGCGGCGAATCCGGCCACCAGACGTGTGCCGACCACCCCCAGTGTCGTCAGGCCCGCTCCGACGAGAGCACCGGAGGCGACTGGCGGCGAAATTGACGCCAGCGCCGAAGCCACCACGATCATTGCGGCTACCGCAACGAGGCCTGCGCCGGCAGCCGAAGCGAAGTAGGACTCGACCACGGGCGGCACGAGAATCACGGGATCGTCGGAGACGAACGACGGAGCGAACAGAGCTCCCGTCAACAGAACGGCAGCGGCCACCGCGACCGCTGACGGCAGAAAGCCCACACGGGCACCCGTAAGACGCCCGATCTGCTCGGCGCTGCGGGCGTCCCCGTAGCCGTCCGCGAGCGACGCCCTGTGAATTGCAACCATTCCGAAGACCCCGGCCATGGCGATCAGCACATGGCCGATCAGAACCGCGTATGCGCCGGGGCCTGCAACGAGTTCGGCTGCCGTCTCAGGCCTGAAAAGTTCCAGGCGGTTGGCATCGATCGCATCGGTCCACAGTTGAGTGTCGAGGACGGCCGCACCTACCGACACCGCGCCGGCTCCCGCCAACAACCCCCCAGCCACAGCGGTGCGGTGAGCCAGCAGAGCCGCTACGGCAAGCAGGGGTGGCGCGACAGCGAACACCGCCGCCCATAGTGCGGCCGGGACCACTCCGGAGAGTGACTCAGCCCCCTCGGTTGATCGAACAGCATTGAGGATCGGAGCCGACGCCACACCCAGACCACCGACGAGCCCTACAGCGACCGCACCCGCGCATCCTCTGCGAGCACGGATGGGATCGGGTTCGCCGCCGCTCGCGCGACCAGCGCCGCCGAACGAACCGACACGTTCGGGTTCAGCCCTGCGCCCACCTCGCTCTCGAGTTGATGACGACATATTCCGACGCTATCGTTTCGAAACGGTTCACCCAGGTGTGTGACACGCATGGTCGCAAGTAAAAGATTCATTCGAGATCGCATCGGGAGCAACAGTTTTCCCAGCTCAGCTTGTGATGCGTGTCACAAGTAGCCCTCCTCCAGGGCTACAGGTTGCGCGCATCGCAACCATTTCGTTACCGTCGCCCGGGGAATAAGTCACGGGTAGGTCACGAACAGGAGGACGGACGGCCGTATGCACCACCGCAGCGAGTTCACGGCCAGCCGTTTCGCAAGTCAACGCAACGACGAGCTGCTGGATCCCAAGGACGACGTCACCCCTACTTATCTTTCCGATTCGGTCGAATATCTCCCGAACTCGGCGGAGCGTTACACCGAGTCGGATATCCCCGGATTCACTCCCCGCGATTCGGAGTCCGCGTCCTCTTACCCGGTCGAGGGAGCTCCCGCCCACACCCGTCGCGGAGCACACCGAGTCCCGGCTCCCCCCTCGGCCCTCAAGGGTCGCGCTGCCGTTCTTGCTGTCGCTGCCGGCGCCGTAGTCGCCGGAGGCCAAGCCGCGACCACCGGCGGATCGTCGGGCTCCTCCGATTACTCCGAGGTCACCCTCGCCAGCGATCAGTCGAGCGCTATCGGAGCGACCGCCGAACCGCAGGCCGCACAGTTCGCTACCGACACCGGAACCGCCGCGTCCACATCGAACGCGCCACAGATCCTCAATGTCGCGAACCCCACCGACATGTCGCAGTTCAGCAACCTCCTCGCCAAAGGACAGCGCTTCAGCGCAGAGCGGGCAGCACGCGAAGAAGCCGCCCGCCGCCCACTCTTCGCCCTTCCCGCGGTCGGAACGTACACCTCCCACTTCGGCGCACGCTGGGGTGCAATGCACGCAGGCATCGACATCGCGAACGCGATCGGCACACCCATCTACGCAGTTGCCGACGGCGAGGTCATCGACTCCGGCCCAGTTTCCGGATTCGGCATGTGGGTTCGACTGCTACACGCTGACGGAACTGTCACCGTCTACGGACACATCGACAGCACGTTGGTCTCAGTCGGCCAGAAGGTCATGGCAGGCGATCAGATCGCCACCATGGGCAACCGTGGTTTCTCCACCGGCCCACACTTGCACTTCGAGGTTCACCTTCCTGGCGACGTCAAGGTCGATCCCCAGCCCTGGTTGGCCACTCGCGGCATCGCTCTGGGCGTGGCGAGGGACTAACCGACACGTATCGGCGAATACCAACCGACTGCGGCACAGTCTTCTGCATGCCGCAGTCCTTCTCGGCCGACTAAAGCTTGACCATCGGCACGCCGCCGATCAGCATCAACCGCACTTTTCCGGCGCTGCCGAAGTCGACGGTGACCGTCGCCGTCGGCCCGGCACCCTTGGTCTCGAGAACCGTGCCCAGCCCGTACTTGTCGTGGCTGACACGGTCACCGACCGCGAGTACCAGGTTGTTGTTCCGGGATCGCGCACTACCGAAACTCGGGGCCGCCTTGGAACCCGATCCCCGCGCGTGAACACCGCCGATCGCGCCACCCACACCGCTGCTGCTTCCCGGATCCGCGCGTCGCCAGTGCACGAGGTCGGACGGGATCTCCTGCAGGAACCTCGACTCGGGATTCTGTATGGGCTGTCCCCACGCCGAGCGCATGATGGCCCGAGTGAGATACAGCCGGTGGCAGGCACGAGTGATGCCCACGTACGCGAGCCTGCGCTCCTCGGACAACTCGGTGGGGTCGCCGAGTGCCCGCATATGCGGGAACTGACCATCCTCCCAGCCGGTGACGAAGACGACCGGGAACTCGAGCCCCTTCGCTGTATGAAGCGTCATCAATGTGACGACGCCCTCGTCGCTGTCCGGTAGCTGATCCGAATCGGCGACGAGTGAGACCCGTTCCAAGAAGGCCGCGAGCGACCCTGGAGCGGGTTCCTCGTCAGGAGCTTCGACGTCACCGCCCTCCGTCGATTCGACGAGTCCGGTCGCATTCCTGGCATCGGAACTGAACTCGCGGGCCACGCTGGCGAGTTCGTTGAGATTGTCGAGCCGAGCACCGTCCTGAGGGTCGGTACTCGCCTCGAGCTCGGCGCGGTAGCCCGTGCGTTCGAGAACGGCTTCCACGACATCACCGATATCACTGAGCTGATCCGGAACGACCTCGTCCGCGGCAACCTCCGGCGGGAGGATCACCCGCAGTTCGTCCATGAGTTCGAGGAAGGACGCGATGGCTTTCCGAGAACGCGTATTCAGCAGTGGCACCCTGCCCTCCCCTCCGTCTCGCAGTGCCTCGGCGAAGCTGATGCCCCTTTGTTCGGCGTAGACAGCTACGCAAGCCTCGGCACGATCGCCGATACCGCGGCGCGGTGTGTTCAGGATGCGGCGCAGGCTGACCACGTCATCCTCGTTCGCAAGAACGCGGAGATAGGCGACGATGTCGCGCACCTCCTTGCGTTCGTAGAATCGCACCCCACCGACGACCTTGTACGGAACGCCCAGCCGGATGAAGATCTCCTCCAGCGCCCGTGAGGAGTTGTTGGTCCTGTAGAACACGGCCACGTCACTGAACTTCGCAGCACCGGAATCGACCAGCTTGTCGATCTCGGAAGCCACGAACGACGCCTCGTCGTGTTCGTTGTCAGCCACGTAACCGGTGATGAGCTCACCCTCGCCGGAATCGGTCCACAGCCGCTTCTCACGGCGCCCGGCGTTCTTCGAGATCACCGAGTTCGCCGCCGACAGAATGTTCTGGCTGGAACGGTAGTTCTGCTCCAGCAGAATGGTGCGCGCATCCGAGTAATCCCGCTCGAACTCCTCGATGTTGCGGATGGTGGCGCCACGGAACGCGTAGATCGACTGATCCGCGTCGCCCACGACGCACAACTCGGCGGGCGCCACCCCGTCTTCGGCGTCTTCGCCGCCCCCGATCCCACCGACCAGTTCGCGTACCAGCACGTATTGGGCGTGGTTCGTGTCCTGGTACTCGTCGACCAGGACGTGGCGCAACCGGCGTCGGTAGTAGTCGGCCACCTGCGGAAATTCCTGCAGCAACGTGACCGTCTCGCCGATCAAGTCGTCGAAGTCCAGCGCGTTCGCGGACCGCAACCTCTGTTGATAGTGGCCGTACACCTTGGCGACCAGACGCGGCAGCTCCGCCGGATCCTCGTCTGCGTCCGCCGCAGCTTGCTCGGGTGAAATGAGCTCGTTCTTCAGATTCGAGATGTGGGTGGCGAACAGCCGCGCCGAGTACCGCTTGGTATCGATGTTCAGATCCTTGGAGATCATCGTCAGCAGCCGTCGAGAATCGTCCGCGTCGTAGATGGAAAAGTTCGAATTGAGACCGGGCAGCAGTCCCGCCTGGGCCCGCAGGATTCGCACACAGCTCGAATGAAAGGTAGACACCCACATGGTGTTGGCCCGGGGCCCGACGAGGTTGGCGACGCGCTCCCGCATCTCCGCCGCTGCCTTGTTGGTGAAGGTGATGGCCAGGATCTGACCGGGCATCACGCCCCGCTCGGCCAGCAAATACGCTATGCGCCGGGTCAGTACAGCTGTCTTGCCCGAGCCTGCACCCGCAACGATCAACAGTGGAGATCCGGCGTGCACGACCGCGTCCCGCTGTTGTGGATTCAGTCCCTGGAGCAAGGCGTCCGATCCACCGTGTGCAGCGGCGGCGGCATGCGAAGCCGATTCCGCACTCGTGGAAGAACTCGTGGAAGAAGCGGTACCGGAGATTGTGTTCATCGTCTGTCCAACTTACCGGCGTGTACCGACAGCGCCACAGTCCCTTGGCGCGCGCGGTATCGTCATGTAAAACTGGTACACATGTTCAGTCCGTCGTCGCGTCCGTTGTGGCGATTTTTTCTCAGGCACCGGAATCCGGTGCCTGAGAAGTGAGCAGCTCACGAGCCCCGCACTCCGCACCGGAATCCGGGGCCTTTTCGTCAAAGTATGCCTGGATCGGTAACGACTCGACCCGAACCGCCGATCCAAGTTTTGACAAGAGGAGACGAACCAATGAGCACTGAGACCGTAACATCATCCGACAAAGAACCCGCTGTTCCCACCAGCGAAGCCGAGATCGAGGTTCTTCGCCAGGAGATCGACAGGCTCGATGCCGAAATTCTCGCCGCGATCAAGCGTCGCGCCGAGGTCTCGCAGCTCATCGGTCGTACACGGATGGCGTCCGGAGGTCCCCGCCTCGTCCACAGCCGTGAGATGAAGGTGCTGGAGCGGTTCAACGAACTCGGCCAGGAAGGCCATACTCTCGCCATGTTGTTGCTGCGCCTCGGGCGCGGTCGTCTAGGCCACTGACCCGGGAGACACGCAGCCCCGGAGACGACTACCTGGCAGTCGTAACCGCTAGAGCTCCAAGGCCACGTACTTGGTTTCCAGGTATTCTTCGATGCCCTCACTGCCTCCTTCGCGTCCGAAGCCAGAGGCTTTGATGCCGCCGAAGGGTGCAGCCGTGTCCGAGATCACTCCGCGGTTGACACCCACCATGCCCGATTCGACGGCGTCCGCCACACGCAGTGCTCGGTCGAGGTCTCGGGTGAAGATGTAGGCGGCCAGGCCGAACTCGGTGTCGTTCGCTGCGGCAATCCCTTCTTCCTCGGTGTCGAATCCCGCGATCGCCGCCACCGGACCAAAAACCTCCTCCTTCAAGATCCGCGCCTGTGCTGGTACCTCGTCCAGCACCGTCGCGGGGTAGAAGTAGCCCGGACCCTCCGGCGCGACACCCCCCAAACGCACCTTGGCACCTGCCCTCACCGCGTCCTGCACAAGTTCGCCGACCGTGTCGAGTTGATTGGCGTTGATCAGCGGGCCAAGCGTCGTGTCGACGTCCCTTCCCGCTCCGAGCGTGTACGACGAAAGCTTGTCCACCAACTTCGCGGTGAACTCCTCTCGCACCTCGTTCGCGACGTGAAAACGGTTGGCCGCAGTACAGGCCTCTCCGCCGTTGCGCATCTTGGCCAATACCGCGCCGGCTACAGCCTTGTCGACGTCGGCGTCGTCGAAGACCACGAAGGGAGCGTTGCCGCCAAGTTCCATAGACGTACGAAGTAGACCCTTTGCCGACTTCTCGACCAGCATCCGCCCCACGCCGGTCGAACCGGTGAACGTGAGCTTCCTCAACCGTGGGTCCTCGATCAGCGCATCGGCAACTTCGCCGGGCTTCGAGGTCGGCAACACGGACAGAACACCATTCGGCAGTCCCGCTTCGGCCATTACCTCGGCGAGCAGCAACATCGTCAGTGGTGTCTCGGCGGCCGGTTTCACGATCATCGTGCAACCAGCCGCCAGTGCCGGTCCGATCTTGCGAGTTCCCATCGCCAGAGGAAAGTTCCACGGGGTGATCGCCAGACACGGCCCAACGGGTTGTTTCGTCACCAGGATGCGACCGCTGCCTGCGGGCGCCTGTGTGTAGCGGCCCGCAATACGGACCGCTTCCTCGCTGAACCAACGGAAGAACTCCGCTCCGTACCTCACCTCCGCCGCGCTCTCCTGCAAAGCCTTGCCCATCTCCAGAGTCATCAGCAGTGCGAAGTCTTCGGCACGCTCGGTGATCTTCTCGAACACCGCCCGCAACAGCTCCCCGCGCTCGCGTGCCGGTGTCGCCGCCCATTCCGGCTGTACCGCAACTGCGACGTCGAGCGCCTTCATCGCATCGACAGGACCAGCATCCGACACCTCTGCCAGCGCGTCACCGGTCGACGGATCGAATACGGTGAATGTGGCACCGTTCACAGCGTCGCATCTTTGGCCACCAAGGAAGAGCGTCTTGGGTACGGCCCGCATGAGTTCGGCAATATCCATGGTTTCCATAATGCGCCGTGTAGAAGTGATCACGGAAGTTTCGACGCGCGGGCACTAAGCTCGTCTCCCGTGAGCCGAGACATCACCGAAACCGCTGCCTGGCACGAATTGCGCGATCATCACGCTCGAATCCAGTCCGTCGATCTTCGAACCCTTTTCGAGAAGGACCCAGCGCGCGGGAACGAATTCAACGTCTCCGCCGGCGAACTTTACATCGACTACAGCAAGCACCGTGTCGACCGCGACACCCTAGGACTACTAGCCGAACTCGCGCGCACTGCGGGCGTGGAGGAGCGTCGGGACGCGATGTTCTCAGGCGAGCACATCAACGTGTCCGAAGACCGCGCAGTCCTCCACACCGCGCTGCGGCTACCTGCAGGCACGTCTCTTGAGGTCGACGGACAAGATGTCGTGGCCGCGGTCCACGACGTTCTCGATCGTATGGGCGACTTCACGGACCGCCTTAGATCCGGACAATGGCGAGGCGCCACGGGCGAAAAGATCACCACCGTAGTCAACATCGGTATCGGCGGCTCCGACCTCGGCCCCGAGATGGTGTACCGAGCACTGCGCCACTACGTCGACGCAGGCATCAGCGTCCGGTTCATCTCCAACCTCGACCCCTCCGACCTCGTGCACACTCTCGACGGCCTCGACCCTGCTTCCACACTGTTCATAGTGGCATCCAAGACGTTCTCGACGCTCGAGACGCTCACCAATGCCTCCGCCGCGCGCCGGTGGCTCCTCGAGGGGCTTCAACTCGGAAGCGATGCCGTCGCAAAGCATTTCGTCGCAGTTTCGACCAACGCGGACAGAGTGGCAAAGTTCGGGATCGACACAGCCAACATGTTCGGATTCTGGGACTGGGTAGGTGGCCGGTACTCGGTCGATTCGGCCATCGGGCTCTCCGTCATGGCCGCAATCGGCAGAGAGCGTTTCGCTGAGTTCCTCGCCGGTTTCCATGCCGTGGACGAGCACTTCCGTACGGCACCACTCGAGGAGAACGCACCGGTGCTCCTCGGCCTCATCGGAGTCTGGTATTCAAGCTTCTTCGGAGCCGAATCCCGTGCCGTGCTGCCGTATTCCAATGACCTCGTCCGGTTCCCGGCGTATCTGCAACAGTTGACGATGGAATCGAACGGCAAGTCGGTGCGAGCGGACGGCTCCCCCGTCTCGACACCCACCGGTGAGATCTTCTGGGGTGAACCGGGAACCAACGGACAGCACGCCTTCTATCAATTGCTGCATCAGGGCACTCGTTTGGTGCCTGCCGATTTCATCGGTTTCGGCGATCCCACCGATGACCTGCCTACCGCCGATGGCACAGGCAGCATGCACGACCTGCTGATGAGCAACTTCTTCGCCCAAACGAAGGTCCTGGCGTTCGGAAAAACCGCCGAGGAGATCGCCGCAGAGGGGACTGAAGACCGTCTCGTGCCGCACAAGGTGATGCCCGGCAACCGGCCGTCCACCACGATCCTCGCGCCCAAGCTCACGCCATCTGTTGTCGGACAACTGATCGCACTGTACGAACACCAGGTGTTCGTCGAAGGGGTCATCTGGGGAATAGACTCGTTCGACCAGTGGGGCGTAGAACTCGGCAAGACCCAGGCAGTGGAGTTGCAACCGGTACTCACGTCTGCGGATGCTCCTGCCGCACAGAGCGATACGTCGACAGACAGTCTGGTGCGATGGTACCGCCGTCAGCGCGGACGGGCCTGACTCACCAGTTCCCCGTGGTATAGACCCGACCCGAACGATCTACCAATCGAGCGCGCAGCTCATGCTGCTCGATCCAGCGAATCGCGCCGCCCCCGCGCATGAGCGCCGTCGCGGCGGCGCCATACGCCCAGAGTGCATCATCCGCGATCACCGTCACCGCTTCCCATTCAGGAACTGCATCAGCATCGGTGGCTGCAGACGGTTCATCGGAAAGCGCGAAGGCCGTCGCCATCGCGGTCCCGTTCGCCAATTCGATCTCGTCGTCACCCGGGACGGGAATCTGCCATCCGCCTGCGGGACAATGTCCGGCCGTCGCGATCACGTCATCGATCCGTACGGCCGCCCCACATTCGAGTTCCCCGGCGACCAGTTCGGCAGCTCGACCCACAGTGTCGGCTTTGGCCGTATCGGTGATGTCGAACGATGCGCCCCACGGAGCGAACACCACATCGTCGTCGATCTGGACGTCGAGAAAACTCGGTTCCGGATGCACGGTCGGAACCGAGTCGTCGGACGGTTCGGAGATCAAGGGGTTCACAGCACCGTCCGTCATCCGGGCCACCCACAGGGCTGAGCGCAGCAGAGCGGACATCCTTCGGCTGACCTTGACCGGAGCTCCCTGAGAGAGGTTGACG
Source organism: Rhodococcus sp. NPDC049939 (assembly GCF_040656415.1). Lineage (NCBI taxonomy): Bacteria > Bacillati > Actinomycetota > Actinomycetes > Mycobacteriales > Nocardiaceae > Rhodococcus > Rhodococcus sp. NPDC049939. The sequence goes on along the minus strand of NZ_JBFAMC010000001.1, from coordinate 516,488 downwards.
GCATGAATCTCGGCGTCGCCACGGTGGATATCGCACACCGATTCGGCCTCGTCGATGACGTCCGCGATCAGAGCAGCAGCTTCGGGGAGAGCAGCTGCCTCGGTGACGTCGACCTCCACGACGGAACCCCAAACCTTCCACTTTTGGACGCGAACCATGGTGTGCTCCGTGTGCGGTTCCGAACAGACCTGCAGTTCCAGTATGCGCCCGTTTGTCGTGGACTGAACTGCGCGATCACCCCGGCAGATCGTACACTTCGCGGGTGAGCGCCCGTTTGAGCGTCATCGACGAAATGTTCCTTCGCACCCACCGCGGATTGGGAACGCCGATTGTGATGCAGGGACTATGGCGAACCGACGAGCGAGTCGAGGACTCAACCCTCGAATCCCTGCGCACGGCCCTTGCACGGGGCGCGCTGGGCGTGCGCGTCGTGCGTGCGCGGATCCCCGGTGCGCGACCGCGCTTCGAGCGGAGTACCACCGCGTTTCCCGTCGAGTACTCCAAAATCGATTCTGCGGAGGTTACGGCATGGGCAGATGAACAGGGTTCCTTACAAGTGAACCCCGAGCGAGGTCCCGGTTGGCGACTCACCTGTGCGCGCCTGGCCGACGGGGGCACCGTCCTGTCTCTGGTGTGCTCGCACGTCATCGCGGACGCGCGGGGTCTGTCGGAGGCCATCGCAGCGGTGCTGCAGGAGACGACAGCAGCGGCGCTGCAGGAGACGACAGCAGCGGCGCTGCAGGACTCCACAGCAGCGGGGCTGCAGGACGCGACCGCAGCGGCGCTGCAGGGCACCGCAGAGCCGGGCGGTGGATCCTCCGCCCGTTCCACCACCGCCGACCTTCGCGATGCCGCCCAACTCACTCGCCGGGTGGCTGTGGGAACGGCACGCGCAGTTGCCGGCCTGTTGGTGAGCAGGCGCCGCAGGGCCGAACTCCGCCGGTACATGAAGGAGCGTGGCAAGACACATCCCGAAATGGAGAGCAGTTCGAGACCATCTGGCAACTCGCCCGTGTCAGCGGTGCTGGAGGTAGACGCCGAGCAGTGGGATACCGCCGCCGAGCAGGCGGGCGGAACTGCGAACAGTCTGTTCCTGTCGGTGGTGGCCGAGTCGGCCAGGCGCGTCGGCGAATCCAGACCACTGACACTCAGTGTGCCTATGGATCTCAGGTCCCGCGACGACTGCGACGCGACCGCAAACTCCGTCGCCATGGTGGAGATAACCACTTTCCCACAGGACAGCGTCGCGGACCTGCGCGCCGCGAGTCGCGCGGCGTTCTCCTCCCCGTCGATGACCAGCCCTGCCGGATTTCCCGAGGAGATGCTCCAGCTGGTTCCTGACCGAGTGGCGTACGCCCTCACGGGCAACCCTGGCGAACGGGACGTATTGTGTTCCAACATCGGCCCGCTGCCTGATGTCCTCAGCTCGATCGGAGGTCACCGGACCACAGGGATCGCTACCCGAGCGGTACACCCGGGTGTAGTTACCGGGCGGACCCGGATGTCCGCCTACCTCAGCAGGTTCGGAGGCGTCTACACCCTCGCACTCGAATCACTCGACAGCCCTAACCGAGCGGCACTACGGGACCAAGTAGAGCGCGTACTCGTCCGGCACGGGCTCACTACGCGGAGTTGGTGACCCACCCTCGGCTACCGAACCGCGCCATCGTGCAAGCCCGTCAAGATTCGGGCGACGGATCCGCATAAGGCTGACGTGCTGACTCCGGATCGCCATAGGTAATTGCGCGCTCGCGGCGCGATCCGGTGGCCAGGGTAGCGGCCCAGTTGAGGAGGGTGCCGAATCGGTTGCGGTATCCGGCCAGGAACGCGATGTGGATGACTCCCCATGCCACCCAGCCGGCGAACCCGGAAATCCGAATCGGACCGGCCTGCAAGAGGGCTTGTCTGCGGGCGATATAGGCCGCGCTTCCGAAATCACGGTATTTGAAGGGTCTCCGGTCGGGTGAGCCCCCAGGAACCATCCGGGCAATGCAGCCACCGACATGCTTGCCACTCTGCATGGCCACCTCGGCGACACCGGGAAGGTCCTTCAGCGACATCAGGTCACCGATCACCCATATATCCGGATGACCTGGCACGGTCAGATCGGGTTCGACGGTGATTCGACCACCGTGAGTCTGCGTCACGCCAAGGGCATCCGCGAGAACGGCGGCAAATGGCACAGCCTCCACACCTGCCGTCCATAGGACCGTGCGGGTCTCGTAGAACTTCTTGATACCGGCCTGGTCGCCGGACGTGGTTTCGATGCCGGTCTCGCAGACATCGGTGACGTGAACGCCGAGATGTGTTTCTACTCCGACCTTGTCGAGCGTCCTCTGGGCACCTGCGGACAGTCTCCTGTCGAAAGACTGGAGAACACGATCGCCGCCGTGAAACAGGAGCACACGAGCTTCGCTCGGATCGATCGCCTGGAATTCGTGAGCTAAGGAGTGTGTCGCGAGTTCCCGGATCTGGCCTGCCATCTCGACTCCCGTCGGCCCGCCTCCTGCGACGGCGAACGTGAGCCACGGTCGACGCTCCTTCGCCGTCGGCAGCGATTCGGCCATTTCGAAGGCGGAGATCAACTTTCGTCGAATGGCCAGGGCGTCGTCGACTGTCTTCATGCCGGGCGCCCACTGGATGTACTCGTCGTGGCCGTGGTATGCCTGACGCATCCCGGCAGCGACGATCAGGTAGTCATAGGGCAGATCGAAGTCGGACCCGTCGAATCGGCTCGCCGTGAGCACTTTGGCGTCAGGGTCGATCGAGCGCGCCTCGCCGAGTGCGACGTGCACGTTGCCATGCCCACGCAGCAAATGGCGTAACGGGCTGCTGATCTCACCTTCCGAGAGAAGCCCGGTTGCACATTGATAGAGCAAGGGTTGGAAGACGTGGCTGGTTCCACGATCGAGCAAGGTGACGTCCACGTCCGCGCCCCGGAGCCGCCGCGCCGCATAGATCCCGCCGAATCCTCCCCCGATGATGAGAACCCGCGGCCGCGGCCGCTTCACATCGATGGGTGAGGACTCCTGCGCGGTCGCCATGGGTTCAGTCCTACACCAACCTCGATGTCCATGTGTGAGGAAGGAACCGCAACACCAGGTCGATTCCCTGCCACTCGAGTCCCGGCAGCGCGACGCGGTCCGCTTCCTTCTCCACAGCCGACACCATCGCGGTAACGCCCTCGTCGAGGGACGCCATCATCTTCGCACTGTTCCCCACCTGGCCAGACATGTCTGTGCGATGAAGCCGGGTAGCAGAGTCGTCACCTTGATCGGACTCTTCGCGGACTCCGCCGTCAACGCCTCACCTAGGGCCCACACGCCCGCTTTACCGCAGCTACCTCCAAGTAACCGGGCGAGAGCGCCGGCCGGAAGTTCTGCGGCACTGTTGCCGACCGGAATACCGTTCTAGATATGACCGGATCGGTGAGCAGCATGGACGAATTCGACGTGATCGTGATCGGCGGCGGGCCCGCGGGCGAGAACGCCGCGAGTTACGCCATCGAGGGCAGCGACCGAACGGTCGCCATGATCGAACACGAACTCGTAGGCGGAGAGTGCTCCTACTGGGCGTGTATTCCCAGCAAGGCGCTACTTCGTCCGAGCGAGGTTCTCGGGGCAGCCCGCAACATGCCGGGCGTGTGGGCAGACACACTCGACGTGAACGCCGTCCTCGCTCGTCGCGACTCGTTCACCAGCAACCACGACGACTCGTCGCAGGTGATGTGGGCGGACGCGCAGGGAATCGACGTGATCCGCGGGTCCGCGCGCATCGTCGGGGAAAGGACCGTCACGGTCGACGGGTCGCGCTCTCTTCGCGCTCGGCACGCTGTCGTCGTCGCGACCGGGACGACCGCAACAATCCCCGACGTCCCCGGCCTACGGGAGGCGCTGCCGTGGGTCTCGAGGGACGCTACGAACTTGAAGGAGATCCCACGCCGAGTCGCGGTGATCGGCGGCGGCGTGGTGGCGTGTGAGAGCGCGACCTGGCTGCTCGACCTGGGCGTGGAGGAACTGACGATGGTGGTGCGCGGCCCACGACTGCTCTCGAAGAACGAACCCTTCGCCGGCGAACTCGTGGCGCGGTCGCTCGAGCAGAAGGGCGCCCGGATTCTATTCGGTGCGGCCCTCGACCGTGTCGATCGATCTGACTCCCGAGACACCGGGATCGGCTCGATCCACGGTGGTCCGGCAACCCTCGACGTGGCGGGCCACGACCCGATAGTGGTCGACGAGATCGTCGTGGCGGCGGGACGCACCCCCGCAACTTCCGAACTCGGCCTTGACCCGGGGTTGCTCGACTCTCGCGGCTACGTCGTCACAGACGACCATTTGACGACGGCGAACGGGTGGCTGTACGCCGTCGGCGACGTCAATGGTCGGGCACTGCTCACCCACATGGGCAAATACCAGGGCAGAGTCTGCGGCGACGTGATCGCGGCGCGTGCCGAGTCCCGACCCGTGGAGGGTGCCCGTTTCCAGGCATCCGCCGACAACGGGCAGGTGCCCCAGGTAGTGTTCGCCGACCCGCAGGTCGCGGCTGTCGGGATCACCGAGAAGGACGCACGGGACGCGGGGTGCGACGTAGGGACGGTGGAGGTCGACATCGCTGTTGCCGGGTCATCTTTGTCCCGGGACGACTTCAGTGGTCACGCCAAACTTGTGGTGGATCGGCCGACTGACACCCTGGTCGGGGCGACGTTCGCAGGCACGGAGGTGGCCGAACTTCTCCATGCCGCAACCGTCGCCTTGGTAGGGAAGGTTCCGCTCGAGACCCTTTGGCACGCGGTTCCGTCGTTTCCGACCGTCAGCGAGGTGTGGTTGCGGTTGTTGGAAGAAAGACGGTGAAGTCTCGCAGACCCCGACCCCTTTCGTAGAGTCTCACTCATGACTTCCAGCACTCTGCGGACCGACACTGTGGTGAAGACGACCGAAGGACTGGTGCGCGGCCGTCGCATAGCCGACCTGGTCGCTTGGCGGGGGATTCCCTACGCGGCTCCTCCCGTCGGTCCCCTGCGACTGCGGGCCCCACAACCGGTCACGCCGTGGTCGGGAGAACTCGACGCAGGCGAATTCGGCGACGCTGCGGTTCAGAATAAGAAGTTCACCATGCTGCGGCCCGGCAGATACCAGCCGAGTAGCGAGAACTGCCTGACACTCAACGTGCTGGCCAAGCCCGGAAAGTCAGGGTCACGACCGGTCATGGTGTTCATCCACGGCGGCGCGTACGCGATGGGAATGTCAGCCACCACAATCTACGGCGGCGAGTCGCTCGTGCGTCGCGGCGATATCGTCTACGTCTCCATCAACTACCGCCTCGGCACGCTCGGTTACCTCGACTTCACCCAATTCTCCACCCCGGAAAGACCTTTCGACTCCAACCTCGGACTCCGCGACCAGGTAGCCGCCCTCGAATGGGTGCGCCGCAACATCGCCGAATTCGGCGGCGACCCCGACAACGTCACCGTCTTCGGCGAATCCGCGGGCGCCAACGCCGTCACCACACTGATGGCCACACCGGCCGCGAAGGGCCTGTTCGCCCGGGCCATCGCGGAGAGTTCTGCCCCAGGACTCGTCACCACGGCCGACCGGGCCGCGAAGTGGGCGGCCGACTACATGTCTCAGCTCGGCGCCGAACCCGCACACGCCGCCGAGGCCCTGAGTACCTTTCCTGCAGCCGCACTCGGCAAGGCGGGTGATCGCTTCGCAATGAAGATTGGGTCCGAGACACCGGGACTGCACCCGTTCGGCCCTGTGATCGACGGTGACTTCCTACCGCAATCACCCCTGAGCGCATTCACCGAGGGTTCCGCGCATCGGGTGCCGATGATCATCGGAACCAACGAACGTGAAGGCACACTGTTCTCGAGGTTCCTCGGCGGGCTGCCGACGGACCCCGACCAGATCACGAAAATGTTCGCGCTCACCGACCCTGGAGCCGAAGCTCGAATCACATCGGCATATCCCGGATATCCGGCGCCGGACGCGGCCGTCGACCTGGGTGGCGATGTGACCTTCTGGAAACCGTCGCTGGACCTGACCCAAGCACATTGCGAGTACGCCCCCACGTACAGCTACCGCTTCGACTTCGCGCCCCGCGCCATGAAGTGGCTCGGACTGGAAGCCACTCACGGGTTCGAGATGTTTGCCGTGTTCGATGTCGCCGAAACACTCATCGGACGCGGGCTCACCCTTCCCGGCGGTCGTCGCGCACTGCGGAATGTCACAGATACCGTTCAGCGTCACTGGTTGCATTTCGCAGCGACTGGCACGCCTTTGGCGTCTTGGCCCCAGTACGACACGAATAGAAGAGCGACGCTCATATTCGACACCGTAACCACGGTCCACGACGACCCACGACGGGAGCGGAGACTGGCCTGGGAGGGGTACGCGGGCTACGACGGGCGAGGACTGTGAGCGCACTCGAGATCGACTTGGATACCGGTACCATCCGCGGCCGCCGTCTCGACGACCTGATCGCGTGGCGAGGCATTCCGTATGCGGCCCCGCCGGTCGGGGCGTTGAGGTTTCGGGCCCCACACCCGGCCGAGTCGTGGTCAGGGGTCCGACAGGCCGCCGACTTCGGGTTCCGCGCGCCTCAGCGCGGTGTGTCGTCCTCGGATGAAGACTGCTTGACGCTGAACGTGCTTGCACCCTCACGTCCGTCGGACACGCCTCGACCTGTGATGGTGTTCATCCACGGTGGCGCCTACTCGAGCGGGTCCTCTGCCTCACCGCTGTATGGCGGCCAATCTCTCGTGCGCCGCGGCGATATCGTCTACGTTTCCATCAACTACCGCCTCGGCGCGCTGGGCTACCTCGACTTCACCCAATTCTCCACCCCGGAAAGACCTTTCGACTCCAACCTGGGACTCCGCGACCAGGTAGCCGCCCTCGAATGGGTGCGCCGCAACATCGCAGCTTTCGGCGGCGACCCCGACAACGTCACCGTCTTCGGCGAATCCGCGGGCGCCAACGCCGTCACCACACTGATGGCCACACCGGCCGCGAAGGGCCTGTTCGCCCGGGCCATCGCGGAGAGCGCTCCTGCCGCATCGGCCTACTCCTCCGAGCGGGCCGCACGCTGGTCGCGCGAGTTCCTCGCCCTCGCCGAGGTTTCGCGATCCGGAGCCGCGACCTGGCTCGAGACTGCGGACTGCGCCGAGTTCGTCAAAACCGGTATGAAGCTGGCGAATCGGGGCGCGGACGAGGAACCGGGAACCAGGGTTTTCGCTCCCGTGGTCGACGGGTCCTTCCTCCCCTCTCACCCGCTCGACAGTTTTGCGTCCGGATCCGGGCATCCAGTTGCGCTCATCATCGGCACGAACCGCCATGAGGCCACGGTTTTTCCCTGGTTACACGACATCCTGCCCACCAATCCCGACCGGATCGACAAGATGTTCTCGCGCTTGGACCGGTCGGTGAAGGACCGCGTCATCGCCGCCTACCCCGGTTACCCCGGTCGGCGGGCGGCCACCGAACTCGGTGGTGACGTGTCCTTCTGGGAACCGTCGATTCTGTGCGCCCAGGGCAATACCGCCGTGGCACCGACCTACAGCTACCGGTACGACTTCGCGCCCCGGTTGCTCCACGTCCTCGGCGTGGGCGCAACCCATGCGACGGAGCTGTTCGCGGTGTTCGGTTCCACCGGCCCCTCGATGCGCGTCCTCACGGCGCTCGGAGGACGGCGCGGGTTGCGGGCCGTCACCGACACCGTCCAATCCCACTGGCTGCACTTCGCCAGGCACGGGACACCCGGTCCGGGATGGCCACGGTACTCGCTCGAGCGCCGGGAAACTTTGATCATCGACGAAACGTGCCGGATCGAGAGTGACCCTCAGGGTGCACGTCGACGCGACTGGGTGGGATACCGGCATCCGCGATAGGCAATGGCCTGAAACCGGACCTCGCGGCATACTGTCACGGTGGATGCAGGACACCGACACGAAGCCGACCGTGCGCGCGGGCGGAATCATTTTCGTGGCAAACCCCCGACGTCAGGGTGCGGCAGTATCGCCCTTCGGTGACGCCGAAATACCACACCGCCCGCCCTCCACCTTCATCGCGCATCAGTCCGTGTCGGGTACTTTTTCGTCGCAAAACTTCTCGGCGTATCGCGCCGCTCTCAGCGGAGCAAGTCCTCCGATTCAGGGCCCGTAGCCGCCAAGTTCGGCACCAGAGCCACCACTGCCGGTCTGCAGCTCCGGCTGAAAAGAGACGTGGGAAGAGCTATGACGGACGGGCTGGCTCGAGGCCGGGACCACGGGAGTCATTCACCGTCGTTGGGCCAATCGTTGGCGGCGTTGGACGGGCTCAATTTCTTCCTCGCAGACGTGCAGTCCGGGCTCGGCCCGTTCCTGGGCATCTATCTGCTGAGCGTCCCCGGCTGGAGTACCTCTGAGATCGGGCTGGTCCTGACGATCGGTGGTCTCGTCGGCCTGGTAGTGCAGACACCGATCGGCGGCTTGATCGACAAGACACCACACAAGCGGAGCCTGCTCATCATTGCTGCATTGACGACCGGGATCGGCGCTTTCACAGTCACCGTCAATCCGAGCTTCTCGGTCATCACCGCCGCGCAAGTGGGGACCGGAATTGCCGGCGCAGTGTTTCCGCCGGCTATCGCCGCGATCGCTCTCGGGCTCGTGGGCTCGGCCGCCTACACCTACCGCACAGGGCGAATGGCAGCGTTCAATCACGCCGGAAACGTGGTCGGTGCGGTTGTCTTCGGCGCTGCGGGGTATCTCATCACGATCAGAGCCGGATTCTGGTTCGCCAGTATCGTCACCGTCCTGGTAGCCGCCGTCACACTGTTGATCAACCCCCGCCTCATCAACAACGATGTCGCACGCGGGCTCGCTCCCAGTGATCCAGCCGCGCGAGGCGGCCGGAAGAAGCCATCCGGGTTCGGTGTCCTGGTTCAGTCACGCCCACTTCTGGCATTGGGCTCGGCCACGATGCTGTGGCAGCTCGCCAACGGTGCCATGCTGCCGCTGACCGGTCAGGAACTCGCCCTGAACAACGCGCGGATGGGCACACTGTTCCAGGCGGCGCTGATCATCGTCGCCCAGTTGGTGATGATCCCGATGGCGGTCATGATCGCCAAACACGGAAAAGACTGGGGCCGCAAACCAATCTTCCTCGCCGCATTCCTCGTTCTTCCGGTGCGCGGCGTGTTGTTCGCCCTGGGAGTCACTCCGTTGTACGTCATCTCCATCCAGATCCTCGATGGCATCGGCGCCGGAATCTACGGCGCGATGTTCGTTCTGGTGGTCGCCGACCTCACGCGGGGCACCGGCCACTTCAACCTCGCACTCGGGGCCGCCACCACCATCCAGGGCATCGGGGCTGCCCTCAGTCCCGCACTGGCGGGATTCGTCGCCGACACCGGAGGCTTCCAATTGTCACTGCTCGTGCTCTCGGGAATCGCAGCTCTGGCACTGCTCGTCTTCGTCCTGGGCGTACCCGAAACCGCCGACATCCCTGATATCGTGCCGAATTCATCGAACCCCATGAAGCCGCAACCTTCTTGACCGACGAAGATCGCGTACCCAGCGGGCGCGGCGAATCAACGACCGACCGCCCCACTGCCATGCAAAGCCCGTTTCGCGTTCCGGGCACAGGTCCGGCCCAGCGCGTTAACGTCTGTTCGACAGGTTTGTCTCGTATCGGAATGAGGAACTCGCGTGTCTGATCCAGCTCCAGAGAAGAAGGGCCCGCTCGCGGGCATTCGCGTGGTCGAATTCGCCGGCCTGGGACCAGGTCCTCACGCCGGCGCGCTCCTTGCGGACCTCGGTGCCGACGTCGTATGCGTCCAACGCCCAGGCATCATCCCGCCGAACGGCCCGTACGACCAGATTCAACGCGGCCGCCGTGTCGTGGAAGCGAACCTCAAGGACCCCGAGCAGATCGAAAAGGTTCTCGAGCTGATCGAGCGCGCGGACGTCGTCATCGAAGGCTTCCGTCCCGGCGTCACCGAACGTATGGGTCTGGGCCCCGACGTCTGTCTCGCCCGCAACGAACGACTGGTGTACGGCCGGATGACCGGCTGGGGGCAGGAAGGCCCTCTGTCTTCTGCCGCGGGTCACGACATCAACTACATCTCGCTGACTGGCGTCCTGAACGCCGTCGGTCGCAAGGGTGAAAGGCCCGTACCTCCGCTGAACATGGTCGGTGACTTCGGTGGCGGATCGATGTTCCTGATCTTCGGGATCCTGTCGGCGCTGGTGGAACGCCAGACATCCGGCAAGGGACAGGTCGTGGATGCGGCGATGGTCGACGGAGCCCTGGCGCTTTCGCACATGATGTGGGCGTTCCGCGGACGGGGAATCTGGTCGGACGAGCGCGGCGTCAATCTCCTCGACACCGGCGCCCCGTTCTACGACACCTACGAGACATCGGATGGCAAGTACATGGCCGTCGGTTCGATCGAACCTCAGTTCTACGCGCAACTGTTGCAGGGACTCGAACTCGACCCGGCCGATCTGCCGCAACAGATGGACAGGTCGGCGTGGCCACAGATGAAGAAGGTCTTTGCCGAGAAGTTCTCCTCGAAGACGCGTGACGAGTGGGCCGCGATCTTCCTCGGAACCGATGCCTGCGTCACCCCGGTCCTGACGTTCGCCGAGGCGCCCTCCAACGAGCACCTTGCCGCGCGGGGTTCGCTGATCGAACTCGACGGGGTCACGCAGCACGCCCCCGCACCCCGGTTCTCGCGAACCCCCGCCGGTACACCCACACCCCCAGCCCGCGAGGCCGTCGACATCGACTCCGTCTGGACCTGACCCTGCGTGAGTGGCGAAGTGGGCCCGCTTCGCCACTCACATCAGATGACGAGGCGCGGTTCGCCGAGGTCCCGATCGACGGCCAGAGTCTCGTACGCCATCGCGACACCGTTGACTCCGCGCCGCAGGTCATCAGCGACCCGGGCGTAGGGGAGCCGGACGAACCGTTCGAAAGCCCCCTCGACGCCGAACCTGGGTCCGGCCGCGAGCAGCACCCCATAATTGGGGGCCGTCGCCGCCAGCGCCGTGGATACCGGTGCCGTCATTCGCAGCCATAGCGACATGCCGCCCGATCCGATGGTCGGCACCCAGTCCGGAAGTCGGTCTGCGAGCGCATCGAGCATCGCACTCCGCTGTTCCCGCAGCTCGGCGCGACGTCGGGCGAGGACTAATTCGTCGTCGGCCAACAGGTGAGCGGCGGCCAACTGGTCCATCACCGGGGTGCCGAGATCGACCGCGGCCCTTGCCCCGGCCAGACGCGTGATCAACGCTGGATCCGCACGGATCCAGCCCACCCTCAATCCACCCCAGAAAGACTTCGCGGCCGAACCGATCGTGACGACGTCCGCGCTCCCCTTGCCAGGGCCGTACGCGGCCACCGGACCTGGTGACGGCGCGTCGAGCCACAGGTCCACCATCGTCTCGTCCACGACCAGCATCATCCGGGTCTCGCGCGCGATCTTCGACAACTCCTCCCGGCCGGACTCGTCGAGGCACAGCCCAGTCGGATTGTGGAAGTCCGGGATGAGATACGCCATCCGGGCGGCAGTCTGCCGGGCCGCGCTCCGAACACCGTCGAGATCCCAGGCCCCGGACGAGCCGGCTTCAGGGCGGATCGGAACGGGAACCGGACGGGCGCCGACCCGACGGATCGCCTCGAGTGCGTTGGGATAGGTGGGGTGATCGATCAGCACTCGGTCCCCCGGCGCCGTCAGCACGGACAGCAGCAGTCGCAGGGCGTGCTGCGCACCCGAGGTGACCATGATCTGCTCCGGCGCAGTGTCCAAGCCGCGTCGCCGATACCGTTCGGCAATTACGTCCCGCAGGGCTGCGATCCCGACCGGCTCCATACCGTGTGTGGGCAAGAACTGCGGGAGAGACTGCAGCGCAGCAGAATACGCCTGTTCTACCGCCTCTGCCGGGGCAGCCATCGCGGCGTAGCTGAGGTCGACCACGGAATTGTCGGAGTCCGGCAGATGGGCACGGAACATCAGCCCGTTCTGCCGCGTGCCGTGCGGCAGAGCCACCGTGCTCCGCGACCCCTGACGGCTGATCAGGTACCCCTCGTCTCGCAACACCGAGTAGGAAGACGTGATCGTCGTCCTGCTCAGTTCCAGAACAGATGCCAGTTCACGCTCGCTCGGCAACGCGACACCCAGTGGAATTCGGCCGTCGTGGACGAGGAGCCGGATTCCCTCGGCGAGCGCCCGGTAAGCCGGCCGCGCCGCCGAGCGCCGATTGCTGTCGTCCTGCCAGTTGCCCAGGTCCCTGGCCAACGAGTGGGCACCGAGCGCTCGAGTCATCATGCAGTCCAGTATCGACTGGTTGGCCACTCATTTCAAAGCCAATTTCAGGCCAATTGAGGATCGTGCAGACCAGATTTTCTCAACTGGACCGCAATAGTTGCCGCCACCGTCGGCGCAAGAACGGCCTACCGCACCACGTCGCGGCGGACGATGGTCTCGTCACGGCCGGGGCCGACACCGATGCAGGAGATGTAGGCACCGGACAGTTCCTCGAGGCGTAGCACGTAGTTCTGTGCGTTCTGAGGCAATTCGTCGAAGGTGCGAGCGTGCGATATGTCTTCCCACCAGCCAGGCATCTCCTCATAGATGGGCTTGGCATGGTGAATGTCGCTCTGCGACATAGGCATCTCGTCATACCGGACACCGTCGACGTCGTAGCCGACGCAGATCGGGATCGTCTCGAGACTGCTGAGCACGTCGAGTTTGGTAAGGAAATAGTCGGTGATGCCGTTGACACGCGTCGCGTAGCGGGCGATCACGGCATCGAACCACCCCGTGCGTCGGGCACGTCCGGTGGTGACGCCTACCTCGCCGCCGGCCTTCGCGAGGTACTCGCCACTCTCGTCGAACAATTCGGTGGGGAAGGGACCCGATCCGACACGGGTGGTGTACGCCTTGAGGATTCCCAGCACCGTCGTGATCTGGGTGGGGCCGATGCCCGAACCGACCGCCGCCCCGCCGGACGTCGGGTTGGACGAAGTGACATAGGGGTAGGTGCCGTGGTCGACATCGAGCAACGTGCCCTGCGAGCCTTCCAGCAGAACGGTCTCTCCGCGTTCGAGCGCCCGGTTCAGTTCCAGCCTGGTGTCGGCAATTCGGTGCCTGAAGCCGTCGGACTGCTCTAGCACCTCGTCGACCACCTGCTGCGGGTCCAGTGCCTTGCGGTTGTAAATCTTGACGAGTACCTGGTTCTTGAACTCGAGAGCCGCCTCCACCTTCTGGGTGAGGATCTTCTCGTCCAGCACGTCCTGGACGCGAACGCCGACTCGAGCAAGCTTGTCCTGGTAGCAGGGCCCGATTCCGCGGCCTGTCGTGCCGATTTTCTTTGCCCCGAGGAAGCGTTCGGTGACCTTGTCGATGGCTACGTGGTAGGGCATGATCAGGTGCGCATCAGCCGAGAGCAGCAGTCGACCGGTATCGACACCCCGCTCTTCGAGCCCGGCGAGTTCATTCAGAAGTACTCCCGGATCGACCACCACACCGTTTCCGATGACGTTGGTCACGCCCGGGGTGAGGATTCCGGACGGAATCAGGTGCAAGGCGAACATGTCGCCGTTCGGGAGAACCACCGTGTGCCCGGCGTTGTTGCCACCCTGGTACCGCACCACCCACTGCAGGCGTCCGCCCAGTAGATCGGTCGCTTTGCCCTTGCCCTCGTCGCCCCATTGGGCGCCGATGAGGACGATTGCCGGCATGAGGTTGTCTCCTACGATCGACGTGCAGTCTTATCCGACTGCGTGGTCCTGCAGTTTCCAGGCAGTGGGCCGAAGGAACAGTCTAGCCGAGTGCGGACAGGGCAGACCTCACGGTACGGCGGATGCGAAATCGGAGGCCACCGCGCCCGGCGGTTGTCGCGACCAACCTGGCCGGCCGACCCGCCCCCACACACAATTAGTTAACCGTGGCAGCAGTTGAAACCCCTCGCCGCACGCGTGAGAGTCGACGCTAGGATGACCAAAAGAATAGGGAAGCTGCGGCAATCGCGGCGGGAAACCGGGCGAGGAGTGGCGTGACACCCGTAGTGCTCAAATGCGGTGATGTGCCGCTTCCCCTACCGTTGGGCTCGATCCCGACCTCCAATGCACCCACCGTCCCGGACAAAGACAACTTCGACGAGGTCTTCTCCAAACTGCAGGTGGTATCGGATCCACGACTGATCGTGGTGGGAAGCGACGCCGCGCTGGCTGCCACCTTGACCCGGTTGATGCGCACCGAACGCCTGCACATCGAAGTTGCGTACGTCGCCGAGCATCACTCGGACGCGACCGACGCCTACCACTTGTCCTCCGGGGCCCGCGGGGCCCGCACCGCACTCAAGGGAACCGCTCAACGCGTCCCCCTCATTCGCGACGACGCCGGAATAGCCTTGGTCGGGTGTGCCACCGTGACCGGCCCGGATGGGGGTCCCCTGGTCGGTGAGGCCTACGCCGACGACACCCTGTTGTTCTCGGGGACGACAGCGAAGATGAAGATCATCCCGACCCCACAGATGCCAGGTTTGCGGGCTTCGGTCGCACCTCGCAGTCGGTGGCGGCCGCGCCGCTGGGTCGAGGGCCGTGCCGTCCAACTCGGATCTCCGGCTGCCGTCGTGACCCGGGACGAAATTCCCCACCCACGTGAACTCGCGCGTTCGACGTTCTATCGGCACCACGAGGAGTGGTTGCTGGTCCGGTAGCGCTTACGCCGGCGAATCCGGACAATTTCCGACACGGATCACACCGAGAACCGACCCAGAGGGGAGCAGCCGGTGGTCGAACGACAGATTGGGCTCCTGCCCCCGATATCGCCTTCCCGGGGCGGCAGGTTTGTTTCGGACCACACAGACCCGAACACCCGCCGACAGCGTCTGTTCGCCGATGTCGAGGGCCTCTCCGGCGGTGGGCGATGAGTTCTCCCGGAGCGCGATCCACAGCCGTGCGCCCGAGCCCGGTGTTCCTCGTGGTCGTCGCTGTCGCCGTCATCGGTGGGGTGATCGCCTGGCGCGCCCCACTCGACTCAGTGCTCGGCCACACCGGTGTGTTCCTGCTGGTAGTCGGGGGCTGGGTGGTGACCCTGTGCCTGCACGAATTCGCGCACGCCTTCACCGCGTGGCGGAACGGCGACACCGATGTCGAGGTGCGTGGGTACCTCACGCTCAACCCACTGAAGTACAGCCACCCGATGCTGTCGATCGGCCTGCCCATCCTGTTCATCGCCCTCGGTGGCATCGGACTACCCGGTGGCGCCGTCTACGTCCGATCCGGACTGTTCTCGCCGAAGGTGCAGGCCAGGGTGTCCCTGGCCGGGCCAATGGTCAACGCCATATCGGCGGTGACCCTCCTCGTCGTGATCCGGCTGTTCGGACTTGGAAGTGACCATCGAGTGTTCTGGGCGGGCTTGAGCTTTCTGGCCTTCTTACAAGTGATGGCGACGGTACTCAACCTGATCCCAGTTCCGGGCCTCGATGGGTACGGTGCGCTCGAACCGTTCCTGTCGCCGCAGACCAGGCGGGCGCTCGGTCCGTTCAAGCCCTACGGACTGCTGCTACTGGTGGCGATGCTCTTCGTGCCGTCGATCAACGTGGTGTTCTTCGACGCCATCTACAGCCTCTTCGAACTGTCCGGGGTTCCCGAGATCTACGCCCAGGTCGGCAACCTGCTGATGCGCTTCTGGCTCTGACCTGCCGCGGGTGCCACCAGGATTACTGCCGCGTGGACCTGCTGTGTATCCGCTCGACGAGTCCGGCGCGAACCGAGGGCCACTCTTCACTGATCACGGAGAAGACGATCGTCGTTCGCCAGGTCCCGTCTCGTCGACGCGCATGTCGCCGCAAGGCTCCGTCCTCGCTCGCCCCGAGCGCCGTCACTGCCCGACGCGAGCGGACATTCAGATCGTCGACATTGAACTCGGCGCGGGCGGCGTCGAGAGTTCCGAAGACGTGGTCGAGCAGCAGTAGCTTGGACTCCGGGTTTATCGCCGATCCGCGCACGCTGGGTGAAACCCAGGTGTAGCCGATCGTCACTCGGCGATGCAGCTCGCTCATGTTGTACAGGGCGGTCATACCGATGATCTGGCCCGTTCGGGCATCCACTTGCGTCATTGTCTGACGCCCCGAATCCAGTGCATGACGAAGGGTTTCTCGACTCGGCGGGAGCGATTCGATCCCGAATGGGAAGTAACGCAAGGTATCGCCGTCGTGTGCTCTGGCAAGCCCGGCCGCGTCTGACATCTGCGTCGGACGCAACAATACGAACTCGCCGCTCAATGTCGGCGTTTCTCGCCATGGATCGGTTTCCATCCGAACCCCCTTCTCGAAGACCCCGTCGACCAGCACCAGTTGACGGTGGTCGGCAATGGACCGTACCTCGATTCGATCCCACCGCAACGAATTTCGACACAACGCCAGTCGCGTTGACAGCGACGACGCTCTTGATGCTGTGCATTGTCGGCGTCACGACGCCAGAATGGGTGACTCTTCCAGCCGAGGTCGGGTTACCGCGACGCCTCGCCCCGCACGCGTCGCACGTCCGCCTCGCTGAAGTTGGCAGTCAACCGGAGGTCCGACAGTGGGACCTCCCGCTCCGGGCTACGCACCTCCACGCGCACGGGTTCGCCCGACGTGTCGTCCGACATCCCGATGGGCCCGCCTCGCGCACCCTGCAGGTATTTGTCGCCCCATTGCATGAGGGCGAGAACCGCGGGCAATAGGTCGCGACCCTTCTCGGTGAGCACGTACTCGTACCGCGTCCGCTGCCCCGGATCCTTGTACGGCTGTCGCTCGAACAGCCCTTCGGCGGTCAACTCACGCAGTCGGGAGGCGGCAACGGCCTCGGTGATACCGACCCGCCGCGCGAAGTCGTCGAATCGAGTCGTCCCGTAGTAGGCCTCCCTCAGGATCAGCATCGCCGATCGCGTTCCGACGACGTCCATCGCCTTGGCGATCGAGCAGTGAGTGGGGCTCCAGGCATCCCGGTCTGCGAGGAGGCCGTCGAGTCGTGCCGCATTCATGACACCAGGCTACCTGACTTGCAAAATGCATAGCCAGCTCTTACGGTCCTGACTATGGCCATACATAGTCAGGTGGGTCACCCGGTTCGACTCGCCCCTCTCCTCACTGTCCTGTGCGGCGCACCGTTCGTCGCGAGCCTCGATCTCTTCATCGTGAACGTCGCGCTCGGCGACATAGCCGAGAGCTACCCCGGCAACTCGCTCGGCGACCTCAGCTGGATCCTCAACGGCTACGCGATCGTCTATGCAGCACTGCTGGTTCCACTCGGCCGGTGGGCCGACCGCATCGGACGCCGACGCGGGTTCGCGCTGGGACTGGCCCTGTTCACAGTCGCGAGCGCCGCCTGTGCTCTGAGTCCGTCACTGTGGTTCCTCGTCGCCTTCCGCGTACTACAGGCGGTCGGTGCCGCTGCCTTGACTCCGGCGAGCCTCGGACTGTTGATCGAGGTTCTCCCCCAAAACCGCCGCGCCCTCGCCGTCCGCGTCTGGGCGGCAACGGGAGCGGCAGCGGCAGCACTCGGCCCCGTCGTCGGTGGAATCCTCGTAGAGGCCTCCTGGCAATGGGCGTTCCTCATCAACATTCCGATCGGAATCGCGTTGCTGATCGTCACGACCCGCGCTGTGCCCGGCAGCCGACCCGCCGGACCCGACACCGACCTCGACCTCGTCGGCGCGGCGGTGCTCATCGCTGGTATCGGCGCGTTGTCACTCGGGTTGGTCCAAGGGCCGGAATGGGGTTGGGGCGATGTCCGGGTCACCCTCGCATTCGGACTCGCCGTCGCGTCCCTGGTTCTGTTCTGGTGGAGGAACAGCCGTCACCGGTCACCACTCATCGAACCTGCTCTGCTGAAGGTGCCCACGTTCGCGTGGTCGAACATCACCGCGGTGGTATTCAGTGCGGCGTTCGCCGCCGGACTACTGGCCAATATCTTGTGGCTTCAGGAGGTTTGGGGATACTCGGCACTCAGGACCGGACTCGCGATCGCTCCCGGGCCGATGCTCGTTCCACTCTTCGCCATCGTCGGACAGCTCCTGGCCCGGCGCTTCTCCGCCAGCGGCATCGCCGCTACAGGAAGCCTCTTGTGGGCGGTGGGCACGCTGCTCATCCTGTCCGCGGTGGGAGAGCAACCGGACTACGTCACCGAGTTCCTCCCCGGCTTGTTGATAGCGGGTGTCGGCGTAGGCTTCGCGCTCCCAACCATCCTCTCGACTGCCACCGCGGACATTCCGCAGGCTCGATCGGCCACCGGCAGTGCCGTCGTCAACATGAATCGGCAGATCGGCACCGTGATCGGTGTCAGCGTGCTCGTCGCGGTGGTCGGCACCGCCGTGGGCTACGAGGACACCCATTCCGCCTTCGTCCTCGCCTGGTGGCTGATCGTCGCAGCAGCAGTCGGTGCGGCCGTGACCTCTCTCGGAATGAGTTCCCGCAATCCACACACCATGGAGGTGACCCGATGATTCCCTCGACCACAACCACCTTCCCTTCCGAGTTCGATTCCAGCTGGCTCGGTTTCGGCGGTCTGCACGGTGGGCTCGTCGTAGCCTCGATGCTGCACGCCGCCTCGGCCGAGACCACCGCGACACCGGTCGCCCTGGCAGCCCACCTCACCAGGCCTGTCGATCCGGGCCCAGTGAACGTTCGGGTCGACGTCGAGCACGGTGGGAGAACGCCCAGTGTCCGGGCGTCGATCGCCGACTCCGCCGGCGCGCTGGTCCGCCTTACCCGCGACACCGGCGGCGACGCACGCTCCTGGCCCGCCGGCTCCTCGGACGTCGGAAGCGTGGATCCGGAACAGCTTCCCCCGCTGGAGATTCCGGTCGACTTCGTGCCATTCTCCCGATACCTCGACATCCGCCCGATCAATGCAGCGCGGCCTTTCGCGGGCGGCTCCGACCCGGAATTCGAGGTGTGGATTCGCCTGCTGTCGTCGATCGAGTTCAGCGCGCAGGAACGGTCGGCCGTGTTGCTCGACGCCCTACCGCCAGGGTTGTTCGCCACACTCGACACGGTTGTCGCCATCCCTACCGTCGAGTTCAGTGCGTACTTCCCACCCGTGAGCACATCTCAACCTCTCGCCAACGAACTGCACAAAGCGGTGGACGAGCAATGGCACCATCTTCGCCACCGCACGGTCTGGGCCACCGATGACCTCTGCGTTGACGAATCCGAACTTCGCACCTCGACGGGCCGCCTCGCAGGACAGGCGCGTCAACTCCGCCGAATCCTCGCATCCTGATCTCCACCTGCCCCACGGCGGCAGCACCTGCGCGTCAGCGGTTGCGGTGCATCATCGCAGCGCCGACGGCGCGCAGTGCGTCCCGCAACGACTGCGGCTCGAGTACCTCCACCTCGGATCCGAGCGAGGTGAGCTGATCGAGCGCGACATCCTCAGCCTCGAGCCGCAGGTCGAGTGTCAGCCATCCGTCGTCGTCGGGAGGTCCGGGTTCGACACGGGCCGCCTCGACGCCGATGACATGTGGGAGCCGCCGCCACGCCGCGGCGGACAGGCGCACGCGGCAGTCGAATCGCAGCAGAGCCCGGTCGAACTCGGCAACCGAGTCCGCCCACCACGTCGGCAGATCGAAGGCGTCGGGCCGCGTCGCCGGTTCGTCCAGGACGATCGCCTCCGCAATCCTCGACACACGGTACGACAACGCGCGGCTACGGTGCCGGGCGACGAGGTACCACACGCCGGCCTTCGCGACCAGGCCCAGAGGATCGAGAGTTCGCGTCGCCGCCCGTCTTCCCGTGCGGTAGGACACGCGCAACCGCCGCCCTTCGAGGACGGCTACGGCAACATCGGGTAAGTGGCCGACATCGCGAGGCCGGTTGAACCACCCGGGTGCATCCACGTACAGGCGGTCACGCCACGCGAGTGCGTCCGCCCGAAGTGGAAGAGGCAAGGCCCTCAACAACTTCGATTGTGCAGCGGTGGCGACGTGGCGGAGCCCGAGGTCCTCGGCAATGGACGGCACCCCGAGCAGCATCAGCGCCGACGTCTCGGCGCCGGTCATCGCGCCGAGTTTCGATTGCCAGCCGTCGAGCAGGCGCACACCGCCGCCAGGACCGCTCTCGGTCCACACCGGAACACCTGCCGCCGACAGTGCCGCGACATCGCGATACACGGTTCGTACCGACACGCCGAGTTCCTCCGCGAGGCGCTGCGCGGTGACACCCCGGCTGCCTTCGAGCCGCAGCATGAGCTCGACGAGTCGGCTCGACCGCATGTGATGAGTCTAGACAAAATTGCTGACACAACCTGTCAGGGATACCGGTACACACTGATCGGCATGACCAACTGGACCACGTTCGCAACCGAAGCCCCGGACCTGGCTCGCGCCGTCGCAGCGCGCCTCGAGGCCCACAAGCACCACGTCCTGGCGACACTGCGCACTGACGGCTCGCCGCGCGTCAGCGGCACCGAGGTGGAGATCTATGAGGGCTCACTCCTGCTCGGGTCGATGGTGGGAGCCCGGAAAGTGCAAGATTTGCAACGGGATCCGCGGTTCTCGCTCCACAGCAACCCTGGCCACCACTCGATGGAAGGCGGCGACGCCAAGATCACCGGCCGCGCTCAGGAAATTCTCGGAGAGCGGAAGAAGCGGATCCTCGATCACTATGTCGATCGATACGATCACGACCCCGGCGAGGCTCCCGAGGCTGACGTCTTCGAACTCGACCTCGAGGAAGTTGTGTTGACCACGGTCGACGGAGATCACATGTACATCGACTTCTGGCGACCCGGCAAGGGCATCAAGCGATTCATCAAGTGATGGTCCCTCGATGATCTCGACACCGAAGCCTCGAATCGCTACCAGGTGACGTTCTCCGCGCAGTGCCGCCCGTTCGTGGTCGACTCCACCTGCACCGTCGCATGGGGCAGGTGGTGCGCTTCGAGTACGGCACGGGCGGCCTCCAGCACTGCGGAGGGGTCGGAATCGGTGGTCAGGTGCACAGTCGCCACATCCATGCCGGTCGTCAGTGTCCACACGTGCAGGTCGTGAACTCCGGTTACTCCGGGCAGCGCGGCGAGGTCGGCATGCACCGTCTCGACGTCCACGTCGGCGGGTGAGGCCTGGGTCAGAATCCGCAGCGCCGCCGCCGCGAGTTTGATTGCGCGCGGCACCACCCACAGCGAAATGAGGACACCGACGACGATGTCTGCGTACGTCCAGTTGAAGGCCAGAATCAGACCACCTGCAATGAGGACACCGACGCTGCCGACAGCGTCCGCAAACACTTCGAGATATGCGCCCCGGACGGCCAGGCTCTCCTTCGAGTCGGCGCGCAGCATCGCCATCACGACGATGTTCGCTGCGAGTCCGGCAGTCGCGGTGAGTATCAGCGCCAGCCCCGGAAGTTCGGGTGCGTCACCGATCCGGGTAATCGCCTCGTAGAACACCCAGGCCGCAACCCCGAGCAGCAACGCGGCGTTCAGCATTGCGGTCAGCACTTCGGCGCGGTGCCACCCGAAGGTCCGAGCTGCGGCGGTACTTCCGCGGCGTGCCAGCAGGAGTGCGACGAGTCCCATCGACATTCCGACGACATCGGTGAGCATGTGCCCGGCGTCGGCAATCAACGCCAGGGAGTTGATGATCAGACCGACGCTCGCCTCGAGGATCAGAAACAGGACGACGATGACCAATGCCACGATCATGCGCCGGATGCGCCCCCGGGACGGACCTGTCTCGCCGCCACCGCCCGTGCCGCCGTGTGAATGACCGTGCCCGACGCCCATTAGGCAACCCCTTCCACCTGAACTCCGCCCGATCATATGCACAACTACGCATATGTTTCAACCGTGCGCGGTTCAGAGTTCGGGTGGATACGCCGGATTCTCGACCGTGGGCGGCAACGTTGCGATGGCAGAGATGCGCTCGAGGCCTGCAACCCGCAACAGATCGACCGTCAGGGAGCGAACCTGCGCAAACACCACCGTCGCGGACAGGCCCGCGTTCTCTACCAGTTCCGGTTTCAGCCCGGAAGCTACCGACCGCAGAACCCTCGCCGCCTCGGCCTGATCCGGTTGCTGACCAGGATCGGCGAGCGCCATCTGCCTCAGGGTTTCCACCGCGTGGGCGAGTTTTTCCACCTGGTCGACCAGACGAGGGTTGAGAATTTCGTCGTCACGCACCAGCGTGAGCGAACGCCTGGCCAGCACTCGCATATTTCGCAACGCGTTGTCGAGCGGGTCAGCGGCTGCGGACAGTCGATCGAGTCGCCCTCGGGTATTCCAGTACAACGGCGAGATCCGACTGATCTCTCGGCCACCCGCAAGCTGTGCCCGCAGGCTGTCGATGGAACCTTGCGTGGCTCTAGCCTTCTGCAGCGCCTCTTCGATGGGCTTGTCGTCGTTGGACACCAATCCGTCGGCCACCATCCGTAGCACCTCGGTGGCAGTGCCCAAAATGTTCGCCGCCTGCTTGCGGGCGCGCCCGATCGGGTGCGTGGGGATTACCGCCACGACAGCGATACCGACCAGCCCACCTGTCAAAGCGTCCACCATGCGGTCGACTCCCGCACTGTCGCCCGGCGGCAAGAGCGTCGCGACCAGGACGGCCGAACTGGCCGCCTGCATCGAGAAGATGGGACCGCTGTTGAGCAATACCGCCGCGGACATGGCCAGCCCCACCACGAGCGCGATCTGCCAGGTTCCCGTACCGATGGCCGCGATGAGAAGGTCGCCAACGCCGATGCCGATCGTGACGCCCGCAACCAGTTCGACCGATCGACGCAACCGGGCGCCGAGCGACAGCCCCAATGACACCACCGCTGCGATGGGCGCAAAGAACGGGGAGGCGTGTCCGATGATCTCTGTGGCTACCCACCAAGCACCCGCGGCGGCCACCGCGCACTGCAGAATCGGCAATGCCGACACTCGGAGACGCTGAACCGAGGTCCGCAGCCCCTTCCGGCTGCGGGCCTTCGCGGTGCTGAGGGCGCTAGCCGACGCCAAGCGCTTCGGCAGCTCGGGGGTCGCAGTCCTCGAGCAAATCGAGGCAGCGCGCGTACTCGTCCGACTCGCCGATGGCCTTCGCCGACTTAGCCAGGGCTGCTACACAGCGCAGGAACCCGCGGTTGGGTTCATGACTGTAGGGAACTGGGCCGAAGCCCTTCCAGCCGTTGCGTCGCAACTGGTCGAGACCACGGTGGTATCCGGTGCGCGCGTATGCGTAGGCCGCAACGGTTTCCCCCGCGTCGAACGACGCCTCCGCCAGGTAAGCCCACGCGATCGATGCAGTGGGGTGGGCGGCTGCGACGGCAGCCGGGTCCTCATGGTTCAACAAAGCCGACTCAGCCTCGTCGTTCCCGGGAAGCAACGTGGGCTGCGGGCCGAGGAGGTCACCGAAAGACGTCATGCGCCCATTCTGCCTTGTACGACAGAATCAGCCTGCGGCCGCCACGCGTCCTTCGAACTGCCTTCGACCACAGACTGATGTCGATAGGCTGCCCCCAACAGACATTTCTGCGGAACGAGGGGCGCGCGTGGAGGATCCGACGAAGGGCGAATCGACACCGAGGCCTGAGGCCTCAGAAGCCACACCGTTGCCCGAGGCTTCAGAAGCGGAACCGAGGCATGAGGCCTCAGAGCCGACACGAGAACCGGCCGGGGCGGCGCAACCGAATCCAGGAAAGTTCGAGGCGACCTCACAGACCCCTGAACCGAACGCTGAGTCCGAGGCGGCCGCGGCCGCCGGCGCCGTGCAGCAGCCGCCGACTACCGCGGCCCGTTCGAGGGCAACACCCCAGCGGGTGCTGCCCACCGCGCAAAGCACTCCCCCGCGCGCCCCCAACGCCAAGAAACGCAGAAAGCCGTGGTTGTTCGCCGCGGTCACCACCGGCGTCATCGTCCTCGCCGCTATCGTCGCCGCCGGCGCGGTGGCTTACAACGACCGGGTCGCGAACTCACCCCAGGCCCAGGTGCAGCGAGCAATCGACACGTTCGTCGCGGCACTCGCTGAGGGCGATCTCGCAACGCTCCGCACCAGCACGTGCGGCAGCCTGGCCGAGTATTACCAGCAAATTCCCGATAATGAATTTGCTGAGGTCCATCGGGTCGCCGTGACCCAGGAGAACATCCCGGTGGTCGGCGACGTCGATGCGGTGCAGATCACCGATGACACCGCCATCGCGCAAGTCGAAGCGCACACCACGGCCGACCCGAACGAGCAATCGTGGCGCACATTCAACCTTGAAAGGGTCGACGGCTCCTGGAAGATCTGCGACCCTCTCTGAACGACGGTGGTTGCGCGGTAGCGGTGGTCACCGGATATGGCAAACCAGCGGGACCGGTCTACTTCGAAACGGAGCGTCCAGTGGACTTCAGGTCGTTGCAGGCCTCGATGACACGGGCGGTCATGCCGGCCTCGGCCTTCTTCAGGTAACTGCGCGGGTCGTAGACCTTCTTGTTGCCGACTTCGTTGTCGACCTTGAGCACACCGTCGTAGTTGGTGAACATGTGTCCGGCGATCGGACGGCTGAACGCGTACTGGGTGTCGGTGTCGACGTTCATCTTGATGACGCCGTAGCTCAGCGCTTCATCGATCTCGGACTTCAGCGAACCTGATCCGCCGTGGAACACGAAGTCGAACGGCTTCGCATCGGAAGCCAGACCCAGCTTCGCGGCAGCAGCCTTCTGCCCGGCGTTGAGAACCTCGGGATCGAGTTTGACGTTGCCCGGCTTGTAGACGCCGTGCACGTTGCCGAACGTCGCAGCGAGCAGGTACCTGCCGTGCTCACCGACCCCCAGGACGTCGACGGTCTTCTCGAAGTCTTCGCGCGACGTGTACAGCTTGTCGTTGATCTCGGCTTCGACACCGTCCTCTTCGCCACCAACGACGCCGATCTCGACCTCGAGGATGATGTTCGCCGCCTTCGACAACGCCAGCAGTTCCTTCGCGATCACCAGATTCTCGTCGATCGGCACAGCTGAGCCGTCCCACATGTGGGACTGGAACAACGGGTTGCGGCCTTCGCTCACCCGCTGGCGAGAAATCTCGAGCAGTGGACGCACGAAACCGTCCAGCTTCTCCTTCGGGCAGTGATCGGTGTGGAGCGCGATCGTGACGTCGTACTTGTCGGCGATCACGTGTGCGAACTCAGCAAGCGCGACAGCGCCGGTCACCATGTCCTTGACGCCCAGACCCGAACCGAATTCCGCACCCCCGGTCGAGAACTGGATGATGCCGTCGCTTCCGGCGTCTGCGAAACCCTTGATCGCGGCGTTGATGGTCTCGGAAGAAGTGCAGTTGATAGCCGGGAAAGCGAAAGAGTGCTCCTTGGCTCGACCAAGCATCTCGGCATAGACCTCGGGAGTTGCGATTGGCACGGCGGCAGTCCTCCATAATCGAGTTGATTCCGGGCGGGCGCGATCAAGCGCGGCGCACAGTGTGGTCCTAGCAGTATGGCAATACCAACGTCGTACACCTCACAGAGGCTCTCGAGCGCCTCGATTCCGCCGATCAGCGAAACGACGCGACCTCGATGATCCGCCGTATCCGAGCAGATGTCGACTACCGGTACGCTAATACGCGTGATTGTGCAGGCAGCATCGGATTCCGTGACCAACCTGGCGTTGTTGCCGGGGTTCCTCGACCCCGTCAACCTCCTCAACTCCTTCGGCACCTGGGTCCTAATCGGACTCCTCCTCGTCGTCTTCATCGAGTCCGGACTGCTGTTCCCCTTACTCCCCGGCGACTCCCTCCTCTTTACCGCAGGTCTCATCGCCGCGTCGAAGTCGACGGAGATCGAACCCTTCGCCCCAATCGGAGTGCTGCTCGTCCTGATCCCGATCGCCGCCATCCTCGGCGACCAGGTGGGCTACTTCATCGGCGGCAAGGGAGGAACCGCCCTGTTCAAGACCAACGACGCACGGGTGTTCAAGAAGAAGTACATCGACGAGTCTCACGCCTTCTTCGAGAAGTACGGTGGGATCACGATCATCCTCGCCAGGTTCGTCCCGATCGTGCGAACGTACGCGCCGGTCGTTGCCGGCGCGTCGAAGATGAAGTACTCGCTATTTCTGACCTACAACGTCGTGGGCGGCATCCTGTGGGGCACCGGTGTCACGCTTCTCGGCTATCTACTCGGCCAGATCGAGTTCATCCGCGCCAATGTCGACGTGATCTTCCTGTTGATCGTTTTCGTGTCCGTGGTACCGATCATCGTCGAGGTGGTGAAGCGCTTCCTGAAGTCCCGCCGAGGCGCCGGCTCCACCGCCGAGTACACGCAACCGGTCGCCGCACCGACTGATCCCACTTCCTCGAGCTGAACACAATCGGGGGTAGCTCGCTGACGATGGTCGTCTCGGCATCGGAAGGTTTCGGGTTTGTCGCGTCGGCCGGGCCCACACTGGTTTGGTTGATTGTCCTGTCGTTCGTGTTCATCGAGTGTGCGGTGATCCTGGGCCTCTTCCTTCCAGGCGACTCGATGCTGATCACCGCTGGGATCATCCTCGCCAATCATGCGTCGGGCACCGGGCACGTATGGGCGCTGTCCGTAGGGGCGATTATCGCCGCTGTCTGCGGTAACCAGGTGGGGTACGCGATCGGTCACCGAAGCGGCAACCACATCCTCGCGCGCAAGGGCGGCAAGTACCTCAACTACACGAACCTCCACCGCGTCAACATTCTGTTGGAGCGGCATGGCTTCTGGGCAGTTCTCGTCGCTCGATGGATTCCGTGGGTGCGCACCCTGTGCCCACTGGTTGCGGGCGCGGCGCGAATGAACCACACCAGATACACCGTCGCGAGCAGCATCGGAGCAGTCTTGTGGGCGCCTGTGCTGTTGCTGATCGGCTTCTACGCAGGCGGATTCCTCAACCAGGTGCCCTGGCTGATGCCGGCCGTAGTCACGATCCTGGTCGCCCTCCTGCTGATCGGCACTGCCCTCGGAGCCTGGCACTACCGCCAGGAGATGGCGCGGCCGGTAGAGGATGTGACGGTAGAAGAGGTACTGGACTAGCGCACTCGCCGGCCCGGACCTGCTACGGCGACTGGTTCGGGCGCGGCGCGGAGCCACTTCCGCCTCGAGCGACGGCGACTTGAGAGTTCGGGCCCCATACGACGAAGATGGCAACAACTCACAAGCTGATCGCATCCGCCCAGATTCACCGGCAGGCTCCCAATCCGCCGAATCTGGTAGCGTTGGTGCGGGCTGAAACGGCGTTCTACAAGGGAAAGCTCCCGATCGACCCGCCGACATCGGCCCCGGAACCGTCGCCTCGACGTACCAGTGTCCGAAGTACCTGACGACCCTGGATGGGCAGGATTTGACTATTCCTCAATCAAACCGAGGGCAGTCCCCACCACAAGACTCATCCCTCGGTGGTTGTAGTGGCAATCCTGATGGCGTGTAGAGGCGTGTAGACGCCAATCTGCTCGAGAGGTCATCTGTGGGATCAAGACGCTACGACCCTGGAATCCGCAGACAAGTTTGGCTGCTCGGCATCTTGCTACTGGTGGCCGTCGTGCTCGGCGGATTCCTCTTGATCGGCCAGAACAGGGAAGGGGCATCTGAGACAGCGGCGCAGCCAGAGGCCGCCGTGATGGGACCGGTTGGCGATCAGTCACGCCGCATCAGCGGTGACCCCCTCTCGCTGGGGTCCGCGGACGCCCCCGTGGTGTTGGTGGAATATGCGGACTACCGCTGCCAGTTCTGCGCCGTGTTCAGCCGCGACACCGAACCGGCGTTGGTCGAGAAGTACGTGAACGAAGGCGTGCTGCGAATCGAATGGCGCGACCTGCCGATCTTCGGTGAGCAATCGATCGCGGCAGCCCGCGCGGGTCGCGCCGCCGCCGCACAGGGCAAATTCTGGGAGTTCAACAAAGCGGTGTATGCGCAGTCACCGACCGGTGGTCGTGCTGACCTGACCCCGCAAGCCCTACACGATTTTGCCGCAGAGGCTGGTGTGCCCGACCTCGAACGATTCGATCGCGATGCCGCGAGTACCCAATACGACCAGTCGATCTCACGAGACGTGTTGAACGCGCAAACGATCGGCATCTCCAGCACCCCCGCATTCATCATCAACGGCAACCCCATTCTCGGGGCCCAGCCCCTTGCGCATTTCGAACAAGTAATTGATCGGGCCGCAGGACTTGCGCAGCGATGACGAACATCGGATTGCTGGGTGCCTTCTTCGGTGGCCTACTTTCTCTCGTAAGCCCTTGCTCGGCGCTGTTACTACCGTCCTTCTTTGCGTACGCGTTCGACGGAGTCGGCCGTCTCGCGATGCGTACCGCGGTCTTCTACGCCGGACTGGCCACCGTCCTCATGCCGCTCGGAGCTGGAGTGGGGTTGATGGGCTCGGCGCTCACAGAGCATCGCACAGTCACAACCCTGATCAGCGGCACTGTTCTGATCGTCCTCGGACTCTTTGCCATTCTGGGAAAGGGCTTCGCATTCGCTCCGGCCCAGCGAGCGTCGAAATCGATAGGCATCTCTGGTTCGGTATCGGTGTACGCGCTCGGCGCCGTGTACGGGTTCGCGGGATTCTGCTCGGGTCCGCTGCTCGGTAGTGTCCTCACCGTCGCCATCGTCGGCGGCGCCGCAGGGTACGGCGCAGTTCTGATGGGGATATACGCCTTGGGTATGGCGGTTCCCTTGTTCATACTCGCCCTGCTCTGGGACCGATTCGACCTCGGGCGACGAAGTTGGCTTCGGGGCCGGGCGATTCGACTCGGCCCACTGACGGTCCACTCGACATCTCTGATCTCAGGCCTGTTGTTCATCGCCATCGGAGTGCTGTTCCTGGTCACTGAGGGAACGGCGAACCTCGGAGCAGTGATGAGTGTCGACGAGCAGTTCTCCCTGCAGGTCGCCGCAGCCGAACTCGCACGGAAATTCTCCGATCTCAGCGTGCTACTGGCGGTGGTGCTTGTGGCGCTAGCGGTGGTATCGATTCGGCTGTTCCGGCGGATGCGGGCAGATTCCCGTTCGAGGTCGGTTGCCACAGACGAAGAAGCAGACACCACCACTGTGAACTCGGACTCATAGCCCCCGGGGCAAGCTCGACGTATCCGCCCCGGTTACTACCGCGGATATCCCGCAGCCGAGACCGTGAACGCTGCCTCCATCAACATCCAGCCACCCAGTTGGACGGACAGATCCCGTTCCGGGATGGCGGACGAACGCACGGATCCCTCGGTGAACGTCGCGATTGCCGACCCCGTTCCAGGTAGTTGCGCCTGCTTGGCCCAGTCATGTCCGAAAAGCGGTTGGCCCTCGATCTGTAGCCTGTTCTCCCAGGCCGCGGTCGCCGATTCGAGCACGATCCGGGCTGCCGTCTCCCGCGCCCGGATATCTGCGGGCGACTCCCACGGCAGCATCACCGCGGTCAGTGCCAGATACCGTGCGAGGATCCCGTTGAACAGGCCTCCGTCTCCCCCTCCGCCCCCTTCGATGATTCCGGCTGGGGCAAGATGCTCGCCGATGGCGTCTACGAGACGGTGGATCCTGTTGCGATGTCGCGGTGAGCCCAGACGCACGGCAAGTTCGGTATCGAGTCCGAGAACGACTCCCTGACAGTAGGAGTAGACCTTGCGCTCCAGGCGGCCGCTCGAACGAATGCCATCGGCGATCAGATTGGTGTTCGTGTCCCGGAGCGTGTCGTCGATCCAGTCTGCCATTGCTTGGGCGCGCCACAGTTTGCCGGTGCGCGCCAGCATGATCCCGGCAGGGCCGTTGGAAGGAGCGTTGTAGAAGTCCGATCCCTTCCTCCACGGGATGCCACCACCACTCCCGGGAGCCCACGCGTCGAACAGCTGAGACTCGAGGATCTCCACCGCACTTCTGTTATCTATGAAGTGCATTCGCTGAGCTCGCTCGAGCGCAATCCCGAGCCAGGCCATGTCGTCGTAGTAGTTGTTGGTCCAGCCCGACAGATTACGCAACCGGATGCTGCGAGCCACTCTCACGAAGCGGCGTCGACGGCGAGAGGTCGGATCCCGTTCGAGTGCATCGACAGCGCAGTCGAGAAGGTGCGCCTGCCACCAGTAGTGCCAGCTGAAGAAGAGCCTTTCGCGTCTTACCGGTGGCCATGCCACGACACCCAAGGCGGTACCCGGTAGAGCCCACAGACGACGAAGGTGCCTGCTGATCACCGCTGCTTCGGCGGCGTCCGCCCTTCCCGCCCAGATGTCCTGCATGGGAGTTGATCTCTCCTATTCGGTTGATCTTGCGCCTGCGGCCATAGAGTGTCGCGCTACCAGGCTTTGCCGAGGTCTGCATGCTGGCAAATCCATGCGTGCATGGCGATTCCGGCTGCGACACCGGCATTGATACTGCGGGTGGAACCGAACTGCGCGATCGAGACCGTCATCGCCGCAACATCTTTTGCCTCTTCGGTAACCCCGGGCCCTTCCTGGCCGAACAGCAGCAAACAGTCACGTGGCAAACTGGTCGTCTCCAGCGGGACCGAACCTGGAGTGTTGTCCACCGCTACAACGGTGAGACCTCGCTCGTGTGCGAACTCCAGCAATCCGCGGATATCCGTGTGGTGGAAGATGTGCTGGTATCGATCGGTGACCATCGCGCCTCGCCTGTTCCAGCGTCGCCGGCCCACGATGTGGACCGCCGCGGCCGCAAATGCGTTGGCAGTACGGACCACCGTCCCGATATTGGCGTCATGGCCGAAGTTCTCGATAGCTATGTGCAGAGGGTGACGCCGTCCGTCGATGTCCGCCACGATCGCTTCCCGCTTCCAGTAGCGGTACGCGTCGACGACGTTGCGGCGGTCGCCGCCGGAAAGCAGTTCGGGATCGAAGTGGGAATCCGATGGAACAGGGGTGTCGTGTTCTTCGCTCCACGGTCCCACGCCGTTCGGGTTCTCGCCCCATTCGGTCGGTCCCGGTTCGGCCGCATGGGCGTGAACCACTTTCGGCTCGACTCCGCTCACGATGACAGAGCCTCTCGTCCGAATCGGCTGCGGCGGCGCATCGGTGCGCGGTCCGGCGAATTGTGCCCGTGTCCACACCCTATCGGCACCCGACGCCACGCCATACAGTCCCGCCTCCACACTCTCTTCTGTGCTTCCGACACTCGACTCTAACGGGAGCCGGCGACCGGGCACGCCGACATGCCTCAACGGTTAACCTGAAAGTGGAGGAAAACGATGAATCACCAGCGCATCGTGAAGAACGTCTGCTATGTCACAGCCGGCTACGTCGTCGTCCTCGCCCTCTGGCTTGGATGGCTGGTCCAACTCACGCCTCCAGCCACCATTCCATACCAGATCATGGGATTGCTCGCCGCCTTCGGTTCGGCGCTCGGGTTCTCGATGATGGCCGCCGAGCGACCCAGCCGCGAGGATCGCAAACTCGAACGGCACGGGCTGGAGGGCTGGGCCAAAATCGAGCACATCACCCCGGTTCGTCGCACCGTCGACAACGGAGAGTTGACCGAGCTGGACCTCGAGCTGACGGTACCGGGGTCGGAGAGCTACAGCGGGCGTGTCCTCTACGAAGTGCGGCGCGAGAACCTCACCCGCTTCGTTCCCGGCGCAACCATCTCGATCCTCGTCGACCCGAAGGACCGGGACCACATCATGATCTGTCCGTGACTCGTTCGGAGACCATGGACGTGTCGTCGCGTGGCGAGACTTCCGGCCCGCCCGGTCACAGGTTCAGGTCGGAAAGACCTAGGAGGGAACGGTATTCGAGGCCTTCGGCCGCGATCACCTCATCAGCCCCGGTAGCCCGGTCCACAACGGTTGCCACACCGACGACGGTCGCCCCGACGTCGCGCAGAGCCTTCACCGCGGTGAGCGGCGAGTTACCCGTCGTAGTGGTGTCCTCGACGACGAGGACGCGCTTGCCGACGACGTCGGGGCCCTCGATCTGGCGCTGCATGCCGTGCGACTTCGCCTCCTTGCGCACCACGAACGAATCGATTGGACGACCTTCGGCGTGCATCACTGCCATCGCCACCGGATCTGCACCCATCGTCAACCCGCCGACTGCGTCGAATTCCCAATCCGACACAAGCTCACGCAGCAGCTTCCCGATCAACGGGGCGGCCTCGTGATGCAGGGTGGCACGGCGCAGATCCACGTAGTAGTCGGCTTCCTTACCCGAAGACAACGTCACCTTGCCGTGCACGACGGCCAACTCGCGCACCAACGCGGCGAGATGTTCGCGATCACTCATGCCCAAACCCTACCCACCGCTAAGTACGCGCCCGACCCCGGCCGAACACGTTGTTCACCCGCCTGACCAGACTCTTGGGAACCAGACGCCCGAGAGTCGTAAGGACCTTGTACTGAATCCCGGGGACACTGATCACCTTGCCGGTTTCGAGGTCGGCAAGCGACGCCGCAACAACCTCGTCGACACTCAGCCACATCGGCTTCGGGATCGAACTCATATCGATTCCCGCACGCTGGTGAAGTTCGGTGCGAATGAACCCAGGGCACAACGCTTGGATTCGCACGCCCGTACCCTCCAATCCGCCGGACAATCCCTCGGAGAACGAGATCACGAAGGCCTTGCTTGCCGAATAGGTGGGTCCCCGACCGGACAGCAGACCCGCGACACTCGCCACATTGATGATCGTGCCGTTGGCAGAGGAGATCATGGCGGGCAGCGCCGCGCGGGTCAGTTGCATGACAGCCGTCACGTTCACGTCGAGCTGCGCCTGCAGGAGTTCCGGTTCCACGGTCCAGAATTCGCCCGAGGTGGCGAATCCGGCGTTGTTGACCAGCACGTCGACGCCCTTGCCGAGACGCAGCGCCACCTCTTCACGCCCGGACGCTGTCGACAGGTCGGATCGCAGGATCTCGCAATCGGTGTCGAACAGCTCCTTCATATCTTCGGCGAGTGCACACATCTTCTGCTCGTCCCTGGCGACCAGCACGAGGTCGTAGCCGAGCGAGGCGAACTTCTCGGCGAAGCCGGCACCGAGCCCCGATGTCGGGCCGGTGACTAGAGCAACTGGTCGAGCGGACGCGTTCCCGGAAGGCTTCGACATAACGGTGACGGTAGCAAGGCGCCGCTCTATTGGGACCCGGGCGCGGGCCTGGGTCCGGGCGGTCGAGGTCCGGGAGAAGGCGTGGGTCCGGGTCCGCGGGTTCGCGGTCCTGGAGAAGGCGCGGTTCGAGGGCCAGGCGCGGGTTGGGATCGGGGAGAAGGTGGACCGTCGGCCTTGGGACGGGACGCCGCTGAACTGGGGCCGGGAGCGCCCTCGCGCAGTCGCGGTCGACTCGGATCGTGGGGTCCACGGTCTTCCTCGTCCGAACCGGTGGACGGAGGCAGTGCATACAGGATGCCGGACAGCCGGGAGATGGCCGCGATAGCCGATTCCCACTCGCGACCGGTGCTGCTTATGGGCAGCGAACCAAGGGTCCACTCGCCTTCGCTCCAAAGCATGTTCACGTGCGGTGGAACCGATTCGGTGAAGGCCACCATCCGTTGATCGCAGACCCTGCGGGCGATCTCGAGATCCGTGGCGAACACGACCCGCGGGCCGATGGCACCCAGGAGTTCGAGGTCTGAATCCTTCGGCGGTGGAGTCGACTTGAGGCGGAGGTCGATGTCGACGTCGGAACCGACCCGACGACGGAAGGCGACGATGGTCGCGGTCTCCTCCAGGTCGAACAGAATGAACGCCTCACCCCGGTATTCGCCCCTCACGACGTCGATCGCACTGAGGTAGCCCTGCTTGGCCAGTGCCGCGCGGTGGAACTGCGCGGGGAGCCGATCCTCGACGTTCGTGTAAGTGAAACCCTGAGACTTGGCCCAGGTCTGCCTCGCGCGACCCGTCCGATCGCGACGTGAGCGATCGAAATAGAGCAGCGCGCACGCGCCCGCGAGTGCAATCAACGCCAGGACGAACCACATTACGGTCATTGGTGTTCAGCCTAGCGAGTCATCGCCGCAACGACGCGATGCGGTGCCGTACACCCGTGTCGAGTCGCGATTCAACCCTTCAGTTCCCTCCGTACCGGGGCAGTTGGGTGCTGACAATCGTCAGAGCTGTCATCTCGCCGTTTCTGATCTCCGTTCCACGGACTATGACTGCAACGCCGGGCCGCAGATCGGCGACCGTGGAGCCGTCGAGCGAGAAAACCCTGGTGTCCGCGTTGGTATACACCGTCAGCTGGCCACCGCCGATCGTATCCAGGGTGAGTGTGGAGCCGTCGTTGTCGGTGATCCTCCCGAACGCAGCGCTCCCTACGACAAGCGCCCCGCTCGAGCCTCCAGGGATTTGGTCGGACGGCGGTTCCGAATTCGGCCCCGGTGCCGGTGACGGCGGGCTCGGTGCAGTACTGGTGGTCGTCGGTCCCGCCACCGTCGTGCTCGAATTGTTCGGCGTAGACGTGACGAGGGCAATGCTGAACCCGATGACTGCGAGCAGCAACAGGACGGCCGTTGTGGCCGCTATCCAGGTGCCGATTCGCAGGGACTTCTTTTCTTCGGGACCCTCATCACGGGGCGGCCGATAGTTCGCGTCGGGGTACTGCCCCGGTGGATCGTTGGGGTACTGCCCCGGTGGATACGGGGGATACGGGGGCCCCTGATAAGAGGCATGCGGATAGGGGCCTTGCGGATACTGCCCACTCGGATAACCGCCCTGGTACTGCTGAGCCTCGTTCACCGGGTACGCCTGAGTGGGGTTGGGTGGCGGGGCCTGTTGGTCGAATCGTGGGTCGTATGTCGGGAACGCCTGAGTCGGATTCGGTTGGTTCTGCCCGTACGCCACAGTCGGATCGGGCGTGGAGAACTGCCCGCCACGCCCTTCCGGGCCCTCGACATGTTCGGTGTGCTGTTCTGGCGAGCCGATGTGTTCGGTCGGATGAGCCTGTTCCGGCTGGGCTGACGTGGTCTCGTCCCCGGTTGACGGCTCGGTACCGTCGTTCGCTCGTTCCTGCGGGGTGTGCGGATCGTCGGGATTCGTCATGTTCGGGCCCCTCCCTGAGGCATCAGCTGCCCATTCCTGCGGGCTTGGACCGTCAGCCTAATGGCGCAAATTAAGGCGCCTCTGTGGAAATCCCAATGGGTGACAAAGTACATTGGAACGCCCTTTGCCACCCATCTGACATCAGCCGAGAACCAGGGAATCGCCGTTGTCGGAAACCTTCACCGGAACGGTGTCGCCGTCCTTGACGTCACCGGCTAGTAGCAGCTTCGCGAGCTGGTCACCGATGGACTGCTGGATGAGCCGACGAAGCGGCCGCGCACCATACGTGGGGTCATAGCCCCGAACGGCAAGCCAGAACCGCGCCGAGTCGGAGACGTCGAGCGTCAGCCGCCGCGCTGCGAGGCGGCGCGAGAGCTGATCGAGCTGGATGTCGACGATGGACTCCAATTGCTCTTCGGAGAGCGGATCGAAGATCACGACGTCATCGAGCCTGTTGATGAACTCGGGCTTGAACGCGTGGCGCACCGCATCCATCACCTGCTCCCGCGACCCGCCCGAACCGAGGTTCGACGTGAGGATCAGAACGGTGTTCCGGAAGTCGACCGTGCGCCCCTGGCCGTCCGTCAATCGGCCTTCGTCCAGGACTGCCAACAGAATGTCGAAGACGTCCGGGTGCGCCTTCTCCACCTCGTCGAACAGCACGACGGTGTAGGGGCGCCGCCGCACAGCTTCGGTGAGCTGGCCACCCGCTTCGTAGCCAACGTATCCGGGAGGAGCGCCCACCAGCCGGGCCACCGAGTGCTTCTCGCTGTACTCCGACATATCGATGCGAACCATCGCACGTTCGTCGTCGAACAGGAAGTCGGCGAGGGACTTTGCAAGCTCGGTCTTACCTACGCCGGTCGGTCCGAGGAACAAGAACGAACCTGTGGGACGGTTGGGATCTGCAACTCCGGCCCTGGCACGACGCACAGCATCCGACACGGCGATGACAGCTTGTTCCTGACCGACTACCCGCTTGCCCAGTTCGGACTCCATCCGAAGCAGCTTGGCGGTCTCGCCTTCCATCATGCGACCAGCGGGGATTCCGGTCCACGCCGCCACCACGTCCGCGACGTCGTCGGGGCCCACTTCTTCTTTGAGCATGACATCACCGTCTGCGGCGGCACCGGATGCGCGAGCCGCCTCTTCGAGTTCCTTCTCCAGCTGCGGAATTCGGCCGTACCGCAGCTCTGCTGCCCGGCCGAGATCGCCGTCGCGTTCGGCGCGCTCCTCTTCGCCGCGCAATGCCTCGAGTTGTTCCTTGACTTCTCGAACGGAATCGATGGCCTGCTTCTCGTTCTGCCAGCGTGTAGTGAGCTGGTTGAGCTTCTCTCTCTCGTCGGCCAGCTCCCTGCGCAGCCTCTCGAGTCGCTCCTTCGACGCTTCGTCGGACTCCTTCTGCAGCGCCATCTCCTCGATCTCGAGGCGACGGACGATCCGTTCGACGGAGTCGATTTCCTCTGGCCGCGAGTCGATTTCCATCCGCAGCCGGGACGCGGCCTCGTCCACGAGGTCGATCGCCTTGTCCGGTAGGAATCGGGACGTGATGTAGCGGTCGCTCAGCGTTGCCGCCGCGACCAGCGCAGAGTCGGTGATGCGGACACCGTGGTGCACCTCGTACCGCTCCTTGAGCCCGCGGAGGATGCCTACGGTGTCTTCGACCGAGGGCTCACCGATCAAGACCTGCTGGAAGCGCCGCTCGAGTGCCGCATCCTTCTCGATGTGCTGGCGGTACTCGTCGAGCGTGGTCGCACCGACGAGCCGCAACTCGCCGCGGGCGAGCATCGGCTTGATCATGTTTCCGGCATCCATTGCGGATTCGCCTGTCGCACCAGCACCGACGATGGTGTGAAGTTCGTCGATGAATGTGATGATCTGGCCCGCCGAGTTCTTGATGTCTTCCAGAACCGCCTTGAGCCGCTCCTCGAATTCGCCGCGATACTTGGCCCCCGCCACCATCGAGCCGAGATCGAGCGAGATGACGGACTTCCCGCGAAGTGATTCGGGTACATCGCCGGCGACGATGCGCTGGGCCAGGCCTTCTACGATCGCGGTCTTACCGACCCCGGGCTCACCGATCAGCACGGGGTTGTTCTTGGTGCGTCGACTGAGAACCTGCACGACACGCCGAATCTCGTTGTCGCGACCTATCACTGGGTCGAGCTTTCCGTTACGCGCCGCCGCGGTCAGATCGGTGGAGTACTTCTCCAGCGCCTGATAAGTACCTTCCGGATCAGGACTCGTGACGCGCGCACTACCGCGGACAGTGGTGAACGCATCGCGCAACGCCTCCGGGGTGGCGCCGCGCCGCCCGAGCAGACTGGCCACATCCGAATCACCAGATGCGAGCCCTACCATCAGGTGTTCGGTCGACACGTATTCGTCGTCTAGTTCTGTGGCCAAGTGCTGAGCAGTCGTGAGCGCGGCGAGAGCCTCGCGCCCGAGTTGCGGCGTGGCCGTGGCCCCTGTGGTCTTGGGCAGTCGGTCGACAAGAGTCTGCGCCTCACGATGCACAGCAGAGGGGTCGACCCCGACGGCCTCCAGCAACGGGGTGGCTATACCGTCGGTCTGGTCGAGCAGGGCGACGAGCAGATGAGCCGGCCTGATGTCGGGATTACCGGCAGAGGACGCCGACTGGAGTGCAGCAGTCATCGCGGCCTGCGTCTTGGTGGTCGGGTTGAACGAGTCCACTAGGTCACCTCTTCTGACAAAAGAGAGCGGTCCGCCGCTGGGGCCGAGAGCCCGAACGGCGCTGTCATCTTCTCAACGAATGAAAAGTTGAGTCTGTTCCACTCAACTTTGAAATATTTCGGTGCTGCGGCATCCGCTACTTCATCATTGCCCACCGCCACCCCCAACGGCGTCCGAACCTGCCCTTTCCGAGACTCGTCCCAGCACGACCCGGCCTTGTCGGTTCGTTCCTCGTTGAATCCTTCGGTGGATGAACGGTCCTGGCAGGCGAACGGCAGTGGGTAGCGAAGGCGGTTAGACTGCTGATGTTCGAACCGACACGTATTCAACACAGGGGCCCGCTTGACACGAGACCGCCTCGATCCGTTCGTGATCTCGCGTCTGCGCGCCAGTTTTTCGTCGATCGCTCTTACCGAACGGGGTCCGACCCGGCTGACCACCCTGTTCTTTTCCTCCCTTTTCGCCGAGCACCCGGACTTCCGCGTGCTGTTCCCTCCTGCGCTCGACAAGCTGGGCCCTCGGGTGTTCCAGGCACTCAAGTTCGTCATCGACAACCTCGACGACGAGGAGCGCGTCATGGGGTTCCTGGCGCAACTCGGTCGCGACCACCGCAAGTACGGCGTGGACGAAAGGCACTACTCGGCTGCCGCCGGTTCACTCTTGGAAGCGGTGCAAGGCTCCTTCACCCAGGCCATCTGGACGCCGTCGCTGACAACCGCGTGGACAGAATTCATCGATCTCATGCTTGACACCATGGCCACCGCCGCCGCGGAGGACGACCTTCCGGCCACCTGGGGTGCCACCGTCGTTGATCATGAGCGACGGCTCGACGACCTCGCGATCGTGCGACTCGAGACGGATTCTCCCATTCCCTATGGGGCCGGACAGTACCTGAGCGTGCAGGTTCCGCAGCGACCCCGAATGTGGCGCTATCTGTCGGCGGCGATCCCCTCCAACCCTGCCGGGCAAATCGAGTTCCATGTGCGACGGGTGTCAGGCGGATGGGTCAGCCCCGCCATGGTCAACGAGACTCAGGTGGGTGATCGTTGGCTGCTCGGCTCGCCTCTCGGCGGTCTGCAGGTCGACCGGGATTCCGGACGCGATGTCCTGATGATCGGCTCCGGTACCGGTATCGCACCGCTGCGTGCGCAAGTGATGGAAATGGCAATGCGGGCTCACAATCCGCGAGTCCATTTGTTCGTCGGAGGCAAGTACCCTTGCGACCTGTACGACATCGAAACTCTGTGGCAGATCTCGCTCAGCAATCCCTGGCTCACCGTGGTTCCCGTCTCCGAGGAAGACGAGAATCCATGGTGGCACACCGCACCCGTCCCTGAACCGCCACCGGGACTGCATCGACGGCTCCTGGGGAAGCCCGGTCGTGTCGTCGCGGAGTTCGGCTCGTGGGCAGATCGGCAGATCCAGGTCTCCGGTTCGCCGTCGATGATCAAGACCACCGTCTACGCGTTGCAGCGCGGTGGGACGCCATTGAACTTGATCCGGCACGACCCTCTGATCTAGTCGCGCCGCTCGTCCGACCCATCTGCAATCCGGTACAACCTCGAGAGAGCGATCACGCCATGCAAGCCACGAAGACCACCTGGACCTCCACCGTGGTCGAACATCATCGTCTACGACACGATCTCGCGGTGATCCGCCTCATCGGCGACAACGTCCCATTCACGCCAGGTCAGTATGTGGACGTCAGCGTGCCGCAGAACCCGCGCCTGCCGCGCCGGCTCTCCCCGGCACTGCCGCCGTCCCTGGACGGCAAACTCGAGTTCCATGTCCGATCAGTTCCCGGCGGATGGGTGAGCGGTGGCATAGTCACAGACACCTCGCCCGGCGACCAATGGCAAATCTTCGAGCCGCGCGGAACCATGTCCGTAGACGAGGACGGACCGGATGTGATCATGATCGCAGGCGGCACGGGGCTGGCACCGTTTCGATCGATCCTGCTCGACCTGGCACGCCGACCGAATCCGCCGAAGGTATTCCTGTTCACAGGTGGCCGCACCCCACGAGATCTGTACGCTTCGGACATGCTCTACCTGCTGATGCAGGAGTTGCCGTGGCTTACCGTCGTACCCGTGGTGGAGAGCTTCGCCGACCCCGACTGGCCCGACGAGTGGTATGAGCGCATCAAAGTGGACGTGGGATTCACCGAGGACGATCTGGTCGAGGGCACTCTGCCGGAGGTCGTTACGTCCTATGGGGCCTTCACCGAACACCAAGTGCTCGTATGCGGTTCCGCAGCGATGACGCGAGCCACCCTCGACCGTTTGCGCGACACCGGAACACCGGCCGAGAACATCCAATTCGACCCCTACTGAGCCCTTGGATCAGTAGGTCGGGTCGTGCCGAATGTTCTCAGGGGGAGTTCCGGCCGCATGAAGCCGGAACTTGGTGGTCTTGACCATCGACTCCGAGCCGATCAGTTGGATATCACGCTCGGCCCACGTCCCGAAGTCGGCGACAACCTCGCCCACCTTGCCGGTCAATCGGCGATGCATCCCGGGTAAAGAGGCACTGCTCGGGCCGCGGTACCACCACGGGTCCTCGTCCTCCTCGGTAACCGGTACGACGGTCAGCCACGGATTCTGCTCCGCAAGCGCCCACAGGGTACCGAGATCGTAGAGATCACACGGATACCGGCCTGCGAAGAACACGTGGACTCTGCGGCTTTGGCCACGCTGCGCCATCTGGAGGATCTGCGCCCGCAACGGGGCGATGCCTGTGCCCGAGCCGATCATGAGAATGTCGCGGTCTGTGTCATTTCGGACCTTGAGATCGCCGAGCGGAGAACCGAGCAGCCACCGCTCACCTTCCAGGGTCTGGCTGACGATTGCGGGACTGACCCATCCGCCCGAGACCTTGCGGACATGGAACTCGACAATGCCCTGATCGTTGGCCGGATTCGCGGGCGACAAGTAGCGCCACATTCTGGGCCGGGACGGCACCTGCACGCTCACGTACTGGCCGGCCAGGTAATCCATCGGCTCGTCGAGTTGGAGTCGAGTGATCGACACGTCCTCTCGAACCTGAAGATGCTCGACCACCGTCGCCCCCCAGGCTGGAGGGCCGCTTTCGGCATTGGCGGCATCCATCATGGTCGCTGACAGGAGGGCGAGGACGTCCCGCCAGGCTTGCTCGAGTTCGTCGGTCCACGGCTCGGCGGATGGGAACTCCGCGATTGCGGCTATCAGAGCCTCACTGACGCCGACATAGTGTGCATCCTCGACACCGTATTTCCGGTGGTCGCGGCCGAGTTGTTGGAGATAGAGAATGATCTGGCCGGAATCCTCGAGGCGATCGATGGCGTACTGGATCGCTGTGATCAGCCGCTCGCGCTGCACGTCCATAGCTGCCGGAAAGAAGTCCCGCACCTCTGGATGCCGTGCGAACAACAGGGCATAGAAGTTCCGGGCGAGAGTACTTGGCCCGTCCTGCACCGCGGCCACGGCCTTGAAACTCGCCTTGACCAGGGATATTGCCTGTGAATCCACCGCGCATCCTCGTCAGTGACTGAACGCGGCTCAGCCGCGATTTACTTGGCAGACTATAGTTGCTTTCTGCCAAGTCTCAGAACGGGTCCCCAGGCATCACCCGGCATGTGCCTCTATCCGACAGCTCGATCCGCACTCTCCCAATAGCGGGAGCGCAGCGTCTTCTTGTCGAGTTTGCCGAGCGGTGTAAGCGGCAGACTGTCGACGAAGTCGACCGATTTGGGCGCGTGGACAGGCCCTTTCGCCGCCCTGACCTTTTCGACCAAGTCGTCCGCGTCCACCGACTGTCCGTCGCGAAGCACCACACATGCCTTGACGGCCTCGCCCCACTTCTCGTCCGGAACGCCAACCACTGCGACGGAACTCACAGCAGGGTGTGCTGAAATGACGTCCTCGATCTCGCGGGGAAACACGTTGAATCCGCCGGTGACGATCATGTCCTTCTTCCGGTCCACGATCGTGAGGAATCCGGCCTCGTCCTTGCGCGCGATGTCGCCGGTGTGCAGCCACCCGCCCTTGAATGCCTCGGCAGTCTCCTCGGGCTTGTTCCAGTAACCCTTCATGATGAGCGGGCCTCGAACGCAGATTTCGCCGAGTTCGCCCTGCGGCACCTCGTTCAGGTCATCGTCCAGCAGAGCGACTTTCAGCCATGGCACAGGCCGCCCGCAGGTCGCGAGGCGACTCGGGTCCGTCGCGATATGTTCTTCTCTGCGCAGGACAGCGATGGTCATGCCACATTCGGTCTGGCCGTAGAACTGGAAGAAGATCTGACCGAACTTCTCGATGCCCTCCTTCAGCCTCGCCGGTGAGATGGTCGATGCCCCGTAGAACATCGTCTGCAGACTCGATACGTCCCGGTTCGGCAGGTCGGGGTGATCCATGAGCATGTAAATCATGGTGGGCACGAGCATCGTCGCGGAGATCTTGTACTTTTCGATCGCCTCCAGCACCGCTCCGGGCTCGAATGCCGGCAGCACGATCAAGGCGCCACCACGGAGCAGAGTCGGAATGAAGAAGGCTGCACCAGCGTGTGACAGCGGTGTGCAAATCAGGAAACGCGGCTCTTCGGGCCACTGCCATTCGGCCATCTGGATCTGATTGAGCGCGGCACCCGACCCATAGGAACCGATCACACCCTTGGGTTTACCGGTGGTTCCGCCGGTGTAGACCATGCTGCTGCTGTCGTCGATGTCCACGTCGGCCGCGACGAGCCGCTGCGGCGTGAAGGTGGCTGCCAGAGCAAGGATGTCGACCCCCACTTCCGAAGGCCCCAACGACAACACGTTCTTGATCGACGGCGACTTCGATTTCAGTTCCGCTGCTCGGTCCTCGAAGGCGTTGGGGTCGAAGATCAGCGTCTCGATTTCGGCATCGTTGACGATGTAGAGGTGATCGTCGAGCGAACCCATCGGATTGAGCGCACTGTTGCGGCATCCGGACACCATGGTGGCACCCATGCTGATGAGGACCTCGGGCCTGTTCTTCGAGAGCATGGCCGTGCTGGTGCCCTTGCCTATTCCGAGCGAGGCGAGCGCCTGGGCAAACCGGCTGATCTGATCGCGCATCTCACCGCCGGTCAGTACCACGTCGCCGATGTACAGGGCCGGCTTGTCACTGTGGCGGTCCAATGCGGTGATGAGCAGGTCCGCAGCGAAGGCGGGCCGATGCAGATCGGCGAGTTCGTCTTTCATCTGTTGTCCTCACTTCTACCGCGACAGCGGGCCGCGC
Source organism: Rhodococcus sp. NPDC049939 (assembly GCF_040656415.1). NCBI lineage: Bacteria > Bacillati > Actinomycetota > Actinomycetes > Mycobacteriales > Nocardiaceae > Rhodococcus > Rhodococcus sp. NPDC049939. Next base: position 473,642 of record NZ_JBFAMC010000001.1, on the reverse strand, counting down.
AGTCCGGTCGCATGAAATCCTGTGTCCTGGGTCACCGACACGATAGCCCGAAATCTCGAGAAACTGAAACCTGTTCCACCTTTTTGCAATGCCCGGTCACGCGATGACGAGCGTGAACAGCGACGAGGAACGTGCGGACCATTGGCGCGCACTACACCTTCGGTGGGACAGAAGGCGGTCAGTCGATCAACGAGTGCGGCTTGGTTTCGCTGAATGCCGGAACCGTCACCACCGCGCGTGTGCCTTTACCTGGCGCTGTGGCGATATCGAATGTGCCGCCGACGTTCTCGACACGCGCAATCTGGGAAGCCAACCCGATGTGTCCCTGCGCCACACGCTTCGTGACGACGGAGGGATCGAACCCCCGACCGTCGTCGACGACGGCCAGCGTGATGCTCCCATCGGAGCGAGTCAGCCGCACATTCACCTTCGTGGCGTGCGAATGTCTGGTCACGTTCGCCAGCAGTTCGCGGGCAACGCGGTACAGCAGTTGTTGGCATTCCGGGTGACCGACTTCGTCGATTTCGACGGACGTCTCGATTTCGGAGCGCCTCGCGTGTAGGTCCGCGAGTTCGCGGAGTGCTGAACTGAGACCAAGTTGCTCTAGCACCTGTGGGTGCAGCAATGTCACGGTGGACCGCAACTGGGCGGCCGTCTCCCGTAACGCGGACTCGGCAGCGGCAAGCATCTCGTCCGGGTGCCGCTCCAGCGCTTCCTCTACGTCCATCCGGGCTGCAAGGACATTTTGGAGCGGGCCGTCGTGTAGGTGCTCGGCCAGTTGTCTGCGCTGACGTTCCTCAGCGCCCATGGACTCTGCGATCAACTGCCTGCGAACGTCCAACAACGAGATCACCGTCGCCGAGCGACGAACCAGGACATAGGAAAGCGCCGTGGTCGCCGCCGCAAGCCACAGCAGGAACCCGAAGTAGAGGTATACCTCAGATGGGAAACCCATCGTGTCGTCGCGCTTGGAGTAGACGATCCACGCCAACTGATACCCGACGGCAGTGCATATACCGACGATCGCGGTCAGACGTGGTCGATACTGGAAAGCCACCGAGATCGGCAGCAGGTAGAACACTGGCAGCAGCACGGAAGTCGCACCACCCGAGGCAATGGACAAAGACACGACCGCCAGGACATCGACGGCGGTGGACATCCACCCCGCCCATGGCCCTACCTCCCATACGAGCACCAGGACCATCCAGCCCAACGCAACCGCCGCATACACGATCAGCAACCCAGCGAAAACGTCTGGTTTCCAGTGCGTTACGCGGATCACTGGCCCGAGGAGTGACATCAGCCCGATCAGTGGCAACCGGAGAACGGCGGTCACCCGGACCGCCTCGGTGGAGTAGCGCCGAACTACCCGGCTGTGCGACGGATGGTGCATGTCATTCCAGCAATCCGCGCCTCATGGCTTCGGCCACTGCGGCAGCTCGGTCGCTCACCCCGAGCTTCTCGTACAGGCGTTGCACGTGCGTCTTGACCGTCGACGGCGCTAGATACAATTCTGCGGCGATCGCGGGAATACTCTGACCACCTGCGATCAGTGCGAGCACCTCCGTCTCCCTCCCACTGAGGACCGGCCCCGACGGTTCACTCCGCCGACGCACCTCGCCGGCCAAACCGACTGCAAGGGGGGCCGGAAGAACGACCTCACCTCCGGCGCAGTCCTGAACCGCTTTCACGATCTCCGCGCGAGTCGACTCCTTCGGTAGAAATCCGGCGGCCCCTACCTGCAAAGCGTGGTAGACGATCGCGGACTCGTCGTGTGCGGAGATGAGGAGCACTCGGGTGGTCAGCGCATCCCGTTGTACCGCTTCAGCTACCTCGGACCCGTCCAACTTCGGCATCCTGTAGTCGAGCAGGGCTACGTCGGGGGCGAGTTCCCTGATCAACTCCAATGCGGCGATACCGTCGTCCGCCTCGCCGACAACATCGACATTACCGCTGGCCAGCAGCGCCCGGACGACTCCATCACGGAATATCGGATGGTCGTCTCCCACCACGACACGCAACATCGTCACAGCCACTCCTATCCGGCCCGGCTCCGACAACGTTCTCTGCATACTTCTTCACCGACCCGGGTCCCCACGGACAGTGTCCCCCGATTCGGGGACAGAGGATTCAGCCTGAATTCGATCCGTTTGGTGGACGCGCTCGGCCGAGCGCTCACGGCATATTCGGTGTATACCGAATCTATCGAGGATCGAAATTTGAACCTCTCACCTATCTGAGACGCTTCCGTAGCTCTTGAAGTGTCTGATCCAGGAGAAACTATCATGTCTGTCACCCGCCGTCGCATCTCACTTTTCATAGCAGTGCCCACCACGGCGCTGGCTATCGCAGGCCTGACCGTCGGGGCCACGGGCGTGGCTGCCGTCAACAGCGACAGCGCGTATCAGGCCCAGGCACAGACTGTTTCGATGCCGGTCTCCAACGAAATCGACATGGCTGGCGTTATCGCCGGGTTGTCCGATCCGGCCGGGCAGTGGGTCACGGAATCTTCAGCGTACATCGCATCGCCCGCTAGTGAGACTGTGCCGGCGTCCGCCCTCGACTCGAACGGCCTGGAAGCCACCGTCAACCCATATGTCGTCCCCGTGAAGCACGGTTATGGAGGCGGGCACTTCAAGGGCGGACACTTCAGGGGCGGACACTTCAAAGGGGGACATTTCAAGAACGGCTACGGAGATCACTTCAGGTTCGGCCGCGGATTCGGCGGCGGGTTCTTCGGTGGTTACTAGAACAACCCGTACCTAGTGCAGCCCGGAAACGCCTACTGGAGCTGATCAGAACCACCGCGGTCTCCCGCGAACAACTCACCAGGAGAAAAACATGTCTTCCACCCGTCGTCGCATCTCAGTTTTGATCGCGGTGCCCACCATGGCGCTGGCCATCACCGGCACGGCCGTCGGGGTCGCAAGTGCCGCCGGCGTCAACAGCGACAGCGCGTATCAGGCGCAAACACAGACTGTTTCGATGCAGGTCTCCAACGACCTCGCCAGCCCATTCATCGTCCCCGCGAAGCATTACGGAGGTCACGGGCACTTCAAGAACAGAGGACACCGCGGATACGGCGGCGGGTTCTTCGGTGGTTTCCAGAACAACCAGTACTAGGTGCAGGCCGGAAACGACTACACAACGTCACTACCAGGAGGAACTACCATGCCTTCCACCCGCCGCCGCATCTCGGTCTTGATCGCGGTGCCCACCATGGCGCTGGCCATCACCGGCATGACCGTCGGGGTCGCAGGTGCGGTCGGCGTCAACAGCGACAGCGCGTATCAGGCGCAAACGCAGACTGTTTCGATGCCGGTCCCACTCCCCAATGACCTCTCCAACCCATTCGTCGTCCCCGTGAAGTACGGTCATGGAAACAACGGCAACGGATACTACAAGAACGACGACGGAAACCACTTCAGGTTCAACCGTGGATACGTCGGATCGTTCGATGGTTTCCAGAACAACCAGTTCTAAGTACAGCTAGGAGACGACTACCTGAGCTGATCAGATCCGCCGTGCTGTCTGATCATCAGCGCTGGTGTCTCGGTTTCCACACCACGAGCGCGTTGCTACGCGGAACCGGCACGAGGTCGCGCCGGTAACCGGCATGGATCTGGGCGATCTCCTCGGCCAATTCCCGCACGCGGTGCTGTAGAGCTTCGACCTGGTTGGTCAGTTCGATGATGCGCTTGATCCCGGCGAGGTTGACGCCCTCGTCCTGGGAGAGGCGTTGCACCTCTCGGAGCAACGCGACGTCCCGTGGCGAGTAACGCCGCCCACCACCCGATGTACGGTGCGGTGTGACCAGACCGAGTCGGTCGTAATTGCGCAATGTCTGAGCATGCATACCCGCCAATTCCGCGGCCACCGAGATCACGAAGATCTGAGCGTCCGGGTCGACCGAGGTTTCGCGCGACCTCTCTGTCTTGTCGGCCATCAGGCACCTGCCCACCCAGCCCGGGGATCGAATCCACTGGCCTTCTCTGCCTCCAGGTACACCTTCAGCGCATCTGTGGCCGGGTCGTCGAGCTTCTGCGGAACCGCGACCTTGACGGTGACCAGTAGGTCACCGGCGCCACCGTCGCGCTTGGGTACGCCTCGCCCACGCACGCGCAAGATCCGGCCGTCGGCTGTGCCCGCCGGAATCTTCACACCTACACGTCCCTCCAAGGTGGGAACCGAGACCGTAGTCCCGAGTACGAGTTCACCGTAACTGACGGGTGCGACGACAGTGAGATCGTCGCCGGTGCGCCCGAACACTTTGTCGGGACGCACCCGCACCGTGACGAACAGGTCCCCGGACGGTGCGCCGCGTAGACCGGCCTCTCCTTGGCCTGCCAGTCGAATCTTCTGTCCGTCACTGACACCCGCGGGGACGCGCACAGTTATGGTGCGGGTCCGGTTGGTGATGCCGTTGCCGTGGCACTCCCGGCAAGGAGAATCGATGATGGAGCCGGTGCCTCGGCAGTCGTCGCACGGCTCACTGAACCCGAAGGCACCCTGGTTGCGGGTGATGATTCCGGTCCCGTTGCAGCGCGGACACACACGTGGGCTCGTACCCGGTTCGGCACCGCTGCCGTGACATGTGGTGCACGCCGAGGGGCTGGTCAACCGGAGCGGAACCGTGACCCCGAGGGTGGCCTCACGGAATTCGAGCGTGGTCTCCGTCTCCACATCGCTTCCGCGGCGAGGGCGGCTGGATGTACGGGTCGCCCCGCCGCCTCCGCCACGGTTGAACAACCCACCGAAGATGTCGCCGAGGCCGCCGTCGCCGCCCCCGCCACCACCGAACAGATCACCCACATCGAAGCCGCCCTGGCCGAAGCCGCCGGCTCCGGGGTGGAATCCGCCACCGCGCCCGAAGCCGCCGCTGGCGAAGAGCTGTCGGGCCTCGTCGTATTCCTTGCGCTTCGCAGGATCCGACAGCACCGCGTACGCCTCACTGACCGACTTGAAGCGTTCCTCGGTCTCGGTGTCGGGGTTCGCATCAGGGTGTAGGTCCCGTGCAAGCTTGCGGTACGCCTTTTTGATCTCGTCCGCGGACGCCTTGGACGAGACGCCCAGCTCCTTGTAGAAGTCCTTTTCGATCCACTCCCGTTGACTCACTGGGCGTCTCCTCCTCTCATTCCTATTCTTGTTCCGCCTCGGCCGGCTCCGCAGCCTGATCGGAGGTGCTCGCGTCGGTCTCGCCGACACGATCGGTCACAGCTACCATCGCATGCCGCAGGATACGGTCGCCGAACTTGTAGCCCTTCCGCATCACCGTGCCGACGACCGGGTCGTGACCTTCGCCCTCGTGCTGCACAGCCTCGTGCAGCGACGGATCGAATGTCTCGCCCTCGGCACCGAATTCGCTCAGTCCAAGCGAGGTGAGGGCGCCGACGAGCTTGTCCGCCACCGCCTTCAGCGGCCCCGAGTCGAGGTCGCCGTGGCTGCGTGCACGGTCGAGGTCGTCGAGCACTCCGATGAGCTCGCCGACGACAGACGCCTTGGCGTTGGCAATGTCGGACTGCTTGTCCCGCTGAACTCGACGACGGTAGTTGGCGTACTCGGCCTGCAGACGCTGCAGATCCGCTGTACGCTCGGCCAATTCGTCCGACTTCGGCGCTGCCTCACTGGGCTGTGTCCCTTTGTCGGACTCTGTCCCCTCGTCCACCGAGGCCCCTTCATCCACCGAGCCGGGCTGCGGAGCGGTAGCGTCGCCCGCAAGGGGTTCCGCTACCGGTTCAGCGTCCCGAATCTGACCGGTCTCGGGGTCGATCTTCCGCTTGTCCACGAAAGTAACCGGCTCCTGCTCGGTGTTGTCGGGCGTCACTTCTTCTCCGCGTCGGACGGCTCGTCCACGACCTCGGCATCGACGACGTCGTCGCTTCCGCTCGGACCGGAACCATCGGTGCTTGCGGCTTGGTCAGCCGCACCGGCCTCGTAGATCGCCTGCCCGAGAGCCTGCGACTCGTTGGCCAGCTTTTCCACCGCGGTCTTGACGGCCGAGATGTCGCTGCCGGCGAGAGCTTCGTTGGCTTCCTTGATGGCAGCCTCGACCTTCTCCTTGACGTCGGCCGGGACCTTGTCCTCGCTTTCCTTGATGAACTTCTCGGTCTGGTGCACCAGCGACTCGGCCTGATTGCGGGTCTCGGCCTCCTCGCGGCGAGCCCGGTCCTCGGCGGCGTGCGCCTCGGCATCCTTGACCATCCGGTCGATCTCCTCCTTGGACAGGCCGGAGCCGTCCTGGATCTTGATCGTGTTCTCCTTGCCGGTGCCCTTGTCCTTCGCGGTCACGTGCACGATGCCGTTGGCATCGATGTCGAAGGTGACCTCGATCTGCGGCACCCCACGGGGAGCCGGCGGGATGCCGGTCAGCTCGAAGGAACCGAGCAGCTTGTTGTGCGAAGCGATCTCGCGCTCACCCTGGAACACCTGGATCTGCACCGAAGGCTGGTTGTCATCAGCGGTGGTGAAGGTCTCCGAACGCTTGGTCGGGATCGTGGTGTTGCGCTCGATGAGCTTGGTCATCACCCCACCCTTTGTCTCGATACCCAGCGACAGCGGGGTCACATCGAGCAGCAGGACATCCTTGACCTCACCCTTGAGCACACCGGCCTGCAGAGCGGCGCCGACGGCGACGACCTCGTCCGGGTTCACGCCCTTGTTGGGCTCCTTACCGCCGGTCAGCTCGCGTACGAGGTCCGTGACGGCGGGCATGCGAGTGGAGCCACCGACGAGCACGACGTGGTCGATGTCGGACACCTTGATACCCGCGTCCTTGATCACGGACTGGAACGGCGCGCGGGTGCGGTCGAGCAGGTCCGAGGTGATCTTCTGGAACTCGGCGCGGGTCAGCTGCTCATCGAGGAACAGCGGGTTCTTGTCCGCGTCGACCGTGATGTAGGGAAGGTTGATCGACGTGCTCTGCGAGGAGCTCAGTTCGATCTTGGCCTTCTCGGCAGCCTCGCGCAGACGCTGCAGAGCCATCTTGTCCTTGGTCAGATCAATCCCGTTCTGAGCCTTGAACTTGTCGACGAGCCAAGTCACGATGCGCTCGTCCCAGTCATCGCCACCGAGATGGTTGTCACCAGAGGTTGCGCGGACCTCGACGACTCCGTCGCCGATTTCGAGCAACGAGACGTCGAAGGTGCCACCACCGAGGTCGAAGACCAGGATGGTCTGCTCTTTGTCACCCTTGTCCAGGCCGTAGGCCAGCGCAGCCGCGGTGGGCTCGTTGACGATGCGCAGAACGTTGAGGCCGGCGATCTGGCCTGCTTCCTTGGTGGCCTGGCGCTGCGCGTCCTCGAAGTACGCCGGGACGGTGATCACAGCGTCGGTGATGTCCTCACCCAGGTATGCCTCAGCATCGCGCTTGAGCTTCATGAGCGTGCGCGCGCTGATCTCCTGAGACGTGTATTTCTTGCCGTCGATCTCCACGTTCCAGTCAGTGCCGACGTGGCGCTTGACGGAACGGACGGTGCGGTCGACGTTGGTGACCGCCTGGTTCTTGGCAGGCTGGCCGACCAGGACCTCACCGTTCTTGGCGAAGGCGACGACAGATGGGGTGGTGCGCGAACCTTCGGCGTTGGCGACCACTACGGGCTCGCCGCCCTCAAGAACGGACACGACCGAGTTCGTTGTACCGAGATCGATACCGACGGCACGAGCCATAGTGTTCCTCACTTTCATCTTTGCAGTCCGATTGGCAGTTGGTGCCGTAGCTGGGCTGCAGTCTTGCGCTTGGTGAGCGCCCTCGGCTCAAGTTTGCACCCCGACCGCGTCGAGAGTCAATTTCAACTTGAGTCTAGTACGCTCAATGTTGCCAAAGAGTTCAACGGAGAGCCGTCGGCATTTGTTCCCGACACCCGAAACTTCGCCTCGCGGACATCCAGGTGCCGCAGGCGCGGCGCAACCCGTCCAACCCTACCGATCACCAGTCGCCACAACGCTGCTCCCGTGGCGAGTGCAACACTGTTCCTCGTCGGCAAAATCGAGGTTCCGGCAGCCGAACTCCTTCTCACTCGAATTCGAACAAGTTCGATCACATTTCCGACAAGGCCGCTCGTCACAGGAGCATCGCATATGACAAGAATTCGCTCTATTCTGTATTGTCAGTTGCACTGAGCAGGCAACCTAACGGGTAGTGCAGAATTATTCGTTCTTGTTGACTCTCCGACATTCAAGTCCAGATCATGAGCATGGACAGTGGGCGAGGCTCGGTGAAGGAGCCTGCAACGAACCCGCTGAGCATGCAATTCGATGGCCGCTGCAACCTCGAAAACGGCGTCCGAAAAGGTGAGGCATTCGCATGATGCTCGCTCGTCAACGTCAGCAGTTGATCCTCGACGAAGTGACCGCTCATGGCGCCGTCAAAGTGGCCGATCTCGGCGCCACTCTCGGCGTCTCCGGTATGACGATCCGACGAGACATCAACGAACTCGTTGCACAAGGCCTGGTGGACCGTGTGCATGGCGGGGTTACCCTCCCCCGATCCGCGAGTGTGCACGAACCGGGGTTCTCGGCGAAGTCAGGTCTCAACCTCGGAGCCAAGCGCGCGATCGCCCGCGCCGCAGCCCTTTTGGTCCGCCCTGGCACGTCGGTGGGGATTTCCGGCGGAACGACGACGCACGCCCTGGCACACGAGTTACTCGACGTCCCCGACATCACCATCGTCACCAATTCCATCCCTGTCGCCGACGCATTCCACGAGGACGGCCGTGACGACCAGACCGTGCTGCTCACCGGCGGCCAGCGGACGCCGTCGTTCGCACTCGTCGGTCCCCTCACGGTCGCCGCGCTACGCGGGATTCACATGGACATGCTGTTCCTCGGGACGCACGGACTGGGCATCGACACCGGCCTTACCTGCCCCAATCTGATGGAGGCACAGGCAAATCAGGCTCTCGTCGCATCGTCACGACGCGTCGTCGTGCTCGCCGATCACACGAAGTGGGGTGTCACCGCACTGGCGAACACAGTTCCCCTGTCCGATGTGGACATTCTCGTCACCGACGCCGGGCTCGACCGGGCTGCACAGGAAGCACTCGCCGACCATGTCGGTGACCTGGTGGTAGCTCACGAAGAGCGAGAGAGAAACCTCGATGACGACGGGTGACGAACCCGGAACGCTGCATGCCCCGGCAGGCGGCAAAGTGCGGAAGACCCGCATGAAGCTCGCCGACGGACGCGAGCTGATCTACTTCGACGACTCCGAACCGTACGTCTCAGGTGCCGCCACCAGGAAACTGGTCGACTCTCGGCCACTTCGGCCGGCGGTTTCGCAGTCGCAGATCCGGTTCGACGCGCTGACCGGCGAGTGGGTGATCATCGCCGCACAGCGGATGGATCGCACGTTCCACCCACCGATGAACGAATCACCGCTCGCACCGAGTCGACAAGGCAAGGCGCCCACCGAGATTCCCGCCGACGACTACGACGTCGTGGTTTTCGAGAATCGATTCCCCTCGCTCTCGATGATCGGCAACGACCAGCACCTACCCGCCTACGTCGACGAGGAACCACTGTGGCCGTTGGCCTCCGGAACCGGCCGGTGCGAGGTTGTGTGCTTCACCAGCGACCCGGATGTCACCTTCGCCACCCTGAGCGTGGACCGAGTCCGCACCGTCGTCGACGTGTGGGCCGATCGCACCTCCGAGCTGTCGGCCCTGCCCGGGATTCGCCAGGTGTTCTGCTTCGAGAACCGCGGCAAGGAAATCGGCGTGACCCTCACACACCCGCACGGCCAGATCTATGCGTACCCATATCTGCCCCCTCGCACGTCCGTTCTGATCCGACGTTCACGCGAGCATGCCGAGCGGACCGGTCGGCTGCTGCTGGCGGACGTGCTTGACACCGAACGCCGTTCGGGGCGGCGCGTCGTCCTTTCCGCAAAGCATTGGACGGCCTACGTTCCCGCAGCCGCACGCTGGCCGGTCGAGGTGCACCTCGCACCCCACCGCGACGTGGGTGACCTGTCCGAACTCGACGAAGCCGAACGGGACGAGCTCGCCTCCGTGTACCTCGAACTGCTACAGCGCGTCGATCGATTCTTCGACGGGGTCGACGCCGTACCGTATATCGCCGCGTGGCACCAAGCCCCGATCGGCGCAGATCGGCGCTACGGCCGTCTGCACCTGCAGCTGTTCTCGATGATGAGATCGCCCGGGCGGATGAAGTACCTGGCCGGATCGGAGTCCGGGATGGGCGCATGGATCAACGACGCCACACCGGAGCAGATCGCCGATCGCCTTCGCGAGGTGGCCTCGTGACGACACAACCGTGGGTAGCCCCTATCGGGGTTCATACCCTTGCGGATCGCGCGGAAGTATTGTTCCACAGCACATTCGGTGGAGCCGCTGATGGCGTGTGGGCCGCACCGGGGCGGGTCAATCTCATCGGCGAGCACGTCGACTACGCAGGAGGCCTCGTCCTACCGTTCGCCCTTTCCTACGTCACGACAGTAGCGGTACGCGCTCGAGACGATGACCAGCTGCACTGCGTCTCCACCCACACCGACGAACAGTGGCGCGGCAACCTCTCGGAGGTGGCACCGGGCCATCCCGACGGTTGGGCGGCATATGTCGCCGGTGTGGTGTGGGCGATGCGTAACTCGGGAACCATCTCTGCAGGGATGGGATTCGACCTGGCGGTGCACTCTTCTGTTCCCGTCGGGTCCGGGCTGTCGAGCTCGGCAGCCCTCGAATGCGCCTTTGCGCTGGCCGTCGCCGATCTGCTCGGACATCCGACCGACTCGGACGGTCGCCTTCGCCTGATCGACGCATGTATACGCGCCGAGAACGAAATCGCGGGCTCCCCCACGGGCGGAATGGATCAGACGGTGGCGATGCTCGCGCAACCGGGCCACGCGCTGTTGCTGGACTGCCGCAGCGCCGACACCCGACCTGTGCCCGTCGACTTCGAGTCGGCAAACGGACGACTCCTCATAATCGACACCAACGCGCCACACCGACTCGTCGACGGCCAGTACGGCGAACGGCGTGCCGCCCTGGAGGTGGCCTGCGCCGAACTGGGGGTGGAAACTCTGCGGGATATAGACGATGCGGACGCCGTGCTCGGATCGTTGACCGCACCGGAATCGGTGAAACGGGTCCGACACGTGCTCACCGAAATCAAGCGAGTGGGCGAAGTCGCCGAATTACTGACGCTGGGACGGGTCGCAGATATCGGGACCCTTCTGACCTCATCTCACCTCTCACTGCGCGACGACTACGAAGTCAGCTCGGTCGAACTCGACAACGCCGTCGATGCCGCCCTAGAGGCGGGCGCGTGGGGGGCCCGCATGACCGGCGGCGGATTCGGCGGATCAGCCCTCGCGCTCGTACCCGACGACCGCGTCGAAGCGGTGGTGGAGCACGTGATGCACACCGCCGCGCAGGCCTCACTTCCCATACCACAGTTCCTGGCCGCAGAGCCGTCACGCTCGGCCCACCGCCTGTCTCTGAGATAAAGAAGCTGCATCCTCCCTAACACCCCGGCCTCGAGTGCCTTAAGGTAGTCGCTGGTACTCACCCCAGAAGGGTCCCGTCGTGAAGGGGCCCGTGCAGAAGGGATTTCATGCGTAACGTGTTGGCGCGCCGCGCCGCTCTAGCAGGCGCCTCGGCAATGCTTCTTCTAGTTCCGTTTTCCACTCCCGCCCAGGCCAACCCCGTTACGCAAACCCAGATAACCCAGCTCAGCGCCGACGAATTGCCGACCGACCTCGTCGACGCGATCGCCCGCGATCTGAAGATCAGTCCACAGGAATACCTGGATCGTGCCGCGATGGCACAAGAGCTCGGCAGCTACGCCGAGGAGTTCCGGGCGCAGCATCCAGAAGACTTCGCCGGCGCCTGGATCAGCGAAGATGGCCAACCCGTCGTCGCGGTGACCACAACTGCGGCCGCCGACAGAGCCCGGAATGATGGCTACGCGACCCGGATGGCTCCCGTCTCGGCAGACGGCCTCGAGCAGACACTGGCCGAGCTGAACAGCTGGATCGCACTCCTTCCGAGGGAACTGGCTTCGCTGGTCAACTCGGCATCCATCGACGTCCTCGAGAACCGCGTCGTCATCGATATCGTCAACAGCCCACTCGGCCAGGCACTCAACCTGCCCACCCTTCTCGCCAATGTGAAGGTCATGCTGAGTCCCGGTAACGGCGGTCCGGTCGAGGGCGGCCCCCTCGGCGGCGACACATACATCACTACCGCGGGCCACCTGCCTGAAACTCCGATTTCGGAGATCGGTGTCTGCTCACTGGGCTTCAACGGGGTGGACGGCAGTGGCCAGGCCGTCAACATCAGCGCCGGGCATTGCAACCCAGCCGAGGGCCAGCCGTCACCGGTGTTCCTCCCCAATGAGCAGAACATCGACGACAGCACCCAGATCGGCACGTTCGCACACTCGTCGGTGGGCGACCCGAACGACAAGCTCGACTACTCGGTCATCGCTCTCAACGAGGCGGGAGTGCAGGCCGGCCTGGATCGTCCCGCGATCCGAGGCGCGAACGGCACCACTCTGCAGATCACCGGCATCGCTCGACCCGTGGTCGGCGCACCGATCTGCAAGTCGGGTCAGACCTCGTCGTTCACCTGCGGCATCGTCGCAGCCGACCATGTCGAGACGCAGTTGTACGTAGCGGACGGGGTCAGTCGGACGATCAACGGGTTCGCGGGTACCGCATGCACCCTCGCCGGCGACAGCGGCGGCGCAATCGTCACGGGAACCCTCGCACTGGGTATCACCAGTGGTTCGAATGCCAGCGGTGCCCCCAACTGCACGGAGGCGAATCTGGTGCTGGCACCCGAAGGTGGCACGGCCAGCCTCGGAATCCCCGTGGCGGATATCGTCTCCACCTTCGGGTCCGGACTGCACGTTCGCACCATCTCCGACTAGTCCTTCACTGAGAGGCCGGCGGCCTCCGTCCGACCTTCGCGGTTCCAAGGGCCCTCGGCGGCGAGTGGAGTGTTGGAAACGGCGAAAAAAGACGACCCGCTCCGTATAGTTACTCAGATTGCCTACGGCACCCCACACGCCGATGCCGTCGTATGCACTGCGATGCGAATGCGAACAATCAGGAGAGAAAGGCCCCCATGCGAACCTCGATCGCAAGTCGTGCCGCCGTGTTCTGTTCCGCTGCGGTGCTGCTCCTCGGGCCGGTCCACGCCTCGGCCAACCCAGTAGCGTCAGAGGTTTCCGGCGGGTCCGACAACCTGCCGACGAAACTTGCCCACGCCCTGAAGCGCGATCTGAACCTGACCCCGGAGCAGTACTTGGAACACTCCGAGCTGGGTCAAGAGCTGGCCGAGTTCGCGAAAATCGCACGAGTCCAGTTTCCCGACGTCTTCGCAGGCGCATGGCTCGACAACTCCGGCACCCCGACCGTGGGGCTCACCGAGGGGACCGGACGAGAGGCCGCCCTCGCCGCCGCCGAAGACGCCGGCTTCCAGGTCAAGGAGGCGAGGCAAAGCGAGAGCAGCCTTCACGCTCAGACGAAGGCTCTCGACGACTGGTTGGAGACCCAACCTCCCTCCGTTGCCGACCTGGTTCGCGGGGTAGCCGTCGACATCGTGAACAACGGACTCGTTCTCCGTGCCGACGATGTGAACGGGCTACAGCTTCCGGACTTCATGAAGGGAGCGCGGGTTGTGCAGTCAGCCACCACCACATTCCCGCAGGCGCTTGCCGAACTGGCACCCGTTTCACAAGCCTTGCCGGACGATGCCCTCCTGGGCGGCGATGCTCTCGGCTCGTTCAGCGACGGCGTCGGCCTGCGCTGCTCATTCGGTTTCAACGGCACCGACAGCTCGGGTCTGGCGGTGAACATCACCGCAGGACATTGCGATCCGAACCTCGCCGTCGCAGGCACTTCCGGTGCTTCAGAGGCCTTCGCGCTGTTCCCCGGTGGCACAGGCCCGCGTGTGGGGACCTTCGCGAAGACCAGCCTCGATGTGAGTGACTACTCGATCCTTCTCGCCGACGAGAACACTGCACACCGGTTCGAGAACAACGGGGTCCGCATTCCCGGTTCGGCGCCGCTCGGAATCACCGGAACGGCCGATCCGATTGTGGGCGCCCCGGTATGCAAGTCGGGCGCGACCACTGGTTTCACCTGCGGCGTAGTTACTTCCGTCGGCCAGACCATCGACGTGGGTGGACGAACGCTGGCCAACAGTTTCTCGACCAATTTGTGCGCTCTGCAGGGTGACAGCGGCGGCACCATCGTCACCGGAACCGAGGCACTCGGAATCTCGAGCGCGTCGAACGTCGCGCAGTACTCGTTCTGCCAGATCGCCGATGTCGTCACCTTCATCCTCGGCGAGGGACCGGAACTGTTCGCTACGCCGATCAATACCGTGCTGGCCGAGAACCCTGGCCTTCGACTACGCACGTCGTAGCAGCCTCCGTAGAGACGACGATGGCCCGCTTCCTTCGAGGAAGCGGGCCATCTTTATCGGAGACGGCTGAAGGGCCGGATCCGGACCTAGACTGTCAGATTGCCGGTACCGGTGCGGGTGCCGGCGGCTCGAACGGGGTGTTGACGGTAATGAGGTAGTCGGTTCCGAGGACCGCCAGAGCAACACCTCCCACGAGCATGGTTCCGATCAGATCACCAGCTGCGAAACCTGCCATCGCACCGCCGAGACAGCCCACTACGAGGGGACAGCCGAGGGCGAGACCCACGACGCCGAAAATCGCACCGAAGAGATACCCGCCAATCATGGTGGCGTATTCGAGGTAGCTGCCGAAACTGGCGAGCGCCGCGGCGTCGCGTTCCTCTTGCGTGTCGAATACCTCTTCTTCATCGACTTGCTCCGGCGCGGCGGGCTGCACCGGTGCTGCCAGCTCCTCCCGCGCGCCGAGTTCCTCTTCCATCGACGACTTCAGCTCGGGTTGGACGTCATCGGGGATCTGCGGGGTCAGCGTCAACGTCCGCGCTTCGAGGTCGACATCGATCGGATAGACCGCATCGCCCACTCGAATAGTCAGAGGTAGTGCGATGACGACATTTCCGCCCGCGTCAAGGACCTCGACGGCATCCCCGGTATCGGTGATCCGGAAGGCGCCCACGTCGATCGAGGTGACCACGGAGTCGCCGTCGAGGTACGCCTCGTAGCCGAAGTCGGGCGAATCCGGTTGCCCAAGCGGAGCCGCGTGTGCGGTTCCCGCCGAGATCCCGAGCGCCGCGATGACAAGTGCCGCTACTCCCGTGAACGCCCTGAAGTGTCGTGATGCGCGACCCCTCATGCGACGGGTGCTGGAGCGCCGGGTGCGACGAAGGGGCTGTTGATCGTATCGAAGAACTGCATCCCGTGCACAAGGAGACCGCCACCACCGGCGAGGACGGTTCCCGCGAGCGTGGCGACGGGTGCGACGAGCAGGGCGCCCCCGATGCAGTCCGCTATTGGGGAATCGGGAATTTCAAGGAAGGGGTCCACCACCGATCCAAGTTCAAGCGATCCCGCAGCGATTCCGACCCCGCAACCGACTACTCCGCCGATGATGGCGGCGACGACATCGGCGATCGCGGTCGTGATCCCGAACTGCTGCTGGAAGTCGTCGAGCGCGCGAGCGTCACGCTCCTCCTGATCCACAGGCGCGGCGACATCCTGGAGCGTCAGCTGTTCCGCCACAGGAACGAGCGTGGCCGCCGCCGGGTCCATGTTCGGAACCATGCGCAGCACGCGGGCAGTTTCGTCTACGGCAACCTCGAAGGGGTGCTGCAGATCGTTCACTCGGAAGAAGCTCGGAATCGAGGCGACGACGTTGCCTGCGTCATCGAGGACATCGATCGTGTCGTTCCCGGCATTGATCGAGAAGGCGCCAGCGTCGATGGTGGTCACAGCTGCGCCACCGTCGAGAGTGGTCTCGTAGTTGAGGTTCGGAATTGCCTGTTCCGCAGCGGGCTGCTGCCCAGCGGACGGCTCGGCGTAGGCAGTGGCCGAACCAACGCCCATCGCCGCGACAACAAGGAGCGACGTTGCAGTAAACCTTCGGAGGTACATCTAAATCCGTTCGTCAAAGAGGGCCGCAAAGACGAACGAAGGTTAACTAAGCCGTCGGTGTTCCAAGCAATCCCACGTGAGTCGTATGACTAATCTCACCTGAGGATGAGTCGCCGAGAGTGCAGTTCCCGGGTATGTAGGCGCGGGACCCGGTCCATCTGATTCAGCTACAGCGTCGAGCAGGGTTCGAAGCGATTGGTTAGGGCAACCTTGGGCACACCCGGCCTTGTCGCACCAATTAGCGTGAGAAACCGGTGTCCCGCTCATGGCTTGCATCCCATGCCACGGCGTCGCCCCAACCTGGTGGATCCAGCGAATCGCAGGTAAGTTACCGAACGGTAGAATTCGCAGGTTACCCACTGGTAACTTTTCTTGATGGGGGCTAGGATTACCTGAGTCCCGAGGTGGCCGCCGCGCCGCCCAGAACCGAAAGGCCGCGACATGAATGCTCTGACGATCACGTTGGGCACCATCGGCGTGCTACTCAGCATTCCCGCGTGGGGGTCATTCTTCCTCGGCGTATGGAGGATCGTCAGCGCCATCCGGATCGGTCAGCCCGCCCCGGACCGTTGGCGACCATTCTTCCCACGACTCAAACAGATGGTCGTGGAGGTTTTCGCGCACACGCGCATGAACAAGTTCCGAACTGTCGGCTGGGGACACTGGCTTGTCATGATCGGCTTCTTGCTGGGGTCGATCGTTGCGATGGAGGCCTACATCCAGACCTTCAACCCAGAAGGAAACTGGCCGCTTATCGGTGGAACTGCCGTCTACCACTTCATCGATGAACTGCTGGGAATCGGCACCGTCATCGGCATCATCGCTCTAGTCATCATTCGCCAGCGAAACCACCCACGTGGACCAGCCCGGCTATCACGATTCAGTGGTTCCAACTTCCGCGCGGCATACTTCGTCGAGGCTGTTGTCCTCATCGAGGGCCTCGGGATGATTTTCGTGAAGGCCGGCAAGATCGCTACCTACGGACACGCCAATCCGTGGACCGACTTCTTCACCATGCGCGTCGCGGAGTTCCTCCCGGGTAGCCCCGAACTCGTCTCCGTCTTCGCGTTCATCAAGCTGATGTCCGCCATGGTGTGGCTGTACGTCGTCGGCCGCAACATCAATTGGGGTGTCGCATGGCACCGCTTCTCGGCGTTCTTCAACATCTACTTCAAGCGTGAGGACGACGGCGACGTCGCTCTCGGTGCGGCCAAGCCCATGATGTCGGGCGGCAAGCCGATCAACATGGAAGAGGCCGATCCGGACACCGACACGTTCGGCGCAGGCAACATCGAGGACTTCTCCTGGAAGGGCTGGCTGGACTTCACCACCTGCACCGAGTGTGGTCGCTGCCAGTCGCAGTGCCCTGCGTGGAACACCGGCAAGCCGCTGTCCCCGAAGCTGCTGATCACATCCCTGCGCGATCACGGCTACGCCAAGGCGCCGTACCTGCTCGCAGGCGGCCGCAAGGACATGGGCGGCGACGAGATCGGCTTGGTTGATGGCGACGGCAAGGTCCTCGAGGACAAGCTCGCCGCGATTTCCGAGGCCGCCCGAACGGAGGCCGAGCGCAAGCTGGTCGGCGAGACCGTCGCAGGCGAACTGGCGCCGGTCATCGACGCCGAGACTCTGTGGAGCTGCACCAACTGCGGCGCCTGCGTCGAGCAGTGCCCCGTCGACATCGAGCACGTCGACCACATCATCGACATGCGCCGCTACCAGGTATTGATCGAGTCGGAGTTCCCGTCCGAGTTGGCCGGCCTCTTCAAGAACCTCGAGAACAAGGGCAACCCCTGGGGACAGAACTCCAAGGACCGTCTCAACTGGATAGACGAGATGGACTTCGACATCCCGGTCTTCGGCCAGGACGCCGACAGTTTCGAGGATTACGAATACCTGTTCTGGGTCGGATGTGCCGGTGCCTACGAGGACCGCGCCAAGAAGACGACGAAGGCCGTCGCGGAGCTACTCGCTACCGCCGGTGTGAAGTTCATGGTCCTCGGCGCCGAAGAAACCTGCACCGGTGACTCCGCGCGCCGCGCCGGTAACGAGTTCCTGTTCCAGCAGCTGGCAATGCAGAACATCGAGTTGCTGAACTCTGTCTTCGACGGCGTCGAAGAACGCAAGCGCAAGATCGTCGTCACTTGCGCCCACTGCTTCAACGCCCTTGGCAACGAATACCCGGAGGTCGGCGGCAAGTACGAGGTCGTCCACCACACTCAGCTGCTCAACCGACTGGTCCGCCAGAAGAAGCTGATCCCGGTCGCATCCGTCGACGAGAACGTCACCTACCACGACCCTTGCTTCCTCGGTCGCCACAACAAGGTGTACGACGCTCCGCGCGAGCTGATGGCAGCCTCCGGCACCACGCTGAAGGAGATGCCCCGTCACGGAGAACGCTCGATGTGCTGCGGCGCCGGTGGTGCCCGCATGTGGATGGAAGAGAACATCGGCAAGCGCATCAACATCGACCGGGTCGACGAGGCGCTCGAGACGGATCCGAAGAAGATCGCGACGGGCTGCCCGTTCTGCCGCGTCATGCTCACCGACGGCGTCACTGCACGCCAGGAATCCGGGCAGGGTGCGGGCGTCGAGGTCGTGGACGTCGCGCAGTTGATGCTCTCGTCCATCACGCGTCTCGAACCCGAGAAGCTCACCGCGAACATCAAGGTGATTCCGAGGGAGAAGCCGGCTGCGCCTGCCGCCGCCAAGGCCGAAGCCAAGACCGCGGTCGTCGAGAAGGAACGTACCGAAGTAGTGGAGGCCGCCGAAGCTCCCGCTGCCAAGGATGCTCCCGAGGGCAAGGGTCTGGCGATGAAGGGGCTGGCCAAGGCTCCCGGCGCGAAGGCTCCTGGCGGCAAGGGGCTCGGCATGGCGGGCGGGGCGAAGGCTCCCGGCGGCAAGGGCCTGGCGATGAAGGGTGCCGCCAAGGCACCCGGGGCGAAGGCTGCACCGGCACCGGCTACCGAAGCAGGTGCTGCCGCCGCGCAATCACCCACCCAGGAGCAGCCTGCGAAGCCGAAGGGTCTGGGGCTGGCGAGCGGGGCGAAAGCGCCCGGCGGCAAGGGCCTGCAGATGAAGGGTGCCGCCAAGGCACCCGGCGCGAAGGCTGCCCCCGTTGAGTCCAAGGTTGCCGAAACGTCGTCGGCTCCTGAGGCCCCGACTGCCGAGACACCTCAGGCACCCCCGGCCGCGAAGGCTGGTGGACTGGGCTTCAAGAGCGGCGCCAAGGCACCCGGTGCTAAGAAGGCCGCTTCACCAAAGTCCGAAGCTGCCGAGACCGAGGCCCCGAAGTCAGAGGCGCCGAAGTCAGAGGCTCCGAACGGCGACAGTGCCGCCGAGAAGACGGCGGAGACCCCGTCGGCACCGCCGGCAGCCAAGCCCGGCGGGCTCGGGTTCAAGGCCGGCGCCAAGGCGCCCGGACGCAAGAGCTAGCCGACCGCATCCACGAAACAGCGCCTCACCGTAGTCGGTGGGGCGCTGTTTTCTCGTTCGTTGCC
The DNA here is from genome assembly GCF_040656415.1 of Rhodococcus sp. NPDC049939. Lineage (NCBI taxonomy): Bacteria > Bacillati > Actinomycetota > Actinomycetes > Mycobacteriales > Nocardiaceae > Rhodococcus > Rhodococcus sp. NPDC049939. Next base: position 454,144 of record NZ_JBFAMC010000001.1, on the reverse strand, counting down.
ATGATCCCTGGACCGTTCAGGCCGACGCGGTTGCAGAATCCTCCCGCGAAGCGGGGCTCATGCGGTGACCAGGAGAAACGTTCACTTTCGAGAGATCGCCGTCATAGTGCGCAAGCAGCCTCGGGTCCATGACTTTGCGCCACAACGGTGGAACGAGCGCCAGCCAGATCATCACCGCGTACCCGGCGGGCAACTGTGGTGCCTCGTCCATGGTGCGCAGCGTCTGATAGCGGCGGAGAGGGTTGGCGTGGTGGTCACTGTGACGCTGTAGGTGGTACAGGAAGATGTTGCTGCAGAGGTGATCGCTGTTCCAGCTGTGCCGGTACGAACACTTTTCGTACCGGCCATTCCCCAGCGTGCCTCGCAGCAGTCCGTAGTGCTCGAGGTAGTTCGCACATTCGAGCATGAGCACCGCCAAGACCGCCTGGAAGATCAGCCACGGCACGATGGCCCAGCCGAAGACGGCGATGAGCACAGCAAACAGAACGACACTCATCGCCCAGGCGTTGAGAACGTTGTTCCCCGGGCTCCACACCCGCTTTCCGCGGCGCCTCAATCGAGCGCTTTCATGAACCCAAGCCGACCGGATGCCACCGAACACCGTTCTCGGCACGAACCGCCAATACGACTCGCCGAACCGGGCCGAGGCCGGATCCTCGGGGGTGGCGACCTTCAGATGGTGCCCGTGATTGTGCTCGACGTAGAAGTGACCGTAGAACGACTGAGCGAGAGCGATCTTGGCGAACCACCGCTCATGTGCGGTTCGCTTGTGACCTAGTTCGTGCGCGGCATTGATTCCGATGCCCGCGACAATCCCGACGGTCGATGCGAGCGCCAAGCGTTCGGGCCACTCCATGTGGGCGTTCACCCACAGGTAGCAGGCGAAGACCAGACCGGCGTACTGCATCGGAAGGTAGAGATAAGTACACCAGCGATAGAAGGGGTCGCGCTCCAGTGCTGCGGCCTGCTCGTCAGTTGGGTTGCGCTTGTCCAGACCTGTAAATACGTCGACAAGGGGGACTACTACGGCCATGAGCAGTACGCCCAATGCCCAGAGAAATCCCAGCCCGAACAACTGCACCGCCAACCATGCAAGGAATGGGCTCAGCGGCGCAACAACCCCACACAACCACAGATATCGTTTCGGGTCTCCGCCCCCAGCCGGTACCGCGTTCCCGTTCGAAGATGCGACTGTCTGCCCCGGTTTACTTCGACTACTGATTTGACCGCGAATCCCTTCCAGCTGGGGTATTGAGCGATTCAGCTGTGCGAATTTTACTCGGGCACACCAACATAAGACAAGCAAATGGTCTGGCTCGCTGAACCGTCGGATATGTCCGGTTCGATCCGACCCTCCCGGGGTAACCCAGACACAGGTCCCCGCAATGCTCAGGAGGGCATCGATCGCGAAGAGGAGTCGATATGACCACGTGTGAAACCTGCGGCAACGACTACGACAAGGCCTTTACCGTGACACGCGGTGGCAGAACCGCCACCTTCGACAGCTTCGAATGCGCCGCACAGGCGATGGCGCCAATATGCGATCACTGTGGCTGCCGCATTCTCGGCCACGGAGTAGAGGCCGACGGAGACATTTACTGCTGCGCTCATTGCGCCCGGAAAGCGGGCCACCACGAGCTGGCGGATCGTGCCGTAGGCCACTGACCACATCCTGTCCAAAGTGTTAGGCAACAACCACGACCTCGGCGAACGAACATTTCGGCATGCAGCCGGCTACACCGCGACGGTCCTCGGCGCCGCCCTGACTGTCGTACTCGTAAGCGTCGTCTGGATGTGGGTGCGCAGGGGTGATTGCCCGGGCTCGCTACTCGAGTGCGCTGGCGCGGAAAAGTATGTTCTCGTCTTCGTCCCGCCGACGCTGCTCGCGATCGGTGGCGTCGGCGCGTTCGTCCAGACGATCCGCACGTGGCGTGGGGGTGGCCGTTGGGCCATCTGGCAAGGCGCTGGATGGCTGCTCTTCGTGTTCATGTTGATCTTCGTCTCCCTGTCGGCTGGATCACTGATCCAAGGTTGAGGAAGATCGTCCGGGACAACGCGTCGTTCGGGGGCCCGTGCGAGCAGTCAGCCCTTCGGTGGCTGCCAGAGCTCGAGCCGCGGGATATCCGGCGGCTCGAATCCGAGTACCTGCCCGTAGAAGGAGAGCTCGGCATTGCGCGAGTTGATCAGGGTACTCAGCTTGCGGAATCCGTGTGCCTCACCCTCATATTCCAGATATGCGTGCGGGATACCCTTCTCCATCAGCGCATCCCTGAACCGCTCCGCCTGCGACGGCGGCACAATCGGATCGTCGAGTCCCTGCAGCAACAGCACTGGACAGTTGAGCCCAGCGACATTGTTCAACGGCGCGCGCTGCGCATAGAGATCCGCGGACTCTGGCAGCGGACCGATCAGGCCGTCGAGGTACCTGGACTCGAAGTCGTGCGTCTCCTTGACAAACTCTTCCAGCTCGGCCACACCGAAATATGAAGCACCGCAAGCGAACACATCCGATGTGGTCAAAGCCGCGAGAACGGTCCAACCGCCGGCCGACCCGCCTTCGATGACCAATCTGCGGGGGTCGGCCATACCCGACTTGGCCAGCCCGGTCACTGCTGTAATCACGTCCTCGACATCGACGACACCCCATTGGCCCCGGAGCCGGTTACGGTATTCACGGCCGTATCCGGTCGACCCGCCGTAGTTGACATCGACGACACCGATCCCACGACTTGTGAAGAACGCGAACACAGGGTTCAGGGATGGCGTGACGCGTGATGTAGGACCGCCGTGCACGAACGCGACGTACGGCGGCAGCTCGCCTGCTTCGCCTTCATACCGTGGATGGCGCGGTGGATACGCGATGACGTGGACTTCCCGGTCGGCGCCCTCGAAGGTCAGCTGCTGAGCCTCCGGTAGATAGGCCGACTCCGGAAGGTCGCTGACAGACAGCCGGATGGTAGTGAGCGCACCGGTGTCGAGGTCTAGTTCACGCAGGCCCGACGGTTCCTGTGCACCACCGGTGACCAGCAGGATCCGATTACCCCGACGGTCCCCCAGACTCACGCTGGTGAGACCATCGAGCGCCACGTCTGTGAGAGAACCAGTACCGGGATCGAGTACCGCCAGGGTATCCGTGCCGAATGTTCTGACGGTCAGCAGTGTTCCGTCGTCACGAGGTGTGTACCAGCTCGATCCGAGCGACCACAACGCGCCACCGAAGTCGGCGTCCATCGGGCACAGCGCGACGACATCGGATGTGTCGATGTCGACTCGATAGAGGTTCCACCAGCCGCTGCGGTCGCTGATCGTGTACAGCTCCGCGGGCCCGACCCACTCTGGTTGCAGCACCGATTCCACCGGGCCTCCGAGCAGCGTCTTGATCTCGCCGGTCACGCGGCCGTCGACAATCTTCGCCACTCTGAGTTCGGTTCCATCCCAGGGCATCTGGGGATGATTCCAGGCGATCCATGCGAGGTGACGACGATCCGGAGACAGCCGTGGATTGGCGAGAAAGCCGGAACCGGCCACGACAGACCGCACCTGGTCCGCGTCGTCCACTGCTGATCCGTCCAGCGGGATCATGCAGATATCACGGGTGACGCCACCGTCCGCATCGTGCGTTTCACGCACCGCCCACACCACGCCCTCGTTCACGGACAGGTCGCCGTACCGCAACGAACAAGCGCGGGGAGGCTCAGGTGTCAGCGGCACCGGGTTCTCGCCCTTCAACAGATACAGTCGCTGATCGCTGAACTCCGCGAACACCAGTCGGCCCGCGTCGGTGACGGTCCAGGCGCCGCCACCGTACTCGTGCACCCGTGAGCGCGCGTTCCACGGGACGGGCAGGACGTCCTCGGGCTCGCCGTCCAACCCAGTACGTCGCACGGCGACTCGACCCCCCTCACTGGCGCGCAGTTCCGACCACCACACGTCCTCGCCTACATATCTGCCACCCTCGACGGGGTGGCCGCTGGAGGCCAGGTCCGCCGCTGCGATCGGAGAAGGCCAGGAACCATACGGCGCAGAGGTCATTGGCCGAGAATATTCCGCCTCGCCGCAATGTGCAGCCCCAATACCCCGCGCAGCCCGAAACACCCTTCGCAGGCCTGCGAAGCGATACTCGAGCCGGTATTCCCACCTTCCCCAGGGGCACCGGCCGTATCGGCAAGCATGTCCTCCCTGGCAGTCGCGCGTTGGAACCCCAAGCCAGCGGGAACCCACCAGTAGAAATCCGGTTGCCTGGGAGTGGGACAATGGCTGCCGTGACCAACCCAGACCACGGCAACCCGCGTAGGACGCAGCGCACTTTCGACCAGTCCACCAAGCTTCAGAACGTGCTTTACGAAATTCGCGGACCGGTACACGCCCACGCCGCCCGGTTGGAGGCGGAAGGCCACCGGATACTCAAACTCAACATCGGCAACCCTGCGCCGTTCGGTTTCGATGCGCCGGACGTGATCATGCGCGACATGATCGCCGCGCTCCCCTACGCACAGGGTTACTCCGACTCCAAAGGAATACTGTCGGCCCGGCGCGCGATCGCGACCAGGTACGAGTTGGTTACCGGATTCCCCGAGCTCGACGTCGACGACATCTACCTCGGCAACGGTGTATCCGAACTCATCACGATCACGATGCAGGCATTGCTCGACAACGGCGACGAGGTCCTCATCCCGGCACCTGACTACCCGCTGTGGACGGCCATGACCAGCCTCTCGGGCGGCACCCCGGTGCATTATCTGTGCGACGAGGGCAACGACTGGAACCCCGACATCGCGGATATCGAGTCGAAGATCACCGACAAGACCAAAGCGCTGGTGGTCATCAACCCGAACAATCCGACGGGTGCGGTCTACTCGATGGAAGTGTTGCAGCAACTGGTCGATCTGGCCCGCAAACATCAGCTGCTGCTCCTGGCCGACGAAATCTACGACAAGATCCTCTACGACGACGCCAAGCACATCTCGCTCGCGACACTGGCTCCGGATCTGCTGTGCCTGACCTTCAACGGGCTGTCGAAGGCCTACCGCGTCGCGGGCTACCGCTCCGGCTGGGTGGCGATCACCGGACCGAAGGAGCACGCCGGCGGATTTCTCGAGGGTCTCGATCTGCTGGCGTCGACGAGACTGTGCCCGAACGTGCCGGGTCAACACGCCATCCAGGTTGCGCTCGGCGGTCACCAGAGCATCGAAGAACTGATCCTGCCGGGTGGACGACTCCTCGAGCAGCGCGACGTGGCCTGGCAACGTCTCAACATGATTCCTGGGGTCACGTGCGTGAAACCACGTGGCGCTCTGTATGCGTTTCCTCGGCTCGACCCCAACGTGTACGAAATCTACGACGACGAAAAGTTGGTTCAGGATCTTCTGCTGCAGGAGAAGATCCTGGTGGTTCAAGGCACGGGCTTCAACTGGCCCGACCACGACCACCTCCGCATCGTGACCTTGCCGTGGGCCAGGGACCTCGCTGTCGCCATCGAGCGATTCGGAAACTTCCTGACCAGTTACAAGCAGTAGTATCGGAGATACTGTAGGCGATACAGACGTCGCTTACATGTCTCTTTGGGGGAATCGTGTCTAGCAGTACTCGCGTCCGTTTCGGACAGTTGGTCCACAAGCGACGCCGCTTTCTGAACCTCACGCAGGATCAAGTGACTGCTGCCGGCGGCCCGTCCGACGCAGCGCAGACACGGGCCGAGAACGGTACGGGCCCGGACCCGAGTATCGAGACGCTCCGCAAACTGGACACCGCCCTGCAGTGGGTTCCCGGCAGCGCCGCGCGAGCACTCGAAGGCGGCGATCCGACACCGCTCGAAGCGCTCGCACGGGGGGAGCGGCCGTCGGGGTCGCATCCACTCACACTGGGACCGTCCGAGATCTCACTGGATCTGGACACCATCGTCGAAATCTTGGACCCCAACACTCGAATCACGAAATTGAGTGCGGCCCATCCGGAAGTGCCTGGACTTGCCGATGCCGCAGGCAGCCTCAGCCGAGTGGTCTCCAAGATCACCGGGGCGTACGTGACCCGGCTACTCGAGGTCAACGGAGGCCCGTCCGGCCCTCGTCAACCGTTGGTGGAGTTCGCGTTCGGCCATCTACTCGAAGAGCCATCACAAGTCGCCGACGCCAGTGAACGCGAAGAAGTGCACTACCGGCGCTTCCTGTACGGCAAGGAGGAAGAGTTGGACGCGGCCACGCGCGACCGCTTCCGGCGACGATGGGAAGAGTCGATGAAACTCGTCGGGGCCGAGACTCCGGAATCCGAGGGCGGGTCCTGAGTAGTACCTGAACCACGCGTCGACGCAAGTGTGATGCAAATCACCGTCGATTTCGGCCTGCATCGTGGTGAGAGCACAAGTCCTGCAGGACCTTCGAACCGGCTACGGCCCTAGAGCTGTCCATATGGCAGGGCACGACAATCCTCGAGCTACCGGTTTGACAGAACGAGCCATGGCGATGTGCCCGAACCCGACGGAAGATTCAGCCGGGGCCGGTTGACGGATGCCCCCGTCGTTTCTGTAGATTGTCTGCGGGCACCTCGAGTGCCGCGAGCACCTGGTGCCCCTCCCCCCTGTGGTTACCAGGTTGGTGGCGGGGAACACCCCCCCCGTACCCCGCCACCCAGCTCGGCACATTTGCCCATTCTGCAGTTCGGCGGACAGCGGAACACACCCCTCGGTCGGAGCTCCGGCCCACCCTTTGAATGGACCTGCGTTCGCTGCACATTAGCTGCGCACCATTCAGTGATATCTAAACACACTGGCGACAGATAAGCGACACCAAAGCAATGCACACCACACACTCTGGATAACATGGCTCTCTCACGTCGCAACCTCAGCTGTGACGTTCCGAACACTCTCGCACGCGAAGGCGATCTCTCGGATGGAGAATCGCACGGACGAGAGATCCAGAACATCGACAGCTGCCGATGACAATCAGTCGCACATCGCCGAATCCTCGCTGCCGGCGACCCAACCGACACTGCGGTGGGGCCAGGATCGAAGCAAGTATCGATCGAGATCGAATCTGCCACCGATACCAAGATGCGAGGGCATTTGCCCATCGCACCCTTCATCCTGGCATTCCGCCGTCGTCAAAGCGCAGCAACAGTTTTCGGTGTTCCGAGGTGTTTCGCCGGCCGAGACCGTTCGATCGCCTAGCTGTAAACGCCCACCTCTCGCAGGACGATGAAAACAATCGTTATCGCCATCAGCGAGTAGACCGTCATCATCGTCACCTTGACGGTCATCTCGCTGGTTGGCGGAAACATCTTCAGAATCGGCTTCGTATATGCGACAAGGTGGCTATTTTCGTTCTGCGCGGTAACCGCTCCAGCCCTGTGAACACCAGGCGTGTTGTAGTCCGTTGAATTCGCAATCACTGCGCACATCCTTTCTTGCGCCCCCTCAACATCCCTATCGTATGCCCGTCAACTCGGATGCGGCTACTGGGAACTGACCGCGACGGATGCACGGCAGCTCTACAAGCCGGGAATCCTCGGGAGCTCCGGCAGCGGAGGAAGGGGCGGGAGCTGAATCTGCGGTAGTCCGGGGAAGATCGGAGCGGGCGGAGGCGGCGGAGGCGGAGGAGGCGGGGGTGGCGACGTCCACACCTGCGGCGCCCTCTGCACCGGTGCAGGGACAGCCACCGTTGAGGTGGGCGGCGCTGACGACGGCGGCGGGGGTGGTGGCGGCGGTTGTGTAACCATTTCCGTGACGACCGACGGACGGGTGGTGGGTGGTGTAGCTATCGGCGATGGGGGCGCATCCTCACTCTGAGTGAAGAGGTTGCCGCCGTAGCCGAGGCCGAGCCCGACGATTCCGAGAACCGCCAGCACGACGCCTGCACCTGCCAGTACAGGTTTGCGGATCGGTCGTTTTGTCAGCTGCGAGCTCGGTGGCGGTGCCGCGGCACCGAGCCAGGAAGGCGTACCGGCCCGAACTGCGTTGTGTGGCGCACCATTTCCCGGTGCGAGGTGCGAGACGTCTGGCCCGAACGGATCCGGCGCGGCCTCTTCCGGCGGGTACTGTAGCGAAGAAGCCTGGGACTGGTACGGCTTGTAGCGCTCGTACGGCTCATGCGGCTCGGCCAGCTGGGGCTGAACGGCGGCCACCGTATCGGCCGACTGCTGAATCTGCTGCGCGAGCAATGCAGCACCCCGGGCCACGACCAACTCTGGGTTGTCAGGAACGATGACGGGCAACCCGAGCCACCGCTCGAGCACAGACCGAACCAGCGGGACGTGCGCACCGCCGCCAATGGCGACTACAAGATCCGGGCCGCAACCGGAGCGGGCGATCAGGTCATAGGTGAGCCGCGCCGACGATTCGACGGCGGAACCGATCAACGACTCGAACACATCCCTCGAAAGCAACAGCAGCCCACCGTCTCCGGGCATCGCAGCGCCGCCGTCTGAAGACAGATGTTCTTTCGCCTGACGGCAGCGAGAGTCGAGTGCGCGACTCGCGGTCGTGTCGACCGGCGCTGCGATGCGAGCGTTCTCCAATTGGTGGCCACGAATCGCCTGGTCGAAAATGTCTCCGCTTACGGTGTCGGTGCGCACCGATTCCACAACCACGCCCGCCGCCCGGTCCACGACGCTCACGGTGAGGCCCGAGCCACCGAGGTCGTAGAACACGAGCATCCGATGCTGCTTACCCAACACACCCGAGGCCTCTAGAAACGAGAGCGCAGCCGCCGCCTCGAGCACGAGCTGGTAATCACCAATCTGTCGGCGATCGATCGCGCCTTGAATTGCTTCCGCCTGCACTTCGTCCCGGTAGGCGATCCCGGTCGTGTACTTCTGCCCGGCACCTGACGAGTCGTTGAGGACTGTGCTGATCGATTCGGCTGCAACCTCCGCAGGCTGTTCGCCACTGACTTCGATCGCTTGGGCCTGGAAGGCAGGAAGAAGCCGGTTCGCGATGGATCCTGGGTCGCCGGGGTCGGGTCGAGTCAAACGAACGGTGCTTGCACCAACCGACACACCGAGAACCGAACTCATTGAGCCGCCCACCGTGACTCTGCACGGGTCCGATCCCGAATCCCCCACTCCACGCCGCGCAGTTTATCGAAGCGGACAGTCGCGGTAGCGGCCCGTCCGTCCGGCAAGGTTCGGCCACAAATTCTCAGGAATTGCTCGCGATGATCACTCCGGCAATGCCAGTCCCCAACGGCACCGGGGTGCATGTCGGCTCAACTGCGTTCGCGGGATCCAGCGTGTTGAGGACCAGTTGCTGGGAGAACGGGTCGTAAGGAAGGTTGAAGTGGCCTGTCTGATCTTCCGGGCACAAATCCTGGACCAGGATGTTCGACGCGCCCGGATCGCGGAGCCTTACGTTGGTGTACGGCTGGATCACTTCGTCGTACCTGGTACCGATTGTGGTGTATTCGACACCCGGCACGGTGTCACCGCCCGCATTGAGGGCATCGAGGAATCCGGACCCTTGGACCTGCTCGGCGAGGGCCTTGGAACCGAAATTGGTAATCAGTGTGGTGCCCCCGGGCAACGCCTCGAGGGCGGTAGCCAACCCGTAGAACGTCCCGCCGTAAGTCGGGGACGCCAGACCGATCCACTTGTCCACGTCTGCCGCTCCGCCGAGCCTGTTTATGTAGTACCGGGCCACCGTGGCGCCCTGAGAATGTGCGACCACATCAACCTTGTCCGCCCCGGTCAAGGACAACACATCCGTGACGAAGCCACTGAGTTCGGTGGCCCCCTTGGTCATGGTCTCCACCCCGAACTTCTGGGTGCCGGGCTCCTGTCCGTAGTTGAGAGCAAACACGCAGTAACCGGCTGCCTTCAGTTTCGAGCTCAACCCGGCCCAGCTCGCGTAGGTACTTCCGTCGCTGCCGTGAACCAGCACCACCGGGTGCGGATGCGCGGCGTCGGGACGGCACGTGAAATCGTTTACGCCGGGAGGTACCGAATGCGGGTGCTGCTCAGCGAACCTGATCGCGTCGCCTGGATTCGACTGTTCCGGACCCGGCTGGGTGGGGATCTCCATCGCGTGGGCGGGGACGGCGAAGAAGAGCACAACCCCGACCAACAGGAACATCTGAAACAGCCAACGAAAGCGCGCCATAGTCATTCCTCCGCCTCGACAGCGATATTGATGACGAGCGTTATCGACGACGCTACCTTTTGCTTGCAGCAAATGTTTATGATAGCGACTTGTCGGTATTGTTTCGGGGAGGCAGGAGCGTCTTCGACCCCGGTCGTCGGTCACCCGTCGGACGAGAGTTTCGCCACTTTCACGAGTGGCATAGGATCCGCGCTGATCATGGCCAGTTCCACCAGGCCGCGTCGATTACTCCCAGGTAGCAGATTCCGAGGACGGGGCAGAACAGGCACCCTCGACGCCGGGCAAAGCAAACACGAATTCGCCTCGACCGATGTTCGGAGCCAGCAGTGCGTGTGCAAACGTGGCAGACCGAGACCTTATGCTTCGCCCATGCATGTTCTCTTCGTCTGCACCGGAAACGTCTGTCGGTCTCCAACGGCCGAGCGCCTCGCAGTGGCATACGCCGAGGAACTCGGGATCCCCGATCTGACAGCCGGAAGTGCAGGTACGGACGCTGTTCCAGGGGAATCGATGGAACCAACTGCTGCGCAAGTTCTCGAGGGCCTGGGCGGCGACCCCAGCGGGTTCTCGGCCCGTCCGCTCACCAGAGACCTCGCAGTGGAAGCCGATCTGGTTCTGACAATGACCGAAGACCACCGCGACCAGGTCTTGGCCTTGGCTCCGGAGCACGCGAAGAAGACTTTCACACTCATGGAGGCTGCCCGACTAACCGAAGCCGCGGGAGCCAGGACGGTAGAGGATCTCGCGTCAGCCCGCCTTCAGCACGAGCCGAACGGATCCCGCGAGGACATTCCGGACCCGATCGGGCAGGACGAGGAGACCTTTCTGAACGTGGGATCGGAGATTGCCGATCTCCTTGGCGTCATCGCGCGGGGGGTTCGGGCCTGAATGGCCCCATGATCGACCCATCGCAGCAACCTGATACTCACCTGGCCACCACCGGCTCTACCCGAAACTGAGAACGCCTCCGGCGCACACCGCTGAGTACCCTTTGTCTGTGAGCTGGTCCGAGGAGTTTCTCCCAAGCGTCATCGGCGTGGCAACACTCGTCGCCATCACAACGGCAGTGCTCTGGGGATTCCGAACGCCACGCTATTTCGCTCCGGCTCTCGCGGTACTCCGGGGCGCGCTCCAACTCGCGCTGATCAGCATCATCCTGTCCGGAGTGATCACGGACCCGCTGTGGGTTGCTCTCGCTCTCTTCGTCATGTTCTCAGTGGCGGCACTGACTGCATCGGGTCGGATCGGATGGAACCTCTGGCACGTCGGGTTGGTCTTCACGGCGATGGCGCTCGGAATCGCCGTGACGCTCGCTGTCACCTTCATCACCGGGGCGATCGAATTCTCATCGCGCTACGCCCTGGCCATCGGCGGCATCGTCATCGGCAACGCGATGATGACCGCAACGCTCGCAGGCCGGCGATTCATGGAGGTCACCGACGAGCGGTGGGAAACGGTGGAGGGCTGGCTTGCACTCGGCGCCACGCCTCGGCAGGCGACGCGCGAACTCACCCGACTCGCGGTGCACTCAGCCTTGATCCCGTCTACGGACCAGACCAAGACCACGGGTTTGGTCACCCTCCCCGGCGCATTCGTCGGGGCGATCTTCGGTGGTGTATCACCGCTGGAGGCTGGGCGCTTCCAAATCGTGGTGCTCGCCGCGATCATGGCGGCCGGATCGATCACAGCCATCGTCGTGGTCTCTGGTCTGGCACCGGTACGCACCCGCCCCGCGGTGCCCACATGAGACCGACGTTGCCACGGCCGGATCGAATGCCCACCTGCGTGCTGTCCGGCACTCGACGTCCGGGTCGGTGGGCAACTTCGGTTATTGGGTCGCCTCGCTGACAACGGGCATGTTCCCCGTGAACAGTTCGCTCTCCGTGTCGTTCTCGGTGTCGGCGACATCCGATGGCGACAGCTGAACTTCCGTCTCGATGCAATGCTCGAACTCGGTGCACCATTCGTAAGCCAGCTCCACCAAGGTGGCACTCGCAATCGTCGACATCTATTTTGCCCCTGTCTCTAGCTTTCGGATTTGGTTACGCCTGGCCAGATCAATACTGTCGCGAAATCGCGTTTTCGTAAGTCCCCCGAACGGCCCCTGTGTCGGGGGAATCTGGGGTCCCCCGATCGGCCGACGCCGACCTCCGGAAATCGGCCAACCAGTCGTAGGTGAGAACTGGTCGCGTGCAGCGGGAGAGGCGGCCGGAGCCACCAGCAGTAGCGGAGGATGGTGCGCGTACAGAAGGCTCTCGCGGGCCTGATCAAGCGCACTCATTCAGAACACGAACCATTGTCGAACCGGCGGGAGGCGGACGTCCAGGTCCGCCAACCGCGAGAATCTGCGGAGGGTCCTCATCCTCCGCAGTAGTGAGCAATCGAAGATGGTTCAGCCGATGCCCGTGTCATCCCAGATCGCGCAAGCCGGGATTCCTGCACCTTGGACTTGCTGATCCGGGCGCGAACCTTCGCAGTGACCTGCCAGATCTGGGCGGTGTCGTAAACGCTGATGCAGGGCACTCCGAGTTCCTCGGCGCGCCGAAAGGCAACTGAATCCTTGGGAGAACAGACCCCGTCGAGGACATCCTCGGTCACTATGGCGCAGAGTACGTCGCCATCGAACTTGCTGATCGGCTCCAGTCCGTGGATCATCGCCCATTGTCTGACCATCGCCCAGCGCGAGACGTCGTTATACCGGGTGGGACTTCCGATGAACATAACCCTGTTCGATCGGCGTGCCCGAGCCACCTCAATGTTCGTTATCCGTGACATGCTCAAAAAATCCTGTCCATATCTGCGATCGTCCCGACCATACTAGCGACTGGTCTGACCGGTCATAGCTCTCTTCGGGAAGATTACCGATCTCAATCCGCCAATCAATCCCTGCAACGGGTGGATCTCGACTCCCCCGAATGGGGGACACAAACCAGACAGGTAACCGGGGCGATCACGTCATGGCGCGTCGGCATGGCTGTGAACCCTCGAGGAGATTGGGCGTCAACGACGTGTGACGCCCGACAGCCCGCCTCGTTCAACTAGGGTGTGCCACCCTCGGCAACCTCTACCTCGGAGCCTTCACTTCCCGAAACCTCACCTGCCGGAGTCTCGCCATCGGCGTCCCCGGTGTCAGTGCTCCCGCCCTCCGAAATGTCACCCTCGGGTACGTCACCGCCGACATCCTCACCATCCGATTCGCCATCTCCCGAGTTCTCGTCGTCCGGGGCATCCTCTTGCGGCGCGTCACCGTCGGTGCCATCTCCCTCTGTGCCCTCACCGTCGGCACTACCGCCTTCCTGGTCTTCACCCTCCGGTTCGTCACCGGTAGCGCTGCCCCCGTCAGGCTCATCTTCTGCCGGCGGATCTTCCACAGGAGGCTGTTCCACGGCGGCAGGCTGCTCGACAACTGGCGGGGCACCATTGCCGGCCACCTGTACCTGACCCGGAGTCGACGCCTGCCCACCACCTCCCGACCCACCGTGGCCGGCGGCCGACGATCCACCGTTGCCGACCTCGGATCCGGCTGACGGCGGCGCCACCTCCGGTGGGAGTGGGGGAAAGGTCTTGGTCGCTACCGCCGTGGTCGAACCCGACGTCTCTGATGCATCCGCCCCATCACCATCGGACCCGCATGCGGGCAGGGCCAGGATCGCGAAGCTTGTCGCGGCCACGAGTACTCGTCTCACAGGTAAACCTCCATCGCCTAGGAATTCAGGATCGAACGAAACATACAGGTCGTTCGGTACATAGCCGTATTCGCAGGAATTCGAATCGTTTCGTCACCACCCGAGGGGATTTGCGCGAGCCTCGACGGCACGGCACCTGTACAGCGGTACCGTCGGGAACGTGATGGGACTGCCCGACGAAATCTCTGCGTGCTTGTTCGATCTGGACGGCGTGCTCACCGAGACGGCAGTGCTGCATCGGAAGGCGTGGAAACGCACGTTCGACGACTTCTTGAAGCACCGTGAGGGCCCAGACTTTCGGCCGTTCTCGGACGAGGACTATCTCGACTATGTCGACGGACGACCCCGTACCGACGGGGTCCGGACCTTCCTCGAGTCCCGTGGCATCAGCCTGCCGGAGGGGGGCCCTGGCGATCCGCTCGGTGCGGCGACGATCAATGGGATCGGGAGCACCAAGAACGCGTTGCTGCTGAAGGTGATGGACGAAGAAGGCGTTGCCGCCTACGACGGCTCGGTGCGATACGTCAGCGCCGCACACGAGGCCGGGCTGAAGATCGCTGTGGTCACGTCCTCCGCAAACGGCAAGGCGGTCCTCGAGGCGGCCGGTCTCACCCGGTATATACGCGTCCTCATCGACGGCGTGGTGAGCGCGGAACAAGGTCTTCGCGGCAAACCGGCGCCCGACACGTTCCTTGCGGGTGCACGCGCACTGGACGTAAGTTCCGATCGAGCGGCAGTGTTCGAGGACGCACTGGCCGGGGTGGAAGCTGGGCGGGCCGGTGAATTCGGCTTCGTCGTCGGCGTCAATCGAAGTGATCAAGCCGAGGCTCTGCGGACCCACGGCGCCGATGTAGTAGTGAACGATTTGTCCGACCTCCTGGAGAGATGAGCATGGGCGACCTGGGCTACCAAATCTCACCGTGGCAACTCCGCTGGCGCGGACTGGACCTGGAAGCATTGCGCTTTACAGAGTCCACCTTCGCACTCTCCAACGGACACATAGGGATTCGCGGCACCTTCGAGGAAGGTGAACCGCGAGGGCTTCCGGGCACCTACCTCAACGGTTACTACGAACAACGCCCCCTCCCCTACGCCGAGGCGGGCTACGGCTACCCCGAGGACGGCCAAACGGTCGTGAACGTGACCGACGGCAGCATCATCCGATTGCTGGTGGCCGACGAGCCACTGGACATGCGGTATGGGAGCGCTCCGGCCCACGAGAGGGTCCTCGACTTCCGTTCCGGCACCCTGCGCCGCACCACCGACTGGATCTCCCCGACCGGTAGACAAGTGCGAATCCATTCGGAGCGTCTGGTGTCGTTCACCTCGCGTGCCATCGCCGCCGTCCGCTACGAGGTCGAGCCACTCGACGGCGACATCGAGTTGGTTTTGCAATCCGATCTGCTCGCCAACGAGCCCCTACCTGTTCGCACCGACGATCCCCGAGTTGCGGCTGCCCTGGACAATCCGCTGGTCGCGGACTTCGCTGCAGCCCACGATTACAGAGCTGTTCTCGCCCATCACACGAGGGCCTCAGGACTGCGAATGGCCGCGGGGATGGACCACGAGGTCGAATTTCCTGCCAACGGGCGATGCAGCATCGAGACCGAAGAGGATCTGGCTCGGCTCACCGTCGCGGTCGAGGTGCCGAAGGGCGAGCGTCTGAAGGTGACGAAGTACCTGGCGTATGGATGGTCGGCGCGGCGGTCGACACCGGCCCTGCGCGGGCAGGTCGAAGGAGCGCTCGCCGGAGCGCTCGAAACCGGCTGGACCGAACTGTTGCTCCGCCAGCGCGAGTATCTCGACCTCTTCTGGGAAACTGCGGACATCGAGATAGAAGGTGACGCAGAACTGCAGCAGGCTGTCCGCTTCGCACTGTTCCACGTACTCCAGGCCGGTGCGCGCGGGGAGTCACGGGCGATTCCCGCCAAGGGCCTGACCGGTCCTGGATACGACGGACACGCGTTCTGGGACACCGAGGCCTACGTCCTTCCTGTGCTCACCTACACCGTGCCGGACTCGGCAAGAGATGCACTGCGTTGGCGACACTCGACTCTCGACCAGGCGAAGAATCGTGCCGAGCAGCTGGGCCAGGCGGGCGCGGTGTTCCCGTGGCGGTCGATCAACGGCGACGAATGCTCCGGTTACTGGCCTGCGGGAACCGCTGCTTTCCACGTCGGCGCCGCCGTTGCTGCCGCTACCTCCCGATATCTGGCGGCAACAGAAGACGAGGAGTTCGAATCCGAGTGCGGTGCAACATTACTCATAGAGACTGCACGCCTGTGGACTTCTCTCGGCCACCACAATTCGCGAGGCGAATTCCGGATCGACGGCGTCACCGGGCCCGACGAATATACGGCCGTCGCCGACAACAACGTCTACACCAATTTGATGGCGCAGAAGAATCTGCACGACGCAGCCACCATGTGCGAGCGCAGACCTGATCTCGCGCGTGAACACGGCGTGGACGACGAGGAAGCTGCTCTGTGGCGCGATGCGGGTGCACGGATGCGTCTTCCGTACGACGAAGCGCTCGGGGTGCATCAGCAATCCGACGGCTTCACTCACCACGCCGAGTGGGATTTCGAGGGCACCCCACGCGAGAACTACCCGCTGCTGCTCAACTATCCGTATTTCGATCTCTACCGGAAGCAGGTGGTGAAGCAAGCCGACCTGGTACTGGCGATGTATCTTCGCGGCGACGCATTCACACATGAGCAGAAGGTCGCCAATTTCGCCTACTACGAGGCCCTCACGGTGCGCGATTCCTCACTGTCGGCTTGCGCGCAATCGGTAATGGCCGCAGAGGTCGGCCAGCTTCAACTCGCCTATGACTACCTCGCCGAGGCGGCGCTGACCGATCTCCACGACCTGCACTCCAACGTCGAAAACGGATTGCACATCGCGTCGCTGGCAGGAACGTGGATGGCTTGCGTCGCCGGCTTCGGTGGAATGCGCGACCACGGCGGCGACATCACGTTCGCACCCCGGATACCTCCGCAACTGGCCAACGTGAACTTCCGGATGACCGTGCGGGGCAGTCAAATCCATGTGGACATCCGCGCGAACTTCGCGACCTACCGGCTCAGATCCGGTGACCCGGTCCGGCTCGCCCATCACGGAAGAAAGTTCACTCTCGGTTCCTCTCCCGTGACCAAACCGATTCCGGAGCTGCCGAGCATGCCGCCCGTCCGCCAGCCCTACGGGCGCGCGCCCGTGCGCCGTGGGGTGAGCTGATCTGGTCCAGCCGTCTCGGTCCGGTGTGATTCCGCCCCGGTAGGCGGTGGGAAGGAGAACTCGTGACAGGGCTTCTAGTCACTGTCGATGAATTGGCAGAAATGCTAGGTGGCGATGCTCCGCCGATACTTCTCGACGTCCGCTGGGCGCTCGGCGACACCGAGGGCAGGCAGCACTATCTCGACGCACACATTCCCGGTGCGGTATTCGTCGATCTCGAGAACGAGTTGGCCGCGCACGGGGCACCCTCGCTCGGTCGGCATCCGCTTCCAACGGTCGAAGACCTCCAGAATGCCGCCCGACGTTGGGGGATCCGATCCACCACCCAGGTCGTGGCATACGACGCGACGGCCAACCTTGCCGCGGCGCGCGCATGGTGGCTGCTGCGTTGGGCCGGAGTTTCCGAGGTGGCACTGCTCGACGGCGGTCTCGACGCGTGGACTTCGGCGGGGTACTCCACCCGATCTGGTAACGAACTCCCACGCTCGCCGGGTGACGTGGTGCTCAGCGCTGACCACCTTCCCACGTTGACGGCGGACGATGCCGCAAACCTCGCCACCCATGGGGTGCTCCTCGATGCCCGCGCCGTCGAACGCTACGTGGGAGACACCGAGCCCATCGACCCGAGGGCTGGACACATCCCCGACGCCCTCAGCGCCCCCACCTCTGAGAACCTCGGGCCCGACGGACGATTCCTCCCCGCCGAAACACTTCGTCGACGCTTCACCACTCTTGGAGTCGAATCGGACGCCACGACCGGCGTGTACTGCGGGTCCGGAGTGACGGCAGCACATCAGATCGCCGCACTCGCTTTGGCCGGTTTCGACGCAGCCCTGTATCCGGGGTCGTGGTCACAGTGGTCGTCCGACCCGAACCGCCCAGTGGCCATCGGCCCATAGGCCGTCCTGCTGTAGAGACGTCCCGGATCGTTCGGGCGGCGCCTGTGACGAATCCAACAACCGCTCAATTACTTACTTGCGCTAACAATGTATATAGTGTCTTGTGAATCCTCGATCTGCATCTCGGGCGCTGCCGAGTGTTTCGCGACGCCCTGATCGTGCAGAGTGACAGCAAGGCCGGACAGGCGATCGTTTCGAGGCCATCCGGATCCTCGACTAAACGCGAATCCGATTGGAATACAAGACATTGACTGAAACACAGATTCAAGGAGCGGCCGTCGAAGCGGGCAGAATGACTCACCGTCAAATCCTGAAGACATTGGTCGGCTTGCTCGCCGCACTGTTCACCGCGCTGTTGAGCAGCACTATCGTCTCTACTGCGCTACCCACGATCATCGCCGACCTCGAGGGCAGTCAGACCGCGTTCGCCTGGGTCATCACTACGGCACTGCTTGCCAACGCCGCCTCCACTCCCATCTGGGGAAAGCTCGCCGACCAGTTCAGCAAGAAGATTCTCGTCCAGAGCGCAATCGTCGTCTTCGTGATCGGCTCCATCCTCGCGGGCTTCGCGCACAGCGTGCCGGTTCTTCTCACCGCACGCGTGGTCCAGGGCATCGGCATGGGTGGGCTGACCGCGCTCGTCGTCGCCATAATCGGAAGCATCGTCTCGCCGCGTGAACGCGGCCGCTACTCCGGGTACACCGGTGCAGTCATGGCGGTGTCGATGTCGGGCGGTCCCCTACTCGGTGGTGTCGTGGTCGACAGCCCGCTCGGTTGGCGCTGGTGCTTTTTCGTCTGTGTGCCTCTCGCCGTCGTCGCACTCATCCTCTTACAGCGCACCCTGCACATCACGACAGAGAAGAAGGACGACACCTCGATCGACTGGCTCGGCGCAACATTGCTGACCGCCGGTGTGTCGATCCTGCTGATCTGGGTCTCCTTTGCAGGCAAAACCGGCTACTACGCATGGCTGTCCCGCGAGACGGCGATCTACGTGGGGGCCGGAATCTTGTTGCTGGTGGCTACCGTGGTCGTCGAATCCAAGGTCTCTTCTCCCATCATCCCGCTGAAGATCGTGACCGAGAGGACCACCGGGCTTGCCATCATCGCGTCAATCGCCGTGGGGGTGGGAATGTTCGGGGCCACCACCTTCCTGGGTCAGTACTTCCAGACGTCGCGTGGCTACACCCCCACAGTGGCCGGCATGCTGACCATCCCCATGGTTGCCGGAATGCTCATCTCTTCGGTCGGATCCGGACAATTGATCACACGCTTCGGTAAGTGGAAGCCGTTCGTGGTCAGCGGCGCCGTGCTGCTCATCATCGGATTCAGTTTCCTCGGCACCATCGACCACGCAACCAACCTGGTTCTGGTCAGCCTCTACATCGCCGTCATCGGTCTGGGCATCGGCATGCTGATGCAGAATCTCGTGCTCTCGGTTCAGAACACTGTCAGTGTCCAGCACGTCGGTGCTGCCTCGAGTTCGGTCGCCTTCTTCCGGACCTTCGGTGGCGCGATCGGTGTCTCCGTTCTCGGTTCGGTACTGGCCAGCCGCGTGTCCGACCTGTCGGCGGACGGTTTCGCCAAACTCGGTCTTCCGGCTGGTTCGAGCAGCGGAGGCGACAGCCTGAATCTGACATCACTACCCGCTCCGGTGCAGGAAGTCGTCCGTGCC
The DNA here is from genome assembly GCF_040656415.1 of Rhodococcus sp. NPDC049939. NCBI lineage: Bacteria > Bacillati > Actinomycetota > Actinomycetes > Mycobacteriales > Nocardiaceae > Rhodococcus > Rhodococcus sp. NPDC049939. The sequence continues at coordinate 434,560 of NZ_JBFAMC010000001.1, read as the reverse complement.
GCTTATGGTGACGCGACCGGTCGAATCTTCCTGATTGCCGCCGCTTTCGCGGCCCTCACCCTGGTCGCCGTCCTTTTGCTACCCAACCGCCCGCTGCGTCGCACGATCGACCTGTCGGACGAGCAGGAGTCCGTCCGGGAACCCGACTATGCATCCGTCGACGACTACGCAACCGATCCCGACACTGCGCCAATCAGGTCGGCGGAGATCCACAGCCGCAGGAACCAGGCGTCGGCAAATCAGCGGGAGCTTGTCACCAGACTCAGTACCGACGCCCGCGACCGACTCCTTGCCGTGCTCCAGACTCGGCCTGGCCAGATAATGGAGGCGATCGAGGAAGCGGAGATGATCCTCGACGAGGTGAGCCGCCTGCGCGACGAGATCGACGCCGGGCTGATCGAAGTCGATGTGGCCTGTGGCCGGCTTCGCGAGTTGGGGCTGAGCGAGGAACAGGTCGCGCGTGTGCTGGGCCCGGCCACCCAGGGCGCACCTGTAGCGGCGTGCTCGCACTGACTTCGTCATCGAGAGCTTGACCGCCGGGTTCGGCGACGCTGCCGACCGACGTACTTCAAACTCATCGGTGACCTCTCAGACAATTGTCCTCAGCCCAAGGCAAGATCGAGGAACGAACCGACCAGGATCCGCCCGACCGCTTCCACCTCGTCCATGTGCTCTCCGGAAGGCGCAGTCCCCTCGGGCATCTCAGCCTGCATCATCGGCAGTTGGTCGCGTGTCAGTTCCGCATGGAACTGCAACCCGTACGCCCGGGGGCCGATCGTGAATGCCTGGTTCTCAAACATCTGACCCGATGCCAGTTGGAGGGCGCCAACCGGGAGTTCGAATGTGTCTTGGTGCCAGTGCACGACGGGGAGATCGGTGCCGACCGAACCGAATACCGGATCGCGCTCCCCAGCCTCGGTCACCGTCACACGCCCCGCGCCTGTCTCGGGGCGGCTGCCTCTCCAAACTTCACCACCGAACGAGGACGCGAGAAGTTGCGCGCCCAGACAGATCCCGAGCATCGGCAGTCCTGCCGTCACGGACTCCCTGATGAGGGTTCGCTCCCGCGGAAGATGCTCATACGGGAAATCATCCGAGTCATGCAGCGGTCCGCCCATAACTGCCAGGCCACCGATGTCAGAGATCGACGGAAGTTCCGAGGACGCATACATGGGGTATTCGATGTAGCGGATGCTCCGCTCTTCCAAGAGAGCGCCGAGCAGTGCAGGCCCTCCGACCGGCACGTGTTTGACAACTGCCCATGGCTTCTTCACCCCACCGTTCTTACCAGCGTTCTGACCTATCGGCCTCGGGAGAATTTGCGAGAATGAATTCGATAGTGCGCAGCCATAATTCGGGATGGTGTCACGAAAGAGGTCGTTACCTGTCACCGGCCGAGTGACATCTGAAAGATTGGACGAATGTCCAGTGGCACGCCTCACCCGAAGCCTGTAAAAACACGTGCGTCGCTCCTTCGTGATTTGTCATCGATTCAGTGGTCCATTGGTTCTACCCTGATGGCTATTCCGACAATTCGGAATATCGTCACATCCAGTAATCTCCACACTTCAGACCGACTCTCGCGTAATCCGCCGAAGACGTCTTCGGCGGCAGAAAGGGCCTCATGCTGCTTCCCATGTCCCCCGTCGACTCGATGTTCCTTCTGGCCGAGTCCCGCGAACACCCGATGCATGTTGGCAGCCTGGAAATATTCCAGCCACCGGAAGGGGTCGACGCTCATGACATGTTCGCCATGCTCGACCGCGCAGTGGCCGACGGTGACGGACTCCTCCAGCCCCAGCTCTCGAGACGTGCCCGCCGTTCTCTGACCACGCTGGGCCAGTGGGGTTGGGAGAGTGTGGATGTCGATCTGAATCACCACGTCCGGCACGCCGCCCTGCCCGCCCCCGGCGGCGACGCCGAACTGATGACGTTGTGCTCGCGGCTACATGGGTCACTACTCGACCGCGATCGCCCTCTGTGGGAGATGCACCTGATCGAGGGGCTGAGTGACGGCCGCTTCGCCATCTACGCCAAGATTCACCACGCTGTCACCGACGGTGTCAATTCCATGAAAATGCTTCGCCGAGCATTCAGCGACGACGCCGAAGAACGGAACATGCCCGCCATGTGGCAACAGCGTCACAAGAAGCCCGCACCTGCACCATCGACGAATTCGTCGAGTGCATCGAGCATCCCCGGCTCGGCACTCCGCGCCGCACGCGGCGCCGTCGGCGAAGTCGCCGGACTCGTGCCCGCCCTCGCCGGAACTGTATCGCGCGCCCTTCGCGATCAGGGTGGGCCGCTGACCCTGCCCGCCCCGAAGACTCCGTTCAACGTACCCATCACGAGCGCCCGTCAGTTCGCAGCCCAGTCATGGTCGCTCGAGCGCCTCCGTCTCGTCGCCAAGCTGTCAGATTCCACCATCAACGACGTCGTACTCGCGATGTCCTCGGGAGCGCTCCGCAGCTACCTCCAGGATCAAGACGCATTGCCCTCCGATCCGCTGATCGCGATGGTCCCGGTGGCTCTGACGAATCAGGGTGAAGAGTCGAGCGGCAACAACGTTGGGGTGCTTATGTGCAACCTCGGAACCCACCTCGCCGAACCAGCGGATCGACTCGAGACCATCCGCAAGTCGATGCGCGAGGGCAAGGAGGCGTACGCCTCGAGAACCTCCACACAGATTCTCGCAATGAGCGCTCTCGGCATGGCCGGCCTCGCTGCAAACGTGGTCTTCGGGCACAACACGTGGCTGCGGCCGCCGTTCAATCTGATCATCTCGAACGTGCCCGGTCCCCGTTCACAGCTCTATTGGAACGGCGCACGCCTCGACGCCCTCCATTCGTTGTCGGCACCCGTCGACGGCCAGGGCCTCAACATCACCTGCACTAGCAACGACGACGAAATCTCGTTCGGCGTCATCGGCTGCCGCAGCGCGGTGCCGGACCTCAAATCCATCCCGAGCCGGCTGGGACACGAACTACACACCCTAGAAAGGGCTCTCGGGATCTGACCAGTGGCTCACGTGTAGGGATTTCATCCGTTCACGCAAGGCGTCATGACCCAGCTTCCTTCTCACCTTCAACCGATTACGCGGATCGGCTTGTCGGAGGCTGGGGATAGGTTCACCCCATGACAGATTTTCCAGCACCGGGCGCCCTGCCGTACCTGACAGTCCGCGGGGCAAGTGAAGCCATCGAATGGTATTGCAGGGCATTCGGCGCCGAACTGGTCGGTGAACCATTCGTTCTGGACGACGGCAACATCGGCCACAGCGAGCTGCGCCTGCAGACCGGGATGATCTATCTGGCCGAGGAGTTCCCGGATATGGGGTTGACCGCGCCCGAATCCGGCGCGACGTGTGTGACCCTGGTTCTGCCCGTCGACGACACCGATACAGTGCTCGAGCGGGCCCATGATGCCGGGGGCACCGTCGAGCGCGGGGTCTCGGAGAACTTCGGTAGACGTACCGCAACGCTCATCGACCCCTTCGGGCACCGCTGGATACTGTCGGGACCGAAGAAGTTGGAATCTGCCCGATAGAGTCGCTCGGTGACTGCTCCATCGCGGGCCTCGTTCCCGAATAACCGGAGATAGATCTGCGGCTTCCTGAGTTCAGCCGAAACGTCTGACGATCGCCTCGGCGATTCGATCGGGAGCATCCTCCTGGATGTAGTGGTTGGCGTCGGGCAACTCGACCAAGACGTTGTCGGGGAAGGCAGCCTGGACACCGGGAATCATGTTCTTCGGTTTGAACGCGAAATCCTTCATGCCCCAGACGATCAGGGCCGGCTTTGCTCCGAGCTTGGCAGGCACGTCTCGGGAGAGACGCTCGAGCATTGGACGGGCTGCCAGGATTTGCTTGGGCATTTCCGCTACGCCCCTGCGCGCCTCCCGCGAGGGTTGCACCTTCCGGTAGTGCGCCATCTCTCCGGGCCGGAGCGAACGCGAGACTCCCACAGGCATGAGACGCTCGACGAAGAAGTTGTCGTTCAGAATTGCGCGCTGCATGAGACGGCTTGACATCGCCCTGCTGAACATCTTCATGGTTGGGCTGTTCGCGGGCCAGAACCACGTGTTGCCCAACACCACACCGCGCACCCGATCGGCGCGGGCAGTGTCGACGGCCATGCTGATCGGGCCTCCCCAGTCCTGACCGAATGACACGAACCCGTCCAGCTCGAGGTGGTCGACGAGTGTGCCGACGACAAACGCATGTTCTTCGATGGTGTATCCGAAAGCCTCAGGGTGATCCGACAATCCGAATCCGAGATAGTCAACCGCGATGCACCGGAACCGATCCCGTAGTCCGGTGATGATATTGCGGTAGAGGAAGCTCCATGTCGGGTTACCGTGGCAGAACAGGATCGGCGGACCGGTGCCTTCGTCGATGTAGTGCATCCGTCCATGTGGGCTGTCGAACCAGTGCGAGGTGAACGGATACAGCTTCGGGTCCGGCGTAAAGTCGATCTTCATCAGGCCTCCTGCTTCCAATCACTTGGAACCCACGATCCCGAACGGTCGACTCAACCCCAGTTTGCGAATCGGCCAACCGCGACGAATATTGCCAGCAACAGCAGCACGATGTTCACCGGCAGTACCTGAAGTTCCTTGCGCCGGATGTGGAAGATCATTGCCCCCACCTGAACGATCGCCAGTCCGGTTGCTGCCAGCGGGGTCAAGACCTCCGCGATACCTGTGGCTTGGGGAAGAATCACACCGATCGCGCCGAGAAGTTCGGCCACACCGATCGCGCGAACCGAATTGGGGGAGAAATCCCTGGCCCAGGACATATTCGGGTTCTCGGTGAGCTTCTTGTACGGCACCGCCACCTTCATCAGTCCGGCGGCGAGATATACAACCGCCAGCACGATTGCGACGATCCACAGGGCAATGTTCACGGCTCCTCCTCAGATCCGCGCGGGTATGCGCTGCGCTTCCGATTATCTCCTACGAGCATGCCGGATTGGGGGGAATCATGGGCGAAGTCGCAGGTCTCGCGAACGTAGGTAGGGGTCGCATTTCTTCCGTCAGAACGCGCCGTCGAGAACGCGGGAAGTATGTACGGCACCTCGCGGGTTTCCTTGGCAGCACCGCGCCGCGCGTGCATCCGAGCGCAAAGGAGCGATTTCATGGCGACCCACGCAACAAACAACGTTCCAGGACATAGTGTTTCAGTTCGTGCGCAACTCGAGAGAACCGCTGCAATCGGGGCTGTAGCCGGTGTCGGCGCGGCGTTGGTGATGGCGATGTACGCCATGATCGCGGCTGCCACCTACCAGAACAGCGGGTTCTTCACCCCGCTGTATCACATCGCATCCTCGCTCACGTCCCCAGACGCAATGATGGCCTCGATGGAACGTGCCATGTCTGGCAGTTACTTCTACTTCACGCCGGGGCCGGCGGTTGTGGGCGTGGTGATCCACATGATGGTTGGCGCCGCATACGGAGCGATCCTGGCCCTGATTGCACGGTTGACCAGGCTGCATGGAGCTTGGCTCATCGCCGCTGGTGCGGCCTACGGACTGATCGTCTTTGCTGTGAGTACCTGGATGGGATTGCCCCTGGCTGCCGCGATCTTCTCCGGTGGTGACCCGATCTCGAACATGGCCTCGATGGTCGGATACCCCACATTTATCGTGGAACATGTTCTGTTCGGCTTGGCCGCTGCGACGATTCTGCTCCCGGTCGCGAGCCGAGACTGGAACCGCAGCTGACACCAGCCGGTCGAAAGGAGGCTACCTCGACCTCACCCCTGGATGAAGTTGAGGTACGCCTTCGACGGGGTCGGCCCCCGCTGTCCCTGATACTTGGAGCCCACGGCCGAACTGCCATATGGGTGTTCCGCCGCACTCGACAGCCGCAGCAGGCACAGTTGACCGATCTTCATACCAGGCCAGAGCGTGATAGGCAGGTTCGCGACGTTGGAAAGTTCCAGCGTGATGTGTCCGGTGAAGCCAGGGTCGATGAAGCCGGCCGTCGAGTGCGTCAGCAATCCCAGACGTCCGAGCGATGACTTGCCCTCTAGCCGTCCCGCCAGGTCGTCGGGCAACGAACACACCTCGAGGGTCGAGCCGAGCACGAACTCGCCCGGGTGCAGAACGAACGGCTCCCCCTTCGTCGGCTCCACGAGCGTGGTCAGCTCGTCCTGTCGCTGAGACGGGTCGATGTGCGTGTACCGAGTGTTGTTGAACACACGAAACAAGCTGTCGAGACGCACATCCACGCTCGACGGCTGAATTAGCGAATCATCGAACGGGCTGATGGCAAGGCGACCAGTGGAAATTTCGGCACGGATATCGCGATCGGAGAGAAGCACAGGTAGAGGCTATCGGGTATGGATAGCCATAGGGAGCAGCAGATCGGTGCGGGTGTCCACCGGCTCACCCGACCAGGCTTGAAATGCGATCGGGTCGTGCGTCGACGCAGCCTGCGTCCGGTGTTGCCAGTTCCCGTGAACTCCGGGTGTGCCGCCGCCGCTCTTAGATCACGATCTGATAATGTTTCCGGCGCAGGGTGTCGGGCCTGCCATTGGGGCGCCCGATATCGTGACCGCCGATGTAGTTCAATGGCAGAACATCAGCTTCCCAAGCTGAGAACGCGGGTTCGATTCCCGTCATCGGCTCTCCTGAAGGACCTGGCAGAGTCAGCCAGGATTGGTCTGCAGCCACCATCACAGCGCTTGCTTTGATTCTCGTCGGGAAGCACCGCTGGAGGGTAGACCGCCTTGTAGAACGTGGCGTGCCGCAGCGGGGCCTCCCAACCCAGCGTCAGGCGGGCTTCGGGCTCGTCCGCACTCAACGCGGCCAGGACCCCTCGAGGCAAGGAAGATTGTTGGGATCTACGTCCATCGTGAGTAACGTAATCGAACGCCGCACCGAAAAGAAGACCAACCACTACGTAATTGGAGGCTGGTCGGATGAAGCGTTCGCGGTTCGTTGTTGCTGGCGTTCTGTTGGCGGTCGGGATGGGCATCATCTCCGCGCCGACAGCAGCCGCTGAGGAGACCGGGTCCGGGGGACTGGAGTGGACACCGTGCAGTGACCGCTTCCGCCTCCCGTGGGAGCCTGCAACTCTTACAACGGATCCCGTGCTCAGCCCGTTCGGAACGGCCGACATCTACTGCAAATCATGGCACGGCGTCACCGCGGTCTATCAGCTTGACCCGTCGGGCAACAGGCACCAACTTGTGCGGTCCTTGGGTGCGTTCGAGGGTGCCGGAAGTTTGGTCGACTTGGTCGGCACGAAGGATTCTTTCGACCTCTACAGCCCGATGGGCAGCATCACGCTCCCTCTGGTGCTGCCGCTGCCGTTCTACGTTTGGGATCCGGCAACGTACTGACTCGGTGTCGTCAACCCCGAAATCCTATTCGCAGGCACCCCGTCACCGTCGCCGCCCATCCCCGAGCGGCATCACTGGTGATCTGCCAATCCAGGCCGTGATACTCGGTACCACGGTCGAATTCACTGCGACAGCTTCCACAGGAAGAAGACATGCACCGTCGCACCACACGACGCGATCAGGTAGTCGTCCAGCTTCCACGCGCCGTGGCGGCGACACCAGAAACAGCTTCGGCTCGCCAAAGCACTCCCGTACATCCCCACGATCCGCTCGGGCGGCCATCCGAGCAGCACTGCGTTAGGCCAGCACACCATCCGAATCGGTCCGCTCCGCACAGTGGAGCAAGACAGCCACGGCAGGGCTGCCCGCTGTACCCGGCCGCGTCGAGCACGTTCGTTCAGGACGTCGAGAAGATCCTGCTTCCTGCGTGATCAGTAGCCTCTCGCGCTCCTCCGCTCGCAACTCATCGACGTTGTGCGCGTAGCAGGGGCCGGAACGAAAGGCGCCCACGGAGCTCGTGCAAGCACAGCTCGCAAGGGATAGGCAACAGGTGGCCAAAAAAATTCCAACACTCCTATATCACGATCTGATAATGTTTCCCGCGCAGGGGGTTGGGACTTCCTTTAGGCGCCCGATATCGTGCATGCTGGCATGGTTCAATGGCAGAACATCAGCCTTCCAAGCTGAGGGTACGGGTTCGATTCCCGTTGTCGGCTCTCCTGAAGGTCCTGGCCGGCGCACGGCGCAGCCGGGGCCATTGTCGTTCTCGGCGTAGGCGGTATCTCCGCGCTGCCTCCCACCGTGTCAGTGCCCTTCACCGCAATCCGCGCTGGACGAAGCAGACGTTCGAAACATGAGTACCTTCAACGGCTTGATCGCCCGAGGAAGCGCTCAATTCCGGGGTTCGGCAGCTCGATCTGCACGCCAATGATCGCGTCTCGAGCTCATGAGCAGTTGGTAAATCGGCTGGGTTGCGGCGCCACGGTGGGATGACCGACGCTCACGGAGGCGGTCGGAGCATGATCCGTAATCAGCAAGCGGCGCAGGTGGTCCGGCGTCGAAATTCTTATCGCAGGTGTGGTGGCGACTGTCCGGCGAACACCATGTCGGCGGGGTCGCCCGTGTACTAGCTGCGCAGTCTCACACCACCTCCTGACCCACCAGAACGCCGTGCACCGTGGAGTAGTTACACGTGGGCCGCCGCTGGGCGTGGGTACCCCGTTCGTCTTCCAACAGCGCAGTAATCGCCTTGGCCCCCGGCTTCCAGCCGGAGAACCAGAGTGCGGCGCTCCACGTGCGCAAGGCCCTGCCGAGGAACCCGAAGGTGCTTGCCTTGGGACCCCGGAGGTGCTGCCGGCCGACACCGAGTCGAGTCACGTGATCGACCGCCAGGTGCGGAGCATCCGCAGTGTCGGTCGGCGCGGGGTTGTCCGGGCCTGTGATCGTAGTGCGCAGACCTCGGTGGCGCGAGTAGTCGGCGTGCGGAATGTGGCGCCCTCGGCATATGGAACCTCGCGTTTGTCCCAGGCCGTGACACAACTGTTCGTTCGTCGGCCTTGTGACGCAGCGCTCATCTGGTGACGATGGAATTGTGCGTTTTGCGCATATTTTCAGAAGGAAGGTTCGTATCATGACACGCCGAATTTCCACAGCACTCGCCGCTGTTGCGGTTTCGCTCTCGCTGGGTGCGTTCGCCGCGCCGGCAGCGATTGCGGCTCCGGCGGCGCCAGTCGCACCGGCGGTGTCGGAGGCCGTGACTCCCGTACAGGGTTCGGTAGGGCTGTGCCTCGTCATCCCGCTGGGATCGCTAGTGCTTCCGATCTGCATCTGACCCAATGTCCAGTGCACAACCCGATGCAGCCGACCGTGGCCCGCGAGGTCCACCGCCGGCGGGCTTGCTCGGTTCGTTGTCCACTATGACGCACGCAGCACCCCGACTCCGGTGAAAACACACTCCCGGAGGCGGTATCGGGGCCGCTCGAATGCGGCGTTGGATGCCCGCCTTCATCCGGGTGGAACCGTGGGGAGCGGCGAGTAGCGCGCTTTGGATGCGCCATGACCGATCAGCGGTGTCCGTCCGCATCAGGCTCGGTCCTCGAGATCGAGCGTGTGCAGCCGGTTCGCCGGGTCAGGCGGCCATGGTCGGCGCGATGACCTCCATTTGCTCGATGACCAGCTTGATGGCCGCCGGCTGGCGGTCCGGCGGGTAGCCGTGCAGGGTGAGCAACCGCTTGATCTTTGATCGCAGCCGAGCCTTGACGTCCTCACGAACGGTCCAGTCGGTCGAGGCGTCGCGTCGCATCACTGCGACGAGATCGCGTGCAATGTCCGCGAGCTTGCCCTCGCCCTGCTCCTCGACCGCCGACTCGTTCTGCGCAACCGCGTCGTAGAACGCGAGTTCGTTCTCGTCCAGCGGTGGCGTAAAGTGGCTCCCCCGATCCGACTCGGCTGCAACCTCTTTCGCCATCTCGACCAACGCTGCAATCACCTCGGCAGAGGTGAGTTGGCTGTTGGTGTATTTCGTCATCAAGGCCTGCAACTTCTCCGAGAACGCACGCTGTCGGACGACGTTGTGTTTCGCCGCCTTTCGGGACTCGTCGGTAATCAGCTTCTGCAGTGCCTCGATCGCAAGATTCGGGTTCTTCGCTTCCTGTGCCTTGCGGATGAAGTCGACGTTTATGTCCTTCAGCGACGGCTTCGGCATGCCTGCCGCGTCATAGATGTCGAGCACCTCATCGGACTCGACGGACGCCGCCATCAACTGGCGCAGCGCACGCTGGACGTCCTCCGGGACAGCCTGACCTCGCGCGTAGCGTTCCTCGGCGTCCCACTTCGCCATGTACACGCGGACTTCCTCGAAAAACGTCGCGACCGGCGCCTGCTCCCGCAGCGCCTCGTGGCTGCCGCAGATCGCCCACACCCGTGACAGCTGCGACGCGAACTTGCGATAACGGACCGCGAGAGTGTCCTGCCCCTCTTCCACCTGGTTCTCCGGGTGTCGGGGATCACGCAGGTAGTTGACGGTCGCATTGGCGGCATCGAAGTAGGCTCGGGGACCGCGCTTTTGCAACTGCGCGCGCCAGTCGAATCCGTGCAGCATGTTCTCGATGACCCGTATCAGATCCTTGGCGGTATCGACCGCGGAGTCGATGTCGCGTCCGATCGGCTTGTTCTTCCGGTCGGCATCGGTGTACTCGGCGAGCGCCTGTGCGAGGTTGTCGGCGACCGGTGCGTGGGCGACGAGGAGTCCGTCCTCTTTCCCGCGGAACGTCCGGTTGACCCGAGCGAGCGCCTGCATCAGCAGCGCTCCCTTGAGGGGCCGGTCAAGATACATCGTGTGCAGCGGCGGGGAGTCGAAGCCGGTGAGCATCATGTCCTTGACGATGACGAGCTCGAGTTCGTCGTCGATGTCCTTGAGGCGCTTCTTGATTGCAGCGTTCTCGGAGTCGCGTCGAACATGGTCGATGATCGGCGGCGCATCGCTGGGGCTGCCGGAGTAGACGACCTTGATCCTGCCTGTCGACAGGTCGTCGGTGTGCCAGTCGGGGCGCAGCGCCACGATCTCGCGGTACAGGTTGGCGCAGATCTCCCGTGTCGCGCCGACTATCATCGCCTTACCCGCGGCGCTCGGGTTCTGCTCCGAGTTGACGAACGGAGTCATGGCGGCGCGCCTGGACTCCCAGTGCTCGACCAAGTCCGCAGCGAGTTTCTTCAACCTCGTCGGCGCACCATATACTCCGTTGATGACCGCGACGCTCTTCTCGATGCGGTCGCGCTCGGTGTCATCTAGCCCGAGCGTCGCCTCGTCCGCCGACGCGTCAACGTCTTCCTCCGAAACATCTTCGCCGAAAGACACCTTCACGAGTCGACTCTCGAAGTAAACGGGCACGGTGGCACCGTCCTCGACCGCACGGGTCAGGTCGTAGATGTCGATGTAGTCACCGAAGACGTCCCGGGTGTTGCGGTCCTCGAACGAGATCGGTGTGCCGGTGAAGGCGATCAGGGTGGCGTGCGGTAGTGCATCGCGCAGGTGGCGTGCGTAGCCGTCGAGGTTGTCGTAGTGGCTGCGGTGCGCCTCGTCGACCAACACGATGACGTTGCGGCGCTCGGTGAGCAACGGGTGGCTGGCTCCCGAGTACCGTTCGTCAATGGTTCGCCCGAACTTCTGCAGGGTCGTGAAGTAGATGCCGCCGGTGGTGCGCCCGGACAGCTCCTGCCTCAACTCCTCTCGCTTCCGAATCTGCTTGGGCCGCTCCGGAAGCAACCGTGACCGCAGGAACGTCTCGTAGAGCTGTCCGTCGAGCTCGTTGCGGTCGGTGATGACCACGATCGTCGGGTTGGCCAGCTGCGGGTGCCGAATGACCTGGTTCGCGTACAGCTCCATCTCCATGGACTTGCCCGAACCCTGCGTATGCCACACGACCCCAGCCTTGCCGCTACTGCCGACGGCTTGCACCGTGGTACCGACGGCCTTGGTGACGGCGAAGTACTGGTGCGGCTTGGCGATTCGCTTGAGCAGGCCGTTCTCGTCGTGGTCGAATGCCGTGAAGTTGCGCAGAAGCTGAAGGAAGCGTTCCTGATTGAACAACCCGAACAGCGCCGTATCGAGCGGGGTCGCACCGTCCAGGGTGTCAGTGGTGACCGGCTCGCCGTAGTCGTCGACGTTCCACGGCGAGAAATGATTGAACGGTGTGAACGGCGTCCCGTACCGAGCACTGATTCCGTCCGAGATCAGGTTGAAGACTGCGAATCGGAACGCGAGCGGGAACTCCTTCAGATAGGTGCGAAGCTGTGCGTACGCCTGGTCCAGTCCCGCGTTCTCCGAGCCGGCCTTCTTGAGCTCGACGATGCTGACCGGCATTCCGTTCATGTACAAGACGATGTCGAATCGCCTCCGGTGATCACCTTTTACGATGGTCACCTGGTTGACGGCGAGCCAGTCGTTTTCGTCCGGGTCGGGCGAGACCAGGCGAACGGTGGGAGTTACCTCCTCACCTGTTTCATCGACGTAGGAGATCTTCCGCAGGCCTTCGGTGAGGAATCCGTGGATCACCTCGTTCTCGGCGATGGCGTCGGTGGACCCGGCCGACTCGATCGCCGCCACCGCCTCGTCCAGGACGTGCTCGGGGAGGTTCGGGTTGAACCGCGCGATCGCCTTCCTCAGGCGCGGCACGATCAGCAGCTCGTCCAGCGAGGCTCGTTCACCTGTACCGGGCGCGATCTCCGTCCCGTTGAGGTGGATCCACCCCAGTTCGCCGAGGACGTCGAGCGCCATCTGCTCCCAATCGTTCTCGCTCAACCCGCGGCTCTCTATCACTGCCATGCCCTCCCTCTCAACAACACAACGGGGCACAGAGTACCGGCTAGCGATAGCCGGATCGTGCCGATAGGTCTGGATCTCTGATAACCCCCGTTATCAGAGATGCACTTGAGAGCTCTCGTGTCGTGTTTGCACGATATGTCCATCACATCGACCGAATCGGGAAAGCACCGGAGGTTCCGGCTATTGCATCCAGCTTCGCCGTCACCGACGTGCCCCACGGAAGCAAGTTCCACGAGGCCGGAGGGGCTGACGCTCTCGATCGGCGAATGAACCATCCCATCCAATTTCCATCGACCCAATCCGTTTCCATCCGAAGGGACCCAGCAATGACGATGCCCCAGCAGCCTTACCAGTCCCAGCCGTACCAGTCCCAGCCGTACCAGCCCCAGCCGTACCCGCCCGCCCAGCCGCCGGCGAAGAAGTCCAAGAAGTGGCCCTGGATCGCCGGTGCGATCGCGGCGTTCGTGGTCATCGGCGCGGCCGCCGGCGGTGGCGAGGAAGACGAGAAGACGACGGACGCGGCGGCCTCTGCCGATGTCGCCCCCGTCGATATCGCCCCTGCCGACGTCGCCGCTGTCGACGCGGCCGCTCCCGCAGTTGTCGAACCCGCCCCGGTCGCCCCGGCACCGGAAGAGGTCTTGCCGGGGCTCGGCGCTCCGGTACGGGACGGCAAGTTCGAGTTCGTGGTCACCGGCGTCGAAACCGGACTCAGCTCCATCGGCGACAATCCGTACCTCATGTCCGAAGCGCAGGGCCAGTTCGTGGTCGTGACCATGACGGTGCGGAACATCTCCAGCGAGCCGAAGGGCCTGAGCCCCAGCAACCAGGAGATGTACGACACGCAGGGCCGCAAGTTCACTTCCGACACGTCGGCCGGCATTGGCCTCGACACGGACGTGTCGATCTGGGACGAGGTGAACCCCGGCAACGCGGTGACGATGAAGGTCGTCTACGACATGCCGGTTGACGCCGAGCCGGCCGAAATCGAACTGCACGACTCCATGTTCTCGGGTGGCACGCGCGTCGCTCTCAAATAGAGACCAGATCGGGTGGGCGCGGGCGCTGGGGGGTGCTCGCGCCCACCCGATCATCCCATTTCGAAAGGAGCTCAATGACCGAATACTTCGCGGAACGCATTTCGACACTCCGATATGCAACTCATCCACGCCGCAACATCGTCCATACCCTGAATCCCGCTCTGCCGGTGGGCGGCTCGGTGTTGCCACCATCGATGTCCCCGAGGAGGGCCACCGCGGTATCGAAGGCAGCATCCCCGTTCAACTACGGCGACGCCTGCCTGATATGGCAGCATCTGGCGGATCCGGCACCTGCCCGAACAGAAATCACCGCGATTGACGACGACGCCCTCGTAGCCTCGCCCGATCCGGAGATGGTCTTCCACGTGGACAGTGCCGACTACTGGCATGACGGGGAGGATCCACGGATCTATCGCGAAGTGCCGGTACGCGAGGTATTGGACCAACTACTCGACACGCTCGACCATCACTCGGGTCTGCTAGACGATCCACCAGCAAGCGCCCACGATCTGTGGAACCGCTTCGTCAGTTCCGACGAATACCAGTACTCGCGGAGACCGCTCACCTTCACCGATTCGCGCACTACGGAGAGCATCGGACCATACACCGGGTGGAGATTGATTCCCGGGGAGCGGGTGTGCGTGAAGCCGCTCGGCCGGAACAACTTCCGCACTCCCGAGCAGGTCCGGGTCATCCAAGCCGTTGTCGACCTTGCAGGCAGCACCGTCGACGGCTGGTGTGACGCGCACGATGCTCTGCGGTCGGACGATCTCCGTAGCTCACGCACAAGCGTGGTCGCTGCCGAGATCCTCGCCCGCGGACTTGGCGCAGACGATCGACGCCTGGTACGGGAAGTGTTCCTAGACCTGATGCTGTGGCAGGCCGGGCAAACGAGTGGACCACAACCGTTGAAAAACCAGTACCAAACGTTAGGCGCCTTCATTCCTGAATCCGAAGTGGCGTGCGGCTCGGTATACCGGTCGATCGGGGTCGACGCTGCCGGCTACAAAATGTCCATCCATTTTGGCGAGTCTGGATTCGAATTCTCTTCGTATACGCCCGACAGCCTGTCGTTCCTCTCCGAACCTGAACTGCGTGTGACGGTTCCACGGGAGGGCATCAGGCAGCTGTGCGAGGGTTTCGGCGTCCCGTCGTACGCGCACCCGCTTCCGGTAGTGAGTCTGTTCGCAGACGAAATCCACGTGCTGGGGCCGCAGGAGTGGCTGCGGCGCAACGGGGTCGTGGACTGGGTCGAGGACTATACACCGGTGCCGAGCTCGTCCGCAGCCGACCTTACTCGCGACTTCGTCGCGACAATGCACAGACCTCCAGCAGGCGGACACGGTTCCGGCGTGGGACTTCCCGGCAAGTCCGAGTTCCCGCCAAACTGGTCGAGAGAAACGGTGATGGAGCGGCTCAGAAAGGTCACGCTCGAACCGCGCACTCGCACCGTCATCGGTTCGACGGTGTTCTACGAAGGAGAGTTCGACGACGTCTGGCTGTGTGTGATCAGGCGACAACGTAAGGGCAAGCACTCACGCACCATCACCGCATACCCTTTCGCCGGAGACGACGTCGTGTTCAACGAGTTTCCTGACGACTATCCACGAAATCTCGTGATTCCCGCGGCGAGGGCTATCTGCGAGGACGTGGATTCGACGCCTTCGAAATACACACGTCTGATTCGCAACGCCCTCGCGTGTGGTGAGCCGTACGAGGTGATCCTTGCGGCCCTCCACGTTGCAGAGAAGTTCCAGATCGCGCTGCCGCTCGAGCGTATGAACACCGTCGCACAGCTCATCTTCAGCGGTTTCTTCAATCCCGTCGACAAGAGCGAGCTCGTCGAGGTGTTCTCGGCACTGGCGGAACGCGACTACCCCGAAAAGAGCTGGGTTCTGGTCGATTCAACCTCTTGCATATAGCCTCGTCGGCGAGGTCCTCGGGATGGTCCATCCCATGCCGCACTTCGTTGTTGGAAGGGATCACTCAGGACCGTGAGTTCCAGCGTTGCCTGAGATCGTGCACCGTGGGGTCATCCGTGTTGACCCTCCCCGGGGCTGGACGGCGTGCGGGCTTGGATGCAGCAACTGGCGGACGTCTACGGCGGGATTCGAGGTCCGCCATAGCTTGCTCGCCCTCCTCCCGAATTCGTGCGGTTCCGGGTAGGTCGCTTCGGCCAGGCTGACCGAGGGGCTTAGCCCCGAGTGCATTGAGAGCCTTTCGAGCCGAAGCGATCTCCTGCTCGAGGTGGCCGCACTTGGGGCACCGCCACCCGCCACCAACCCTCGACAGCTTCTTGATCTCGAGGCATACGCCGCAGCGTTTCGGCCCAGGCTCCGAAGAACGTATGAGATCAGGAAGCGGTTCCGCAGGCGCAGTCGATGTGGATGCGCGTTTGGGTGCAGGTGCAGGCTCAGGAGCACGTACCGGAGAAGGCGGTTGCGCCGGCTTGATGGCAGCCAGTTCGGACTCGAGTTCTGCAATCTGATTACGCTTGCCTGCGAGCACGTCAGAGAGTTCGTCGGCGAGACCACCCGGCGACTGTTCCAGGTAACCAATTTCCTTCCGCACACGTACGATCTCGGCTTCGAGTTCGGTGACTCGCCGGCGGTTGGCGATCGCTGTCTCACAGGCATTCAAGCCGCCGTCTGGGAGAGTCGACTGCCCGAACACCGCCATTGCCAGTACGGTTCGGGCGCGGTTCCAGTCCTTGACGAGCTGCTCGAGATCGACCTCGAGGGATTCTTCATCGCGGACAAGTTCGAGCGCAATCTCGAGCTCATAGGCCAGCTTCTCCGCTGCCGCACGAGCCTTCAGTAGCAATCCGTCAAGCTTCTCGGTGGGCGTAGTCATTCAGGCTGTCTCCGATCCTCGAGGCACTCGATGCAGGGCTACGAGCAGTCGCCGGGCTCTCCGGACTTGACGACAGACAGCAGGGCGTCGCCTTCGTCGATCGGAGCACCCGGTGCCGGACTCTGGTCGACGACCACCCAGTTGCGATCAGATATCTGCATACGCCCCTTGCCCGTTGCGTCATTGCTACGGGAGAAGAAGACGCCAGCTTCCTGAATCGTGTCCTGAGCAGACTGCAGATCCATGCACATGACGTTCGGCATGAAAGCCAACGACCGCGGCGTCGATGCAGAGGCGGAGGCTGTCGACGGGACCACTGACTGTGGGGTGCTCGAAATCGGAGCGGCGGCAGTGGGCATTGCCTCGGGCTGGCCCGTGGGCTCCGGCGCAGCTGTCGGCTCCGGAGTTGCCGCTGTGCTGGAAGGCGATTCAGATGACGAATCGTCGGTCTCACCGCTGGTGTCGCCGAGGATGCCCAACAGAACCAGCGCGGCGGCGATGATGGAGGCAGCTACGACACCCTTCCGGACCGGCTTCTTTGCCGGTGGCTCCGGCGGCATTGCAAGGGCTGCAGTCGCATCGCCCGCCAGGAAGGCCTCGTGACCGGCCTGCGCCCGGGCAGCGAGGGCATCCTTCTGAGCCTTGATGCGCGCGAAATGATCCCGAATCGGCTTGCCGACAGCCAGATACCACAGCCCGACACCGAACAGAAGCCCGATTACGGCATTACTGATCTCGAGCTTGAACAAGCTGTCGATCGCCATCCAGGTAAACACCGCGGCGAAGAAGCCTGCGATGACTCGGAGATATGGGCGGATGAAGTTCAAAGTGCTCCTAGCATGCCGAAGTGGGTGTCGGTGCGGGTCGCCGGAATAGGATTATGACAGAATCCACCGACCGTTCTCGTTCAAGCGTCTTCCCACGGTTGAGTGCCCTCCCCGACCTCGAAACTTTGCTTCGGCCGGTTCAACGTGTCGTCGATTTGCGCGACCGCAACCAAATCCTCGCCAATGGCCATTTTCCTGGTGGCGTCTTCGACCCGACTGGTGATCGGTGAGAGCTTCTCTTCCAACTTCTCGATCGCCTTCCCGGCAGGGTCGGACAGGAACTCCAGGTATTCCTTCAACCGGCTGGTCAACTCCTCGATCTCACCCACCAGAGTCATGACCAAATCTGCCACCGTGTAGATGGTGTGCGCGATCGACGCGACCTGCACGGAAGTACCGATCACCGGCACCTTCTTCACCAAGAACTTGAGCTTGCCGGCGATGCCGTCGAAGCTCACCTCGGCCTCGAGCAATTCGGCCAGCTTTTCGACCGCTGTCTTCACCGAGTCCCTGATCGTGTCAGCGACTATCTCGAGCCCAAGGGAGAGGGTACGACCGACGGGACCTTCCCACTTCATCGCCGCAATCTGTAGGCGCGCGTAGTCGGCGAACGCCCACGCCGCCTTACCATCCCAGTACTCATCAACGCGGCTGAGGCCGGCATCGATGTTCTTCCCGGACGCTTCGAACGCTTCTCCGGCAATCTTGTACGCCCCACCGATTCGCTTCAGTTCGCTCCAGTTTCCACTGATCGGGGACAACACATGTTCGAGCGGATCCCATTCCCTTCCCGCGATCCGGGTGACGTTCTTGATGGATTCGTTAAACTCACCGAGCCATCCGGCCGCCTCGGTGACGATCGCTCCGACATCCTCCTTGTTGGCCACTGGATCATCAAGATTGACTTCCTCCAACCTGGGGTAGTCGGCCACAGCACCGTAAGTCTCGGTGATCCCGGGCATCTCGACAGTGGGTCCGTACACGACGTACTCGTCACCTATGTATTGGGTGTGAGCATTGAGCGCCTCATAGTTTCGTTTTTCCTGGTCGTGATACATCCAGGCGATCTTGTTCAGTTCGACACCGGTGTCGACGTTCTGCTTTGCGATGTCATCCATGCGTCTGATGGTGAAATCGGAAAGCTCGCGAAATGGAGTCAGCAAGGAGTTGATGATCGCCCCCGAGAAGTCCGCACTCGGGGGTCCGTTCTTGCCAACAAAGTCGGAGATCCGTTGACTGTCCGTGCCGATGTCGTCGAACAACTTGGCGAGACCAGCGATCTGGTTGGGCTCCGCGTAGAAGAGTTCACCCGTCGTCATGTCCCTGCCTACTCTTCGGTCTTTTCCAATGACATGACAATCGCGTCTATGTCTTTATCCGATAGTGAACCTTGAAGACCCACATGATGTTCGATCATGAAGACCATCACCTCCGCAGTTGCATAGGCCGGAGTGGCGACGATGTCGAATCCAGCCCGGGTCGGATCGCAGGAACGGTCTTGGGGGATGTCTGTGACAGCTGCGGTGTAGCGCACCGCGGGCTGTCCGGATACCTGAAAGGTGAATGGACCCCGAATATCAATCTTCGAACCGTTCGAGAATATTCGCCGTACCTCTCCGACTGCATCGCGAGCGGCTGTGTCAATATCCACACCATTTCGTCCAGTGGCACCGCTGATTGCTAGTCGAGAACTCTTGAACTCCGGACAGTAGCGGTAGCCGTAGTCGCTCACGGCGCCGTATCCGGCAATAAATCCGTCGTCGTCGCTCCAACCCATCACCGCCATGTTGCTCGGGCGCCAACCCTCCGTTCCCGGGACGGTGTAGGTAAGTCCGAACTTAGTGGGTACCGGTTGAGGTTGTCCCTCGGGCGCCTCGACCATCGGCGGCGGGAACTCCATCGAAGGAAAGCCCGGCGGTAACGGCGCGACCGTGGTGGTGCCCGCGTCTGGACTGGCCGGAGGGGCCCACGACGAAGCTGCACCGGCCGTGGTCTGCGCGTCATCGGTGTATGGATTACCGACCCACATTACGACGGCCATTAGCGCAGCAAGCGCGGCCACCGCCAGGGCGATATCCCTCAGAGGTTTCAGCACACCATATTTCTTCAAGAGTCCTAGGAATCGCACCACCGGGGGAGGGTACCGTGCGCGAGGGTGCCTCTCACTCTTGGTCCAGCGAGGTCATAGCGGACAGGTAACCCCCGCTACTATGCGCAATCAACCATCGCGGCGACGCGAGCAACGATCTCTCATCGCCTCAACGTTGCTGCACATCAGTTAAGTGATCCTGCCAGGGGGAATAAATGAAGGAACGGGATCTTGATCCCTCGGTGGAAACGGCATTCCGCAAGCTCTCAGACGCCGCCGACCGCCTCGAAACCGTTCGCATCCGTACTGAACGCACGGTGATCGCCGACCTTGTCAACGAACCGACCCCGGTCACCGAAGGACTGATGTTCGAGTTGGCCTCCATGCCGAATTCTTCACCCGAGCTGAGGGCGTACGCCGCCCGCGTCGACAGCGGTGAATGCACTTGGCGCGAGATCGAACAGCGCGCCCGGCCTGTTCCCCCGGAAGTCGCAGAACTGAAGGACTCGCCGTACTTCACATGGCCATGGGCCCCAGCGCCTCAACCACCTGAGCCGAAGACGGTTTCGAGCGTCGGCCCCACCAACTGGCCCGACGACTACGACGAGTACCCGACCCCGAAATCATGGCTCGTGTGATGCCAGACAAACCACTCACGGCGAGCTAGCCACGATGGTCGTCGAGTAGATCCGCAGATAGCGCGAGCGACCGAACACCGTTGGCAGCGAACGAAAACACAGAAGAGGCACATTCATGACCGACCCACAGATTCCACACCCGGACCCCGAACCTGACCAGAACCCCATCCCGCAAAACGCGGCGTGGAAGCAGATCACCGAAGCCGCCGTGAGCGAGGGACATCTGCGCGTCGACCCCGAAGGACTACGTCGGTGCATCAAGATGTGCCAGGACCACGCTGATGAGATGCGCCGGATCGCTGAGCGAGCCAGGACAGACCTGTGGATCGAGTCCCTGGGGATCGGCGAGCACGAGTTGGAATCGGCAAAGCTGCTAACCCAGAAATTCAACGACAAGGCGATCGGCGGCGGCAAGATCGCCTACGAGAGCTCCGCAGTCGGACTGCTCATGTCCCACGCCGACTACGCGTCGGACATGAAGGCAACCTTCGAGGCCGTGCTGCGAGCCTACGAAGAACAAGAAGGTATCACCGCCAGCTCACTCGGCCAGATCGGAGACGACCTGTGAGGGCACGGCGCATGCGCATGGGGGCGTTCGGAGTGTCCACCATTGCAGTGGTGTCGCTGCTGGCTGGGTGCGGCGGTGCCAGTGTAGGCGAGCCGGCCGCCGAGCCAGTTTCCCAGTTGACGTTTCACCCCTGCGACGGATTCGGGCCCGACGCCCTGGCCGCCTCTGGAATCGACGACACCGAGCCAGTGAAGTTCGAGGATCGGGAGATCCCGTTTCAGAGGTGGGCGTGCTCCTACTTCTCATACGATCCGTATTTCTCGGTGGTGGTGTCGTCCAACGGAAGACTCTTGTCTGAAACCGAGAACGACACGCGCCTAACCCTGATGGAGGATACGCAGATCGCCGGGCACCGCACCCTCCTGCACGACTTCCCCGGCGGATTGGCATGTGTAGCATCAGTCGACTTCGACACCGCCGTCCTCGAGATCATGGTTGGCCACAAGCAGGTGGTCGTCGGCACCACCGAGCAGGCGTGCCCGCTGGCGCTGAAGGTGGCACGAGACCTGGGGCCCTACTTCCCCGAACGCCTGTGACCTCAACGCCTCACCGCACTACGCCGTCGCGGCAGGCATTCGCTATCTGATTTGAGATCGATACCGCCAGCTCACATGTGAGCCGACGCCCCATCGATACCAACCGATGGGGCGTCGGCGTTGACCGCTTCGTTGACGACAGCGGTGATCGACGTTGGATACGGCTTGAGCAGAGGGGGCGGTTGGTCCCGGATGTTCCGGCCGGCGATGACTTGCACGGTGCAATCACCGAGTCGGGCACTACTGGCCTACTCGCCTACTGTCTAGTGAAACTCGGCAACCTGACTGTCGTCTCTGCCGATCGCGTTGATCACAGCACCCCCTCCACCTGGCGCTCCGCGTCGCGGACGCGGAGTTCGCCGGACATCAGACGCGGGAGCAGGGCGTCGCGGGTGACGGCGAGGGTTTGGGATTCAACCTCAGCTGAGTCAACGACGGAATCAAGCTCCGAAAGCCTCGTTTCGAGTTCTTCCAGGTCGCCTTCGCAGACCGGAATCTGCAGGTTCTTCAGTTCCTTCCCGTTGATCGATCCGAATACCGTGCCACCGCTCTCGAATGGCTCCCACAGATGCGATGACGCCTTCAATGTGTGAAACAGGATCGAAGGTCGGCCAACCTCCGAACGAAGTGATGCTAGACCACGACCAATACAAATCGGTTCCGTAGCAACATTTAATTCACCAACAGGCGCTCGAACGCTCATCAATGTGTCGCCTGCCTTCGCCATACGCTTCGGGTCGACCGTCCAGAGACGATTTGTCGGAGATCGGAATCCGAAATCACGGTTTCCCTGATAGAAGACCACGCCGGCTCCATCTTCGTTGAACGACTCACCGGGCGGAGACTGCCCCATTGTCACAAGTGCAACGTCCGAGACTGCCACCGTCGAAGAAGCAGAAAGCCGCGACCGAACCAAGGTCAAGGCCAACTCGTCTGCCAAACTCACGAGCTTGCGGTTCGCGGCGATCTTGTCGTCAAGGGCGCCGAGGACCTCGGCGATGGCGCGCTGTTCAACGAACTCAGGAAGAGGCACCTGTTGGGACGACGCGAACTGGGTGAACTGAAATCGAGCGACACCCGTATGCTGCACCTGAAACTGCTCGATTTGACCTGATGCATACAAGTACTGAAGGAACCAGTACACGAATCGAGGATCAGCTTTCCGCGGATTAACGCGCAGCATTCGAGCAAAGCTCGCGCACGTCACCGGATTGTTGAATCCGGCGAGAGTCGCTTCCGTAACCAGCATCGTTCGGCCAGTGGGTCGATCTTTCGACCCTCCTGCAGTTTCGATGAGGATGTCATTCGCTTTCAGCGTCCTTCGCTCTACCGTCCGTTCCGGTAGGTAGCGCAGTGGAACCGAAGAATACTCGCCAGTCGAGACTGGCTGGAAATCTGTTCCTCTGATAACAAAGTATGGGACATGGCCTTCAGTAGGTTCACTCTTGCCCCAGTCACCATCCTTTGTCGTCACAAGGAGCTCAGAGAAGGTCGCCCTTGAATCGGTCACAGAACCCTCCCCAACTGCTCACGCACGACTGCCTGCAACCGCGCCGACTCATCGAACTGCTCGAAGAGCTCCTCGGTCAACCGCTCCAACTTCTCCGCGATCGGTTCGCCGTCGTCCTCGATCGGCGCGGCGCCGACGTAGCGACCCGGTGTGAGCGCGTAGTCGGCTTCCTTGATCTCCGCGAGTGTGGCCGAATAGCAGAAACCCGGCTCATCCTCATACACAGACCCGGAAGCGGATTCCGTTCCGCGCCAGGCGTGGAACGTGCTTGAGATCTTGGCGATGTCGTCGTCGCTCAGCGCCCGCTCGGCGCGATCGATCATGTGGCCCATGTTGCGCGCGTCGATGAATAGCACCTGCCCCTGACGGTCGATCTCGCCCTTCGGGCCGACAGCCTTGTCCTTCGCGAAAAACCAAACGCACACCGGAATACCCGTGCTACGGAACAACTGTGTCGGCAGGGCGATCATGCACGACACCAGATCGGCCTCCACCAACCGTCCGCGAATCTCGCCCTCACCCCCGGAGTTCGACGACATGGACCCGTTCGCCATGACCACACCGGCGCTTCCGCGCGCGGACAGCTTCGAGATAATGTGCTGAATCCACGCGTAGTTCGCATTGCCCGCAGGCGGAACGCCGAACTTCCAGCGGCTGTCGTCTTCCTTGCGGGTCCAGTCCTTGATGTTGAATGGCGGATTGGCAAGGATGTAGTCGGCCAACAGATCCGGGTGGTTGTCCCGCGCGAAGGTGTCTTCCCACCGGTCCCCCAGATTGCCGGTGATGCCGTGGATCGCGAGGTTCATCTTCGCCATCCGCCACGTGCGTTCGTTCAGCTCCTGCCCGTACACGGATACGTCAGTAGGATTGCCGCCGTGGCCTTCGATGAACTTCTCGGTCTGCACGAACATGCCACCGGAACCGCAGCACGGGTCGTATACCCGTCCGCCATACGGCTCGAGCATCTCCACTAGCACCCGCACCACCCCGGCGGGCGTATAGAACTCGCCACCCCTCTTGCCCTCGGCCCGGGCGAACTTCTCGAGGAAGTACTCGTACACCTCACCAAGCAGATCGCGGGCTCTCGTGGCACCGTCGCCCGTGAAACGTGTGTCACCCAGCAGGTCGATCAGTTCGCCGAGCCGACGCTGATCTACGCTCGGATTGTTGAAGATCGTCGGGAGTGTTCCCGCCAGAGTCGAGTTGGCCTGCATCAACTCCCGCATCGCAGCGTTGACCAACTCACCGATCGTGCGGCCCTCGACCCCGACAGCATCCTGGATGCCCCTCGCATTCTGCGCAAGATACGACCACCGCGCCTTCTCCGGCACGAAGAAGACGGTCCCGCCCACATACTCGTCTTCATCATCGATCAGATATGAAATCTGCTCCTCGTTCATTCCCTCCGCAACCAGTTCCGCACGGATCTGCTCCCGGCGCTCGTCGAACGCGTCGGAGACGTATTTGAGGAACACCAAGCCCAGGATCACGTCCTTGTACTGGGAGGCATCCATGGAACCGCGCAGCTTGTCCGCGGCCTTCCACAGCGTGTCCTTCAGCTCCTTCATCGTCGACGGTGCGGAGACCGTGTCTTTCGCGGCCTTTTTCCTCGGGGGCATCGTCAGCCTTTCTCTGTGACGGTCTCTGGTGCCGGTGCCAGGGTGAGCGCACCATACGCCACACCGTCCACCAGCGTGGTGGTCAAGTCTTCGAGGGTGTCGAGCAGCCTGCGGGCGGCGGTACGGCGAGCCCGAAGGTCATCCATGGCCGCCGTGACCGCAGCCACTTGATCCGGGCGCACCCGTGGAATCTCCCACCGCCGCCACGCCGACCCGGCTCGGATCGCGCCGGGCGGTCTCTCTGCAGGTCCCCGCACCCGAATGTGTTGTGCAACGAATTCCGGTATCAGACCCGAACTTTGCGGATCAGTGATACGCAGGATCCGCGCCGGCCACTGCACCACCGACGCGCCTTCGTGATCGACAAGGGCACCGGGTGTAGAACCGGTGCAGAACACGATGTCGCCCGGCTCGGTATATCGGCCGCTGGCGTAATTCGTCGTAAACGTCAGGCGGTCGATCCCCCTGCTACCGACCGCCCGACGCCCGTACACCTCGTCCACTCCGATCACCGACACGGTGCCACCCGGGTCGATGTCTTCGGGATCGAGGCGGTTTCCCGGTACCACGCGCAGTTCCTTGGCGTCCGCCAGTTCGCCTGCCGTCGACATTCGCCTACCGTCCGCGTCGCGGTACTCGACGCGCAGGCCCAGTCCCGTCTCGACTCTGGTCGCGGCGGCATCGGCGGTACCCACCAGTTCGAGTACCCGCGCGGCACTCTCCGCGGGCTCAGGACGCAAACGGTGAACGCGTGGAAGGGCGGTCAGCGCACCGGCTTCCGCCAGCAGATCCGATGTCCGACGCGCGTAACCGAACCGGAAGGCGTGCGCCCGAACCTCGCGCGACGACCCCATCGCCGCCGAGACGTCGGCCAGTACGCCGTCGATCACGTCGTCAGACAGTTCGACACCACCGAGATCGGCCAGCACCATGTGCCGTTCCGTGGCAGGTACGGAGTAGTCGACCGCACCGAGAACCCACAGTGCCATCGACCGGCCGGGGCGTGCAGTCAGCAGCCCTTCCGGTAGCCGGATCGCTGCACGCAGATGCCCTGACCGGAGCAACCCCGAGCGGATCGACTCACACTCGCGATCACGCAGCTCGTCGACGAGCACACTGGCCGGACCGATGATCACCGCACGCTGGCCCGGCCCCATCTGCATGGCAATGTTGTCGATCTCGCCCAGCATCTGACCGTCGGTGTAGTCGATCGTCGACGGCGACGGGTACTGCGTCAGGAACATCGTCGGCCGGTCGAGGCTGAACCCGTCTGCGAACCCGCTGTCCGGCGGTGCAATTCGCCTCGCCCGATGTACGGCCAACCTCCGTCGCGCCCGTCGCGCCCCCACGGTGTCGGCCGCCCCGGTCATGACAGTCAGATCGCTGTATTCGGGCAGAGCCTCACGAATGGCGATCAGCAGATCTGCACTGTCCGGAGCAGGATCGACGAACAGGGGATGCTGGTCCGGCGCCAACGCCACGCCCATCCGCGCACACAGCGTCACAGCGCCGGCCGTGAGTGTGGTTTCCGCAAGAGCCGACCACTGTTCCCGGAACCTCCTGGCCATCAGCGCTTCAAACGCCTGAGCCGGGGTGAATGCGGCATCGGCCATCCGATCGACGTGCAAGGCGACCACAAGGAGGTGATCGCCCAGCGCGTCGACCTCGGAGTAGAGGAACTCGTCATCTGGGTCGAGCTCGTCGACCTCGTCGAGCAGCTCGTCCGAATCGAGGTCACCCAGCTGCTCCCCGAGCAACGCTTTGACGCAGAGCAGCGCAGTGATGCCGTCGGCAACCACGCCCGACTCGAGCCCGGAAGCGTGCTCGAACACCGCATGCATTGCGACGTCGCGGGCAAACGAGTCGTTGTTGCCCAGCCCGCGCGTCTGAATCCACTCGGCAACCTCGGCGGCGTCGAACTTCTCGATCCGTCCGTCGACAGCCACCGGGTGCGGAAAGGGAAGATCGCCGCTACGGGATCGTCTCGCCCATGTCGTTACTACCGGACGCTTCACCTTCGCCAGAGTCGCGATATCCCGCTTGGTAAGCAGGAGCGTCGAAGACGAACTGGCCTGCTGCATGTAACGCACCCCCTCTCGCTGACCGACAGCCCCCGTGTGTGGCCGCTCGAGAAATCTAACCGATACAGGATCTCCGCGGGAACTCGACTTGATGACTCTGCCGATAACGGGGGTTATCAGACAATTTCGCCCCTTTGTCGTACATCTCGGGCAATGTGTCCAACACTCCAAACCTCGATCAGAAGGAGATACAGTGCTCGCAGTCATCCACATCCGCAGAAACCCTGGCGCACGAATCGAACTTGCCCGCGCGGTCGCCGTATGGCGGTCCGACCACGCAGTCGAGACCCGCCTGTTCGTCTACGACGACGCGAGCGATGCGTCCTACTATGGGGCCGGCATCGATGCCTTCACCTTGCTCCTCGAGATCTCGGCCGCTACGTCGGAACCCATCCTCCTTCACATCACCGACAACACGCTCCGCAAGGAGATCAGCGCCGTAATCGATCTCTTCCCAACGGTGACGATCGTCGGGGTCGCGCGCGGCGCGATCCTGGATCTTTCGTTCGCAGCACTCGAGGTCCTCGACGCCGACCGCCGTGACCGTGAGGCCGCGCGCGAGGAGCGAGAGCTCGAGCGGATCGCGGCGCTGCCGGAACTGAGGGTCGCCACCGACGCATCCAAGTCGCGCCGCCGGGGAGTCGGCGTGGCTTGTGTCAGCGAGGACGGCGTCCGCTACCAGAGGATGATCCCCAACGTCGCTACGGTCTTGGAAGGCGAATTGCTCGCGATCGAGCTTGCCATTGCGCGGTTCCCTGATCGCCGACTGCACATTCTCACCGACAGCAAGGCCTCGCTCGCGCACCTCGGTGCGGTTCGGACGAAGCAGCCGTTGCGTGCGACGGGCCACGTGAGGGCAACGGTGGACCGTATCCACGAGGCGATGCGTGGCCGCGAAATACGCCTGTCGTGGGTTCGGGGGCACAACGGACACCTGCTGAACGAGACTGCTGATCGACTCGCCATGGCAATGCGCCGCGCCCACGAAGCCCGCATCCCGGCCGAGGCTCGGCTTGCCATTGCCGAGCAGATCGTCGAGCCCCTGCTCAGCGCAGCCTGATTTGCGGATGCCGGTTCGTACGGGTGCCAGAGCGCCCGTACGGACCGCCGTGACCCTCATCGATCTCTAAGGATCTACCAATCGGTCCACAGTCTTGGGTGCATAACTTCTTCGGTGTGGAAGCCACAGAGGCCCACACGAATAAGGAGTCCATCCATGAAAATCGCCAGTTTCGACAAGCCGACTCGACGCCGAGCCGTTGTCGCCGCAGCCTGCCTCGGTGCCGCCACGCTAGCGGTTCCCAGCGTCGCCTGGGCCGAAAGTCCGACCCTCGGCAACTCCCAAGCAGGGATCGGCGCTGCTGCCCATGCGGCAGCACCCGACCGCGCAGGCTGCCCATCCTTCGAAGAGTCGATCCCCTCGGGGCGGGCACATATCGTGCAGCCTGACGGCACCGTCCAGAATTTCGACTTTGAAAACGGGGAGATAAGGTACGCCGAACCGGGGAGTGGCCCCGGCGAGATGCAGATCATGTACCCCGACGGCACCGTCCGGGACTACAGCCCGAACGACATGGTCGAAGTCGAGATCACCGATACAGGCCCCGGAGCCGGTGGCGACCACCGCATCGTCGAGATCAACCCCGACCGGATCCACGGCTCGAATCCCTGCTAGAGCCCGCGGATGCATACACACCATGGATCGTATGACTGACAGTGCCCGCATCCTTCTTGCGGAAGGAACCGAGGCACTGCTGGTCATCGATCCGACCCGGGGCACTCATGTGGGATCGCTCAACGTGATCCCAGGCGTGTCGTATGTCGAGCCGAGCGGCGTGCTGGACCACTCCAAATCCCTGGTGTCCACCTCTAAGCGCTTTCCCGCTAGCCTGGCCTGGTGCGGAGAAAATGCCGATGACAGCGCAGCTGTCCCCCAGCGGAGAGCGCGGTCCACGCCTCCCGCCTGCTGGTCACGGTCACGGACATTTCGAAGGACCGGCACCGGTCGGTCCGACCGCAGCCCGAATTGTCGTCGGGATTCTCGTCGCGATTGCGATCGCCGTCATAGGCGGAGCTGCGATCCTGTGGCCGAGTAATGAGCACGTCGAGATCCCGTTGCCGTTCCGGAACGCCGACGGTCAGGCCGTCACAACCGAAGCCGGGACGGTCGTCGAGCAGGACCTGGCGCCGTGCGGCAGCCCGTCCGCGGGGCGGGCGTTCTCGGGCGATCCCGCACCGCCCCCGACGACCGGCGGCAGCATCGACTGCCAACGAAGCTTGGTCACCATCGAGTCCGGACCCAACGAGGGAACCCGGACACTACTCGAGATCGTGCCGGGACCCGGCCGGCCGAACCTGGCAGCTGGCGATCACATCCGCCTTGTCCGACAGACGGATTCGACCGGCACCCCGACCTACTCGTTCAACGACTACGCGCGGGGACTGTCGTTGACACTCGTCGTCGCGTTGTTCGTCGTGGCGATTGTCGTCGTTGCTCGATGGCGTGGGTTGCGCGCACTGGTGGGGCTCGGGTTCGCGTTCGGCGTGCTGGTCATCTTCACCCTGCCCGCACTGCTCGACGGCAAACCCGCAATGCCCGTGGCGCTCGTGTCGGGGGCGGCAATCCTCTACGTAGTGCTGTACTTGGCGCACGGGGTGAATCTGCGGACGAGTTCCGCATTACTTGGAACTCTCGCGTCGATGTTCGTCGCTGCAGTGCTGTCCACCGCCGCGATCGGAATAACCCGGCTGACCGGCCTCTCCGAGGAACAGAACGTCAACGTCCAGGCCTACGTCCAACAGGTCAGCATCACCGGACTCCTGCTGGCCGGCTTCATCATCGGGTCACTCGGCGTGCTCAACGACGTCACGATCACCCAGGCGTCGGCCGCGTTCGAGATTGCGTCGATGAACGAGTCGGCCTCCCGTCGGCACGTCTTCGCGGCCTCGATGCGAGTGGGACGTGATCACATCGCCAGCACGGTGTACACGCTGGTACTCGCATACGCCGGCGGTGCGCTGCCGCTGCTCCTGCTCTTCAGCGTCTCGGGGGACTCCGTCACGAACGTGTTGACGGGCGATGCAGTCGCGGTCGAGATCGCCCGATCCGCGGTGGGCGGTATCGCGCTCGCGCTGTCGGTTCCCCTTACGACGGCAATAGCAGTGCTGCTTGCACGCCCGCGGGTCGCCACCCCGATCGATCGACGACGGCGCCGGGGGCGCCACACCATGGCCTGAAGTCGTCAGAGTTGCGGGATGAGCGGCAGCGGCGCCCGAATCCGGGCCGGGGCCGGGGCCGGGGCCGAGAAAATGTCATTCTCATCGATCTCTAAGAATCCACCAATGGGAGGGCAGTTTTGGGCGCATAACTTCTTCGGTGTGGAAGCCATGGGGGCCCACACGAACGAGGAGTCAGCACATGAGATTCGCCAGTTTCATCAACCCGACTCGACGCCGAGTCGCTGTCGCCGCAGCCTGCCTCGGTGCGGCCGCAATTGCGGTTCCCAGCGTCGCCTGGGCCCAAAGTCCGATCGGTAGCAGCTCCCCCACAGCGATCGGCTCACTTGCCCAGGCGGCAGCACCTGATCGCGAAGGCTGCCAATACATCGAACGGGCGATCCCCTCCGGGGAGGCACATATCGTGCAGCCCGACAGCATCATCCAGAATTTCGACTTCGAAAACGGGGAGATTCGGTACGCCGAACCTATAGATGGCGCAGGTCAGATACAGCTCATGTACCCTGACGGCACCATCCAGAAGTACAGCGTGGAGGATGGGGTCGCAGTCGAGATCACCGGGGCGAGCCCAGGACTCGACGGCGACTGGAACCTCGTCGAGGTCACTCCCGGCCAGTCGATCCACGCCGTGAATCCCTGCTAGCGCCTGGGGATGCAGGCATCATGGAGCGCATGACTGACAGTGCCCGCATCCTTCTTGTGGACGACGACCCCAAGGTCTTGTCCTCCCTGACGCGGGGGCTCCGACTGTCCGGTTTCGAACTCGAGACCGCTGAAGACGGAGCCTCCGCGCTCCGGGCTGTCACCGAGTCGCGGCCGGACGCCATCGTGCTCGATGTGAACATGCCGGTGCTCGACGGCGTCGGTGTGGTCACAGCGCTCCGGGCGATGGGTAACGACGTTCCGGTCTGCGTACTCAGCGCGCGCAGTACTGTCGGCGACCGGATAGCGGGACTCGAGGCCGGCGCCGACGACTACCTGACCAAACCGTTCGAACTCGGTGAGCTGGCCGCTCGACTACGTGCACTGTTGCGCCGGGTACCCCGCACCCCGGCACCGGCGGGAACGGTCACGGTCGGCGCGCTCGAAGTGGACCTTCCGGGACGGCGAGTCCACGTCGGCGGCGAGCGCGTCGAACTCACCAAACGGGAGTTCGACCTGTTGGCCGTACTCGCGGAAAACGTGGGGATCGTGCTCAGCCGCGTCCAGTTGCTGGAGCTGGTGTGGGGTTACGACTTCGACGCCGACACCAACGTCGTCGACGTCTTCGTCACCTATCTACGGAAGAAGCTGGAGGCCCGCGGGATGCCCCGCGTACTGCACACCGTTCGCGGCGTCGGGTTCGTGTTGCGGGAGCAGCCGTGAGTACGCGTCGCCGCTCGCTGTCGTTGCGTGCCCGCGTCGCATTGGTTTCCGCGCTGGCCGCCACTATCGTCATCGCCGCGATTGGTGTTGTATTCGCAGTCTTCCTACGAGTCAACGGGTCCGAGCAGCTCGATCACACCCTGGATTCGGTGTCGCTCAGTACCCCCGACGGGATAGCGGTCAGCCCTCCCACCGTGGCAGCACAACGATATACCATCGTCACACCCGGCACGCTGGACAATCCGCTCTCGTACGATTCGGTACGAGAGGGAGTCATCGACGGCAGGGACGTGCGTTTGCGCGAAGTTCCCATCACGGGGATGAGCGGCAGTTTCGTTGAGATCTCGGTTCCTGCGGACACCCTCAGCCGTGCGATTCGGGAGCGGCAGTGGCAGGTAGCGGGAGTGTCGCTCGCGGCCATCGCCGTCGCGGCCGGTCTGGGCTGGCTACTCGCCGGTCGGGCCGTACGACCTCTCGAGCTCCTCGCCACTGCCACGCACAGCGTCGGCGACGAGCCGCCTGCCGCGCTACCGGATATCCGGGGGGCCCGCGAGGCGGAGGAACTAGCCGATGCGATCGGGCTCATGCTCCAACGAATAGGTAAGGCCCAGAACCGAACCCAGGAGGCACTCGGCGCAGCTCGGGACTTCGCCGCAGTATCGGCCCACGAGTTGCGCACGCCCCTCACGTCGATGCGCACCGACCTCGAAGTCCTGGCAACGATGCGTCTCACAGAGGAGCAACGCACCGAGATCCTGCACGAACTCCGTGCAACGGAACGGCAGATCGAGGCGACGCTCACCGACCTGGAGAGCCTGGCCGTGGGAGAACTGTTCGAAGCCTCCGATCACGAAGACTTCGACCTCGTGGAACTTGCCGACCGCTGCGTACAGGAGGCGTCCCGGCGCCTGCCGGACGTGGCCCTCGAGTTGTCCGCACCGACGTCGCTGCCGATAAGCGGGCTGCCATCGGGGCTTCGTCTCGTGCTCGAGAACGCGATCACGAACGCGGTGCGACACGGACGTGCAGATCGGATCGCGATCACCGTCGCCGGGAACGATGGCCAGGGAAGCACAATCACAGTCGACGACAACGGGATCGGTATACCCGAACACGAAAGAGCGACGCTGTTCGAACGATTCGCGCGGGGATCGTCCGCTCACCCCGACGGATCGGGACTCGGCCTCGCGCTCATCGCACAACAGGCGTCGCTCCACGGGGGCACCGCCGAACTGACCGAAAGTCCACTCGGCGGTGCACGGCTACGGCTCGATCTGCCCGCGACCACGCCGCGGTGACTGCTGTAGTGGTTGCAGGCAGCCCCCCCGCACCCAGCGGAGAATCAGCTCGCCGAGTGCGGGGTCAGGCCGTGGGTGATCGGCCCTCTGACCGATCACCCACCTCGATCAGGCGAGGTCGAACCTGTCGAGGTTCATCACCTTGTCCCACGCAGAAATGAAGTCCTGCACGAACTTCTCCTTCGCATCGTCGCCGGCATACACCTCGGCGAGAGCGCGCAACTGCGAGTTCGAACCGAAGACCAGGTCGACGCGACTGCCGGTCCACTTCAACTCACCCGTGGCAAGGTCCCGGCCCTCGTAGGTGCCGTCGTCGGCCGACGTCGGCGCCCACTTCGTGCCCATGTCGACCAGGTTGACGAAGAAGTCGTTCGTCAACGATTCGGGGGTCGAGGTGAACACGCCCAGCTTCGACTGCTTGTGGTTTGCGCCCAGAACTCGCAGGCCACCGACGAGGACAGTCATCTCGGGAGCGCTGAGGGTCAGCAGGTTGGCCTTGTCGACCAGGTGGTATTCGGCCGGTAGTGGGTTGCCTTTCCCGAAGTAGTTGCGGAAGCCGTCCGCACTGGGCTCGAGCACGGAGAACGATTCCACGTCGGTCTGCTCCTGGGTCGCGTCGCCGCGTCCCGGAGAGAAGGGAACCTCCACGTCGTGCCCGGCGTTCTTGGCGGCCTGCTCCACCGCAGCACACCCACCAAGCACCACCAGATCAGCGAACGAAACCCTCTTGTTCCCGGCCTGGGCGGAGTTGAACGATTCCTGGATTCCCTCCAAGGTTCGCACCACTTGCGCAAGCTGGTCGGGCTCGTTGGCCTCCCACCCGCTCTGCGGTTGAAGGCGGATACGCCCGCCATTGGCACCGCCGCGCTTGTCGCTACCACGATGCGATGCCGCAGCCGCCCACGCCGTCGAAACCAGCTGCGAGATGGTCAGACCCGACGACAGGATCTGGCTCTTCAGTGCCTTGATGTCGTCTGGGCCGACAAGGTCGTGCGTCACGGCGGGAATGGGATCCTGCCACAACAGCGTCTCCTGCGGAACGAGCGGCCCGAGGTAGCGAACGACGGGACCCATGTCGCGGTGGATCAGCTTGAACCAGGCCTTGGCGAACTCCTCTGCGAGCTCCTCCGGGTGGTCCAACCAGCGACGGGTGATCTGCTCATAGACCGGGTCAATCCGCAACGAGAGGTCGGTCGTCAGCATGGTCGGGGCGCGGCCCGCCGACTTGTCGAACGGGTCGGGAATCGTGCCGGCGCCGGCGCCATCCTTCGCGACCCACTGGTAGGCATCGGCGGGGCTCTTGGTCAGTTCCCACTCGTATCCGTAGAGGATCTCCAGGAAGGTGTTGTCCCACTTGGTCGGGGTGGGTGTCCACACAACCTCGATGCCGCTGGTGATCGCGTCCTTACCCACACCGGTGCCGAATGAGCTCCTCCAGCCGAGGCCCTGCTCCTCGAGCGGTGCAGCTTCGGGCTCGGGTCCGACCAGATCGGCCGGACCAGCGCCGTGGGTCTTGCCGAAGGTGTGGCCGCCGACGATCAGAGCCGCCGTCTCGACATCGTTCATTGCCATGCGGCGGAACGTTTCCCGGATATCCGTCGCCGCCGTGAGCGGGTCCGGGTTGCCGTTGGGCCCCTCCGGGTTCACGTAGATCAGACCCATCTGGACCGCTGCCAACGGATTCTGGAGATCGCGCTTACCGGTGTAGCGCTCGTCGCCCAGCCAGGTGGTTTCGGGGCCCCAGTAGACCTCTTCGGGCTCCCACTCATCAACTCGGCCGAATCCGAAGCCGAAGGTCTTGAATCCCATCGACTCCAAGGCGCGGTTGCCGGCGAAGACGATCAGATCGGCCCACGAGATCTTCTTGCCGTACTTCTTCTTGACCGGCCACAGCAGCCGACGGGCCTTGTCGAGGCTCGCGTTGTCGGGCCAGCTGTTGATCGGCGCGAACCGCTGCATGCCAGACCCCGCGCCTCCGCGACCGTCCTTGATGCGGTACGTGCCCGCGGCGTGCCACGACATTCGGATGAAGAGCGGTCCGTAGTGGCCGTAGTCGGCAGGCCACCACTCCTGCGAGGTCGTCATCACCTCGTCGACGTCCCTGCTCAGGGCATCGACATCGAGGGTCTCGAGTTCGGCGGCGTAATCGAAATCTTCGCCCATCGGGTCGGCCACGGCAGGGTTGTGCTGGAGAATCTTCAGGTTGAGCTTGTTCGGCCACCAGTCGCGATTCCCCCCACCTTCGGTGGGGTACTTGAAGCGACCGGCCCCAACGGGGCAACCATTCTCCGCAGATCCCGCTTGGGCCTCTTCTACAGGCCGGGTGTTCTCAGGCACAGCATTCCTTCCGGGGTGTGGGTGGATAGAGCACTGATCATGGGTGTGGCTGCCGAACGGTCGATGAAACACAGTCGGGGCACAGCCCCCAGTAGATGACCTCGGCCTCCTCGACGAGAAAACCGTGATCGTCGGATGCGGTCAGACAGGGGACCTCGCCGACTGCACAGTCGACGTCTGCAATGACGCCACAGGACCGGCAGATGACGTGATGGTGATTGTCGCCGACCCGCGACTCGTAGCGAGCAACAGAGCCGGGCGGCTGGATTCGCCGCACCAACCCCACCGCGGTCAGCGCATTGAGCACGTCGTACACGGTTTGGCGGGAAACACCCTCCAGCTCCGTACGCACGGCACCGAAAATCGTCTCCGTGTCGGCATGCGGACGCGCGCGGACGGCTTCCAAGACCGCGACCCTCGGACGGGTCACGCGAAGCTCAGCCCCACGCAGCAATTCGGCGTACTCCGACATGGACCGCACATATCCACTATTACCTACTTTTCTGGACTGAGCCAAGTTTTTGCCTAAACAATTCCCGAGTCGCTTCCCATGCGCGATGAGCGCGAACGCTTGCCCCGTTCCGGGGGTATCGGGTTCGCTGCTCTGGCACCGGCACTTGCGCGAATCGCCACATATCGAGGGATATCGGAACTTGGTGGGTCAGGTTCTCGCGCAACGGTTTACCTGATGTCGAGACTACGCCGAAGCGACTCCAGGACGAGTGCATCGTTGGTTTCACTACCCAACGGGTCGATACGACCCTGGCCTGAGGAACCCCATTCGATGCCGTCGGTCAGTAACTGTCAAGGGTCCAGCGGCAGCTGGGTCAGCGGCGGGTCTTCGTAGCGCTTCCTTCGATCGTCGACCATTCGCAGGAACCGACACGGTATTCGAAATTGCTCCGTTGGAAGGTCTTTCGTCCGACAGTGACCTTTCAGTCATCAGCACGACAGATTCCGGCAGGGTATGTGGTGTCGGGCAGATCTACCTCCACGATCCGC
Organism: Rhodococcus sp. NPDC049939; assembly: GCF_040656415.1. NCBI lineage: Bacteria > Bacillati > Actinomycetota > Actinomycetes > Mycobacteriales > Nocardiaceae > Rhodococcus > Rhodococcus sp. NPDC049939. The sequence continues at coordinate 398,895 of NZ_JBFAMC010000001.1, read as the reverse complement.
GGAACAGCGACAAGACTCCGTGAGAGATCTGGAACCATGCAGCGGCCTTCGCTCGTATACGTGAAATCGACTCTTGTATAGAGGTTTTCGGTACTTGAATGGCAAGAATACTCACTGCGGAGGATACCCGTGCAAGCCTGCTGGTCGGGACCAACGTCCTCGGATTCGTTCCGGACCTGACCGACTACGTCGACACGATCTACCGCGAGCCCCTCACCCACTTCTCGCTGTTGAGTGTCAAGCCGCGACAGAAGCACCCCGTTCACCGAGCGGGCCGAACGTGCATTGCCCGTTTCCCTCATAGACGTACGCAATCCTGCACTGTCGACGACCGGCTACGGTGCCCCGGCAAACGGTCTACCGACCTAGGCTCCCGATCTACATCCGGGGAGTCTCAATCCGATTTTCTTCTGATCCTCCAGCGGAACCTGCAGGAAGAGGTTGTGCGGGGCATGTCCTGTATCCGAGAATGGGGTGGAAAGTTCGACGTCCCCGTTCCGGAGGTCGAAGTACTCCGAGCCGAGCGATCGCGGATCACTTGGATGGGTCCGGGGCGGTCATACGAAACCACAGTGTGAATGGCCCAGATCACAGTGCTAATGGAACTCGATCCGTAGACTGCGCGGATAGCCTTGACCGATCCCGGCCGTTGGCCGTTCCTGCAACGAATAGTGCTGCGAAACGTCGTCCGATACGTCAGACGGGCACAGACGGCACAGACACTGCTTGAAAGGATTAGTCAGTGAGCGCAGAGGCAGAACACGGGGATAGACGGCAGCCTGTCCCGGATTCTCCGATGGGCTACCTGGAACAACTGCCCGCCCTGGTCCTGCTCGAGCGCCTGCCGATCCCTGTTTTGGCAGTAGAGCACGACGGGACCGTCGTCCACGCAAACACAGCGTTCGAGGAGATGCTGGGGCGCTCTCTCGAATCACTTCGTGGACGCCCGGTGTCCGAAATCCTCGTCCTCGACGAAACGACCACCGGGCGCGCTGCCGTCGAATACCTCCAAGACTGCGCCACCGCACCGGTCGATCTCGTCCATTCCGACGGGACCACCGTTCACGCACTGGTCAGCCAGTCCATCCTGCGCCGAAGTGACGACCCGGTGACGCTTGTCTGCTTTCACGACGTCACCGAACAATTGTGGAACGGCGGTACCACACCTTTCTTCCGGTGATCCGGCCCTCGGTTCGCCCTTACTGCAAGACCACCCGACGGTGATCGAGGGCCGATTAGGTTGACTCTATGGCACCCGGCAAGGGCAAGTCCCCCGCTGTGGAACTCGAGGTCGGCGACCGGACCGTGCGAATCTCAAACCCCGAACGCATCTACTTCCCTACCACGGGTGCCACAAAAATCGATCTTGCGAACTACTATCTGAGCGTCGGCCCCGGCATCGTGCGCGCCCTGCGTGAGCGACCCTGCATGATGCACCGCTTTCCCGACGGACTCGGTGGTGAGAAGGTCCACCAGAAACGGCTACCGCAGGGTGCGCCGGACTGGGTGCAAACGGTTCGAGTGAACTTTCCGCGCTACAACCGCCACGCCGACGAACTGTGCGTGACTCACCTGGCGGACGTGATCTGGGCGGTACAGATGTCCACGGTCGAGTTCCACCCGTGGAACTCACGCCGCGCCGATGTCGAGCGACCTGACGAGTGGCGAATCGATCTCGATCCGATGCCCGAGTGCGGATTCGACACGGTGCGGCGCGTCGCCAAGGTCGTGCACGAGTTACTCGACGAACTCGGTGCGACGGGATGGCCGAAGACATCGGGGGGAAGTGGCATCCACGTCTACGTGCGGATCCGCCCCGAGTGGGGTTTCGGCGACGTCCGGCGAGCTGCCCTGGCCTTTGCCCGCGAGGTCGAGCGGCGAGCCCCGCAGGACGTGACGACCGCCTGGTGGCGCAAGGATCGAGATCCTCGCAAGTTGTTCGTCGACTACAACCAGAACGCTCGCGATCACACCATCGCCTGCGCCTACTCGGTTCGGGGTGTACCCGACGCGACGGTGTCCACTCCGATCACCTGGGAGGAGATCGACGACGTGAATCCTCACGACTTCACAATGGCGACGGTACCCGCGCGCTTCGCGGAACTCGGTGACCTGCACGCAGGGATCGACGATGCGGCGTACTCGATCGAGCACCTGCTGGAGTGGGCCGAACGCGACGAGGCCGAAGGTCGGTCCGATCCCGGTGGCACGCAGTCCTAGCGATCGGGAACCGGCACGAACAACGAACTCGACGGCAGGCCCGATGTCGACACGACCCAAGCCCCGACCGTTCGGCCGAGGCCTGCGTCTCGCCATCCAACACCGTTGAACAGCGCCCGTAGGACCGGCTCGGAGGTGGGAGTGGTGTTCCCTTGTCCGACTTCCGAATTCCTTTTGAGAATCCCGGGTCCGTGTGCGCCGTCCCTTCGAGCTTGCGGGACAGGCGCCGTCGCGACCAGGCACCCTTGGCGTGGAAACGCCACACCTTGACGGCGTGGAAACGCCACACCTTGACGACGTGGAAACGCCTCGCCGGCTTATTCCACGTGGCCGATAACGCCCAAAACGTCGCGGAGCGCAGACACCGAATGCGCGGGGAGGAAAGCATCGCAGAAGGGCAGCGCAGCTGCCATGGATCCAGCGAGCGGGCGGAAGTGTGGGTCGCCGGCGCGAGGGTTGAGCCAGATCAGACTGTGTGCGCGGCGCCGCACGCGCGCCAGCATGTGCGCGAGGCGGTCCGGGTCGTCGCTGTCCCATCCGTCGGAGGCGATGACCACGAGCGCACCACGCAATGCGTTGCCGTGCGGCGATGCCAGCAGTTCGCCCAAGCTGCCTGCGATATGGGTGCCGCCGAACCTGTCGACCACCGCGGCGTTCGCCTTCCGAACCGCAGTCTCCGCACTCCGGTGGGCGAGTACCGGTGTCAATCGCGTCAACGACGTCGAGAAGGCGAACACCTCCGGCTTGGCTGCGGAAGGCCGCTGCACGGCCGCCCGCATCAGATGCAGATAGATCGCTGCGTACGGCTGCATCGATCGGCTCACGTCGCAGAGCATCACGATGCGACGCGGGCGAGTGCAGGCCCGAGACCTCGCGAGAACCACTGGTTCCCATCCCGTAGACCTCGACCGATTCATGGTGGCGCGCAAGTTGATACGGCGACCACGGCGATGTAGTTCGCGACGGCGGGTGCGACGGCGAGGCCATTGCGCTGCGGCACTCTCCAGCCATGATCCCAGGAGTCGGAGATCGCGGGCGTCGAACTTCGCGAAGGGTTCGTCCGCACGCGCGACAAGACGGCTGGGAAGGGTGTCGGGCACAGCGGTGAGCACGTCGTCGATGTCATCTTCGGAACCTTCGGTGCCGCCCGTCATCGCCGGTCTCCTCACCCACGGCACGCCGTCGGCATCTTCAGCCTCGTCGCCCCGGTCACGGCTGTCGTGGATACCAGTCGGCGAGATCGGTCGCCCCGGGGTCGTACGTCGTGCGACTGGATCCAACGACATGAGTGCGTCGTCGAACACGGAGGAAAAGACCGCATCGAACGCGGCGAGGTCCTCCACGCGGTTGACCAGCGTCAGACGTGCGGACCAATACAGTGGCGTCCGCGAAGTCGGGGGCGACAGATGTAGGGACTCCACGAAAACCGCTGGACCACTGGCAGAGACGACGACTCCCTTGGATCGAAGTCTGGCGACCAGTGCCACGGCGAACGCCGCCAAGTCGACCCCTCGCAGTAGTCCAGGTGCGGTCATCGCCCTCGGCGGCCGACCAGAACGGCGACCACAATTCCTGCCAGCACCGCGGCCACGATTGGAACGTAGCGCTTCCACCCTGCCGCGCCGGAAAGCTCGATCAGATCCAGCGCCTCGGGCGGCTCGGCTACCGGGTGTACGGCCGTGAGTGGGGAGGCGCCCGCAACCCCCTCTGCACCGGGCTGCGTCTGATCCTCGGGGGCACCTGTCAACTTATTTTCCAGTGACTGCGCGAACTGTCCGAGGAGTTTCTCCGACACCTGCGTAAGCATGCCGCTACCGAATTGTGCGAGCTTGCCGACGATCTTCATGTCGGTGTCAACTGTGACTCGGGTACCGTTGTCCACTTCGTACAACTGCGCGGTGATGGTTGCAGACGCATTGCCCGATCCCCGTGATTCACGCCCGCTCGCATCAATAACGGCACGATGCTTCTTCTCGTCACGGACGACGAAGGCCGCCTTGCCTTTGAACTCGCTCGTCACCGGCCCTACCTTCACCTTGACCTTACCCAGGTAGTCGTCCCCCTCCCGTCCGGTCATCTGTGCACCAGGTAGCAGCGGGGCGACCTCATCGAGATCGCAGAGCACCTCCCACGCCTTGTCGATCGGTGCGCTGACAGTGAATTCGTTGGCAATCTTCATGGCATCTGCCCTTTCATCGTGTGGCCAGACCGTGCGTGTAGTCGGCGAAAGCGTCCTGGATTGTCGTGCGGTCATCCGGCGTCTTGGCAAGCGCGCTCAGGCTACGGAACGCGTCGTCTCGAACCAGATCGGAGACACCTAACGCGGCGAGCGCCGAAACCCAGTCGATCGTTTCCGCGATGCCAGGCGGCTTGTCGAGGTCGAGTTCGCGTGCCTGGCCCACGAATCTTGTGGCGTGCTCGATGAGGAGTTCCTGAGCCACCGGCACGGTGCGACGCACGATCGCAACGGCCCGGGCGGGCTCCGGAAAGTCGATCCAGTGGTACAGGCAGCGCCTCCTCAGGGCGTCATGCAGGTCTCGACTCCGATTGGATGTCAACACGACGACGGGGTCATGTTCGGCTTTGAATGTTCCCAGCTCGGGGACAGTCACCGATGCCTCACCCAGAAACTCGAGGAGAAGAGCCTCGAATTCGTCATCGGCTCGGTCGATTTCGTCGATCAAGAGTACCGGTGGGGTCGGCCCTTGATACCTCACACACTGGAGGATCGCCCGTTGAATCAAGAACTCCTCGGTGAACAAATCGTCCTCTGTAAGGCTGTCGCCCCGCGACTCGGACAACCGGATGGTGAGTAGCTGCCGCTGGTAATTCCAGTCGTAGAGTGCTTCGTTTACCGTGAGTCCTTCATAGCATTGCAGTCGGATCAGTGGAGCGCCAAGCACATTGGCGAGGGCCTTTGCCGCGGTCGTCTTACCGACTCCGGGCTCTCCCTCCAGCAGCAGCGGACGTCGTAGCACGGTAGCGAGATACAGCGCCGAGGCGGTGCCGAGATCGAGGAGATAGTCCTCGAGATCGAAGCGACGCACCACCTCCGCCACATCCTCGAATACCTGCGTCATGCCTCGCCCCCCACCTGCGCGAACGACGCTCGACAGCCCGGCCCGCAAAACCAGAAGTCCTCGCCATCTCGACTCAGGTGCGGGGTGTTCTCACCGATCACCACGCTCATCCCGCACACAGGATCGATTGCCTCGGTCACAGCCGGAGGTTCAGCCGATTCGTTCACCGGAGCGCGAAGCCCACCGACCCGCAGTTCACTGACCAACTCTGCCGCGATCGACACCGCGATCTCGGCCGGTGTCTTGGCACCGATGTTCAGGCCGACCGGAGTGTGTACCCGGGCCCGCTCGGCCTCCGTCAGATTCAGCTCGTCGAGGATCGCGCCGCCTCGAACCCGACTGGCAACGAGGCCGACGTATCCGACACCGGCGTCGAGCGCAGCGCGGATGGTCTCGGGTTCCGGTCCACCGTGACCAGCCAGTACCACCGCCGTGGTGTCGGAGAAGTGCTCGATATCAGAGTCGTTTCTGTCGAGGTCGAAACCCAGCAGAGCAGAAATGCTCGCCAAATTGTTCGCGATCGGTGTGTCCCCATAGATCCTGACCAGCGGTGCCGGCAATTGCGGTTCGAGAAATATCTCCATCGCGCCGCCGGACAGGCACGGATTCACCACAACAGAGGCGCCCGGAGCCTCGGGGAATTGCACAGCGCCGTCGGGAAGAACACGCAGCAGCACGCTCTCGTTGTTCACCAGCGCCGCCAAGCCCGCCTGTCGCACCGAGTTCTGCGCGCACTGACCGCCGACGAAGCCCTCGATCGACCCGTCTTGCAGGAGGATCGCCTCGTCACCGGAGTGACTGGACGTCGGGGGCTGCGCGCGCACCACCGTGGCGTGAACGAACGGCCTGCGATCGCGCGTCAGTTGCTCCGCGCGCTCCTTCAGATCCATCGGACCTATTTCCATCGAACCTCCTGCCGATTCAGGTGAGCACGAGTCAGATTGGTGGAGTCGCACGCCCCTGCATGGCTTCCCACACCCGCGACGGGGTGAGCGGCATGTCGGCGTGCCGGACATTGAATGGGGCCAGCGCGTCCACCACGGCATTCACCACGGCTGCAGGTGATCCAACCGTCGCCGACTCGCCGACGCCCTTCGCGCCGATCGGGTGATGGGGCGACGGCGTGACGGTGAAGCCCGTCTCGAGAGGCGGAACCTCGAGCGCGGTGGGGATCAGGTAGTCCATGAACGACCCACCGAGGCAGTTGCCGTCGTCGTCGAACGCGATGATCTCCATCAACGCCATACCGATGCCGTCGACGATGCCCCCGTGCACCTGCCCCTCGATGATCATCGGGTTGATACGGGTGCCGCAGTCGTCAACGGCGAGGAACCGCCGCACCTTCACTTCCGCGGTACCCGGATCGACATCGACGATGCAGAAGTAGGCGCCGTAGGGATACGTCAGATTCTCTGGGTTGTAGCAAATCTGGGCTTCGAGCCCGCCCTCGATGCCCTCCGGAAGATCGCCTGCGCCGTGCGCCCGCATCGCGATGTCCTGAATTGTCACCTTCGCCGAGGGGTCACCTTTGACGTGGAACTCGCCCTTCTCCCATTCGAGATCCGCGACCGAGGCCTCCAGCATTCCCGACGCAATGATCTGCGCCTTGTCCCGCACCTTGCGGGCCACCAGCGCGGCCGCCGCGCCCGACACGGGCGTCGACCGGCTGCCGTATGTGCCGAGCCCGAACGGCGTGTTGTCCGTATCGCCGTGCACGACGTCGATGTCGTCCGGCGGAATCCCCAGCTCCTCCGCCACGATCTGCGCGAACGTCGTCTCGTGGCCCTGTCCCTGGGTCTGCACCGACAACCTCACCACGGCCTTGCCCGTCGGATGCACGCGCAACTCGCATCCGTCCGCCATGCCCAGTCCGAGGATGTCCATGTCCTTCCTGGGCCCCGCACCGACTGCCTCGGTGAAGAAGGACATCCCGATTCCCATCAGTTCACCGCGCTCCCGGCGCTCCTTCTGTTCCTTCCTCAACTGTTCGTACCCGATCATGTCCATGGCCTTGCGCATGGTGGTCTCGTAGTCACCCGAGTCGTACACCCACCCCGTCTTACTGGTGTAGGGGAACTGATCCGGCCTCAGCAGATTCTTCAGCCGGAGTTCCGCCGGATCCATTTTCAGGTCGAATGCGAGACAGTCGACGAGTCGTTCGACCATGTAGACGGCCTCGGTGATGCGGAATGAACAGGCATATGCCACGCCGCCGGGCGCCTTGTTCGTGTAGACGGCCGTCATCGCGCAGTGCGCGGCCTCGATGTCGTAGCTACCGGTGAAGACGCCGAAGAATCCTGCCGGGTACTTCAATGGCGCGGCGGTTCCGTTGAAGGCCCCGTGATCGGCCAGCACCTTGGTGCGGATTGCGAGCATCTTCCCCTCGGACGTCGCTGCGATCTCGCCGACCATGACGTAGTCGCGGGCAAATCCCGTGCTCATGAGGTTCTCGCTGCGGTCCTCCATCCACTTCACCGGCTTGCCTAACACGAGCGAGGCGACGATCGCGCACACGTATCCGGGGTAGATCGGGACCTTGTTCCCGAATCCTCCGCCGATGTCCGGGGAGACCACCCGGATCTTGTGTTCCGGGATACCCGAGACGAGGGCGTATACCGTCCGGTGTGCGTGCGGAGCCTGCGAGGTGGAATACAGCGTCAGCTTGCCTGAGACTCGGTCGACGTCCGCGATCGCGCCGCACGTCTCCATCGGCGCCGGATGCACTCTGGGGTAGACGATCTCCTGCTTCGTCACGAGGTCCGCCTTCGCAAATGCTGCGGCGGTTGCCTCGGCATCGCCTGTCTCCCAATCGAAACAGTGATTATCCTTCTTGCCGTCGAGGTCGGTGCGGATGATGGGAGCGTCCGGGGACAGCGCCGTGCGGACGTCGACGACGGGGTCGAGCATGTCGTACTCGACGTCGATCAGCTCCAGTGCATCCCGGGCGGCATAGCGATCTTCGGCGACGACGAACGCGACCTCTTGACCCTGGAAGCGCACCCTGTCGGTAGCGAGGACGGCCTGGACGTCGTTGGATAGCGTCGGCATCCACGCGAGATTCTTCTCAGCGAGATCCGCACCTGTCACGACCGCCTTGACCTTCGGAAGCTCTTGTGCCGCAGTGGTATCTATGCTCACGATCCGCGCGTGAGCGACGGGCGAGCGCAGAATCGCAAGGTGAAGCATCCCCGGGAGGGTGATGTCGTCGATATAGTTGCCGACACCTCGGATGAACCTGGGATCCTCCTTGCGGAGCATGCGGCCGTGGCCGCAGGGCTTCTTGTCGTTGTCTTCCAGTTCGACGCCACCGGGCGCCGGACGTGAATCGGTGCTTGTCATGACGCACTTCCTGCGTGTTCGTCTTTCGTCTGGGACGCGCTCTCGGCGGACTTGCCGTCACGATGCTCGGCGGCCCACTGAATCGATCGCACGATCGTGGTGTAACCGGTGCAACGACAGATCTGCCCGGAAATCGCTTCCCGGATCGTCGCCTCGTCCGGGCTCTCGTTCCGGTCGAGCAGAGCCCGCGCCGTCATCATCATTCCTGGGGTGCAGAACCCGCACTGCAGTCCGTGGCACTGCATGAATCCCTCTTGGACGGGATCGAGTTCGCCGTCCTGCTCCAGACCTTCGACCGTGCGGACGTCGTGTCCGCCGGCCATCGCCGCGAGCATCGTGCACGACTTCACCGGATCTCCGTCCACGGTCACGACACACGTTCCGCAGTTGCTGGTGTCGCACCCCCAGTGCGTTCCGGTCAGACCTAGCTGGTCCCGAAGGAAGTGAACCAACAGCATGCGTGGTTCGACGTCGGCGGTCACCGAGTCCCCGTTGACGGTCATGTTCACCTGCATGGCTATTCCTCTTCCTTAGCTCTACTCGTGCTCGACGTCGCTGCGGAGCACCCGGTCGACCGAGGTACGAAGGGTTCGGATCGTGAGTTCAGACGCGAGATGACGCTTGTAGTCCGCCGTGCCGCGCACGTCGCCGATGGGCGCGCAGGCCTGCGCAGCGAGTGCTCCGGCCTGTGCAAACGTCTCTTCGGAGGGAGGACGACCGACGAGGTAGTCCGCGACCGACGCGAGTCCGGACGGGTCCGGTTCGACAGCGGTCAGGCCGACCGCGGCACGTGCGATCTCACCACCCTCCACGGTGACGGCGGATCCGGCTGCCGCCACTGCCCAATCCCCGGTCCGGCGTTCGACCTTGGCGTACGCGCTCGAACTGTGGCTGTGCACCGGAATCACGATCTCGATGAGCATCTCGTTGTGCTCGAGCGCTGTCTCGTACGGTCCGACCTCGAAGCCGGACACGGGGATTTCGCGGCGTCCGCCGGGACCCTGCACCACGCACGTAGCATCGAGGACCTCACACACGGTCGTGAGGTCCTCGGCGGGATCGGCCTGGCACAGTGATCCGCCGATCGTCCCCCGGTTGCGCACCACCGGGTCGGCGATCACCTTCTCCGCGTCACGGAAAGAGGGAAACACCGCCGCGAGTTCGTCCGATTCCAGGAGCCGACGGTGCCGCACCATCGCGCCGATTCGTACCTTCTTCGGCTCTGTCGTGATATACCCGAGTTCACCCTCGAGGTCGTTGATATCGATGAGGTACTCGGGGTTGGCGAGGCGAAGCTTCATCATCGGAAGCAGACTGTGTCCACCCGCAACGAGTCGAGCTTCTTCGCCCAGTCGGTCGAGCAGGCCGATTGCGTCTTCGACGCGCGTTGCACGCTCATACTCAAATTTCCCTGGAACTTGCATTGTGGCCTTCCTCACAAGGGGGGATCCTTTCAGACTGCGCAAGAACGGGTTGCCCGTCAAGCCCAGGGCAAACACCTCATCCGGAGTGCGCTGATTGCACCAAAATCCAGGACAGGTTTCATCGCCCAAATGCATTGCCTTGGTAAAAGAACGGGAATTCTCGAGGATCTCGAGCTTCCTTGCGCATGAACCATGGATGGGTCGGTCAGGCGCTCTGGATCGCCCGTCGGGCCGTGGAGTCCCGGCTCGGAGTCAGGCGTGATCGACGCGAGAGTCGACCGGCTCATCGTGGTGAATCCGTCCACTCGCCTCCGCGAGTCGGCGTCCGGTACCTCCCCACCGGTGCGCAATGATCTCGGCCGCGATCGATACTGCCGTCTCCTCCGGTGTCCGGGCGCCGATGTCGAGTCCGATCGGGCTGGACAACCGAGCCAGTTCGGAGTCACTCAAACCGGCCTCGCGGAGGCGTTCGCGCCTGTCCGTGTCGGTTCGGCGCGATCCCATGGCCCCGATATATGCGACCTCGGGCAAGCGCAGCGCCGTCTCGAGCAGCGGGACGTCGAACTTCGGATCGTGGGTGAGCACACAGATCACCGTCCGACTGTCGATTGCGCCGGAATCAGCCTGCTCAGCGAGATACCGATGCGGCCACTCGACGACTACCTCGTCCGCCGTCGGGAATCGCGCAGTTGTCGCGAATACGGGGCGCGCATCACAGACCGTTACCCGATATCCCATGAATGCACCCTGCCGGGCCACGGCGGCGGCGAAGTCGATTGCACCGAACACGAGCATGCGAGGCCTGGGCGCGTAGCTGGCAACGAACACTTCCATACCCTCGCCGCGGCGCTGTCCGTCCGCCCCGTACGTCAACACCGTGCTGATGCCTGCCGCGAGCATGCCGCGCGCATCATCGGTGACGGCGCAATCCGCACGGGCAGAGCCCAATGAACCGCTGCGTTCCTCGGGCCACACAACCAACCGACGCCCGATCCTCTTGGCATCCGGGTGTGCGATCACCGTTGCCACGGCGACCGGGCGGTGCTCGTCGATGTCGGCGGCCACGTCACGCAACTCGGGAAAACGCTCGCGCGATACCGGTTCGACAAAGATGTCGATGGTTCCGCCGCAGGTCAGTCCTACCGAGAAGGCATTCTCGTCGCTGACTCCGTACCGCTGCAACACCGGCACTCCCGATTCGGTGACCTCCACGGCCAGGTCGTAGACAGCCCCCTCGACGCACCCGCCTGACACCGACCCGGAGACGCTCCCATCCGGTGCCACGATCATCGATGCCCCGGGCGGTCGCGGTGCCGAGTGGAACGTGCGGACCACGGTTCCAACTCCCGCCGTTCCACCTGCGGTCCACACCGCCATCAGATCTGCCAGCACCTCGCGCATCAGAACCTTCCCAGCCGAGTCAGGCCCCACCTGCTTTCAGCCTATTCTGCTACGGGTTGTTCGGCTCAGGAGCGGGAAAATCGACCTTGACCGGAACCCGAGTAACGGTGGGGCGCCCGTGGATCGCCAACTGGTGTGCCGCACAACTTGAAGGACCCGACAGCTTCCTTTGGCACCCGCCCGTTGCCTGCAACGTCATGCCCTGCAACTTCATTCGCACCACTACCGGTCGCGGACCTCGTCGAAACCACTTGGATGCCACGCGTCCGACGATCCGTAGGTACCGCGCCGGTATCAAGTCCACGCAGAACGCCTGGACAGCAACCTCGCCTGGTCCATCACCGCCGCTGAAGCAAGCGATCTTGCCCTGCGAAATGGTTTGGGCAACAGTGGAAGCGAAAGGCATTCTCAGCGCCGCGGCAGGAAGACCCGTGACCTCGCCGCTGCGGAACGTACCGATCCGGAAGAAATGATCAACACTGCACCGGTCGGGCCCGTATAGTCTCCATCCGCGCAGAAAGACTGTTCGGCCCCCGCCTCTCGGCATTCGGCGCGCGATGAGCCCCCATGAGATGTCGGTGCCCATGCGCCCTTTCATCCTTCAAAGGAGTCCAATCACGATGTCGCACAGCAGTATTGCCGCCAATACCAGTCGCGGTGGCAGCCCGGAGGCGGAACCTGGCGCCAGGCGACGGAGCGTGGCTGGATTCACTGCCGCCCTGGTAAACGATGTGACGATCACCCCCCGCGGCACCCATGTCTATGTGATCGACCACGGCGGCGATTCCGTATCGGTACTCCATACCGCCACCACCAACGCCACCACCATCGACGTCGGCGACCGCCCGACAGAGGTGGCAATCACTCCCGACGGCACCCACGCCTACGTCGTCAACAATGCCGACAACACCGTGTCGGTGATCGACACCACCACCCACACCGCCACCAGCACGATCGACGTCGGCGGCGGCCCCGAGGGAGTGGCGATCACCCCCGACGGCTCCCACGCCTACGTCGTCAACAAGGCCGACAACACCGTGTCGGTGATCGACACCACCACCCACACCGTCACCACCATCGCCGTCGGCGACGGCCCTGGCTGGGTCGCGATCACCCCCGACGGCACCCACGCCTACGTCACCAACTTCTACGACAACACCGTGTCGGTGATCGACACCACCACCCACACCGTCACCAGCATCGACGTCGGCTGCGGCCCGGAGAGTGTGGTAATCACCCCCGACGGCACCCACGCCTACATAGCCATCAGTGCCGACAACACCGTGTCCGTGATCGACACCACCACCCATACCGTCACCATCACCATCGACGTCGGTGTCTGCCCGACCGAAATGGCCATCACCCCCGACGGCACCTACGCCTACGCCGCCAGCCTCTGCAACGACACCGTGTGGGTGATCGACACCACCACCCACGACGTCACCACCACCATCGACATCGTCAACTTCCGGCGGTGGGCGGCGATCACCCCCGACGGCACCCACGCCTACATCACCAACTACTCGAGTCATTCGGTGTCGGTGATCGCGATCGACGCTAGTTCGATCACGATGTCGCACAACAGCATTGTCGACACTGCCCGTCGCGGGGATGACCTGGAAGCGAAACCTGGAACCGAGCGATGGCACATGGCTGGACTCGCCGCCCTCCGGGTAGCCGATGTAGCGATCACCCCCGACGGCACCCCCGTCTACAGTGCCGACTTCTACGACAACACCGTGTCGGCGTTCTACGCCGCCGACAACGCCACCACCATCGACGTCTGCGACAGCCCTCGCGGCGTCGCGATCACCCCCGACGGCACCCACGCCTACATCAACGGCTACAGCACTGTGTCGGTGATCGACACCACCACCCACACCGAAACCACCACCATCGACGTCGGCAACGGCGGCGAGGGAGTGGCGATCACCCCCGATGGCACCCACGCCTACGTCGCCAACTACTGGGACAACACCGTGTCGGTGCTCGACACCACCACCCACACCGAAACCACCACCATCGACGTCGGCAAAGGCCCCGAGGGAGTGGCGATCACCCCCGACGGCACCTACGCCTACGTCGTCAACCGTGCCGACCACACCGTATCCGTGATCGACACCACCACCCACGCCGAAACCACCACCATCGACGTCGGCGACGGCCCTCACGAAGTGGCGATCACCCCCGACGGCACCCACACCTACGTCACCAACTGTGCCGACCACACCGTGTCGGTGATCGACACCACCACCCACACCGCCGCTACCACGATCGCTGTGGGCGACAGACCGTACGGGGTGGCGATCACCCCCGACGGCACCCACGCCTACGTCACGAACCTCTGGGTCGGTCCGGTGTCTGTGATCGACACCACCAGCCACACCGTTACCACCACCATCGACGTCGGCGACGGCCCTTGCGGGGTGGCGATCACCCCCGACGGCACCCACGCCTACGTCACCAACATTGCCGACCACACCGTGTCGGTGATCGACACCACCAGCCACACCGTCACCACCACCATCGCCGTCGGCGACGGCCCCGAGGGAGTGGCGATCACCCCCGACGGCACCCACGCCTACGTCACCAACTTCTACGACAACACCGTGTCGGTGCTCGACACCGCCACCACCGACGCAGGCGACGGGCCTCACGGCGTCGCGATCACCCCCGACGACACCCACACCCACGTTGCCAACTACTACGACCACCACGCGTCGAGGATCGACGCCGCCGCCAAGACCATCACCAACACCATCGCCGTCGGCGACGAACCGACCGGACTAGCGATCACCCCCGACGGCACCCACGCCTACGTCACCAACCGTGCCGACCACACCGTGTCCGTGATCGACACCACCACCCACACCGTCGCCACCACCATCGCCGTCGGCGACGGTCCTCACGAAGTGGCGATCACCCCCGACGGCACCCACGCCTACGTCACCAACAGTGCCGACCACACCGTGTCGGTGCTCGACACCACCACACATGACGTCACCACCATCGACGTCGGCGACGAACCGACCGGACTAGCGATCACCCCCGACGGCACCCTCGCCTACGTCACCAACCGTGCCGACCACACCGTGTCCGTGATCGACACCACCACCCACACCGTCACCACCACCATCGCCGTCGGCTACGGTCCTCACGAAGTGACGATCACCCCCGACGGCACCCTCGCCTGCGTCGTCAACAGTGCCGACAACACCGTGTCCGTGATCGACACCACCACCCACACCGTCACCACCATCGACGACACCATCGACACATGGGACAGCCCTAGCGGGGTGGCAATCACCCCCGACGGCACCCACGCCTACATCACCCACGCCGACGGTGACACAGTGTCGGTGATCGACACCACCACCCACACCACCGTCGCCACGATCGCCGTCGGCGACGGACCTCGCGGGGTGGCGATCACCACCGACGGCACCCACGCCTACGTCGCCAACTACTGGGACAACACGGTGTCGGTGCTCGACACCACCACCCACACCGAAACCACCACCATCGCCGTCGGCGACGGCCCTCAATGGGTGGCGATCACCCCCGGCGGCACCCATGCCTACGTCACGAACTGCGACGACGGCACGGTGTCGGTGATCGACACCACCACCCACACCGTCGCCACCATCGACGTCGGCTACCGCGCTCACGGCGTCGCGATCACCCCCGACGGCACCCACGCCTACATCACCCACGGGTACGACACCGTGTCGGTGATCGACACCACCACCCACACCGTTACCACCACCATCGCCGTCGGCGACGGCCCTTGCGGGGTGGCGATCAACCCCGACGGCACCCACGCCTACATCACCCACGGCAACTGCACCGTGTCGGTGATCGACACCACCACCCACGCCGTCGCCACCATCGCCGTCGACTACGGCCCCGAGGGAGTGGCGATCACCCCCGACGGCACTCACGCCTACGTCACCAACTCCTACGACAACACGGTGTTGGTGATTGCAATCGGCCGGGCACCGACACTGGCCGGCACACCCCCAGTCGGTACCATCGGGCAACCCTACGAGCACGCCTTCACACTCACCGGGAAGCCCACCGCCACTACCTCCGTCACCGCCGGGACACTGCCAGACGGGTTGACACTCCTCTCCGATGGTGTCCTGACCGGCACCCCCACCACCGCCGGGCAATTCGCGTTCACTGTCACCGCAAGCAACGGCATCGGTGACGACGCCACCCTGCCCGTCACCCTCGACATCACAGACGCATCGTCGACCGGATCGCTCGGCGAACTCGGCTCTCTGGCCTGACCGTCCTGACCGACGGGCTCGGACCGCCTGCCGTATGGCCGCCCGCTCCTAATCCTGAGTAGGCGGCCATGACCTCCGTCCACTGGTCGGGCACCGGCCGCCAAACAACAGAAGCCGAGAATTTCAATCCATCCATGAAAAGGCCGCCTGTGACTCGAAACCGTGATGCCAATCTGAAATCGAGTGCAGCAGAAGACCCGCACGTGGCGTTTTGTGACATCCAATATCTGCTCCCTGATTTGCGCCCGTCCCCGCACCCGCGGTTCCACGAAATGAACCCTTTGACCTTGCCCACTGCGGGACGTGCCGATTCGGACGAATAACCCACACTGCACCGGCAGGACCCGTATAGTCCGCAGCCGCGAAGAAACACTGTTCGTTTCCATCTCTCGGTGCCCCGCGCGTGCAGAGCCCTGAGATGCCGGTGCCCAGAAACCCTTTCATCCTTCGAAGGAGTCCCGCCTCGATGTCACACACCAGCACTATCGACCCGTCCCGCTACGGGGGCGACCCGGAGGCGGGGCCCCTAACCGGACGATGGCGCGCGACAGGGTTGGTCGCCGTGCTGGCAGCGGGGCTGATACTCACTGCGGTTCCGGCCGCGCACGCCGACACCGTCACCACCATCGACGTGGGCAGCGGCCCGGACGGCGTGGCGATCACCCCCGACGGCACGCACGCCTACGTCACCAACAACTTCGGCGACTCGGTGTCTGTGATCGACACCACCACCCACGCCGTCACCACCATCGATCTCGGCGCCTTCCCGTACGGGGTGGCGATCACTCCCAACGGCACCAACGCCTACGTCACCAACCTCCGCGGCGACACGGTGTCAGTGATCGACACCACCACCCACGCCGTCACCACCATCGCCGTCGGCGACGAACCGTCCGCTGTGGCAATCACCCCCAAAGGCAAACGCGCCTACGTCACCAACCTCCGCGGCGACACGGTGTCGGTGATCGATACCACCACCCACGCCGTCACCACCATCGACGTCGGCGATGGACCGTCCGCGGTGGCAATCACCCCCAACGGCAAACGCGCCTACGTCACCAACAACTACGACAACACGGTGTCGGTGATCGACACCACCACCCACGCCGTCACCACCATCGACGTCGGCTTCGGCCCGAACGCGGTGGCGATCACCCCCGGCGGCAACCACGCCTTCATCACCCACTACAACGGCGATGTGGTGTCGGTGCTCGACACCACCACCCACGCCGTCACCACCATCGACGTCGGCGACGGACCGTACGAGGTGGCGATCACCCCCGGCGGCAACCACGCCTACGTCACCCATCCGGGGCGCAACGCACTCTCGGTGCTCGACACCACCACCCACGCCGTCACCACCATCGACGTAGGCGACGGACCGTACGGGGTGGCGATCACCCCCGGCAACACCCACGCCTACGTCACCAACAACAACGACAACACCGTGTCGGTAATCGAGATCGACGACGCACCGTCGACCGGGTCGGTCGGCAGCCTCGGCTCACTGAGCTGGCCGTCCTGACCGACAGGCTCGGACCACCAGAGATGCCGGTGCCCCGACACCCTCATGCCCTTCGAAGGAGTCCTATCACGATGTTGCACACCACCATTGCCGACTCCCCCCGTCGCGTCACCGGCCCGTGGGTGGAGCCCCGTACCGCGCCACGGCGCGCGGCAGGGTTGGTCGCCGCTCTGGCAGCGGGGCTGATGCTCACGGCCACCCCGGCCGTGCACGCCGATACCGTCACCACCACCATCGACGTCGGTACCGGCCCGGACGGGGTGGCGATCACCCCCGACGGCACCCACGCTTACGTTGCCAACCGAGACTCGAACTCGGTGTCGGTTATCGACACCACCACCAACGACGTCACCACCACCATCTACGTCGGCGACAATCCGTACGAGGTGGCGATCGCCCCCGACGGCACCCACGCCTACGTGGCCAACTTCGGTGGCGGCACGGTGTCGGTGATCGACACCGCCACCTACGACGTCACCGCCACCATCGAGGTCGGCAAATACCCGCTGAGAATGGCGATCACCTCCGACGGCACCCACGTCTACGTCACCAATCTCACCCGCGACATGGTGTCGGTGCTCAACACCACCACCCAAGACGTCACCAACACCATTGGCGTCGGCGACTCCCCGAACGCGGTGGCGATAACCCCCGACGGCAAGCGCGTCTACATCACCAACGCCTCCAGCGACACGGTGTCGGTGCTCGACACCACCACCAACAGCGTCACCACCATCGACGTCGGCGACGGACCGACCGGGGTGGCGATCACCCCCGGCGGCAGCCACGCCTACATCACCAACAACTTTGGCGACACGGTGTCGGTGCTCGACACCACCACCAACAGCGTCGCCACCATCGAAGTCGGCGACGGACCGCACGGGGTGGCGATAACACCCGACGGCACCCGTGCCTACGTCACCAACACCCTCGACGACACGGTGTCGGTGCTCGACACCACCACCCACGACGTCACGAACACCATCGACGTCGGCGACGAGCCGACCGGGCTGGCGATCACCCCCGACGGCACCCACGCTTTCATCACCAACGCACGCGGTGACACGGTGTCGGTGCTCGCGATCGACGCGGCACCCACAATGACCGGCACACCCCCGGCCGGTGTCGTCGGGCAACCCTACGAGTACGCCATCACCCTCACCGGAGAGCCTGCCCCCACCACCGTCACCGCCGGGCCCCTGCCTGATGGGCTGACTATCAGTGCCGATGGAGTCCTGTCCGGCACCCCCACTGCCGCAGGACAGTTCGCGTTCACCGTCACGGCCACCAACGGCATCGGTGACGATGCCACCCTGCCCGTCACCCTCGACATCACCGACCCTCCGTCTACCGGGTCCCTCGGTAGCCTCGGCTTCTGACCTGGCCGTCCTGGCCGACAGGCTCCACCGCACGGGAAATGATCGCCCACCCGGCCAGGATGGGCGATCATCCGTCTCCCCAAACCAACTAATCACGCTGCAGCAGAATGATTCCCATCGCAGCAGTAGAGAACCTGCACAGTTCTGCCTCTGTGCGTCCCAAGAGACCGCAGCAATGCCGGCACCCACCAGCGCCTCTACCTCGACCAAAGGAGTCCGATCACGTTGCCACGCAATATTGTCGACCTGTTCCGCCGCCGGGGTACCCATGACATCATCCGGGTCGGCAGCAATCCGAACGCGGTCGCTATCACCCCCGACGGCACCCGCGCCTACGTCACCAACGGCGGCAGCGAGACGGTGTCGGTGATCGACATCACCACCAACAGGGTCACCGATACCGTCCGGGTCGGGCGCCTCCCCAGCGGAGTGGCGATCGCCCCCGACAGCGCCCGCGCCTACGTCACCCACGGCACCGGCAGCGTGTCGGTGATCGACACCGCCACGAACACCGTCACTGACACCATCGAGCTCGACGTCGATCCGGGCGCGGTGGCGATCGCCCCCGACGGCACTCGCGTCTACATCACCAATCCGTGGAGCAATACGCTCACGGTGCTCGACACCACCACCAACGCCGTCACAGACACCATCGACGTCGACGTCGACGACCTCCCGAACGGCGTGGCGATCGCCACCGACGGCTCCCGCGCCTACATCACCCACCTCGCCGGCGACTCGGTGTCGGTGCTCGACACCGCCACCAACGCCGTCACCACCACCATCGACGTCGGCGACCACCCGAGCAAGGTGTCGATCACACCCGACGGCACCCACGCCTACATCACCCACCTCGCCGGCGACTCGGTGTCCGTGCTCGACACCACCACCAACACCGTCACCACCACCATCGACGTCGGCGACATCACGGGTGGGGTGGCGATCACCCCCGACGGCAACCGCGCATTAGTCGCCAACCCGTCCAACAACACGGTGTGGGTGATCGACACGAGCACAAACACTGTCACCGACACCGTCCCGATCGGCCACTGGAAGTGGCGCTTCTCGAGGCCGGCACAATCAACGACTGCTGTGGCGATCACACCCGACGGCACCCACGCCTACGTCGCCCAGTCTCGCGGCAAGTGGGTGTCGGTGATCACGATCAACCCGGCGCGGTCGTCACTAGACGGAAGCTTCGATCCACTGGCCAGCCCGTCCTGAGCGACAGACTCGAACTGCCGCACGTATATGGCCGCCGACCCGCACCGGGGTAGGCGGCCATACATCGTTCCACCGCCCTCTTTCTCTCCGACCGCAACAAGCTCGGTAGCCTGGGTGTTCGAACGGGATTCCTGCCGACGAATACAGAGGAACCCCGGACATCAACGCGCTGTTCGACTTCCCGCCGGTTCGAGAGAAATGTTCACTTGCACATCGGTGCGCCCAAATCGTGTGTGAATAGCAATTGCCGCAGGTAGCGGGCTCAGGCATCGTGTTCGTCATTGACCACGAAACACATGAATCGCCGACCATTGGCACCGAACTCACCGAGACTTTCAACCGAGCGGACGCCGTCGAGAGTCTGCAGCGAAAGGTCTTGAAGTGGACGTCTATACAGGCACTCAGCGTCTCCGTACGACATTCGAGGGAGGGAAGCATCGACGCATTGCCCTGGCGGCCTTCACCGGTACGGCAATGGAGTGGTACGACTTCTACTTGTTCGGAACCGCCGCAGCCCTGGTTTTCGGTGATGTTTTCTTCCCGTCCGAAGATCCGGTAGCGGGGGCGCTCGCTGCATTCGCCACCTTCGCGATCGGTTTCGTCGCACGCCCACTCGGCGCAATCATCTTCGGCCATATAGGCGATCGAGTCGGTCGCAAGAGAAGCTTGATGATCACGATCTGGATGATGGGAATTTCGACCTCTCTGGTCGGGTTCATTCCCGGTTCTCATTCGATCGGGATCATCGGCGCGATTTTGCTGGTCGGTCTTCGCCTCATCCAGGGAATTGCCATGGGAGGCGAGTGGAGTGGTGCCTCTGCAATGATCACCGAGCAGACTCCGTCAGGTAAGCGAGGCTTCTATGCAATGCTCCCGCAGCTCGGAAATCCGGCGGGTATTTTCGTCGGAACCATTACGTTCAGCATCCTGACAGCCGTTCTCACTACGGAAGCGTTCTCCGATTGGGGCTGGAGAGTGCCATTTATCATGGCACTGCCATTCATGCTCATTGTCGTTTGGCTTCGTCGTGCGCTCCCTGATGGCCCCACAGTCGAAGTCTCGGAATCAGAGCACCATTCGGCCCCACTGGGGATGGTTGCGAGCACGTACAAGAAGGCGTTGTCCATCGGAATCGGCGTCGCCCTGCTCGGCGTTGCCGGATACTATTTCGTGAATACGTTCGTCCTCAACTACGCCACGCGCGAGTTGGGGTTGGATCCGACACCACTCTTGAATGCCTCGCTTGTCGGATCAGCAACGAATGTACTGCTGTTCCTGGTTTGGGGGTTACTCGCCAACCGGATCGGTGGTGTCAATGTCGGATTGCTCGGGGCAACGGCATCCGCCATATTTGCCCTACCCATCTTTGCAATCGTTGTCGGGGGTTCCCAGTACGGAGTCGCATTCGCGATGATTGCCGGTTCCGCCTTGATTTCCATATCGTATGCGGCGTGTGGTGAAGTCCTGAACGGGCTGTTCCCAGCACACGTGCGGCAAACGGCCACCGGGATCGCGTATAGCATGGCGGGTGTAATTGCCGGACTCGTTCCCTTCTTTGCCACATTCGTTCTGGACATTACCGACAACTCGATCTGGTGGACAGGTTCAATTCTTGTTGCACTTTCCGTAATCACGGTCGTGTCGCTTCTGTCGGCGAAGCGCCGCCCAATACTCCTCGACGATTGAGAGAGCAATCCCCCGCCAGCTGCGATAAGAACAAAGGAATGACTCCCATGTCGAACCCTAAGAACGTTCACGAAGTTCTCGGACCCGAGCCCCAACCCGGGTTTCTCGATCCTGAAGAACTTCGCTCCAGTTGGGGGCGAGTCTGGGGCGCAGCCGATGAGGTAAGTCAGCTCCGCACGGTTCTCATGCGGCCGCCGAACCCCGGACTGCGCAAGATTCGCGCAGACGCCTGGAACGAAGAACTCCAAGCCTGCGTCGACCCCGGAGGCAACTGGTACTGGAGAGACCGCAACGCACCCGACTGGGAAAAACTAGTCGCCCAATACGACGGCTACGTGGCCACCCTCGAGAGCCAGGGCATCGAAGTGTTGATGGCGCCTGAACTTCCCGAGACATTCACGAAGTCGATCTACACCCGCGATCCACTGATCACCGTTCCTGGCGGAGCGGTCGTTCTGCGTCTTGCTCCTCGAATGCGGCGGGGCGAGGAACAGTCGATCACGCAGAGCGTCGCCTCCGCGGGTATGCCCATCCTCGGAACGCTGACCGGTACCGCCGTCGCGGAGGGAGGAAGCTTCCTGAAGCTGCGCTCCGACTTGGCGGCGTTCGGCACATCCATCCGGTGCAACCGCGAGGGGCTTCTCCAGATCCGCAGGCAACTCGAAGCTGTTGGAATGGATGTCATCGAGGTTCCGCTTCCCGGGTATTGCATCCATATCGACGGAAGCATGGTCATGCTCGATCATGATCTGGCGCTCGTCGAGAGCGCTGAACTTCCCTACGAGTTCATTGTCGAGTTGAATCGGCTCGGAATCGAGACGGTCGAGGTGCCCAAGGGCGAGGAGTGGGCAGTCAACTCCTTGACCATCGCTCCTCGAAAAGTATTGATCGGTGCTCACCTTCCGCGCACCGCGGAGCTTCTCACGTCGAAGTTCGACGTCGAGGCCATCCCGGTCGAGTACGACGAGATCCAGAAGAATGGCGGAAGCTTGCATTGCAGCACGATGGAGTTGCAACGCGACTGGTAGGCAACGTCGAGTTCCCTGACGGAAAGCGAACATTCCAATGCAGGCTGTCATCGCGCTGGACATCGGCACCACAGGCACGAAAGCCGCGCTCGTCGAGCAGAATGGTCGGTTGCTGGTCAGCGGATATGCAGGCTATGAAACCTACGCCCACTCGGGCGATCGCATCGAGCAGGAGCCCAGCGCGTGGTGGCAGGCGACCCGAGATGCTCTCGCTCAGCTTCGACAGGTGGCCGACCTGCGCGCACACGATCTGGTCGGCATTGCACTGAGCGGCCAGATGCAGGATTTGATCCTCGTAGGTACTGGAGATGCGATTGGGCGTGCCATCCTTTACTCGGACACACGAGCGAAACGCGAAGCGCAGGAAATCGACTCACAGATAGACGGCGAGGAGCTGCTGCACCTCACCGGGAATACGCAGGATGCGTCGAGCGTGCTGGCGAAGTGGCGTTGGTTGCAGATGCATGAGCCGGATCGATTGACGGCGACTCGAACAATTCTCCTCGGTGCGCACAGTTATGTCAGCTGGCGGCTGTGTGGTGTCGCCAGCTGCGACTACACCACCGCCAGTACCACCGGTCTGCTGAATCTGAACGAAAATGAATGGGCGACACAACTCTTGGAAAGATTGGGGTTGGATGCGCAGAAGCTACCGCGTCTGGCCCCGGCGCACGAACAGATCGGGACACTGACAACTACAGTGGCGCGAGAACTCGTGCTGCCGGCGGGGCTGCCTGTCTTCGCGGGTGCCGGCGACCTCGCCGCCGCGACTGTTGGTGTTGGTGCGGGCGAACCGAATCGCTCCTATTGCTACCTCGGTACCAGTGGCTGGATTGCATCCACTTCGCCTGACACGGTTCAATTTTCAGCGTCCGACGCAGGAAACGGCATCTTCACCTTGCGTCATCCCGACCGGCAACGTCTCATCCGGGTTGCACCCATGCTTACAGCTGGAGGAAATCTGGAGTGGGTGCGCGGCAAGATAGCGGAGGGAATGGACTATGCGCAGCTGAACGCGACCGCAGAGCAGTCGCCCATCGGAAGCAACGGCACAATCTACCTGCCGTACTTGAACGGCGAACGTTCCCCCTTTCACGATCCCAACGCCCGCGCCTGCTATATCGGCATCTCCAATCAGACCGACCGCGCCGACCTCATCCGAGCGGTCATGGAAGGCGTTTGCTTCGGTTATCGATCACTCTTCGAAGCGTTGGGGACAACGGCCGAGACGCTGTACGTAGTTGGGGGTGGGGCCAAGTCGACCATCTGGATGCAGATACTGGCAGATGTCCTGGCACGCGAGCTCCAGGTTGTGTCCCAACCGGAGAACGCGGCGGCACACGGAGCCGCCATCATCGCCGGACGCGAACTGGGTTGGTACGAGACCTACGCGCCGCCGGGACTGTTCCACGTCACCCGATCGTATGAGCCGCGGGAATCGGCATGCGCAACTTACGAGGCGCAATACGGAGTCTTTGCCGCCGTCTACCCACAACTGAAGAGCACATTCACGAACTTATTGAACACTCAACCGAATCGGCTTACGTAGGCCGTCGTCGGCCCGAAAATGATGAAACGGGCGGACGGAAGCGGCCCCTGATGTGAGCGCACAGTCGCTAGCTACGTTCGAATCATCAAGGCGGTCGGCAGGATCGCGTTCGAATTCCGCTCACCCCCACAGCGCTCGGCGAGCGTACGGTGGTCGCATGACCCGCCGGCCACGAAGGGGCGGGTGTACCCGGATCCGGCGCCTGGTGAAGACGAAGGACCCAGATACCGAACAAGGAGCACCACATCATGAACAATTCGCACGCATCCTCACGCCGGATTCTGGCCAAGATTTCCAAGGTTGTTGTGGCAGGAGCGCTCGTTGCGCTGCCCCTCGGGGTCGCAGTAGCGCCGGCTAACGCCGCGCCCGTCGTATCGCACTCGGCATATTCCGTCGAACTCGTGCGTGGCCCCGGAGGTTACGGACCGCACCCCGGACCAGGCGGTTACGGACCGGGATTCCACCCAGGACCTCCCGGACACTTCTTTGGACCCGGTTTCGGAGGTCCCGGCTACCACCCCGGCCCCCGCTACTGAGGCACATTCACCAACTTGTTGAAATCTCAACCGATCGGCTTGCGCAGCCCGCGGTCGGCCGGGAACAGGTGAAACGGACGGACGGAAGCTACCCCTGATGTGGGCACGCTGATGTGAGCACACAGGCGGTAGCTTCGTTCGAATCATCAAGCGGGTCCGCAGGATCGCGCTCGAATTCCCCCCACCCCCACAACGCTCAGCGAGCGTACCGTGGTCGCATGGACCCGCCAATCACGAAAGGGCGCGTCTAGCCGGATCCGGCGCCTAATGAAGACGAAGGACCCGGATACGGAGCAAGGAGCACCACATCATGAACAATTCGCATGCATCCTCACGCCGGATTCTGGCCAAGATTGTTGTCGCAGGAGCGCTCGTAGCACTGCCCCTCGGGATCGCAGTAGCGCCGGCTACCGCCGCGCCCGTCGTATCGCACTCGGCGCCTTCCGTCGAGCTTGTGCGTGGCCACGGAGGATTCGGTGGACCGCACGGTTTCGGAGGTCCCGGTTTCGGCGGACCGCACGGTTTCGGAGGTCCCGGTTTCGGCGGACCGCACGGTTTCGGAGGTCCCGGATTCGGCGGACCGCCCGGACACTTTGGTCCCGGTTTCGGTTTCGGTCCCGGCTTCGGAGGTCCCGGCTTCGGAGGTCCCGGCTTCGGAGGTCCCGGCTTCGGAGGTTTCGGCTTGGGTTCACTCTGAGCGACCTAGTCGACAGACACTGTGATATTCGTCTCGTTCGACCCGTCCGCACAGCTCGATCCTGCCCGCCCTCCAACGGAGTGGCGGGCAGGGTCGTTCCGCCAATGCACCGGAGTATTCAGACATACTCTGACGCATGCCGACACCCGCGTCTTCAACACCTGTCACACGCAAGAAGTGGCCCTGGATCGTTGCGGCGATCATCCTGATCGCGTCTGCGGTCGCCTTTCTCAACCCGGGACCGGACGACCGATCGTCTGAAGTCACAGCCAACGATGCCGACGCGAGCGATGCACTGCGCCAACTCGCCGACCTCGAGATCAAGGGCCGCGCTCCGAAAACCGGCTACGACCGAGAACAGTTCGGGGCGAGATGGACCGACGACGTCAGCGTGGAGGGCGGGCGCAACGGTTGCGACACCCGGAACGACATCCTCCGACGCGATCTTCGCGAGATCGTGTTCAAGCCGGGCAGCAACGACTGCACTGTGCAAAGTGGAACGCTGCTCGACCCGTATACCGGAAAGACCATTTCCTTCGTGCGCGGCGAAAACACGTCCGATGCCGTGCAGATCGACCACGTCGTCGCACTGTCAGATGCCTGGCAGAAGGGTGCTCAACAACTCGATACCGACACCCGCACCAATTTCGCGAATGACCCGAGGAACCTCCTCGCTGTCGACGGTCCTGCCAATCAGCAGAAGTCGGACGGCGACGCAGCAACATGGCTGCCCTCGAACAAGAGCTACCGATGCACGTACGTGGCCGCTCAGGTGGAGGTGAAAGCCGCCTATGGGTTATGGGTCACGCAGGCCGAACACGACGCGATGGCGCGGATACTGCAGGACTGCGGAGCAGCACGGCCCACTTCGGCAACGGCTCCTGCCACTGCACTCACGCCTATAGCGGCGCCGGAACCCGTCGCGCCGTCGGCAGAACTCACCCTGCCCAGCGACATGGCACCGCACAACGCTGTGCACTACGAGAACTGTGCGGCAGCCAAGGCTGCGGGTGCGGCGCCGGTCCGCATCGGTACTCCCGGCTACGGCGCCCACCTCGACCGCGACGGCGACGGCGTGGGCTGCGAAGGCTGACACGGCCCGCAACTGGGGCGCATGACCGTCCCCGAAGTGGACGAATTATGCGCGCCGCAGGGCGTTCCGATCGATCTCGGCAACGGATTTCAGACCGCTCAGTCCCATCGTGAGGTCGAACTCGGCAATCACGTTCGCCGTGGCATCCCGCGCACCGGCCTGACCGGCCAGGGCCAAACCGTACAGGTGCGGACGGCCGAGGGTCACCGCGTCCGCGCCGAGCGCAAGAGCCTTGAAGACGTCTGCTCCGGTACGGATTCCGCTGTCGAGAAGTAGCGTCAGCTTGCCGTCGACGACGGGCGCAATGTCCACCAGCGCGTCCAGCGAAGACACGCTGCCGTCCACCTGTCGACCACCATGATTGGACACGACAATGCCGTCGACCCCCGCATCGAGCGCGCGACGGGCATCGTCCGGGTGGAGTACGCCTTTGAGGAGAATCGGCAGGGACGTTCTGTCGCGGAGGGTCTCGATGTCTGCCCAGCTCAACGACGGTCGCGAGTAGATGTCCAAGAATGTTTCGACGGCGGCCCTGGGTTCGGGCGACCGCAGATTGTCGAGGAAACTGCCGGGGAAGCGCCAAGTCATCGACACCAGGGACCGGATCGCGCCGAGTGTCACCTCGACATCCGGCTTGCCCACCGCAGCCTTGATCCTGTCACGCACGATCCTGCGGAAGACCGGGTCCGATGTGTACTGCGCGATTCCCTGACCCTGCGCGAAGGGGAGCGAGCCCAAATTGAGGTCTTCCGGGCGCCAGCCGAGCATCGTCGTGTCGAGGGTGACCACGACGGCGTCCGCCTCGATGTTCTCGGCCCGCTGGAGGAGGCTGTCGACAAGATCGTCGTCTGTGCTCCAGTACAACTGGAACCACCGGGGAGCCTCGCCCATCGCAGCCGCGCTCTCCTCCATCGGCGCACAGCCCTGGTTTGAAAAGATATAGGGCACACCCAGTTCGGCGGCCGCCGCGGCAATCGCGACATCTGCCTCGGGTCGCGCCAGTTCGGAGGCACCGACGGGAGCGAGGAGAACCGGCGCCGGGATCCTGCGCCCGAACAGCTCGACACTGATGTCGCGTTTCGAGACATCGCGCAATACGCGGGGAACGATCTGCCACTTGTCGAATGCGTCTCGGTTGGCCTGCATCGTGCGACCCAGGCCTGCGCCACCGTGAACGTAGGCCCAGGCCTTCGCGCTCATCTTCTTCCTTGCGGACCGTTCGAGAGTGTCGAAGTCGGTGGGGACGGACGGTGTACGGCCGAGAATGCCGTCGCGGTAGATCGAATTCTGACGGGCCCGGCCCGGGCTGTCCTGTGTCTCGTTCTCAGCCATCGGCAGCTTCCTTCTTGTCCCAGATGTCGAGGAGCGATCGGAGGATCTCTTCCGACATGCCCAGGCCACCGAGATGGCTCTCACCTTTCATCATGTGGAACTCGGCGTTGGGCAGTAGCGAAACCATGTGCTGACCGTGCCGCATCGGGATGATGTGGTCACAGTCGCCGTGCCACCATCGCACCGGAGTCGTCACCGAACTCAGTTGGAATCCCCAGTCCCTGGTGAACAGCACTATGTCGGCGAACGGCGCACTGAGTTGCTTGCGGGTGCCGTTGAGAAGATCGTCGAGGAACATCGCCTTGAACTCCGGGCGTGCAAGCAGCCGGCGGTCGCCTTCTGGCGACAACCGCCCGTAGAGGTCGATGATCGGAGACGCGAACGGCCTGGCGAGCCTTATCACCGAGCTGGCTGCAACTCCGACGGGAATGCCGCCCGCAGCCAGCGCCGGAGCCACCAGCGACGCAAAATCCATGAGCCCGCTGCGGATTGCGTCGGGGCCTTTCGTCGGAGCGACACCTCCAATGATGCCCGTCGCGACCACTCGATCGGGCATCGCTCGTGCTGCGGCCAGCGTGTAGGGCCCGCCACCAGAGAGTCCGATAACTGCCATCTGATCGACACCCAGCGTGTCCGCGACCGTTCGGAGGTCGTCGGCGAAGTCGATCACCGCGCCGTAGTGGTGCAGCGTCGACGACCCCACACCCGGCCGGTCGATCCCGATCAACCTGACGTGCTCGCGTTCGGCGAATGCCCTTGCCTCCATCGGAACCTGACGCCTCGCGCCAGGTGTGCCGTGCAACCAGAAGATAGCTCTCCCCTGGGCCGAACCGAACTCTGCGAAACCGAGTCGACGCCCCTCGCCTACAGCAACGGTGCCCTCCAACTGCGGCCGTTCAATATCCACCATCCCCACAGCTTTGCACGTGACTCCTGTCACGATTCAACCCGGGACCGGTTCTCCGTCACGCGGCAGATGTGAACTGGCGTTTCCCTGTTCCAGGATCGGCTCGGTCCGAAGACACACCCATCACCTTCCATGCGGTCCCGAACCACGGGGCTACCCGAAGCCTGTACCGCGCCCGCGTACCACGCCATTGCCTCGAGCGATCCGCCATAGTGGACGCATGACCGTTTCGGCGCCTCCGCTCGACGTGTACTCCCAGCCCACGCTGTCCGCCCTGATGCCGTCCGTCCTCGCCTCGCTGGGGGTCGCCGGCGAAGCCAATCGCCTGAGCCTGCCAGACAGTCGACACACCGTGGTCCTGCTGATCGACGGGCTCGGCTGGAATCTGTTGCATCGCCACCGGAAGCATGCGCCATTTCTCGCCGGCCTGCCCGGTCGCCCGATCCGCGCGGGATTTCCTACCACGACAGCCACGAGCATCGCGTCCCTCGGAACCGGGCTGCCTTCCGGCAGTCATGGCATCACCGGCTATCAGTCGTACGTTCGTGAGGTCCACGGCATCCTCAACTGGCTGTCCTGGCAATCGGGACACGCGAGGGACGAACGCGAGCGCCTGGTACCCGAGGTCGCCCAGCCCGCACCCACGGTCTTCGAACGCGCTACAGCAGCAGGCATTTCATGCCACTCCGTGGCACCCTCGACATTCGACGGGTCCGGACTCACCCGTGCAGTTCTGCGTGGCGGCGCGTTCACGGGCATACACGCCTATGGCGACCTGATCGCCCATGTCGTCACCGCGACCAGGGGTGGAGATCGGACCCTGACGTACTGCTATATCAGCGAAATCGACACGTTGGGTCACATCTATGGGCCCGGCTCCGAGTCATGGCTCAATCAGCTGACCCTCGTCGACCGTTTCGTCGAAAATCTCGTCA
Source organism: Rhodococcus sp. NPDC049939 (assembly GCF_040656415.1). Lineage (NCBI taxonomy): Bacteria > Bacillati > Actinomycetota > Actinomycetes > Mycobacteriales > Nocardiaceae > Rhodococcus > Rhodococcus sp. NPDC049939. The sequence continues at coordinate 369,248 of NZ_JBFAMC010000001.1, read as the reverse complement.
CAGATCTTGCGGGCACCGGCAGCACGGTTTACATCACGGCGGACCACGGCATGGTCACCGTCGAAGACGAGGGCAAGATCGATTTCGACGCCACACCTGCTTTGTCGGAAGATGTCGTGACACTCGCCGGTGAGCCGCGGTGCCGGCACGTCCACACACGACAGGGAAGCGCCGACGACGTCGCGGATCGCTGGAGGGCCGAACTGGGGCACCGCATGTGGATCGGCACGAGGGATGAAGCACTCGCCGCGGGGCTTTTCGGGCCCGCGGTGCGATCCGAGATACACGACCGCATCGGACACGTGGTTGCCATCGCGCAGGGCGATGTCGCCGTGGTCCGGCGACAGGTCGAATCGAGGCTGTCCGCTCTCCCGGGGCAGCACGGTGCGCTCACCGAAGACGAATTGCTGATTCCCCTGCTGCACAGCACTACTGCCGCGTAGCTACACCAACACAGTGTGGTCGGCCGATCGCCAGGCCTGCTTCAGCGCCGCGGCATGACGAGACCAAGAGCCGCGGCCGTGCGAGACCGCGGCAACGGTCAGTTCTTCGCCAACTCCGGCATCGTGACGACCTGCGCCGCGTAGGACAGTCCTGCGCCGAAGGCGAGAAGGAGGGCAGTGTCGCCCGGCTTCGTGTCGCCCGACTCCAACAGGGAAGCCATCGCCAGCGGAACCGATGCTGCCGAGGTATTGCCGCTCTCGGCGATGTCATTGGAAACCGGGACGTTCTCGGGGAGCTTCATGCTCCGGGCGATCACCTCCGTGATCCGCGAGTTGGCCTGGTGCGGGACGAACGCGTCCAGGTCGTCCACGGACAGCCCGGCCTTCTCCAGTGCGGTGAGCGCAACCTTGCCCATCTCGAAGGCAGCCCAGCGGAACACTGCAGTTCCGGTCATCTTGATGTACGGACGTGTGGCGCCCGGCGTCGTTATGTATTCGTACCAATCCATGTCCTGGACGATGGCGCCGGACTGAGCGCCATCCGAACCCCATTCCACCGGTCCGATACCCGCGACGTCGCTCTTGCCGACGACGACGGCTCCGGCGCCGTCACCGAAGATGAAGCGGGTGCCACGGTCGGTCGGGTCGGTGGTGACGCTCATCTTCTCGACACCCACCACGAGCGCGTAGTCGATGGACCCTCCTCGCACCAGATCCGACGCCACCGTCAGAGCTGTGCAAAAGCCCGCACACCCGCCGCTGAGATCGAACGCGCCGGGCCCGCTGGTGCCCAGTGCGTCGGCGACCACTGCTGCTGCCGGAGGCGTCAGCAGAAGGTACGTCGACGTGGCAACGATGACGCACCCGATCTGCTCGGGCTCGATCCCGCTCGCAGCGATCGCGTCGCGTCCGGCTGCAATGGACATCGTGACGACGTTCTCGTCTTCCGCCGCGAATCGACGGTTCTTGATGCCCGAACGAGACTGGATCCACTCGTCTGTCGAGTCGATCAACTCACAGATCTCGTCGTTGGTTACCACCCGTTCCGGCCGGTATACACCCAGCCCGAGAAGGGCGGACTGCCTACCTCCAGCCGCGGTGGCGATCTGCTTTCCCATCGATCGATCTCCTCATCAGGTCCCGCGTGGTTACGCGAGGTGTGGACTTGCCATTTGAACACGTTACGTCGAACACGTCATCGCGTGTAACACAGGTGGTGTTATCCGTCGATCACACCCGTCCCGATCGGTCCCGAACAGGACGTGGACCTGGGGTGGAACGGGGGCACTAGTCAAATCGACACGCCTAGCTGAGCCGAATTGTTAGACTTCATTGCGATTTCCAGCAAGCAGCCGATCACCCGCCAGTAGTGATCTCCGGGCCACGAAGTTCTGCCTGTGTTGCTAGAGATTGGAGTGTCCCCCCTTGAAGCGAACCAAAGCTCTCGCAGCAGCGTCTCTCACCAGCGTCGTGGTGTCATTGCTCGCGTTTACCGAGCCCGCGGCGGCCAACCCGAACGTCGTCAATCCGATACCCGGACTGAACGGCACCAACGGCATCCCCGACCTCAACGGGCGTACGCGCGCCGTCGCACAGCAGACCGGCCTACTCAGCGCCAACCGCACCCAGGACGTCAACGTCCTCGGCACCGATCTCGGCATCATGTGGGACAACGGCCGCGGGGAGATTTTGACCGCGTTCGGAGACACAGCCGGGCTCGGCCTACCCAACCTGCTGTCAGGCAGCATATGGGCGTGGCGCAGCAGTACCCTGTTCCGCAGCTCGGACCGCAATCTGTCCGACGGGATGACCTTCGACAGCTCCCCACGTGACATCTTCGGCCAGGCGAAAGAGCTGGTCCCGAGCCCAAAGATCCCGTTCGTCGAGATCAGTCGCATCCCCACAGCCGGCGTCGCTGTCGGTGACACTCAGATCCTGAGCATGATGTCGGTGCGCGATTGGGGTGAGGCCGGATCCTGGAACACGAATTTCTCCGGCCTCGCCTACTCACACGACAACGGAGAGAATTGGATCGTCGCACCGGAGACGGAGCGACCGAACATCGGCGGCAACGCAAACTTCCAGATGAGCGCGTTCGTCAAGGAGGACGGTTTCGTCTACCAGTACGGAACACCGTCCGGACGCGGTGGGCTCGTCCACCTTGCGCGCGTCCCCGAAGACGAGATCATGGACCTCGCCGCCTACGAGTACTTCGACGGTGAAGAGTGGGTCGAGTCGAACCCCGACGCTGCCAGACCCATCATGGGCGGCAGGGTCGGCGAACTGTCCGTCGCCTACAACGAATTCCTCGGCCAATACCTCATGTTGACCACCGATGAGTTCAACTCGGTAGTGATGAGGCGCTCGCCGTCACTCACCGGACCGTGGAGCCAACCCGAAGTCCTCATCGACACCAGAGAACTGCCGAGCGCATACGGGGCCTACATCCACCCGTGGTCGGCGGGCCCGGATCTTTACTTCCTCACCACTGTTCACAGCAACTACAACGTCCTTCTGATGCACACCAGCCTGGCGTAGGCCTCGCACTAGCGTCGGTCCCATGGATGCGAAGGCATGGGACGAACGATATTCACAGAGTGCACTGGTATGGGGCGCGCCACCGAACGAGGTGGTGGTCGAGCAGGCCACCTCGTTGCCCCGCGGTCGCGCACTCGACCTCGGGTGCGGTGAGGGCGCGAACGCCCTCTGGCTCGCCACCCGAGGCTGGGAGGTGACCGGTCTCGACTACTCGACCGTAGCCATCGGCAAGGCCGCCCGAGTGGCCGCCGAAGCGCCCCGGTCGGTCCGCGAACGACTCGACTACCGGGTTGCCGATGCCACCGATGCAGACCTCGGCGGAGAGTACGACCTCGTCCTCATGATCTACCTTCAACTCGCCCCTATCGACCGTCGGCAGGTTGTGAACCGCGCCATATCTGCCCTGAAACCTGACGGAATCCTCATGATTCTGGGGCATGACGCCGTTAACTTGTCGCACGGGGTCGGAGGTCCACTCGATCTCGAAATCCTCTACACACCAGACGATTTGGTAGCATCGACAAAAGGCAGGCTCGACATCGACGTCGCCGAACGCCGCTATCGCGAGACCGCGGGCGGTACCGCGGTCGACACGCTGGTGCTCGCGCACCGCCCAGGTCTTGGCAGGCAAGAAAATGGGGCGTAACATCGGTCGATGTTACCGACGAGTAATAACTTGGGCGGTACTGGCTGATAGACCGCACCATCTCACTGGGAGAGACAGAAGACATGGGCCATTACAAGAGCAACGTCCGCGACCTCGAGTTCAACCTCTTCGAGGTTCTGGGACTCGAGCAGCCGCTGAGCGAGGGGGTGTGGGGCGATCTTGACGCCGACACCATCCGCAGCATGCTCAGCGAGGTCGCTCGCCTCGCCGAGGGGCCGTTGGCCGAGTCGTTCGCGGACGCCGACCGCAACCCGCCGGTCTTCGACCCCGAGACCCACACCGTCGCCCTGCCGGAATCCTTCAAGAAGTCGTTCCGCGCCCTGTATGACGCCGAGTGGTACCGCATGGGGCTCGAAGAGGAGGTCGGCGGCGTCCCCGTCCCCCGGGCCGCCGTATGGGCCATCAATGAGCTGATCCTGGGCGGACAGCCTGCCGCGCACTTGTACCAGGCCGGCCCGGCCTTCGCGAACGTGCTGTACGACAACGGCACCGACGAACAGAAGGAGTGGGCCAAGACCATCGTCGAGCGTGGCTGGGGTGCGACCATGGTCCTCACCGAGCCCGACGCCGGATCGGACGTCGGCGCCGGGCGCACGAAGGCCATCAAGCAGGACGACGGCACGTGGCACATCGAGGGCGTCAAGCGGTTCATTACCTCCGCCGAGTCCGACGACCTGTTCGAGAACATCTTCCACCTCGTCCTGGCCCGCCCGGAGGGCGCCGGACCTGGCACCAAGGGACTCAGCCTCTTCTACGTCCCGAAGACGCACTTCAACTTCGAGACCAACGAGTTCGGCGAACGTAACGGCGTCTTCGTCACCAATGTCGAGCACAAGATGGGCCTGAAGGTATCTACCACCTGTGAACTCACCTTCGGAGGCCACGGCATTCCCGCGCAGGGGTGGCTCGTCGGCGAGATCCACAACGGCATCGCGCAGATGTTCGACGTCATCGAGCACGCCCGCATGATGGTCGGCACCAAGGCCATCGCCACGCTCTCCACCGGCTACCTCAACGCTCTCGACTACGCCAAGGAGCGCGTCCAGGGCGCCGACCTGACGCAGATGACCGACAAGACCGCTCCGCGTGTCACCATCACGCACCACCCGGACGTCCGTCGCGCCCTCGCGATGCAGAAGGCGTACGCCGAAGGGTTGCGCGCCGTCTACCTGTACACCGCGGCCCATCAGGACGCGGCCGTCGCCAAACTGGTGTCCGGCGCCGACAAGGACCTCGCACACCGGATCAACGACCTGCTGCTGCCGATCGTCAAGGGTGTCGGCTCCGAGCGCGCCTACCAGTACCTGACCGAGAGCCTGCAGACCTTCGGTGGCTCCGGCTTCCTGCAGGACTACCCGATCGAGCAGTACATTCGCGACGCGAAGATCGACTCCCTCTACGAGGGCACCACCGCGATCCAGGCGCAGGACTTCTTCTTCCGCAAGATCGCCCGTGACCGTGGGGTGGCTCTCGCGCACGTTGCCGGCCAGGTCAAGAAGTTCATCGACAGCGAGGCAGGCAATGGTCGCCTCAAGGCTGAGCGCGCTCTGCTCGCCACCGCCCTCGAGGACATTCAGACCATGGCTGCCACCCTCACCGGGTACCTCATGGGCGCACAGGAGCAGCCGACCGAGCTGTACAAGGTTGGCCTCGGCTCAGTCCGCTTCCTGATGGCCGTCGGCGACCTGCTCGTCGGCTGGCAGCTGCTGCACCAGGCGGAGATCGCGATCAAGGCGCTCGACGAGGGTGCATCCGGCGCGGACAAGTCGTTCTACGAAGGAAAGGTCGCCATCGCGTCCTTCTTCGCCAAGAACGTTCTGCCCGAGCTCACCGCCACCCGCGGCATCATCACCAATCTCGACAACGACATCATGGAGCTGGACGAAGCCGCCTTCTGATCAGCACCTGATTTCTTCTCGAAAGCGCCCCTTCTCCAGTTCGGAGAAGGGGCGCTTTCGTTTGCTGTGCCTGTTGCCGTTCAACGGCGTGACCACTTGCCATCCGATGGCGCGATCACTTGCCGTCCGACGGCGCGACTACTCGTCGTCGGACGGTTCCGAGGTCGGCTTGGGGGTAGTCGTCTTCGTGGCCTGCTCGACTTTGGTGGTCTCGGAGTTACCGGCCGAGGTGGACGGGGCACGCGTAGAGGCAGGAGTCTGATCGGCAGGCCTGGCCAACGCGGCAGGAGAGCGCACTGCGGACTCGGACGCACGGGCCGGTTCTTCACACTTGACGACCGGGACGGGGTCGTAGCGCACAGTCCTCGTGGTGCGAGAGATCTCCCGTCCCGTGGCGTGATCGGAGATCACACGAGTGTCACTGGTGGTGAATCCCGGCGCTCCACTGGAGGGGATACAACTGTCACCGGCAGGCAGGGTGATCGTGTCCGGTTGGGTCGGCCTCGTTCGATTGCCGGTGATGGACTCGACGTCGACCGTCTTGGTTCCCCACATCCTGACGGTCAGCTCCGAACTTCCACCGATCGCCTCGATCAGGACACCGGTGTCGAAGGGGTTCCGGAACTTGAGGTCGATGGCCCCTTCGAAGACGGTGGCCTCACGGGCCTCCGGGTACCGCGAGATGTAGTACGAGTGCTCGGTGTGCTCGACGTCCTCCATACCGGCGAAGTACGCGGCGTTGTACAAAGTCGTCGCCACCTGGCTCACCCCGCCGCCCACCGCGGTATCCGGGCGGCCGTGGTTGATGATTCCCGACTCCACATATCCCTGAGCTCTGCCACGCGGACCGGTGTACCCGTTCATCGAGAACGTCTCGCCGGGTAGAACCAACGCGCCGTTGATCTGGGCGGCCGCAAGTCTGATGTTGGTGCCGGACGCCGCAGAGAACCCACTGGTGGTGAACTCGCTGACCACTTCCTCGACCCCGAGCGCCTGCGCATCTTCGGTCGTCAGGTCAGGCTCGACTTCGCCGTAGACGGCATCGGTTGTGTGAGAACCGTCGCCGCGCAACAACTCTGGGAGTCCTTCCAGAGTCTCGGGCCATTGCACGAGGTCACCGACGACGGCCGGAACGACTGTTGGCGATCCCCCACTGAGCGTGATCGTCGCATCTTCGGGCTCGACCTCTGTCGATTTCAGCTGAGGCGCCAAGATGTCGGTGGCGGCCTCGATGTCGTACGTGGGCTTCAGACCGCCGTTTCCGTCCGGTTCGAATCCGAGGATGGCGCCAATCTGCTCACGCGGCACGGTCGCGGTTTCGTCGTCACGTCCGTCGACCACCAAGTCCGTGGAAACCGCGGGCGTAGCGATCTCCTGCAAAGCCGTCGAGACGCCCTCCTCGGTCACCGCCACGGGCAGCACATCGACGGGCAGTTCGACCGTCCGACCGAATGCCCATTCTCGTGTCAACGCCGCCGCCGCGCCTTCACTGTCGAGGGTCTGCCCCGGCAACGGATCGACTGGCACGGGCGTGGCGTCCTCGAACACGATGGTTCCCTCACGAGGCTCGCGGTCGGTCTGTCCGCGTAGGCCGTCGATGGCCGCAGCCAGCGCTTCGTCGTCTCTGGTCGACACCACGCCGATCTCGTCGGTGGTGAAGAACGATGCGAGTCGGGTGAACGGGTTGAGGGGCTGCGAATGGGCCCGGTCCAGCGTGGAGTCCCAATCGACGCCTAGACCTGCGGCGGCAGGCACTACTTCTGCCGACACGTCCCCGGCCTGCACCGCCACCGGCCTGTTCACGCGCGGCCCGATTTGATCCTCCAGCATGACGGCGGCCGCCTCGCGGGTCGAACCACCTACGTCGACGCCGGCAACGGTCACCCCACGAGGAATCTTGCCGGAAGACAGCATGAGATCCGTCACGTAGGCCACGACGATCACCGCGACGATTCCTCCCGCGATCGCGGCGATCTTCACCCAGGGCGGGCGCATTGAGCTGGCGGCGGACCCTGGAGTGGGTGTAGCCGGCGGGATCTGGGGATTGTCGCTCGCAGCCGACGTAGTCGGCTCCGTGACGAGAGCCGATGTGGTCGGCTCCGGGACCACCTCTGCGTACGCTTGCGTCTGCTCGTTGAACGGGTCCGCAGCGACCACAGGGATCACTTGCGTGGCCTCGTCGTCGGCCTCCGGCCCTGCCGACGCCGGGGATTCCGAATCCGGCGATACGGGGTGCACTCCGTCGAGGCGCTTGCCCAGGTCACCCAAATTCAACTGCGTGGTGGGGGCTTCATCGGAGTTCGGCTCGGGCGGCTCCCCCTCAGGTGCAGAACTCCCTGTCTTGCCGTCTTCGTCGCTCACCCTGGCCCTCTCACCGAATCATCCTTCGTGCGGGCCTCGGCTTGCCTTTGGTGCTCGTTGCATTTCAGGCGCGATCCGATTCGAGCGACGTCCGGTTCAGACCCCGCGACCCTCCGACAGACTACCGTCGCCGGACACGGAAAGAGCCCCGCGCTGCTGCCAGGTCGGGGGTCAGGCAGCAGTTCGGGGCTCATAGGGGTATCGCCAGCTATCCCCCAGCGTTACACCCGTTGTAGAAATTATCCTGGAGATCCAACGAACTAGCCGCCGCCGGATGCCCGTTCACCCAGCGAACAGAGCGGCCTGTTGGTTCTGCCAGCTACCGGAAAGACCGGTTGGTTCAGGCCTCTATGATTGCCGTCACACCTTGGCCCCCGGCCGCGCAGATCGAGATCAGGCCACGTCCCGATCCCTTTTCGGCGAGCGCCTTGGCCAGCGATGCGACTATGCGCCCGCCGGTAGCGGCAAATGGGTGCCCTGCCGCCAATGACGACCCGTTGACGTTCAGCTTGCTTCGGTCGATGGAACCGAGTGCCCCGTCGAGACCGAGCCGTTCCTTGCAGTACTCCTCCGATTCGAAGGCCTGGAGCGTCGCCAGCACGACAGATGCGAAAGCCTCGTGGATCTCGTAGAAGTCGAAGTCCTGCAGTGTGAGGCCGTTGCGGGCCAGCAGACTCGGGATGGCATATGTCGGCGCCATCAGGAGCCCGTCCTTGCCGTGAATGTAGTCGACGGCTGCGGTCTCGGAGTCGACGAGATGGGCGAGCACCGGCAGTTTGCGCTCCGCCGCCCACTCATCGCTGGACAACAGGACCGCAGACGCGCCGTCTGTGAGCGGAGTCGAGTTGCCCGCGGTCATCGTCGCGTCGCCTGCCTTCACCCCGAAGACCGGCTTCAGTGTCGACAGTTTCTCGACTGTCGAACCAGGGCGCAGGTTGTCGTCGCGGGTGAGGCCTAGGAACGGGGTCACCAGATCGTCGAAGAATCCGCGGTCGTAGGCGGCGGCCATGTTCTTGTGGCTGGCTGCAGCCAATTCGTCCTGGTCCTCGCGGCGAATACCGAACTCTTTGGCCGTGATGGCTGCGTGCTCACCCATGGACAGGCCTGTGCGGGGCTCGCCGTTGCGTGGGATCTCGACGCCGAGCATGGACGGGCGGACGTTGCCGAGGAGTTTGATGCGGTCGCTGGTGGTCTTCGCGCGGTTGAGCGACAACAGGAACTCGCGAAGTTCGTCGTTCACGCCGATCGGTGCATCGGATGTGGTGTCGACGCCTCCGCCCACTCCGGAATCGATCCGCCCTGCCGCGATGGCGTCACCGACTGCAACGATCGACTGCAGTCCCGTGCCGCAAGCCTGCTGTAGATCGAAAGCCTGGGTGTAGGGGCTCAGAGCGCTGCCGAGAACGGATTCGCGCATCAGGTTGAAGTCACGACTGTGCTTGAGGACTGCGCCGCCGACGACGACGCCGAGCTTTTCTCCCTGCAGGTTGAAACGGCTGACCAGACCGTCGAGGGTGGCTGTGAACATGTCCTGGTTGGACGCATGCGCGTACGCCTTGTCAGAGCGGGCGAAGGGAATTCGATTCCCGCCGACGATGGCGACGGGACGCTGCTGCTTTCCGCGTGGCTTCGCCGCCGCTGCGGACTTCGAGTTGGTGCGAGCTTTGCTGGTCACTGAACGTCTCCAAGGATCTGGTGTGATTACCTGTTGGCTACTATTCTTACTCAGGAGTAAGTTTCTTGTCGACACCGCACCGCATTCGATGCCCGGTGACTGACCACAATGACGACAGACGAACGAGACAGAAGGTAGGACAGTGGCAGCCAGCAAGGGAGCTCCCGACATCTATTCTCAATTCCTCTCATCGGCGCCTGGGGCATTCATCGCCACGAAGGCGGGACTGCCGCGCCCCGAGAACCTTCGGCGATACAAGCACGGCGAACCGGCGCTTCCCGGTCCGCTCCTGATCGGTGGAAAGGGCCGTATCGCCGAACCGCTGCGTCAACTGCTGTCCGACTACCCTTCGGCAAGCACAGGTGACCACCAGTACGGCGGTCTCGTATTCGACGCAACCGGCATCGGTTCGGTCACCGAACTCGAGCAGATGTTCGAGTTCTTTCAGCCCGTCATCCGCAACCTCGCACCATGCGCACGAGTCCTCGTGATCGGCACTACCCCGGAAGAAACGTCCGGTGTCGACGAACACGTCGCCCAGCGCGCACTCGAAGGCTTCACGCGCAGCGTCGGCAAGGAGGTCAAGCGCGGAGCCACGGCTACGCTCGTCTACGTCTCACCGAAGGCCTCCACCGGACTCTCAGGCCTCGAATCGACCCTCCGCTTCCTTCTTTCGGCCAAGTCCGCGTTCGTCAGCGGCCAGGTCGTCCGGGTCGGCAAAGAAGACTCCGTCGCACCCGCCGACTGGGACAAGCCCCTCGCCGACAAGGTCGCCATCGTGACGGGCGCGGCCCGCGGGATCGGCGCCACGATCGCCGAGGTCCTGTCCCGTGACGGCGCCCATGTGATCTGCGCAGACATCCCGGCCGCTGGAGATGCCTTGTCCGAGACGGCGAACAAGGTTGGCGGCACGTCCTTCGCGCTCGATGTCACTGCGGACGACGCGGCCGACAAATTGGCCGAGTTCGTCCTCGAGCGACACGGCGGCGCGGACATCATCGTCCACAACGCGGGTATCACCCGCGACAAGACGCTCGCCAACATGGACGAGGGCCGCTGGAACATGGTGATCGGAGTCAATCTGCTTGCACCGCAACAGATCACCGATACGCTCGTCGCCAAGAATGCCCTGAAGGCCGGTGGCCGAGTGGTCGACGTCTCCTCCATCGCCGGTATCGCAGGCAACCGTGGCCAGACCAACTACGCCACCTCGAAGGCCGGCGTCATCGGCTTGGTTGAGGCGAGTGCGCCGGTATTGGCGAAGAAGAAGATCACCATCAACGCTGTCGCACCGGGCTTCATCGAGACGGCAATGACTGCGGCGGTTCCATTCGCCACGCGCGAGGCCGGACGCCGTATGAGTTCCCTGTTGCAGGGTGGTCAAACCGTCGACGTCGCGGAAACCGTGGCCTACTTCGCAAGTCCCGCATCCAACGCCGTAACCGGGCAGGTCGTCCGGGTCTGCGGCCAGAGCCTGCTGGGCGCGTGATGGTGGGCAAGGTCGTGCAACTCACCGAGAAGCCGAGGACGCTCGACATCTACGCTCGTGCAGTCGCCAGTGCAATGCCGCTGATCGGGGCCAGTGGGCAGGACGCACCGGACACCACGCTCGTTCTGAACGGGATGCGCGTCGACGCGGACAACCTGGCTGCGTACGACCGGGTGACCGGCCTGCGCTTCGGAGACACCCTTCCGGTGACATACCCGTTCACCCTGGTGTTCCCGATCATGATGAAGTTGATGGTGTCGGAAGGATTTCCCTTCCCCGCCATCGGATCTGTTCACGCGGAGAACGTCATCAAGCAGTTCCGGCCCATCTCGGTGAGCGAACCACTCGATGTGTCGGTGCGCGCGGCGAATCTACGCGAGCACCGCAAGGGCCTGCTGATCGATGTGATCAGCGAGATCAGGGTCGGGCGCGAACTCGTGTGGGAGCAGACATCCACGCTGTTGCGTCAGCAGAAGACATCGCTGTCCGGGCAGCCCGGTCCCGAGCCCACCTCGAAACCGGAACCGCAGAACCCACTGCGAACGCTTCGGGTCGATCAGAAGACGATCAGCAGGTACGCCGCGGTGTCGGGTGATCGCAACCCGATTCACGTGTCGTCATTGGGCGCCAAGGCTTTCGGATTCCCGAAGACCATCGCGCACGGTATGTGGAGCGCGGCTGCCGTTCTCGGCTCGGTGGAGGGGCGGATTCCGGATGCGGTCACCTACAGCGTCCGCTTCGGCAAGCCGATTCTGTTACCGGCCACTCTCAACGTGTACGCCGAGCAGTCCGACGACGGCTGGGATCTGTCGATCAAGCACCCGACGAAGGGCTACCCCCACCTCACCGCGACGCTGCGGTAATTGATTCCGAGTGAATGTACCTTTCGGCGCCGCAAATGCGTCTGAAAGGTACATTCACTCGGACTTCTTCTTTCCTGCGAGGCCGCGCCACGCAAGAGACTCGAGCAGATCCGCCGCCGTTGCGACCTCGATCTCGCCACCCGCTACACGGTCGGCCACGGCCTCACCCGCGCCGACGAGAGCGATGGCGATCAACTCGAAATCCTGGCCCGTGTCCGGGTCCCGCGTACTCGATTCGAGCAGGCGCGCAGTCAACTCGATCAGCCGGTCTCGACTCGATTTCACCGAGCCGACGAATGCCTGTTGTCCCATGGCCTGGCGGTACAGAACCATCCACGACTTGCGGTGCGCACTCACGAATCCGAGGAATCCCTCCAGTGCGCAGCGCAACTGTTCCCGCGGAGCCAAACTGGGATCCCCCGCCGGCGCGAGCGCCTCGACGAAACGAAGGCCCTCCCGCCGAATGCAGGCGGCAAACAGTTCGTCCTTGGAGCCGTAGTACAGGTACAGCATCGGTTTCGAGATCTTTGCCCTGGCCGCGATCGCGTCCATCGACGTCTCGTGAAATCCTCTCTCGGAAAAGACGTCAACAGCCGCATCCAGCATCTGCTGCTCACGCACTGCGCGGGGCAGTCGCTTGGTGCCGTCAGCCATACGTCCTCCATCGATTGTCGATCCGCAATCTTACTTGAAGGTAAGAAGATGGGTTCGATCGACGGACGACACGGCGTCACCGAATCGCGCTAATTGTTCCGCAGCCGCTTGTTCTCCTTTGGCTGCAATTGCATCGGCACTAGCAGCCGAGCGCCCCCTTGGCACGTGCAACCGTCAGAACCGCATCGTCAATGCGCTGTTGAGGCAACTTGCCCGATTCCACAACACTTTCGAGATGGTCGAGCACCCGCGGAACGTCGTCGTTAGTGAGCCACAGTGCGACGTCCACACCCGATTCCAACGCGATCTCAACGGCCTCGGCTATGTCATAGCGGTCGCTGATCGCCTTCATTCCGCTCAGATCATCGGTAAAGATAGGTCCGGTAAACGGCGCCGCACCGTATCCGCTGCCATCGCGTAGCAGGGCCACCGCGTCGGGGCTGATGCTCGCGGGAATGCCCGGAGCCGTCAGCCCAGGAACTTCGAGGTGGCCGAGCATCACGCCGACACCCGTTGGACCGAGGTCGCGGAAGGGAATGAGATCCTTCGTACGCAACTCGTCGAGCGGCGGGGTGGTGACGGCGCCGGTGTGCGAGTCGCCAGACGCAGACCCGTGGCCGGGAAAATGTTTGATTACGGGCAGAATTCCGGCGTCCCGCATTCCGCGGGCATAGGCACCGGCATAGCGGGTGACGACGTCAGGGTCGTCGGAGTACGAGCGGTCGCCGATGACGCTGTTGTCGGGTTGGCTGCTCACATCGACGTCGGGGGCGAAATTGACTGTGACGCCCAACTCCTTCAGCCCCCGGCCGCGTTCGAGAGCCATTTGATAGGTCTGCTCCTCCGTCATCGTCGCCGCTGTCTGTCTGGCGGACGGCTCAGGCCCGAGAAGGTATTCGGCGCGAGAGACACGGCCGCCCTCCTCGTCGATGGTCACCATCAACGGCAGGCGCGACTCCGACGCGACCTGAGCGACCTCGCGGTTCGCAAGAAGGGACCGGTCGGTCCAACTACCGATGAAGATGCCGCCGATCTGTTCATCACGAACCACCCTCACAGCGTCCGCTGTTCCGGTGACACCGACGGTCAACAGTTGAGCAAGCTTGTGCCGCAACGACAACGACTGCAAGAACTCCTCCTCGCACGTGACCGGCTCAGCTACGGAAGCCGCCGCAGTGGACTGCGAGAGCGGCGCGGCGAGTGCAGCTTCCGGAACCGCGTCGACACCACCCGACGAACATCCGGCGAGCAGGCCGACGCACGCGGTGAGCGCGAGTGAATACTTGATCCGCATGACTAGACGGTAGCCCGGCCCATCATCGACGCCCTCGTGACAGGCCCGAAACCAGCTAGCACCGTTTGCCGTCTTGCTAACCTGGGAGTAGCACAAACCCGTACTCAGGAGGTCCTCGTGCCTGCTGGTTTGATCTTGATTGCGTATGACGGATCTGCTGACGCCAAACGTGCGGTGCAGTACGCAGGTCGGTTCATCGCCTCCAATCGCGCGGTGCTGGTGACGGTGTGGGAGCCGATGGCTCGGCAGGCCGCACGCATGTCCGGAATCTCGGGTGTGATGCAGCCGGAGTGGGTACCAGACGAGGAGACCGAAGACGTCGCACTCGCCGACGCCAAGGTCATCAACGCGGAAGGCACCGAACTCGCGGAGGCCGCAGGCCTGAGCACCGCAGGCCGGTGCGTCGAATGCACCACCACCGTCTGGGCGGCGATCGTCGAAACCGCCGACGAACTCGCCGTCGACATCATCGTCACGGGCACCCGCGGTACGACGGGACTCCGGTCGCTGCTGCACAGCAGTGTCGCTGATCACGTCCTGCGACACAGCCACCGTCCGGTGCTGATCGTGCCTCCCGGGAGGTAGTCGGACGCACCCGACTACTGTCAGGTCCACCATGGACGGTTTTCTACTTTCCCGCGCCGACCGAACGTTGCGTACGTTCGGCGCGCGGCACACATACGACAATGCTGCGGCCTCTGTCACCGCGCTGGCGAATGGTGATGCGGAGCTGATCGTCGGTGCTCTGCCGTTCGATCCGGAGAAGCCTGCCGCTCTGACAGCACCCGAGTCCTGGAAATTCACCGAGGGGCCCTGGCGACCCGACACCGTCCCCGACCTCCCGAGTGTGCGCCTGACCCGGGAGGTTCCTACTCCCGCCGAGCACGTGGCCCGCGTCCAGTCGCTCGTCGAGCGCCTGCGCGGGGGCACTCTCCAAAAAGTTGTCGCCGCACGCAGCGTCACTTTGGGGGCCGACACCCCCATCTCCGCGGAGGCGTTGGTCGCGAGACTTGTTCGCCTGGATCCAACCGCCAACGGATTCGCCGTTGACCTCACTGCTGCCGGCGCCGGGTTCCGTGACCACAGCCTCGTCGGCGCCAGTCCCGAAGTTCTACTCAGCAGGCGGGGGCAACGAGTCACCTGCAGCCCACTCGCTGGAACGGCACCGCGGCGCCTCGATCCCACTGCCGACGAACAAGAGGGCCGCTCCCTGCTGGAATCCGCCAAGAACCTGGCCGAGCACGCTTTCGTCACGGCCTGGATCAGAGAGGTACTGACCCCGCTGTGCACGGATCTGTCCGTTCCGAATTCCCCCGTATTGACCAATACACATGAGGTGTGGCATCTCAATACCCCGATCGAGGGCACGCTGCGTGACCCCGCGACGAGCGCCCTGAACCTGGCTACCGCCTTGCACCCGACTCCCGCCGTTTGCGGAACGCCCACCGACCTCGCCCTGGCGACCATCAGGGACATCGAGGAGGACCGGCGGTTCTACGGCGGCACCGTCGGATGGTGTGACGCCGAAGGCGATGGCGACTGGGTGGTGGCAATACGATGCGCAGAGATCGCCGCGGACGGTCGCGAGGCGATCGCGACTGCAGGCGGAGGCATCGTCTCCGAGTCGGACCCGGTATCCGAACTCGACGAGACAACGACCAAACTGCGCACCCTGCTCCGTGCACTCGCCCTGGAGAAGGGGCACGACGGAGAGGCGACAGAACGCGGTCACCGGGCACCAATCTGCAGTTCTGCGGTCACCGGGTGATACCTTGACCCGAGCAGTTCGTGCGCGGGAGCAACCGTGTACGCCGATGACACGACAGTGGGAGATGTCTGATGGGGAAGTTCCTTGTGCCCGGTGCGGTCAGTGCCGTGGTCGGTCTCGCGCTCGGCACTGTGGCGACGCTCGGCATCACCGCAGCCGCACAGCAGAACACCCGTCCCGTGGTCGAACCGGGCGGCAACCCAAGTTCCTCACTGCTGAACCAGGTTGAGTACGGCAGCCGCTGAGAGAGCCGGCTTCGCGAGTTCCCGCACTTCCCCCGGCTCGGCTGCCATGTACTCCATGGCGCCCTCCGGGGAGCCTCTGTCACGACGGTGGCTGTTCGGCGCCTCTGTCGTAGCGCTTCTTCTCACCCTTCTTCAATCCCCGGGCCGGCTGGCCGCCGATACCAAGTACGACCTCTCCCAGAATCCGATCGGATTCCTCGAGCGGGCGGCACATCAGTGGAGCAGCCAGGCTCCGATGGGCCAGGTCCAGAACCAGGCCTACGGGTACTTTTTCCCGCACGGTTCGTTCTTCGCGCTCGGCGACATCCTGAACGTTCCGGCATGGATCACTCAGCGTGTGTGGTGGGCCCTACTGCTCGTTGCCGGGTTCTGGGGGATCATCCGGGTCGCCGAGGCTCTGGGCATAGGTAGTCGCTCCTCCCGCCTCATCGCCGCAGTCGCATTCGCGTTCTCCCCCCGGGTCCTGACCACATTGGGTTCGATCTCGTCGGAAACCCTCCCGATGATGCTGGCACCGTGGGTGCTTCTGCCACTGATCTTGGCCTTCGGGCAGGTTGGCAACACAGGTCGTGTGAGTGGTGTCGGGCGCGGGGACCCGTCCTTGCGCTCACCCGCACGATTGGCCGCGCAGTCCGCACTGGCGGTCGCGCTGATGGGTGCCGTCAACGCAGTCGCGACCCTGGCAGCATGCCTCGTCGCGGCCCTGTGGTGGATTTCCCACCGGCCGAACCGTCGATGGTGGACGTTCACGGCGTGGTGGTTGCCGTTCCTGATCCTGGCCACCATCTGGTGGATCGTTCCGTTGCTCCTACTCGGCAAGGTGAGCCCCCCGTTCCTCGACTACATCGAGTCCTCCTCGGTGACGACGCAATGGACGACGCTGGCCGAAGTCCTGCGCGGCACCGACAGTTGGACCCCGTTCGTCTCCCCCGAACGCATTGCCGGCGCCGTCCTCGTCACCCAACCCGCGGCGGTCGCCGCAACAGGCCTCATTGCCGCCGCAGGTCTTGCCGGGCTGTGCATGCGATCGATGCCCGCTCGCGGACGGCTGACACTGATCCTTTTGGTCGGTGTCGCGGGCCTTGCAGCCGGATACGTCGGCGAGCTGAGCTCCCCGTTCGCCGACCAGGTGCGACTGTTCCTCGACTCGGGCGGTGCCCCCCTGAGGAACGTGCACAAACTCGAGCCGCTCGTCCGGTTGCCGCTCGTCCTCGGCCTGGCGCATCTACTGGCGAAGGTTCCGCTGCCCGGATCGGTACCGCGCGCGCGCTGGCGCAGCGCGGCCGCACACCCCGAACGCGAACCCATGGTTGCGGTCGCCAGCCTGATCCTTGTCGCCCTCACCCTGGCGACGTCGCTGGCATGGACCGGCAAACTCGCCCCTCGCGGCACCTACACCGCTGTACCCGACTACTGGCATCAGGCCGCCACGTGGTTGGCGGACAATGCCGGGGGCACGAGTCCCGACGCCTCCGACGCGAAGCGCGCTCTCCTCGTTCCAGGCGCACCGTTCGGTAGCCAGGTTTGGGGACTTACCCGAGACGAGCCCTTACAGGCGCTGGCATCCACACCGTGGGCCTCACGCGATGCGGTCCCCCTCATCCCTCCCGGCGCCATTCGGGCGATGGATTCCATCCAGCGACTCATCGCGGACGGCAGGCCCTCGGACGGCATGGCGCAAACCCTGCTGGGGCAGGGCATCCACTACCTCGTCCTCCGAAACGATCTCGACCCCGACACGTCGCGGTCGGCCCGGCCCATACTGGTCCACCAGGCGATCACCGGTTCCCCCGGATTCGAGCTGGTCGCCGAGTTCGGCGAGGACATCGGGCCCCGAGAAGTCGAGGGCATGGTGGTCGACAACGACTTGAGGCCCCGATACCCGGCCATCGAGATCTTCGAGGTGTCGATGCCAGATGGCTCTCCGGTCACCAGCGGTCCGTATACGGCGGACCTCGACGGGATTCCCCGCGTGCAAGGAGGTCCGGAGTCGCTGCAGCGTCTACGGGAGAACGATGTACTGCCCGGGGACGGACCCGTGCTACTGGCGGCCGATGCGGAACGGGCCGGATTGTCGGTCGACGACGTCATCGTCACCGACACCCCCAGAGACCGTGAAACCGACTACGGGCAGGTCGACAATCACAGTTCGGCGCTGCGCACTCCCGACGACCCGCGGCGCACCTTCAATCTGGTGCCCGATTACGCGGTCGCTGACACGCCTTTGGTGGAGGGGCAGTGGGAAGGCGCGAGACTGAGCGTTTCCAGCGCCGCGTCCGACGCCACCCAACTGGGCGACGTGTCCCCAGCGAGCAGTGCTGCGGCTACCGTGGACGGTGACCCTGCGACGGGTTGGTTCAGTAACGTCATGGAGCGAGCGCTCGGCCAGTGGCTCCAGATCGACTTCGACACCCCACTCACCAGTTCTCTACTCCACATCACCACGAGCCCTGCCGCGATCGGCGTCCCCGTGCGTTGGATGGAGGTGTCAACGCCCAACGGCACCACGGCAGTGAAGGTGGACGCCCCAGGAGAGCCGATCACGGTATCCGTGCCGGGAGGTGCCACGCCCTGGGTGCGGATAACCGCGACCCGGACCCAAAACGGCTCCGCGGGAACGCAGTTCGGAATCAGTGAGTTGTCGGTGGAGGACTTCTCGGATCCAGGGGCCCCTGTCACCATCCCTATTCGGTATCACACGGCGCTGCCCCCTACTCCTGCTGGGGCGTCCGTCTCCAGTTGGGACCTGAGCCAGGAACTTCCTGGCCGGAGCGCCTGCGCGGAGGCCCCCGACCGAGTCCGGTGCAGCAACGCCCTCCTCCTGCCGCCCGAAGAGGTCGGCGTCTTCGAACGAACGTTGTCGGTACCCGAAACAACTACGGTCACACCTCAACTAACGGTGCGGGCTCGACAGGGGGCCGCGCTAGAGGAGTTGCTCACCCAACAGGATCGGCCCACCGCGCACGGTACCAGCGACATCGGTGACCTGCGTGGTTCCGCATTCGCCGCGACCGACGGGGACGTGCGAACCAGCTGGTTTTCGGCGCTGGAGACCTTGAGCGGTGCGGGCTCGAAACCCACCCTCGTCATCGACCTTCCCGAACCCACGCTCGTCACAGGTCTCGAACTGACACCGAGTCTGGGCCGCGTACCATCCGCCCCAGACCGGGTCGCCGTCGACCTGGGGAGCGGTCCGCAGGTGCGTGACGTGGATGAGGATGACGGAACCGTCTCCCTCGAACCGTTGGTGACCGACCGGATAGTGCTCAGTCTGGTGTCCTGGCCGAACATCATCGACAGGAACGTTCTCGGATTCGCTCAGCCACAGCCGGCCGGACTCGCGGATGTCGCAGTGCTGGGTCAGGACGGCACACTGCTGCCCGGTTCGGGCCCGACCGACGATCCGGGCGCCCGAACCGTATCCGTATCCTGCGCCGAGGGGCCTGTGATCTCGATCGGCGGCCAAGCGGTTCGTACCAGCATCACTGCACCTGTCGAACAGATTCTCTCCGGCGCTCCGATACCCGCTACCGTGTGCGACCCAGGCTTTCCGGTGACTCTGGACGCCGGCTCCCAGGACGTCTCGGTGGAACCGGGGCCTGCGTTCTTCGTCGACAGTTTGCGGCTCAACGCAGGGGCGCAGCCATCGTCGGTTCCGACCGAGCAGGTCGCAACGACCGCGTGGACCGAGAACCACCGGGAACTGACTATTGAGCGCTCGGACTCGGAGCGCCTGGTCGTCGTTCCTGAGAGCACCAATATCGGCTGGGTCGCGACAGCCCCTGACGGCACCGAACTGACTCCGGTCGTTGTGGACGGATGGCAGCAGGGGTGGATTGTTCCTGCAGGAACCGAAGGCACGCTGAGCCTCGACTTCCCCACCGATCGGTGGTACAGACTGGGAATCTTCGGTGGCTTGCTGCTGCTCATCCCTTTGATCGCCGTTGCACTGTGGCCGCGTCGCTCGCCGAGTCGCGGGCGTGACCCGGGTTCGCCGCCCAGGCCGTGGGCCAGCGCCTCGGTCGGATGGCTGGGAATCCTGGCCACAGCCACCCTGATCGGCGGACTCGTCGGGGCGGCGACGACTGTCACGATGACCGCGCTCGTCGCCGCGCTCGTCCGCCTACGCGGAACCACCGCCACCGCACGGATCCTGGTCGGCATCGCCGGTGCGTCGGCGATGCTCGGCATGGCGATACTGTCCACCGGCCCGTGGCGTGCGCCCGACGGATACGTCGGGCACTCGTTCCTCGTTCAGTTCCCGCTGCTGGTTGCACTGGTTGCCACGGGGCTGGCCGTGTTGCCGCTGGGGCGTACGACACTGTTGCGCCGCATCTCCCAGCGCCTTACCGCGCGGCGTGCCGGTTCTTCCACCAATGCGTAGCTTGCCGACGCAACCGCGATGCTCATCAGGGCAGTAAGCGCCAGGGCATACGCGAAGTTGCCGGCGAACGGCACCAGACCGAATACCTGAAAGACCGTCGCAAGCACCGCGAGATGCCAGATGAAGATGCCGTACGACCAGCGGCCGACAGCCAACGCGACAGGACTTTCGAGGAACCGGGGCCGCGACCTGTCGGACAGTACCAACGGGGCCATGAGCATGAAACTGATGACCGCTCCCAGCACGACCTTGATGGCGAACTGCCACGGCTCGAGACGCTCCAGCCCCGCGGGCCCCGCAAGATCGGTCGCCGTGAGCACGAATGCCGTCGCGGCTACCAGAGACATCCGGACCCGGTGTCGCGCCCAGCGGTGGATTCTTCCCGGCGAACTTACCGACAACTCTGCCAGCAACATCCCGGATCCGAACCACGGCAGATAGCCAGGCAACCAGTTTTCGTGATGTATACCATTCGGGGCCGGGACGGGCAGGAACGCCCACACCAGGCTCACCGCGATCATCGCGAGTATCACCGGAACACGCAGCCGCGCAGCCGAACCCCGCAACCGGAACAGCATGATTGCCAGTAACGGGAGCGTCAGGTAGAAGGCCACCTCCACCGACAGACTCCACATCTGGGTCAGGCCGCTGGTCAGCGTGAGCGGCACGAACACCTGGACCAGGCCCAGGTTCGCCCACCACGTACGAAAGCTCCCGTCGGCAGTCGGCAGAAACAGGAGCACCACGACCACCGCAACCCAGTACGCCGGCAGGATGCGCGTCACACGCGAGATCCAGTAGTGGAAGACGTTCGGCGTCGGACCCATGCCACGGGCCGCCGCCGCGTGGCTGCGCCACAACAGGAATCCTGACAACGCGAAGAACACCGCCACCGTCAGGTCCAATCGTTCGACCATTCGCCCCACGACGGGAACCTGCGTAAACCCGGTTTGGAACGCGACGTGCGTCACCAGCACACCGAGCGCCACGACACCGCGCAGCCCTTCGAGCGCAGGAATGAAGCCGCGAGGGACCGGTGCGGCAGGGGGCGCAGGTGTTTCCATTTTCGTGACCGATGTACTCATCAGGAACAGTGTGCCTAACACCTGCGCTGTGACGAAAAACTCCTACCATGCCAGCTCATTGTGAATCCGGCGACGCGACTACTATCCGATGCGGCAAACAAGCACCCGGGACTGTTAGTGTTTTGCCTCACGTGGTGTCGATATGGACTCCATGCGATCCGTGCAGCCATGCTGCCGGTGGGGGAATCTCAATCGACAGATTTGAGTTAGGAGAGACAGCATGGCGAAGCGCTCAGGGCCGAGCCGGATACTTGCTTCTATTCTGGTGGGCCTCGGTGCCTTCCTCTTGGCCGTCGCTATTCTCATTCCCACCTACACGGTGGGCCAGTTGAAGAAGACGCCCCTGGACCTGGAAGTGACCACGATCGCCTCGGGGACCGGCAGCGTGCTCGACGCGGCGTCTCTTCTCGCGGGCAGTGCGCAGGTCGATACCGACGTTCCTCTGGTGTCGCAGCGCTATGTGACCACCGAAGAGCCTTCCAACGCCACAGAGGTCACGCTGCAGGCAGGTCAGACACTGTTCCGCACCGACGTGCAGGGCGACACCGGCCTGCTGTCCGCGATCGTGGACCGCACCACCATCGACCGCAAGACGTCGATGCCGACCAACGACCCGGTGGGCACCATCCAGGTTGACGCAGACCAGCCCGCCCAGGAAGTTCCGCGCGACGGACTGCAGTACAAGTTCCCGTTCGACTCGGAGCAGAAGAGCTACCCCTACTTCGACCTGAACTCTCGCACCACTCAGGACATCAACTTCGTCGAGGAGACGGAGATCAACGGCCTGAGGGTGTACCACTACAGCCAGACCATCGATCCCGTGGACCTGTCGGCGGTGGTCGACTCGCCGACCAACAAGCTGACGCTGCCCGCTGAGGCCTGGGGCGTTCCCGGTGGCACCATCCCGGTGACGATGACTCGCTGGTACGCCAATGTGCGCGACGTGTGGGTCGAGCCCCAGACCGGTGTCATCGTCAAGGGCCAGGAACAAATGCACCAGTACTATGCCCGGAACAGTGCAAATCCGGAGATCGACGTCCTGAATGCGACGCTGCCCTTCGACGAGCAGACCATCGAGGCTCAGATCGAGCAGGCCAGGGACGGCTTGGATACGATCAACACGTTCGGTCGCACCGTTCCGATCATCGCCGGCGTCCTCGGGCTGATCGCCCTGATCGCCGGAATCGTTCTGGGACTTCGTGGCGGGAAGAGCGATCAGCCCGCATCCGCCAACGGTGACGACGATGTGCCCCCGAGCCAGGGGGGTCGGCACTATCAGGATGATGATGCCCCCACGGAGCAGCACGACTGGACCGCGGACAAGACGGAAGAGATTCCCGTCACCGACCCGCGTAGGCAGGGCGACGAACAGTGACGCTGTTCGGCTGCAGTAACGCAGGGCAGCCGAACGTCGCGTAATCGGTACCGAAGGGGACCTCGATGAGGATCGAGGTCCCCTTCGGCATACACGGAGCACACACCGCCCGCAGCTCGATGCGAGTCGGGTCTAGGCGGTCACGGCATCTCGTCGCGCGCCGCGGACCGCACGGACGGCCACGACCAGCGCGGTGCTCGCTGCCACTACTACCGCGATTCCGATGAACTGTCCGATAGTGGACGCGACGGTGAGCATGGCTGTCATCTCAACTGCCAATCCGCCCCAGGCAATCGCCGCCAGGTGAGTTCGCTCACCCGCGATCGCCGATAGAAGTGCCCCCTGCAGGACGGCCAAACAGGCACCCTGCAACGCGAAAGCCCACAGAAGCGACTGGACAGGCTGGTAGGCGGAGCCGACGACGAGTGGAACGAGGGGTGCGGCCACCGCGACCCCCGCCACGAGCACCGCGCCCAAGCCCACGAGAATTGCCAGAGCCGATCGGATTGCCTGCACAGATTGTGCAGGGTTCGCCATTCGGGGATAGAGGACCACACCGACGGCCTGGGGTAGCCAGAACGCCGCCTTGGTGGCAACTGCGCCGAGGGCGTAGAGGCCCGCGTCGTCGTTGCTGAGGACGATCCGGGCCACCACGAGGTCCATCGACGACAGCGCGATCAGCGCCAACTGCACCTGCGACGCCTTCAGGACGGCCACGACGCCGATTCGAGTGCCCGCCTCCCCCTGAACACCCGAGTCGGCGATCAGTCTCGCAACGAGGGCCACCAAACCAGTTCCGACCGCACTGGCCGCAAGGGCCAGGCCGGGCCCGGCCCCTGCGGCCAGCACCACGACGGCTGGAACCACCTTGGCGACGCCTGCAGCTGCGAGGACGCCGCTCAACGGACCGAAACGCGCCGCACCCTGCAGGAGCCCCTGCTCGGTGGCGAGCAGGACCAGCAGCGGGGCTGCGATCAGCGCCGAGGATGTGGCAAGAAAGCCGGTGTCGAGTGCTACCGAGACCACGGGGACGAGAACTGCGGCCACCACCGCGACGATCACGGCACATCGGTACCCGAGCAGTCGCACGGCGTGGGCACCCTTTCCCCGGACCACCTCACGTGCGACCACGGTCTGCAACGCGAGCGCAGGCACGGCGAGGACCAGTTGGGCGGCCAACAGACTCGCGAACTCCCCGTACCCAGAAGGGCCGAGCCAACGGCTCGCGGGCAAATGCAGCAGGTAGGAGGCGATATTCGCGATCATCGAGCCCGCCGTCACCATCGTCACCCCAGCGACCGCTGAGCTGGTGAGGGTCTGGCGTGGCATTCGCTTATGATGCACTACGTACCGTGCGAGACGAGCCCGTGCACCACGTAATGTGGCGGCCCATGACCGTCCGGCCTCGTGCACCTCTCGTCCCGGCCGTCTACAGCTTGATTCTCGCGGTTCTGATTCTCGGACCCCTGCTCGGCCCCGGCTATCTGCTGATACGCGACGCGGTCAGCACCCCCCGCTCGTATCTGACCGACTCGGCCCTCGGGCTTACCGACGCCGCCGCACGGGCGGTGCCACAGGACGCTCTGCTCGCAACGATGAGCACCGTCGTCGACGGTGGCCTTGTGGTCAAGTTGATCCTGCTGGCCGCGCTGTGGGCTGCCGGGTGGGGTGCGGCCCGGATGGTCCGCGCCGTGCTGCCGACCGCCGGGCTCGGGTCCCAGCTCGTGGCCGTGACGGTGATGGTGTGGAATCCCTACGTCGCAGAGCGTCTACTACAGGGACACTGGAGTTTGCTGACCGGATACGCGGCGCTGCCGTGGACGGTGTGCGCGGCGGTCGCGATTCGCCGGGGCCGCACCCGAGGGTGGTTCGCCCTCGCCGCCTGTCTCGCGGCAGCCGGTCTCACCCCGACCGGGGTGCTGCTCGCGACGGCAACGGCACTCGCAGTGCTCGTGGTCCCCGGTGGAAGGTCTGCCCCCTGGCGCCGGGCAACCGGTGCGCTGATTCTGTTCGTGATCGCGAGTTCGCCCTGGCTGGCGGCGACGGCGCTGTCAGGAGGTGGGGGCGGCTCCGACCCGGCCGGAGTTGCTGCGTTCGCGGCCCGTGCCGAGCCGGGGCTGGCCACGTTGGGCAGCCTCGCCGGGCTCGGGGGCATTTGGAACAGCGCCTCCGTCCCGGACACCCGAACGACGCTGTTCGCGCTGTTGGGCACTGCCCTGCTGCTTGGCATCGTCCTGTGTGGATTACCTGCTCTGTGGCGTAGGCGCAGGCACCCCGTCGTGTCCGCGCTCGCAGCACTCGCACTGATTGCGGTGTTGATGCCCACTTTGGGCTCAACGCCATGGGGCCTCGAGTTCGGACGTTGGGTGGTCCAGACCGTTCCCGGCGCGGGGTTGCTTCGCGACGCCCAGAAGTGGGTGGCGCTCGCCGCTCCGCTGTACGCGCTTGCTGCCGCGGCAGCGGTGCTTCGGCGCCCGGGCACCTGGTCCGTCTCTGCTGTCCTCGTCGTGCTGCTCGCCCTCCCCGACCTCGCCTGGGGGGTGGGGGGATCGCTGCGCCCGATCGAGTACCCGCAGTCTTGGCAACAGGTGGCATCCCAGCTGGACACCGAATCGAACCGCGGCGATGTCGCGGTCCTTCCCACCGGGATGTTCCGCAATTTCTCCTATACCGGCCCGGCACCCGTGCTCGATCCCGCCCCGAGGCTGCTGCCCAAGGACGTTTTGCAAACAGGCGAACTGGTGGTGGCGGGCGGCGTCGTGGAGGGCGAGGGTTCACGCGCGCAACAGGTGGAACGAGTGCTTCTACACGGCGGATCGGCGGCCGACCTTGCCGCACTCGGCGTCCGATGGGTTCTGGTCGAGCGCGACACACCCGGACCGCTGGGCGAATCCGCAGCCACACTGGCCGGGTTGAATCGGCTCTTCTCGGACGAGTATCTCGAGTTGTATCGCGTAGACGGTGATGTCGCGGCGCGGGAGGCGTCCGAGCAGGTGCGGGCACTAGCGATCTCGGCTCACGCGCTGTGGGCTCTGTTGTTCTTCGCAGGCCTACTCGGAGCGGGCATCCTCGAGGCTCGAGTGCGACGCCTGCGGCGACACCAGCCCTGACGTCCACAGACCCGCGGCGGTCGTCGCAAGTACCTGATGGACGCCGTTGCCGGTGTGCTCCCAGGAGAACTCGCCGACGCGGATACGCGCCTTCTCGCCGAGCACCAGCCGCATCTCCGGGTCGAGCAGGAGCGTGTTGACCGCTTCGGTCAGCGCACCGACATCGCCCTCGTCCCCCTCGGCACCGCCCACCAGGACGCCGGTCACGCCGTCGACGATCGAATCGGTCAGCCCCTTGGAACTGCGATAACCGATGGTCGGAACGCCGTGCTGGGCGGCTTCGATGACCGCCAGACCCCAGCCCTCCTTGCGGGACGGCATCACATGCACCCATGACCGAGACAGCAACTGATGCTTGCGGGTCTCGTCGACGTGGCCATGGAAAGTGACGGCGTCACCGATACCCAACTCGAATGCGCGGTCTCGGAGATTGCGCTCCCACCACCCGCCGCCGATGACATCGAGGTGGATGTCGGCGATAGCCGGGCGTAGGGCGGCAACTGCTTCCAGTGCATCCTCGATCTGCTTGTGCGGCACCAACCGTGACAGAACACACACGCTCGGGTGTGCGGTCCGCGAGTCTGCTCCGCCGACCGCGACACCGGCGGGGATCTCGTCGGCTCCGTTACGCACAACGGCGATGCGGTCCCGGTGGACGCCGAGGTCTACCAGCTCCTCTGCGGAAGGGAGCGACACCGTGAGGTACTGGTTGTTCCGATGGGCGCGTGGTGACAGCCGCGATTCGAGCCACCAGCCCACCTTGCCCATCAACCGCCCCGCCACCGGCCATTGCTCGCGGTGGCAATGGTGCACGAGCAGCGTGACGGGCGCGCCGACGACGGCGCGGGAAAAGAACGGGATTCCGTTCTGGGTATCGATGACCGCATCGGGCCGGATGCCCCTGAGCGGACCGAATCCGAGTCTGCCTGCGGCGATCGCGGCGAGAGCGCGAGGGTACACGCTGTAGCGTCCGCCTCCACGACTGATCTCGATGCCGTCTACCGTCTCCTTCTTTGCAGCTCCGCGGTAGCCGGCAGTCCGAAGGGTGACCTTGATTCCCCGCGCGGCGAGTTGGGCGCCGACCTCCTCGAGATACCGCTCACTGCCGCCACCCTGCGGGTGCCCGGTGTCGCGCCAGCACAGCAGCAGAACCTCTCGCACGTTCGTGTACTCCTGTTGTCGGTGCGGTATTTGTTGCCTCGAGATTGGGCGTTGCGTGCCCTGACCCCCGAACACCATATCTGTCGGATTCCGCCGGACTGCGCAGCCACGGTGGGTGGTTTGCCTCGTGGACGTCTCGAGTGGCTAGAGTTCATTACCGTGACCACACACCCCGTGACGCGGCGATTCGGTCGACGGGCAACGCTGAAACGGTCGTTCGGCCTGCTCAGCGACTTCCGGCACGAGCAGAGCAACCCCGATCTCTTCTACGGCTCGCTAGCCCGCGACTCCGTTCAGCTCATCGGCGACCTGTACGGCGGTCTCACCGAATCCGACCTGTCTGGAAGCACTGTGCTCGACGTCGGTGGTGGACCCGGCTATTTCGCCGAGGTGTTCCAGAAAGCGGGTGCCTGGTACGTTCCGGTGGAACCGGATCCGTCCGAGATGCATGCCGCGGGCCTTCCTACCAGCGGATCCATACGCGGGTCCGGGCTGGCGTTGCCGATACGGACGTCATCGGTGGACATCTGCTTTTCCTCCAACGTCGCCGAGCACGTCAGCGAACCGTGGGCTATGGCGGAGGAGATGGTGCGCGTCACCCGTCCGGGCGGCCTGATCGTGCTGTCGTACACGCTGTGGTGGGGTCCGTTCGGTGGACACGAGACCGGACCGTGGCATGCGTTCGGGGGCGAGTATGCGGCAAGGCGCTACCTGCGCAAGACCGGCCGAGAACCGAAAAATCGCTACGGTGTCTCATTGTTCGAGGTATCGGCAACCGAGGGACTCCGGTGGGCTCGGCAAACCCAGGACGCCGAATTACTAGCCGCCTTCCCTCGCTACCACCCGCGTTGGGCATGGTGGATCGTGCGAATTCCCGGGGTACGTGAGTTCCTGGTCAGCAACCTCGTTCTCGTGATGAAGAAGCGCTGACTTGGTCGCGCTGGCTCTCGACATCGGTGGCACCAAGATCGCTGCCGGGGTCGCCGAGGCCGACGGGACCGTTCCGCGCCCCGCCACCACCCCGACTCCTCGGTCCGGGGTCTGGGACGCTTGCGCTGCGTTGCTGCGCGAGGTCGTTGGATCGGCACCGGTTACCTCCGTCGGCATTGCCTCCGCAGGCCCGGTCGACGCCGCCGCCGGAATGGTCTGGCCGATCAACATAGACGAATGGTCAGGTGGATTCGAGCTGGCCGGAGCCGTGCAGACCCTGTTTCCCGGCGCTTCGACGCAGCTGGCTCTGGACGGCGCCGCCGCGGCTCTCGGTGAGTATCACCACGGAGCCGGCCGTGGCACCCCCGACCTGCTCAGTCTCGTCGTCTCGACCGGCATCGGCGGCGGTGTGGTACTCGGTGGTCACATCACTGCAGGCCGAACCGGCAACGCGGGACACATCGGCCACATCGTGGTTCCCGGCGGCACCGATCCCTGCACGTGCGGCGGCATCGGATGCCTCGAGACGGTGGCGAGCGGACCATCGTCGGTGCGCTGGGCCCGTGCGAACGGGTGGCGCGGCTCGACGGGTGTCGAGTTGGCGAAGGCTGCCGCGAGCGGCGACGCTGTCGCGTTGGCAGCGCTGGATCGTGCGGGGACCGCTCTCGGGCAGGCCATCGCGTCCGCCGCCGCAATCATCGACGTCGACCTTGCGGTGATCGGTGGAGGGTTCGCGCACGCGGGACCTCCGCTGTGGGATCCGCTGCGGGGAGCTGCCGAACGCCATGCCCGGTTGTCGTTCGTGTCGAATCTGCGCGTGGTTCCCGCCCAACTAGGGGCATCGGGAACTCTCGTCGGAGCAGGCGGGCTCGCCGTCTACGGCAGTTGATTCGGCCGCTTTCCACACTCTCGCCCGCAGCTCGGGATCTCACCACCTGTTCCCAAACTATGTAACGTGTTCTAGTGTTCAGAGTCACAACGCGTTCAGGGGAGGAGGGTGACCGTGAGCACCAGCGCAGCCCGATCGGACGATCCCGACCACCTGTCCGAAGTTGCACGCCCCAGCGACTCCCGGCGAGACCCTGAACTGCTGCGCGAGGCACTGGGCAAATGGCTCGCCGCGCAACTACCCGACGCCGCGGCGCCCGTGATCACGCGCGTCCAACTCCCTGAGGCCAACGGCATGTCGAGCGAGACCATATTGTTCGACGCCGCCTGGGGCGACGAAGCTCACGCACTCGTGGCACGAGTTGCCCCGACCGACACCACGATGCCCGTCTTCCCCCACTACGACCTCGAAAGCCAGTTCCAGGTGATGTCGCGGATCCAGGAACATTCAGCCGTTCCCGTCCCGGCTGTGTACTGGTCCGAGTCCGATCCCGAACCCCTGGGTGCACCCTTCTTCGTGATGGCCCGCATGACTGGGCAGATCCCACCAGATGTGATGCCCTACAACTTCGGCTCGTGGGTCACGGACGCAACAGACTCACAGCGCGACCGACTTCAGCACAGTTCCGTGAACGTGCTTGCCCAACTCCATCGAATCGCCCGGCCCTGGGAGCTTTTCACGTTCCTACGACTCCCTGGTTCCGGCCCCACCGTGAACGAGGCACTCGCCGCGCACATCCGGCGGGAGCGCGAATTCTACGAGTGGACCACACAGTCGGGTCCGCGTTCTCCGTTGATCGAGCGGGGTTTCGCCTGGATCGAGGAGAACCGCCCCGACGACCCCTCTCCCGCCGTCTTCTGTTGGGGAGACGCCCGGATCGGCAACATCATGTACGACGACTTCCGGCCGGTTGCGGTACTCGACTGGGAGATGGCCACACTCGGTCCCCGAGAACTGGACCTCGGCTGGATGGCTTTTCTGCACCGGTTCTTCGAGGACATCGCCGCAGACGCCGGGCAGGGCGGAATGCCAGGCTTCATGCGCCCTGGCGACCTGGCCGCCGTCTACGGGGAACTGACCGGACACACACCTCGCGATCTCGAGTACTACATCGCCTACGCAGCCCTGCGTCACGCCACAATCATGATGCGGATCCAAACGCGCGCCATCCACTTCGGACAAGCTTCCTCGCCGGAAGATCCCGACGATCTGATCCTGCACCGCGCACCACTCGAGGCGATGCTCGATGGAACGTACTGGGAGAAGATCCGATGAGGGCCGATTACACCAATCCACTCTCCCCGATGGACGACTACCCCATTCATCAGGCGGCAGAGCCGATTCGGCGGGTGGCGACGTCCGACCGCAACTTCTACGACCGCTACTACTTCAACTGCTATCCGTCCGCGGACCCGGATCTCTTCCTCATCGTCGGACTCGGTCAGTACCCCAATCTCGGTGTCACGGACGCTTTCGCAGTGCTCCGTCGCGGCAACGACCACATCGTCGTACGTGGGTCGACGGCGCTGGGTAACGACCGCGCCGACACCACCGTCGGGCCATTCCGGGTCGAGATTCTCGAAGGCCTGACACGCCTGCGCGTAGTGCTGGCACCCGGCGAGTACGACCTCTCCTTTTCCCTCACCTTCGATGCCACGATTCCTGCAACACTCGAGCCACGACACTTCCGCAGACAACTCGAACGTGTCACGTTCGATACCAGCCGATTCGTCCAAACTGGCACGTGGACAGGAGAACTCACGATCGACGGGAGGCGCCACCCCGTTACTCCTGACACCTGGCGCGGCAACCGCGACCGATCCTGGGGAGTCCGCCCGGTCGGCGAAGCCGAGCCACCCGGAAGGCGCGCGGTCGAAGGGAACTCGAACTTCTTCTGGATCTACGCGGTGATGCAGTTCGAGAACTACTCGATCTCTGTAATCCTGCAGGAAGATGAGCGCGGCAGGCGCATCGTCGAGGAGGCCGTCCGCATCTGGCCGGATCCCGGCATCGAACCAGAATGGCTGGGCAGGCCCGAACACAAGTTGACTTTCGCACCAGGAACACGGGACGTGACGTCGGCTTCGCTCACCTTCCACCGACCGGGCCACGGCATCGCCACGGTCACCTGCGACCTGCTGCTGCCGAACTACATCGGGATCGGGACCGGCTATGGCCTGGAGTCGGACTGGCGGCACGGTATGTGGCAAGGCGAGCAAGTGGTGGAGGGACTGCGCAAGCGGGTATCCGAGATAGAGCCCGGCCTTCGAATGTTCTGTCCTGTAGACAATCTCACCCGATTTCATCTCAGCGAAGGCGGCGAGACCGCCGTCGGGACCGGACTGCTCGAAGTCGCGGCGATCGGGCCCCACACACCTTACGGATTCGACAGTTTCACCGACACAGCCTCCGACCGGGGGGCACCGACAGAGGGAATGGAGCAATGACCGACTACGACAAGCTCTACATCGGAGGCAAGTGGGTAGCGCCGGCGACCGATCAAGTGCTCGAAGTGTTCTCCCCTGCAACCGAAGAACGCGTCGGTAGTTGCCCGGTCGCGTCGCCGGCCGACATCGACGACGCCGTTGTCGCGGCCCGGCAAGCATTCACGCAGGGTCCCTGGCCGCACACCACTCCTGCTGAGCGGGGTGAGATCCTCGCGAAGGCGGCCAAGCTGATCGAGGAGCGCAGCGAAACTCTCAACTCGCTGATCTCGTCCGAGATGGGACAGCCGCCCGCCATGGTCGGCATGATGCAACAGACACCCTCACTGGCAACCCTGAACTTCTATGCCGGTCTGGCAAACGAGTTCGAGTGGGAACAGACCCGTACCGGCGTGTTCGGCCAGTCGCGGGTGCTGCGCGAGCCGGTCGGCGTGGTGGCCGCCGTTCTCGCCTGGAACGTGCCGATGTTCCTCGCCGTCAACAAGCTGGCCCCGGCATTGCTGGCTGGGTGCACCATTCTGCTCAAGCCTGCTCCTGAATCTCCGCTCGCCACGCATATTGTCGCCGAGATCTTCGCCGAAGCGGGCGTCCCGGAGGGAGTCATCTCCGTCCTGCCAGGTGGCGCCGAGACGGGCGAATACCTCGTCTCGCATCCTGGCATCGACAAGGTGACGTTCACCGGCAGTAGTCCGGTCGGTCGCCGAATCGGAGCAATCGCAGCACAGAACCTCAAGAGCTGCTCACTCGAACTGGGTGGGAAGTCGGCAGCGATCATCCTCGAAGACGCCGACCTCGAAGCCACGATGCCCATGCTGGTGATGTCCGGACTGATGAACACCGGTCAGGCGTGCGTGGCTCAGACGCGCATCCTTGCGCCCCGCTCGCGGTACGAGGAGGTGCTCGATGCCCTGGTGGCGGGAGCCGGACTCATGACAGTCGGGGATCCCTCCGACCCGGCTGCCCAACTCGGTCCGCTGATTTCCGAGAAACAGCGCAATCGCGTCGAGGACTACATCGCAAAGGGCAAGGAACAAGGTGCCCGGATCGTGCTCGGCGGCGGACGGCCCGAGGGATTCGACAAGGGCTGGTACGTCGAGCCTACGATCTTCGCCGATGTCGACAACTCGATGACCATCGCCCGCGAGGAGATCTTCGGGCCCGTACTGGCCGTGATCCCCTATGACTCCGAGGAAGAGGCGATCGAGATCGCCAATGACTCCGACTACGGGCTCGCCGGATCAGTGTTCACCACCGACATCGAACACGGCTTTGCCATCGCGAAGCAGATCCGTACCGGTACGTATGCGATCAACTGGTATGCGTTCGACCCTGGATCACCGTTCGGCGGCTACAAGGCCTCCGGGATCGGCCGTGAGAACGGGCCGGAAGGACTCGAATCCTTCTGCGAGACGAAGTCCGTCCTGATGCCGCTCGGCTACACCGGATAGCCGATCGCGCTCGTAACAAGGCCGGAAAAACGAATGTCGCAGTGGTCCAGTTCAACTGGGCCACTGCGACATTCTGTCATCGATGGCGGACTAGCCTAGGCGCTGCTTCAGTGCCTCGAATTCGTCGCGGATGCTGGAAGGGACCTTCTCGCCGAGGAAGTCGAACCATTCCTCGATCAGCGGCAATTCCTGCTTCCACTCGTCGACGTTCACCTTCAGCGCCTCGTTGACGTCGTCGGTGTTCACGTCCAGGCCGTCCAACTCGAGATCTTCCGCCGTCGGAACGAGTCCGATCGGGGTGGACTCGGCGTCCGCATTGCGCTCGATGCGGTCGACGATCCACTTCAGTACACGCGAGTTCTCGCCGAATCCGGGCCACAGGAAGCGTCCGTCGTCGCCACGACGGAACCAGTTGACGTAGAAGATCTTCGGCAACTTCTCCGAGTCGGCGTTCTTGCCGATGTTGATCCAGTGGTTGATGTAGTCGCCGGCGTTGTAGCCGATGAATGGGAGCATGGCCATCGGGTCGCGGCGAACCGTACCGACGGCACCCTCGGCGGCAGCGGTCTGCTCAGATGACAAGGTGGCACCGAGGAACGTGCCGTGCTGCCAGTCGAAGGACTCGCTCACCAACGGAACCGTGGTCTTACGACGCCCACCGAACAGGATCGCCGAGATCGGCACACCCTGCGGATCATCCCACTCGGGCGCGAGAATCGGGCACTGCGACATCGGGGTGCAGTAGCGCGAGTTCGGGTGCGCGGCCTTCTCATCCGACTCGGGCGTCCAGTCGTTGCCCCTCCAGTCGATCAGGTGCTGGGGGTCGCCTTCGAGTCCCTCCCACCAGATGTCGCCGTCATCGGTCCGGGCGACATTGGTGTACAGCGAGTTACCGGCTTCGAGCGTCTTGATCGCGTTGGGATTCGAACCGTAGTTGGTTCCGGGCGCAACACCGAAGAAACCGAACTCCGGATTGACCGCGTACAGACGGCCGTCCTCGCCGAAGCGCATCCATGCGATGTCGTCACCGAGGGTCTCGGCGCGCCATCCGGGAATTGTGGGCTGGATCATCGCGAGATTGGTCTTTCCGCACGCACTCGGGAATGCGGCCGCGATGTAATACGGCTTGTTCTCGGGCGAGATCAACTTGAGGATGAGCATGTGCTCGGCCAGCCAACCCTCGTCGTGAGCCATCGCCGACGCGATACGTAGCGAGTAGCACTTCTTACCGAGGAGGGCGTTTCCGCCATAGCCGGAACCGTAACTCCAGATCTCGCGGTCCTCGGGGAAATGAGTGATGTACTTGGTGTCGTTGCAAGGCCACGGGACGTCGGCCTGACCCTCTGCGAGCGGTGCGCCCACCGAATGAAGTGCCTTCACAAAAGGTTTGTCGGTGCCCAGCTTTTCCATCGCAGCAGCACCCATACGCGTCATGATGCGCATGGACACGACGACGTACTCGGAGTCGGTGATCTCGACACCCAACTTGGGGTTGTCGGCCCCGAGCGGGCCCATACAGAAGGGCACCACGTACATGGTGCGTCCTCGCATACTCCCGCGGTAGAGATCGGTCATCAGTGCCCGCATCTCGGTCGGGTCCATCCAGTTGTTGGTGGGACCGGCGTCTATCTCTTCCCGCGAACATATGTAGGTGCGCGACTCGACGCGCGCGACATCCGACGGATCGGAGTTGCCCACGAACGAATTCGGCTTCTTCTCGTCGTTGAGCCGAGTGAATGTGCCCGCCGCGACGAGCTGGTCGGTCAATCGATCCCATTCGTCATCCGAGCCGTCGGCGAAAACTACGCGGTCGGGCTGAGTGAGTTCGGCAACCTCTCGAACCCAGGCGAGCAGCTCGCTGTGCTCCGTGGGGGGCGTGCCGTCAGTTCCGTTCAGACCGGGAATGGTCGCTGAGGTCATCAAACTCTCCTGGGGTGAGCCGGAACCGGACGCATCTGCCGTCCACTGAGAGTAACCTCACAGCGAGTGCCAGACGATCCGATTTCCCCCTCTCGGCGGGGTCCAGCCAGGCCGTCCATGCCACATGGAAGACGCGGGCGCCGGGTGTCCTATCCCTAGAGGTTAACGCCGCGAGTCCGATCTCGGGGAATCGGGCGTGGTTGGAAAGGTCACAGAAACGATTCAGATACGTTTCCAGGCGCCTTTCCCGATCCTGGAGAGTGATTTTCGAGTCGTTCAGCCGTTACCGAGTGCCCCCTCGTCGGTGCGTTCCCAGTTGATGACGCCGTTGCCGTCTCGATGAAACTCCCACGAGGCGTAGGCACCATCCTCTGCAATCACTGTCACATGGTCGGCGTCACCGTCTGCGTCCATGTCCGAGGCGATGACTACCGCACGTTCGGTGGTGAAGGTTTGGGTGTCCAGCAAGCCGTCGTCGTCGACGTCGTATGCCGGATCCGTCAGCGCAACGGCCCCAGCGTCGTGGCCGAACGTATCTGGGTCCATGCACAGCACATCCGGGACCACAAATCCCTCTGTCGCCATTGCGACCTCCCTTCGCTTTCCGCCCAGTCTCACCCACGATTCACGGCAATTCAACGGGATCGAACCCGAGAACCAACGAACGACGTTCGGGCACCTATGTATTCAGACGCTCCGCAACAAGATTCGGTTCCACCGTCAGTCTGTGAACGTGCCGCAGTCCACGCTCGACGGCAGCGAGGTCACGCTCGCAGGAAGACAACTGCGCGCTGCGCTTCGCAGCCAGTGCACGGAGTTCGCTGTCGATCTGCACGATCCTCTCATCCACTTGACGGATGCGAACCCGGCTCTCGGCGACGACCGCTTCACCGACCTGAGCTTCGGTGGCGAGCAGTCGACCCAGAACGAACTGCTCCCACTCGGACCTGACCTGAGCCAACACGTCCGTGGCCCACCGCTGTACATGAACGCGCTCCGCTGCGTGTCCGCGCGACCTCGTCAGCCCCCACGCCGCGACCGCTCCCAGAGCAAGGGTCAGTGGAACGGTTGCAATATCGAGCGCGGGCACCATCGACAACGGCGAGACCGCCAGCCTGCCCAGACCCAGTCCCAGCGACGCTCCGATCAGAATCGTCATGCGGTCCTCCAACCCGCGATGCCGCCGATCGGGTCTTTCCGGGAGAAGCGAGTCCGCCGGCGGAACCTCGGATTCCATTGTGTGCGGTGTCACACCCATGTGCGTACACAGATCATCGAGACGTGCAGTCACCGCGGCATCGACCGCGACGCTCTTGTCGCGGATCAGTTGCGCCATCCGGTCCGGGTAGCAGGCGAGAGACTGTGGACGGGCACGATCGATTTCGGCGCGGACAGTCGCTCCCGTAGTACGCACCTGGGATGCAACCTCGTGCATCAACTCGATCCTGGCCAACTGGACTTGGCCACGCAATTGCGAAGCACGTTCGGCCCGCAGGCCCTCTCGGTGTGTCAAAGCCTCCAGCCGTTCCGTACGCAATTGCGCACCCGGCTCGGTCTCTCCAATCGACCGCGCAGTGGACACGATCATCCGCCGGGTCTGTTCGAGCACGGTCTCGGTGACCGAAAGCCCATCTCGCGCCCCGCCTCGAGCCGCAGAACGTATGGCTGCAAGCAATGCCTCGACGCCGGATCCGGTCACAGTCGTGACGGGATGAATCTTCACGTCGGCGAACCGCGCCGAATGGCGGGCCAACAGCATTCGGTTGCGCTTGCTCACCCCGGACCAATCGTGGTGGACGTCAGTCTTGGTGAGAGCGAAGACTACCGGGCATGCCGGTGATGCGACGGCGTCGAGGACGGACAGTTCTTCTCGTCCGAGCGGCGCCGCGGCATCGAAGACCATCAGTACGAGGGCGGCGTCGGCCGGCTCCCCCACGAATTCGAGCGCCGAGGAGTCGAGCGCGCGAAGCCCATCCACCAGCGTGGACTTCCCCGCACGAGGAGGCCCCGCCACGAACACGGTGCTCCCCGGACCCCTACCGGCCTCCAGTTGCCCGACGGCAACAGGATTCCAGCGGGTGACGGCAGCAACGGTCTCGGCTGGGAGACCCGACAACTGCGGCGGTGGAGCCGTCACGCGCTGTGACTGCCGCTCATCTGTTGCCAGAGCCGGATGTAGTGGCGACGAACGTCGACGATTGCGCGTCGCTGGCGTGGAGTCGATTGCTGGGCGAGTTGCGCTCGCCACCAGTCGGCACACCGGAGCGCATCATCGGCGGTTCGCGGACGATCGTGTGCGACCGGGGGCCGGACCCGAAGATGCAGTCGCGCTGCTTCGGCTGCGAGTGCGATGGCCTCGTCCCCGGCGAGATACTTCTCCAGCACGCCGCGCGCTGAACTGTTACGCATCGAAGGTGCGCGCAGGGCCTCGAGCAATTCCGCGGCCCGCCGCGCCCGGATTCCATCGACAAGGTCGGCAACAGCGGTCGTCACCGAGCCGATCCCGCTCGCGTCACGCAAGACAGCATCGATCCCGTCGGCGTCGAGTTCCGGGTTCGCCTCGATGGCCACCTTGGCGCATGCCACAGCGTGAACTCCCCAACGAACTTCGAGGTCGCCGGGGCTGGTCCGCAAAACGGCTAGGTCCGCGTCCGATGGTTCTCCGATGACCGCAAGCGAACCGATCAGCGGCAAGGTCGGAAGGCCCACTGTCGCCGCGCAGTCCGATGCGCGTGCAACAGCCGCAGACCACACGTCTTCCGGACTACGCGACTCGCCCAGTGTGTCCGACTTGTTGAGCACGAAGAGGACACGGGCCGGATCGAGTGACCGCACCGCCTCCCGGTCCGCGTCGCGTACCGATTCCACCAGCACGTAGACCACCAAGTCCGCGTCCAGAGTCGGATCGGGCGCATCGGGCACGTCGACCGGGTCGGATTCTTCGATGAGCACATCCGTGCTCACAGTCGCGGTCAGCGCCGCGGCTACCGTGGACCTGCCCACACCGGCTCGACCGGCTGTCAGCACCCGAATCGGTGCCCGAGATGCGGTTGCCGCCTCGCGAACGCTGGGCCCTGTCATCGGGTCCAGCGCTGTGACCTGTTCGACCAGCCTCGACAAATCCCCGCCGTCGGCATCCACCGTGCCCATGACGCAGCCACCCCTTTCGCAACGCGCCGATTGTTTCAGATCGTTGTCAAATCACCGCAAGCAACAGCGCTGGCCGAGCAGGGACGGGCAAAAAACGTCGAGATGAACTCCACACCCGTATGCCGGAATCGGCCCTTATGCGTGACAATGGTCCGGTGAACCAAGCCGATCAGGACATTCCCACCAGCCCGGAGGGGGGTCAGCCGCAGGACCCGAGGAGGTCGCGTCTCCATCCGAGGGTAACGAGTTTCCGCTCGCGAAGGGGTTCCCTGACCGCCGCGCAGCAGGCCTCATGGGATCGGCAGTGGCCGTCCATCGGCGCGGATGTATCGGACAATCTCCTGGACACGGCCGAATGGTTCGGGCGGGAGGCCCCGCTGATTCTCGAGATCGGCTCGGGCACGGGCACCGCCACCGCAGCGATGGCAAAGGCCGAACCTCACGTGAATCTGATAGCCGTAGAGGTCTACCGGCCCGGACTCGCACAGTTACTACAGCAGATCGAACGGGACGCGATCCCTAACATTCGGGTACTCCGCGGCGATGCTATGGACGTGCTCGAAAACATGATCGGACCGGAATCACTCACGGGTGTCCGTGTATTCTTCCCGGACCCTTGGCCGAAGACTCGGCATCACAAGCGGCGCCTGCTGCAGCCCCCGACGTTTAAATTGATAGCGAGCAGACTGAAGACTGGCGGTGTGTTGCATGTCGCAACAGATCATGCCGAGTATGCCGAAGCGATCGCCGACGCCGGCAACGCGGAACCTCTTCTGACCTCTCTCGATTGGGAGTCACCGATGACGCACGAACGTCCGGTGACGAAGTTCGAGGACAAGGCTCACCGGGTCGGCAGCACGATCACCGAGTTGATTTGGGGGAAGATCAGGGCATGAGCGTCAGCGAGCAGTACTCCGATCTAGCCGACGCGGCGCCACTGGGTACCGCTGGCGCAGTGATGTCAGAATCACCCATGGTGAGCGGTCGTGACGGTCGCCACCCCAAGAGGGTCCTCCTCGTCTGGGACGCACCCAACCTGGACATGGGGCTCGGCTCCATCCTCGGTGGCAGGCCGACGGCTGCCTACCGGCCACGATTCGACGCGCTCGGTCGCTGGCTGCTCTCCCGGACCGCGGAACTGTCCGCGGTCGGCACCGACACCCTGGAGCCCGAGGCCACCGTCTTCACCAACATCGCGCCCGGAAGCGCCGACGTCGTGAGACCGTGGGTCGAGGCCTTGCGTAATGTGGGGTTCGCGGTGTTCGCCAAACCGAAGGTGGATGAGGACAGCGACGTCGATTCCGACATGCTCGACCACATCTCGCTTCGTCTCGGCGAAGGTCTGGCCGGTGTCATGGTCGCTTCCGCCGACGGTCAAGCTTTCCGCGAGCCGTTGGAGGACATCGCTGCGACTGGCATTCCGGTTCAGATAATCGGATTCCGTGAGCACGCCAGTTGGGCAGTAGCGTCCGACCTGTTGGACTTCGTCGATCTCGAAGACATCCCCGGCGTATTCCGGGAGCCACTGCCTAGGGTCAGCCTCGACACGCTGCCCGACGAGGGCGCCTGGTTGCAGCCATTCCGACCGCTTTCCGCCCTGCTCGTCGGGCGGAAAAGTGCTGCCGAGTAGGAGTTGAATCTGTGTTCGCGAGCTGGGGAAGCATTGTCTACCGGGCCCGATTCACCGTCATCGGCATCATGGTTGCCTTTTTGCTCGGTTTGGCTGCCTATGGCCTGAGTCTCGGTGACCATCTCAGCCAGAGCGGCTGGGACGACCCGGGTTCGGAGTCGGTCGCAGCAGCCAAGTTGGCTGACAGCACATTCGGCCGAGACACCACCAGCGATGTCGTGGCGATGTATACGGCGCCAGAGGGCAAGACGGTCGACGATCCGGAATTCCAGGCGAAGATCGTCGAGAACCTCGAAGCGCTGGTCACGAACCACCCGGACAAGATCCTCAGGATCAACGGCGGCTACTTCGAGGTGGGCAACGCGCCGCGACTTGCGGCCGCGTCGGATGCCGACAAACAGCACGCAATCGAGAGTGTCGCGATCGTCGGAGACAACGACACCGAGGTCACGAATAACTTCAGTGACGTCAAGGACGAGTTCTACATCGACGGTGTCGACGTGCAACTCTCCGGGCTCCAGCCCGTTGCCAGGGCGTTGAACGACACGATGGCCAACGACATTCGCCGCATGGAACTGTTGGCGATCCCCGCTGTCGGCATCCTTCTGTTCTTCGTGTTCGGTGGTGTCGTCGCGGCGGCGCTGCCGCTGATCATCGGTGGTCTGACCGTCGTCGGCGCCAACGGCATCGTCCGTCTGTTCACCAATTTCACCGAGGTCAACTCGTTCGTCGCACCCGTGGTCTCTCTGGTGGGACTGGGCCTGGCCATCGACTACGGGTTGTTCATCGTCAGCCGATTCCGAGAAGAGATGGCGGAGGGGCACGACACCCCCTCCGCCATACGTAGAACGGTGATGACCGCGGGCCGCACCGTGGTCTTCTCCGCAACGATGATCATGGTCAGCCTCGGTGGGCTGATGATCTTCCCGCAGGGCTTCTTGAAGTCGGTCGCCTACGGCGCGATCGCGACAGTGGGACTCGCCGCTCTGACGTCCATCACGATCCTGCCTGCGATCCTGGGCATCCTCGGTAAGCGGGTCGACTCGCTTACCCTGGACCGTCTCCGTCAGACCAAGAACGCCGAACAGATCGAGGCGAGCATCTGGGGCCGCCTCACTCGTTGGGTGATGCGGAACCCGCTCAAGGTCACCATCCCCATCGTCGTGGGCCTCCTCCTGTTGATCATCCCGCTGACAGGGATCAGGTTCGGAGGCATCAACGAGACGTATCTTCCCCCGAACAATCCGACTCGCGAGGCGCAGGAAGAGTTCGACGAGATCTTCCCGTCTCTGCGCACCGAACCGCTGAAACTTGTCGTGTCCGACGCGGACAACCAGCAACTCGGCGAGATCATCAGGGATGCCAGCGAGGCACCTGGCTTGATCGAGAGATTCACTCCTGAAGGGCCCACAACGGACGGCGTCGTCGTCCTCAAAGCCGGCCTGGTCGACCGCAACGATTCGAAGCCGGCCATCGACTACCTCCGTGCCATGGACAATCCCGACGGTGTGCAGGTGCTGGTGGGCGGGACTCCGGCGATCGAGCAAGACAGCATCGCCGCGCTGCTCGACCACCTGCCCGCGATGGTGGTCCTGGTCCTGTTCGTGACGACGCTGCTGATGTTCCTCACGTTCGGCTCGCTGGTGCTGCCCATCAAGGCCGCCCTGATGAGTGCGCTGGGCCTCGGGTCCACGCTCGGCATCCTGACGTGGATCTTCATCGACGGTCATGGTTCTTCTTGGCTGAACTTCACTCCGGGACCGATCAGTTCTCCCATCCTGGTGCTGATCATCGCGATCGTCTACGGCCTGTCCACCGACTACGAGGTCTTCCTGCTCTCGCGGATGGTGGAGGCGAGAGCCCAAGGGGCGAGTACGGCGGAATCGATCCGTATCGGCACCGCGCACACGGGCCGCATCATCACCGCGGCGGCCCTGATCCTCATCGTCGTCACCGGCGCCTTCGGGTTCTCGGAACTGGTGATGATGAAGTACATCTCGTACGGCATGATCGCTGCGCTGGTCATCGACGCCACCGTGATCCGTATGTTCCTCGTACCTGCCACGATGAAACTCCTCGGCGACGACTGCTGGTGGGCGCCGGCGTGGATGAAGCGTATCCAGGCGAAAATCGGTCTGGCTGAGCCCATCCTCGACTCCGCCTTGATGCCGTCCGACGTTCCGGAACTCATGCCGGCCGGTGCCGGCTCATCCGCGCGCGGCAAGGCCGGGACATTCACGCCCGGAAAACCTGAGCCCCTCACCCAACCAATGCCGTTGGTCACCAATCAGGCGCCGCCCGGCAAGCCCTCCGAGGACGAGACAAAGGCGCGTCACGCCCAGACCGAAGCTCGACGGTCGGCGACCGGACGTCCCGCCCGCCCGCCGGAGCACAGTGACGACGACCCACCACCGGAACCGGGGACCATGGCGTCGTCGGAGTCCGCTTCCCGGCGGCCGTCCCCGACGCCGTCGAGCACCTCGTCGCAGTCGCTTCCGGCACCGCCACCGCGCCCAGCGGCTCCGACGCAGGGACCCACCACCGAGTCGCGGCCCATCGAGAGTTGGCTCGCGGACCTTCGATCCACGTCCACAGCACAGCGGCGTGCGATCTCCTTGTCCGGAGAGGGTCAGTCCGGTGAGGGTCAGTCCGACAAGGAGAAGCCTGGGCAAGGGCTGTCTCCCGAAGCGAAACAGACTGGGTCCGTGCCGCCGTTCCCCACCTTCTCGCCGCGCCCAGTGACCTCGCAGCCGAGTTCCAGCGAACCGGAGGCATCACAGCCGGTCGGCGACAGTCGGCGCGAGAAAGACAGGAGCGACACCCCTTCGAAGGGCCCGAACGGTGTTCCAATCAACGAGAAGCGTCGTCGTAGCGTCGACGAGCCGCCCGCCGCTCCGGAAGACGCGGCGAGCGGCAGACACCGCGCGGACGACGACACCGCCGTGAGCGTGAGCGAACTCATCGCGCGGCAGAACCGGCAGTGACGAATCGCGCCGGATGAGATCTACTACCCGAACATCCGGCGAATGGACGCACTCAGGGAGTGTCTTGCCGTGACACTCCCGAACCGGACCTTGCCGTGCGCTACGACATGCAGTGGGCCGATCGGCGGGCCGGTGCGGACCTTGTTCCTTGCCGTGCCACCGATGGTTTCCACCCCGCCCAGGTCGACCGTCGCCTCTTCAGGCACGACCAGCGTGATCGTGCTTCCGTAGTCGTCGATCGCTACGTGCACCACCTGCGTAGCCATGATGGCTCGGGTGAAGTCGAGCGTCACGGTCGACAGCTTGCTGTCCACCTCGAGAACCGGCGGAACACTCCACGGCCCGCTACGGCTGACCGCCGACATCCGGCCTCGGATGACTTCCCGCGTCGTCGGGATCGGTGTCGCGTACGCGTTCGGTGCCACCGGTTGGGCGATGTTCTGAGGCAGGGGATACGG
Source organism: Rhodococcus sp. NPDC049939 (assembly GCF_040656415.1). Taxonomy (NCBI): domain Bacteria; kingdom Bacillati; phylum Actinomycetota; class Actinomycetes; order Mycobacteriales; family Nocardiaceae; genus Rhodococcus; species Rhodococcus sp. NPDC049939. The sequence continues at coordinate 326,385 of NZ_JBFAMC010000001.1, read as the reverse complement.
GGTATGCGCGGGCGTAGGCGATGGCGGCGGTGTCGACGGGGCAACCATCTCCATGCCCGGAAGATCCGCCAGAACCGCATTGAGCTCGCCTCGTGTCTTCGCGACAAGGACCGCATCGATCCGCTCGGTGAACTCACTCAGCGAGAGCATCCCCTGCCCGACCGCCCGCTGTAACAACTGGCTGACGTGCTCTCGTTCCGCGTCCGTTACGCGCAGATCCCTTGCCTCCATACCGATCAGAATAAGCACCCGGTTCATGGAAGTATCAGGAAGGCTGTGGCCGCTACTCGGGCGCGCTCGTTCACGCCAGGTTTGTCACGGATGGCTCCCGGGGAACACGCATTCGCGTGCTTTGAGGGACATCTACGACTCCACCCCCGCGCTGCCCGCTAAATTAACGACGTGCGGGAATTCTATAGAGGGATTGCAACGACAGTCCGCAGTCGCTGGCCGCTCTATATGTTCTCGATGCTCCTCGCCAACTTCTTCGGCGCCATTCTGGTCTTCGCGTTCGTGCGCTACGGCGTGCCGATCCCGGAAACACCGGCCTTCGCGGAAGACCGATTTCGCAACATCGCCATCTTCGGTGGTTACCTCGCGTTTGCCACTGTCGTAAGCCTCACCGCTGCGGCGATGATGCTGAGGTCTGTCGTCCAGTGGCAGCTACGGGGAGGTCCACCTACGCCCAGCCAGCAGATGGCGGCTCTGCACGCACCGCTGAGGCAAGCGATCGTGCATCTTGTGTTGTGGATCCTCGGCGGCATCATCTTCGTATTTCTCACGGTCACGGAGATGCCGGAACTCGCGATTGTTGTAATCGTCACGGTCTGCATGGCCGCCACCACAACATTCGGCTTCACCTACATGCTCGGCGAACGCATCCTGCGTCCGGTTGCCGCTCGTGCTCTCAGTGAGGGTGACTTCGACCGCACCGTTGCTCCCGGCGTCGGCGTCCGGATGGCCATGACCTGGGGGCTGGGAACACTACTGCCCGTCATCGGCATCATCCTGTTGTGCGTCACACAGCTCACCGACGAACTGTTGTTCAGTTCCAACGCCCTCGCATGGGCGATCCTGCTGGTGTCGATCATCACGATCACACAGGCTTTCGCGTTGTCGATGCTCACGGCCAGCCAGATTTCCGACCCGATCAAGCAACTGAGACGAGCCATCGAACGCGTCCAGCGCGGTGCCACCGACGTCCACGTCGAGGTATTCGACGGAAGCGAGATCGGGAGACTTCAAGTCGGGTTCAACCGCATGATGCGTGAATCGGACGAACGACGACGCCTGAGCGAGTTGTTCGGTCAGCACGTCGGCGAGGACGTCGCACGCCGAGCGCTGCAGTTCGGAACAGAACTCGGAGGTGAGACTCGATTCGTGGCCGTGTTGTTCGTCGATATGGTCGGTTCCACCGGTGCTGCTGCCGAACGGCCCCCAGGAGAGGTTGTGAACCTCCTGAACGAATTCTTCCGCATAGTCGTCGACGTGATCGACCGCCACAACGGATTCGTCAACAAGTTCATGGGTGATGCGGCGCTCGCAATCTTCGGAGCCCCCCTGGACCGCCCTGACGCTCCGACCGCCGCCCTGGCCGCGGCCAGGGAATTGCGGTTCGCCCTGAACCGGATTACCGGCCTCGACGTGGGTATCGGCGTCTCGGCGGGCCTTGCCGTGGCGGGCAACATCGGTGCATCCGAACGCTTCGAGTACACAGTGATCGGCGATCCCGTCAACGAGGCGTCACGGCTCACGGAGCTCGCCAAGCTTCATCCGAGCCGCGTACTGGCGTCGACGAGTGCCTTGTATTTTGCAGACGACGAAGAACAAAGACACTGGGAACTCGGTGAACAGGTCCAGTTGCGGGGGCGCCGCCGCAACACGCATCTGGCTTGGCCCGAGGACTATCCGAAGTAATCCGCCACCCGTTGGTTACGCTGACCAACGTGGCCCAGCCCCGATCCGACCCTCCCTCAGCCGAGTCGGCTCGTCGTCGAAGTCGATTCTGGTGGATCAAATGGCTGCTCGGCGCGGGCCTTGTGACACTGCTGACGGTCGAGGCCATCTACCTGTGGCCGACACTGAGCGATTCGTGGAGGGCTCTCACCGAGATTCACTGGGGATGGGTCGCCGCGTGTATCGGCGCTCAGGCCGTCTCCTTGAGCGGATACGGCGCTGTCCAGCAACGCCTGTTGCAAGCGGGCGGCGTTGTGGTCGGTCAGCTGAAGTCGGTGTCGGTGATCTACGCGAGTACGGCGATGGCCGTCACCCTGCCTGCCGGCCAGGTGTTCTCCACAGCGTTCACCTACAAGCAGACCCGCAAGTGGGGCGCCACCCCGATCGTGGCGTCGTGGCAGCTGGCGATCTCGGGGGTGATCGCGGCGGGCAGCCTTGCGCTGCTTGGTGCAGCAGGCGCCTTCACCGTGGGCACGAAGGTGAGCCCCGTCACCCTGGTGCTGTCGTTGGTCGCGGCGTTCGCTCTGTTCTACGGCCTGCGGCACGTTTCCCGAAACCCCGGTTCCATCGATTCGATCGGGCGATGGTTGCTGTCCCGGTACAACACCTTGCGCGACAACCCTCCGGACACCGGCGTCGACCGCTGGAACAAGATCCTGAGCCAGCTCGAGTCGGTAGAACTCGGGCGCCGCGATTCCCTGGTCGCGTTCGGATGGTCGGGCGTACACCGGCTCGCCGACGTTGCATGCCTCGGATTTGCATGCTGGGCGGTGGGCGCGGAACCATCGCTGGCGGGCCTGCTCATCGCGTTCGCCGCTGCCAAGGCGGTGGCGAGTATTCCGCTGGCCCCGGGCGGACTTGGGTTCGTCGACGGCACCCTGATCGCCACCTTGACTGCGGCAGGAGCAACTGCGTCTCAGTCACTCGCAGCGGTCTTCGTCTACCGCGTGGTCAGCTATATCCTCGTCGCCCTTGTCGGCTGGATAGTCTTCCTCATCCTCTTCCGGTACAACCAGCACGAGGATCTGGCGATGGATCTCGAGTTCGAACGGCAAGAACAGTCGCCCATACCCGCAGACGAACATTCCTCCCACACTCCAGAGCCCGAGCCTGATTCCAAGCCGTAAACCGCGCACAGCAGCCCTCGATCGAGACATCGTGGTTCCGCACATATAGCGCTCGACGCTCCAGCGCCCCTGGTCAATTCGAGCGATAGACTTCTTAGGCTCACGCTTCCTGTCACGCTCGCGTGACACAAGTAGGCCATCCAGCAGTGACGTAGATCACGCTCCGTTGCGGAACAAGTCCCCGTCCAGTGCCGTTGTCTACCTACGAAGTTAAAATTTCAACTACTTCGCCCGTCGATCCAAGGAGTTCACATGACCACCGCCACCGTCGCCCTCCCCAACCTGTCCGCTGGAACCTGGGCCATCGATCCGACCCACTCCTCTGTCGAGTTCTCCGTACGCCACCTCATGGTCAGCAAGGTCCGCGGCACGTTCGACGACTTCAGCGGCGCGATCACAGTCGCGGAGGATGGCACCGCCTCCGTCAGCGCCGAGATCCAGATCGCGTCCATCGACACCAAGCACGAAGGCCGTGACGGCCACCTCAGGTCGCCCGACTACTTCGACGCCGAGCAGTTCCCGACCGCCACCTTCAAGTCGACCGGCCTCCGCACGAAGGGCGACGACTACGTTGTCGAAGGCGACTTCACCCTCCGCGGCGTGACCCGTCCCGTCGAGCTCGCGCTCCAGTTCAACGGCGTCAACCCTGGAATGGGCCACGGACCAGTGGCGGGCTTCGAAGCCACCACCGTCATCAACCGCAAAGACTTCGGTATCACCGTCGAAATGCCGCTGGAGACCGGCGGAGCTGTCGTCGGCGACAAGATCACCCTCACTCTCGAGATCGAAGCAGGATTCCAGGCCTGAGCCTCCGCCCCCAAAACACGCGCCCACCTTCCCCCGAGGAAGGTGGGCGCGTGCCATCTAGGCTGGGTCCGTGAAGAAGTACCTGCCCGCTCTCGTGCTGGATATCGTCCTCGTCGTCGCGTTCTGCGCCATCGGCCGCAACAGCCACGACGAGGCGAACACGCTGGCGGGACTGGCCAACACGGCATGGCCTTTTCTGACCGGTCTGGTGATTGGTTGGATCGCCACTATCGCGCTCTACCGCGACAAGTTCGATGCGGTTCTGATCGTCCCGACCGGAATCCTGCTGTGGCTGTCGACGCTCGTAATCGGCATGGCGCTACGTATCGCCAGCAGCCAGGGTACGGCGCTAAGCTTCATCATCGTGGCGGGTACCGTTCTCGCCGTGTTTCTCCTCGGCTGGCGGGCCGTCGCGAAAGCCCTCACGAGGGCGCGCCGCCACGCGAACGTGAGCAAGTCCGTATAGCCGGCGCCGGGCACCGACTCGATGTGAGGCAGGTTCCTCATGAGTGAGACACTCGATCCCAAAGTGGAAGAGAAGAAATCCAGTCACGGATTCTTCGGCCAACCGCTCGCTCTGTCGAACCTGTTCGGCGTCGAGATGTGGGAGCGATTCTCCTTCTACGGGATGCAGGGCATCCTGATCTACTACCTCTACTACTCGGTCTCCGACGGTGGCCTGGGGATCACCCAGGCCTCCGCTACCAGCATCGTCGGCGCCTACGGCGGCACGGTATATCTCTCGACCATCCTCGGCGCCTGGGTAGCCGACCGGCTCCTCGGCTCGGAACGCACCCTGTTCTACAGCGCCATCCTGATCATGCTCGGCCACATCGCCCTCGCCGTACTCCCCGGCCTCGGGGGTGTCGGCGTCGGCCTCGTCTGCGTCGCCTTCGGCAGCGGCGGACTGAAAGCCACCGCCACGTCGCTCGTCGGCGATCTCTACGAAGAGAACGACGATCGCCGCGACGCCGGATTCTCCATCTTCTACATGGGCATCAACATCGGTGCCCTTGTCGGCCCACTTCTCACGGGCTGGGCTCAGAGCACCATCGGATTCCACGCAGGCTTCGCGCTCGCCGCGATCGGCATGGCCCTGGGACTCACCCAGTACACGATCGGTCGCAAGCGGCTGCGCGGCATCGGTGCAAAAGCACCGAACCCGCTTCCACGGGATCAGCGCAGCCGGTGGATCGCGATCGGTGCCGGTGCCGTTGTCGTAGTCGCCGTGCTGAGCTTGACCGGCGTGATCAACACCAACGATCTGTCGAACATCGTCGTCGGATTGACGATCGCGGCGACCGTCATCTACTTCGTCGTCATACTGACGAGCAGCCGCATCACTGCGGTCGAACGTAGCCGCGTCTACGCGTTCATCCCGATGTTCATCGCCAGCGCAGTGTTCTGGTCCCTGTTTCAGCAGCAGTTCACCACCGTCGCGGTGTACGCGGACCAACGGCTCAACCGCAATGTGTTGGGCTGGGAGTTCCCTCCAACGTGGGTACAGTCGCTCAATCCGATCTTCATCATCATCTTCGCGGGCATCTTTGCGACTGCCTGGACCAAGCTGGGCGACCGTCAGCCGTCGACCCCGATAAAGTTCGCCGTCGGCACCATGATCATGGGGCTCGCATTCCTGGCATTCATCCCGATGTCCGGTGGCGGCGCCAACAGCGCGCCAGTACTCGGCTTGGCCGGAATCCTGCTGCTGTTCACATTTGCCGAACTGCTGCTGTCCCCGGTCGGTCTGTCACTGTCGACCAAGTTGGCTCCCAAGGTCTTTCACACCCAGATGGTGGCGCTCTTCTTCCTGTCGGTGGCGCTGGGAACCGCCATGGCGGGCACCCTCGCCGGCTACTACAACCAGGACAATGAGATTCCGTTCTTCACCACAGTCGGGCTCGGATCCATCGGGGTGGGCATCATCCTCCTGATCGCCGCACCGAAGATCAAGCAACTGATGAAGGGCGTGCACTGACAGTCTGAGCGCGTTGTCGGCTCACCGCTGCACTCAGCGCACCAACAGCCAGCCGGCCAGCCCGAATCCGGCGATGGCGATGACAACGCGGAGCACAGACGGCGGTATCCGCTTGACGACAGGTGGTCCGCACCAGCCGCCGGCCAGGGCGCCGATCGCCATCGCGGCGGCGGCGCTCCAATGGACGGGGCCGAAGACCGCGAATCCGATGGCTGCCACCAGATTGGCGATACCCAGCAGGAAACTCTTCAGTATGGTCGCGCGCCAGATCTTCTCCGAAGTGAGGATCAGGGCGATCGCCAGGAAGATCACGCCTGCGCCCGCGCCGAAGTATCCGCCGTAGATTGCGACCACGAACAACGACACGGAATAGGTACGGGGCAAGTCACGCTCGCCCGCCAGCATGCGGATCCGCGGCTGCAGCAGCAACGCAAGTGCCGCGAACGCGACCATGAACGGCACTATCGCCTCGAACGACCCCTCCGGAGCCAACAACAGGATCCCGGCACCGACACATCCGCCCACAGCCGAGTACAGCGCCCATCGCCACAGCCTGGGACCGGTATCGACGACCTCCCTACTGGAGTTGGACAGGGCTCCGACACCGACCGCGACCAGCGCAACGGTGTTGGTGACATTCGCCGCCACCGGCGACAGGCCGACGGCGAGCAGTGCGGGATAAGACACGATGGAGGCCAAGCCCGTTACGAAGCCGACCAGTCCAGCGAAGAACCCGGCTACGAGGAGAACTCCGAAATCGAGCAGGGCCACGGAGTAGGAACTTACCGACCTGCGTGGCAAGCACAAGCTGCTACGCAGGAACTACGTTGAGTCACAACCTATCTTCGGATTGCAACGTGCAATGAGATTCAGCGAAGAAACCGCCCTGCGGCCTGCACCGCTGGACCCGAACTGTCGGCTCCGGCAATGAAGACTGCAAATGCCAGGTCGTCCTTGATTCCGACGAACCAACCGTGGGCCGGTCCGCTTCCCGCTTCCGCCGTACCCGTCTTTCCGAGAAGCCCCGGAATGTCCTGCAGCGCAGTGGCCGTACCGCCGGTCACGGTTTCACGCATCATGGTCCGCAGGTCCGCGGTGACGTTCGAGGGCACCGGTGGGGGCGTCTGGTCCGCCGTACCCGGCTGCCCGTCGACAATCATGGGCAGTGGGGTCGAACCGTTTGCGATAGACGCGGCGACCATTGCCATGCCGAAAGGCGAAGCAGTCACTTGGCCCTGTCCGATGCCTGACTCGACTCGGGCGGCCGAACTGTCCGCGACCGGCACATTTCCGGTGACGGTCGTCAACCCGGGAGTGACGTAGTCGACGCCCAAACCGAATTGCAGAGCAGCCTTCTGGAGGGCATCGTCCGGCAACCCTGCGGCCAACCGACCCATGGTGGTGTTGCAGGAGTGGGCGAAGGCGGTATGCAGCGGGACGTCACCGAGATCGAACTGGTCGTCGTTGGGGATCTGCCTGCCATCGATGTTTTCGGTACCGGGGCAAGGCAGGACAGTGTCGGGTGTGACGACTCCGGCCTGCAGGGCAGCGGACGTCGTCACCGTCTTGAACGTCGACCCCGGGGGGTAGAGACCGGTGAGCGCGATCGGGCCTACCGCGTCTGCTGGGGCGTTCTGCGCCACCGCCAACACGGCTCCCGTCGAGGGCTGTAGCGCGACGATCACAGCCTGCTGCGGCACATCGGCAAGAGCCCGCTCCGCCGCTATCTGAAGAGGGATGTCGAGAGTCGTCGCGATGTCGGGCGCGTCGGGCCCCTGCTCGCCGGCGATCGTCTCGGCTGTTCCGTCCTGATCGACCAATTGCACGGCCCACCCAGCAGATGCATCTTGTCCCTGCTGCCACAGGTCTCCGAGATCGGACAGCGTCGGCGAGGCCAGCGCCTTGTCGGTCGTGATCAGCCTGGTCTGCGGTACCAACGTCACTCCGTCGAGTTGCCGCAACTGCGACTCGATCGGCGCGAGGTCCTCGGTGCGCAGAGAAATGACCGTGACCGGGCCTCCTTCGGCGCCGTCCAGGTTCTGCTGCAGGGAGGCCGCGGTGATCGTCGGTTCGATGGGGGCGAGCAACTGTGCCACCGCGACGGTATTCGCTCCTTGCTCGAGGTTGACCAGCGTCACCACCTGTTGCTCGAGGATCGGAGCGCCTGAGGCGGCAAGAACCTTCGCAGGCGTCCCGGACGTAGGGGTGTAGCGGAGAGTGGAATCATCCGAGAGACCGGGTGCGAGCACTGCGGGATCCCACACGATCTTCCAGTCGTCGCCCTCCTTGGTGGCGTTGCCGGAGGTGCTGTATCTCCAGTCCTGCCCCGGCGCAAACGGCCAGTCCACATCCATCGTGAAGGTTCCGCGGTCGTCGCCCGACTCCAGCGCACCGGTGCGTGTGAACTTCCCGTCCTTGTTGCCCAGCCCGTCATACATCGCCTGGATCGCCGCGGAAGCCGCGACGGGATCGGTGGTGAGGTCTGCCGCGGCCTGCACGTCGTCGCTGTTGAGTGCGTCGACGAATTGCTGCGACACGGTGTCGGGTTGGTCGGGCCCGAAGAGTCCGCAGGCCGAGAGCACCGTCGCGAGTACGACTATCCCCACCGCCGCCTTTCGGGTCGAGGCAGGACGGGTGGTGCTGTGACGAACAGTTGCGGTGCGCACGGAGACGATCATGCCTGAGATGGTGGCGCGTTTCGAGTAAACGGTGTAATCATGTAATTAGAGAACACCGTGTTTGTCATACCAGGCTCCGAGGAGGATGCCATGAAGAACGCACACGGTCCCCGCAGTCGCCGATTCGGGCGGCCCGGCGGATGGCAGCAAGCTGACGTTCCTGCTGCGAGTGACGCAGCCGACTGGTTCAGTGGCCGCCTCCCCGACGATTGGTTCACCGGACCCCCCACCGTCGAGGTCGACCGCGAGGAGATCATCGTGGTCGGTGCATTGCCCCCCGTCGATTCTGCGGACACGAACTCCGAGGCCGCAGGGGACGGTCGCGTCGCCCGGTTCCGTGAATCGACCCGCGCAGCCCGGATGCAGATCGCCGACGAAGCGGAGTTGCGATACGGACGCAAGGTTGCATGGGGTGTCACCCTCGACGACCGAACCATTCTCTTCACCCACCTGGCCGTCCCGGTGATGACCCGACTCCGCCAACCCGAACGCAAAGTTCTCGACACACTCGTCGACGCCGGGGTAGCGAGGTCTCGCTCGGACGCTCTGATGTGGACGGTGAGACTGGCCGGCAAGCACACCGAGGAGTGGCTCGCCGAATTACGAGAGGCCATGGCGAAGGTGGACGAACTCAGGGCCGACGGCCCTCAGATCTAATTCGATTGCGCGAATATCGGTCGCGCCCTACCGTGGACGTGCCGAACAAGCACCGGACACGAAGGGAACGGGCCATTGCTCCTGACGAGGTAGTCACGCGAGTCGTCATCCGCACATACCTCTGGAGTACACCATGGCCCAGTCATACCTATCTCTCTCCGATCTCACGTTCACCTGGCCGGACGGTGAACCGGTGTTCGAAGGCCTCGATGCCGTCATCGGTACCGGGCGTACCGGCCTCGTCGGCCTCAACGGTTCGGGGAAGTCCACACTGCTCCGGTTGATCGCCGGTCGCTTGCACCCCGACCGCGGGTCGGTGACCGCGCGTGGCGAGGTGGCGTACCTTCAGCAGGACGTCACACTCGATCCGACGCGTCGGATCGATCGTCTACTGGGCATAGCAGAGGTCCGGGCTTCATTGCACCGCATCGAGGCCGGGGCCGGTACGTCCGCCGACTTCGATGCCGTTCGAGGCCGCTGGGACATCGAGGAGCGCGCGGTGTCCACCCTTCACAGACTCGGCCTCGAACGGGTAGTGAGACGCGCATCCGACCTCGATCGCACCGTAGGTGAACTGTCAGGCGGTGAGACCGTTCTACTCACCCTCACAGCGCAATTGCTGAAGGAACCGGAGATTCTCCTTCTCGACGAGCCCACCAACAACCTCGACATCGAATCCCGCAGCCGACTCTACGATGTGGTGCAACGGTTCTCGGGCACGCTGTTGACGGTCAGCCACGACCGAGGCCTGCTCGACTCCATGGATTCCATTGCAGAACTACGTGGTGGTCGGATTCGCTTGTTCGGAGGAAACTTCAGCACCTACCTGGAGACCGTCGAGGCCGAGCAGGAGTCCGCGAGAGCCGCGGTGCGCGACGCGCGAAACGACGTGGAGAAGCAGAAGCGGGAACTGGCCGAGGCCCGCATCAAGCTCGACCGTCGTAAACGGTACGGGCAGAAAATGTTCGAGAACAAGCGCGCGCCGAGAGCCAAGATGAGGCTACTGAAACGTCAAGCACAGGAGTCGGCAGGCAAGCTGAGGAACAACCACCTCGGCAAGGTCGAAGAGGCAAGGGAAACGCTGACCGAAGCGGAGAGCGCGCTGCGCGATGACCGCGAGGTGCGAATCGACCTCCCGGATACGGAGGTGCATCCCGGCCAACAGGTTTTGTCCGCCCGGGAACTGGACCTCGTCAGCGGACAGCGGGTCTCGCTCGATGTCGTCGGCCCCGAGCGCATCGCCATAATCGGCCGCAACGGCGTGGGCAAGACGACGTTGCTCGATGCCGTGGCCGCGACCGGACCGAGAGTGCCCTTCAAGACGCTGCCGCAACGACTCGACGTGTTCGACGAGTCGCTGACAGTGGCCGAGAACGCAACAGCGGCCGCACCGCACGCGTCGGCGGAACAGATCCGCGCCCAGTTGGCCCGGTTCCTGTTCCGGGGCAGCGATTCCGATGTGTGCGCGTCCGCACTGTCCGGTGGGGAAAGGCTACGAGCGGCACTCGCGACCATACTGCTGGCCGAACCGTCACCGCGCCTACTGATGATGGACGAGCCCACCAACAACCTCGACCTACCCAGCCTTGCGCACCTCACGCAGGCTCTGCGCAGCTACCGGGGTGCACTGATCGTGGTGAGCCACGATCGGCAGTTTCTGCACGACCTCCGCATCACCCGCTGGTTGGAACTGACCGGCGAGGGTCTTCGCGACTATGAGGGTCCGTAGGCCCTACATCGTGATCTTGTCCAGTCGCGACTTGATGAAATCGGCTGAAATGACCGGCTCGAGCCCGGCGACCGTTCCGATCGGCGGATCGAGAGGTGTCACCCGAGCGTCGTGGTTGAGTTCATAGAAGAAGATGAGCGAGACGAGGTCCTCCTCAGGAGCCCCGGTTTGAGGCGGCAGGACTCGGTGCCGGCCCGACGGCCAGCGCCTTCCGCTCCAGTATTCGAGGAGATCACCGATGTTGACGGTGAGGGCCTCCGGGTCGTAAGGCGCGTCTTCCCAACCTCCTTCATCGGTATGTACCTGGAGCCCGCCCTCGCCAGGTTCCCGATCGAGCACGGTAACGGTGCCGAAATCGCAGTGTGGCCCGATACGGAACTGGCCGGGTTCGGGCTCACCCACCGACGACAGTGGCGGGTAGTGGTTGATCTTGAACATCCACGTCGGCCGATCGGTGCACCCTTCGAAATAGTCACCGGGCAACCCGAGCGCGGTGGAAAACAAGGCCAGGAGCTCGTTGGACAACTTGCGCACCGCCTCGGTATAGGCGGTGAGGAGATCACGAAGTTCCACCACTTCGGTAGGCCACACGTTGGGACTGAACCACACGTCATCGACGACGGGGTCTCCGACAGACGTCTCGGGCCCGGCGATGAACGACTCCTTGAGATCCGGGGGCGTCTCGGTGCCCTCGGCGTACCCGTCCGCCTCCATTCCCGGCGGGATCCAGCCGCGTCCGCCGACGATCGTCGAGTAGCGAGCCTTCACCTCTTCGGGGAGGGCGAAGAAGTTGCGGGCGGCGACCCGTACGTCAGCGACCAGGTCACGGGGAACTCCGTGCCCTCGGACCAGCAGAAACCCGGCGCGCTGCAAGCTTGCATCCACCTCCCGGGCGACGTCCGCCGCGGGTTGCCCACCCGCCCGCCAGAGTGAAAGGTCGATCGTTGAAATCGCAGTCATTCCGTCACCCCAATGCCTTCGTTCCAGAGTTCGTATCGGTTCACGACGAGTCAGGACATGAGATCGCTCCCCTCTCCAGCTTCCGCACTAGAGCGTGCGAGCACAACCATTCACGCGTCCAACAAACCGTCGTGTATTCGTCACGGTGCACTGTGGGTCGTACCTTTGAATGATGGACACGAAGTTGGAACCCGCGTTGCCCCTCCTAGCCGTGCCCGCGAAAAATGAAGGATGACAATGACCACCATCGGTACGACAACTCTGGGTAGTTCCCTCACCGTGTCCGACATGGGTTTCGGAGCAATGGCTTTCGCACCGTCCTACGGTGGGACCGACTCCGAAACCGCGCTCGCCACACTGCATCACACAGTAGATATCGGAGTGAACTTCATCGATACCGCCGATGTGTACGGCGACGGTGACAACGAGCGGTTGATAGCTCAGTTCCTTAAGGACCGGCGTGAGGAGGTCACGCTGGCAACGAAATTCGGAATTCTGAGGGATCCCGGAGCACGTCGCGAAGGTGGTGCCTCGGCCCGAGGAGACAGGGCCTACGTCCACACTGCGGCCGACGCGAGTCTGCGCAGACTAGGGATCGACACGATCGATCTCTACTACATGCACCGCCGCGACACCTCGGTTCCCATCGAAGAGACCGTCGCCGCGATGGGCGAACTCGTAGCGGCCGGCAAGGTGAGACATCTCGGACTGTCGGAGGTGACGGCTGAAGAGTTGAGGGCCGCGCACGCGGTACATCCGATCAGTGCACTCCAGTCGGAATGGAGTATCTGGAGTCGTGACGTCGAGGCACGAATCGTGCCCGCTGCAGCCGAACTAGGGGTTGGATTCGTTCCTTACTCTCCGCTCGGACGCGGCTTCCTCACCGGAACCATCACCGATTTCGAGTCGTTGGGACCCAACGATTTCCGCCGAAGGCTTCCGCGATTCGCGGACGGCGCGTTACAGCGCAATTCCGGTGTGTTGGATGCGGTGAAAGCCGTGGCGAGTGAAGTTGGGGCCACCCCCGCGCAGATCGCGCTGGCGTGGCTCTACGCGCAACGCACCGAATTCGGGCTGTCTGTCGTTCCCATTCCGGGAACCCGCCGCGCGGAACGGGTGGACGAAAATGTCGGTGCGCTCGACATCGAACTGAACGAGGCGCAGATGGCTGTGCTGAATTCAGCCCTGGAGCATGTAGAAGGCGAGCGTTCGCTCCATCCGCACTGGGTATCGCAGGGCCGAGAATCCTGAGCAATCGCCGAGCCTGGGCAAATGGAGCGGGATGATCGAGCACGACACCGATCTGGGCGGCAACGTTCGGATCGCGTACGGGACTCCGGTGACCGAAGCCCTGACCCTCTAGGTATCAGAGGACGACATCCTTCGTTTCGGGTAGGGCGTAGGCGCTCACGAAGCTGACGAGGAGAAGGAGTGACATCATCAGACCGACCGCCCAGCTTCCGTAGGTGGCCAACAGTGCACCTGCGATGACCGGCGGTATCGCGCCGCCGAGAATCCCGCCGAGATTGAAGGCGAGTCCGGCTCCGGTGTATCGGAACCGGGTCCGGAACACCTCGGGGATGAACGACGCCATCGGACCGTAGGACACCCCGAGGATCCCGAAGGTACTGGCGATACCGACAGCGAACAGGGTCGCCGAACCGGTGTCCAGGAGCGGTAGGACAGCGAAGGACCACGGCACCCCGAGTGCGAACCCAGCCAGGATGATCTTCCGCCGCCCATACGTGTCACATATTCGCGCCGAGATTGCGGTGCACAGGATCAGTGACAGCCCACCAAGTACGCCGACAGTCAGAATCAGGTTGCGCGGATGCCCGAGTTCGGTACTGGCATACCCGGTGAGGTAGGTGCCGCCCATGAAACTGAAAGTGAATATTCCGGTCAGGCATCCGGCGCCGAGCAGAGCCTGCTTCGTCTGCTGACGTAGAAGATCGGCCAGCGGAGCGCGGGCGACCGAGTGGTCTTTCTTCTCCTTCTGGAAAATGGGCGTTTCGTCGATGTTCAGGCGCACGTACAGCGCGACGATCATCAGGACGGCGCTGGCCAAGAACGGCAACCGCCACCCCCAGGTCATGAAGGCCGAACTATCCTCGCCGATCGTCACGTTCGCCGACAGGAACACCAAGTTGCTCAACACCAGACCGGACCCCACGCCGAGTTGGGTGAACATCCCGTACATCCCACGTTTGGCTGACGGGGCATACTCGGCGCTGAGCAGCGCTGAGCCCGCCCATTCTCCGCCGACGGCGAACCCCTGCATCAGGCGAAGGCCTAGTACCAGGATCGGCGCGGCGGTACCAATGGTCGCGGCGCTGGGAACCAACCCCACCGCCACCGTCGACGAGCCCATGATCATCAAAGTCGCGATCAGAGTCTTCTTTCGGCCGAGCCGGTCGCCGAAGTGGCCGAAGACAGCCGCCCCGACTGGCCGGGAGAAAAAGGCCGCCGCGAACGTGGCGAACGATGCGATGGTCGCAATCGTCGAAGAAAGGTTCGGGAAGAATACGGTGGGAAACACCAGTGCCGCCGCGGTGCCGTAGATGTAGAAGTCGTAGTACTCGATGGCGGTGCCGGCATAGCTCGCGAAGGCCACACGTTTCATCGGTGGGGGCCGTGCGGTTGTTGTTTCCGGCATCACAGGCGACGTGCCCCTCAGCGGTGGACAGTGGATCGAACTGCTCGAGCTTCATTTTTGCCGAGCGGCCAACGAACGTTCGCGGTCGGGGGCTGAGCATTCCGATTAATTAGCGTCGGTAAATACTTTATCGACGCATATCCATTTGTCAACGCTAGCAATGAATTCGGACATGGACGCGTACACGCAATACCCCGTCCTGTAGCCGCTGCCCCGGTACAACTACGTGCAGGGCTCAATGGAGCGAGCTGTGTAGGGATGCAGGCCTGACCAATTTACAAAACGGGTAGTCCCGTAAGGTAATGGTGTGACTACCACAGAACAGGCATCGGGCCGTCCACGTGACAGGCGCACGCACGATGCCATCATCAGGGCCACCGAAGAACTGATCCTGGAGCATGGGTACGCGGGGACCTCGATCACCGCCATTGCCTCCCGTGCCGGGGCGGGCAAGGATGCGATCTATCGCCGTTGGTCCGGCAAGCCGGAACTGGTGTACGACGCACTGTTTACCGCGACCGACGTCGGCCCCGTCCCCAACACTGGCACCTTGGCGGGGGATATCGCCCAGCTCACCGAGAACCTGGTCGAGGAGTTCTCTGAGCCGGCGGCCGCGGCCGCCTTGCCTGGCCTGTTGGCCGACTTCGCGGCCGACCCCGTGCTCCGTGCGCGCCTACGTTCGACCTTCCTGGCTCCGGCCAGAGGGCGAATGGTCGAGATCTTCGAACGCGCCGCCACATCCGGCGAGCTCACTGGTGACGTTCCGGTAGACCTGATCCTCGACACGTTGGCTGGCGCGGTCTTCTTTCACGTGGGATTGATGGGCGAGCCGGTCACCGCGGAGTTGGCCAACGAATTGGCGTATGTCGTCACTCACGGGATCGGCACCCGATGAACGGCATGCTTCTCGCCGCGGGAGTCACAGCGGCCGGTGTCGCTGTCATTCACTTGGTGGCCGGCCATGCCGACGTGGTCCGGCCCCTGCTTGCATCCACCCTTGCCCAGGTGCCCAAACGCACCATGCACTCGGTGTGGCATCTGGTCAGCGCGGACCTGGTCTTCGCTGCAGCCGCCCTCGTATACCTGGGTCTCGTACAGCCGGAGGGCACACGCCTCGTGGGGCTGCTGCTGGCCGCGCATTTCGCTGCCTACGCCGGTGTGTTTCTGGCGATCACCCTGACCTTCGACGGTTCATCACGGCTGTTCCGGCTGCCCCAATGGCTGCTCCTGCTTCCCGTAGCCGTCCTGGCGCTGCTGGGGTCAGTGTGAGCCGTGGAGACGAACGACTGTGAAAGCCTGAGGGCAGCGAATTCGCTCAGAGCGCAAGCAATCCCTTCGCTATGTGAGTCACCTGAATCTCGTTACTGCCGGCGTAGATCATCAGCGATTTCGCGTCGCGCGCGAGTTGCTCGACGCGATACTCCGTCATGTAGCCGTTGCCACCGAACAGTTGTACGGCTTCCATCGCAACCTCGGTGGCCGCCCGGGACGAGTAGAGCTTCATCGCGGAGGCTTCTGCCAAGCTCACCTGATCACCCGCCGCGGTGCGCTCGATGGCATTGAAGACCATGTTCTGCACGTTGATCCGCGCGATCTCCATCTCGGCGAGTTTGAGTTGGATGAGCTGGAACTGGGCGATCTCCTTACCCCACGTCTTACGGGATTTCGCGTAGTCGATGCACAGCCGGTGGCATTCGTTGATGATGCCGAGTGACATCGTCGCGATGCCGATGCGTTCGGCGGCAAAATTCTCTTTGGCACTGGACTTTCCGTCGGAACTACCGCTGTCTTCGGTCTCGCCCAGCAATCTGTCTCGGGTGATGCGAACGTTGTCGAAGAACAACTCCCCGGTTGGCGACGAATTCATGCCCATCTTCTTGAACGGCGGGCCCTGGGTGAATCCCTCCATACCGGCATCGAGGACGAAGGCGAGGACCTTGCGGTCGCGACGATCGAGAGAAGAATCGCCCTCGTCGAGCTTGGCGTAGACGATGACGACGTCGGCGTAGGGGCCGTTGGTGATGAACGTCTTCTGGCCGTTGAGGATGTAGTCGTCCCCGTCGCGCCGGACGTACGACTTCATGCCTCCGAATGCGTCCGAACCGGAGTCGGGTTCGGTGATCGCCCACGCACCCACCTTCTCGAAGGTGACCAGGCTGGGAAGCCAGCGCTCCTTCTGGGCCAGCGTCCCACGACTGCGGATGGTCCCGACCGTCAACCCCAGGCTCACGCCGAGCGAAACAACGAGCCCGAGACTCACACCGGCCAGTTCGGCGTTCATTACCACGCCCATACTGCCCGCTCCGCCGAGTCCACGTGGCTTGTCTTGCTTCGCCTCGTCACCCGTGTCTTCGCCACGCTCACGGGCGAGAGACTTCTGCAGCGCGTCACTAGCCATCTCGTCCAGTCCGAAGGTGGCGAAGAGCTTGCGGATGATGTCGAACGGGGGCATCTCGCCGGACTCCAACGCGTCGACGTGCGGTCGAATCTCCTTGTCGATGAAACCTCGGACCGCGTCGCGGAACATCAGATCGGTGTCGGACCACTGATACATGCCGTGCACTCTTCTCACTGGACGTCAATGGGCTGCCGCAAATATAGAACACGTTCCGCCCGTTAGGCAGGCAAGTGATGGGCGGACCAGCCAATTCCCACAATCCGCGCACGATCGCCTGGACCTCACGAGTGGGAGCATCACACCCTCCGATACTCGGACCGAAGGTGGAGTACATTGACGCACCAATCCCACGGGATTTCGCGTTCGTCGAGGAAGGAAACCGGAAATGAGTGCTACGAAACAGATCACCCCGGAGCAGGCCATCGACGGGCACGAATTGGAGAGGATCGGTCACGATCTGGGCTGCACCGGATGCAACTGGAGCGCTCTTGGCGACGAGTCTTTCGCTGCGCATCTGGTTCGGCTCATCCGCGAAACGGGTCATGAGATCGTGAGACTGCCGGAAGACGAGGGCGAGGACTACTACGGGCAGGTTTGGCTCGACGAAGGCGACATTCGTGTCGACTGCACCGGAACGCACGGACGCACTGCGCACATCAACGGTGTCGAGGTGCGCCCGAATTATCTTCGCCGAACGGCGGCCGAGTTCCTGGCCGCGGCCCGTCTGGTCGAAGAGGGCCTGCCGTGATGCTCACAGCAGGGTTCGCCTGTGGGCCCTGCCTCCCGGTTGGTTCGC
This sequence comes from Rhodococcus sp. NPDC049939, assembly GCF_040656415.1. Lineage (NCBI taxonomy): Bacteria > Bacillati > Actinomycetota > Actinomycetes > Mycobacteriales > Nocardiaceae > Rhodococcus > Rhodococcus sp. NPDC049939. The sequence continues at coordinate 308,643 of NZ_JBFAMC010000001.1, read as the reverse complement.
TGTGCGGCGTTGGTGGCGTTCGCCTTCCGAATTCCGACAAACTCGGTGGTCACCAGCATGGAGCCGACCACTAAGGTCATGACGTGACATTTATCAAGATCTGTGGCCTGCTGGACGAAGACTCGGTCGATGCGGCGGCGCGCCTAGGTGTCGACGCCGTGGGTTTCGTCTTCGCCGACAGCGTCCGCAGGATATCCGCACACGATGCCGCGCCACTGATCCGTCGCGTCACCGGCCCCACAGTCACGGTGGGTGTGTTCAAAGGCGCTCCCGTAGCAGAGGTGATCGAGGTGGCCGCTGCGGCTGGAGTCGGCACCGTTCAGGTACACGACCTGAAATCCGCGGACGAAGTTCACCGGTTGCACGAGGCAGGTCTGGGCGTAATCCGGGCAGTGTCGGCCGGTACCGTACCGGGCGATTTCGGCGAAGACCACCTGCTGGTCGACGGGGCGGTCGCCGGCGCAGGGGTGCCCTGGGACTGGGCCGGGCAGAACAAGCCCCCTGGCGACTGGATACTCGCCGGTGGACTTCACCCTGGCAACGTGAGAACTGCCGTCGACGCTACCGGCGCGTGGGGTGTTGACGTGTCGAGCGGTGTCGAGTCGTCGCGCGGCGTGAAAGATGTGGCGCTGATCGAGCAGTTCGTCGCCGCGGTCCGATCCAGGGCCTGACTCAGCCAGGCATCTCCAATACAGAATCTTCGGCATCCCACGACGCGAGGACGCTCCGTATGCCGACAACCAGCGCAAGCGGCTGATCGATCATCACGTGGTGTCCGGCGTCGGGAATCTCGACCACCACCGCCGTGGGCCCGAAGCGGTGGCGCATGCCCTCCATAATGGCATCGCTGATGATTCCGTTCTCGGCGCGGAAGAAGGCGATGCGGCACCGCGGGTCCGATCCGCCTAGTTGATCGCTGCTCTTGCGGGTGAAGAAGGCGGGATCGAACTTCCACGACCACCCGCCGGCCACTTCCTCCATCGACGTCTCCGCGACGTGACGGAGAACCGCGGGCACGGCTGTGGCCTGGGGCGGGACGAATCGGAAGCGCTCGAGAGCCTCGGTCTTGGTCGGGTAGACCTTCTTCGGGCCGAATGCGTGCTGCTTGCGCGCCTCCTCCTCCTCAGGTGTGCGGGCTCGGACGGGCGAATCGATCAGCTGGACACCACCCAGATCGTCGCCGAACAACTGGGCGGCCACGTAGGCCACCATGCCGCCCATGCTGTGCCCGACGAACACCGGCGCACCCGAGATTCCCGCAGGCTTCGCCACCGCAAGTGCTTCTTCAGCCCACTGCTCCAAACCGTATTCTCCGCGACGCGCGCTATCGCCGTGTCCGGTCAGGTCGAGCGCAACCACGCGGCGCCCGTCGGCCAGCATCGGCGCCACATGATCCCACCATCGGCTGTGGGCTGCACCGCCATGTACCAGGACTATTCCCGGCGAACCCGACGGACCCCACGCGCGATAGTGGACCTGTGCGCCTGCGACGTCGACCTTGCCAGTATCGACCGGAGTTGCCAACGCCGAGGTGAACCACCGAGGCGCCTGCGTCTGCACGTTGCTCATTCACCGAACATACCCACATCGCTCGGACGGTTCTGCCACCTACAGAAGCTCTAGCATCGCACTGACCGCGTGCTCGACCACCGGGAACTTGTCCGGCGAGAGATCGTGACGGGCGCCGCTCAGTTCGACGAGGGTGGTCTTTGCCGGAATCAATTCGAGTGCCGTCCGCATTTCGTCGCTGGTGGCGAACGGATCCTTCGACCCATGTACCAGCACGGATGGGGTGCGTAGTTCCGGCAGGTGCTCGATGCGAAGCTTTTCCGGCTTGGCCGGTGGATGCAGCGGGTATGACAGCAACAGCAGAGCGTCGACAAGTCCGGGCTGTTCTGCGGCCAGCATCGACGCCTGTCTACCACCGTAAGAGTGCCCACCCGCCCAGACCGGCGCTGTCACCAACTCACGCATGACAGCCACCGCAGCAGCGATGCCGTCGCGGTCCTCCGCCGCCTTCGACGGATGTGGCGGACCCGACGCACGGCCCTGCCGGAACGGCAGGTCGAAACGCAGGACGACAACCCCGTGATCGGCGAATCCTTCGGCCATTTCCATTAGAAGCTTTGTGTTGCAATCACTTCCAGCACCGTGCGTCAGGACCAGACCCGCCACCGCATCAGCCGTCGGACGATGGAGATGTCCGCGCACACCGTCTCGATTCAACGACTCGCTCACGCGGTTCACGATATCGTCCATGCTGCTCGCTCGGCTTCGATGCACCACGCTCCCGCGTATCCTGAGTTAGGACACGTGCACCGGCCCTCGCGGCGGTGCACCCCAGGGAGGTCGCAATGCAGATCGGGCGATTCGTATCGATCGTTGTGCTGGCCTGGCTGATCATAGGTGCCGTTGCCGTGTTCCAGCGAGGGTATTTCGAAGAAGTGGTGGCCGATTGTTCCACTGCTGCGACAATCGCTGTAACCGTCCTCGCCGGGCCGCTGAACTACATGGGTGTGAATCCTCAGGTGGAATGCACACTGCCGCAACCGAGTCAGTAGCTTCACACCGCCGGATCGAAATGAGAGAACACCGTGATCATCCTAGGAATCATCGCGTTCGTAATAGGCCTTCTTGCCGGAATTTCGGTCCTCACGACACTCGGAATCGTACTTTTCGTGATCGGCCTCGTCATGAGGGTACTGGGCGTGATGGGTCGCGCCATAGGCAGCGGGAAGCATTGGCATCGGCGATCCGCCGGTGATCTCGTCAACTGACCTATGCACCAACTGAACTCGCACTCCCGGTGCCAATACGTCGAAGCTGGAGGACCGATGCGCTAGGCGGGCGCTTGATCTGCAGGCTCGACCTGCTGCACAGCGGCTCGATCCGCCCGGTTGCCGGCGATCCCTTTTTCCTCCCGCTCGGCCGCGATACGTTCTTCCATTGCATCGACGAGATCCGCGATTCTTCGATACTCCGGGAGCTGCTCATCGTAGCGATCTGGATTCGTCCTGATCACGCCCCTTTCGATGTGCCGCCAATCGGTGTCGTTTCGTTTTGATACGTACAGTTCAAACTGTACGCCGCGGAAACGATCTAGGACGGTACAAACGGGTAGAAAAGGAGGGCCGGTCCACAAATAGTACGGCCCTGTCTCGTCTGAAACTGTTGTCGAACAGCATCTTTGGAACTCTCAGCCTACGAAATCGCACCCGCAACACAATTTGTCCGCCAGGACAAATCACCACCGTCGCGAGCGACGAATTGCCACCGTCGCGAGCCGACCAACATCGTCGCGACCGCGCTACCAGTTCGATGCCCAATCGACACCGCCACTCGAACACGCACCGTCGGTACCTCGTAGTCTGGACGGGAACCACCCGAAGGAGGACCGAAATGCCGACAATCACCACGCCTCACGTGTACGTTCACCGTGCTGGTGATCGGCTCAAAACTCGAGTTTCCTGGTTGGATTCCAAGCACTCGTTCTCCTTCGGCCGGCACTATGACCCGGACAACACACACCACGGACTTCTCCTGGTGAACAACGACGACACCGTGTTGGCGGGCCAGGGATTCGAGACTCATCCGCACAAAGACATGGAGATCGTCACGTGGGTGTTGCGAGGCTCGCTCGTCCATCAGGATTCGATCGGGCACTCCGGCATCATCTACCCCGGGCTTGCGCAACGGATGAGCGCGGGCAGCGGCATCATGCATTCCGAGAAGAACGACAGTTGGCGTCTCGGCGGTGAGCAGCACCATGAACCTGTGCGCTTCGTGCAGATGTGGGTGGTACCCGACGAAGCCGGTCTCACCCCGAGTTACGAACAACTCGAGATCGAAGACGAGGTTCTCAAGGGCGGTCTGATGGTCGTTGCTTCGGGAATGCCTCAATACCAAAATAATTCGGCGATTCGGATCAACAACAAATACGCGGCCCTACATGTCGCACGGATCTTCCCCGGCAAGCCGGTGAACCTACCCGAAGCACCCTTCCTCCACGTCTTCGTCGCAAGGGGCACCGCAGAGATGGAGGGCGTCGGCACGCTGTACGAGGGTGACGCGGTCCGTGCGACCGCTTCCGGCGGTCAGCAGATCTCATCCGATTCCGGCGCCGAAGTCCTCGTCTGGGAGATGCACGCCCGTCTCGGTGGGTGAGTTCGCGGCAAGTTCTGCGCAACGGTGGAGCGCTGGTCCACGGACAGTGTAAGGATGGACGGATGACCACCGCTCAGCGCTCCGGCATCGACCTCACACACCTCGACCCTGGCACCCGCGTCCAGGATGATCTCTTCGTCCATGTCAACGGTGGGTGGATCGACAAGTACGAGATTCCAGCGGACCGTGCCATCGACGGCGCATTCCGCGCCCTGTACGACAAAGCCGAGGTTGACGTCCGGACGATCATCGAGGAGGCGGCAGAGTCGGCCGCCTCGGTAGGCACCGACTCACAACGAATCGGTGACCTGTACGGCAGCTTCATGGACGCCGACGCCGTGGAGTCCGCCGGCCTGACGCCCATCGCCGACGAGCTCGCCGCCGTCGCCAAAGCTGCCGACTTGTCCGCCCTCGCCACCGTGCTGGGCCGGTTGCAACGTACGGGCGTCAGCGGCGCGGTGGGTCACTACGTAGACACGGATGCCAAGAACTCTGAGCGCTATCTGGTGCACTTCAGCCAGTCAGGCTTGGGATTGCCTGACGAGGCGTACTACCGTCTGGACGAGCACGCCGAGATCCGGAAGGCGTACGTGGCGCACATCGCGAGGATGTTCGCACTCGCCGATGTCGAATACGACGCCCAGCGCGTCTTCGAGCTCGAAACCAAGATCGCGGCGGGGCACTGGGACGTGGTGAAGCGTCGTGACGCCGAACTCTCCTACAACCTCGTCACCCTCGACGAACTGCCCGTCGGCTTGGACTGGGCCGCGTGGATCGACGCACTCGGAGGTACCCCGGACAAGTTCGCAGAGATCGTCGTCGGCCAACCAGACTTCTTGACAGCATTCACCGAGCTGTGGACGTCGGAGGATCTCGAGGACTGGAAGGGTTGGGCGACGTGGAACGTCATCCGTTCCCGTGCCCCCTATCTGACGCAGTCACTTGTAGACGAGAACTTCGAGTTCTTCGGCAAGACACTGACAGGCGCCGAGAAGATCCGCGAGCGCTGGAAGCGCGGCGTTTCGCTGGTACAGGACCTCCTCGGTGAGGCCGTGGGCAAGCTGTACGTCGACCGCCACTTTCCAGCCGAATCGAAAGCCCGGATGCAGGAACTCGTAGCCAATCTGCAGACGGCGTACCGCCGCAACATCACCGATCTCGACTGGATGAGCCCGGAGACTCGGCAGGCCGCGCTGCGCAAACTGGACAAGTTCAGGCCCAAGATCGGCTACCCGGACAAGTGGCGTGACTATTCGGCCGTAACCATCTCCCGCGACGATCTGGTCGGCAACTACCGCAGAGGTTATGCGGCGGAGTACGACTACGAGCTCGCGAAACTCGGGGGCCCGGTCGACCGCGACGAATGGTTCATGACACCGCAGACGGTCAACGCGTATTACAACCCGGGGATGAACGAGATCGTCTTCCCGGCCGCAATCCTCCAGCCCCCGTTCTTCGACGCAAACGCGGACGACGCGGCCAACTACGGCGGGATCGGTGCCGTCATCGGCCATGAGATCGGCCACGGATTCGACGACCAGGGTGCCAAGTACGACGGCGATGGCAACATGATCGACTGGTGGACTGACGACGACCGCAACGAGTTCGGCAAGCGCACCAAGGCATTGATCGAGCAGTACGACCAGTTCGAGCCGAAGGCACTCCCCGGTCACAGCGTCAACGGCGAGTTCACCATCGGCGAGAACATCGGCGATCTCGGTGGGCTCTCCATCGCGATCGTCGCCTATCAGATCGCAACCGAGGGAAGCGAACCGCCGGTCCTCGACGGCCTGACCGGGCTGCAGCGCGTGTTCTTCGGCTGGGCGCAGGTGTGGCGTACCAAAGCCCGTGACGCCGAGGCACTCCGTCGCCTTGCCGTCGACCCGCACTCGCCGCCGGAGTTCCGGTGTAACGGGGTCGTCCGCAATCTCGACATCTTCCACGAGGCATTCGACGTCCAGCCCGGTGACACGCTCTACCTCGACCCGGCGCAACGCGTCAAGATCTGGTAGAGGCTACCTGCCTCTGAGCTCAACCTCACCGCGGAGAAGAAGTACACCTCAACCGATTTGGGCTGCAGGTGCAACCGCTTCCCCGCGGTGACGGCCGCGCGATGGGCACGAGCGCGTTGTCGAACATTGCATTCTGCGGACGGTAAACTCCCACGCGCAGAACCAGATTGGGTCGGATCAGCGGGGACTCAGCGGTTCCAGTCGCCCAGCCCGTCCGAACCGCTCAGAGTGCCCCCGGCGGTGTTCCGCACGATCACTGCGTCGCCCTTCTTCGAATTTTCGTAGAACCACTTGCCGTCCTCGGTGCTGACGTTGAGGCAGCCGTGGCTGACGTTGCTATGGCCCTGCTGATTCACAGACCACGGGGCGGCATGGACGAAGATTCCGCTGTAGGACATCCGGGTGGCGTACTCGACGTAGGTTCGGTAGCCCTCCGGAGAGTCGATCGGCACACCATAGGTGGACGAGTCCATGTACATCTCACGCACCCTCTCGCCGATGATGTACGTGCCATTCGGCGTTTCGTATCCGGGCTTGCCCATCGACGTCGGCATGGTCTTGACGACCTCGCCATTGACAGAGATGCTGATCTGCTTTGTGTTGTCGTCCGCGGTTGCGACGAACGCGTCACCGATGTCGAACGTGGACTGCGAATCGCCGGCATCGACTGTGACTTGGGTATGCGCGGGCCAGAACTCGGTGGGCTTCCAGCGCACCTGGCTGTCGTTGATCCAGTAGAAGCCGCCCTCGACAGGCTGGCTGGTGGTGACCTTGATGGCTCGCTCGGCGGCGGCACGGTCATCGATCGCCTCGTTGAAACGGATGATCACCGGCTGCGCGACGCCGACGACTTCACCGGAACTGGGATCGATCGATGGGGCCGAGAAGTTCGCCGGTTCGGGAAGCGGCGGTTCTACTGAGCCGAAAAGCCCTGGAAAACCAGGGATTTCCGGTCCACCAGGAAACAACGGTTCGGTATTTCCGACCCCTGCCAGTGCAGTTGCGGAGATCAATGCCCCAGCCACAGCGACTGCGACACGGGAAGACCAGCGCCTCGTCCTGGAACTACCCATTTCTGACATGCCCATCCATGACCACTCTCGTTCGACGAAGTATCTACGCGCATCCCCGACGGACCCCCCAAGCGCATTGACCAATAAAACACACATCGGCTGACAGCGGAAGTCCGACCGCAGCTGCTTCGCCCCGCGCGGCCTCAGGAATCCGCGCGAGCCGCGGCTAACATGCTTTCGACGTCGGTCAACTTGGTCCGAGGCCGTCCGGCCGACCTACCTGCGGCACCCTCGGCTTTGTCTATACGCTGCCAGCCCTGGTAGTCGATGGCAGCGGGCGCCCGGTCTGCAAGCAATCGGTCGAAGGAGTCGTGATCAGCGGGCTCGCCCAGCCTTCCCGCCGAGAAATCGTCGATCAGCATTCTCACGGTCTCCGCGGAGCAGTATTTGTTGGTGCCGATCACTCCAGTCGGCCCACGCTTGATCCAGCCGGCCACGTACACGCCGGGCAGTGGTGCTCCGGTGTCCGGGTCGATCACCCTGCCGTTCTCGTTGGGGATGACGCCGCGGCGGTCGTCGAAGGGGATTCCGGGCACCGGTTGGCCGCGGTAGCCGATCGACCGCAGCACCAAATTCGTGGTCAGCGTCGAGGTTGTTTCAGTCGGGGCCGCACCCAACGTGCCGTTCGGCCCCTCGACGATCTCATTCTCGACGATTCGCACACCTTCGACGGAGTCGGTGCCCAGAATCTCGACGGGCGAGGTCAGGAACTGCAACACTATCCGCTTCTTCGACGGATCGACTGGGCGCTTGGCGATCTCCTCGATCAGGGTCACCTTGCTGCGCTGCCACGGCTCCGACTCGTCTCCGTCGATGAACGCACGACTGGCGGGATCGAGAGCCGCTTCGTCCGGGTCGACGACGATGTCGACGTTCGGAATGCGGTCGAGGCCCAGAAGTTCGGGGTGCGTGTAGGCGGCCTGGGCCGGGCCCCGACGCCCCAGGATCACGACCTCACGGACATTGCTTGCCCGCAAGGCCTCGAGCGCGTAATCGGCGATGTCTGTTTTGGCCAGGTCTTCGGGATCGGTGACGAGGATGCGGGCCACATCGAGTGCCACATTCCCATTGCCGACGACTACGACCCTCTCACCCGACAGATCGAACGTGTGGTCGGCGTAGTCGGGGTGACCGTTGTACCAGGCTACGAACTCGGTGGCGGCGTGGCTTCCGGTCAGATCCTCCCCGGGAACCCCCAACCTGCGGTCGCCTGACGCGCCGACCGCGTAGATCACGGCGTGATGGTGCTGGAGCAACTCCTGATGGCTGATGTCCCGACCCACGTCGACATTGAAGTGGCAGTGCACGGTGCGCTTGCCGATGGCCGAACGGAAAAGCCCGGTGACCCCCTTGGTGCTCTGGTGGTCAGGTGCGACCCCCGCCCGGACCAGGCCGTACGGGGTGGGTAGGCGGTCGAAGATGTCTACCTCGACGCGTGGCTTTGCAGTCAGTTCCATCGCGGCGTAACACGCAGCCGGACCGGATCCGACGACGGCGACACGGAGCGTTCCCAATGCCTCGTCGATCACCGGGAACTTCAGCGGTTCGGGCCAGTCGGGTCCGATGGGGTACTTGCTGTAGTACTGGGCGTTGATGTCGAGATACGGCTCGTCGATATCCGGGAGTTCATTCTCGGCGTAGATCGCGTCCACCGGGCATTCGTCAACGCAGGCACCGCAGTCGATGCAAGTGTCCGGGTCGATGTAAAGCATCTCCGCTGTCGCGAAGGTCTCTTCCTCCGGAGTGGGATGGATGCAGTTGACCGGGCAGACATCTACGCATGAGGCGTCGCTGCAGCACGGCTGCGTGATCACATAAGTCACGGTTCTCCCCTACCCGGATGCGCGAACTCCGGCATCCAAAACGTGAAAACAGACTATAACGTGTTCCAGTTTCGGTCGAGAGCCAGACCGGCCCGCCCGCTTCGAGACGAGTTCACGCGACTGCTGCGAAGTCACCTCGGTCACCACAGTGGATATGGGATCGACTTTCGATGATCCCTTCCACAATGACCTCTTTCGGGTCGAAAACTGCTTGGGCTGGGCCCGCTTGTAACACTGAGCGTCAATTCAGACGGCATCGCCGGGCTCGACACGGAATCCGATCTTGACCGTCACCTGGTAGTGCGCGACGGCACCATTCTCGATGTGGCCACGAGTGCTGACGATCTCGAACCACTCGAGGTTGCGCAAGGTTTCGTTTGCGCGCCCGATCGCGTTCCTGATGGCGGCATCGGTACTCTCGGTCGACGAACCGACGATCTCGACAACCCTGTAGACGTGCTCACTCATGATGCTTCCTCGGTTCGTAGATGCGGTTGCGTTGGGGGTTGACATCACCCTACGACGCGAACCGGCGATAGGTCAGGGAAGCTGCCAGGATGTGCTGCCGTCGCTCAGACATGCTTGACCAGCATGGAAATTGATGGCGAGCGACGGTCCGCCTGAGCACACCACACCCCTGGCCGGTTCCGCGACCAGTGCTCGCCCGCCCGGACCGCTGAGCGCCAACGCTGGACCGCCGCCGGTGACGGTCCCGATGGCGACGCTCTCGGGCCCAACCGCGATCGCGGCGACCGCACTGCCTCTCGCTTCGGCGGCACCGACACCGCCGTCGAGTCCGACCCCGAGTGCCGCGCCCGCCCGAGCTGCATCGGCGAAACCCACGCCTTCTCTGCTGAATGCCACAGAAGTGCTACTCGAATCGGCGAGAGCACCGCAGCCTGTATGACCGACGATCGCGGTTTCACCCAAGCCGGCCTGTCCGGCGCAAGAGATGGACAGGGCAGACGCGGTGGCCGGCGCGATCGCCAGTGTTCCGAGTGCCGCAACGAGCACACCGAGAAGGACTCCGGCGGTGCTGACTGTCGGATAGTTCATTGCGACCTAACCTTCCCGACGCCGAGCCTTGCGAAGGCTGTGCTTGCGTCGCTACCGGCGATCACGGTCCCGACTGGGCTGTACTCTTTTCGGTTCGCCGGGCATCTTGGGGTAGTTGGGCGGGTACGGGAGGTCTCCGAGCCCCCTTGCGTCATCTCGATCCGCCATCTCGAGCAGCACATCGAGTGACTGCACCGTGTCACTCATGGCCGACATCGGGTCGCCGCGCTTCTCGAGCAACGTAGGCACCGTCGAGATAGTCAACTCGTCGGGGTCGACATCGACGAGTTCATCCCACGTTACCGGTGTGGACACTGTCGCAATCGGTGTTTTGCGTGCCGAGTATGCGGACGCGATGGTCTTGTCGCGGGCATTCTGATTGAAGTCGAGGAAGATGCGCTCGCCGCGCTCCTCCTTCCACCAGTTCGTGGTGGCCCGATCCCCACTGCGCCGCTCGATCTCACGAGCCAGGGCGATGCCCGCCCGCCGCACCTGCACGAAGTCCCATCGTTGCTCGATGCGCAGATACACGTGCAGGCCGCGGCCCCCCGACGTCTTCGGAAACCCCGTGAGACCGAGTTCGCTCAACAGCGGTCGGAGCACCTCGAGTGCGACCGCGCGGGCATCATCGAATCCGGTGCCTGGTTGCGGGTCCAGGTCGATCCGCAATTCGTCAGGATGGTCGACATCGGGATACCGGACTGCCCACGGATGGAACGTGATGTTGCCGAGGTTTGCTGCCCAGACGATGTCCGGAGCGCTTCGCACTCGCAGCACATCTGCCTTCCGACCCGAAGGGAACGTCACCTCACATGAGCCGACGTGGTCGGGGCGCTTCGCCGGAATTCGTTTCTGGTAGATCTCTTCACCGTCGATGCCGTCCGGGAACCGCTGCAGGTGCGTCGGTCGGTCGAGTAACGCGTCGAGCAGCGCGCCGCTTCGGGCGACCGAACGGTAATACTCCACCAGATGCCGTTTCGTGCCACCTTCGGCGCCAAGTTTCCGATAGTAGATCTTGTCCGGATTCGACAGACGTACGGTGACGCCATCGACGTCGAGTTCTTCCGCAGGGCTCGCCATCTACGAACCTCCCGTCAGTACGTCGTCAAGGTCGTATCGGACCGGAACCTCCAGTTGCCCGAACGTGCACTCGTCAGGTGTGCGGTCCGGACGCCAGCGCAGGAACCGCGCCGCATGCCGGAAACGGGAACCCTCCATCTGGTCGTACGCCACCTCGACGACCCGCTCGGGTCGCAGCGGCACCCAGCGCCGGTCGTTGCCGGATCGCCAACGGGTGGGCTCACCCTCGGCGACGACGTCCTCGCCGACACGCAGTTCCTCCAGCTCGGCGAGCAATTCGACGCGCCGAGCCGAAGTGAAAGCCGATGCACCGCCGACCATCGCGATCTGGTCGCCGTCATAGAGGCCGAGCAGCATGGATCCGATACCTGGTTGACTCTTGTGCGGCCGGTATCCGATGACTACACAGTCTGCGGTTCGGGAGTGCTTCACCTTCACCATTTCCCGCTTGTTCGGCATGTACGGGCCGACGAGTTTCTTTGCCACCACACCGTCGAGGCCTGCGCCCTCGAACATCTCGAACCACTCGGCGGCGATCTCGCTGGATCCGGTTGCTGCGGTCACGTGGCAAGTGGGTCCACCGCCGATGGTGTCAACCAATTGCGCACGGCGAGCGGAGAAGTCTTCCCGGCTCGAGTCGTGGTTGCCGAGGGCGAGCATATCGAAAGCGATGAACTGGGCTGGAGTCTTCTCCGACAGCATCGTCACCCGACTGGTCGCCGGATGAATGCGCTCTGACAACGATTCCCAGTCCAGGCGCGTGCGGCCGCCGATACTCCGCGGCACGACGAGTTCACCGTCGAGCACGCACCGCTGCGGCAATTCATCCCTCACCGCACGCACAAGTTCGGGAAAGTACCTGGCCAGGTCCTTTCCGCCACGCGAACAGAGCACCACCTCGGCACCGTCACGAAATACCAGGGCGCGGAATCCGTCCCACTTCGGCTCGTACAGCCACGTCGATCCGGAGTCAGGTTGCGGCGGTATGCGCGAAGCAGCTTTCGCGAGCATGGGCTGCAGTGGCGGCATCACGGGAAGATCCACTTGTCCATAGTGTCACCGCAGTTGGCAACTCGGACGGTGTTGCCCTCAAATAGTGTGCGATAGGGCTACGGTGGCAATTCGCCGACGGCACGGGCGAACTCTGACCGCGTCGATCGACCACCTGCGATTCCATTCCCCGCAGTTGGCTCCTGTCACAACCAGTTGCGGCGTTTGAAGACCGTGAACAGCGTGGTACAGGTAAGCGCCATCAGCGACAGGGCGAACGGATACCCGAAATCCCAATGCAATTCGGGCATGAAGTCGAAGTTCATACCGTAAATGGTCCCGATCAGGGTCGGCGCGAAGAGAATCGCCGCGTATGCCGACACCTTCTTGATTTCTTCGTTCTGCTCGATGCTGGCATGGGTCAGATTGCGAATCTCTTCGTTCTGCTCCTGCGAGACCAGTGTGGCGTTGACCGTCAAAATGTTCCCGAGCAACTGGCGAAAGTTGTCGGCCCGTTCGACTGCGACAGTCGCATGGTCGGTGACGTCCCGAAGATAGCGTCGCAGCTCGTCGTCGGTGTTGTACTTGTGGAATCCCGCCGACAATCCCTGCAGCATGCCGAGCAGAGGCCTCGTCGCCCTCTGGAACTCGATGACCTCTCTGGTCAGTTCATAGATGCGTCGCGACACTCCGGGCGCTCCGCTGAAGACCTCGGTCTCGATCTCGTCGATGTCGTTCTGCAGCCCGGACACCACCGGCGCGTATCCGTCGACAACCGCGTCGAGGATTGCATAGAGGACAGCCTCGGTCCCCAGACGGAGCAAGTTCGGATCGCCCTCCATTCGCCGCCGGACCGCCGCGAGATCAGGTGATTCGCTGTGCCGGACGGTGAGCACGAAACTCGGACCGCAAAAGACGTGCAACTCACCGAACTCGACGCTCTCTGTCTCGTCGCGGTACCGCGCCGCACGTAGGACCACGAACAGGGTCTCACCGTAGCGCTCGAGCTTGGGGCGCTGATGGGCGACGATGGCGTCCTCCACCGCCAGTTCATGCAGATCGAATTGCTCAGCTGCCGCATACAACTGGGATTCGTTGGGGCGGTACATGCCGATCCAAGCCATCGAAGACGAGTCCTGCACGCCACGGAGAGCCTCGGACAGGGTGGCAGCGGTGGCAATCCTCTTGCCGTCACGGTAGACGGCGCTTTGGACCACTTTTCCGACGGAACTTCGATCCACCTTCGGCTTCGGAGACACTGCTTCTGCGCCACGGTGAGCAGCCTCTTCACCGGCGGCGGTGTCGGCGCCGGTCAGACCGGTGGAACGGCTGGGCAGAAGTGAACGGATCGGACGCAACTGAGGCATGGTGGAGCTTTCGAGGAAGTCGGCAGAACAACATCGTGCCGGCGAATACGGGCTGAGGGCACAACATGAAACCGCAGCACATACCGGTGGAGCGGTTTCAGTTGATACTGGGAGGTTGGCTTCTCATTCCGATGCCACACCTCCTCTTTCCCACGAAACTCACCGACCTTGACACAGGCACTCACGACGTGTCGCAATTTGCATACCCCCAGCAACGGTACCCGCGGCTTGGGGCGTCGACAACCAGCGGATTTGGGTGAGCCGGCCCGCCATACCATCCATATTCTCGCCGAACACCGCTTCCGGACTACCGGGCCCGTCCCCCGCCTCCCACTCGAGTCGTATGCGATCGGCCGTGAAACGGGCAGGTGCGGGATCGAATCATCCAGTTCAGCGGCGGTCGGTGAGTGCCCGTGAGAGTAGTGGCCCGATGACCGCGAGGGAGCGCGGTTCGATCATCTGATTGTGCCCGCAGTCCACCTTGTGCTCAGTGATTCGCCCGGTCACGATCGGCCGCCACTCGTGCGCAGATCGTGTTCTGGCCATGGCTGTTTCGGAGTTCTGCTGACCTTCTCGGCTCGTTTCGTCCTCATCGCGCGAGGCAGAAAAGACGAGCACATCCCCTTCGAAGACACGGGGGACGAACCGGTGCACCAACTGCCTCGAATTCTCGTACCCCGCGTTGATCCGCTCCAGATGAGCAGCCGTCACGCCATCGTCGATGCCGAACGTCTCGTTCAGCAGTCGGGCAGCACGCTCGTACGTCAACTCGCTGTCCGGAATGTTGGTATCGATACCCAGACCGAGGAGCAAATCATGCATTCCGAGTCTGCCGAATATCGGCTCCACGCCGTCTTCCGGGTAGCTGTCCATGAGGGTGAGCGTCGACACTTGTTCTCCGGCCTCTTGGAGTTCTACAGCCATGGCGTGGGCGATGACCCCGCCGAGCGACCACCCCAGCAGGTCATAGGGCCCTTCGGGCTGGATGGCCCGGATCTCTCGAACGTATCGGTGCGCGAGTTCCTCGATCGATTCGGATAGCGGCTCGCCACTGATCGCGGGAAGTTGCAGCCCGAACGCACGGCGGCCCTTCGGCAGGTACGGCACGAATCCGGCGTACCCCCACGACAGTCCGATCCCCGGATGTACGCAGAACAACGGGCGGCCGTCGCCTTCGGAAAGCAATGGGATCACCACGGCCAGGGCTTCCTCGACGCCGCCCTCCGCGGAGGGCAGTTCGATTCGATGGGCCAGCCCGGACGGTGTCGCATCCAGGAAAATCCATTGCAACGGGATCTTCCGCCCCAGCCGATCCTGCAGGCCGGACGACACCTTCGTCGCGAGGAGAGAGTTACCGCCCCGCTCGAAGAAGTTGTCATCGGCGCCCACTCGCTCCAGTCCGAGTACCTCGGCGAACACATCGACGATCGCTTCTTCGAGAGCGTTGGCTGGTGGCCGGTACGTGGTACCCGAGAGGAACTCGGGTGCGGGCAGCGCGTGGCGATCCAGCTTGCCTGCCGGGGTGAGCGGAACCTCGTCGACTTCGACGATCGCCGCAGGCACCATGTGGGCGGGCAGTCGCTGCCCGACCGCTCGGAGAAGGTCCGTGGTCTCGATGCTCGCGCCGTCGACCGGGCGCACATAGGAGACGAGCAAGGATTCACCCGCGGGACCGACCCTGCCGATCGTGGCCGCGAACTCGACCTCGGCATGATCGAGCAGCGCCGCGTCGATCTCCCCGGGCTCGATACGGAAGCCGCGGATCTTTACCTGGAAGTCGCTGCGGCCCACGTACTCGAGAGTTCCATCGCTGCGCCACCGTACGACATCGCCGGTGCGGTACATCCGCTCTCCCGGCGCACCCCACGGCGAGGCCACGAACCGCGATGCCGTCAACGCGGGCCGACGGTGATACCTGTCGGCCAGGGCGCGCCCCGACACATACAATTCACCCACGACGCCCACGGGGACGGGGCGCAGACGGGAATCGAGCACCACCTCCGCGATACCCCGCGTCGGTGCGCCGAGCGTGATCGCTTCGCCGGGTACCAGCTCGTCGCTGATGTTCGACATGATCGTGGTCTCGGTCGGCCCGTAAGCGTTGAACATCCGGCGGCCAGGAGCCCATCGGGCGACGAGTTCGGGCGAGCACGGCTCGCCGGCCACCACCAGAGACCGCAGCGATTCGAACCCGCGTGGATCCATCGAGGCCAACGCGGTGGGGGTGACGAACCCATGGGACACCTGCTCCTCGCCGATCATCTGGGCGAGTTCTGAACCACCGAGAATCGTCGGCGGCGCGATCACCAGCGTCGCACCAGCACAGAACGCCATGACGAGTTCGAAGACGGATGCGTCGAAGCTCGGTGACGCAAAGTGCAGAATTCGGGACTCGGGTGTCACCGCCAAGCGGTCACGCTCCTCGGCGGCCAGGTTCGCCAGGCCACGGTGTGTGACCGCCACACCTTTAGGGGTCCCCGTCGATCCGGAGGTGTAGATGAGATAGGCGGGATGCAACTCTCGTAGCGGGACGATCCGATCGAAATCGGTGACCGGGTCGCCGGCCTGTTCATGAATCCGCTGTTGCTCATCGGCGTCGTCGATTACGACCCAGTTCACACTGTCGGGAAGCCGATCTCTGTGCGCACGGAGGGTCACGCCCGACACCGCACCGGAGTCGGAGAGCATGTGCTCGATCCGTTCGAGCGGATATCCAGGGTCGACCGGCAGGAAGGCCGCGCCGGTCCGGGCGACCGCCCAAACGGCCGATACCGACTCGGTGGACCGCGCGGCGCTGACCGCGACCGCTTTGCCCGGCCCCGCACCGATCTCGATCAGCCTGCGTGCCAGTTGGTTCGATCCCACGTCCAAGTCGTGGTACGACATCGGCCGTCCCTGATACGACACCGCAACCGCGTCCGGATCTCGATTCGCCGCCGCCGACAGCAGTTCCGGCAGAAGAAGATCCGGTGCGTCGGAAGGACCTCGGGCCGGGGCCAACCCCGCGACCTCGTGGGCTCCGAGTATCTCGATGTCGCCCACCGAGAGGTCCGGGTCGACAGTGACGGCCTCGAGTATTCGAACGAACCTCTCCGCGAAGCTCTCCACGGTCGCGGGGTCGAACAGATCGAGCGCGTAGTCGATCGCACCGGACATGCCTGCGGCGACACCGTCCGCATCGAGCTGATCGACGAGGATTACCTCGAGATCGACCTTGACGACGTGCACAGCCGGATCGAGGCCCTCGACGGTCAACCCCGGCAACTGCAGCGTGGGGCGCTCGGTGTTCTGGAATTCCAGCGATACCTGGAACATCGGTGAGTGTGCGGTCGACCGCACCGGGCCCACGGCATCCACAACGCGTTCGAAGGGAACATCGGCGTGCGCGAAGGCGCCCAGATCGACATCCCGGACGTGTTCGAGGAGTGCGGCAAACGATTCTCCAGCTTCCACCGTGCTGCGCAGGACGAGGGTGCCGACGAACATCCCAACGAGATCGTCGAGCGCGGCATCGCCCCGGCCTGCGATCGGGGTTCCGATCGTCACGTCGTCGGTGGCACCTAGTCGTCCGAGCAAGATCGCCAGTGCGGCATGCACGACCATGAATTCGGTCGACCCGTAGCGGCGTGCCAGTGCCCTGATCCTCTGGTGCAGCTCAGCTTCGATCGCGAAACGTACGCGGTCTCCGCGGAACGACTGCTGGGCGGGCCTTTGCCGGTCGGTCGGCAGTTCCAGAAGTTCGGGGAGACCCGACAGTGTGGACGTCCAGTAGTCCAGTTGTCGCGAGATCACCGATTCAGGGTCGTCTTCACTGCCCAGCAGTTGCCGTTGCCACAGTGCGTAGTCCGCGTACTGGACCGGGAGCGGCGGCCAATCGGGTGCGGACCCGCGTACCCGAGACTCGTAAGCGATCATCACATCCCGCACGAGTGGTCCGATCGAGAACCCATCGGCCGAGATGTGGTGCACCACCACGACAAGCACGTGCGTCGAGTCGTCGGCGGCGTACAACGCGATACGCAGTGGCACAGAGGTCGTGACATCGAATCCGGACGACACCAGCCGCGTCAACTCTTCCCGCAATTGGTGATCATCTGCGACCTGTGCGGGTGTGAGCAGCAGCGTCTCGGGTTCGAGCACCTCCTGCACGGGTTCGCGATCCCGGAGCGGGAATCGTGTACGCAACGACTCGTGCCTGGTCACGACGTCGGCGATCGCCGAAGCCAATGCGTCCACGTCGAGGTCCCCGGCGAGGCGTACCACCATCGGAATGTTGTAGGCGGACGAACTCGTGTCGTACTGGTTGATGAACCACATACGTTGCTGCGCATAAGACAACGGGATCCGGTCCGGGCGCTCGCGCGCAATGAGTTCGGGGCGCCCGGCCGGACCGGCGTCGGCATGCTCGATGCGCACCGCGATCTCCTCGACCGTCGGCGCTTCGAACAGTGCCCGCACTCCGATGTCGGTATCGAGCGCGGCGCGCAGACGAGCCACCGCTCTGGTTGCGCTCAAAGAGTTGCCGCCGAGGTCGAAGAATCCCGCATCCACACTGACACGATCCCGGCCGAGTACCTCTGCGAAGACCTCGGCCACCGTCTCCTCGACCGGGTTGGCCGGCGCCCTGTACTCCGCCGTCGTGATCCCGAAATCAGGCTCTGGCAGAGCCTTTCGATCGAACTTTCCGACCGCGGTGAGTGGAATCTTCTCCAGCACCGAGATCGACGACGGAACCATGTGGGCGGGCAACCGCGCCGCGAGACGGTCCATGATCTCGGTTGCCTCGAGCGTGCATCCCGGTGCGGGCACGACATACGACGCGAGGAGCGTGTCTCCGGACGGACCTCGGCAGGCGACCGTGGCCGAGAATCGAACCTCGGGATCGGCGGTCACCGTGGCGTCGATCTCGCCGAGTTCGACCCGGAACCCGCGTACCTTCACCTGGAAGTCGCTACGGCCCACGTATTCGATGGTGTGCTCGGCGGTCCAGCGCACGATGTCACCCGTGCGGTACATTCGCTCGCCCGGCTCGGACGGGTTGGCCACGAATCGTTCTGCGGTAAGCGCCGCGCGGCGATGGTAACCCCGCGCCAGGCCGGCTCCGGCAATGTACAAATCCCCGGGCACACCGACGGGAACAGGTTGTAGTCGCGCGTCCAGCACCAATTCCGCGACTCCACCGATCGGTCCCCCGATGGTGATCGGCCCACCAACGACCATTGGATCACTGATGTTGGACATCACCGTGGTCTCGGTGGGCCCATAGGCGTTGTAGAGCCGCCGCCCCGGTGCCCATCTGGTCACGAGTTCGGGCGGGCAAGCCTCCCCACCGACGACGACATCGGTGAAATCGTCCAGGCCGACCGGGTCGAGCGATGCGAGCGCCGCAGTGGTGATGAAGGCGTGGCTGACGCCCCGGTCGCCAATCACTTGGGCGAGCTCTTCACCACCGAATACCGTGGTCGGCGCTATCACCATCGTCGCCCCGGCACCGAATGCCTGCAGGTACTCGAACACGGACCCGTCGAAGCTCGGCGTCGAGAAGTGCAGCGTGCGCGACCCCGGACCGGCGCCGAACCGGGTGAGTTGCTCGCGCGCGAAGTTGTCGAGGCCGCGATGAGTGACGGTGACACCTTTCGGTCTGCCGGTCGAACCCGACGTGTACACAAGGTAGGCGGCGGTGTCGAGAGTCACCGGGCCGAGACGTTCGTCGTCGCCGACAGGTGCCACGGACCGGCTCGCCGATTCGTCGGTGAAAGCCGGGTCGTCGAGGATCAGCCAATCGACGCTTCCAGGTAGCCGATCACGGTACTCAGCGGTTGTCAGGCCGAGAATGCATCCCGAATCGGTCAGCATGTCCAGGATGCGCTCATCTGGGTAGTTCGGGTCGACAGGTACGAATACGGCTCCCGCCTTGGCGACCGCCCAGACACATTCCACCGACTCGATCGAGCGGGCGATACCTACCGCCACCGAGGTTTCCGGACCCGCACCTGCCTCGATCAGCATCCGTGCCAGCCGGTTCGAACGGTCATCGAGTTCGCGGTACGACACCTCCTCGTCACCTGACAGCAGTGCGAGAGCATCCGGATCCATTGCCGCAGCGTCAGTGAAAATCTGACCGAGCGTGCGGACCGAGCGGCCCTCACCGCCCCGTACCGGAACCAGTTCCCCTCGTTCCCGGTCGGTGAGCAGTGACAGCTCGGCGAGCGTCGTTTCGGGTCCGGCGCAGGCCGAGAGCACACGCACCACCCGCTGCGCGATGCTCTCGATCGCGGCCTCGTCGAACAGATCGGGCACGTACTCGAACTTCAGGTGCAGGCTCTTGTCTGCCGACGCGACGAGGCTGAGCGGGTAGTGGGCTGCGTCGCGGACCTGGACCCCCGTCACGCGCAGGCCTGCGATGTCGGTCTCCTCCGACAGTCCGGCGCGATCAACCGGGTACGACTCGAAGACCGTCAACGTATCGAAGCCGACGCCTGCTCCCACGGCATTCTGGATGTCCCCGAGGCCCGTGTAGTGGTGGTCGAGCATCTGCGCCTGTTCAGCCTGCACACGCTCGAGCAACGCGCCCAAGGTTTCGGCCGGACGCACTGTGACGCGCACCGGGACAGTGTTGATGAACAGTCCGATCATCGTCTCTATCCCGGACAGCTCTGGCGGTCGCCCGGATACGGTGGCGCCGAATACGACTTCGGTACGCCCGGTCAGCATCGCCAGAACTATGCCCCATGCGGTTTGGAGAATGCTGTTGAGCGTGAGCCCCCGCGCACGGGCAAACTCGCGCAACTCGTTCGTTCGGTCCTCATCGAGGTCGAATTCCCACTCCGACGAGACCGTGGACAACCGCCGTGCCCGGTCCTCGGGGACCAACAGCGTCGGTTCTTCCACCCCAGCCAGCGTGTCTGCCCAGGAACGGGCCGACTCGTAGCGGTCGCGCTTGGTCAACCACTCGAGATAATCGCGGTAGTCGCCGACGCGAGGCAGCGGGGACGGATCTGCATCCGTGGCGTACAGAGTGAGCAATTCCCGGATCAGCAGTGGCATCGACCAACCGTCGAGAAGTATGTGATGGTTGGTCGAGACCAGCCGGTACGTTCCGCCGGGGCACGCGATGAGGAGGAACCGAATCAACGGCGGTGTCGCCATATCGAATGGCGTGGTCCGGTCTTCGGCCAGCAGCCGCTCGATTTCTGCGGCAGCAGCGTCACTGTCGAGTCCGCTCAGATCTATCTCTCGATAGGGCAACGCAACGGTCTGCGATACCACCTGCACAGCTCCGCCCTCGGCATCGTGGACGAATGCGGTGCGCAGGTTGGGGTGCCGGTCGAGAAGGGCTCGTGCCGCACGGCGCAGTCGTTCGGCGTCCACGTCCCCGCCGAGATCGAGGCTCAACTGCACGAGGTATGCGTCCACGGACTCGTCAGCCAGTTCGGCATGGAACAGCATGCCCGACTGCAGCGGAGTCAGCGGCCACACGTCGGCCATCGCCGGGTACCGGCTCGCGAGGTCGTCGATCGCGCCCTGTCCGAGCCTGACGAGGTCGAGGTCGGATGGGGTGAATCCGCCGCCGCCCGACTGGGTGTGCGCCGCAAGAGCTTCCAGTGCCGTCACCCACAGCCCCGCAAGTTCCGTGGCGTCGGCATCCGTGAGCACGTCGACTGGGAACGACCACGTGGCGACGAGCGTGGAACCCGCTGCGGTCTCGGTGGTCATCGCGTTCACATCGACCGTGGCGACCAGCGGCATGTCCGAGTATGCGTCCGCATCGAGTCCGGCATCGGATAACGGCATCCAGTCACCGTTCGTCGCGGGACCGGCGCCGATCCTGCCGAGGTAGTTGAAACTCAACTGCGGACTCGAAAATTCCGAAAGTTCCTGCGCTGTAGAGTCATTGAGGTATCGGAGGAGACCGAAACCGATGCCGTGGTCAGGGATCGAATGCAACCGCTCCTTCACCGACTTGATCGCGTCTCCGGCCGCACTGCCACCGCTGAACGCGTCGTCGACGTCCACGGCACCGAGATCGAGGCGCACGGGGAAGATCGTGGTGAACCATCCGACTGTTCGGACCAGATCCGCCCCCGGAACCACTTGCTCCTCGCGGCCGTGTCCTTCGAGATTCACAAGAGCATCGGAGGATTCGATCCCGCGTATCCGCCGCCAGCGCACGAGCGCCAGCGCCAGGGCTGTCAGCAACGCGTCTGCCACATTGCCGTGGAAGGCTCGAGGAAGCGAGGTCAGCAGGACTTCGGTCACGTCTGCGGGAACCCGGACCTCGACCTTCGAGGTCTGGCGGTCGGAAGAGACGAGAGGCCGTGATCCCAACAGCGGGTCGGGTGCGTCCAGCATTCGCCGCCACGCAGTGAGCTCGGCTTTTCGATCAGGTTCCTGCGCCGCATCGGTGAGGGCATGCGCCCACCGGCGCATCGAAGTCCCTACAACGGGCAGGGCAGGCGCCTCTCCCGACTTCACCCGCGCGCACGCGAGGGCTAGGTCTGGGATCAGAATTCGCCAGGACACCCCGTCGACCACGGTGTGGTGAGCAACGATCAGCAACCGGCCCGTTGCCTGCGGAGACTCGTTGTTCTCGAACCACACTGCCTGCACCATCACACCCGACTCCGGGTCGAGACGGTCTGCCGCCAACTCGAGTTCGCGCTGTGCGGTATCGGTGAACGACTCCTCGGAGTCGAGGGGTACCGTCCGCACCACGGTGGACGCGCGTACCCAGCCCGGCCGTTGCACCGCCATCGACCAGCCTCGTTCGGACCGGTCGCTGCGATGCAGTCTCGAGCGCAGAATGTCGTGCCGGTCCAGGACCGCCTGCATAGCTTCCGTCAAGATCCGCCCATCGAGATCGGCGGGTGTGGTGAACAGGGCGGTCTGAGAGTACCGCCGGAAATCGCCACCCCTGTCCAACATCCAGTGCACGATGGGGGCCAGCGGAAGCTCACCGACCCCGCCGCCCGGCAACTCCTCGAGGGTAACCGCCTCCTGCCCCGTCCTCGCCGTCTCCGCCAGCGCGGCGACCGTCTTGCGCTCGAACACGTCACGCGGAGTGATCAAGACGCCGGATGCCTTCGCTCGGGTGACGAGCTGGATCGACATGATGGAGTCGCCACCCAAGGCGAAGAACGAGTCGTCCACGCCTACCGATTCGAGACCGAGCACCTCGGCGAACAGGTCGGCGAGGATTCGCTCCGCCTCGGTCACCGGCGCTCTGGTCTGCGACACTCGTTGTCCGAAGTCCGGTTCGGGGAGAGCGCGGCGGTCGAGTTTGCCGTTCACGGTGAGCGGCAGCGCGTCGAGTACCACAACTGCGGCCGGAACCATGTGCGCCGCCAGACGATCACCGACCTCATCGATGATCGCCACCGGGTCGAGAATTCGGCCGGTCTCCGGCACCACATAGCCCACCAGTCGCTCACTGCGCGACAGCACCACCGATTGCGCCACCCCTTCGCAGGCGAGCAGCGCGGATTCCACCTCACCCAGTTCGATCCGGAATCCCTTCAGCTGCACCTGGAAGTCGTTGCGGCCGAGGTATTCGACGCGTCCGTCCTTGTCCCAACGGCCGAGGTCGCCTGTCCGGTACATTCGGGTGCCGGATCTGTACGGGTCGGCCACGAACCGTGTCGACGTGAGAGCGGACCGGCCGAGGTACCCGCGCGAAACCTGCGTGCCGGAAACGTAGAGTTCCCCCACCACCCCCGCAGGCACCGGGTGCATACGCGAGTCCAGCACATACACCCGCAGGCCGGGAATCGCCCGGCCGATCACGGACCCGGACGCCTCCGCCGCAAGCTGCTCGTCCATAGGAAGATGGCTGACGTGCACCGTCGTCTCGGTGATGCCGTACATGTTGACCAGGACCGGTGCAGTGTCGGCGTGCCGTGTATACCAACGGGTCAGCTGCCCGAGGTCGAGCGCCTCCCCGCCGAACACGACGTAGCGAAGAGCGAGTTCGCCGTCGCCCGACTTCCGGTCTGCCTCCACGAGTTGGTAGAACGCGGTGGGCGTTTGGTTCAGCACGGTGACTTTCTCGTCACGAAGGAGCCGCAGGAAAGTGTCCGGTGAACGCGTCGTGAAGTAGTCCACCACTACCAACCTGCCACCGTGCACCAGCGCGCCCCACAACTCCCAGACGGAGAAGTCGAACGCTGCCGAGTGGAACATGGTCCACACGTCGGTTTGGCCGAATCCGAACAGCGACTGGGTACTGGAGAACAGAGTCGCAACATTGCGGTGCGATACCTGAACGCCTTTCGGCTGCCCCGTCGACCCGGAGGTGTAGATCACGTAGGCAACCGCATCCGGGTGCATCGGTCCCGTCCGGTCCATGTCGGAGACCGGCTGGGGTGATTGACGCTCGAGTTCGGCAGCCACGGCAGGGGTGTCGATCACGAGTATCGGAACTCCACTCGACCGGACAGCGTCGGCGTCGCTCTCGGTGGTCAGCACACATACCGGACGTGCGTCGGCGAACACGAACTCCAACCGTTCCGCCGGATACGTGACGTCGACCGGCAGGTAGCCGGCGCCGGCCTTCACCACCGCGAGAATCGCCACCACCAGATCGACCGACCGGACGACCGCCACCGCTACCAAGGTCTCGGGGCCGGCACCCCGTGCGATCAGCAACCGCGCCAACCGATTCGACCGCGCATCGAGTTCGTCATAGGTCAGCGAGACACCCTCGCAGACGACGGCCTTCGCTCCTCCGCAACGATCCACGACTCGCTCGAAGAGTTCGGGAAGGGTTGCGGCCGACTCGACAGGCTTGGCGGCAGGCGGCGGCAAGAGCAGACCACGCTCCGCACGGTCCAGGATCTCGATGTCACCCACCGGCAGGTCTCCGGCAGCTGTCACCGACCTGAGTACCCGCATGAACCGCTCTCCGAGGCGAACCACGGTCTCGCGATCGAAGACGTCCGTCGCAAAGCGTAGGCCTGCGACAATCCCCGCCGGTGCGCCGTCCACGTCGACGCGTTCCTCGAGACTCAACTCCAAGTCGAACTTCGCAACTGCGAGGTCTACGTCGACAGAGTCGACGATCAGTCCGGGCAGTTCGAGGCGGGGACCCTGCGCGCTCCGGAACTCGATCAGCACCTGGAACAGCGGCGCGTGCGAGGTGGACCGCTCGGGAGCGAGGTGGTCGACCAGTCGTTCGAAGGGAATGTCCGCGTGCTCGAATGCGCCGAGGTCCACAGCTCGGACCGCTTTCAATACCTCACCGAACGACGCCCGCGCGTCCACCGGTGTCCGCAACACCAGGGTATTGACGAACATGCCGACCACATCGTCGAGCGCCGCCTGACCCCTGCCTGCGACCGGAGTTCCCATGGTGACCTCGTCGCAGCCAGACAGCCGCGACAGGAGAACGGCGAATCCAGCGTGCATCACCATGAACAGTGTCGAATTGTGCTTCGTCGCCAGATTGTCGAGCTCCCCGTGCAGACCGGTCGGCACCGTGAATTCCACGACCTCGCCACGATACGACCGCTCGGATGGTCGAGGCCGATCGACCGGGATCGCAAGCACCTCCGGAGTTTCGGAGAGGGTGCGTGACCAGTAGGCCAGTTGCCTCGAGATCACGGAACCGGATTCGTCCTCGGAACCGAGGAAATCTCGTTGCCACACACTGTAATCGGCGTACTGCACCGATAGCGGCTTCCAGCCGGGTGTCTCCCCCATCGTCCTGGCCGTATATGCGAGCATGAGATCCCGTGCCAGTGGCATCATGGAGAACCCGTCGGCCGCGATGTGATGCACCACGATTGCCAGAACGTGCTGGTCCGAACCGGTTTCGAGCAAGGTCACCCGGAAGGGAATCTCAGAGCTCACATCGAAGCCGGTGGCAGCGAAGGCTGAGAGCGCATCCCGTAGGTCCCTGTCATCCGAGACCACCAGCGACTCGAGCGGTGGCGTTGCCTGTCCGGGATCGACGATCACCTGGTGCGGTCCATCCACCGAACCCGGAAATACGGTTCGCAGAGACTCGTGCCGCTCCACGACATCGCCCACCGCCGCACTCAGGGCGTCTCGATCGAGGGCACCGGACAGTCTCAGGGCTATCGGGATGTTGTAAGCGGGTGAAGAAGTATCGAACTGGTTGACGAACCACATTCGTTGCTGCGCGAGCGACAAGGGTATCCGTTCGGGCCGCGGTCGCGCGGCGAGCGCCACCGACGTCGTTGTTCCCTGTTCGGATTCGATCCGAACCGCGAGGTCAGCCACCACGGGGGCGTCGAACAGTGCTGCCACGCCGATCGCGGCGTCAAGGGCGGAGTTGATCCGAGAGACGGCCCTGGTGGCACTGAGAGAGTCGCCGCCGAGTTCGAAGAAACTGTCTTCCGCACCGACCCGCGCAGCGCCGAGCACGTCGGCGAAAGCACTCGCGACGGCCTCCTCCACCGGGGTGACAGGTGCTCGGTACCCCCTCGCCGGTGATACGAATTCCGGTGCAGGCAAAGCTTTCCGGTCCAGCTTTCCTACCGGCGTCAACGGAATCTCGTCGAGCACCATGACGGCGGCGGGGACCATGTGCTTGGGTAGGATCTCTCCGACGAACTCGAGCACATCCTGGGACTCCACCACCTCACCGTCGTGCGGCAGAACGTATGAGACCAGCGCTGTGTCACCGAGCGGGCCGGTCCTGCCGACAGTGGTGGCGAAGTCGAGGTTCGGATGACTGGTGAGGACGGAGTCGATCTCCCCGAGTTCAACGCGCTGGCCACGGATCTTCACCTGGAAGTCACTGCGTCCGAGGTACTCCAGGGTATGGTCACGGCGCCACCGCACAACGTCACCTGTGCGGTACATCCGGCCCGAACCGTGCGGGTTGGCGACGAATCGTTCCGCCGTGAGCCCCGGCCTGCGATGGTATCCGCGGGCCAACCCCGGTCCCGCGATGTAGAGTTCGCCGGACACTCCCGCCGGAACCGGCTGCAGTCGGTTGTCGAGAACGGACAGCACGAGGCCGCGGACAGGTCCTCCGATGGTGACAGGCTCACCGGGGGACATCGGCTCGCTGAGCGTGGTGAGGATGGTGACTTCGGTGGGACCGTAGCCGTTGAACATCGCCTGATCGGCGCCCCAGGTGGTCACCAATTCTTCGCCGACGGCGTCACCGGCCACCACGAGGACTTCGAGATGCTCTAGGCCGTCACGCTCCACGGTGGCCAGCACCGCCGGGGTGATGCACGCGTGTGTGACACGTTCCCTGCGCAACAACGCGGCCAGTTCGGGACCACCGTAGACATCGGGAGGGGCGATCACCAGAGTCGCACCCGCCGCGCACGATTGAATCAATTCGAGGATCGCGACGTCGAAGCTCGGTGAACAGATGTTCAGGCACCTCGCGTCCGGGGATATTTCGTAGCGCTCGTTCTGCTCGGCGAGCAGATTCGCCAGGCCCCGGTGGGTGACGACGACACCCTTCGGCCGACCCGTCGACCCGGATGTGTAGATCACGTAGGCGGCGTGGTCGGTGTCGAGCACCGACCGGCGATCGACATCGGTGACACGGGTCCCGGAGGCGGTGCCGACCGAAGATGCCGCGTCGGCGGTGCCGACCGAGTATGCCGCGTCGGCATCGGCCGGGGCCTCGTCGAGTGTCGGATCGTCGAGCACCAACCACGGCACGGAGTCGGGTAGCCGGTGCCGATGAGCCGATGTCGTCACGCCCATCGCTGCACCCGAATCGAGCAACATGTGATCGATCCTGTCGGCGGGGTAGTTCGGGTCCACGGGAACGAACGCGGCACCCGTCTTTGCGACCGCCCAGACCGACAGCACCGACTCGGCCGAGCGTGCCAGCCCGAGCGCGACGAATGTCTCTGGCCCGGCACCCCGTTCGATGAGCATCCGGGCCAATGTGTTCGAGCGCTCGTCGAGTTCGCGGTAGCTCATCTCCTGGCCGTCGAAGACGAACGCGGGCGAATCCGGCCGGTCCCCGACTGCTGCGGTAAGGATCTGAGACAGGCAAAGCGGTGGACCGGCCGGTGCGCCGGCGACCGCGGTGTACTCCTCGAGTTCGGGTTGCGACAGCAACGTGAGTTGCGCAATGGGGGTGTCGATGCCCGTCAGCATGATTTGCATGACGCGGGCAACCCGCGCCGCCACCGATTCGGCGAATTCGCTCTCGAAGACGTTCGGCTGGTAGCGAAGACGCAGGTGCAGACCGGTGTCGACGTGCGCCATCAGTGTGAGCGGATAGTGGGTGGAATCGATCCCTTCGATATTCGTGACGTGCATGCCGTCGATGTCGGTGTCTGCCGAGAATCCCATTCGGTCGACCGGATACGACTCGAACACGGTCAAGGTGTCGAACACCGCACCGTCGCCGACGGCACGCTGGATATCCGTGAGTCCCAGGTAGTGGTGGTCGAGCAGGGCCGCCTGTTCACGTTGGAAACGCTCGAGCAGTTGGGCGAGTGTTTCATCCCGGCGCAGGCGCAGGCGAACGGGCACGGTGTTGATGAACAGGCCGATCATCGACTCGATGCCCTCCAGTGCCGGTGGGCGACCAGACACCGTTGCACCGAACGTCACGTCCTCACGACCGCCGACAGTGGTCAGCACCAACCCCCAAGCGACCTGGACGAGGGTGTTGACGGTCACCCCCCTCTCACGGGCGAGCGTTTCCAGCTTCCGAGTCTTGTCCTCGCCCACATCCAGGCGGACGTCGACCGGTTCGGCGAAGCTCATGGCCTGTGCGGCGGGGGCCACCAGAGTCGGCTCCTCTACACCGGCGAGAGCGGATATCCAGGCAGCCGTGGATCGTTGGCGATCCTGTCGGCGAATCCACCTCAGATAGTCGCGGTAGGGCGTGACCTGCGGAAGCGCCGCGACGTCACCGCCCGTGGCATACAGCACGAGCAGGTCCTTGATCACGAGCGGCGTCGACCACCCGTCGAGAAGAATGTGGTGGTGGGTCATCACCAACCGGTACCGGTCGGATGCGGTGCGCAGCAGCGTGAATCGGAGCAGCGGGGGCTCGGTCGTGTCGAAGTGCGCAGCGCGGTCTCGAGCCATCACGTCGGCGAGCTCCGCACCGCGGTGGGTGTCGTCGAGCTCGGACAAGTCGATTTCCGTCCATGGCGGGCTGACCCGGTCCGGAACCACCTGCACCGGTCCGGTAGCAGTTTCGGCGAAGGCCGCCCGTAGGTTCGCGTGCCGGTCGAGCACTCCCTGCGCAGCACCGCGCAATCGACTGCAGTCGACGGTGCCGCTGAGATCGAGCACCAACTGAACCTGGTAGGCATCGACGTGGTACTCGGAGAGTTGCGCGTGAAACAGCAGGCCCTCCTGGAGCGGCGAGAGCGGCCAGATGTCCACGAGTGCCGGGTAGGCCGTCTCGAGCCGGTCTATATCCGCCTGTTCGATGGAGACGAGGTCGAGATCGGACGGCGTCAACCCACCCGCGTCGGGCTGGCTCGCGTGCCCCGCCAATGCGGTGAGCGCCCGAAACCACAGTCCGGAAAGCTCTTTCACCTCTTCGTCGTCCAGCACACCGGTCGGATAGGACCATGTGGCGGTGAGCACCGATTCGTCGCCCCGGGTGATTGTGGCTGCATTGATGTCCACCACCCAGGCTGCGGGCATGTCATCATTCTGAGTTCCGCCCAGGTCTGCACTGCCCTCGAGGGGAAGCCAGGGCGCGTCTCCCGTACTCGTTTCCACACGACCGAGATAGTTGAAACTTACTTGAGGAGGCCTGAATCGACTGAGCACCGCCGCCGTGCTCGGGTTCAGGTACCGAAGCATCCCGTACCCGATCCCACGATCGGGAATCGCGAGCAACTGTTCCTTGACCGCCTTGATCGCTGCCCCGGCAGCCACACCACCCGCAAGGGCGTCGTCGACATCGATACCGTTCAGGTCGAATCGCACGGGGAAGAGTGTGGTGAACCAGCCTATGGTCCGGGACAAATCGGCGCCGGGCGCAACGTGATCTTCTCGACCGTGCCCCTCCAGGTTGATCAGCGCGTCGTCGGTCTCGACACCATGCCGCCGCCGCCATTGGATCATCGCCAGTGTGAGCGCGGTGAGGAGGCCGTCGCCGACCGCGCCGTGGAAGGCCGTCGGCAGCGCGGTGAGCAGGACCTCGGTAACGCTCGCTGGAACCTCTACAGTGACGCGGCCCGTTGCGGCGTCGACATCGATCGCCGGATCCAGTGGCCGGGAGCCCAGCGGCGGATCGGGACCGTCCAGTATCGACTTCCACAACTCGACATCTTCCAGACGATCGGCTGCGGCGTCGGTGAGACCGTGTGCCCACCGGCGCATCGACGTCCCGATTCCGGGCAGCGCGGTCTGCTGTCCAGCGCAGACTTGGGCGTAGGCGGCCGCCAGGTCCGCGATCAGGATGCGCCACGACACACCATCGACTACGAGGTGGTGCGCGACCAGCAACAGGCGACCGAACCCGGCCGGACCGTCGAACCAGAGCACCTGGACCATACTTGCTGTGGCCGGGTTCAACCGGTCGGCAGCAGCCGCGAGTTCCGCGGCGGCGACATCCGGGAACTCGCTCGCGTCGAACGTGGCCACAGGCACGCGGTGGATCAACGCGTTCGCCGCCACTGATCCGATCGGCAGCACCGTCATCTGCCACCGTCCGTCTTCATCGACAGCAAGACGTGCGCGGAGCATGTCGTGTCGGTCGAGCACTGCGTCGACGGCGGCGGCGAGTTCCTTGCGGGTGAGTCCAGCAGGCGCAGTCACCAATACAGATTGGGAGAACCGATCCAGCCTGCCACCACTGCGCTCGAGCATCCACGTGACAACGGGCGTCAACGGCACCGGGCCCACCCCGCCGCCTGCCAGTTCCTCGAGCACCACCGCATCGGTGCGTTGGTGGTGTGCCGCCTCGGCCAGGCCTGCTACGGTTCTACGCTCGAACACGTCGCGAGGCGAGAGAATCAGCCCCGCCGCCTTCGCGCGAGCCACCAACTGAATCGACATGATGCTGTCGCCGCCCAGCGCGAAGAACGAGTCCTCCACCCCGACCGACTCGAGCCCGAGCACCTCCCCGAACAAGTCGGCGAGTACTGTCTCCGTCGCAGTTCGCGGTGGCCGGCTCTCGGTGACCACGGCACCGAAGTCTGGTTCCGGCAGCGCCTTTCGATCGATCTTGCCGTGGACCGTTACCGGCAGCTCCGCGATCACCATCACGGCGGCGGGCACCATATAGGGCGCCAACCGGGTACCGACGAAGTCGAGCACAGCCCGCGGATCGACTTGGGCGCCGGGTTCGGGCACCACATACCCGACCAACCAGTCTCCGAAGCGCCCGCCCCGGCGCACGTCGGCGACGGCCGCAGCCACGTCATCGTGTGCGAGCAGGGCCGACTCCACCTCCCCGAGCTCGATCCGGAACCCGCGAATCTTCACCTGGAAGTCGGTACGTCCGAGGTATTCGAGTTGCCCGTCCACCGTCCACCGCACGAGGTCGCCGGTCCGGTACATCCGGCCGCCGGGCACGCCGAAGGGGCTCGGCACGAAGCGCTGCGCGGTAAGCACGTGCTGACCGTGATAACCGCGGGCGAGCGCAGGACCGGCGAGATACAGCTCGCCCGCAACCCCGACCGGCACGAGATGCAATCGCGAGTCGAGGACCATCTCGGTGAACCCGAGTGTGGGGGCGCCGATGGTGACCGGTTCGCCCGGCATCAGGGGACCACTGATGCTGGACGCCACCGTGGTCTCGGTCGGGCCGTATGCGTTGAACATGCGTCGGCCAGGAGCCCAACGGGCCACGAGCTCGGGTGGGCAGGCCTCGCCACCGGTCACCACACAGTGCACTCCCTCGAGACCGGAGGGGTCGACCGAAGCGAGCGCCGCTGGTGTCGCGAAGCAGTGGGTGACCCGATGACGCTGCAGCAGGGCCGCCAACTCGTTGCCTCCGTACAGGGACGGGGAGGCAATCACCATTGTCGCGCCTGCCGAGACCGCGAGCATCAGTTCGAGCACCGAGGCGTCGAAGCTCGGTGACGCGAAGTGCAGCGTCCGGGTCGACGGCGTAACGCCGAAGGTGCCTTGTACCGTCGCAGCGAAATTGCCCAGACCTCTGTGTGTGGTCACTACTCCCTTCGGCCTGCCGGTCGATCCCGAGGTGTAGATCAGGTACGCGGGATGGTCGATCCGCAGCGCCGACGTGCGGTCGGTGTCGTCTACGGCCGTCTCCGCGAACATTGCCCGCTCGGCGTCGGTCGCGGGGTCGTCGAGTACCAGCCAGGAGACTCTGCCCGGCAGCGCGGACCGTACCGCCGACGTGGTGATCCCGGCGACCGCGCCCGAGTCGGAAAGCATGTACTCGATGCGATCGGCTGGATGGCTCGGGTCGATCGGCAAGAAGGCCGCGCCGGTCTTGGCCACTGCCCAGACGGCCGACACGGATTCGATCGACCGTTCCAGTGCCAGAGCGACAACCTGTTCCGGACCCACACCGCGAGCGATCAGTAGCCGGGCAAGCCGATTCGAGTCGGCGTCGAGATCTCGGTAGGACAATCGGAGATCCTCGAATATCAAAGCACACGCTTCGGGGTCGACGGCAGCCGCAGACGCCAGCACTTGGGGCAATGTACGTGCCTCGACACCACCATCCGGTATGCGCCAAGGCCGTTCGTTGCCGGCGCTCAATGCCTGCAGGGCAGCCCGTTCGTCGGCGCCGAGTACATCGACATCGCCAACCTGTACGTTTGGCGCAGCGGTTACCGCATCGATGATCCGGACAAGACGATCGGCGAACGCGGCCACCGTGTCCTCGTCGAAGATATCGGTTGCGTACCCGAGTGCCGCGCTGATACCCGCGGGGGTGCCGTCCTCATCGATGTTCTCCCGCAAGGTCAACTGCAGGTCGAAGTTGATCGTGTCGAAGGCAAGGTCGAGTGGTTCGACATGCAGGCCCGGCAACTCCACCTCAGGGCGCTCGGTGTTCTGGAATTCGAGCATTACCTGGAACAGTGGTGAGTATGCCGTCGAACGGGATGGGCGCAGTTTCTCCACCACACGTTCGAACGGGACATCGGCGTGCGTGAACGCCCCGAGGTCGGTTTCCCGGACATCCTCGAGGAGTTCGGTGAACGCACGGGCGCCGTCGACGCGCGTACGGAGTACGAGGGTGTTCACGAACATGCCGACCAAATCATCCAGTTCGACTTCACCGCGTCCCGCGATCGGAGTACCAACTGCGACGTCCTCGGACGCGCTGAGCCTCGACAGCAGGACCGTCAACGCGGAGTGCAGCACCATGAACACGGTCGCCCCGTGTCTGCGGGCCACCTGCACGACACCCCGGTGGAGATCCGAACCGATCTCGAACAAGACCCTCCGACCTTCGAGGGTCCGCGCCGACGGCCGAGGCCGGTCAGTCGGCAAGTCCAGCACGTCGGGTAGATCGGCCAGAGTCTTCTCCCAGTAGGCGATCTGATTCGCGA
This sequence comes from Rhodococcus sp. NPDC049939, assembly GCF_040656415.1. Lineage (NCBI taxonomy): Bacteria > Bacillati > Actinomycetota > Actinomycetes > Mycobacteriales > Nocardiaceae > Rhodococcus > Rhodococcus sp. NPDC049939. The sequence goes on along the minus strand of NZ_JBFAMC010000001.1, from coordinate 275,633 downwards.
GCGGCGAACTGTCGTCGTCTTCGTCACCGAGCCAGTCTCGTTGCCACAGTGTGTAGTCCGCGTATTGCACCGGAAGCGCAGACCAGTCGGGTGCCGACCCGCGATGCCGCGCCGTGTACGCGGACAGCAGATCCCTGGCCAGCGGAGTCATCGAAAAGCCGTCTGCTGCAATGTGGTGCACCACCACTGCCAACACGTGTTCACTCTGACCAAGCATGAACAGGCGGGCTCGTACCGGCGCCTGCGTGGTCACGTCGAACCCCGCCGAGCGCAGGCGGTCGATCTGGGCGTCCAGATCATCCGGGACGACTGCGTGCCGATCGAGGACCGAAGCCACCTCGCCGACCGGAAGGATCACCTGCTGCGGACCTCGATCGGTCAAAGGGAAAATGGTGCGAAGGGATTCGTGGCGCTCGACCACGTCTGCCACGGCTGCTTCCAGCGCCTGTGCGTCGAGTGTCCCCGTCAGATGCAGCGCGATCGCGACGTTGTAGGCCGAACTCGTCGTGTCGAACTGGTTGATGAACCACATTCGCTGCTGTGCGAGCGACACCGGCACCTCTCGTGACCGCTCCCTCGGGGATGGAGGCATCCGCCAAGACCCCGGCGTTCGGCGGGCCTCGGCACGGGCGGCCAGGGCGGCGACGGTCGGGGCGTCGAACACGTCACGCACCCCGAGGCGGTCACCGACGGCCGCATTGACGCGGGCGATGAGCCGGGTCGCGGTCAGCGAGTTCCCGCCGAGCGCGAAGAAGCTGTCGTCAGCTCCCACTCGGTGGATGCCGAGCAGGTCGGCGAACACCGTGGCGACAATCTCTTCGACCGGGTTTCGCGGGGCGACGAACCCGACGGTCGACATCCCGAAATCGGGTTCCGGTAGGGCTTTCCGGTCAAGTTTGCCATTGATCGTCAGAGGCAGTGCATCGAGGACCACTACCGCCGCCGGCACCATGTACGGGGGCACGGTCGCCCCGACCGTGTCGAGGACCGCCGACACGTCGACATCGGCGCCCTCCTGTGGAACCAGGTAGCCCACCAACCGGTCGCCGTCCCGATCTCCACCGTGAATGGTCACCACCGACTGTGCGACTCCCGCGCACGCGGTCAGGGCCGCCTCCACTTCGCCCAGCTCCACGCGGAATCCGCGCAACTGCACCTGGAAATCACTGCGGCCCATGTACTCGAGACGACCTTGCGTGTCCCATCGGACGACGTCGCCCGTCCTGTACATTCGGTCGCCTGATCCGCTGCCAGTGAACGGATCGGCGACGAAACGCGCTGCGGTCGTGCCGGACCGGCCGATGTAGCCGCGGGCCACCTGATCACCCGACACGTATAGATCGCCCACCACTCCGGGAGGCACCGGGTGCAACCGATCGTCGAGGACGTACACCCGAAGACCTGGCAGTCCTACACCGATCACTGAACCCGACATCGCCGATGCCAGCGCACGGTTCAACGCGAGGAAGCTGACATGCACGGTGATCTCGGTGATGCCGTACATGTTCACCAGTAGGGGATCTCGGTCACCATGGCGGACGTACCACCGCTCCAACTGACCGAAGTCGAGAGCCTCACCACCGAAGATCACGTAACGCAACGACAATGCCGTGGTGGAATCCTCCACGGCACTCGCCGCCCTGTCGGCCTCGATCAACTGGTAAAAGGCAGTCGGGGTCTGGTTGAGTACAGTCACCTTCTCCTTGCGGAGTAGCTCGAGGAAAGAATCCGGTGACCGCGCCGTGTAGTAGTCGACCACCACGAGCCGGCCTCCGTACGCGAGGGCGCCCCACAGTTCCCAGACCGAGAAGTCGAAAGCGTACGAATGGAAGAGCGTCCACACATCGGACGAGTCGAACTCGAACAGCTCACGGGTGTTCGCCAGCAACGTGACAGCGCTCCGGTGGGATACCTGTACGCCCTTCGGACGACCGGTGGACCCCGACGTGAAGATCACGTACGCAACGGCATCCGGCCGCAGGGGCCGTAACCGGTCGGAGTCTGTCACCGGCAGCCCGGAGAACCGCGCCACGGCTCGATCGGTTTCCGGATCGTCGATGACCACCAACGGAATGTCACTCAGCGCCAGCGCCGCAAACTCCGCGCTGACGACCGCGCATACCGGTTGCGCGTCCTCGAACATCGCCGCCACTCGCTCAGCAGGGTATCCAGTATCGACCGGTACATATCCACCGCCGGCAGCGAGCACGGCCAGCAATGTCACGATCAGACTCGGCGTGCGGTCCATCGCCACTGCGACCAGCGACTCGGTTCCCACACCACGCGAAATCAGCAACCGTGCCAGGCGGTTCGCCCGCCGGCTGAGTTCCCCATAGGTCAGCGTCTCGTCGCCGCACACCACCGCTGTAGCATCCGGGGTCTGCGCGGCCACCTTCGCGAACAGCTCGACCAATGTCCGTTCTCCGGACCAGATCCCCTCGCGGTGCCACTGGGACAAGAGCAGGTCGCGCTCAACCGCGCCTAGGACCGCGATATCGCCCACGACCACTGCGGGTCGGTCGACAATTGTCCGAAGCACCCGAACGAAGCGGTCGCGAAGTGCTTCCACCGTTGCGTGGTTCCACACATCCGTCGCGTACATGAAGGACGCCGACATTCCAGCGGCAGAGCCGTTTTCGTCGTAGTCTTCCGCCAGCGACAGCTGCAAGTCGAACTTGGAGACCCTGGGGTCCACGTCAACCGTATCGACGGTCAGGCCCGGTAGTTCGAGGTGTGCGCGCACAGTGTTCTGGAACTCGAGTAGCACCTGAAACAGCGGCGAGTGTGACGTCGACCGAACTGGAGCCAACTCGTCGACGACACTCTCGAAGGGAACCTCGGTGTGCGCGAACGCGTCGAGGTCGGACTCGCGCACCTGGGCCAATACATCGACGAACGCCGCAGCGGAGTGCACCTCTGTGCGAAGCACCAATGTGTTGACGAACATCCCCACGAGGTCGTCCAACGCCGCCTCACCACGCCCCGCGATCGGGGTACCGACGGCCACGTCACCCGATCCCGACACCCGCGACACCAGCACGGCCAGTGCCGCGTGCATCACCATGAACAAGGTCGCGTTGTTCCCACGTGCGAGAGCCAGTAGTTTCCGGTGCAGCCCAGCATCGATCGTGAACGGCACGGACGCGCCTCGAAGTGACCGCGCGGGCGGGCGCCTCCGGTCCAATGGAAGGTCGCTCACTTCGGGAAGATCGGCGAGGACATTTCGCCAGTGACCCAGTTGCCGGGACATCAGGCTGGCGGGGTCGTCGGGGTCTCCGAGGAGCCGACGTTGCCACACGCTGTAGTCGGCATACTGCACCGGCAACGGTTCCCAGTTCGGTTCGGTACCTGCCCGGCGCGCCGAGTAGGCAACCATCAAATCCCGGGCCAGCGGCATCAGAGACGCCCCGTCAGCCGAGATATGGTGCACCACGATCACGAGCACGTGCTCATCCGGGCCGGTCCACAACAGCACAGCACGTAGGGGGACGGCCGCACTCACGTCGAACCCGTCCGCGAGCAACCGTGCTATCCGGTCGTTCAGCGATTCGTCCCCGTCGACGTGCGGAGTCAGGTCTGGAACCACCTGCCTCGCATCGAGAATCACCTGACATGGGCCATCTTCGGTGACGGGATAGACGGTACGCAACGATTCGTGCCGCTCTACCACGTCGGCGACCGCGGCCTGCAGTGTCTTCGCGTTCAGGGGGCCGGTGAGGCGCACGGCCATGGGAATGTTGTAGGCCACCGACGATGTGTCGAACTGATTGATGAACCACATCCGCTGCTGCGCCAGCGATAGTGGCACCTGGTCAGGCCGCTCGCCCGCAACGAGTGGCGGTCTGCTCTCAGGATGCGGGCCGTGTCGTTGGATGTAGGCCGCCAACTGTTCCACAGTTGGCGCCTCGAACAACGCCCGTACACCCACATCCGATCCGAGCGACGCATTGACGCGCGCGATCACCCGAGTGGCTACCAACGAGTTTCCGCCGAGATCGAAGAACCTGTCGTCGACGCCGATCCTCTCCACCCCGAGAACCTCTCTGAAGACCTGGGCGATCGACTCCTCGACAGGCCCGGTCGGTGCCCGGAACGAGGCTTCCTCGGACAGGAACTTCGGTTCCGGCAACGCTGCCCGGTCCAGTTTCCCGACGGGGTTGAGCGGAAACTCGTCCAATACCATGACCACAGCGGGCACCATGTAGGCGGGAAACCTGCTCCGTGCTCGCCGTAGGAGTTCGGCCGTCTCGACCGGCTGACCGTTCGACGGGACGACGTAGGAGACCAGGACGGTGTCGCCGGAGGGTCCCGCTCTCCCGATTGTGACGGCATCCCGCACTTCAGGTTGTGCCTGCAGCATCGCGTCGATCTCGCCCAGCTCGATCCGGAAGCCGCGTACCTTGACCTGGAAGTCGCTGCGCCGCAGGTACTCGAGAGTGCGATCGGGGCGCCACCGCACGATGTCGCCCGTCCGGTACATGCGTCCGTGGCCGTACGGGTCGGCCACGAACCGCGTCGCTGTCAGACCGGGCCGCTGGTGATATCCACGAGCCAGCGCCTCACCCGCGATGTACAGCTCACCCGGAACGCCGATAGGAACAGGATGCAGCCGGTCGTCGAGCACCAATTCTTCGACGCCACGCAGCGGCCCACCCAGTGTGATGGGGTCCTCTGGAGCCATCGGCACGCTGATGTTCGACATAATCGTGGTCTCGGTCGGGCCGTAAGCGTTGTACAACCGACGTCCCGGTGCCCATCTGTCGACCAGTTCGGGTGGGCAGACCTCGCCGCCTACGACGACGTCGAGAAAGTGCTCGAGTTCATCGGGCGGGATCGTGCCCAGCGCCGCCGTGGTGATGAACCCGTGGGTGACACGTTCGGTTCGCAACAGGTCGGCAAGCTCGGCACCACCGTAAGCCGACGGCGGCACGACCACCATCGTGGCACCGACCCCGAATGCCTGCAGATACTCGAACATCGCCGCATCGAAGCTCGGAGTCGAAAAGTGAAGGGTTCTCGACGACCTCGTCGCCCCGAATCGTTTTTGCTGATCCTTCGCGAACTTATCCAAGCCGCGGTGGGTGACCGTCACGCCCTTGGGTTGCCCTGTCGAACCCGACGTGTAGATCAGATACGCGGCGTTGTCGAGATGCAATGGCCGGACGCGATCTTCGTCTGTGAGTGGTGCATCGGACTGTGCTGCGCAAGCAGCCCGAAAGTCCGGGTCGTCCAGGGCCGTCCACGGTATCGAGTCTTGAAGGCCGGCGCGCATCGACTGCTCCGTCAAACCCAATGCTGCACCGGAGTCATTGAGCATGTAGGCAATTCGGTCGGCCGGATAGTTTGGATCCACGGGCACGAAGGCTGCCCCGGTCTTCGCCACCGCCCAGACTGAGGCCACCGAGCGGAACGATCGCGGCAGTGCCAGTGCGACAAAGGACTCCGGTCCCACGCCGCGCTCGATCAGCAGTCGCGCGACCTGTGTGGACCACCGGTCCAGGTCGGCGTAGGAAATCTCCTCTTCCTGCTGGGACAGAGCAGTTGCCCCGGGGTCGAGTGATGCGGCACCTGCGAAGATTTCGGGCAAGGTCCGCGTGGAGCGGCCCGACCCGCCGAGTACCGGTGTCAGTGCGGACCATTCGGCATCGGAGAGAATCGGGATATCCCCGATTCGGACATCCGGATCGGCGGCAATCGCCTCGAGAATGCACCGAAAACGCTCGACCGAGGCACGGATAGCCTTGGCTCCGAACAAATCCGTGGCGAAAACGAGTTCGATGGTCGCGCCCACCGACCTACCCGAACCGTCGACGGATTCCGGCACCGACACGCAAACGTCGAGCCCGGGTAGCGGCGGGGCTCGGGTGCCGGAGGTGCGCGTGTCGAGGAACACCTGAACGATGGGCGCGTAGGCGTCCGATCTCGAGACATCGAGTTCGCGCACCAACCGCTCGAACGGAACACCAGTGTGGGCTCGGGCCTCGGTGGCGACAGTATCTACGTGCACAAGGAAGTCGCGGAACGACGCGTCGCCCGAATACCTGGTGCGGATCACTACTATGTCCGAGCGGCCTGCTCCGTCGACATTCGTTCCGACGGCGATGTCGTCACTCCCGGTTACCCGGCCCAACAGGATCGACAACGCCGCCAAGAACACCGTGCCCGCGTTGGTGCCGGTCTCCTCGCCCACCGCGGTAATGCGGCGGTGCAAGTCGCCCGGCATCCGCACTGACACTCGATCGCTTTCCGCAGACAACCGCGCAGGCCGTGGCTTCTCGGTCGGTAGCGGCAGGAGATCAGGCAAGCCGGCGAGCTTCTGTCGCCAATACTCGACTTCAGCCGCCTCCTGCACCAGTCGTCGGCCCGCGCGGGCACTGATCTCGTGAATGCTGTCTACCCGAGCGCTCGGGTCGGCGATGGCAAGTTCTTCGAGCAATTCGACGAACTGCCGATGGTGGTCATACAAGTCCGCGTCGTCGTATCGATTCGGATTCGCACGGAAGTCGACGTAGAGCCTTTCCGGTGTGCCGCTCTGATAGACGTTGACCAGCAAGTCCTCGACAGGCCCGGATGTCACGATGTTGAACTCACCCTCCAGCGAACCCAGTGTGACCGTCTGATGGAACAGCATCACGTTGACCATTGGTCCAAACAGCTGGGCACTTCTGACCTCACCGACGTCGCGGCGGATGTCGTCGAGGCTGCACCGCTGGTGGCGCAACGCGCCAACGAGCTCACGTTGCACCCGTGACACCAGGTCGCCGACCGTGTCGTCGGGGTCGACATGCACGGCGAGCGGGGCGACGTTGACCATCATCCCGCCGGAGTTGCGGAGCAGCGCGGTCGTTCGCGCGGACACCGGAATAGTTACGAGCACATCGGATTTTCCCGTCATGCGGGACAGGTAGCAGGCAAAGGCCGCGATGATGGTGGCGGCCGAACTCGCGGCCGCCGCCGTGTCGGAGAGAGAGGTGCTTACCAGCTTGCTCTTGGCCACTGCAGGCGCCGGGGGCCCGCCCAGACTCGACCCGGAAAGCCCTTCGACCCTGCTCGCCCAGTACTCACGGTCCGTGGCGAACCGGCTGGAGGATCGATACTGGCGATCCAGCTCGTACAGCTTCCGCGGATCCGCCGGCACACTCGAGTCCGGTTCACGACCCTCGATCTCAGCCGTGTAGTGGTCGGCGATACGTCGCACCATCGTCATTGCGCCGTAGCCGTCCAGAGCTACGTGATGAATCCTGCTGTACCACAGGTAATGAGAATCTCCGATGCACAGGATCGTGGTCTCGACGAGACGATCCAGCGCGAGATCGAGCGGCCGGGCGTAGTCGGAATCCATCCAAGCGTGCGCGGACGCCACCGGGTCGGGATCGCCGCGAAAGTCGACAAAGGCAATGGACGTATCGATGTCGTGGTCGACGTATTGGAACGGTTGCCCGTCCACGTCCACCACTTTCAGGAACGGCGACTCGAACTCACGGCCGACCGCAACGTTCGACTGGCGCAGCAGGTCGACATCGAGATCGCCCTTCAGTTCCACATACTGCGCGACGGAGATCGGGACTCGAGGATCGAGCTGCTGAGCGAACCAGATGGCCCGTTGCGCAGCCGAAAGCGGGAAGCGCTCCCCGCTTCCCGCCCCCGGACCACTCATCTTCATCGATTCGGCGGGCTCCACAGGCTTCCCTTTCGGAAAGGTATCCCCGACAGCACGAACGAGGGCAGCGCGTCAGCCGAGACAGGACAATGGGGGGGTAGCGTGGCTTTCTCCCCCCTTCGGTAGGGCGCTGTGCAGGTGAGCGCGGCTGATCTCGTACTTCCGCAGCCCTCGAACAACGCGGGGCCAACTGATTCGAGTATCCGCCCATTTGGTTGCCGGAGTCCAGAAAATGGCGGTCTTGGTCGCTGCAGTCCAGCTAACGGCAGTTTTGGGCGGCAGTCCAGCGAACGGCGGTCTCGGATCAACGAAGTGGATACTGGACGTCATGACCGAACGTGTTCATGCCCCCGGCCTCGATGCCACAGCCTTCCGCATGCACGTCGTGTCACAGGCCATCCGGTTGTTTTCCGAGAACGGGTACGAAGCGACCACCGTCGAGCAGATTGCTTCGGCGGCTGGTGTGTCGCGGCGCACATTCTTCCGGCAATTTCGCTCGAAGGAGGATGTGATCTTCGCCGATCACGAATCGTTGCTGCAGCAGGTCGCCGAGCATCTGTCGTCGGAGTCCGACGACCCGTGGGCTGCGGTGTGCAAGACGGCAAGTCTCGTATTCGACCGGTTCTGTGAGAATCGCGACCTCTCGGTCCGCCGGTACCACGTGGTACAACGCGTTCCCGCTTTACGCGAGCGGGAAATTGTCACTGGCGACCGCTACGAACGGTCTTTCGTGGACTACCTACGCGGCGCCGTGCCCACCGAACCGCCGCTGAAGGTGATCGGGTTCGCCGCCGCTGTCACCGCGTGCCACAACTTCTTGCTTCGGAACATGATCCGGGGTGATCCGGGCGCCACGTCCGACGAACTCGAACGCGCGCTACTCGACGTGCGCCGGACCTTCGGGGTGGCGCCGGGTGCGTCCTACCAGGACCGCAATGCGGTCCTGGTCGTATCGTATCCACCCGGCACCCCCGTCGAGGAGATCACCGGACAGATCAAAACACAGTTGTCCGAGCGTCGCGTATGAACGACCCGGTGACCACAACCACCCTGGACTGGCACTCAGTGCCGTGGTTGACTGCACAGGGCTGCTGGCCGCATGCCCACTACGAGCTTGCAACTCGCCCAAACGAGAGTAGGACCTGGCACGTAGTGCCAGCCAGGCTCGGTGTCGCCGAGGCTGAATGATGAAACTAGACGAGGAGTACCCCCATGGCCGGAAATCCGGACTTCGATCTGTTCAAGCTCAGTGAGGAGCACGACGAACTGCGGTCGGCGATCCGCGCGCTCTCCGAGAAGGAGATCGCACCTTACGCCAAAGAAGTGGACGAGGACTCCCGCTTCCCCGAGGAAGCCCTCACCGCCCTGGTCAACTCGGGTTTCAATGCTGTCCATGTCCCAGAGCAATACGGCGGGCAGGGCGCCGATTCGGTCGCCACCTGCATCGTCATCGAGGAGGTCGCTCGCGTGTGCGGCTCCTCCTCACTGATTCCAGCAGTCAACAAACTCGGCACCATGGGCCTGATCCTCAACGGTTCCGAGGAACTCAAGCAGCAGGTCCTTCCGCAGTTGGCTTCGGGTGAGGCGATGGCGTCCTACGCGCTGTCCGAGCGCGAGGCCGGTTCCGACGCCGCGAGCATGCGTACGCGCGCGAAAGCCGATGGTGACGACTGGATCCTGAACGGCTCCAAGTGCTGGATCACCAATGGCGGCAAGTCCAGCTGGTACACCGTCATGGCGGTGACCGATCCAGACAAGGGCGCCAACGGCATCTCCGCGTTCATGGTCCACAAGGACGACGAGGGTTTCGTCGTCGGACCGAAGGAGAAGAAACTCGGGATCAAGGGCTCGCCCACCGCCGAGCTGTACTTCGAGAACTGCCGCGTGCCCGGGGACCGCATCATCGGGGAGCCTGGCACCGGGTTCAAGACTGCTCTGCAGACTCTTGACCACACACGGCCGACCATTGGCGCGCAGGCCGTCGGTCTCGCTCAGGGTGCGCTCGATGCCGCCCTCGCCTACACGAAGGATCGCAAGCAGTTCAGCCAGTCCATCAGCGACTTCCAGGCCGTGCAGTTCATGCTCGCCGATATGGCGATGAAGGTCGAAGCCGCACGGCTGCTGGTCTACAGCTCCGCCGCCCGCGCAGAGCGCGGCGAGGGGAACCTCGGGTTCATCTCCGCCGCCGCAAAATGTTTCGCATCCGACGTCGCGATGGAGGTCACCACCGACGCTGTGCAGTTGTTCGGCGGCGCCGGCTACACCACCGACTTCCCTGTCGAGCGCATGATGCGTGACGCCAAGATCACTCAGATCTATGAAGGCACCAACCAGATTCAGCGCGTCGTGATGTCCCGCGCGCTGTTGAAGTAGGCGGCACCGCCGCGGTGTTGAAGTAGGCGGCACCGCCGCGGTGTTGAAGTAGGCGGCACCGCCGCGGTGTTGAAGTAGGCGGCGCCGCATATCCGGCAGTCGCACGTAGAAGGAGAATCGTGGAGCTAGTAGGTGTGATCGGCGGTGGCACCATGGGTGCAGGCATCGCCGAGGTATGTATCAAGGCTGGAAGTTCGGTCCTCGTCCTCGAGACCAAGCAGGAGTTCGCCGAGGCAGCGCGAGCACGGATCGAGAAATCCCTGGCCCGCGGCGTCAAGGCCGGGAAACTCGAGCAGTCCGACGCGGACGCGGCCCTCGCGCGAGTTCGGGTCACCCTCGACATCGAAGAGTTCGCGGACCGCGACCTCGTGATCGAGGCTGCACCGGAGGTCGAGGCGCTCAAAGTCGACCTCTTCCAAAAGCTGGACAAGATCGTCAAGCCATCGGGCATCCTGGCGTCCAACACTTCGTCCATCCCGCTGATCAAGATGGCCAACGCCACGCAGCGTCCCGGACAGGTCGTGGGTATTCACTTCTTCAACCCGGTTCCGGTAATGCCGTTGGTGGAGATCGTCGTCAGCCTCGTAACGTCGGAGGAAACCGTTGCCGCGGTGACCGACTACGCGAAGAACGCGCTTGGCAAGAAGACCGTTCGCGCAGGCGATCGAGCAGGCTTCATCGTGAATGCACTGCTCATCCCCTACCTCACATCCGCCGTCCGGATGCTCGAGTCGGGATACGCGACCGCCGAGGACATCGACGAGGCCATGAAGGGGGGTTGCGGCTATCCGATGGGTCCGCTGACGTTGATCGACACGGTCGGTCTCGACATCACTCTCGCCGCGGCGGAGTCGTTGTACGCGGAGTTCGCCGAACCGCACTACGCTCCCCCGACGCTGCTCAAGCGCAAGGTGGACGCAGGACACCTCGGCAAGAAGAGCGGCAAGGGTTTCTACGACTACAGCTGATCCAGTACCACTGCTACGCAGTGACGAAGTCGTAGGTGAAGCGGGCTGCCCCGGTCCGCGAGTGTGAGGTGGCCGCCCAGCCTGGACAAGGTCGGCGGCCACCTCACTTGGGTCGGCCGACCGCAGGCGACGGGCCGTTCACGCTGACGGTCACGGGCGAGATCTTCACAATCGAAATCCGCCCGGACAACACGTCCGACTACACATGGGAATCCGGACCGAACGAGGCGTACGGATTCTCCAGCTCACGACATGTAGCTGGCGACCCATTCGCAGTTTGTCCCACACCAACCGTCGACGAGCATCGAGAGGCGATCGCCAACTTCCTCGATCTGATCAACCCCGAGACGGGTTACATCGGAGAGTAAATCGAACGGTGAGCGTCCGAGGAACTTCAGACGCGGCCGTGCTTCATGCGACCGGTACGTCTGGAAAGCTCTCGACAAACCAGAACAGGTCTTCTACCGCTTGACGGCATACCCCATGTACGAGTTGGCCGTACTCTTGACCTGCCCGAAGTCGAGTCGGCGGCTCAACTCTCCGTAGCTGAGGCGCGCGCCACCGGCCCGCACGAGGTCGAGCAACCGAAGAGGATTCTTCGACCGCGGCCCGAGTCCGACGATTTCGCCGAGTCGAAGGCCGTGACGCTCCATGACCGACACCAGTTCCGCGGGCCGGACGAACATCGACCATACATGGATGGGGGTGTCGAAAAGCCTGGTCAGCCGCCACTCTTGCATGATCTTGATTATCACGAGCTTGCTGACGAACGTGCGGTTGAGAGTGTCGAAGAAATAGAGTCCGCCAGGCTTCAGGGCACGCGCGGTCTCAGCAATCACAGCCTCGAGATCCGACACGTGCTCGAGGACGTCGCAGCAATAGGCGACGTCGAACTGGGCGTCCGGGACCGGCAACCGTTCTCCCGTACCGATCCGGTACTCGATCTCGAGTGCCGATACGGCGGCGTGTCGGCGTGCGGCATCCACCGACACCGGCGATGGATCGACGCCGACTACCCGAAACCCGATACGAGCGAACTCCTCCGCGAGGAACCCACCACCCGAACCTATATCGAGGGCGTGGCGGCCCGTGTAGTCGCGACCAGCGTAATCACGGCCGGTGCGTTCGCCAAGTACCTTGCGGAAGTACGCGAAGCGTCCGGGCGTTATGCTGCCGTGCAGCAAGTTCAGTGGGTTGTCTTCGTCCCACCACGACTCGCCCACACGGTTGTAGACGTCATTGTCGATGCCCACCCGTACCACCTCTGTCTGCCGGTCGCATGCGAGGCCGACATCATGCCGTTGTACTACGCGGCCGTTCTACTGCGCGCCACTCTCAGTATCCGGCGTTATCAGGCTTGCGGCGCTTCCGGAGCCATCTCGTCCATCGGCGGCAAGTCGTCCAACGGTGCCATCTCGTCCAACGGTGGCAAGTGATCCAACGGACCCACCTCGGCCATCGCCGGCATCTCGTCCAACGGTGGCAAGTGATCCAACGGACCCATCTCGTCCAACGCCGGCATCTCGTCCAACGGTGGCATCTCGTCCATCGGCGGCAAGTCCTTGTGGAGGATGAAGCTGGCAACCGGGACGTCGTTGATGTAGAAGCTGCCCTCGTAGGATCCGTCCGGCCTCATGGTGATCCGGTCGGTCAAGAAGCTCATGCCTGCCGGACTGTAGTCGGTGACGACATCACCGTTCACGTCCTGGAAGGTCATGCCGAACAGAGCCGGGAACTCCACATTCAAGTCGTCGACCACTGTGCCGAACCCGAAGGTCTTTCCATTCCAGATCTGGTCGACGAAGGGCAGGCTCGATATTCCCTTGTACGTCCCGACCGGCATAGGGGGCAGATTTCCCACGAACGTGTCGGATTGCAGCAGAGCGGGGTCTACATCGACCGAACCGGGTTGCGGCGAATTCGGGTCTGCCACAGCCGTTCCAGGTCCGACGAAACACAGGCTCCCCACCGCAACAGCTCCGAAGGCGATCTTGCGCGAATTCTCCATGAATACTCCGTCTGTCGAACGTAGATGGCGGAAGTGTCGCACAATCCGGACATTCGCGGCGCAAAGGGACGATCTCCGAGACGCTTTCGTATCCTGATTGGGTGGCGCGTTCCGATATCGACCATACAAGCGTTCGGGTCGACAGCTGGGCATGGGCGGTCAGACTGTTCAAGACTCGGTCGGCTGCAGCCGCTGCATGTCGTTCGGGTCATGTGCGAGTCAACGGCACCACCGCCAAGCCCGCGCAGCCCGTCAAAGTAGGCGACGACGTACGCATCCGCGCCGCCGGCACCGAACGCATCGTGGTCGTCACGCGCCCGATCGCCAAACGCGTGGGAGCGGCAGTGGCCGTCGAATGCTTCACCGACAACACACCACCGCCCCCACCACGCGAACTGTTCGCATCTGTTCCTCGCCGCGATCGCGGAGCGGGCCGGCCCACCAAACGCGAACGCCGGGAGATGGACCGACTCCGCGGTAGGTAGCGATGGACCACCCCGCGGTCGCAACTCAGGCGGGCACGTGGCTCAGGATGTGCAACGCCGACGGGACCGCCTCGATCGTCACCGGAAGAGGCCCGACCCTGTCACCGTCCGCATAGGCGGTGATTCCTTCGCACTGCAGCCGCACGCTGCGCGAACGGTAGGTACGCACGTCGGGCAGGTCCACATGCGTGCCCTTGTACACCCGCGGGAACAGCCGAACCAGCCTCGATCGACGACCGTGCTCGACGACCGTCACATCGAGCAGACCGTCGGTCTTGTCCGCCTTCGGGCAGATCTGCATCCCGCCACCGTACGAACGGCCGTTGCCGACCGCGACGAGCGTCGCGTCGACCTTCACCTTCTCGTCATCGAGTTCGACGGTGTAGCGCAGGGGCTTGAGCCGCGTGAGTTCCACAAGCATCGCCAGGTTGTACCGCATCGGCCCCTTCGGCCACGACATCCGGTTCGCCCGATCCGTGCACAGTGAATCGAACCCGCTGGCGATGATGGTGCCCGCCCACACGATCGACCCGTCGTCGAGCGTGATCCGAGCGAGGTCGGATTCTTGCACCTCGCCGTCTACGACCACATCCGCCGCCGCGACAGGGTCACCGACCGGGATGCCGAACTCGCGGGCATGGTCGTTGCCGGTACCCGCCGGGATCAGCCCGATCGGCACCCCGGACTGTGCAGCTGCCTGCAACCCGATGCTGATCGCACCGTCTCCGCCTACCACGACGAGGGCGTCGGTGCCCTCTTCGATGGCCCGCTCGGCCAGCTTGCGGGCGTGATCGGCGTCCGTCCCGATGATCTCGGTGACGGCAACTCCCCGCTCACGCAGGCGTGCGACCGCCTTGCGACCCGCAGCCGGTCCGTTGCCGTGCCCGGAAAGCGGGTTGATCAGGACGGTGACCTTCTCGATCGCCTTCTGTGTGCTCACGGAATCAACTTGCCCGGGTTGAGGATTCCGGCGGGATCGACGGCGTTCTTGACCGCACGCAGGACCGTCACGCCCAGGTCGCCGACCTCGTCCCGCATCCATGGCCGGTGATCGACGCCGACGGCATGGTGGTGCGTGATGGTTCCACCGGCGGCAATGATCGCGTCACCGGCGGCGGCCTTGGCCTTGCTCCACTGGTCGATCGGGTCGTCGTTCTGTGCGCACACGATGGTGAAGTACAGCGACGCGCCAGTCGCGTAGGTGTGCGAGATGTGGCACAGCACCAGCGGCGGGGTTCCCTGCGCGGACAACGACTCGGTCAGCCCCTTCGTGACTGCGGCACGCAAATTCGCGAGGTTGCCCCAGGTGGTGGCCGTCTCGAGGGTCTCACACAGCGCGCCGGCATCGAGCAGTGCGTCGCGGAGGTAGGGGGCGTCGTAACGGCCGTGTTCCCAACCCTGCCCGGGCTCCTCACCGAGTGAGGTCGCGCCGTTGGCCTCCAGGACGGCACGAGCCTCGGCCACCCGCTCCGCGGTGTGTTCGGCGGTGCCCTCGAACGTGGTGATTGCCAGGCATCCGCCGGTTACGGTCTCCTCGCCGATTTTTTCGGTGGTCGCGAGGTTGACTCCCGTTTCGGCCTCGTCGGACAGCCGCAGCACGGTCGGAACCGCGCCTGCGCGCCGCAGTGCACGAAATGCTGCCGCACCGGTCTCGAAATCAGGGAAGCGCCACCCCTCCCGGACGACGGCCTCCGGAACCGGATGCACCTGCACACGGACCTGGGTGATGATGCCGAAGGTTCCCTCCGAGCCGACGAACAACTCGCCGAGATCCGGACCCGCCGCGGACGCAGGCGCGCGCCCGGTGTCCAGGATGCCCGCCGGGGTGATCACCCGCAGGCCCTGCACCATGTCTTCGAACCGGCCGTAACCTGCGGAGGCCTGCCCCGAGGAGCGGGTTGCCGCGAAGCCGCCGATGGTGGCGAACATGAAGCTCTGCGGGAAATGCCCGAGCGAGAAGCCACGTTCACCGAGCAACTCCTCAGCGCGCGGACCGGTCACGCCCGCACCCAGGGTCGCGATGCCCGAGTCGGTGTCGAGGTCGATCAGCGAGTCGAACCGCCGCAGGTCCACCGAGACCACCGCGTCGAATCGGTCGCGCACCGGGTCCAGCCCACCGACGACACTGGTGCCGCCGCCGAACGGCACGACCGCGATCGAGTTCTCAGCACAGAATGCCAAGATCTCGGTAATTTCGTCCTCGGTGCCCGGGACGACGACGACGTCGGGTGCGTTCTGCTGATCGGTGCTGCGGCGCCGCAGCATGTCGAGAGTGCTCTTGCCGCCAGCCCGCAGCAGACGGTCGTTGTGGGCGGTGCTGCAGAACTGCTCACCGACGATCGCGGCGAGACCTGCGAGCTGCCCCTCGGACACCGCACTCGGGGCCAGGATCACATCTTCTTCGGCCATGCGTTCGGGCGTCTGTCGAATCTTGACGCCGAGGGCCTGCTGCAGCAGGCCCTTGATGCCGTCCGAGAGGGTCTTGCTCTTCTCCGGCGCGCCCCAGGCATCCCACTTCATCGGGGGTACCGTCAGGACGGCTTGATCTTCCGGTCGCTCATTGCTCATGCGGAGTAGTGTTACACATCGTGCAAGAGTGTAACTAGGCCCGTCTAACGACCACTTCGCTCTCGCCACACCTGACGGATCGGCCTCAGCACCAGTCCCATCTGCTTGCGCGTCTTCCTCCGTGTCACGAGCACCCCCAAGATCGCAACGCCCCAGACCGGGTATTGCACGAGCCAAGCCACCCGGAAAGCGTCGAACGAGTATCCGCCCATTGCGTTGAGAATGATTCCCATCGCCTGGATCACCAGCAACGAAGCCAAGAACCCACCGATGTTGACCATTCCCTGCGCGGTTCCCATGCTGGTGCTGGGATTGAACATGCGGGCATAGTCGAATCCGATCATCGACCCGGGGCCGCCCACCGAGACAACCACCACAAGGATCACCAGCAACCAACTCGGTGCCGGACCCGGCAGAGCCAGCACGATGGTCCACATCAGCGCGTTGCTGATGATGATGGACAGCACCAGATACGAGCGGCGCATGGGAAAGCGGCCGCTGAGGATGCCGATGACCGGCCCGGCGACAATCGCCGAGATAACCGACAACGTCAGCAGCGAACCCGCCTCTGCGGGCGACAGTCCTTGTGCCGACCTGAGGTAAGGGATGCCCCAGAGCAGGGCGAAGGTCGTCATCGAGAACTGCGTCCCCATGTGGGTGAAGAACCCGAGTCTGGTGCCATGACGCCCCCACACCACCCGGATCTGTTTTCCCACCTCCCGCAGCCCCGCGGGGGCCGCGACCGGCTCGAGTCCGGGCGGAGCGTTGCGGATGACAGCCAGGCCCAGCACGAACGCCAGCATCCCCATCGCCGCTGCGCTTCCGTACGCGAAACTCCATCCCGGCCCATTCAGCAGCAGCATCAGAGGCAACGCCGACAGGATCTGGCCGAGTTGCCCGAAAATTCCGGTCAACTGCGACACGACGGGGACCCGGCGCGACTCGAACCACTGCGGCACCAGACGCAATACCGAGATGAAGGTCAGGGCATCGCCGACACCGACGAGGACACGGGCGGCGTAGGCCAGCGGCAACGATTCGGTGACCGCGAGCATCATTTGTGCCGACGCCATGATCAGCGCACCCGTGGCAATCATGGCGCGCGAACCGTAGCGATCCAACAACGCGCCTGCCGGGATCTGCATACCTGCGTACACCACGATCTGCAGGACTACGAAACCCGACAGCACGCTCGGATTGATCAAGAATCGTTCGGTTGCCGCCAGCCCGGACACCCCGAACGAGGTGCGTTGCAGGACGGCCACGACATACGCCGAAACACCGACACCCCACACCAACCACGCTCTGCTCATCGCAGAACAAATTACCCCCCGGTAGATGTTTCCGCTGGTCGAGAGCCTTACCGGTATTTTTCCCACGTCCGCCGACCGAGCACGGGCGCCGAGGTTCCTTCATCTGGCCGGTGCAGAGATTCATGCATAGGCTGAGGCGCATGACTTCCATCACAAATCCGGATCTGAAGCCCCGCAGCCGCGACGTCACCGACGGCCTCGAGAAGACCGCTGCGCGCGGAATGCTCCGCGCCGTCGGCATGGGCGACGAGGACTGGGAAAAGCCGCAGATCGGCGTTGCCTCGTCTTGGAACGAGATAACTCCCTGCAACCTATCCCTGGACCGGCTCGCGAAGGCCGTCAAAGACGGTATCCACGCGGCCGGCGGCTACCCGCTCGAGTTCGGCACAATTTCCGTCTCCGACGGCATCTCGATGGGCCACGAGGGAATGCACTTCTCACTGGTATCGCGAGAAGTGATCGCCGACAGCGTGGAGACGGTGATGCAAGCCGAGCGCCTCGACGGGTCTGTGATGCTGGCTGGCTGCGACAAGTCGCTACCCGGCATGCTCATGGCGGCGGCTCGCCTCGACCTCGCGAACGTGTTCCTCTATGCGGGTTCGATCCTGCCTGGGGTCGCGAAGTTGTCCGACGGCACCCAGCGCGAAGTCACCATCATCGATGCGTTCGAAGCGGTCGGCGCCTGCTCCCGCGGTCTGATGAGTCGCGAGGACGTCGACGCCATCGAGCGTGCGATCTGTCCCGGTGAGGGCGCGTGTGGCGGGATGTATACGGCGAACACAATGGCCAGCGCCGCCGAGGCACTCGGGATGTCGCTACCGGGCAGCGCGTCCCCACCCGCAACCGATCGCCGCCGCGACGGATTCGCGAGGCGCAGCGGCGCAGCGGTGGTGGAACTGCTCCGCCGTGGTATCACCGCCCGGGACATCCTGACCAGGGAAGCGTTCGAGAACGCCATCGCCGTGGTCATGGCGTTCGGCGGATCCACCAACGCTGTCCTGCACTTGCTGGGCATCGCCCACGAAGCCAACGTGAAGCTGACACTCGACGACTTCGCGCGGGTTGGTGCCCGCGTCCCACACTTGGCGGACGTCAAACCGTTCGGCAAGCACGTGATGCAGGACGTCGACCACATCGGCGGCGTCCCCGTCGTCATGAGAGCTCTACTCGACGCCGGGCTGCTGCACGGCGACTGCCTCACCGTCACCGGCAAGACCATGGCCGAGAACCTCTCGGAAATCGCACCTCCCGACCCGGACGGCAAGGTGCTGCGCGCGATGAACTCTCCGATCCACCCCACCGGGGGAATCTCGATCCTGAAAGGTTCCCTCGCCCCGGGTGGCGCCGTCGTCAAGTCCGCCGGCTTCGATTCCGACGTCTTCACCGGAACCGCCCGCGTCTTCGATGGCGAACGGGCCGCCATGGATGCGCTGGAGAACGGAACCATCACCAACGGTGATGTCGTCGTGATCCGCTACGAAGGGCCCAAAGGTGGTCCGGGAATGCGCGAGATGCTCGCGATCACCGCGGCAATCAAGGGCGCCGGACTCGGCAAGGACGTGCTCCTACTCACCGACGGGCGTTTCTCCGGTGGCACCACCGGCCTGTGCGTCGGGCACGTCGCACCGGAGGCCGTCGACGCAGGCCCGATCGCATTCGTACGGGACGGGGATCAGATCCGGTTGGACGTCGGCAAGGCCACACTGGACCTGCTCGTCGACGAACAGGAACTCACCGCCCGTAAGAACGGATGGGAGCCCCTGGCCCCTCGCTACACCCGCGGAGTCCTCGCCAAGTACACGAAACTTGTCGGCTCCGCCTCGGAGGGCGCAGTCTGCGATTGACCATCCAATGGCATCTTCTCGAATTGACACGCAGATTCGGTTGCGCCCCTGCGGTTTCGGTATTTTACCCTGAGATCGCCGGGGCGTTCTCCGCCGACGGGACAGCCTCAAAACAGGGATGCCCGAACATACCGGCGTGGGTATGGTTCGAGGAGTGTTTGCTCAGATCCTGGAAGCGATGGAAGCCAACTGCGCGTCGCACGCCAGTCATCTTCATTCCGTGATAGAGGGTGCGCGGGTGCTCGACAGCGGGGATGTCGTCATAGCTGACAGCGGGCTCTCCGACGACACCTTCAATCTCGTTTGCCGTGCACGATTCACCGACGACACCGCCCGTGAACGGGTCGCCGATGTCATTTCCGAGACCACGGCGACGAAGCGACCGTTTTCCTGGTGGGTGGCTCCGACCTCGACACCTGCGAACCTCGGTGCGATCCTGCTCGATGACGGGCTGTCGGAATCGGAGTCCGAAGAAGCGATGGTCGCGGACCTCGAAAATTTACCGCTGCCACGGCTTCCTGAAGATCTGGCGATCGTCACCGTCGAATCTGCCGAGCAGTTGTCCGACTATGCCTCGCTGATGTCGCGCAACTGGACTCCCCCATCTCCTGCCGTTGTCGCGTTCTACGAGATGGCCGCTGCGGCCGTCCTGGACAGCGACTGCGCGAGTCGATTCGTTGTCGGATACGTCGGAGAGAAACCCGTCGCGGGGGCTGAGATTCATTTCAACTCAGAGGTCGCTGGGCTGTATGGGGTAGTCACTCTGGAAGCTCATCGGAGGAAGCGCTTCGGGACCGCAGTGACGTTGGCCGCCTTGGACTTGGCCAGGGCGGCGGGCGTGCCGCGCGCAGTCCTTCAAGCCTCGTCCGACGGCGCCCGGGTGTACAAGAAGATCGGTTTCACCACGATCGGCACCTACACCGAGTACGCAATGTGAGATCGCGGCCTGAAAGGGTTCGACGGCACACAAGCCGGTGACAACCTTGGCTGACCCGTTGCACAGCACCCGCCGTGCAACGGGTCGCGATCCTAGATGGGCTGGAAGCCTGCTCCTGGACCACCGTTGGAGTTCATGTCACTGACGATCGCGCTCATGGTGGTACCGATCTCCGGGCCGATGCAAGGTGCCGCCAGGTACGCATTGACCATAGCCACCAGCGTCGTGCCGACCACCATCGGAGCACCGGAGTCGCCCTCGATCACGCAGGCCTGCGTCCATGTTTCGTGAGTCTGCAAGAGGTCGCCGTAGACGACACCGCAAGTGTTACCCGTAGTCCGGCCCTCCTTGCAGGCGATCTGAGGGAAGGACGCTGGTCCACCGATCCCGGTGATGGTGACGCCGCCAATCTTGTTGACCGGGGTGACCTTCGCGGGGTCGAACTCGATCACCGCATAGTCGAGGGAGTGATTGGCCACGACGAAGCGGCCGACGACACCGGCGTCCGGATTCGCTTCCGATACAACTTGCGAACCCACCTCACCACAGTGCCCCGCTGTCAGACCGACGAGCCGACCCGAGTTGTCATGTCCGATAGTGGTGACCGAACAGAGCAGTTCGTTATCCACCACGATCCCCGAACCGCCCCCGATAACAGCGGCCGGAGCTGCTGCAGAGGACCCTACTGCGACGAAACCGAGAATTCCCGCCGCCACTGCGACAACCGCTGCTAGTCGTTTCAACATATTCAAACCTTCCAGGAATGAGCCCTGACGGCCGCGTGCCTCCCTCTCAGAATCCCACCCTACGCAAGGCTGGTGCGGCGGAATGGCGATGTAGAATCCGCGCCCCGTGACCGTCCCGTGATCATTCGCCGACGCCAAGCGCCGCCAGCGCTTTTCGCGCGTCCTCGAGTTGCCTGCTCAACTCGTCCACACGGGCTGCGGCGAGGTTGCGTGCCGAAGCGATGACGGACTCGACTGCCTCGATTGCCGATTCCTCACCGAGCTCTCGAACAGCGCGCTCGACAGCATCGGGCGAGACGGGGATCGCCTTGCCGGGCTTCTTTGCCCCGGTCCCGACCGTGACGCTCCACTCGTTGTCGGTATCGGCCTGGATCGTCACACTCAGGCCGGCGGGCGCCTTCTTGGCTGTGCGCCGCGATGGTGCCGCAGAGGCGTTCGATGTGGCGACCGGTTTGGCTGCGGCAGCCTTGCCTGTGGGAGTTTTCGGAGCAACGGGGGGGCCGGGTTCGATGCCCTGATGCACGACCGGCTCTGCCGGGGCTACTGGTTTGGGCGCGGGGGGTCGCGTCATCAAGAGCTCCTCTGTTTCGAATGGGAGCTCGTCGTCCACTCCCTTGGGGCGAATCAGCAGCGTATTTCCTTGCACAGAGATCACTTTCGCCGAGGTTCCAACCTCGAGCCCGAGACTGGGCATTGCCTCACGCAGGTACACGGTCGCCCGTTTACCTTCCTCGATCGCGGCAGTGAGAGCCTCGAGATTCTCCGCGGTCAGGTGATCCGGTGCGGCAGCATCGGAACGTGTAAGGGCCGGCATGCGCAGTCCTTTCTGGGTTGTCTGTCGATTGCGCTCGTGAGCCCCGCAACTCTTGCACACGGTGCCGACGTTTCCGGCGCTGCCCGTCCACCGCCTGGGTGCTACGCCGCGGCGGCTCGAGGCCGAACCTTGCCGTTACGACCGCCGTCACAGTATCGTTGGGTGTCGGTTACTTGATGTCACATCTACTGGCCGGCGCCGATCATTGGGCAGCACCGATCATTGATCGAGAGGTAGTCATGAAAACACCGGTTGAAGTCTCGGATCGGGAAGAGACCGCCAGCCGACTGCTGGAATCGTCGGCCCGCAAGTCCTACGACCCGATGGTCGAGGTCGACTGGGAAGCGCCCATTCCCGCCGACAAATTCGGCCTCACGCCCGAGTGGAGCACACTCTATGGCACCGCATTGTGGGACGAGATGACCGACGAGAAGAAGGTCGAACTCACCAAGCACGAGGCTGCCAGCATCGCGAGTGTCGGACTGTGGTTCGAAATCCTGCTGATGCAGATGCTCCTGAAGGACATCTACGGCCAGGACAAGCATTCGCGACACGTCCAGTTCGCCCTCACCGAGGTGGCCGACGAGTGCCGCCATTCCGTGATGTTCGCGCGCGCCGGAGAGCGATTGGGCATGCCGAGTTACGGCCCCCACCCAGTGATCCACAAGTTCGGACGCATCTTTGGCAGCACCTACAGGGGCGCCAACGCTTACGCCGGCGTGATGGCGGCCGAGGAGATCCTCGACATGATGCAGCGCGATTTCATGAAGGACGAGCGCGTTCAGCCCCTCACGCGCACAGTCAGCAAGATCCACGTTCTCGAAGAGGCCCGACACATCCGCTTCGCGCGCGAGGAAGTCGCCCGCCGGCTCGAGAGCGCCGGGTGGTTCAGACTCCAGTACGAACGGATCAGCACGGCTGCAAGCGTGTACATCATCATGAAGAGCTTGGTCCGCAAAGGGGTCTACGAGAACGTCGGCCTCGACCCCAAGCGTGCCAAGGCCGAAGCCAAGCGAAACCGGCACTACAAGGACACCGTCCGCACGTCCGGGTCCAAGCTGATGCAGTTCCTCGACAGCGTAGGCCTCGTCGGCGGCCCAACGAAACACATCTACAAGAGGGTCAACCTCCTCTGAGTCGCGTCAGAATGACTCCAACCCGATGTAGCTGAGACTCGGCTGCCCGAAGGAGGGAACTCTGTGAGAGAACCACATGTCGCTGCAATAAACGGCAACTCGCCGCAGATCGACGAAACCGCGTGGATAGCACCCACTGCCGCGGTGCTCGGTGCCACGACAATCGGTGCGGAGGCCAGCGTCTGGTACAGCGCGGTTCTGCGCGCCGACTGCGATTCCATCACTCTTGGTGCGGGAAGCAACATCCAGGACGGAGTGACTGTGCACACCGATCCGGGGTTCCCCGTTGCGATCGGCCGCAATGTCAGCGTCGGTCACAACGCCGTAGTGCACGGGTGCACGGTAGAGGACGGCGCTCTCGTTGGCATGGGAGCGACGATTATCAACGGCGCAGTCATCGGCGAAGGGTCTCTGATCGCGGCGGGCGCACTGGTTCTCGAGGGTCAGAAGATTCCTCCGCGTTCGCTCGTTGCGGGAGTACCGGCGAAAGTACGTCGGGAGTTGACCGACGACGAGGTATCCCGCAACGCTGCGAACGCGGCTATGTATCGCCAACTGGCGCAGCAGCATCGGTCAGCGAAGATCACCACCTTCTCCGCTCCCTGACCGGATGCCACTGCTTTCTCAGTCGATTCACGCGCTAGGCGAGCGGCGCAGTCGCGGCAACTGCGCCGATGCCTAACGCGCCTGTGGGGACATGCGCGTGGTCACAGCGATACGATTCCACGCGTTGATCGTGACCACCAGCGAGATGAGCTGGGCCAACTCCGTCTCGTCGAAATGTTCCTCGGCCTCCTGGTACACCGAGTCGGGAACGAATCCGTCGGTCAAGACGGTGATCGCTTCGGCGAGCGCGAACGCTGCCCGTTCCCTGTCCGTGTAGAGACCCTGCGCCTCCTCCCAGGCATTGAGCAGGTACAACTTCTGCTCACTGACGCCGATCTTGCGTGCGTCGGCAGTATGCATGTCGATGCAAAACGCACAATGATTGATCTGCGAGCAGCGGGTGAGGATCAACTCGACCAGTTCCGGCTCCAAGCCCTGCCGCGCGGCAGAATCGAGCGTGAACATTGCCTTGTAGAAAGCCGGAGCGTTGTGTGCGAGATTGATGCGGGCCTTGCGCTCTGTTGTGGTCATACCCAGAACGGTAGGCGCAAAATTGTCCAACTTCATGGTTCAATTCGATCATGAAACCTTGGGCCAATTCTGGGCTCGGACGCGACCTCCACCTCGATCTGACCGCGTCCGGCTCCCTTTCACGCGGTCTGCGAGCACGGCTGGTTTCCGCACTGCGCGAATCGATTCGGTCGGGCCGGCTCGGCGCCGACACCACTCTGCCTGCATCGCGCACGCTTGCCGTGGACCTCGGAATCGCCCGCAACACCGTCGCCGAGGCATATGCCGAGCTCGTAGCCGAGGGCTGGCTCACCGCTCGGCAGGGATCTGGAACCCGAGTCGCCGACCGCACAGGCGAGCCTCCGCACCGACCACGTCCCCACATCACCTCCTCACTGCCGTCCTCCTCACCCACTCCAGCGCTGAGCCTGGTACCCGGTTCACCCGATGTCGGCGAATTTCCCCGCACCGCTTGGCTTGCATCCGCCCGACGCGCACTCACGGCGGCACCCAACGAGGCGTTTGGACACGGTGATCCGCGGGGCCGAATCGAACTACGGCGCGCCCTGGCCGAATATCTCTCGCGCGCGAGAGGAGTACGAGCCGATCCCGAGCAAATCGTCGTCAGCGCGAGTTCAGGACACGGTTTATGGTTGCTCGCCCGCTCCCTGGAGGGAACGTTCGCGGTCGAGGGGTACGGGCTACATCTGCATCGCGAACTCCTCCACGATGCCGACGTCGTCACCACCCCGATGGAACTCGATACCCTCGGCGCGCAACCCCCCGACATCAGCGGCAGGCACCTTTCGGCAGCTCTGCTCACCCCGGCACATCAATTCCCGATGGGCGGCCCGCTCCACCCCAGCAGGAGAACGGCTTTCGTGGAATGGGCGCGTACTACCGGTGGGATCGTGATCGAAGACGACTACGACGGGGAATTTCGCTACGATCGCCAACCCGTCGGTGCCCTACAAGGCCTGGCACCCGACCAAGTGGTTTACCTCGGAACCGCGACCAAGACGCTCTCCCCCGCGATCCGGGTGGGATGGATGGTGATGCCTGAACATCTGATCGACGGCATCCTCGCCGTCAAGGGCATCTACGAGAGATGGGTAAGTGCCACAGATCAACTCACGTTGGCAGACTTCATCGAGAGCGGCGCGTTCGACCGGCACATCCGCAGAATGCGTACCTCGTATCGCCGCAGACGCGACGCCCTGGTCGCGACCCTCGCCGAACGGGCACCACACGTCAAGGTCACCGGGATCGCAGCGGGTCTGCACGCTGTCCTCGAACTACCTGCAGGGACGGAATCGGCCACGGTCGATCGGGCCACCGCACTCGGAGTCGAGGTCATGGGCCTGAGTACCTTCCGACACCCGGATGCGGTCGAGAATCAGGTCGACGGTCTAGTCGTCGGCTACAGCACACCGTCGTCGGCCCGGTTCGAAGCCACGATCAACGCTCTGTGCCAGGCACTTCCCGCCCCCTAGATCATGGCCCGCATCATTCCTCGTGGTTCGACCCCCAGTTGGGTGAGAGCGCTCGCGTGGTTGGTCGGGCCAGGCACATGGACCGCGTGAGCCAGACCTGCGTGTGCGTCACGCCAGAACCGCTGCATCGGCGTGCTGTAACGCAGCGCGCCACCTCCTGCGCGCGTGAAGATCTCATCCACCGCACGCACCGCACGCCACGCGGCGGCGATCTGGGTTCGCCTGCCGATCGCACGCTCCTCGAAGGTGATCTCCTTGCCTGCGTCAAGCTTGTCGTAGAAGCGTTCCGCGGTTTCGATGAGGGATACGCGCGAGGCATTGATCTCGGCGGCCGACTCCCCGAGCGCACTCAGCATGTACGGATCTTCCTTGATCTTCTGGCCGGTGATGGCCACGCGATCCTTCTGCACAGCGATGTGGCACGCGAGCGCACCCTCAGCGATCCCTATGACGGCGGCCGTAATACCCAGCGGAAAAATGCACGAGTACGGCATGTTGAACAGCGGTTCGGACCTCCCCGCCTCCTTCTGAGCGCGTCCGTCCATGACCTTCGCCGCGTCCAGCGTCCGGTGACTCGGGATGAAGGCGCCGTCGACGATCAGATCCTTGCTCCCCGTTCCGCGCAGGCCGATCACGTCCCATGAATCCTCGACGATCTCGTAGTCGGTACGGGGCAGGATCACGTGCAGAGATGACGGTGGCATCGCGACGCCGCCCTCACCGTCGCCGACCATCGCCCCTAGGAAAGCCCACTGACAGTGATCCGTGCCGGATGAGAAGGACCATCGCCCCGACAGGAGGTAGCCACCGTCGACTGGGGTCGCGATACCCATCGGTGCATACGGCGACGCCACCCAAGTGTCGTAGTCCTCACCCCAGATCTCCTGCTGAATCTTCGGATCCGCGAAGGCCAGTTCCCATGGGTGTACACCGACGATCCCGGTGACCCACCCGCTCGCACCGTCCAGCGCTGCGATACCCATGACGGTTTCAGCGAACTCGCGAGGATGCGCCTCGTGGCCTCCGTAGAGCTTGGGCTGCAACAGTCGGATCGCACCGGAGTCGCGCAGAAGTCCGGCGGCGGTATCGGTGAGCCTGCATCCGGCTTCGGATGCGACTGCCTGGCCACGAATCTCGTCGGCGACTGCCTCGATCCTGTCGAGAACCTGACCCATAGGGACTCCCCCTCCAACCGTAAGTGGAACACGTTCTAGTCAATATAGCCCCGGAGGGAGCGATCACGATCAGGAAACCAGTGAGTATCGAGGCCCCCTCGTCCCACGCCGTACCCAACGCAAGGGCACATTGCGCGCGATCGCACTACTCGACATCGAGTCGTGACTTGATGGGAGTCCGCACCAACGCGGCGGGTTGCTATCCGCGGCCGGAATCCGGCGGAAAGCCGCCGGTCGCGATTGGTCCCCACTCCTCGATGGTGACCCGGATCAAGCTCTTGTTCTGCTTCCGCATGGCGTCGCGGTACTCGTCCCAATCGGGGTGTTCACCGGAGATTACGCGGAAGTACTCCACCAACGGCTCCAGCGCTTCCGGCATGTCCAGCACCTCCGCGGTGCCGTCGATCTGCACGTACGCGCCGCCGAAATCGTCGGAGAGGACGCACACGCTCACGGCGGCCTCGCGGCGCGCGTTGACGGCCTTCGCGCGCTGCGGGTAGGTCGATATCACGATCCGGCCTTCTCGGTCGAGTCCCGACGTGACCGGGGAGATCTGCAACCCTCCCGAGCTCCTCCGGGTGATCAGGACGCTGTGGTGGCGCGGGCGGACGAAGTCGAGCAACTTCTCCCGGGTCACATGATCTGCGGTGGCGATGGCCATGGGCTTTACCTCTCCCCGACCGCGATTCCCTCTCGATCGGTTCTCCTTCGACTCACCCTATGCGCAATGTGGTCATCAGACGTCTGAGGACTGCGCTAGCTTCGTGGAATGTCCGCACGTCAGCGCCTCCGAAGCGGCCCACTGGTACCTCAACTCGAAGATCTGCTCGCCGAGCGGATCAGCTCGGGCGAGTGGCCCCTGGGCGCTCGCATCCCCAGCGAAGCAGAACTGGCAGCAGAACTGGGAGTCGGCCGATCGTCCGTACGCGAAACGGTTCGACTCCTCGCCCGCGACGGTCTACTCGAAGTACGACACGGCGTCGGCACGTTCGTAGCGCGATCAACCATCGCTGGTGCAGAACTCGAGCAACTGATGCGCCGCGCGCGACTCCTCGAGGTGTGCGAGATGCGGCGCGCCCTCGAGATCGAATCGGCCCGGCTGGCTGCAGAACGTGCCCGCCCCGAAGATCTGCGACGACTCCGGGAACTACTCGGGACCCGGCAGGACAGTACGACCGCGGCCACTGCGGTCTTGGTAGAGGCAGATCTCGACTTCCACGCGGCGGTCGTCGACATCGCGGGCAACTCGATTCTTTCTGTACTGTTCGAATCAATCCGGCCCAAACTGGTGGAGGCGCTATCGGAGTTGGTCGATCACGAACCAGCGCGGCCAGACACAGGGTGCGCGCACGACGATCTCCTACGCGCCCTACACGCCGGCGATGTCGAAGCGTCCGTCGCAGCCACAGCCGCCAATCTCGAGCCCGTCATGACGCTGTTGCGGAAAGGTGAAGCCCAGTGACCACCAGCGACTCGGTCGTCAGCGCCGAACACGTCGATCTCGTACGGAGCGGACGGTATCTGCTCAGCGATGTCACGCTCCACGTCGAACGCGGTCAGCACTGGGTGCTACTAGGCGCGAACGGGGCGGGCAAGAGCACGCTGTTGAGCATGCTCGGCGCCTTCGCCCATCCGACGCATGGATTCGTTCACGTACTGGGCCACCGACTCGGTCGAGTGGATATGAGGGAGCTGCGCGCTCACATCGGCCACGTGAACCCGCGCCACACGGTCCAACACCCTCTGACTGTGCGTGAAGTGGTGCTCACGGGCCTGACCAATACTCCCGAGTTCATTCCTCGGTTCTCACCCACCGAAGCCCAGGTTGCGCGCGCCGATGAACTGATCGGCTCACTGGGCATGCAGGACCGCTCAGATTCCCTGTGGCCGAACTTGTCTCAGGGTGAGCGTGGTCGCGCTCTCATCGCCCGCGCATTGATCGGCGAGCCTCAACTGCTACTGCTCGACGAACCGGCCACCGGGCTGGACTTGGCTGCACGCGAACAACTCCTCACGGCGCTGGACGAGTTGCGAATCCGCTTTCCGAATCTCGCCAGCATTCTCGTCACACACCACCTCGAGGAAATCCCGACAACCACCACTCATGCAGTCCTCATCCGTGACGGCCGGGTCATCGCACAGGGTGCGGTCGCCGATGTCCTCACCACAGCACACATCAGCAAGTGTTTCGACCATCCCATCGAGATCACCCGACAGCGCGGCCGATGGGTCGCACAGACCAGGGTTTCCGAACCGATAGGCTGAAGGCCTTCACGCACATGGCCCGAGGCGACCATCCCCAGCGAACACCGTTCTACGGTGTGGTGCTCATCGTCACTGCGATGGCCGTCGCGATGATCGCGTACCGAACCGCACCCGTCTGGCTACAGGTACCCGTCTACGTCCTGGCCTTCCTGACCACCCTGGTCGGATTCGTCATGACATTCCGGGACCTGTCGTAGCCGTTCGTGATCTCCGTCTACCTGAAGCTACCGAGCAAGGGCGGCGAGAATTCGCACGCAGCTATGGGGTAGCTCGGATCCAGCGCGTTGAGCACGTAACTGAGAGTGAGCTTGTCGAACGCCAGCGACATGTGATCGGCCATGTTCTGCGGGCATTCGTCCTGCAACAGGATGTTCGTGACGTTGTCGCCCGACAGGAATGCCGCCGTGTAGGGCACGACGATCAGGTCGTACTTGGTTGTGATCACGGTGTAGGTGACGCCGGGCATGGTTTCGCCGCCCTCGTTCAATTCGTGGAGGAAGTCAGACAGGCTCGTCTGTTCGATTCCCCCAGCACCGAGAGCTGCGGCGGCCCCGGGGAGCAGCTCAGCCAACGGATTCGATCCGGGGTGATTCGACGGCCCCAGCGCGATCATCTTGTCCACCGACTCCGCGCCGCCGAGGTACTTCAGGTAGTAGCGGGGCATCGATCCACCCTGCGAGTGCCCAACGATGTCGACCTTCGGGGCACCGGTCGCCGCCTTCACCCGTTCGACCAACTCTGCCAACTCGGCGGCCGATTGCGCCATCGAAGCCGTTCCCGAAGCGATTGTCGCGCCCGGATAGCCGATGTAGCCGGCGCCGGGTTCCTGACCGAAGTTGGCGGCGAACACGCAGTAACCATTGTTTTTCAACAACGGGGCCAACGTCCCGAAGTTGAGCGCCATGTTTGCCAAGGTTCCATGTGCCAGCACCACGGGATACGGGTGCTCCTCCGTGGGCTTGCAGGACCAGTCGTTTGCGCCGGGCGGATCCGAATCCGGGTTCATGATCGCCGCCCCGACCGACTGGAGAGAGGAGTACGGCACAGGCAGTGGCGCAGGCTCGGCACTTGCCTGAGCACCCCCGGCGCCCAAAGCCACCATCACGGCTGCCACAACGGCTGACAACCGGCCCGATTTTTGCAACCGCATTCTTTTCTACTCCCTCACACCTCGGCCATCTCTGGGCCACTGACTCGCCGAGCAAGATAGCAGAAGTTAACGAGGAATCGCACATGGTGACCAGCCGTCGTTACGAATCCCACACGCCGCCAGGATGAATGGCTCTGCTACTAAAGGGGTTCTAGGAACAGCAGTTCGGATCGAGCACCAATCGAAGCGCATCGAGAGCGTCGGGTTGCGCACGGTAATAGACGTTCATTCCACGTCGGGTACCGGTCACCATGCCCGCCTTCTTGAGTTGACCAAGATGATGGCTGATCGTCGACTCCGACAAACCGAGGCCGCCGGCGAGATCGCACGTGCAGACCTCTCCTTTGCCGGCGGAGAGCAGGATCGACATCAGCTTGATCCGAACCGGGTCCGCGAGAGCCTTCAACCGGACGGCGACCTCGAGGGCCGCGCCGTCCGAAATCGGCCCCGACGCGACTGGGGCGCAGCAGATCGGCGCGGTTGCATCGATCACGGGCAGGGTCTTGGGCATGAACTCATTCTGCCAACCTTCTTGACATATGTCAAAAAGGTGGTACCAATGAAAGTAATCCAACATATGTCGAATAGGTGGAGGTTCTCATGTCACGCGTTCAGCTCGCCCTCAATGTCGACGACCTCGATCAGGCCGTCGAGTTCTACTCGAAGCTCTTTGGCACAGCGCCCGCGAAGGTGAAGGAGGGGTACGCCAATTTCGCGATCGCCGAGCCGCCGCTCAAGCTTGTCTTGTTCGAGAACCCTGGGACCGGGGGCACCATCAATCACCTCGGAGTGGAGGTCGACAGCAGCGAGAAGGTGCACGAGGAGATCGCCCGATTGAGCGACGAAGGCCTCTTCACCGCAGAGGAGATCGGCACCACCTGTTGCTTCGCCACCCAGGACAAGGTGTGGGTCACCGGCCCATCGAATGAGCAGTGGGAGGTCTACACGGTCCTTGCCGACAGCGACACGTTCCGCAAGGCACCAGGCTCGGAACCGGATTCCCAGGCCGCGTGCTGCGGTTCGTCGGAAGAATCAACTGCAAACGAGTCGCGCTCCCCGGCCGCGTGTTGCGGTTCGTCGTAGCGCCAACCGAGTGGCGCCAACCGAAAGGAGTTGCACCCGGCGGCCACGCGCCGTCCGGGTGTAACCCGTGCTCGCACAAGACTTTGACAATTGATCCGAACGGGTGAGTCACTCGATCGAGAACAGCCGAGCCGCGTTGTCGTGGCACACCGCCCGCAACCACGCCTCACCGAGGTCGAATCGGGTGAGCCCCGCGAGCCCGTCGAGGTACGGATACGGAATATTGGGGAAGTCGCTGCCGAACACGATGCGATCCTGCAGGTCTTCCAGTCGATACACCTGATCACGTGGAAATGGCGACATTTCTTCGGAGTGATCGGTAAACGCCATGGTCGTATCGAGGTAGACGTTGGGGTACTTCGCAGCCAGCTCCAGGAAGTCCCGATATTCAGGCAGGCCCATGTGCGCGATGATCAGAGGCAATCCTGGGTATCTCGCCAGTAACTCCGAGATCGGCTCAGGACCCGTGTATTTGCCGGGCGCAGGGCCGGAGCCGCAGTGGATGACGATGGGGACCCCGGACTCCTCGAGTAGTCCCCATACCGGGTCGAGGAGTGGGTCGTTGGGCGAATAGTCGCCCACCTGAATATGCGACTTGAAGACCCGAGTGCCCGACTCGATCGCTTCAGCTACATACGTCGCCGCCGACGTCTCCGGGTAGAACGTCGATGTCCGCAGGCAGTCGGGTGTGTGTGCCGCGAACTCGGCCGACCATTGGTTCAGCCATGCGGCCATGTCCGGCTTGTGCGGATAGATCATCGATGTGAAGCGCCGAACTCCGAACCTGCGGAGTTGGTCGATGCGGACATCCTCATCGTGCCGGTAGCGAATCGGCCAAGGACGGCCGGTGAGAGGCCCGGCCGCATCGAAGTAGCTCCACACCTTCTCCATCACGTTCGCGGGCATGAAATGGGTGTGCACGTCGATGATTCCGGGCAGCCCGAGGCTGCGCCAGAACTCCTGCACTTGCGAATCTTCGGACACAGATTCTCCTTCGACACTTCCTGCCACACGTCAATTTCGATGACGAGGCGACTCAGAACAACGTAAGCGCATCCTCGGGCTCGGTGCCGGGCTGTTCGACCGGAGTCGACGGTTGAGGAGTCGAAGCCTGCGGAGATGTGTCCATCCGCGTGGAAGCTACCGGCTCGGAAGCTGCGGTGCGCGCAGCCTCGCCGGCGAGCGCGTCGGCCATCTCGTTGTAGTGGTTGCCCACGTGACCGCGCACCCAGCGGAACCGGACCGGGCCGAGCCGTTCGCTGATAGCCAGATCGATGGATTGCACCAACTCGAGGTTCTTGACCGGGGCCCCGCTCGCAGTCTTCCACCCCTTTCGCTTCCACCCGGGAAGCCACTCGGAAGCGCACTTTATGGCGTACTGAGAATCGGATTCGATCAGCAGCGGGTCCGATCCGGGATGCGAGATGATCGCTTCGAGCAACGCCCGCAGTTCGGCGATCTGATTGGTGCCCGAAGGCTCGCCGCCCGATTGGCTGGGCCCCTCGTGGTTGACCCATGCCCAGCCGATCGCCCCACCGGGATTGCGGAGGCAGGATCCGTCGGTGCTCACGATGATCATGGCTGCGACTTTACGTGCGTACCCAGACCTCCTTCGGCGGCGGTATGCCCTGCAGTAGCTACGCTCGCATGGATGACAGCTTCGCTGGAGGTGGCCGAAGCCACCGTGACCGCGCAACGCCCCCTCGACGTCGCTATGACGTTGCAGCCTCTTCAGCGTGGCAAAGGCGACCCTTGCCACCGAAAGGCTCCGGACGGTTCGATCTGGCGGACCTCTGTGCAGAACTCAGGGCCCGTCACGTATCGGATCACCCAACCCGATCGCCATACGGTGCACTGCCAGGCCTGGGGCGAAGGGTCCGAGGAATTGGTTGCCGGGCTGGGCCGCCTCGTCGGAGTCGACGATGTTTGCGAGGATTTCGCCCCTGAACATCCCGTCCTTGTCGAGGCTCACCGCCGTTTTCCGCACTTGCGCCTGGGCCGTACGGACCGGGTATTCGAAGCCCTCGTACCCGCGATCCTCGAACAGCGCGTCCACGGCGTCGCCGCAGCCGCCTCGTGGCGGCGCCTCGTCCGGAAATTCGGGAAGCCCGCGCCCGGACCCACCCCGGACGGAATGTGGCTTCCACCAACGGCGGACATATGGCGGCGCGTGCCTTCGTGGGAGTTTCATCGCGCCAACGTCGATCCGAACAGGGCGCGCACCATCGTCCAGTGCGCTCGAGTCGCGGATCGCCTCGAGAAGATCATCGATCTCCCTCACGAAGAAGCTGCTCGGCGGTTGATGTCCGTCCCGGGTGTCGGGGTCTGGACGGCAGCCGAGGTAGCGCAGCGCGCACTCGGTGACTCCGACGCTCTGTCTGTCGGGGACTACCACCTCGCGGCAGTGGTGGGGTGGTCACTGTTGGGCAGGCCCATCGACGATGCCGAGATGGTGGCGTATCTCGAACCAATCCGGCCACACCGGTACCGGGCCATCCGACTGCTGGAGGTCAGCGGCGGCGCCGTGAAACCCAAGTTCGGTCCCCGAACCGCGGTGGTCGATCACAGCTGGCACTGAACAACAGCCGCGAAGAGTGGGGCAGCGTGAGATTGCCCAGTGCTGTTCGCGCAAGCTCCCGACCCAGCGCCTGGCGAGCAAAGCAATCACCTCCAGATCAGTGGCTAGCATGAAGGGACGAAGCTGCACACGCACTCCGACCGGAGATCAGTGATGTCCACACTCTCACCCGACGCCGACGCAGACACCTTCTCCCAGCGCATTTTCGACGCTTCGCTCGGCGCGATCGACGTCCTCTCCATCCATATCGGAGACCGCATGGGCTGGTACCGCAGTCTCGCCACCGAAGGCCCGGCCACCGCGGAGGAACTGGCCGAACGCACCTCGACGCATCCGCGATACGCGAGAGAGTGGCTCGAACACCAGGCGGTGTCAGGATTCGTCACCGCGAACTCCGGTAATCCCAGAACGTTCGCACTGGCTGCCGGCGCCACCGAGGCACTCACAGACGAACGCAGTCTCTCCTACCTCGCCCCACTCGCACGCCAAGTGGTCGCCGCGGCCCTGCAAATGCCTGCACTTCTCGAGGTCTACCGAGCCGGCGGAGGTGTGGGATGGGCGAAGTTCGGCGCCGACGCCCGCGAGTCACAGGCCGACATGAACAGACCGTGGTACGAGCAGGCTCTGCCGGGCGCCCTCGCTTCGGTCCCCGAGGTGGACTCGCTACTGCGTACGCCCGACGCCGTCATCGCCGATGTGGGGTGTGGCGGCGCATGGTCGACAATTGCCCTGGCCCGCGCCTACCCGGGCGCTCAACTCCGTGGCTACGACATCGACCCCGCAACAGTCGAACTCGCGAAGGCCAACGTCAGCGCACACCCGGACGTCGCAAAACGGATCACCATCACCGAGTCCGACGCCACAGGAATCCCCGAAGGTAGTTGCACCGCTGCCTTCGCTTTCGAATGCATCCACGACATGCCCGACCCAGTGGACGTGCTGGCTGCCGCACGGAGGGCCCTCGAACCTGGCGGTGTGCTGATCGTGATGGACGAGGCTGTCGATGACGAGTTCTCGGCACCCGGAAGCGACCTCGAGCGATTCATGTACGGAATCAGTCTCACCGTGTGCCTCCCCGACGGAATGAGCCATACTCCCAGCGCAGGCACCGGAACGGTCATGCGACCCAGCACATTGCGCGGTTACGCAGAGGCCGCTGGTTTCTCCGCCATGGACATCCTGCCGATCGAGAATTTCGGGTTCTGGCGGTTTTATCGGCTGACTGTGTAGTCCGAGGCAGGAACCTCATTTCATAAGTGTTTTACCGAAATACCGAAAATTGGTACACCCTACAAGGGAAGATGGATGGCAACAGAAGGCAGGTTACGGGCGCTTTAGCGGTCGGGTAACTCTGGAGCGCCAGGTCGAACCAGGTTTGTCGATGTCATCCGCTACTACCCATGGGAAGCGCCATGAAACTGCATAGAGTGTCAGCCCTGGCAGCGCTGCTGATCGCCACCCTGTGTGTGGGAGTGGGCACCGCGTACGCCAATCCCGCTCCAGTCGATCAGACCGTCACCTCGCTCACCAGTCTGAGCCCAGATGGCCGATCGGTAGACACTGCTCTCGACTCAGGAGCTTTCAGCCTGTCCAAGACCGCTGCCGCCGTCGACGTCACCAACGACTCCGGAGCGACGGTAGCGACCATTCCACTCCGGTACTCGATCGCGGGCGTGCAATTCGAGATCGACCCCGTTGTCAGCAATGACGGCAGGTTCCTCAGCCTGACACCCACCACGACACCGGTCGCGGGAACCCTCGCCGTCACGCCGGTCGATCAGGACACGGCATACGCCAACATGCTGAACGAGATAGAAATCGGGTGGCAGAACGGCGGCGCGACTGCAACTGCTGTAGGCGCCGGTATCGGGTTTGTCGTCGGATGCATTTTCTTCATCCTCGGCGGGTGCATCCCGGGTGCCGCAATAGGCGCGGGGATCGGAGCCGTCACCGGCATCAGCAACGCCAACCCCGCAGTGACGCCGGCGGTCTTCGACTACCTCGAGACCCTGTAAATACCTGGGACCGTGCAATGGGGTTCCGTCGCACTGCGAGGGACGATTCCGGGAGGCCTATGGCGTAGCTGCGAACACGGGGAGCATCACTGCGCACCCACATATTCATGTAGCCGTTCGGTTTCCAGCGAATATGGTCCACGCACAAGATGTTCGGTGCACTCAGGTGAGGTCCGTGTTCGTACTACGACATGGTAGGAATTCAATGAAACTCTCGAGAACTGTGATGCTGTCCGTGTTGGTCGCCGGTGCGATGGTCGTCGGTGCTTCAACGGCGTTCGCTCAGCCCCAGCCCCAGGCAATCGAGCCCCAGCCTCAGGAAATCGTTCCCCAGCCTCAGGCAATCGATTGGTCTCAGCCCTTGATGACCCCGATGCCCGACGGAAACAGCCAGGCGGCCGAATACCTCTTCCCCGGGAACGAGGCCAAGCAGTCCGCCTTCGACAACATGACCAACGAAATCAACATCGGCTGGAATAACGGGGGTTTGCCTGGCGTGGCGGTCGGTGCCAACGTCGGCTCGGTTGTCGGGTGCATATCGATCTTCCCGAACATGCTCGCCGGCTGCATAGTCGGTACCGCCATCGGCACAGTTGCGGGTGCGGTCATCGCTATCGATATGGGAAATCCCGATGCGCAGGCCGCAGTTGAGGAGTTCTTCGCCACACCCTGAGCGAAGAGCGAGCTGCCGCCCCGGCCTCACTCGGGCCGGGGTCGCAGCGCTTCCGTGACCAGCCATCCCATGGACTCCACAGCAAGATCGCATCCGAAGCCACCGGTTTCCATACCGCATATCTTCAATGCTGTATATATTGCAATGCGTGCATATAGTCCGGGAAGTCGGGCAACAAGCTGGAAGAAGAGGACTTGCTGGTGGACATCGCTGCGCTCACACTCTATTTCGTATTCGCCGCGCTCGGATTCGGGTGGCGTAGCTGGCTACAGTGGCGCCGCACCGGATCGACCGGATTTCGCGGCATCAGCGGCCCGCCAGGGTCGCTGGAATGGATGGCAGGCGCAGGATTCATCGTTGCAATTGTCGTCGGTATCGTTGCGCCGCTGCTACAGCTGATTGGAGCGGTGTCGCCGCTCGAGTTTCTACACACGTGGTGGATTCAGGCGCTCGGGGTCGCGCTCGCGCTCCTCGGCATAGCGGCCAC
This sequence comes from Rhodococcus sp. NPDC049939, assembly GCF_040656415.1. Classification (NCBI taxonomy): domain Bacteria; kingdom Bacillati; phylum Actinomycetota; class Actinomycetes; order Mycobacteriales; family Nocardiaceae; genus Rhodococcus; species Rhodococcus sp. NPDC049939. Next base: position 238,746 of record NZ_JBFAMC010000001.1, on the reverse strand, counting down.
ACTGTATTCGCAAGCCGGCATGGGCGAATCCTGGCGTATCGGGGTCGATGCCAGTGAGTCGACAACATTGGTCCGTCACGGCGCGTTCTCCATTGTCCGCAACCCGTTCTTCACATCAATGCTCGTTTTCGCCTCGGGTATCGCCCTGATGGTGCCGAACATCCTCGCGATCGTCGGGTTCGTCTTGCTGCTGACGGCAATCGAATTGCAGGTCAAGGTCGTCGAGGAGCCCTACCTGCTCCGCGTTCACGGCGACGACTACCTCGAGTACAGCGGTGCAGTGGGGCGGTTCATCCCAGGCGTCGGCAATCTGACCGCGCCGGGCAACGAGAGGAGCGAAGCATAGGCTCCGAATGACGGATCGGAAACCACCGCCCCTCTGCTCGGGCAGCTACCATTCGTCTGTGTTCCCTGACAATTTGGCGGGTCGGTGATTCCATGACGTCGCAGGTCGGTTCCGAGGATTTTCGGGATATCCTCGCGCAGGCGCGCAGTTTCCTACGCACGTCAGTGATTCCGCGCGAGCAGGAGATCATGGATGCCGACGCCATTCCGGACGATATCCGAGACGCGGCCAAGGCGATGGGCCTGTTCGGTTACGCCATCCCCCAGGAGTGGGGCGGCCTCGGCCTCGACCTCACTCAGGACGTCGAACTCGCCATGGAGTTCGGTTACTCCTCGCTCGCACTCCGGTCGATGTTCGGCACCAACAACGGAATCGCGGGCCAGGTGCTGGTCAACTACGGCACCGCCGAGCAGAAGGCAATGTGGCTGGAGCGCATCGCCTCGGGCGATGTGGTCGCATCGTTCGCGCTGACCGAAACGGGTGCGGGGTCTGATCCGTCGGGGTTGCGTTCCAGGGCCACTCGTACCGATGGCGGCTGGATCATCAACGGCGAGAAGCGGTTCATCACCAACGCTCCCCTCGCCGACTTGTTCGTGGTCTTCGCCCGTACCCGACCCGCAGACGCGGACGGAACCGGTATCGCCGTGTTCCTCGTCCCCGCCGACGCTCCGGGTGTTCTGGTCGGAGCCAAGGACCGGAAAATGGGTCAGGAAGGTGCGTGGACGGCGGACGTGCACTTCACTGACGCCCAGGTCCCGGACTCGGCTCTGGTCGGCGGAAGCGAAGACGTCGGGTATCGCGCCGCTATGACGTCCCTCGCCCGCGGTCGTGTGCACATCGCGGCGTTGTCTGTCGGTGCCGCCCAGCGTGCCCTCGACGAATCATTGAACTACGCGACCACCGCCACCCAGGGCGGCTCCGCGATCGGCGAGTTCCAGTTGGTGCAGGCCATGCTTGCCGATCAGCAGGCTGGAGTGATGGCCGGACGGTCGCTCGTGCGCGACGCCGCCCGGGCATGGGTGTCCGGCGAAGACCGGCGGATCGCACCGTCGGTCGCAAAACTCTTCTGCACTGAAATGGTGGGCAAGGTGGCAGATCTGGCGGTGCAGATTCACGGCGGCAGCGGCTACATGCGGGGCGTGACCGTCGAACGAATCTACCGCGACGTTCGCTTACTTCGCCTGTACGAGGGCACCAGCGAGATCCAGCGCCTCATCGTCGGACGAGGGCTGATCAAACAGGCCCTTCGCTGACCACCCGGCCGATAGCTACCCTCGCCGAGATGCGGCGGCGCCGTCACTGACGGCTCATGGCCACCCGGGCGACTTCAGCCGGGTCGATCAGGTGAGAATGGTCGTCGTCGCCGACATCCAACTGCACAACCTCGATACGCCCGTTGAACTTGGTAGCGCCGTTGTAGCCGGCACTGACGGGCATACCGTAGTCGTCGCCGATGTCGGTGGTCTCGTCCGCGGAGAAGATCATCGGGTGGGTCTGTTCGACCCGGCCGGTGCCGACGCTGCGACCGTCGTAGTAGAGAGTGACGTCGCCGCCCTTCGCGAGACCGCCTCCGTCGTAAGCGAACTCGGCTCGGATCTGCCGACTCCCCGCAGGGATGTCCTCATAGGCCGTGATCACGAACTCTGTTATGCCGAGCAGGTTGTAGACGAACTGTGCACGTCCTGCGTTGACGTGCAGAGCCCATCCGCCGAAACGACCGCCCTGCGCGATGATCACGCCGTTGGCGGCGCCCTTCCTGGGTGTCTCGATCGCTGCAGTCACCGTGAACGACCGGTTCTTGATATCGAGGATGCTGTTCTCGCTGAGCCGCTTCATTCCCGGAAACAGAACCTGCTTGTTGCCTGAAATCAGTTGTGGACGGCCGGCAATGGTCGCGTTGAACCTTTCGAACCGGCGGTCGTCTATCGGCAGTACGTTATATTTCACGGCCTCGATCAACCACAGCCTCTGCAATGCTGCGAGCTTCTCGGGCATCTCGGCCGCCAGATCGTGTGCCTGCGTCCAGTCGGCGGCTCCGTCGTAGAGTTCCCATACGTCGTCGTCGAACGCGGGCAGAACCTCGTTCGCCAACCAGGGTGTGCTGTGTCGGGTGACGGCGCTCCACCCCCTGTAGTAGATTCCGCGGTTGCCGAACATCTCGAAATACTGCAGGTCGTGCCGTTCCGGTGCGTCCGCATCGTCGAAGCTGTACGCCATGCTGGTGCCCTCGATCGGCGACTGTTGCACGCCGTTGACGAATGTGGGCTCAGGAAGTCCCGCCACCTCGAGGACCGTCGGCGCTACATCGATGACGTGACTGAACTGCGACCTGATCTCTCCTTTGCCTGCGATTCCGGTCGGCCAGTGCACGATAGTTCCGTTGCGGGTGCCACCCCAGTGGGAAGCGACCTGCTTGGTCCACTGGAAGGGTGCGCACATAGCCCACGCCCAACCCACCGAGTAGTGATTGTGGGCCTCGGGCGTTCCGAACTTGTCCTTGACCTCCGTCAGGAACTCCGTCGTCTCTACCTCGGGGAGCCCGTTCAAACTCGCCAGCTCGTTGAACGCCCCGTTGAGCGTTCCCTCGGCGGAGGCCCCGTTATCACCGATGATGTAGTACACCAACGTGTCCTCGAGCGCGCCCAATGCGTCGATTGCCTCGATAACGCGACCGACCTGAAAGTCGGTGTGCTCGAGGAATCCCGCGTATACCTCCATTTGACGTTCGAGCACCGGCTTGAGGGCATCGTCCATGTCGTCCCAGGCGGGGATCACCTCCGGCCGGGCGGTCAGTTCGGCATCGGGCGAAACGACGCCGCGCTGCTTCTGTTTCGCAAGTGTCGTTTCACGCTGCGCGTCCCAACCTTCGGCGAACTTGCCCGTGTATCTGTCGACCCACTCCTTGGGAACGCTGTGCGGTGCGTGCGTGGCGCCGGGGGCGAAGTACATGAAGAACGGCTTGTCGGGCGCGAGAGACTTCTGGGCGCGAACCCACTCGATGGCATGGTCGGCCAGGTCTTCGGTGAGGTGGTAGCCGTCCTCAGGTCCTTTGTCCGGTTCCACGGGGGAAAATCCCTCATAGAGCGCCGGGTAGTACTGATTCGTCTCGCCACCGACGAACCCGTAGAAGTGCTCGAACCCACCGCCACCTGAGGGCCAGGCATCAAAAGGGCCGACTGGCGAGGTCTGCCAGGGCGGTACCTCATGACACTTGCCGAACTGGGCCGTCGAGTAGCCGTTGAGTTTCAATGTCATGGGCAGGGGCGCCTTGGTGTTCGGACGCAGACCCGAGGACCCCGGCGCCGAAGTCGACATCTCGGTGACCGCGCCCATCCCCACCGAGTGATGGTTACGTCCGCTGAGCAGCGCAGTTCGGGTCGGCGCGCACAAAGCGGTGGTGTGGAACCGGGTGTAGGTGAGACCGCCGCGCTGCAAGCGTTCTGCGGTCGGAGTCTTCACCGGCCCGCCGAAGGCACTACTTGCCCCGTAACCCACGTCATCGAGCAGGATGACGAGCACATTAGGGGCACCGGCCGGTGGTCGCAGTGGCTCGATCGGCGGAAACGAAGTGTCCGGGTCCTTCGCGTCGTAGGTCACCAGGCCGAGATACTGCCGATGCGGAATCGGAAGTACTTCACGGTTTTCGCGTGGTCGATCCGCCATCGCTATCCACCCCTTGCCGTACATCGAACCGTCGGAGAGTTCGTGTTGAAATCCAGAATAGTTGCTGGTCACGCGGCACCGAGAGCGAACGAAGAGAACAAGGAACTCCGCGTGTTCTCAGTTGCTGGACGGTCGGCTGACACCAACGATGCGCCGACCCAATTCGTAGTGAACGCCACGCGCGATCATCGGGCAAGGGCTGCTCGAACAGCCCTACACTGACCGACCTCGGCCGGGACGCTCCGGCGGGGTGTGCTCACCGAGGCGCGGCGGTGCGCTGCGGTAGGTTGCGGGTGTGACGCTGAACCGAATCGGGTTCGCTACCTGGCGTACGGGTTCGGCCCGGTTCGAATCGTCGATCTCCACCACCGGTTCCAGGCCGAGACGCTCGGCCAGTGCGACGGCGTCGGCGATGTCGTTGAGCGGTCCGCAGGCGACTCCCTCGGCGGTGAGTCGGTCGAACCATGCGTCAGCGGTGTCCGTAGACAACGCCTCGGTGAGATCTTCGACCAGCTGTTCCCGGTGCGCCACCCGCCGGTCATTGGTTTCGTAGCGTTCGTCCTGGGCGAGTTCGGGAATTCCGAGAACCTTGACGAGAGAGGCGAATTGACGATCGTTACCCACCGCCAGCACAAGCGGCTTGTCGCCGGTCTGGAACACCTCGTACGGAGCGACGCTCGGGTGCTTGTTACCCATTGCCTGCGGAATCACACCCGCACCAACGTATCCCGACGTCTGGTTGACGAGTGCCGACAACAACGATGACAGCAGGTTCACTTCTACGCATTGACCTTCTCCGGTGCGGTCCCGGTGCCGAAGCGCAGCGAGGATCCCGACAGCGGCGTGCAGTCCGGTAACGACATCCACCATCGCGACTCCCACCTTGGTCGGGGTCTGCGGATCGGGTCCTGTGATACTCATCAGTCCACCGACCGCTTGAATGAGCAGGTCATACCCAGGCAGATGGTTCTGTCCACCGAAACCGGTGACCGAGCAGTAGACGATACCGGGATTGAGCTCGCGCACGGTGTCGTAACCGAGTCCGAACCGATCCATCGTCCCGGGAAGGAAGTTCTCCACCACGACGTCCGCGCGGGTGACCAATTCCCGCACTTGCTCGAGATGATCAGGGTCGCGCAAGTCCCATGCGAAGGACCTCTTGTTGCGGTTGACCGAGCGAAAGTAGGTGGACTCGTCTCCCACCCAGGGCGGACCCCACCGCCGGGTATCGTCACCGGATCCCGGACGTTCGATTTTCACGACGTCGGCACCGAGATCGGCAAGCAGCATCGTGGCATACGGCCCGGCGAGCACGCGGCCGAAGTCCGCGATCAGCAAGCCCTCGAGCGACCCGCTCACCGAAATGCGTCCTCGCCGGTCAGCGCCTTTCCGATCACCAGTTGGTGCACCTCTGACGTGCCCTCATAGGTGAGGACGGACTCGAGGTTGTTGGCATGCCGGATCACGGGGTACTCCAGCGTGATTCCGTTCGCACCCAGGATGGTTCGGCACTCGCGGGCAATGGCAATGGCCTCGCGGACGTTGTTCAGCTTGCCCGTACTGACCTGTTCGGGGCGCACCACGCCGCGGTCCTTGAGCCGCCCGAGGTGGTAGGCGAGCAGATGCCCCTTGCCGACCTCGACGGCCATGTCGGCGATCTTGGCCTGAGTGATCTGATACGCGGCGAGAGACTTGTCGAAAACCTGACGGTCCTGCGCGTACGAGATCGCGGTCTCCAGGCAATCACGCGCTGCGCCCATCGATCCGAAGATGATGCCGAAGCGTGCCTCGTTCAGGCAGCCGAGCGGTCCGGACAGCCCCTTCGCTTCTGGAAGCATGGCAGAGGCGGGCAGGCGCACGTCTTCGAGCACCAGCTCGGATGTGACGGATGCCCGCAACGACATCTTGTTCTTGATCTCCGGTGCCGAGAAGCCGGGGGTGTCGGTAGGCACGACGAATCCGCGGACGCCGTCGTCGGCGCGTGCCCACACCACGGCGACGTCGGCGACGGACCCGTTGGTGATCCACATCTTGGTGCCATTCAGCACCCAATCGTTCCCGTCCCGCTTGGCGTTGGTACGCATCCCGCCAGGGTTGGACCCGAAGTCGGGCTCGGTCAGCCCGAAACATCCGATCGCCTTGCCCGCGGCCATGCGCGGTAGCCACTCCTGCTTCTGATCTTCGCTGCCGTAGTGGTGGATCGCGTACATCGCCAGCGATCCCTGCACCGAAACGAGGCTGCGGATTCCGGAGTCCACCGCCTCGAGTTCGAGGCAGGCCAGACCGTACGCGGTGGCGCTCATTCCGGCGCACCCGTAACCGTCGAGGTGCATGCCGAGAACGCCGAGCTCACCGAGACCTTCCGCTAACTCCCTGACGGGTAGTGCCGCCGCTTCGAACCATTCGCCGATGTGAGGACGGATCCGTTCCTCGGCAAATCGGCGCACGGTATCTCGGATCGCGATCTCCTCCGCGTCGAGCAGGGAGTCGAGCTCGAACAACTGGGTCAGGGTCTGCGGATCGGACATGGTTCCTCCACGAGGCCGGCAGGCGCGCGCACAAACGTTCGCAAGAACGATTGCGCAATCGATTTCGGCACGTAGGCTATGACGCTGTCCGGCCGCCGTCAATTGTGACGTGCCCGGGCCCGAACCCCTGACCGCGAGGATCGAACGTGAATCTGCCGGATCGCCTGACCCGCACCTCCGGGCGTCGTCCGCCTACCCTGCGGGAGATCGCCGAGCGCGCCGGTGTTCATGTGTCGACGGCATCGCGTGTGCTCCGCCAGCCCGAGCCTGCCGACGGATGGTCCGAAGCCGCGCGACGTGTCCGTGAAGTTGCAACCGAATTGGGCTATCAACCCAATCTGTGGGCCGCGAGTCTGCGTACACGAAAGACCACAACGCTGGGCGTCGTGATGCCGCGCCTCACCGACGGGGTTGTCGCGACAATGTTCCAGGGCATCGAAGAGACCGCGACCCAGGCAGGCTATTCGGTGCTGCTGTCGAGCCCCCCCGATGACCTCGACGCCCAGCGCCGCTCCATAGAATTCCTCGTCAGCAGGCAGGTGGACGGCCTGTTGCTCAGCAGCCTGCACAGTCCCGGCCGTGAATTCGTCGACTCCCTCCCGGTAGGCGAACTACCGATGCTGCAACTCAACCGCCACACCGACGTAGGCCTGCCCTTCGTGTCGGGAGACGATCACAGAGGTGGATACCTGGCCGGGCAGCACCTGCTCGACCTCGGGTACACCGAGATCGCCGTCATCGCCGGCCCCGACTACGCCAGCACCTCACAGAATCGTCTTGCCGGGTTTCGCGGCGCGCTGGCAGAACGCGGGGTCACATTGGATCCCGCCCGGATCGTCCACTCGGACTTCGAAGTGTCAGGCGGTGTCGCCGCAGCAAGAACACTCCTGGAACCCGAATCGCGCCCGAAGGCGATCTTTGCAGTCAGCGACACGATCGCCATCGGCGTTCTCGGCGTCGCCCGCGACCTCGGCCTTCACATCCCGGAAGATCTCGCGCTCGTCGGATACAACGACATTCCGGTCGTTGCACAACTTCCGGTCCCGCTGACCACGATCCGGTCACCTGCACGTCAGATCGGCGCCACCGGGGTGGGTCATCTCCTGTCGGTGATGGCGGGAAACGAGGTGGAGTCGCTCGCGCTACCCGTCGAACTCGTCGAGCGAGCCTCGACGCGGCGCTGATTGCGGCTCCCCTCGTTCTAGTATCCGAAAGGGATGTTGCGGTATCAGGCTGTGGGTTTCGGAACCGGACCGCCTGCGAGAAGCGATGCGGTCCGGTATCTCGAGGGTGGTCTTCCCGCCCTATGGAGAACCTCTACCGCTTTGCAGTGACCAGCATCGGCTTGTGCATGTCGTAGTACGACACGTCCGCCCTCAACCGGCTCTCTTCTTCGAACAATGACTGCAACTCGGCCGGCCTGTGCATCTTCTCGTGCGACCGGGCCTCGGACTCGGAACTGAAGTACACGGCCTCCACGAATCCGTCTTTGCCGTAGGTCCCAAGCGTTCCGCCGAGAATCTCGGGGCGCAGCTCACGCAACTGGGGTTCGGCCTCGTTCATTATTTCCCGCATCCGACTCGCGTTGGTCGTGTGGCCCTCGATCACCTGCACGAACTTCGCCTCGTCCGAGCCTCCGCCCATCCACGACGTGGCCTCGGGACAGTCCATCACCTCGATTTTCCCTCCCTCGAAGCACCGCTGCGCCTCAGCCCACCATGCGCCCTGTTCGGGACGCTGGCTGTTTCGTTTGGCTGCCTCGGCGGATTCGAACCGGGCCAACGCGATGAACGTCCCGTCATCGCACAATCCTTGCGTGGTTCCCAAGAACCCGATCGCCTCCGGTTGCAGTTCGTTGACCCACTTGTCAAGGCACCTGTTCAAGCCCTCCTCGTCCGTTACTTTTCCTTGCATGACCTGGATGAACATCACTCATCTCCTCCGGCAGGGCCGATACCCTGCTGCGAGCAAAAAAACTCGGTGACCGACCCGTCGCGGTCCACCGTCAGCGCACACCAACGGCCCGCGGCCGCAGCCACTGCACGTCAATCCTCCACTGGTCGGCTCGGCGGCGCAACGGCTCGAGCCTCGGCTACCTCCCTTCCCATTGCGGAGTGCGCTTTTCGAGAAACGCTTGCATGCCTTCCTGCGCATCGTGATTGACAGCGTTGGTAGCCATCGTCTCCGCCATCGCGTCGTACGCCCGGTCCTGCGGCAGGTCGATCTGACGGTAGAACGCCTGCTTGCCGATCCTCACCGTCAATGGGCTGGCCGTCGTGATCCTTTCTGCGAGCGCGCGGGTCTCGGCGGCGAGATCCTCGTCCGGCACCACCAGGTTGACCAGGCCCCAGTCCGCTGCGGTATCTGCGTCGATCGTTTGACCGGTCAGAAGCATCTGCAACGCGCGCTTGCGTCCGATTGCCCGGCTGACTGCCACCATCGGTGTCGAGCAAAACAGGCCGATTTTCACGCCCGGCGTCCCGAACGTGGCATTCGACGACGCGACCACGAGGTCACAAGATGCAACGAGCTGGCAGCCCGCCGCCAGCGCCGCTCCTTGAACCGAAGCGATGACAGGTTGTCCGATTCCCTCCACCGCCTGCATCATCTCGACACACGCATCGAAAATGGCCTGCTCCTCCATGAGCGTTCGACCGATCATCTCCTTCAGATCGTGTCCCGCGGAGAACGCTGGACCGGCGGCCCCGATCACGACGACGCGCACCGTGTCGTCGCCGCCCAACTTCCTAAGTGTCGCAGTGACATCCCGCATGGCTTCGAGTGAGAGCGGGTTACGTCGTTCGGGTCGGTTCAACGTCACGAACGCGATCCCGGTGTCTCGCTCGACAGTTGTGGTGGCGAAGTTCGGTCTCATTCTTCCTGCCCACCATCCGCTGTCGCAGGAAGAATGCGTGTCCGCACCTCACCGAACCCGATGCGGGTACCGTTCGTTCCGGGTGCGGTGGCCGATATCGAGATTTCGTCGCCATCTTCGACAAACGTGCGGGTGTGGTTACCGACCTTGACGGGTTCCTTTCCACCCCAGGTCAGTTCGATGAACGCACCCCGCTGGTTCTTCTCCCGCCCAGAGACGGTCCCGGAGGCGAAGAGGTCACCGGTGCTGGCTGTGGCACCGTTGATCGTGATGTGGGCAAGCATCTGCGCCGGCGACCAGTACATCTGCGAATACGGTGGGCGCGACACGACGTGGCCGTTCCACTCGACCTCCAGATCGATGTCCAGACCCCACTTCTCTTGCCCGCGCAGGTATGGCAGTGGTTCGGGATCTTGCGCTGGGGTGTCGATACGAGCAGCTTCGAGCGCATCGAGCGGAACCACCCAGGGCGAGATGGATGTCGCAAAACTCTTTCCCAGGAAGGGACCCAACGGCACGTATTCCCAGGCCTGTATGTCGCGGGCGGACCAATCATTCACCACGACCACGCCGAACACGTGCTCTGCGAACCGATCCGGAGCGATGGTCTGCCCCAGCTGTGTGGGAACGCCGACGATGAATCCCATCTCTGCCTCGATATCCAGGCGCCGAGACGGTCCGAAGACGGGTGAGTCGGTCTCCGGCGTCTTCCGTTGTCCGCACGGGCGCACGACGTCTGTACCGGAGACGATCACGGTGCTGGAACGACCGTGGTACCCGACCGGAAGGTGCTTCCAGTTGGGCATCAACGGTGCCGAGTCCGGACGAAACAGCCGCCCGAGGTTGGTGGCGTGGTTCTCGGACGCATAGAAATCGACGTAGTCGGCAACTGCCACGGGCAAGTGCATCGTCACCTCGTCGACCGCGAACACCGCGGTGTCGGTGATGTCGCCCCGAACGAGTTCGGTTACCTGCTGGCGAACTTCAGTCCAGCGGCCACGGCCCTGCGCCATGAAAGGGTTGAGGGTCGATTCCGCGAAGACGGCGTCGCCCAGTTCGGCGGCGAGGTCCACCACGGAATCACCCACCCGCACTCCCACTCGTGGTGCGGAACCCCTCGGCTGGAACACCCCATAGGGCAGATTCTCGAGCCCGAAGAGGGAATCGGGGGGGATGTCGAGAACGGTCATGCGGGGGCCTCTTCATTTGCGCGAACGAGAACGGAAGTGGGCACAAGTTGCAGGGCAACGAGATCCGCGAGGGGGTCGAGGATGCTGCAGGTGCCAAAGGATCGGAATGTCGCGCGCAGTTCGGTGATCGTGTCTTCGGATAGATCGCTCAGTTCTCGGGCTATTCGGGCACCATCGCGCTCGGAGAGAGTCTCCGCCAACTCGGTGACCCGAGCCCCGTCGAGCGCCTGTCGGGTCGCCAGAAGCACGTTCAGGAAGCCGTGCTGTTCGAATCCGGTCTGCGGATCGGTGTTGCGGACAGCATGGTGCAGGCCCGCGGTCGCTTTGAAGCGGACACCGACCTCGACCACGCTGTGCAACGCGGCCGCAAGCTCGTCCTCGTCCGGGTATGCCTTGGCGACTACGCCTCCCGTGCGGAATTTGGCGGCGAATGGTGTGTCGGCCAGCGCTGACAACAACCCCGGTCTTCGGTCGTCGCGTGGGATTTCGACGAAGACGTCCAGGTCCGGGGCGAGAGCGGACACACGGCCGAGTTCACTCAGGAGTTCGCTCACCGACTGCTCTGCTGGAACGGCAATCTCGAGGCCAACCGGCTTGGCGCCGTCCACAGAGGCCAGTCGCGCGAAAGCCGGCTCGAGAGATCCCGGACCGCCGGGCAGCGTCAGGCTCAGCTCGAGGTCGCCGGGTTCCAATTCACCCAACCAGGCATCGGAAATGACGAACGGACCCACGAGTGCTGCATAGGGTGCCGACCGGTGCCGCGCATGGGCGACCAGTGCCTCCCCGATAGGCGTGTTGCTTGGCGGGAAGAGGGCGGCATCGTCGCAAAGACCGGCAAACAGGTCGGGAATCACCGCTTGGGCCCCCGCCCCGCCCAGGTCCAGGCGTAGCCGGTGTCTTCGCAGGCCAGAGCACCCTCGCCGAGTTCGAGTGGCCGAAACGTATCGACCATGACGGCCAGTTCATCGAAGAACTCGACGCCGATACTGCGTTCGTATGCACCGGGCTGCGGCCCATGGGCGTAGCCGCCGGGGTGGACCGAAACGGAACCCTGACCGATTCCGGCGCCCTTGCGCGCCTCGTAGTCTCCACCGCAATAGAACATGATTTCGTCCGAGTCGACATTCGAGTGGTAGTACGGCACCGGGATCGACAGCGGGTGGTAGTCGACCTTGCGGGGTACGAAGTTGCAGATCACGAAGTTGTTGCCCTCGAACACCTGATGCGCGGGCGGTGGTTGGTGTACGCGCCCCGTGATGGGCTCGTAGTCGGAGACGTTGAAGGTGTACGGGTACAGGCACCCGTCCCAACCCACCACGTCGAAGGGGTGGTCCGCGTACACCATTCGCGTCCCGACGATCCCGTGCGACGTACGGTGTTTCACAAGCACCTCGACGTCAGAACCTTCGACCTGCAGGGTCTCGGAGGGTCCGTGCAGATCGCGTTCGCAGTACGGCGAATTCTCCAGGAACTGGCCGAACCGCGACAGATACCGCTTCGGCGGGCAGATGTGACTGTTGGCTTCCATCGCGTAAGCCCGCAAAGGTTCCGAGCCCTTCGGAATCCACCGGTGCGTGGTCGACATCGGAAGTAGAACATAGTCGCCCTGCTCGGCTTCCAGAGCGCCGAACACGGTTTCAACTGTGGCAGAACCAGATTCGACATAGACCATTTCGTCGCCGATCGCATTGCGGTACAGCGGCGACTCCTTGCCCGCGACCACGTAGGAGATACGCACGTCCGCATTGCCCAGAATCAGCCGACGCCCGGTGACCACGTCGGTCTCGGGCCAGTCAGCCTCGCTGAAGAGGTCGTGCAACTTCAGATGACGTGGCTCGAGTGGATGATTGGGCGTCGTGCGCTGGTCCGGCAAGTCCCACACGGTGGCATCGACGATCGCCGAGGGAATGTGGCGGTGGTACAGAAGCGACGAGTCCGAGGAGAACCCTTCCTCGCCCATCAACTCCTCGAAATAAAGCCGGCCACTGTCGTCCCGATGCTGGGTGTGCCGCTTCGGCGGAATACTGCCCGCGTGCCGATAGTACGCCATGATCGATCTCCCTAGTACTTCAGCGTTAGTAAATACATTAACTACACTGCGGGTGTGATGGCAAGCACAATCCTCACCACCGGAGACGTCTCAACCTCAGCTTCGTCCGCGTATGTCGAACTGATGGTTGGTGATCAGTTTGTCGAGCAGCATGACGAGGATGCGCTGTTCCGGTTCGGTCAGGACACTCACCCAAGCGTGTTCGCGCTCGTTCTGTTCACGGTAGATCTCGGCGATTTCGCTGTGACCGCGGTCCGTGAGGGACAACTGGACCGACCGACCGTCCCGCTCGTCGGGCGTACGTTCCATCAGACCTGCGGTGATCAACGTCTTGGTCAGATTCGATACCGCGGCCCTGCTCATACCCGTGAGTGTTGCCGCCGTCTTGGCATCCAACGGCCCGGCCAACCAGGTGACGAACATGAGCCGGAACGCCGACCACGAGAGTCCGCGCGGGCGATGGATCGACGCCTCCAGGTCATAGGTCACCACGTTCGACGCCCGATTGAGCGTCAGGAGAACCTGGGTAGCAAGCTGGTGTGTCGAACCGAATTCGGTGCTCAACCGCTTGTTCGCAAGTTCGATGAACGACCAGAAGTCGAGGTGGCTCGACACCTCGAGTGGTGCCGTCACTTCGTCTTCAGGCATGAAGGGACCTCTTGTCTTTTGGCATGAAGGGGCCTTTTAGCGGGCTATTGATGGTTGATGGTGGACCGGCCGTCCGTCACGGCAACTTTTAGTATATAGATGAATTAGTTCGGCTACCCTGATTCGAGTATGCAGCACTGATGCGAAAGCACAAGATGAGGGCGTAGCAGTGCGCGTGTCACCTACATGTGGGTCGCCGTCAGGACGAATTCGACCAGAATTCACCGAACTGTTCATACCAAGGATGGGCGGCAGGCATCGCCGCCAACATCCGGCTGGCCAACTGATCCGGGTCGCCGAGATCGGTGACTGCGACACCGCGACGCTCGTAGTCCCTGAACCTGCAATGGAGTCCGGCGATCACCTGATCGATCACCGCCTGTTCGAACTCCTCGATGGTTGCCATCGACTACCCTGCCTTCGTGCGAGAAGTCTCAGGTTCAGTGTAGTGCCTACCAGGGGGTTCCCCTCCGGCCCGGGGCGGACCGTCGGGCTGTCGGTAGCCCGGAGCAGACTGGCGGGGTGAGAGTGACGATCGTGCCCGACGCCGAGGGTGGAGCAACGACCGTCCGTACCGATCCCGCCGGAATTCCGATCGAATCCCCGCAGTACCACTCCGACGCCGCTGGTGCTGTTCGGGATATCGAGGCCAGTGAACATCCCCGCTGGATCTGGACGAGCACCGCCGCGGTCTATCCAGCACTTCTGCGGGCGGGTGTGCGAGTCCAGCGCTGTCACGACCTCTCGCTCACCCGCGCCATCCTGAGCATGCGTGCCGGTATCCCGGCGCCACCGCCGCATGAAGCCGTCGACGATCGCCCCATGCTGTTCGACACCGCACCTAGAGCGGATCCGGCCCGTGTAGTGGCTGATTTCGCCGACCAGCGGCGAACGATCGGTAACGATGGCCGCCTCGATCTGTTGGTCGCCGCCGAGTCCGCTGGAGCTTTGGCTGCTGCGGAGATGGGGTTCGACGGGCTCCCCTTCTCCGCTGCCACGCACCGCGCATTTCTCGAGGCCACGCTCGGGCCGCAGCCGTCGGGATACGAATTGCCGCGGCACATCGCAGACCTGTCCGCGGAGATCGGAAAAACGTTTGGTCGTCGTATCAATCCGGCTTCACACGTCGAGGTCGTCGACGCCTTCCGCCGCGAGGGTATAGAACTCGAGTCGACCCGCAAGCACGTGCTGCGCGAGATAGACCATCCTGTTGTGCCGTTGCTACTGCGGCACCGGGACCTGTCCAAGCTGTACACCACCAACGGCTGGCAATGGCTCGAAGACTGGGTACGCGAAGATCGCTTCCGCCCGGTCTACGTTCCCGGTGGTGTCGTGTCGGGCCGCTGGTCCAGCCGTGGTGGGGGTGCACTACAAATCCCGAAACCGGTGAGGTCGAGCGTGATCGCCGACCCTGGACACACATTCGTCATCGCTGACGCCGGACAACTGGAGCCTCGCATCCTCGCAGCCATGGCCGGTGATGCTCGCATGATGGCCGCGGCCGGTGCCGACGATCTGTACGCTCCGGTCGCGGCGGAGACGTTCGGCGGCGACAGGGACAAGGCCAAGGTCGCGATCCTGGGTGTTCTCTACGGCGCGACGACGGGCGATTCCCGGTCACTGTTCACCATGCTGCGCACCCGGTTTCCCGACGCGGTCGAGTTCGTCGAGGCAGCAGCGCGCGCAGGCGAGCGCGGCGAAGTGGTGCACTCGTGGCTCGGTCGGGCCTGTCCGCCGCCGTCACCTGACTTCTGGTCCCACGGCGATGCCCGGTCCCGCGGTCGTTTCACCCGAAACTTCGTGGTGCAAGCCACGGCATCCGAGTGGGCGCTGTGCGTGCTCGCAGATCTACGACGTCGACTCGCCGACGATCTCGGCAGCGAACTCGTCTTTTTCCAACACGACGAGGTCGTGGTCCACACCCGCGACCCCGAGACCGCCACCGAGCACGTCCTCGGTGCTGTCGATGTTGCGTCCCGCCTCCTCTTCGGTCAGACCCGGGTACGGTTTCCGATGGATGTCGCGGTGCGGAACTGCTATCGCGAACGCTCCGAGGACCTGTAGCGCACGCGGTTTCGTCCTCCCAGATGCCTTTGGCGTGGTGTACTTGAACGCACTCTCTGCCAGCGGCGAAGGGGAACCGATGACGAAGGTGGATTCGATGGACTCGAGCGCGGGCGGCGAGAAATCCCGCAAGTATCGCTGGCCGGCATTCACCATCGTGGCCCTCGCGATCATCGCGTTCTTCGCGGGAGGGTTCGGCGGTACCTTCCAGGGAAAGCTCAGCGAGGTTCAGAAGAACGACAACGCCTCCTACCTGTCGAGTTCCGCCGAATCGACGGTCGTGACCAACGAGTCGGCAGCATTCCTCACGGTCGAGACGATTCCCGGCTTCGTACTGTTCCACCGCGACTCCGCGCTCACCGATCAGGACAGGGCTGCCATCGAGCAGGCACGAGCAGCTATCGCCGAGATCGACGGTGTCGACTCCGATGGCATGACTCAGACACAATTCTCCGAGGACGGCACCACAGCTTCGATCTTCGTTCCCCTCGTCGCCGGGGAGAACGGCACCCCGGTATCCGGCGAGGCTGTAGTTGCCACCGAGCAGAACGTACTCGCTGCCGCCGAGAATGCTGCCGGCGGTCTCGAGGTGCTCCCCGCGGGCCCGAGTGGTCTGCTGGTGGCCTTCATCGACGCCTTCGAAGGAATCGATGGCGCACTGCTCGGCGCCGCACTGTCCGTGGTCGTCGTTATCCTGCTGATCGTCTACCGCTCTCCCGTGCTGTGGATCTTCCCGCTCTTCTCGGCGTTACTTGCCCTCGGACTGGCGTCGATGGTCATCTATTATCTGGCCGAGAACGAAGTGCTCACGCTCACCGGACAGAGTCAGGGCATTCTGTTCGTCCTCGTGATCGGGGCAGGCACCGACTACGCTTTGCTCCTGATCTCTCGATACCGGGAAGAACTTCACTTCCACCACAACAGGTTCGAAGCGATGACGAAGGCGTGGAAGGAATCTGCTCCTGCGATCACCGCGTCGGCTGCCACCGTCATCCTCGGCCTGCTGTGCCTGATGTTCTCTGAACTGAATTCCAACAAGAGCCTCGGCCCCGTCGCAGCGATCGGCATCGTCTGCACCTACCTGGTGATGATGACGTTCCTTCCCGTGGCGTTGTCCGCAGCCGGTCAGTGGGTCTTCTGGCCGCGCAGACCCGCGGTGGACCAGACAGCAGACCTGACCTCGGACGGGCTGTGGAGCAAGATCGCGACACAGGTCGGGCGCCGGGACCGGACCCTGTGGATCGGCACGACCGCACTGTTGGCGGTGCTTTTTTTCGTCGGAATCGGAAGCCTGAAGACGGACGGACTTACCTCTACGCAAAACTTCACCAACCGCCCCGACGCCGTCGTCGGTCAGGAGTTGTACGACTCGAAGTTCGATCCGGGTGCCGGCGCCCCCGCGGTCATCGTCACCAACGCCGATCAGACGCAGGCCGTCATCGACGCCGTGAGTTCGGTGGAGGGGGTTTCCCAGGAACCCGGTGCGGTGTGCCCACAGGTCGACGTCGAGAAGTTGTCTGCATTCATCCAGTCCAACCCGGCTGCCGCAGCGTCCGCGGCGGGCCAGGGTTGCGCACCCGACTTCCTGACTGTCGAGCCGATCGACGGACGCATGCTGGTGAACGCGACGCTCTCCGACTCCTACGACTCCCCCGAGGCCCTCGAGACGGTCAAGCGCCTGCGCGATGTGGTGCATGCCGTACCCGGTGCCGACGCACTCGTCGGTGGAACTACCGCAACAACTCTCGACGTGCAGATCGCATCAGTGCACGACCGGAACCTCATCATCCCCATCGTGCTCGTCGTCATCTTCATCGTTCTCGCGATCTTGCTCCGCGCGATACTCACCCCCGTCATCCTCATCGCGACGGTGGTGCTGTCGTTCGCCGCCACGTTGGGTGTCAGCGGACTCTTCTTTACCCACGTCTTCCACTTCGCCAACTCGGATCCGGCTTTTCCGCTGTTCGCGTTCGTGTTCCTGGTGGCACTCGGCATCGACTACAACATCTTCCTGATGACCCGCGTCCGCGAAGAAACCCAGAAAGTCGGGACACGATCCGGGGTGCTACGCGGACTTGCGGTCACCGGCGGCGTCATCACCTCGGCCGGTGTGGTGCTCGCCGCGACGTTCTCGGTCCTCGGCGTGCTGCCACTCGTCATCCTCGCGCAGATCGGTTTCGCCGTCGCGTTCGGTGTGCTGCTCGACACGATCATCGTGCGCAGCATCCTCGTCCCCGCGCTCTCCCACGACATCGGCAAGACGATCTGGTGGCCGTCCGCACTGGCTAAAGCGAAGGACTAGTAAGCCTCTTCCGCCCACAGATGAAACAGGGCATACGCACGCCACGGCCGCCAGGCCTGCGCGAGCGCAGCTGCTTCCCGTCCGTTCGTCACACCCAGTGCTCGCCAGAGAACGAGATCGTCAGCGGCAAATGCGTCCGGATCGCCGAGTACTCGTACAGCCAGGTAGTCCGCAGTCCAAGGCCCGATCCCGGGCAGGGCGAGCAGGCCCTGCCGGAAGTCCACCGGATCGGTGTCCGAGTCGATGCGAAGCCCGTCAGCCACCGCCACGGCAAGCGCACGTACCGTACGTGCCCGAGAGCCGGTGAGGCCGACAGTCGAACGAATGTGCTCGGGCGAGAGTGCCGCCAACGTCTCCGGCCGGGGAAAGGCAAAGAATCCGTCGAGAACTGGTAGGCCGTACGCCGACACCAGTCGCGAACCGAAAGTGCGGGCGGTTGAAAGCGAAACTTGTTGTCCCAGAACAGTAAACACCGCTGTCTCGAACCCGTCTACACTTCCAAGGCGCCGCAACCCCGGCCTCAGTTCAACCAGCGGCGCCAGCCGCGGGTGGCTACTCAGCGCTGCATCGATCAACAGCGGATCCGCGTCGAGGTCGAGCCAGCGACGAACGGTGGCCGTCAGTGATTCGACGTCGTCGGGATGTGTCGACGTCAGGTGCGCCTCGACGTGCCCTCGATCGGGGCGCATCGCCACGGAGACCAGTGCCGGTCCGTGCTTTCCGTTCACCACCCGTGTGTGAGTTCCGGAATCGGGGTCGTGATACTCGAGTCCGGAGACTGTGTGCGACCGGAGAGCACCCAGGAGTGGCCCCTCCGAAAATGGACGGTGGTATGGCAGAAGGACTTTCATGTGTCCTCGAGTCCCGTCATGCGTAGCGTGATGTTCAACCGCCCGGCCTTCAGTCCACAGTCGGCGTGGCTCGTCCCGGGAAAAACCTTCGGCACACCGTGATACGCAAATCTCGAGGGGCCGCCGAACACGAAGAGATCACCAGAGACGAGTTCGACATCGGTGTACGGCTTGTTTCGGTTGGTGGTGTTCCCGAACCGAAACATGCACGTGTCACCGACACTCACCGATACGACGGGCGCGTCGGATCGTTCCTCCTTGTCCTGGTGCATGCCCATTTTCGCGGTAGCGTCGTAGAAGTTGATCAAAGCGGCGTCCGGTGTGTAGTCGCCGGCTGGAGCTCGGTAGGCCGCGGTCACGGCGCGCCGACCGAGCGCAACCAGCCAGTCGGGTACGGGCGCAACGCGACCGCCACCCGCATCGTCTGCGATGCGCGAGTACGAGTACGGCTTCCAATGCCAGCCGAGGCATACCGTCTGTACCGACATGCGATGCCCGGTCGGCAGTTGCGCCGCCCGCATCGGGACCGGCCCCATAGCCCAGCGACGACACTCGGCCACCAGGTGGCGCTGTTCGTCCAAGGTGAGCCAATCGGGAACGTGGACGGCGCCGGGCGCTACCTCGCTCCTAGGTCGGGGTATCAGTGCAGACATCTTGGCCAATCCGAAAGGTCTAGGCACAGGGTCGACGTTGTCACGCTGCTGCTTCCAGCGTCAGGAGGATCGACTTCGCCTCCGGCCCACCCGCATACCGGCCCATGCTGCCATCGCTACGGACCACGCGGTGACAAGGCACAACCACCGGGAGCGGATTCAGGGCGCACGCGGTACCGACGGCGCGGACCGCACGAGGACTCCCCGCGGCCTTCGCAACAGCAGCGTAGCTCGCGGTGTGCCCGTACTCGATGTCGACAAGGCAGCCGAGCACTGAACGTCGAAATCCCTTTGAAAGTCGCAAGTCCAGCGGAAGATCGAACTTCGTCCGCTCACCGCAGAAGTACTCTTCGATCTCACGGGCCGCCACGTCGAGCCTGGCGGGTGCCCGCAGTATCCGTGGGCTGATCTGCTCGGAGAGGCTCTGAAGGACCGCGTCGTGATCCTGGCGGGGAAAGGCGACCCGCACCAGTCCGCGATCGGTGGACGCAAGCAAGAGCGAGCCGATGGGAGTGTCCAGAGTCCGATAGGCGACGTCGAGAAGTCCTGACTCTGCGGCTGCGGTGGCGAGTCGCTCCCGGAGTCGTTGCTCGACTGCGGAATCCGATGTGGACAGCGCATAGACGATGTCCGGCACAGTATTCATCTGATGTCTCCACTCACAGCGATCGAGAGAGTCTTACGGAGTGCTGCGATGCCATCGGCTGCCGCGCGCCTTGATGCGTCCGGGGAATTCCCCAAGATGATCGCGATCTCGGCGTATGGCAGCCCGGCCAGGTAGCGATACGCCACCGCTGCCCGCTGTTTCACCGGCAAGGCGCCTACCGCATCCCACAACTCCGAGTCGTAGCTGCCCGGGATTCCCCTGGCGGTACTCTCCTCGGGAAGCTCGGCGGTGGGCACAGCCCTGCGATTTCGTGCACGAATATGGTCGAGTGACTTCCGGTGCGCAATCGTCACCAGCCAGGCCTCGATGTTGTGCCCCGGCTGTAGATCAGGGTACGCGCGCATCGCGGCTATGAACGTCTCCGACCAGGCGTCCTCGGCGTCCGTCGGCCCGACAACGGCCCGACACACTCGCAGGACAGTCGGACCGTGCTCGGCCACGACGTCTTCGAACGGCCTCAGCGTCATGAGCCGAGTTGGAGCCCCGCCCGTTCCGCTTCGCGATCGAGCAAGAACCGTTTGCGGTCGAGCCCGCCCGCGTACCCGGTCAGACTGCCACTACTCCCGACGACGCGGTGGCACGGGACGATGATGCTGATCGGATTCCTACTGTTCGCGGCACCCACCGCACGCACGGCCGCCGGATTTCCGAGGGTGTCTGCCAACTTGCCGTACGTCCATGTCTCGCCGTACGGGATGGTGCGCAGCGCCTCCCAGACCCGAATCTGGAACGGAGTGCCGCGCATGGCGACGGGCACCGTGAAATCTGTGCGTCGCCCGTCGAAGTACTCGGCGAGTTGCGCCGTCGCGTCATCGAAGCCTGACGCGTTGCGCTCCCCGAACCTAGCCGGATCTGGCTGATGACGGTGCTCGGCCATATAAACCCCGCTCAGTACCCCATCCACGTTGACCAGCGTCAACGGACCTATCGGCGAATCGATGACGGTGTGCGCTGTTCGCTGGGCATTCACGATTTCCATCCTTCCAGGTGTACCGGCCTCTGACATGTAAACGCCCGCCACCTTCGAAACGTGAGATCGTTGTTCTGCTACCTGCCGATCGGCGTAAGGCAGGATAGGCAAATGCCTCCCGTACACAGTCCTCGCCCCCTGGTACGTTCCGCCACCGGCCTCGCTCTGCTCTCCGTGAACACCGCCGGACTCGTCGTCTCACTTCCCCGCCGGATCATTGGTCTGCTCTACCAGGTCGAGGCGCTCATCGCCCATATCGAGATACTCGTCAACCGCATCGAGGTACTCGTCAACCGCATCGAGACGATCAGCGGCGGCGCCGAAACCACAGTTGCCAAGGCAAGCACGGTCACAAACGATGCGGCTGCCGTCGTTGCCGTTGCTGCGGACGCGTCCGCTTCCGTACAGAATCTGGTCGGACTCTACGAACCACTGGCAGAGAAGGCGGCGCCGGTGGCACAACGGGTGGTCGACGAATTCTCCGAGGAAGAGATTCGCGCGGCGATCGGACTGGTGAACCATCTGCCCGAACTCACATTGCGAATGGAGGGCCTGCTGCCGATACTCGGAACTCTCGACACGGTCTCGCCGGAGATCCACCAACTCCTCGAGGAGGTTCAGGGAGTGCGTCAGGCGATCCTGGGTGTCCCCGGCTTCAAGTATTTTCGCAAGCGCGGGGAAACCCGATACGACGGCTAGGTGTCGCAATCACGACACCTAGCCTCGAGGGGTGAACGTACCTTTGGGCTCATCTGAGGTCCCCCAAAGATATTTTCGCCCAAGACATCTCTTTCTACGTCGGGTGAGCCATCCGAGGATGGGCGGGTTCTGCCTCCGAGGACGGGCCGCTGTCTGCTTCGCCCCTCTTCTCGTCGTTGTAGACCATGAGTGTCGAACCACCGAGAGCCAGGATGATCGCGATGACTCCGTAGACGGTGGGAAGGGTTTGGTACACCAGCAGGGAAATGACGACTGTCAGGGACGGGGCCAGAGCATTCGTGATGGGTGCGACGACAGAGGCCTTGCCTCGGGTCAGCGCCATGACGAGGAAGAGTGCGCCGATTGCGTTGAGGATCTGGGTGGCGCCGGTCAGCGCGGGGGCTTGCCAAGGCGCACCGGCAGGCAGGCCGCCCATCATCCAGATGGCGACGGGTGCGAGGGCGAGGCCAGTGACCGCCATCCAAGTGAAGGTCGTGGCTTCATTCACGGCGATCGTCGCGGCCTTACGCATGAAGAACGCCTGAATACCCCAGGCGACGCACACGAGGACGGCAAGTAGGAGCCATGGTCCGGAACCGGTTTCGCCGTTGCTGCTGGTGACGCTGAACAGCACCAAGGCGATCATCACGGCAACCAGTCCGATCACCGACAGTTTGGTCAGTCGCTCGCGCAAGAATCCGATGGCCATCAGCACTGTGATCGCGGGCGAAATGGATATGATCGGGAAGATGAGGTATTCGGGTCCGAGAGCGAGTGCCTTGAAGAGAACGAGCTGGCCGCCGGCCCCGGTGAATCCGATCAAGAGCCCATATCCCGTCGCGGCTGGTCGGGGGTCGAACTTTTGCCGCATGAGGATGAACGCAGCCGGGATGATCATGGTGAATGACCAGATCACGTAGATCATCTCGTCGGGATAGCCGTAGCGGGTGACGGGCGTCGACGAGAATGCACCCCAGACGCCCCAGAACAGGATCAACAGGCCTGCGTAAAGCATCCAGCTATGAGTCTTCTTCATGAGGTCACCTTCGAGTGGCGTGTGCTTGGTCGAGATGGGCTGGAAATGAAGTCGGAATGGTGACGCCGTGTTTCTTCATGGCGTAGAGAGCTGATCCGATACCGGGGCCGAACAGAGGGGCGCGGAGCTGATACCCGGCATTCAGGTCATGGAGGGCTGCGGAAAATTTTGCCAAATACTCTGGAGCCGAAAACATTCCACCCGAGTAGGAAACGGGGACGGACTCGTCTGTTCCGTAGCCGAGTTGCACACGCGTGACATCCACGAGTTGCGCCAGTTCGTGGGACGCATCGGCGAGGATGCCGGCGGCGACGCGGTCGCCGAGGGCATCGGCTTCGACAACCGTTTTGGACAGGGCGGCGATGGCTGCGCGTTCCCCACCCCAATCGTTGACGACGATTCCAGTGAGGTCGAGGTCGCTTCGGATACCGACGCGTTCCTTGAATGTCTCATAGAGAGGTCCACGGGGTAGGCGGCCGTCGCTCATTCTGGAGAATGCATTGAGACCTTGGATCGCAACCCAGTAGGCCGAACCCTCGTCACCGAACAGTTCGCCCCACCCGCCGGCTCGGTAGCCGATTCCGTCGCGTTCTCCATACGTCATGGACCCCGTGCCGGAGATGATGTTTATTCCATCCGCACCGCCCAGAGAACCGGCCCACCCGCCGATCATGTCGTTGTCGCAGGTGTAGCGGTTGTGGCCGAGGATCGAACTCGGAATGACGTCCAGCTCGGCAATGTCGGCGCTGGCCTCGCCGTAGCCAGGGAGACCGAAGAAGGCGTAGTCGATCTCCTGCGTACTCACCTCCGCCTCCGAGGTGATTCGAGCGATTCCATCGGTGAGCACCGTGGAGACCAGACCGATGCGAGAAGTGAAGTAGTAGCAGCCCGGGCCCTGTACCTCGGCGACAATGCGCATGGCATCATCGAGCAAGACGAAGGCGGTCTTCGATCCGCCTCCGTCCACCCCGAGGAACAGTGCCATGGCTATCTACCGATCTGCTGTTCGGTATCGGTGAACAGTGGGTAGATCCGGACGCCCTTCACGACCCGGTTCACGTCACCACCAGGAAAGGGATTGTCGGGCGTTATCCCGAGATACACCGAGTAGTGGAAGCCGAACAGTTGCGCGAAAACGACATAGGCGAGGGAGCGGTACGCATCGTCGACACCGTCGAGGTCATCGAGAACCCAACCGACTCCGTTCGTAGCCTCCGATGGCTGGCCCGAGATCGTGACAACGCGGTCGGTTCCGAGAGAGTTGCGCAGTTCGGAGATGATGTCTTCGTCGTATCGACGCGTGTAGGGATCGGAGGAGACGTATACGACGGCAAGGGTCTTGTCGTTCAGCACCGCCTTGGGGCCGTGCCGGAATCCGAGGGACGAATCGAAATGAGTGACGATCCGACCCGCGGTGAGCTCGAGTAGTTTGAGCGCAGATTCCCGGGCCAGCCCGGCCAGCGGGCCGCTACCTATGTAAACAATGCGCTCCGCATCACGGGCGACGAGGGACTCGATCACATCCCTCGACGCGATGAGGCTTTCCGCAGCTGCAGCAACGGATTCGATCGCTGCATCGTTGTCACCGACGAAGATGAGCAGACTCGCCAGCAGCATCGAGGTGAAGCTCGACGTCATAGCGAAGCCCTCGTCGTTGCAGAGCTCCGGCATGAGCAAGACCAGTGACTCCGGCCGTTCGGAGTGATCTCTGAACAGAGCACCGGCAGGATCACAGGTGATTACCAAATGGCTTACATCGCTGAGGATTTGGTCTGCGATACGAGTCGCTGCGACACTCTCGGGGCTGTTGCCTGATCGAGCGAAGGAGACCAGCAGAGTGGGAACATCCTCGGCAAGATAGGTGGCAGGGTTCGATACCAAGTCGGTGTTGGCGATTGCTTCGATCCGCCGCGAAAGTTGCTGGGCGAGAGCTGGTGCCGCAATCTCCCCGGCGAAGGAAGACGTTCCGGCGCCTGTGAAGATGATGCGCAGTCCTTCACGACTGAGCTGAGGGGCCAGGAACGCATTGATTCGGTCACGATGGTCGCGGACGTACTGAGCCGTTTGGCACCACACCTCGGGTTGCTGGGTTATCTCGCGATTGGTGGCGCAGTCCAGCACTGCTGTGGGAGCAACCGTCGAATCAGGCATTGGGCTCTCCGGTATGGACGAGGTTGAGGTTCCGCGGAGAACACGCGGACGAATAGGGGCGCAGCGCGTCGCGAATCTTGTCGATTACCAGATCACTGGGTGTGGCCTTCAGCAGACCCGCACGAACGCGCGTGTACTGCAAGGGCAGGTACTGGCTGATCAGCGGGAGAGGGATCCCGACTTCGGACAAGTTTTCGTACAGCCGTGTCTCCGCGAGTTCGACCTCGAGGTCGGACCAGTAGTAGCGCAGGCGGTCGCTGTAGCTGAAGCGCCTGGCGATCTTCTGCTCGCCGGCACCGCCTTCGTAGTAGCCCTTCCAGTGGCCAGGTTTGGACAGCATGCGTTGTTCGAGGACCTCGACGAGTCCCGAGCGTTCGCGGGGCGAGACGATCTCGTCCTCGATTCGGGCGAGCGCAAAGAGGGCTTCACGCATTGCGAAGGTAAGGGCGGGTCCCACCTTCAGAATTGCCCAGTGGTCGGCAACGAGTTCGGCCAGCCGTGGCGCCTGCTGGTAGTCCGTGGAGTGCGCTTCGAATACCAGCCTGGCTTCGCCGTCGAGGACCGTACGCAACTGT
Source organism: Rhodococcus sp. NPDC049939 (assembly GCF_040656415.1). Lineage (NCBI taxonomy): Bacteria > Bacillati > Actinomycetota > Actinomycetes > Mycobacteriales > Nocardiaceae > Rhodococcus > Rhodococcus sp. NPDC049939. The sequence goes on along the minus strand of NZ_JBFAMC010000001.1, from coordinate 213,478 downwards.
TCCGTGCGACCACGCTCGTAGTCGATCACCTGGCAGTGGTCGAATTCGACACCGGGCTGAACGACCATGGCGATGATCCGAGGCCAGATCTCCTCCAGTCCGACTTCTTTGATGGCCGCGCGGTGATGTTCAAGCGTGGTCTGAGCGGCTTCTGGTGAGGTCGGGGACAGCCCATGAAGAGTTTCATGAGCTCCGCCCGGTTTCGGAACTTCCGTTCCGATGACATATGAGATCTCGTCGGCCGATCCCGTCCGGCGCGCGGATTCCTCGGCAACTCGAAGAAGTAGGGCCGTACGGTTGGCAACGAGGTCGTCGCCGAGCGCGGGCGGATCGTCCGCGCAAGACATGCTGCAGTCCAGATGGATCTTCGTGTAGCCCGCCTCGACATACGCCGCAACAAGATCCTCGGCGAGGCGCATGGCCTCGGAGGCGGGTTTACTCTGCCAGCGGTTCGGGCCGAGGTGGTCCCCGCCCAGTATCACTCGATCCCGTGGGAAGCCGTGCTTGTCGGCAAGAGCGAAGACGAGGTCACGGAAACGCACTGGGATGAGCCCTGTATAGCCGCCGAATTGGTCGACCTGATTGGACGTCGACTCGATCAGAAGATGGGTACCGTCCTCCCGCGCTTGCAGGATCGACGCCTCGATGACCGTCGGGTGCGCCGAACACACGGAATAGATACCCACGCTCTCTCCAGCTTTGTGGCGGCGAATGATGTCATGCAAATGGTTGACCACCGTCGCTCCCTTCCCTCAATGTCGATCTGTCTACGGCCTAGCGGTTCAGGTCATGTCCATGCCTCCCAAACGGCCAAACCGTGTGATTGGCACTCGGCGTCGCCGCGAATTGTCCGTAGGCCTCTCGAAGCCCACAACCGCTTCATCTTTTGAAACGGATTCATCTCTGAAGCTATTGATATGCCGCCGGCCGCTGGGCCGGAGACGACAGCAGTGTGCACAGGTGCGCAACCAACGTGGTGATCGCGTCCCGGCCTTCGCGGATGTACTTCCTTGGGTCCGACGCCGCCGGGTTCTCCTCGAGGTAGCCGCGAACGGCCCGCGTGTACTCGATATTCAGGGCGGTTCCGATGTTGATCTTCCGCATCCCCGAGGCAACCGCCGCCGTAAGACCGTCGTCCGGGACACCGGAGGAACCGTGCAGCACCAAGGGTACCGTCACCGCGGAACCGATCGTGGTGATCAACTCTTGATCGAGTCGCGCACTCTTGGAACTCATCGCGTGCGAACTCCCGACCGCGACAGCCAGGCCGTCTACGCCTGTGCACTGCACATATTCGGCCGCCTCGATTGGGTCCGTCCGGACACCGGGCGCATGCGCACCGTCCTTGCCACCGATCTCCCCTAGTTCGGCCTCGACCCAGAGTCCCTGAGCATGCGCCAGTTCTGCGCAAAGCCGGGTTCGCGCAACGTTCTCCGTGCAAGAGAGGTGCGATGCGTCAACCATGATGGAACTGATTCGGAGGCGATGACAACGCTGGATCGCTCGCAACAGCAGGTCTGGATCGCGCAAGTGATCCAGGTGAATTGCCAACTTCGCGAACGAGTTATCAACCAATTCCGCGCATGCCGAGACAATCGGCTCCAATAGACCACCGTGATGGGCGATGGCGTTTTCGCTGATCTGCAAGATCGCGGCTGACTGCGCGCGTTCAACCCCTGCAACGATGCCCTCTGCCTGGTCGAGGGAAATGACGTTGAAAGCAGGAACCGCACTGCGGTTGTCGACGGCGGCCGAGACGAGGTCAGAAGTCGCTACAAGGGTCACCGTTCACCGCCTTTGCGCCAATTCTCTCCTCCCCCGGCACCGTGGCACCGGACCGAGAGACCGCCGCGATCGACCTGCGGGGCCGCACCCTTGCGGGTTACTGCGACACCGCACGACCAGCGGATCGGGAACCTCCTGTACATGGGCTAATCCTGCGTATTATTGATCACAATAATCAACCCTCGGCGGTCAAATGATCAATGAAACTGCGCGTTTCCAGGAGCGAACCACCAACGCTCACCGGCGATACGGAGACGCATTGCCGCGCGCACTCGGCCGAAAACGGCTCGCGCGCATGCATGAGATCCTCTCGTTCCTTCAAGATCGCGAGGCGGTGACGCTCGATGAGTTGACCGCGTTGCTACGAGTCTCCGCAGCAACTATCCGTCGAGATCTAGCCGAACTGGAGCAACAGGGACTCCTTGTTCGCACCCACGGTGGCGCCCAGGCGATCGAACTCCCCGACGAGATCCCCGTACGCCTTCGTGGCTCGCAATTTCGCCGAGCTAAACAACTGATTGCACAACGAACGTCACGCCTGATCCCGCCCGGACCTCACACCCTTGCCGTCAGCGGCGGGACGACCACCACCGAGGTGGTTCGAACTCTCCGGTATCGCGCCGACCTGACCATCATCACCAACTCCCTCCATATCGCAGCCGAATGCGCGCCATGGCCTCATGTGAAGGTTGTCATCACCGGTGGGGTGGTCCGCTCGCAGTCCTTCGAGGCAACAGGTCCTTTGTCCGAGGCGGCGTTCAACTCGATCAATGTGGCGACTGCGGTCCTTGGAGTGGACGGAGTCAGCGCGGCGGGCGGAATCACAACCCACGACGAAACCGAGGCTCGCGTGAGCCAAGCGATGGTCAGCCACGCGCGACGCGTCATCGTTGTCGCCGATAGTTCCAAGATCGGCAAGGTCACTCTCGCGCGTATGGCCGATATCGACGAAGTTCACGACGTCGTCACCGATTCCGACGCTGACCCGGACGAACTGGAACGTATCAGGCGCAGCGGGGTCCGGTTGCACATCGTGCAAGAGCGAGAGAGGCAGGCGCCCCAGTAAGGAGCATTTACAAAACCCGGGGAGCCTGCGGCTGCGCTCATGAAGTCTTTCCTTGCACCGCACGCAGACCGGCCGCAACGAACTCGGGTACCGCCGCGCCCGCCTTGTCGAAACCCTCACCGCGAGTAGCGCCGACGCGGTAGCGATAGTCTATTCCCGCCGCGATGACGGCGAGCTTGAAGTTCGCGAGCGCCATGTAGAAGTTCCAATTCACCAACTCTCGTCCCGTGACGACGGTGTAGCTTTGCGCGAGATCGTCGGCCGACGGCAGCCGCGGGCTTGTCCACGCCGCAGGTTCACCGAGCACCAGATCGAGTGCCGGGTGCCGGTAGACACACATCAGCGCGACATCTGCGAGCGGGTCACCCAATGTCGACAGCTCCCAGTCCACCACCGCCGCAACCGTGCTCGCATCATCAGGCGCAAGGATTGTGTTGTCGATCCGGTAGTCACCGTGCACGACCGACGACTCCGACTGCGGGGGAATCGATTCCGACAGATCAGCGTAGAGACGGTCGATATCGGTACATTCGTCCGGCTTTACCCTGTTCCACTGACTCGCCCATAACTTCACCTGCCGAGCCACGTAGCCGTCGGGTCGGCCGAACTCACCCAACCCGACGGCTTCGTAGTCCACGTCGTGGAGCGCACCGAGCACCTTGACCAACGTATTCACGCACGATCCGATGTCGTCGTGGGACAGCGCCTCGAGATCAGCCTTGGTCCTGATCACCCGCCCCGCGACATACTCGACGATGGAGAACGGCGCACCCACCACACTGTCGTCCTCGCACAGCGCGATGGTGGCCGCGACTGGGACCTCGGTGCCCTGCAATGCAGAGGTAACCCGGAACTCACGAGCGACGTCGTGCGCGGAGGGCGTCAGCCCCGCGGCCGGAGGCCTCCTCAGCACCCACCTCGAGGAATCGTCGGAAATTGTGTAGGTGAGGTTGGACTTGCCGCCCGACATCAACTCGGCCCTCAACTCACCGTCGAGAGCAATACCAGAATCAGACAAAAAGTTTTGCAGGGCAAGAAGATCCAGTCCGATCGTCACAATTGCCTCCGCTCATTGGACCGTATACAACCAGCCGTCGATGGCGCCGATGGATGGTGACCGTTGCACACGAGACTCGGCCCGGTCAAGAGCTGTGTCGAAGCGTCGAAGCCGAGGCAGCCTCCCTTCGGTACCCGGTTCGGGAATCGCCGAGTCGACCACTCTCCACCGAGAGGTGCCCTACGCTGGGAAGCGGAACCCGACTCCCTGACGTGGTCGGGGGAGTTGACTAGAGTCGGACGAGGTCGACGAAGATCGACAGCCTCCCCGACAGAGAGCCAGGGACCGCCCGATGATCCACGTTCGGCACTCCGCGATCGCCGCCGTACCCGTCGACGTCGCGTTCGCATACATCGACGACTACAGGACAGTCCCCGACTGGATGTTCGGTATCTCGGAATTCAGCCCAACCGGGGAGTTCGATCAGGGGTTGGAGTCGACGTTCGACGCGACCATACACATCGGCCCCGCCGAGCTGCGGTCACGGCTCGAGGTGACCGAGTGGGAGCGGAACCGGGTGATAACCCTGGCGTCACTCGACGGCACCGCCAACTCTTCCACCTGGGAGTTCACCGCGAGAGGTGAGAACGAGACCGAAATCAACGTGGACTTTGCCTACAGACTCCCCGGCGGTCTGGCAGGGAAGGCACTGGAACTCATCGTCGAACCGTTCATCGAAACGGCCGTGAAGAACTCCGAGGTGAACTTGCGGAACAACCTCGAGGAGTTGTACGCGAAACGAGCGCCCGGTCCAGGGTAGGACTCAGTCCCGTTCGGGAAACCTCAGCGCATTCGCCCAGATGCGTGTCGTGGTGAACACAACGTCTTCGAAGTCGACAGATGTCTCGACATCCCTGTCGACATCGGCGACGAAAACGTTGTACGCGAGACGACTGACCATCCCCGACAGGGCCCGAGAGGCCAGTACGGGGTCGAGTTCCTTGTCCGCAATACCCCGTGCCTGCAGGTCTGCGATTCCACGAGCGTTACGCGCGATGAATGCGTCTGCACGCTTGCGCCGAAGAACTGCGAAATCCGGGTCGATGTGCGCTACCTGCTCGAGCAGGCCCATCAGCTTGGCGTTACGCCGGTATGCCTCGAGATAGGCGCGGTTGCTGGCCTCGAGTACCGCGTAGGGGTCGTCCGTATCGTGCACACGCTTCATGCCCGGGTGCATCATGTCTTCTTGTGCCACCTCGAGCACGGCGGCAAAGACCTGCTCCTTGTTGTCGAAATAGGTGTAGAACGACCCCGTCGAGCAGTTGGCTTCCTTGGTTATGTCGGTAAGCCTGGCGTCGAGATATCCCGACCGCTCGAATACGGTCCTCGCCGCCGCTACGAGGGCCGCACGGGTGCGTGCGCCACGCGGGGTGGCCGGAGGTTCACGCAGCAGACCGCTAGCAGCCATCGACGGGGCGGGCTGCTCGTCCCAGTCTTCATCGATGATGTGAATGGTCATTTCCCACTTATACGCCAAACGAACAGCCACGCCCAAACGCGACGCTCAGGTGATGGTGATGCCGCCATCCACCGCGATCGTCTGCCCGGTCACATAAGCCGCGGCGTCCGAAGCGAGCCAGACCACGGTAGCGGCCAGCTCTGCCGGGTCGCCGAGTCGACCGAGAACCAGGCGCGGCTTCATCGCGTCGAGGTATCCGGCCTGGTACTGCGCCGTCATCTCCGATTCGAAGAATCCGGGAGCGATGGCGTTGACGCGGATCCCCTTGCGGGAACCCCACTGCTGAGCCAGGTCTCGGGTGAGACCGATCACGCCGGCCTTGCTGGCGGAGTACGCGGCCTGCGGAAGTCCCGCAGTGGTGATGCCGAGCACGCTGGCGACGTTGACGATAGCGCTACCCGGTTTCATGACTTTTCCGGCCGCCTGCGCCGCCCAGTAGGAACCATTCAGATTGATGTCGACAACCTGACGGAACTGGTCCGGAGTCTCCCGCGTCGCCGGGACGGCGGTGCCAACTCCCGCGTTGTTTACCAGCACGTCCACGTGGCCGAATTTCTCCATACCCTGGTCGATCATGTTCTGCGCCTGAGTCGGGTCGGTGATGTCCGTCTTGACGCACAGCGCCTGACGTCCTGCCTTCCGCACCAGCTCGGCGGTCTCCTCGAGGCGGTCGGCGCGGCGCGCGGCGAGCACCACATCCGCGCCGGCCTCCGCCGCAGCCTGAGCGAACGCGACCCCGAGGCCCGACGACGCGCCGGTCACGACGACCACCCGATCGGTCAAGCTGAACTTGTCGAGAACGGACATTGTGAGACGACTCCTTCGTTGTGGGGCTGCGGGATTCGGGTCAGAGGCCGAGATCGCGACCGATCAGTTCCTTCATGATCTCGTTGGACCCGGCCCAGATCTTGGTGACCCGCGCATCCATCCACGCACGAGCGACACGGTACTCCGTCATGAAGCCGTAGCCACCGTGCAATTGCACGCAGTGGTCGAGGACCTCGTTCTGCACCTGGGCTGTCCACCACTTGGCCTTTGCGGCGTCAACGGCGGTCAATTCTCCGTCTGCGTGCGCGGCGACGCAATTGTCGACGAACGCCTGGGTGACCTCTACGCGGGTGACCAGATCCGCGAGGAGGAACTTGTTCCACTGCATGGAACCGATCGGCTGCCCGAAAGCCTTGCGGTCCTTGGCGTACTGGATGGTCTCCTCGAGGATGACTGCGGCGTGCGCGATGTTCGCCACACCGGCACCGACACGTTCTTGCGGGAGCATCTCCATCATGTGGATGAATCCGCGGTCGATCTCGCCGATGATGTTCGCTGACGGCACCCGCACGTTCTCGAAGAACAACTCTGCAGTGTCCGACTCGTGCTGGCCCACCTTGTCGAGCTTGCGGCCACGCTCGAAGCCCTCCATACCGGTCTCGACAGCAAAGAGGGTGATGCCCTTGGCCTTCTTCTCCGGACTGGTGCGTGCAGCCACGATCACCAGATCGGCGTTGTAGCCGTTTGTGATGAATGTCTTCGACCCGTTGATGATCCAGTCATCGCCGTCCTTGACCGCCGTCGTCTTCAGCGACGCGAGGTCGGATCCACCGGAAGGTTCGGTCATGCCGATCGCGGTGATGATCTCGCCGGTACAGAACTTCGGCAGCCAGCGCTTTTTCTGTTCTTCGGTGGTCAACTGAACCAGGTATGGGGCAACGATGTCAGCGTGGATTCCGAAACTCGAGGACACAGCCCCGCTGGCACGGGAGAGTTCCTCACCGAGGACCGCGTTGAACCGGTAGTCGCCTGCCTCGCTACCGCCATACTGCTCGGGTACCTCGAGGCCGAGGAAGCCGTTGCGTCCGGCCTCGAGCCAGATCTCGCGGTCGATGAAACGCTGCTCGATCAACTTGTCAGCCACGGGCAAGATATTGCGGTTCACGAACTCCCTGGCCGATTCGCGGAATGCTTCGTGATCTGGGCCGTACAGGGTGCGTCGCATGACCGCTCCTCTTTCGAATGTGACTGTTCCGGTAGTGCATGCTCACAGAATGTAAGCACATGCTTATTTTATAAGCGATTGCTTATAGTGGTGCGTCGGCTCGGTATTGTCAAACCTCCACACAGCCGAGGACGGAGAACGTAATGAGCGAATCACCGAGCCAGGTGATCAGCCCATCGAAGGCTGCAGCCCGCATCCGGGCGGCAGCCGCCGACGCCTTCGCGGCCAACGGCTATGGCGGCACCACGACCCGGGAAATCGCCGCCCGCCTCGACATGAGTCCGGCTGCGATGTATCCGCACTACCGGTCGAAGGAGGAACTGCTCTTTGCGATCAGCTTCGAAGGCCACACCGCCACCCTTGACGTCCTCACGAGCGCGGACCTTCCGGACGAACTCCCGTCCAAGAGATTGCGGGCACTGATCGGCGCCTTCGCCTTCTGGCAGGCCACGCACCACACACAGGCTCGCGTCGTGCAGTACGAGCTCAATGCACTCACACCCGCGCACTACCGCGAGGTGGTAGGACTACGCCGGGAAATCACCCGCATCGTTCGTACCGTCGTGGACGCGGGGGCCGCGTCCGGCGAATTCACGGTGCCCGACACTGAGGGCGTCACGCTGGCTCTCATGTCGCTGTGCGTCGACGTCTGCCGCTGGTTTCCTGCTGGTGCGTACACCGAACCGAAGGTTGTCGCCGACCTCTATTCAGACCTCGCCATGCGCATGGTGGGTGCGGGCCAGCGCGCCTCAGGAGTGCCGCAAGGGACCCTTCCGCAATAGCTCAGCAAATTCCTGCTTTGTAGGCAATGTCCAGCACCTGAAGGCATTTTCGCCAAATCTCGCGATGCCCCCGCGTAATCTGTTGGCAACTACTCGAGCACATGACCATCAGAGCTTGGCATTCTGACGGAGGATTTCATGGCGCACGGATTCCGCTCGTTCAGCTTTGTAGCCTCCACCGCCACGCTCCTACTTGCCGCGATGGCTGTCCCCATCACCGTCCCGTCGGCGGTATCGGCTGGGCTCGGCAGCATTTCCGGTCACGTTCGAGGGGCGAGCGGGCCACTCGAATCGTTCTCGGTCACCGCTTGGAGCGCTGGAGGCGACGGGCGACCAGCCCAGTCACTCGGCAGCGCAACAACCGACTCCGACGGGCGCTTCGTGGTGAACCTGGACAGCCCGCGAACGCCGGGTTCGGTCCTGTACCTGCTCGCGGAGAACACGGTTCGGTCCGATCCCGCTGCACTGGTGCTCGCCAGCGTGCTCGGCAACGGATCGTTACCCGCCGACGTGGTCGTCAACGAGAGAACGACCGTGGCTTCCGCCTTCGCGCTGGCGCAATTCGTCTCACCCGAGGGAATCTCCGGATCGAACCCCGGAGTTGCCAATGCGGCGGGGATGGTGCGCAACCTCGTGGACGTCACAACCGGCGAACTCGGGTCCGTCTTGCTCTCCTCTCCGAACGGTGCCGAGACCTCCACGCCGGCGGCCTTCAACTCACTGTCGAACATGCTCGGTGCGTGCGTGGCAATGCGGAAATCCTGCGACGCGTTGCTCGATTCGGCAACTCAACCGGGAGAACCCCGTCCTGTCGACACCTTCCGAGCCATGTCCGATATCGCCCGTGGTCCGGCAAATGCCGTCCTGCCCCTGTTCGGAATCTCGATGCTCCCGCCCAGGGCGTACCTACCCGCACTCGACCTCCCACCGGCGGCATGGACACTCGCCCTCCGGTTCAACGGTGACGGGCGTTCGCTTTCGGGTCCGGGCAATTTCGCAATCGACGAGGACGGCTATATCTGGGTGAACAACAACTACCAGTACAACGCCGACCCGCGAGTTCCCGTGTGTGGTAGCGACTTGTTGTTCAAGTTCAGTCCGACAGGTCAGTTCGTACCCGGTTCGCCGTTCGCGGGAGGTGGCCTGAGCGGAGCCGGATTCGGCATAACCATCGACCCGAACGGCGACGTCTGGGTGGGCAACTTCGGATTCGCCGCTCAGCCTCCTGGCTGCCCCGAGGACCAGCAGCCACCGCACAACAGCGTCTCGAAGTTCACCTCGGACGGTCAGCCACTTTCTCCCCCAGAGGGTTTCACCGAGGGCAATATCGACTGGCCACAGGGAACAATCGCGGACCGGGGCGGCAACATCTGGATGGCCAACTGCGGCTCGAACACGCTGACCCGATACCCGGACGGCGACCCGAGTCGAGCCGAGACCATCGACGCCGGTGTCCAGCGGCCATTCGGCATGGTGGACAACGGTCGCCACGTATTCGCGACCGGGATGCTCAACCACGCAGTGGCCGTTCTCGACAGAGACGGCACTCCCCTGCCCAACTCTCCGGTGACCGGCGGTGGACTCAACAACCCGATGGGCATCGCAAGCGACGGATCCGGAAATGTCTGGGTCGCCAATTCGAGCATCGTGCAGCTGCCCTGCCCGGACATCCCCGGTCTCTCGCCCGGGATCGGATCGATCACCCTCCTGAATCCGGACGGATCCGTGCGCGGCGGGCCGTACATGGGCGGGGGCCTGACCATCCCTTGGGGCATCGCGACCGATGGTGACGGAAACGTCTGGGTGGCCAACTTCGGTGGCAAGAGGTTGTCGAACTTCTGCGGCGCCGATACGTCCACGTGCCCTCCGGGGATGAAGAGCGGAGACCCGATCTCACCTGCCGTCACCGGATACGCGTTCGACGGACTCGAGCGAAACACCGGGGTCGCGGTTGACCCGTCCGGCAACGTCTGGCTCGCGAACAACTGGCTGGACATCCCGATTCAGACGAACCCGGGAGGTCACGAGATCGTGGCGTACGTGGGCCTTGCGGCACCTCTGCAGTCCACCGCGCCTGCAAATTGACGAACCTCAACAGGGCCTCCGCCCTGTTGACCACGGTCACCCCAGGCGGATAACGCACCTGATCAAGGTCTGTTTCCCACGGATCTCCGAAGTCTCGGTTGCGCCCACCGAAACAAGAGCGCACAGTGGCGACCACAGCGAACACTCATATACGACCACTTGCGGTCGGGCGTGAAGGCAGCGCGCGTAAGCGACTCGTCGTATCCGTCGCGAGGAGATTCAGATGCCTGACAAGTCCTTCAGTGTCAACGGCCGCGAATACATCGTTCCCGACACGCCCGTGGTGGTCATCTGCATCGACGGAAGCGAACCGGAGTATCACCTGAAGGCAATCGAGGCGCAGCGAATGCCTTGGCTCGAAGCGACACTGGCGGGTGAGGGTACGTACATACCCGCCCACTGCGCGATGCCCGCGCTGACCAACCCCAACAACGTCTCGATCGCCACTGGGCTTCCGCCGAAGTATCACGGCATCAGCGGGAACTACATCTTCGATACCCAGAGCGGTGAAGAGGTGTTGATGAACGACACTAAGTTCCTGCGGATCCCGACCATCTTCGCCGCCGCCAACGAATCGGGGCTCGACGTCGTCGTCGTCACCGCAAAGGACAAACTTCGACGCCTGCTCGGTGCCGGACTCGTCGAAGAGGGCCCGAACCTCGACAGCACGCCGGGGACGACTGCCCCGGCTCGGCGGGGTATCTGCTTCTCTGCCGAGAAGGCCGATCAGGCAACAATCGAGGCGAATGGGATCGGCGACGTCCTCGAGCTGGTAGGTCGACCGCTGCCCGGGGTGTATTCGGCGGACCTGAGTGAATTCGTGCTTGCGGCCGGCGCCAAGATCTTCGAGACCCGCCAGCCTGATCTGATGTACCTGACCCTGACCGACTACATACAGCACAAGCACGCGCCGGGTACCGAAGTCGCAAACGACTTCTACGAAATGATCGACCGGTACGCGAGCGAACTCGACGCGCTCGGAGCCATCGTCGTGGTTACCGCGGATCACGGCATGAGCGCGAAGTCGTTGCCGGATGGCACACCCCGGGTCATTTTCGTCGAAGACGAGGTCAAACGCATTCTTGCCGAGCTCGGCGCTCCATCGGACGGCGTCCGGGTCATCCTGCCCATCACCGACCCGTACACCGTCCACCACGGTGCGCTCGGCTCCTTCGCGAGCGTGTACATTCCTCCAGACACAGATGCCGGTCCGCTCTGCCAGGCACTGGCCGGTATCGACGGCATCGAGGCGGTGCACAGACGTCAGGAAGCAGCCGACCGCTACGAACTGCCCGCCGACCGTATCGGCGACATCGTCGTGCTGGCTGAGAAGAACACTGCCCTCGGACGGTATGCGCAGTGGCACGATCTAACGCAGCTCGATGCACCACTGCGCTCGCACGGGGCGCTGGGCGAACTGAACATCCCATTCGTGATCAACCGCCGACTCGAGCAACCGGAACTGGTTGACACCCACCTCGGCGGCTCGGCCCGCGTGCACAACTACGACGCATTCTGGTTCGCGACAACCGTGCTCAGTCGTCGGCAGCCCACCGGGCCGTCTCGGGCGTAGGTCCCATTCACCACGAAAAATACTGCCCGGCAGTCCAACTGCCTCCGACGACGTGAGATCGTCGCACGATGCTGAACTGGCGGACAGGGTTGATTCCTCTCGAAACCTAGGTAACGACGAACATGTCCGTCGACGATTCGCACACAGCAGATCCAGTGCCCGATCAGGAGTTCCGCAGGCTGCAGTGGCGAATGTTACTTGCAACCATGTTCTGCTACTCCTTCTTCTACACCGGTCGGCAAACATTCGGGTTCGCGATACCCGGAATCGAAGCCGACTTGGGCCTGAGCAATGAGGTCCTGGGGGCGATCAGCGGGCTCCTGCTGTGGACATACGCGATCGGGCAGATAATCAACGGAAACATCGTCGACAAGATCGGTGGCCGGCGCGTAATGACCACCGGCACAGTCTTGTCCACTGCCTTGAACTGGGCGACCAGCTTCGCGATCGGCCCGTTGAGTCTGGGAGCAGCGTGGGCGGCCAACGGTTATGCCCAAGCGATGGGTTGGACGGCAGGCGGACGGGTCATCTCGAACTGGTGGCCGCCGAGCGCTCGAGGGCGAAGCTTCGGTTTCTACACCTTCGCAGGAGGGGTGGCCTCGGTGGTGGCCTACCTGACGTCCACCATCGTCGTGGACACCCTCCATTTGGAATGGGAATGGATCTTCCGCGTCCCCGTGCTGCTCATGCTCGTCGGCGGGATCGTCTTCTTCCTGATATCCCGTGAATCTCCAGACAGCGCGAAAATCGTTCCGCCCAAGCACTTCACAGAGGAGTTCGCCGTCGAGCACGAGGCGATCACAAGAACCGAGACCGGGACCACGGAGGAGGACGCACGCGTCGAGAAATCGTCGCTGTCCCGGTACGCCCGTGTCCTGTCGAACCCGAGGATCTGGTCGACAGGTCTTGCCATCGGATTCTTGAACTCGGCCCGCTACGGCCTACTGACCTGGGTACCCGTGTATTTCCTTACGACAGCTTCAGGCCACGTCAGCGGTTCGATCAGCCCGCTGTGGACTTCCATCGCGCTGCCGATCGGCATGGCGGTGGGAGCTCTGGTCAACGGCGAGATATCAGACCGGCTCTTCGGTTCTCGCCGCGACCTTCCGATCATCTTGTTCACCGCTATCGGGGCCATTGCATCGATGACGATGTACGCCGCACCCCTGGGCATTACGGCGGGGATGATTGTGCTCTTCCTCACCGGATTCTTCGTCCACGGCCCACAATCATCCTTCTGGGCACTCACCGTCGACATCTCCGGCACCAAGGTCGCCGGTACGGCGATCGGCGTCGTGAACTTCTTCGCTTACCTTTTTGCAGGCGCGGCCTCACCGATAACTGGACACATCATGGACGTGACCGGTCAGACGAGCTACATCTTCCCAATCGTCGCTGCGTGCTGCCTCGTGAGTGCGCTGGCAACCCTGACGATCCGTCACCGGCCCCCCGAGTCGACGAATTCGCAGTCTGAGCGGATGGAGCGGAATTGACAGATTCGAGCGCGCGACCGGTAGTACGCGGCCCGAGGAAGCCTATGTCCACAGCGACGCCGACCATGGCACCGGCGACCACCGCGTATAACATTCCCGGCCCGCCGTGGTGCAGCAGCGGCACCAGAACGAACGGAATCACCGCACTGGAAAGCCGGGACAGCGAGTATGTGCCGCTCGCACCGGTGCCGCGTAGTTTCGTGGGAAATACCTCAGCCAGGTAGATGTGGTGCGCGTTGGAGAACAGGTTTGAGACCGCCGTGTACAGGAACCCGAACAACAGGATCGCCCAGGTGGCGCTCGCGAAGCCGAAAGCCAACCCGAGTACTGCCATCACGATCCCCGAACCCATCACGAGAAACTTGCGCTCGACCCGCTCGACGATGGGAATCGACAGCACTGACCCGATCGGATAGCCGACAAAGGTCACGGCGCTGAACAGCAGTGATTGCACGACCGGAAAACCCTTGGCCACCAGCACCAGAGGCACCAGTGTGCCGAACCCGTAGTAACCCCAGGTCTGCAACACTTGAAACACCGACATCATCACGGTTCGCCGTAAGTAGGGCCGCACGAACAGGTTTCGCAATGCCGCCATCTCCGAATCAGCAACGAGCCGCCTGGTATCCGGTTGTGGCAGAGCCTTGCCCTCTGCCATGGCTCGTGCCTCGAAGCGCCGCACGACCGCGTCGGCCTCGTCCGTGCGCCCAGCCGCTTCCAGCCAACGCGGTGACTCTGGAAGCGCCGTTCTCAACGCGAATACGATCACCGCGCCCAGTGCTCCGATCAGGAACATCCACCGCCACCCCTCGAGACCGAAAGGCGCCAGGGGCACCAGCCAGTGCGCAAGAAATCCCGCTGCAGGCACACCGAAGAACGACAGTGTGTAGGCCCATGCCGTATAACGCCCCCGGTTTTTGGGCGGCAACAGATCACCGAGATACGTGTCCGATACCGGGGGCTCCGCGCCGATCCCGATACCGGCCGAGAACCGGGTGACCACCAGCATTACCGGTCCGACGCTGAACGCGGCCAGCAGAGAAAACGCCGAGTAGATGCCGAGGCTCAAGAGGAACGCGCGGCGACGCCCGAGCAGATCGGCCAGACGACCAATGGTCAAGGCGCCGATGAACATGCCCAGAAATGCCGAGGACAGCAGTAGCGGCAGGAGCGAAGCACTCAGATGGAAGTCCTCACCGAGCACGGTACTCAGAACGCCGGCCAAGAAGATCTCATAGATGTCGAAGAACAGTCCGAGCCCGATTGCCACCGTCAGCCACAGATGATTCCGGGTGATCGGCAGACGGTCCATCCGAGCAGCGATCGTCGGGATTCCCTGAGAGGAGCTCTGGAGGTCGGCCATCAGTACACGCTCTTCTGCCGCGCCCCCGAAACTTGCCCTTATAGCGAGAAAAAGTCCTGCTATCCGAAGAAACCGGCTACCGAAGAAACAGTCCCTCGGCCCGAAACGGATACTAGGACGGTGCGCTGACCCCGGCAAGGCGACAGCCGATCGCCAGCCGATAATTTCCATGATCGAAAAGGATGTCCGGTGCCCTCGCGCACTCTTCGCCGATCCGGCACCGAGCGTTACCCTTGTCGCATGGCCGATCGGGATAGGGACGAGGCGGGCAAACCTCTCAACGCACGCCCCCGCGACGAACTCGGTCGTCCACTGTCCCACGACGCCGAGGGAGTGCCGCGAATCCCCGACGACCTGCGGTTACAGCCCGACGAGGCGATCACGGAGGCCCAGCGACTCCTCGACCACGGCATGCCGTTCCACGCCCACGAAGTCCTCGAAGGCACGTGGAAGATCGCCTCGGAAGACGAACGGGAACTGTGGCAGGGCCTCGCCCAACTCGCTGTAGGTCTGACCCACCTGATGCGGGGGAACAAGACCGGCGCACGCTCGCTGTTGCATCAGGGCCACGACCGGATCCGGCACTACGAGGTGGCGGCGCCGCACGGCCTCGACATCTCCGGCCTACTCATGTGGTCCGAACACCTCACAGACGAGATAGACCGCGTAGAGCCGCTCCCGGCGCCGCCGATACCGCGGCTGAGAATCCCCTGATGACCCTGCTCCCGATGTTCCCACTGGGCTCGGCGATGCTACCCGGCCAGCCACTTCCCCTCCACGTCTTCGAGCCCCGCTACCGGAAACTCGTCCGCGACTGCCTCGACGCCCCCGGTGACCCCCAATTCGGGGTCGTGCTCATCGCGCGAGGAACCGAGGTCGGCGGTGGTGACGTCCGCCATGACGTCGGCACCATGGCCCGAATAGAATCCCACGTCGCGATCGGCGATGGCCGATACGAACTGTTCTGCCGCACTCACGAACGCATTAAGGTGTCTAAGTGGTTGCCAGACAACCCCTATCCGATCGCCGAGGTATGTCTGTGGCCGGACGAGAACACTGGCACGCGAGACAATGACTACGAATTCCATTCTCTGATAGAGAGAGTCGGGTTCCTGTACGACCTACTCGATCGACTCGCGGCCGAAACAGGCAACATTCCGCCCGACGTCCCCGACATCACCGGCTTCCAGGGCACTCTGGGCACCAGACTGTTCGAGATTGCTGCGTACATTCCGATGGGGGAGGCCGACCGCCTCCGCGTTCTCGCCGCCGCAGGCGCAGTAGAACGATTGCGGGAGGTCTCCGAGGCAACCGAGAACGCCATCGAAATGGTCCAGTTCCGTCTGATGTGAGCTAGCCCTCTCGACAAGTGGTCGAGAGCGGCAGGCAAACGGTGTACTCTTGTGAGCGCGAAACGACGCGGGGTGGAGCAGCTCGGTAGCTCGCTGGGCTCATAACCCAGAGGTCGCAGGTTCAAATCCTGCCCCCGCTACCACAACGACTCCGGAGAGTTCTCCGGAGTCGTTTTCGCGTTATTCCACCAACATCGTCGAAGACCTGGCGGGCTCGTAGTCCGGTCTGCAAGCCTGATCGAATGAGCAAAGCCGACGCGGTGATC
The DNA here is from genome assembly GCF_040656415.1 of Rhodococcus sp. NPDC049939. Lineage (NCBI taxonomy): Bacteria > Bacillati > Actinomycetota > Actinomycetes > Mycobacteriales > Nocardiaceae > Rhodococcus > Rhodococcus sp. NPDC049939. The sequence goes on along the minus strand of NZ_JBFAMC010000001.1, from coordinate 197,204 downwards.
ATCGGGTCCGGCCCAAACGGTGTCGTAGCAGCAGCGGCACTCGCCGATGCAGGCTGGGATGTCGTGGTGGTCGAGGCGCAGCCGGCACCGGGTGGCGCGGTGAAGTCTGCAGAACTCGTCCCCGGCTACACCTCGGACCTGTTCAGCGCCTTCTACCCTCTCTCCACGGTGTCACCCGCCTTCCGCGCTCTCGACCTCGAGTCGCACGGACTGCGTTGGACGCGAGCCCCCAGCGCGCTCGGTCACGCCCGTTCGGCCGCCGACGAGGATGCGCCGGTAATCCACCCGGAACACGCAGATACGGCCGCTGACCTGGAACGACGCCAGGCAGGAGATGGCGATGCATGGTCAGCGCTCGTCGACCTGTGGCACGACATCAAGGAACCTTTCCTCAATACCCTCTTCAGCCCGTTCCCGCCGGTCCGCGGTCCGGCCCGCCTGCTGCGGCAACTCGGCACTGCCGATGCGCTGCGCCTGACGAGGTTTCTACTGCTCCCTGCCCGCCGGATGGCCCACGAACTGTTCCGCGGCGAGGCAGCGAGGCTTCTATTGCTGGGCAACGCGATGCACGCCGACATCCCCTCGGATGCGCCCGGAAGCGGCGTCATGGGATTTCTCCTGGCGATGCTCGCACAGGACGGCGGGTATCCGGTGCCGGTAGGAGGAGCAGGCGAGTTGTCGGCCGCGATGGTCCGCAGGGCCGAGTCTTCGGGAGTGCAGTTTTACTGCGGCGACGCCGTCACCGGGATCGAGGTTCGGTCAGGCCGTGCGGTGGGGGTCAGGACCGCGTCGGGCATTCACCACACCGCGGGTCGGGCCGTGGTCGCCGACGTCTCGGCACCCGCGCTGTACGGGTCTTTACTCCCAGCGGATGCCGTTCCTGCTCGCATACGAGCCGATATGGAGCACTTCGAATGGGACACCCCCGTTGTGAAGATCAATTACGCTCTGTCGCACAAGATCCCGTGGCGTTCAGCCAGCCTGTGCGATGCGGGTACCGTCCATCTGGGGGCCGATAGCGACGGCCTGGTGCACTGGATGGCCGACCTCACCACCGGCACCATCCCTACCACACCGTTCCTGCTCTTCGGTCAAATGACCACCGCCGACCCCTCCCGATCACCGAAGGGCACCGAAAGCGCGTGGGCATACACCCATTTGCCACGCGGACTTACCGACGACACGTCCGCGGACCTGCTGGCGAGCCGTGTGGACCACGTGCTGGAAGCGCACGCACCAGGTTTCTCGGATCTGATGGTCGGACGGGTCGTCCAGCGGCCGTCCGACCTCGAGGCAGCCGATGCGAATTTGGTGTCGGGCGCGGTAGGCGGTGGCACGGCGCAACTGCATCAGCAGCTGATCTTTCGGCCCGGCCCCGGCACCTCACGGTCGGAGACGCCGATCCGCGGCCTCTACCTCGCGAGTGCGTCCGCGCATCCGGGTGGAGGAGTCCACGGAGTATCGGGACTGAACGCTGCCCGCGCCGCGATCGGCGAGCACGGACCGCGCGGGTGGGTGAGGCGGCGCACCTCGAGTGCCGTCACGGGTCTGCTTTCGAAGGGGTCGATCCCATAGGTCTCCACTCGCCGGGACGCCTCGCCTGCAAGGATCTGATTCGTCCGCGTTCAGCGCTGACCAACAATTCGCTTGCGCAACGATTCCACGCGCACCTACTTTCGTCTCTGTGACTGCCACCCCCACGGACACCGTTTCATCTCCCACCCCTACTTGGACTCCCCGTCTCTGGGGGGTTCTGACGGTGCTGTGTGTGGTGCTGTTTCTCGACGGTCTCGACGTGTCGATGGTCGGGGTCGCGCTGCCTTCCATCGGATCCGAACTAGGGCTGTCGACCACCTCGCTGCAGTGGATCGTCAACGGGTACGTACTCGGATTCGGTGGCTTGTTGCTGTTGGGTGGGCGCACAGCCGACCTCCTCGGACGCCGCCGGGTCTTTCTCGTCGCCCTGGCCGTATTCGCGGTCGCGTCTCTGGTCGGCGGACTCGTCGACAACGGCTTGTTGCTCATCGCAAGCCGTTTCGTCAAGGGACTCGCCGCCGCATTCACCGCGCCGACTGCGATGTCGATCCTCACCACCACCTTCAAAGAGGGGCCTTCCCGCAACCGGGCGCTGTCGATCTTCGCCGTCTTCGGAGCCAGTGGCTACTCCTCCGGGTTGATGCTCGGTGGACTGCTGACCAGCGCTGGTTGGCGCTGGACGTTCCTCATGCCTGTGCCCTTTGCAGCCCTCACGCTGATCGCGGCCATCTTCCTGATCCCCCACGACCGTCCGGCGGATTCCGGCGGACACGACGTCCTGGGAGCCGCCACCCTTGTGTCGGGAATGCTGCTCGCCGTGTATGCCGTGGTGTCGGCGCCGGAACGCGGGTGGACCGAGCCCCTCACCCTCGGCTCCTTCGCGCTTGCCGCCGTCCTGCTCACAATGTTCTTCCTGGTCGAGAACCACGTTCCTCACCCTTTGGTGCGCCTGGGCCTTCTCCGGGTCGGATCGATCATGCGGGCGAACTTCGCCATCATGGCACTGTTCGGCAGCTACCTCAGTTTCCAGTTCATGCTGACCATCTTCCTGCAGTCGGTACTCGGGTGGTCGCCGCTGAAGATGGCGCTGGGACTGCTCCCGTCCGGCATCATCGTCGTCTTCGGGGCGCCGTTCGCCGGACGCCTGATCGACGCCTTCGGCACCGCGCGAATGACCATTGCGGCCCTGTCCTCGTTCAGTATCGGCTATCTGTGGTTCCTCTTCGCCGGCAGCGATGATCCCCGGTACGCGGTCGCGATCCTCCCGAGCGTGATCCTCCTGGGCATAGGCTTCGCGGTCGGATTCACCTCGATCATGGCGCAAGCCACGACAGGCGTCGCCGACTCCGAGCAAGGATTGGCGTCAGGACTCGTGCAGACCTCCGGGCAGGTGGGCGCGGCAATCGTGCTGGCCCTGACCACTGCATTGATCGCCATCGACGCCGACTCGGCCGGTGGTACCGATGAAGCCGGATTCCATCAGTTCTACCCCGGCCTCGTGCTCGTAACCGGGGTGGCACTAGTGGGACTGATGATCACGGTCGCGCCGTTGCTGCGAAGGACGACCAGCAGGTCTTGAAGCTACGAAGCATTCTCGGTGCCCTGTTGCATCGTCCTCCAGCCAAAGCCCCTCACACGCGCGATGATCTCGGCGGCCACCTGGCCGGGCGATCCGCCTACGTCAACGACGATGGCGTTCTCGTCGGGCTCGATCGGCTCGAGTGTCGAGAGTTGCGTATCCAGCAACGAGGCAGGCATGAAGTGGTCGAGCCTTGCGCTCAGCCGCTCGCCGATCTGCTCACGAGTTCCGGTGAGATGCACGAACACGACATGAGGACCTCGCAGGACGTCGCGGTAGCTACGTTTGAGCGCCGAGCAGGTGATGACCCCGGGTAGGCCGTTGTCGGTGTGCGCTCGAATCCACGCAGCGACAAGCTCGAGCCACGGCCGGCGGTCGTCGTCGGTCAGGGGCTTCCCCGAGTCCATCTTCGCGACATTCTCCGGTGGATGCAGGGTGTCACCCTCCTGCAGGTCCCAGCCCAGAACGCCGGCGATGATTCCCGCGACTGTCGACTTGCCGCACCCGGACACCCCCATCAGTACCAGCACCGGATCCTCCATCTCGGGCATGCCTCCTTCGAGTTCGCCCCTGATCATGTGCATTTCACCTACCTCTCTCCAGTTTCCCAACCCTCATTCACAGCCCGCTCAGATGAACACACTCAGCACGAGGACACCGGCCAGGCCGGAAACGGAGATGATGCACTCCATCACCGTCCAGGTCTTCAGGTTCTGCACCACGGAGACACCGAGATATTCCTTCACCAACCAGAATCCGGCGTCGTTGACATGTGACAGGAACAGAGATCCAGCGCCGATCGCGAGCACCATCAGCGATACGTGCGTCGACGACAAGTCGGCCGCAACCGGCGCCAGGATGCCGGACGCGGTCACGGTCGCGACGGTGGCTGATCCGGTGGCGACGCGGATCAGCACGGCGACCAGCCATGCGAGGAAAAGGACGGGTAGCGCACTGCCCGTGATGAATTGAGCGATCACATCGGCAATGCCGGTGTCGATCAGAACCTGTTTGAATCCACCGCCCGCACCGACGATGAGCACAATTCCGGCTATCGGTGGTAGCCCGCTCTCGAGCGAGGAGGCAATCGCCCTGCGGTCCATACCCCCGCCACGTCCGAGAAGCACGATTCCGGCGAGCACCGCAAGCCCGAGCGCCACGACCGGTGTTCCGAGGAAATCGAGGAGAATCTTGGCCGTCGCTTCCGAACCGGGGGCGATGACATCGGCGAGGGCTTTCCCCAGCATCAACACGACTGGCAGCAGAATCGCAGAGATCGTTGCCACAAAACTCGGGCGGGGGCGTTGAGCCGCAGCCTCCGCGCCCTCCCGATCCTCTACGGTGACGTACAACTCGGGGACGGGGACATCGGCCAAGCGTGCGGCCCACTTGCCGAACAGGGGGCCCGCAACGATCACTGTGGGAATGGCGACCAAGATACCGAGCGCGAGGGTGAGGCCTAGGTTCGCGTCGAGAGCCGACACGGCAATCAGAGGACCCGGATGAGGTGGAACCAGGCCGTGCATGGCCGACAGCCCCGCCAGCGTCGGGATCGCGATTACCATCAGCGGCTGTCCCGAACGCCTGGCGACGAGGATGATGACAGGCATCAGCAGCACGAGGCCGATCTCGAAGAACATCGGCAAGCCGATCACCGCACCGACCAGTCCCATCGTCCATGGCAGGGTGCGCGGTCCCGATCGTCCGACGAGCGTGTCGACGACACGGTCGGCACCACCGGAGTCGGCCAGGAGTTTGCCGAACATTGCGCCGAACCCGATGAGAATCCCGACGCTTCCCATGGTCTCCCCGAAGCCTTCGACGAACGCCGTCACCGAGTCCGAGGCGCCCATACCTGCGGCGATACCGACACCGACGGCACCGATGGACAGAGCGAGGAACGGATGCAGCTTGAGCCAGGTGATCATCGCGATGATGACGGCGACACCGACCACGGCGGCTGCGATCAGCCTCGCGTCATGGCTGGCACCGTCGGAACCCGCTAGTAGTGAGAAGGTACTGATTCTGTTCGCTCCGGTAGGGGTGGCCAGGGGATGCCCCTGCAAGTGACTACGATCACCATGCCTCAAAAACCATACTATTTCAATAGTAGTTATGTTTACATACTATGTAGATAGTGACTCGCGGGTAGGTGTGTGTTCAGCGGCCGACCGTGGGACCATCGGCTAGTGACCAAATCAGAGAGCGCCGAGTACCGGCAACTGCACGAAACGGTGCTCGAACGGTTGGGCAGCGACATCGTGGCAGGAGTCGTTGCACCTGGCACCCGAATTTCCGCCGACGACGTCGTCAACCAGTTCTCTGTCTCCCGTACCGTCGTACGCGAGGTAGTGAGAGTTCTCGAATCACTCGGGCTCCTGGAGGTGCGACGCCGCGTGGGGATCACGGTCCTCGGGGAGGAGCACTGGAACTCCCTGGATCCGAGCGTGATTCGGTGGAAGCTGGCCGGTCCGGAGCGATTCGATCAACTTGCGAAGCTCAGCGAGTTGCGCTACGGCATAGAACCACTCGCCGCGCGACTCGCCGCCGAACGTGCCACACCCGATCAGTGCGGCGCGCTGACGGGGGCCGTCATCGGCTTGGCTTCTACCGCCCGCGCCGCCGACAGCACCGCATACCTCGCCCACGATTCCGATTTTCACCGCACCCTTTTGATCGCGTCAGGCAACCCACTGTTGGCCGCGATGGCGCCGATCGTGGTGGAAGTGCTCGAGGGCAGAACCCGTCACGCTCTCATGCCGTACGTAGCGGAGGACGAGGTCGTCCATCTACACGGAGTAGTGGCCTCATCCATCCAGAGCAGAGACGCGGAAGCTGCCGAGACCGCCATGCGCGCGATAGTGACGGAATCGGCTATGGCAGTTTCGCGGATGAGGGACGAGAACTAGTGCATGGCTTCTAGTTCCACGCCCTTCGTCTCCTTCACCCATCTCAGCACGAATACCAGCGACAACACCGCGCACACGGCGTAGAAACCGTAGGAAAGTCCGAGTGAGAAGTCCATCATCGACGGGAACGTCACGGTGATCAGCCAGTTCGCCGCCCACAGAACGCCGACCGCCAGAGACAGCGCTATCGCGCGGATACGGTTGGGGAACACCTCGCCCAGCAGCACCCACACCGCCGGGCCCCACGACAGGCCAAAGGCTGCCACGAATAGGTTGGACGCAACCAGCGCGATCGGCCCCTGCAGTCCGGTCAAGTGTGGCAATGTGACGCCGTCCACCACCACGGAGGACGCCGTCCCGAAAACGATCGCCATCATCGCGAGCGATGCGGCCATGCCCGCCGAACCGATGATCAGCAGGGGCCGACGGCCCACCCTGTCGATCAAGGCGATCGCAATCGCAGTGGCACCCAGGCTGACTGCCGAGGTGATGACCGTGATCTGCAATGACCTGCTCTCGTCGAAACCAACGGACTCCCACAGGGTGCTCGAGTAGTAAAAGATCACGTTGATACCGACGAACTGCTGAAAAACCGATAGACCGATGCCGATCCACACGACCGGCAACAAACCCAGCGCGGAACCCTTCAGGTCGCGAAGGGACTGCCTCTCCTGCAGAGCCAGTGAGGCGCGGATCCGGTCGACCTCTTGGTCCACAGCCCTTTCACCGAGGTGGTCCACGAGAATTCGGCGCGCCTCACCGGCCCTTCCCGTCGCAATCAGGTAGCGCGGCGACTCGGGAATAGTCAACGACAACAGCCCGTAGACCAACGCGGGGACGCACATCACCAGAAACATCCACCGCCACGCCTCGAATCCCAACCACAATTCGTATTCGGACCCGTCGGCAAGCACCGCGAGGACGTAATTGACCAAGAATGCCAACAGTATGCCCGCGGAGATCGCAACTTGCTGCAGCGATCCCAGCCTGCCCCGCACCTGGGCAGGTGAGATCTCGGCGATATAGGCCGGTGCGACCACCGAGGCCAAACCCACACTGATCCCGCCGACGATACGAAACGCCACGAGGACCTCCACCGTGGCGGCGAGTCCCGCGCCGATGCCGCCTAGCAGGAACAGCACCGCCGCGACACGCATGGTGGTCAGGCGGCCGTATCGGTCGGCGATACGCCCGGCCAACAGGGCACCCACCGCGGCGCCGATCAGCGCGGATGCCACCACGAATCCAAGCACACCGGCATCGATCTCGAACCGGTCCTCGATTGCCGACACCGCGCCGTTGATCACCGCGGTGCCGTACCCGAACAGCAACCCGCCGAGGGCAGCGATCGCAGCGAAACGGACCGGAATCGAAGTTTCCTGTTCGATATCGCCGGGACACTCCGCATCGGACGACGGAACGTGTGCAGTCATTCGAGCCTCTTGTTGTTCCGATGTACGTCACCCGCCCGGTCTACCGAGCGAGCGCCGCCGCCTCTCTCGCCAACCCTGTGATCCGTTGCCAGTCCTTGAGTTTCACGACCTCTGAGGGGGTGAGCCATGATCCGCCCACACACCCCACATTGGGGAGCGCCAAATACTCGCCGACGTTGGACATCGACACACCGCCCGTGGGACAGAATCGTGCAGCGGGTATCGGTGAATGGATCGCTCCGAGGAATTTCACACCACCGGACGCCTCCGCTGGGAAGAACTTCAGTTCCTTGTAGCCACGCTCGAGAAGGAACAGAATCTCGGAGGCCGTTGCGGCTCCGGGAAGGTGCGGAAGGCCGGTATCGCCCATCGCCTTCAGTAGCGATTCGGTACTGCCCGGCGACACCAGGAACTCGGCCCCTGCACGAGCCGCGAGCGCAGCCTGCTCCTGCCGCACTATCGTGCCGGCACCGACGCAAATCTCAGGCACCTCGCTCGCTATGGCCTCGATAGCTCCGAGCGCGCAGGACGTACGCAGGGTCAGTTCGATCACGGGTATCCCGCCGGCCACCAACGCGCGAGCGACCGGCACTGCGTCGTCGATGTTCTCCACTACGACGACGGGTATGACTGGGGCACGGTCGAGGATCGAACGGCTGCTGGTCACTGAATGCTCCTTCACTCAGATTGCGAACGGAAGGCGCTGGCGCCTTGTGTCGCCGGACCGACCAAGGCACGCAGACCGGCGAACAACTCACGTCCGGTACCTACCCATTCGTCGGCGCCTAGCGTACGCCCGGTGACTGAACGAGCAGCTAGCTCTTTCACATCGACGTGCACGTTCACGGATCCTGACTCGGCGTCGACGGTAATGAGGTCGCCATCGCACACCCGGGTGAGTGGTCCGTCCGCAGCTGCTTCCGGGGTGAGGTGAATAGCTGCGGGGACCTTGCCCGAGGCGCCGGACATCCGACCATCGGTGACCAGCGCGACTCGACGTCCCTGATCCTGAAGAGCACCGAGCGCCGGTGTGAGCTTGTGCAATTCGGGCATTCCGTTGGCGCGCGGGCCCTGATACCGAAGTACCGCGACGAAGTCACAGTTCAGCCTTCCCGACTCGAATGCCGCGAGGAAGTCGAGTTGGTCGTCGAAGACCCGAGCGGGGGCTTTCACCACGCGGTGATCCGGGTGCACTGCCGATGTCTTCATCACGCAGGTGCCCAAGTTTCCGGTGAGCATTCTCAGTCCGCCGTTGACATCAAAGGGATCTTCGGGACTCCGTAAAACACTGGTGTCGAGGCTGACTCGTGTCCCAGGCTGCCATTCGACACGGTCGCCGGAGAGCTTCGGCTCTTCGGTGTAGCGCCGAAGCCCCTGTCCGACGACCGTCTTGACGTCCTCGTGCAATAGCCCCGCCTCCAGCATCGACGACACCACGTACCCGAGACCGCCGGCGGCGTGGAAATGGTTCACGTCCGCCGATCCATTCGGATAGATGCGGGCGAGCAGCGGAACCACCGAAGACAATTCATCCAAGTCACTCCAGGTCAGGGTGATTCCAGCGGCACGGGCGATCGCCACGAGGTGGAGGGTGTGGTTGGTCGAACCGCCAGTGGCGAGCAGGGCGACGCAACCGTTGACCACCGCACGTTCGTCCACGACCTCGCCGACCGGGGTGTAGTCGTCGCCCAGTGCGGTGATTCCGGTGACTCGCCTTCCAGCCTCCGAGGTGAGGGCGTCACGCAGCGACGTCTCGGGGTTGACGAAGCTCGAGCCCGGCAGGTGCAGACCCATCACCTCCATCAGGAGCTGGTTCGAGTTGGCCGTACCGAAGAATGTGCAGGTCCCGGCGCCGTGATACGACGACGCCTCAGCGTCCAGCAACTCTGAGCGGTCAACCTTGCCCTCCGCGTACAACTGCCGCACGCGGGACTTCTCGCTGTTGGGCAGACCGGACGTCATCGGTCCCGCCGGAACGAACACGGTCGGCAGGTGACCGAAACCCAGTGCGCCGATGAGCATTCCCGGCACGATCTTGTCGCATACTCCGAGCATCAGTGCGCCGTCGAACATGTCGTGAGAAAGCCCGATGGCAGTCGCCATCGCGATCACGTCGCGGCTGAACAGCGACAACTGCATACCGTCACGACCCTGGGTGATGCCGTCGCACATGGCGGGGACGCCGCCGGCGAACTGGGCGATGCCGCCCGCCTCCGTGACCGCCGCCTTCAAGCGCTTCGGGAACGCCTCGAACGGCTGGTGAGCAGACAGCATGTCGTTGTACGACGAAACGATGGCGATGTTGGGCTTGACCATCGCCCGCAGCGCCGCTTTGTCCATCTCTCCCAAGGCGGCGAATCCGTGCGCGAGGTTGGCGCAGGCCAGACGTCCGCGGGCAGGACCTCGCTCAGCGGCTTCGCGCATGCGGTCCAGGTAGACAGTGCGCTCAGGCCTGCTGCGCTCGATTATCCGTTCGGTGACGGCGGCGAGTACGGGGTGCACCAGGTCGGTACGACTGCTTGCGTGGCTCATGCTGCGCTCCTTCGTGCCAGGCCCGTCCGGTGCGCTCGGTCAGAATTGAGTCGCGTCGGTGAGTGCTTGTTCCGCCACCGACGAAGACCGACTGTGCGGGCCGTCGCAGACGACCGTAGGGGATGTTCTGCATTCCTTCAAGACGAACTTTTGTCTTTGCGTGAACAAAGAAACTAGAGTTCGCGTTGTCAGACTCGCGTCCGGTTGATTGAATGACCCACATGCGGACGCCTCGCGGAACCACCTCTCCGGCGACGGGTGGCGACATCTTCGCCCTCATTCGCTCCGGGCAAGCGACGACCCGCACCGAGATCGGGAACCTCACCGGTCTCTCCCGCACGGCGGTTGCAGCGCGGGTGGCGACGCTGCAGGCTTCGGGACTCGTCACCGAATACGAGGAGGGCGTCTCTACCGGAGGACGACCCCCTGCCAAGTTGGCGTTTCACGTGCGCGCCGGTGTAGTGCTGTCAGCCGCCGTCGGCAGGAGTCGCACCCAGCTGGCAGTCTGCGACCTTGCCGGCGACATCATCGCCACCGAGGACGTCGAGCAAGAGATCGGTGCCAGTCCAGCCGAGTTGATGCCTATCGTCGCGCAGCGTCTCATCGAGCTGCGCGAGGGTGTGGGCGAGACCGCCGCTCGCACGGTCGGGATCGGTATCAGTCTCCCGGGAACCGTCGACATCGAGCGTGGGTGCAGCCTCAACTCCCCCATGATGTCGGGCTGGGACGGCGTCCCCCTCCATCCGTTTCTCGCCGAGGTCACTGACGCACCCATACTTGTCGACAACGACGCCAACGTGATGGTTTTGGCCGAGAGGCGAGGAGATCGTCGCGAATTCGCCGACATGCTACTGATCAAGGCATCCACCGGGCTCGGAGCGGGTGTCGTATCCGGTGGCGTACTCCAACGTGGCGCCCTCGGCGCAGCCGGTGAGATCGGACACACGAAAATCACAGCAGCACAAGGCATGACATGTCGGTGCGGTGATGTCGGGTGTGTCGAAGCAGTAGCCGGTGGGTGGGCGATCGTACGAAGCCTGCAAGAGCAGGGACGCGAGGTCGCCCACATCCGCGACGTGATCGCGCTTGCCCTGGCGGGCGACGCAGACGCCAGGCGAATGATCCGCGAGAGCGGGCGCCGGATCGGAGAGGTTCTGTCGGGGGCGGTCAATCTACTCAACCCAGAAGTCGTGATCGTCGGCGGCGACATGGCGCAGGCCTATGACACGCTGGTCGCGGGACTACGCGAAACGCTCTACGGCAAAGCGATATCCGTGGCTACCCAACAGCTTCAAATTCTCCCTTGGACACACGGGGAACTATCGGGAGTGGTCGGCAGCGCCACCATGGCACTCGACCACGTCCTCAGTGTGGATGCTGTCGACCAGCTACTCGTGCAACAGAAATAGACGACTCCGGCTAATGCGCACGTTTCGAGTCGCTACCTCGCGAGCAGCGAGGCTACGACGTTGGCTGTCGCGTGCAGGTTGACGCCGATCTTTTCGAGGTCAGCAAGTCGTTCGGGGCTTGTCTGCGATACGGCATCGGTTACGAGAACGGTGCGGAAGTCTCGTTCGTTCGCATCGAACAGGGTCGCTCGTGGGCAGTTCGGCAAGTTACATCCGGCCACCACGACGGTGTCGCATTCCTCTGCGCGAAGCAGCGACTCCAGTTCAGTGCGATGAAAGGCACTGAACCGTGGCTTGAACAGCAAGATTTCACTCGGGCCGACCTCCTGCTGCTTTCCTGCGAGAAGCACATCAGCGTCCAGCCGGTACCCCCTCGGCAGAACGCCGTCGGCGACCTGCGATCCGTCCGTTCCGGGTGCGGCGACCTCTGCGCCCTTCTCGATCAAGTCGCGCCGCAACAGGTCGACATCCGAGCCCCCGGGCGGGTAGAGGCGGATCACGTGAATGACCGGGCGTCCTGCACGACGGAAGGCATTGACCAGGGACACCACGTTCGGCACAACCGCCGTCGTACCTGGGATCGCTGCCTGCCCGTCGTCGAGGAAGTCTCGCTGTAGATCGATGACGACCAGAGCGGACCGGCCCCACCGTGGCGATGTGTAGTCCGTCATGTTCCCCTCCTGCGGCGATCTGAGCCGCGCCCCGAGCATCGGCTGCTCCGGGAAGCCAGCGTAGACCGCTGAACACGGGGATACCCGCGTTCGGTTGACTCGGGCAAACGTCACGATAACTATAATCATCATAGTGCGCGATGTGGTTGCACCATTCGAACCCGAAGGACTGCTCATGACCGCTTCCCCTACCTCCGGCTCCCCCGCCACCATCGATACAGTCGTCGCCGACCGTGCATTTCTCGAGTGTCCGAGGTGGCACGACGGGCGTGTGTGGGTGTCGGATATGTACCGCCATGAGGTGATCTCGATCGGGACGACCGGTGACGTACGGGTCGAGGCCACACTCGACGCAGACGAGCCGTCGGGTCTGGGCTGGCTTCCCGACGGCCGGCTGCTGATCGTGTCGATGGAGCGCGGTCTGCTACTCCGCCGCGAGGACGACGGCACGCTCGTCACTCACGCCGACCTGTCTTCCGTGGCAACGGGAAAGCTCAACGACATGGTCGTCGCCGAGGACGGAACTGCCTACATCGGCAGTTTCGGATTCGACTTCCGCGGAAACTCGCGAATCGAACCTGCCAACCTCCTGCGAGTCGCGGCCGACGGAACATTCGCTGTAGCGGCAGGCGACCTGCGGTTCCCCAACGGGATGGCTATCACCCCGGGTGACGTCCTCGTCGTCGCAGAGAGCATGGGGAACAAGCTCACGGGGTTCGACATCGGACCGTCGGGCGAGTTGACGAATCGCCGGACCTGGGCGGCGTTCGGCCCCGAACTCCCGACGGACTCGGTGAGGGCGGCGATGGGCGCCGCCGCGGTCGCGCCGGACGGAATCTGCCTCGACGCCGACAGCGGGGTCTGGGTCGCGGACGCACTGCATCAGAAAGTCATCCGCGTAGAGGAGGGTGGTGCGATCACTGACACCGTCGAGTTCCCCACGGCGGTGTTCGCATGCATGCTCGGCGGCGAGGACAGCCACACTCTCTACGCCTGCGCGGCACCGTCCTCGTCCGAGAAAGCGCGCCGGAATACCCGCGACGCTAGCCTGCTTGCCACCCGGGTAAAGCGCGCGCACGCCGGACGCCCCTGACGCCCGCAAGGTGGGCAACGACCCCGTTGCCAACGCCCACCTTCGTGTACCACTCAGGGCCGAACGAATTCCTTCGACGCCTCCGGCAAATTCATTACCCGGTCGACCGTGATGCGCTTGTGCGCAATCCTGAGGTCACCGTCCGATTCCACCAGCGAGTCGGAATAGCGGCCGAAGAGGCGCTCCGAAGTCTCTCGCAGGAACATAGTTCCCTCGAAGTAGGATTCGACAAGCAAGCCGCCGTCGCCCTCCGCGCTGACGTGGATGTTCGACAAGGAATGCTGGGATTTCTCGATGGGCGAGTCCAAGAATGATCGGTACACGTCGAGAAAGTTCTCTACCCCTGAGGCGTGCATGCCCGTGTGCGAGATCTTGACGTCGTCGATGACCATGGCCCGCAACGCCTCCAGGTCGCCCCGGTCTACCGCCCACGCATACTGCACAAGGACATCCGCAGCCCTGTGCGCCTGAACTGCGCTCACGTGTCCCATCAGAAATCCTCACTCATCTCGTATGACGTCTGCGGACTTGCCGCCGAGTTCTGGCCGTGACCCCCTGGGCTCCTCTGATTCCCACTGGTTGGTCAGTACAACTCGTAGTCGGTCAGGATCTTCTTGCCCGGCGTGTACTTCGCGGGAATCCGCTGCCATCCCATGTTGGTGCCCTGGTGCGGGTACGCCTGCAACGCGTCGAATTCGACGGTGTAGTCGGGCATCCGCGCTAGTACCTGGGTGATGAGCGTCTTCGACATATAGCGTCCCAGGTGGGAACCAGCGCAGCGGTGCACACCTATGCCGAATGCGGTGTGTCGGTTGGGCCACCGCTCGATGTCGATGTCGTCGGGATTCTCGAACAGATTCTCGTCCCGGTTCGCAGAGGACCACGCGAGGAGGACTCGGTCACCCTTCTTCATGGGACAGCCCCTGAACTCGGTGTCCTCGGACACGGTGCGGGCCAGCGCCTGCGTCGGCGAGAAGTACCGAAGGAACTCCTCGACGGCGTGATCCATCAGGCTCGGATCTTCGATCAACCGCTGCCGCACGTCGGTGTGCCGCGCCAACCACACGAGCGACTGGCTCACCAGCGATGCCGTGGTGCCGACACCGCCTGCGAGCAGCAGCTCCACCATGCCGAATGCTTCGAAGTCGCTGACCTTGCGGTCGTCGACTTCCTGCTGAACCAGATAGCTGATGATGTCGTCGGTGGGGTTCTCCCGGCGGGCGGAGATCGTCTCGCGCATCCGCTCGGAGAGTTCCGGGAACTCGACTTCCATCGCATACTTGTAGTCTTCACTGCCCGGAATTCCGGCCAGGGCCTGATGATGAGCGTGCGAATAGCGCTTCCAGTCGGCGAGGTCGAGTCCCAGCCAGTCGACGGTGACGATGGACGGCACCGAGATCACAGACGTGAGGTCGCATTCACCGTCCTCGATTACGCTGTCGATAAAGCCGTCGATGTGCCGGTCCACAAGCTTCTTCATCCGCTCGACTGCGGCGGGCGCCGTGATCGGATTGACAATCTTGCGGTACTTGCGGAACTCCGGCGGATCGAGCTCGATCGGGATGTGGAAGTGCATGGGAGTCTTGGGAATCACCACCGACAGCCCTTCTCCGCCGTCATCGGTGCGCGCCGAGGAGAAAACCCCGTCGTCGCGGGCGGCTTCGAAAACCGACTCGTAGTCGCTGAGTACCCAATAGCCGCCATGTGCCTCGGTCCAACCGATACCACCGTTCTCGCGAATCTTCCGGTACGAGCCGACCGGATCGGCCGAGTGCTCCTGGGAGTTGTGATCGAAGTGAATGACCGGGCACCGATTCGCCGTGTCCATCGCTGCGAAAACCTCCTGCTCTCGTGGCCACGTCCATCTCCTGCTAATGGTTATAACAGATGCTATAGTAAGCCAGATCACATAGCTAGCGTCGAAGCAACCGTGCTTCCAACCATCCGCCGGGTTCAGGGCGGCCGGCTCGCTGAGAGGAGACGACCATGAAGGTCGAAGTCGACGAGCTCCATTGTCAGGGTCACGGCCTGTGCCAGATGACCTCGCCGGACGTGTTCGGCCTCCGGGAGGAGGACGGCCACTCTTATGTCTTGCCCGGTGGGGCTGACCCGAAGCATGAGGAGTCGGCACGCCAGGCAGCGGCGGCATGCCCAGAACGCGCCATCGTCGTCACATCGGATTGACGACGAGAAAGGCCCCGGACTTTTTGCCCGGGGCCCTTGTCGTCAGCACTGTCCGCACCGTGTCAGCCGAGCGCCCTGTCCCACTGGATGACCTGACCGAGAAGCTCTGGGTACTTCCGTTGGGCGTAGCGGGTGTACGCGTCGATGTGCTCACGCATCCGAGCCTCGGACTCCGTGGGGTCCCGACGAGCCAACGCATCGTAGATTTCGGTGTGCGCCACGATGATCGCCTCACGGCGATGCGGCGGATAGTCGATGCCGATGACGGTGCCGTCCATGATGCCCAGCAGCGAATCGACGATGTACCCGAACAGCGGATTACCCGAGGACCACGCGATCAGATCATGGAAGGTCTTGTTGGCCTCGAGAAAGACGTGCTGGTCGGACAGCGAATCCCGCATCTGCACGATGGTGGCGTCGAGAGCCTTCAGCGTTTCGTCGTCTATTCGCTCCGCGGCCAGACGACTGATCATTGGTTCGAGCGCGGTCCGCGCTTCCGCGATCGCACTGAACGGCGCCTGCTTGAGCTGCATGAGCAGAATGATCGTTCCTGCCAGGTGCGATCCGTCGGGGTCGAGCAGGATCGGCCCACCTTTCGGGCCGGGCTTGAGCGCAATGACGCCCTGGAATTCGAGCAGCCGAAGCGCCTCACGAAGGGTTCCGCGGCCGATCTGGTATTTCTCGAGCATCACCTTCTCGGACGGGAGCAGGTCGCCGGCCTTCAATCCCCCGCGCGTGGTATCTCGAATGATGTGCTGCGCCACCACCATTGCTGCCTTCGGTGCCCTGCCCGCAATCATCTGACTCTCCTTCGTTCGCGAGCGCTCTCCGCCTCGCGCGATCGACCCGGTATCTGCCTCCGGAGCTCTCGCCTCCGTCACTACCCAAGTACTCGAGACCATATCGGATCAATACCTAAGATTATAACGTTTTGTGACAACGCCCCGCCGAGTATTCCGCGACACCCAACTAGATTCAGGAGGCCCTGATGACCGATGTCGCTTTCGAGGACGTCGACTCGACACTGTGGATCCGCTTGAACCGACCCGAACGCATGAATGCCTTCGACGCGGACATGTGTGCGAAGATCGTCGACGCACTGCACAACGCGGCTGGATATCGCTCCGTCGTAATCACCGGGACCGGCCGAAGTTTCTGCGCCGGCGGTTCGCTCGGACAGCTCAGCGAGCCCACGGTCAAACAGATGCGTGGGTTGTACCGCGCGTCGCTCCAGATGTTCGACGCGATCCGCACCTGCCCTCGGCCCGTAGTCGCCGCGGTCAACGGCGCCGCAGCCGGCGGAGGCAACGAACTGGTCGTCGCGTGTGATCTCGCGGTTGCCGCAAGGTCCGCGACATTCGGACAGACCGGCCCGCGCGTGGGAAGTTCGCCCGTCAGCGGCGCAACGAACGTCATGGGCGTGCAGATCGGCGAGAAGCGAGCCAAGGAACTCGCCCTACTCTGCCGCAGGTATTCCGCGGACGACGCGTACGAGATGGGACTGGTGAACGAGGTCGTCGACGACGACGCCCTTACGGAATCCGTTCGGGCACTGTGCAAGGAATTCGAACTGCTCAGCCCCCGATATCTCGAGATCACGAAGACGAGCTCCAACATCTGGTGGAATTCGGCACGCGATTCCTTCACCAACGGGCTCGGAATGCTGATCCAAGCGATCGGTAGCGAAGACATGATCGAAGGCGCCCAGGCCTTCCTCGAGAAGCGCACGCCCCAGTTCCCACCCGCCGAGTAGCTACGAGACCGCGCATGACCGGGACCGTGAGATCGTCTGAGACAAGGAGCATTCGGTGATCGACGCGCTTCAACGGCTCGTCGCCAAGGACGCAATCCGCGACCTGGCCGCCAACTACGCGCTCGCCGTCGACGACCACGACATCGAGGCCCTCATCGCGATGTTTGCCGACGACGCCATGTTCGAGGTCGCGGGGACCACGCTGCGTGGGCATGACGAGATCCGTGGTTTCTACGTCGCGAGCATGGAGCGCTACCACACCATGCTGCACACGCCCGAGATCCACGTAGTCACGATTGCCGACGACAACCACGCCACCGGAATCATGACAGGGCACGCCGAGCTCGCCGTCCACGACACCCTCATGATGAGTGCGTACCGGTACCGCGACCGGTACCTCCGATCCAACGGAACCTGGCAATTCTCATCGCGCGCAGTGTCATTCATGTATTCCGTACCCTTCGAGTCGATGGGCGCGAGCTTCCGCACCACCCGGCGGATCCGATGGCCACAAACCAGGTACACCGAGGCCGACTATCCGGAGTCGGCACCTACCTGGAACACCTATCGCAAGGAGTAACGCACTGCAAGCAGCACCGGTTTCGATGTTGCGCCGCAGGCACAACATCCGCTCAACACGTTCACAGTTCCATGTCATGAGGAGGAAAGTCATGCCGAATATCCACGCCGAACTCGAACGACGTGTCACCCGACTCGAGGATCGGGCACGAATCCAGGACCTCGCGGCCGCTTACGCCATCGCGGTCGACGATCACGACATCGACACCCTGGTGGGTTTGTTCAGCGAGGACGGCACGTTCGAACGCGCAGGCGTCGTCTCTCGGGGACACGAGGAAATCCGCACGTTCTACGTGCGGGCGATGGGCCGTTACTCCCTGACCTTGCACACACCTCAGAGCAACCAGATCGCGGTCGACGGTGATCGAGCCAAGGGATTGCTGACCGGGCAGGCCGAGCTCGCCCTCGACGGAACGCTGATGATGGCTGCCTACCGGTACTCGGACGACTACGTCCGGCACGACGATCGCTGGCTGTTCGCCAGCCGACACCTCCGTTTCCTCTACGCCACGCCGTTCCGCGACCTCGAGACCGCGGTCACCACGACGGACCGCATCCGCTGGCCGGGGACGGATCCCCAACCTGCGGAATACCCGGAAACGCACCCGACTTGGGCCACCTACCGCTGATCGCCCACGCTTACAACGGCATCACCGGGGTGCGGCGAAATGCACCGGACTCTTCACAGTCGTCCACCTCGGCCGTCGCCTGCCATTTTGGTGGAGTCGTGGCTGACGGCGACCCGGACGGGTTCGACTTCGATGACCACGCGGTTTTCGCTGTCGAGCAGTCGCGCGAACGACGCAGGGTCATCGGGTGCGAGCCGTCCGGCGAAGGCCGGGTAGAACCAATCCTTGGTGGCGCGGTCGGTGTGGACGGTCGCCCACCCGCGGACAGCGAGCATGCGACGCCCGGGCAGAGCTGTTCCGGCATTCGAGATCACGAGCGTGACCCTCGGATCACGGGCTGCAGCCCTCGCATGCGCCCGATCGGCGGCCGCGGTGAGCCAGAAAGTGTCATTGTGATAGAGAAAGCTCATCACGACGCCCGCGGGCCAGCCTTTCTCAGTGATGAACGAGAACGTGCACTCGGTCTGCGCGGCCAGTAGCTCGCGCATACCGCGGGGATCGACGCGCGCCGAGCGAAGATCCTCGTTGTCATCCACTCCCAGAACGGGTTTGCCGGTCATTTTACGCACAGTCCCGCATCGACGGTGAAGGTGATTCCGGTGACGTACCGCGCCTCGTCACTGCCGAGGAACAACACCGCATTGCTGATATCGGTCGGGTCGACCCACGGCACGGGCAGCATGTTGAGCGACATGAATCCCGGTATCGCCTTGTCCTGGGACGGTTCGGGTTCGTCGGGCGACATGATCGCGTACATGCCCGGATTCTGGATCATGAGGGTGTCGGTACTGCCGGGGTGGATGGTGTTCACCCGAATGTTGTGCGGCCCCAACTCCTTGGCCATGGTCCGCATCAGACCGACTATCGCGTGTTTGGCGGCCACGTAGTGCCCGGCTCCCGGCAACCCTTTCAGTCCGGCTGTCGAACTGGTGAACAGGATGGACCCACCACGTCCGGCGTCGATCATGCTCGGGATCGCGACCTTGGCGGTGTTGAACACACCGGTCTGATTGACGTCGATCATGTCCTGCCATTGCTGCTCGGTCAGCTCCCACGACTGCCCGAAGGTGATGATGCCCGCGTTGGCGACGACGATGTCGACGTGGCCGAACTGCTCGATACCCGAATCGAAGGCCTTCTGGAGACCGGCGAGGTCGCGCACATCGGCCTTGACCGCCACGATTCGCCTGCCCAGCGCCTCCACCTGCGCCACGGTCTCCTGAAACTCCTGATCGGTGGCAAGAGGATAGAACGGCGTAACCGTGTCGATGTTCTCGCAGATGTCGACCGCGATGATGTCCGCGCCCTCCTCCGCCAGCCGTACCGCGTGACTGCGCCCCTGCCCCCGCGCGGCGCCGGTGATGAATGCAACCTTGCCTTCTACACGACCCGACATGTTCGAAAGACCTCCTGAATATGTTGTGGGGATTAAGGTTTGCCGGTCATGTCACGCATGCACCGGCATCGACGGGGAAGGTGACCCCAGTGATATACCTCGCCTCGTCACTGCCGAGGAACAGCACGGCATTGCTGATGTCAGCCGGGACGACCCACGGTATGGGCAGCGTGTGTTGAGACATCAGCTTCGGAATCGTCGTGTCCACGGTGGGCTCGGGTTCCTCGGGCGAGAACATCGCGTACGTGCCCGGATTCTGGAACATCGGGGTGTCGACACTGCCGGGATGGATGGTGTTCACCCGAATGTTGTACGGCCCCAGTTCGTTCGCCATGGTCCGCATGAGACCGACTATTGCGTGTTTGGCGGCCACGTAGTGCCCCATCCCTTGCAACCCTTTCAGCCCGCCGGTCGAACTGGTGAACAGGATGGACCCACCACGGCCTGCGTCGATCATGCTCGGGATCGCGACCTTCGCGGTGTTGAACACACCGGTCAGATTGACATCTATCACGTCCTGCCACTGCTGCGCGGTGAGCTCCCACGACCGCCCGAAGCTGACGATGCCGGCGTTGGCGACGACGATGTCGACGTGGCCCAACTGCTCGATACCCGAATCGAAGGCCTTCTGGAGACCGGCGAGGTCGCGCACATCGGCCTTGACCGCCACGATTCGCCTGCCCAGCGCCTCCACCTGCGCCACGGTCTCCTGAAGCTCCCGATCTGTCCCGAGAGAGTACGCCGTGACCGTCTCGATGTTCCCGCAGATGTCGACCGCGATGATGTCCGCGCCCTCCTCCGCCAACCGCACCGCGTGACTACGCCCCTGCCCCCGCGCAGCACCGGTGACGAATGCAACCTTGCCTTCTACACGACCCGACATGTTCGCAAACCTCCTGAAAGTGTTGTGCGGTTCAGAGCCGAACCAGAGCGGCGCGCGCCGTACAGAAATCCTGGTTGTCATCCACTCCCGGAACGGATTTACCAATCATTTCACGCACGCTCCGGCATCGACAGGGAAAGCGACCCCGGTGACGTACCGCGCCTCGTCACTGCCGAGGAACAGCACGGCATTGCTGATGTCGGTCGGGTCGACCCACGGTATGGGCAACGTGTTGCGCGACATGAATCCCGGCATCGCCGCGTCCATGGTGGGTTCGGATTCGCCGGGTGACAACATCGTGTACGCTCTCCGATTCTGGATCATGGGCGTGTCGACGTTTGTGGGATGAATGGTGTTCACCCGAATGTTGTACGGCCCCAACTCATTGGCCATGGTCCGCATCAGACCGACTATCGCGTGTTTGGCGGCCGTGTAGTGCCCGAACCCTTGCATCCCTCGCAGCCCATAGAGCGAACTGGTGAAGAGGATGCACCCACCACGGCCTGCGTCGATCATGGTCGGGATCGCGACCTTGGCCGTGTTGAACACACCGGTCAGATCGACGTCGATCATGTCCTGCCACTGCTGCTCTGTGAGCTCCCATGACCGCCCAAAGTTGGAAATACCGGCGTTGGCGACGACGATGTCGACGTGGCCGAACTGCTCGACACCCGAATCGAACGCCTTCTGGAGACCGACGAGGTCGCGCACATCAGCCTTGACGGCCACGATCCGCTGACCGAGAGCCTCCACCTGCGCCACGGTCTCCTGCAGCTCCCGATCTGTCCCGAGGGAGTACGACGTGATCGTGTCGATGTTCTCGCAGATGTCGACCGCGATGATGTCCGCGCCCTCCCCCGCCAGCCGCACCGCGTGACTACGCCCCTGCCCCCGCGCGGCACCGGTAATGAATGCAACCTTGCCCTCTACACGACCCGACATGTTCGGAAAATCCTCCTGAAGGTGTTGTGGGGATCAGGGTTTGCCAGTCACTTCACGCACGCTCCGGCATCGACGGGGAAGGTGACCCCGGTGATGTAACGCGCCTCGTCACTGCCGAGGAACAGCACAGCATTGCTGATGTCGGTCGGGTCGAGCCACGGTGTGGGAAGTGCGTTGAGTGACGTGAATCCCGGCATTGCCGTGTCCTGGGACGGCTCGGGTTCGCCGGGCGAGAACATCGCGTACGCACCCGGATTCTGGATCATGTGAGTGTCGACATTGGTGGGATGGATGGTGTTCACCCGAATTCTGTACGGCCCCAACTCGTTGGCCATGGTCCGCATCAGGCCGACTATTGCGTGTTTGGCGGCCGTGTAGTGCCCGGTCCCTTGCTTCCCCCTGAACCCGGCGAGTGAACTGGTGAACAGGATGCACCCACCACGCCCTGCGTCGATCATGCTCGGGATCGCGACCTTGGCAGTGTTGAACACACCGGTCAGATCGACGTCGATCACGTCCTGCCACTGCTGCGCGGTCAGCTCCCACGACGGTCCGTAGGTGATGATGCCGGCGTTGGCGACGACGATGTCGACGTGGCCGAACTGCTCGACACCCGAATCGAACGCCTTCTGGAGACCTGCGAGGTCGCGCACATCGGCCTTGACGGCCACCATCCGCCTGCCCAGCGCCTCCACCTGCGCCACGGTCTCCTGAAACTCCTGATCGGTGGCGAGAGGATAGAACGGCGTAACCGTGTCGATGTTCTCGCAGATGTCGACCGCGATGATGTCCGCACCCTCCTCCGCCAACCGCACTGCGTGACTGCGCCCCTGCCCCCGCGCGGCACCTGTGATGAATGCAACCTTGCCCTCTACACGACCCGACATGTTCGAAAACCTCCTGAAGCTGTTGCGTGGATCAGAGCGCGCGGCGAGCGGAGATCCTCGTTGTCTCCACTCCCAGAACGGGTTTACCGGTCATTTCACGCACGCGCCGGCATCGACAGGGAAAGTGACCCCGGTGACGTACCGTGCCTCGTCACTGCCGAGGAACAGCACCGCATTGCTGATATCGGTCGGTTCGAGCCACGGTGTGGGCAGCGCGTTGAGTGACGTGAATCCCGGCATTGCCGTGTCCTGGGACGGCTCGGGTTCGCCGGGCGAGAATATCGCGTACGCACCCGGATTCTGGATCATGAGGGTGTCGACATTGGTGGGATGGATGGTGTTCACCCGAATTCTGTACGGCCCCAACTCGTTGGCCATGGTCCGCATCAGGCCGACGACTCCGTGTTTGGCGGCCACGTAGTGCCCGGTCCTCTGTGTCCCCTTCAGTCCGCAGATCGAACTGGTGAACAGGATGCACCCACCACGCCCTGCGTCGATCATGCCCGGGATCGCGACCTTGGCCGTGTTGAACACTCCGGTCAGATCGACGTCGATCACGTCCTGCCACTGCTGCGCGGTGAGCTCCCACGACATTCCGTAGGTGATGATGCCGGAGTTGGCGACGACGATGTCGACGTGGCCGAACTGCTCGATACCCGAATCGAAGGCCTTCTGGAGACCGGCGAGGTCGCGCACATCGGCCTTGACGGCCACCATCCGCCTGCCCAGCGCCTCCACCTGCGCCACGGTCTCCTCCAACTCCTGTTCTGTGGCAAGAGGATAGAACGGCGTAACCGTGTCGATGTTCTCGCAGATGTCGACCGCGATGATGTCCGCACCCTCCTCCGCCAGCCGCAATGCGTGACTACGCCCCTGCCCCCGCGCGGCACCGGTGATAAATGCAACCTTGCCTTCTACACGACCCGACATTTTCGAAAGACCTCCTGAAGGCGTTGTGGGGATTGGGGTTTGCCGGTCACTTCACGCACGCTCCGGCATCGACGGGGAAGGTGACCCCGGTGACATACCGCGCCTCGTCACTGCCGAGGAACAGCACGGCATTGCTGATGTCGGTCGGGTCGACCCACGGTGTGGGCAGCGCGTCGAGCGACATCAACCCCGGCATCGCCGTGTCCATGGTGGGCTCGGGTTCGCCGGGCGAGAACATCGCGTAAGCGCCTGGATTCTTCAGCATTACGGTGTCGACATTGGTCGGATGAATAGTGTTCACCCGAATGCTGTGCGGCCCCAGTTCGTTGGCCATGGTCCGCATCAGACCGACTATTGCGTGTTTGGCGGCAACATAGTGCCCCGTCCCTTGGGTCCCCTTGAGCCCGCAGACCGAGCTGGTTAACAGGATGGCCCCACCACGTCCTGCGTCGATCATGCTCGGGATCGCGACCTTGGCAGTGTTGAACACACCGGTCAGATTGACATCGATGATGTCCTGCCACTGCTGCGCGGTGAGCTCCCACGACTGTCCGTAGGTGATGATGCCGGCGTTGGCGACGACGATGTCGACGTGGCCCAACTGCTCGATACCTGTGTCGAAGGCCTTCTGGAGACCGACGAGGTCGCGCACGTCGGCCTTGACGGCCACGATCCGCCGGCCGAGCGCCTCCACCTGCGCCACGGTCTCTTGTAGATCCTGATCGGTGGCCAGGGAGTAGTGGGTGACCGTCTCGATGTTCTCGCAGATGTCGACCGCAATAATGTCGGCGCCCTCCTCCGCCAGCCGTACTGCGTGACTGCGCCCCTGCCCCCGCCCCGCGCCGGTGATGAATGCAACCTTGCCTTCTACACGACCCGACATGTTCGAAAAACCTCCTGAAAGTGTTGTGGGGACTAGGGTTTGCCGGTCATTTCACGTACGCGCCGGCATCGACGGGGAAGGTGACCCCGGTGACATACCGGGCCTCGTCACTGCCGAGGAACAGCACCGCATTGCTGATATCGGTCGGGTCGACCCACGGTATGGGCAAAATGTTGTTCGACATGAATCCCGGTATTGCCATCTCCATGGTGGGCTCGGGTTCCTCGGGCGAAAACTTCGAGTACGCGTCCGGATTCTGGAGCATCGGCGTGTCGACGTGGGTGGGATGGATGGTGTTCACCCGAATTCTGTACGGCCCCAACTCGTTGGCCAGGGTTCGCATCAGACCGACTATTCCGTGTTTGGCGGCCACATAGTGCCCGATCTCTTGCATCCCCTTGAGCCCGCAGAGCGAACTGGTGAACAGGATGCACCCGCCACGGCCTGCGTCGATCATGCTCGGGATCGCGACCTTGACCGTGTTGAACACACCGGTCAGATTGACGTCGATCACGTCCTGCCACTGCTGCGCGGTGAGCTCCCACGACCGCCCGAAGCCGACGATGCCGGCGTTGGCGACGACGATGTCGACGTGGCCGAACTGCTCGACACCCGAATCGAACGCCTTCTGGAGACCGACGAGGTCGCGTACGTCGGCCTTGACGGCCACGATCCGCCTGCCCAGCGCCTCCACCTGCGCCACGGTCTCCTGAAGTTCCCGATCTGTCCCGAGAGAGTACGACGTGACCGTCTCGATGTTCTCGCAGATGTCGACCGCGATGATGTCGGCG
Organism: Rhodococcus sp. NPDC049939; assembly: GCF_040656415.1. NCBI lineage: Bacteria > Bacillati > Actinomycetota > Actinomycetes > Mycobacteriales > Nocardiaceae > Rhodococcus > Rhodococcus sp. NPDC049939. The sequence goes on along the minus strand of NZ_JBFAMC010000001.1, from coordinate 172,185 downwards.
CCCTCCTCCGCCAGACGCACTGCGTGACTGCGCCCCTGCCCCCGCGCGGCACCGGTGATGAATGCAACCTTGCCCTCTACACGACCTGACATGTTCGCTCAAACCTCCTGACGGTGTTGCGTGAATCAGAGTGGAAGCAGGACGGCGCCGACACCTTCGAGTACCCGGGCACCGTCGACCACCTCCAGGGCCAGGTCGCAGCGAACCAGCGTGCCGTCCTGCCCTTCCTCGACGGCGGTGACGACACCGCTCGCGCGCAGACGCTGCCCTTCGACGACCCTGCCCCGGAACCGAAACCGGAAGTGCCGGATCCGATCGACCCCTCCCGCCCAGGCACCGAGCATCGAGACGACGTACGCGATGTTCGCGGGACCCTGGTTGACAGTGCGCTCCCCCATCCCCAACTCCGAAACCGCTGATCGGTCGAAGTGGATCGGGTTCGGATCGCGCATCAACGCCGACAACGTCTTCATCCGCGCGGGATCGACCGCCTCGATGATGCGCTCTGGGATCTCCTGTCCGATCGCGACGGTCATGACGCGACCCCCCTGCGCGGGAAGACGATCGAATTGGTGGTGGAGGCACTGAGTGCGCCGTCCTCGGCGTAGAGGTCGAGCCGGTAGCCGACAATGTCGAAGACGCCGGTCTGTTTGCCGACTTTCCTTTGTGCCGAGACGATCTCGCCGAACACTGTGTATGTTTCATCCGCTCGGAGTGGTCTTCGGATGGTCGTCTCCGTCTCACCGGCCATCGGCCCGTCCGATTCGCGGGCGCCGAATACGGCGAACAGTTCGTCCCAGCTCCAACCCATGGCACTGGTGGCGACGAGGAAGACGAAGACGGGGTGCTCTGCACCGTCTTTCGTGTCGGCCATCATGCTGTCGAGTACGAGATGGACCCACCATCGTTCCAACCGCACCGTGCCACCGGGGAACGGCGTTCCCACAAGTTCGGCGAGTTCGCTCTCGGTCGGCACCACGAGGTCGGTCGCCGTCTTCATGCGCCGACCGTCAGATATGGAGCCCGAAGGTCCCGCTTCATGATCTTGCCCGTCGGCGCCTTCGGCAGTGCGTCCACGAAGTCGACCGACCGCGGCTTCTGATACGACGCCAGGTTGTTCTTCGCGGTCTCGATGATCTCGACCTCGGTGGCAGTGTGTCCCGGTTTGAGAACGACGACGGCCTTCACCGCCTCACCCCACTCCTCGTCGGGAACGCCGATCACCGCGCACTCGAGCACTGCGGGATGTGCCCCGATGGCCTCTTCCACCTGCACGCTGTAGATGTTCTCGCCGCCGGAGATGATCATGTCTTTGGCACGATCGACGATGAACACATACCGGTCCTCGTCCCACGTTGCGATGTCGCCGGTATGCATCCAGCCGTTTCGTAGAGTTTCGGCCGTCAACTCGGGCCTGTTCCAGTAGCCGAGCATGTTCGCTTCGGACTGGACGACGACCTCCCCGGGTGTCTTCCCGTCGCGCGGCACCTCGTTGCCGACGGAATCCACCACCCGGATGGTGGTGACGAATCCCTCTCTGCCACAGGACTTCAGCCGATGCGAGTTGATGCCCCGCACCGCGTCGAGGTGATCTTCCTGCGACAGGAACGCCATCGTCGTGCCCTCGGTCTGCCCGTAACCCTGGATAAGGGTGCACGGGAAGGCCTCGAGCGCCGCCCGAACGGTGGACGACGGCATCGGCCCGCCGCCGTACTGGATGTTACGCAAGCTGGACAGGTCGTAGCAGGAGAAATTCTCCACCGCCATCATCCAGTTCAGCATGGTGGTGATGCCGAGGAACGCCGAGACCCTCTCCGCCTCGATGACCTCCAGCGCCTGCCTGGCCTCGAAGTTCACCAGGACAACGGGGCATCCGTGCTTCATGTAATTCATCGAAAGCACAACGGGAATGTGATACATCTGCCCCGTCAGCATGTAGACATCAGTGGGAACCACCCGTTCGGCCACGGTCTGGTTCAACATTCCCGCCGCAGCGCTCATGTGGGAATGCAAGGCACCCTTCGACTCCCCGGTCGTTCCCCCGGTGTAGAGGATGAAGAAGGGGTCATGCCCCTGTACGCCCGACGTCCAGATCGGTTCCGCGCTGACAGACGCTGCAAGCAGGGCTTCGTACGTCCCGTCACCATCGGGCCCGAATTCCAGCCAGTTATCGACGTTCGACGAACGCTTCAGCTCCTCGGCGACCCCGCGAAACTCGTGCGCCGTGATGACGACCTTCGGGGCGGCATCGGCGATCAGCCCGGACAGCGCCGGCGCCGCCAGTCGCCAGTTCAGCGGCTGCAGCACCAAGCCTGCGCGACCGACCGCGAAGAACAGTTCCTGAAACTCGACGCTGTTCTTGGCGAGTACGGCGACGCGGTCACCCTTCTCCAGGCCGAGTCCGCGAAGACCGTTGGCCGCGCGCCGCACCCGATCATCCAACTCGAAGAATGTGATCCGCCGATCGTTCGGCACATCGTAGACAGCCGGAGCATTCGGCGTGAGCGCTGCCCACTTCGCCGGGATCAGACCCTGATTCAGCGTCATACTCTATCTCCTGGAAGGGGGCGGCTCAGTACTGAAAGCCCAGCCCGATATGACGCTTGAAAAGGTGCCATTCGTTACCAGCGTTCGCCCACTCGTCCTCGTACTTGTCCGTGGACAGCGCCCGCAAGGGGTCGTTCTCGTCCGACGTGAACGGCGTCTCGACAGTGTCCAAATTGCCGTCTTCGTAGGCTAATCCGCAACGCACGAGTGCATTTTCGATGTCATGTGTGATCGACATTCCGGTTTCTCCGAACCGAGCAGTGGTGTGATGACGCCACTTTATACGAATGATGCGCAGGGAACTAGGGGGAGACGCATTAACTTCACAACACCAGGCACTCCAGACGACCGGGCGGCGAAGCCGGCTATTCCACCGTCCACGTGTCTTGTCCGGTCAGCAGACGCTGAAGCGCATCGGTGTCGACGGGGTTCTTCTCCCGTTCGAGTTCGTTCTGGAGGCGAACCATGTCGTCATACGTGTCCCGTACGACACTGCGGAACACGCCAGTCACCGTGTGAGTGAGGTTCTGATCCGAGAGCCTCGACAGAGCGTGAGCGTAGTCGGGATCGTCGGCATGAGCGTCATGTACGACGATCTCGCCCCTGTCGACCTCAACCGTCGAAACCACCTTCATCCCGAAACCAGAACGGACAACACAATATTCGCCAGCTTCTCCGAACACGATCGGCTCGCCGTGAGTCAGCGGGATCAGTCGCTGCTCCGAACCGTCCTTACGGAGGATGTCGAAGGAGCCGTCGTTGAAGATCGGGCAGTCCTGGTAGATCTCGATAAAAGAGGTTCCCCGGTGTGCCGCCGCCTGCCGCAGTACCTCCGTCAGACCCTTGCGGTCGGTGTCGATCGCTCGGGCCGCGAACGTCGCCTCGGCACCGAGTGCCAGGGACAGGGTGTTGAACGGGTGATCCACCGAACCGAGAGGGGTCGACTTCGTGACGGTGCCGACCTCGGACGTCGGTGAGTACTGCCCCTTGGTCAGCCCATAGATCCTGTTGTTGAACAGCAGGATCGTCATGTTGACGTTCCGCCGCAGCGCGTGGATGAGGTGGTTGCCCCCGATCGACAATGCGTCACCGTCGCCGGTGACCACCCACACCGACAGATCCGGCCGTGTCACGGCGAGGCCCGTCGCAATAGCGGGCGCACGGCCGTGAATCGAGTGCAGGCCGTACGTGTCCAGATAGTACGGGAATCTACTCGAACACCCGATCCCGGAAACGAACATCATGTTTTCACGTCGAAGTCCCAACTCCGGCAGGAAACTTCGGATCGTGGCGAGGATGACGTAGTCACCGCACCCAGGACACCAACGGACCTCCTGGCTCGTGGCGAAGTCCTTGGCCGTCTGCTGTTCGTCAGTCTTGGGGACGTTCGCGTTGGCGGTCAGCCCCAGGTCTGCACCGACTCGGCCGATCATTCCTGTCACGCCGACTCCCCTTCCCCTGGTGTGGTCGTTCGGTAAGTTGCCGACGCGAGCGCATCGGAGGTCTTCGCGAGTTCGCTCTTGCGCAAGGTTCCCGCCAGAGCCGCTTCGATCACCTCGTGCAGTTCATCGGAGAGGAAGGACAGGCCCTGCACCTTCGTCACCGATTGCACGTCCACGAGAAACTTCGAGCGGAGGATTGTGGCAAACTGACCGAGATTCATCTCCGGCGCGACGACGGTTTCGTAACTCCGAAGTACCGCACCGAGATTGGCGGGCAGCGGATTGAGATTGCGCACATGCGCGTGGGCGACATTCTTGCCCTCGCGGCGAGCTCGCCTGCACGCCTCACCGATCGGCCCGTACGAACTTCCCCACCCGATGAGCAGCAGGTCCGCTCTTCCCGAGGGGTCGTCGACAACCACATCGTCGACGGTGATTCCGTCGATCTTCGCTTGACGCAACCGCACCATCAGATCGTGGTTGGCAGGATCGTAGGAGATGTCACCGCTGCCGTCCGACTTCTCGATCCCACCGACCCGGTGCTCGAGTCCCGGCGTTCCCGGTATCGCCATCGAACGCGCGAGCGTCTCCCGGTCGCGGGCGTACGGGGCGAACTGCCCTTCCGAGGGAGGCTCGGTCTCGAAACCCGGATCGATTCGATCCAACTCCGACACGTTCGGAATCGCCCATGGTTCACTTCCATTCGCGATCGCACCGTCCGACAGCAAGAGCACCGGTGTGCGGTATTCGATGGCGATCCGCGCGGCCTCGATGGCGACGTCGAAACAATCCGCCGGTGAGCGGGGTGCGATCACCGGAACCGGTGATTCACCGTTGCGTCCGTATATCGCTTGCAACAGGTCCGACTGTTCGGTCTTGGTCGGAAGCCCCGTCGACGGACCCCCGCGCTGGACGTCGATCACCAGCAGTGGAACCTCCGTCATCACCCCCAGTCCGATCGATTCGGTCATGAGCGCCAAGCCGGGACCAGACGTGCTCGTCACCCCGAGAGCGCCACCGACGGATGCTCCCAGCGCCGCACCGATCCCGGCAATCTCGTCCTCGGCCTGGAAAGTAGTGACACCGAGGCCCCGGTGATTGCTCAGTTCGTGCAAGATGTCCGATGCCGGGGTGATCGGATACGTGCCGAGAAAGACGTCCATCGAGGCCAAATGCCCCGCAGTCAGCACTCCGTATGCCAGGGCCTTGTTCCCAGTGACCCGACGGTAGGTGGCGGGCGGCAGTGCAGCAGCCGACACCTCGTATGTGGTCGCGAAACTCTCGGTCGTCTCCCCGTAGTTCCACCCCGCCCTGAACGCGAGAAGATTCCCCTCGGCGATCTGCGGCGTCGCCGCGAACTTGGACCGCAGGAATCGCTCGATACCGTCTGTAGGGCGGTTGTACATCCACGAGAGCAAGCCCAGCGAAAACATGTTCTTCGCCCGCTCGCCGTCCTTGCGGCTCAGCCCGGCGGGTTCCACCGCGCCGGCCGTCAACGTCGACATCGCCACCGGATGCACCACGTAGTCCGCGAGCGTGCCGTCGTCGAGCGGGTTCGTGGCGTAGCCGACCTTCGAGAGATTCCGCTTGGTGAACTCGTCCGTGTTCGCGATGATCATGCCGCCGCGCGGTAGATCCTCCAAATTCGCCTTCAACGCGGCCGGGTTCATGACAACAAGGACGTCCGGGCGATCGCCTGCGGTCAGGATGTCATAGTCCGCGATCTGGATTTGAAACGACGACACTCCTGGGAGGGTTCCTCGCGGAGCCCGGATCTCGGCAGGGAAGTTGGGTTGAGTGGCGAGGTCGTTGCCGAACGCCGCGGCCTCCGACGTGAACCGGTCGCCGGTCAACTGCATGCCGTCACCCGAGTCGCCCGCAAAGCGGATGGCCACCCGCTCCAGCTTCGTGGAGTTCGCCTCCGTCGTCATCGAACCACCAGATCTCTCTAGCTAGTGTTGGTCTCTGATCAGCTGTTTCGCGAGGGAGTCGAGGATGACCTCGGTGGATCCCTCGTAGATCCTCATGGGCCGTGCTTCGCGGTACAAGCGTTCCAGTTTTCCGCCGCGCACAAGTCCGAATCGGCCCATAATTTGCACCGCCCGGTCAATCACCCGGGCGGCCATTTCGGTCGCACCGACCTTCGCCATCGACGACAGGTGGAGATTGCCCCTGGCGTCACGGGCAGCCGCTGCAGCCGCGCGGTAGGTGAGCGAACGAGCCATTTCGATGTCGGCCCAGCTGGAGGCGAGGTGCTCGGGCACCGAACCCAGTCGGGACAGATTCACCCCGAATTGTTCGCGACTATTTGCATGACGCACCGCTTCTCGCAACGCTGCCTCGGCCATTCCAACCGCCGCGCCCGCGACCGAGACGCGGAAGGTGGCGAGGGTCACGAGCACGAGACCGAAACCCTTGCCCTTTTCGCCGATACGGTTGCCGATCGGCACTTCGACGTCCTCGAGGATCACATCGCCGAGGACGTGCGGGGCGATGATCTGGTGCGGCCGCTGCGTCGACAGACCTGGAGTATCCGCAGGCACCAGGACCAGTGAATATCCGTGACCCTCGCGCGCCAGAATGCAATAGAAGTCGGCATCGCCCCCGTTGGTGATGAACGACTTGTGTCCGTTGACAACCAGCTTTCCATCGCGCTCGACGACTGTGGTGGTCAGTGCTTTGAGATCGGATCCGACGTGCGGTTCGGTGAGCCCGAGAGCCGCAATGGTGCCGAGGTTCGCAACCCTGGGCAGCCATTCGCGCTGCAGTTCCTCGGATCCGCCGACGGCGATGCCGTAGCTGCCGATCCCCTGCATCGCGAAGAGTGAATCGAGGTGCGACGACTCCGCGGCCAGTTGCTCGCGGACAAGGGTGACTGCCAGGGAATCGACCCGCTCGTAGCGTCCGCCGAATCGGGCAGGAACGACGACGCGAGCCAAACCTGATGCCTGCAACCGCTTCCGGATGCCGACATCGAGGCTGTCGGCTTCGTCGGCGCGCGGAGCGAGGTCTGCACACGACACAGCGAGATCCCGCGCTTCCGCCTGCAAGTCTCGGTACTCGGTCGGTAGCGCAAACAGTTCTTGCTGGTCGCTGCTCACGTCGTTCTCCATTCTTCATGATTCTCCAAAGACACGTCGGCCGACCGCCGGGCACGCGTCGAGGTGTTCCGGACGTGAACTGCGTCACCACCAGTAATCTATGATCACAATAGCAATGGATATTAAGTCGTCAATGAGCATGCGTAGGTGACCATCACATGACCGGATCGACCCACCAGAGGGATCATGGCCCCTTCGATCCCAGCCATGCATTCGACCTGACGGGGCGCACCGCCGTCGTCACCGGCGGCAGCCGCGGGCTGGGCCGTGCCATGGCCTTCGGGCTCGCCGCCGCAGGATGCGACGTGGTCGTCGCCAGTCGCAACCTCGAGTCCTGCAAGACCACTGCCGAAGAGATCAGCGACCTGACCGGCTGTAAGGCCCTCCCCTACAGCGTCCACGTGGGGAAATGGGAGTCGATCGACGCACTCGTCGACGCCGCCTACCGCCACTTCGGCAAGGTTGACGTCCTCATCAACAACGCGGGAATGTCGCCGCTCTACGAGAGCGTCGACACGGTCAGCGAGGTCCTGTTCGACAAGGTTCTCGCCGTCAACCTCAAGGGCCCGTTCCGGCTCACTTCTCTCGTCGGAACGCGCATGGCGAAAGGCGGCGGCGGATCCATCATCAACATCTCGAGTGTCGGGGCCATCCACCCGCGCCCCGAGATCCTCCCTTATGCGGCGGCCAAGGCAGGCCTCAATGCACTGACCGCTGGATTCGCGCGCGCATTCGGTCCCACCGTCCGCACCAACGCCATCATGGCGGGCACCTTCCTCACCGACGTGAGCAACTCGTGGGACAAGGATGCGTTCGCGGCGCGCGCACAGACGTTCGCCGCGAAGCGCGGAGGACAGCCCGAAGAAATCGTCGGCGCCGCGCTCTACCTCGCCAGCGATGCGTCCAGCTACACCACCGGTTCCGTCATCACCGTCGACGGCGGTCAGCCATGACCGCAGCCGTCGCACAGCAGCGGATCCAACTGTCCTACGGCGACTGCGATGCTCTCGGCATTGCCTACTTCGCGATCAACTATCCGTGGATGGAACGCACCTACAGCGTCTGGCTGCACTCTTTCGGGCTGGACAGCCACACCATGCTCGAAACAGTGGGCGCCTACACCGTCGGGCTGAAGTCGGAGTGCCAGTATTTCGCCAGTTGCGCGGTCTTCGACGAGCTGACGTGCACGGTGGTCCTCGACCGGCTCGGTACAACGTCCTACACACTGGGCTTCGACTTCGTCCGCGGCGACGAACTCGTCGCCCACGGCAAGATCACCTTCGCCGTGCGCAGCGCCGAGGGAGCGAAAGTCGCTATCCCCGACCGGTTGCTCAGCGCCCTGAAGACCCTCGAACCGTCCAGCTACACCACTACCTAGTGGCTTGGGAATCGGCAATGCGAAGTGGGTGTACGGGGCTCGTCACACGCGCAAGTGGCACTAGCCCTGTGAGCGACTGACGACGCCCGCCGCTGCCAGGGACGAAAAATCCTCGGCGCTCAATCCGAGCCGGGACGACAGCACTTCTTTCGTATGTTCTCCGATGGCCGGAACGCCGTCGTAGGACGGGCCTTCATACCCGTTCATGTGCATGACGGGGCCGGGCATGAGGACGTTCTTCATCATGTCGTCGCCGGTGATCTCGACGAGCGTGCGTTCCTGGAAGTGCGGATCTGCCACGACATCCGCGGCATCGTTGACCGGTGCGGACACCACCTCGAACTTCTCGAGGGTTGCCAGGACGTCGGCGCGCGGCATCGACCGCACCCAGTTCTTCACCATCGACTGGACCTCGTCGTTGTTCTGCAACCGGGCGGCGTTGGTGGCGTAACGGGGATCCTCGATCACCTCGGGCATGCCCATCGCCGCGAACAGCCTCCTGGCGATGGTCTGGTTCGACGCTGCGATAGACAGGAACCTCCCGTCGCTTGCCTCGTAGATGCCTCGCGGAGACGCGGAACCGGTGCTGTTGCCGATCCGGTTCTGGATCTCACCGAGCGAGGTGTACTTGAGGAAAATGTCGCCGATGATGAACATCAGCGGCTCGTACAGGGCGACGTCGACGCACTCACCCTGTCCGGTGCGTTCGCGCTTGTACAGCGACATCGCGACGCCCATCGCGGCCGACAGCCCGGCGATCGAATCGGCGAACCCGAACGGCGGGGACGTGGGAGGCGAGTCGGGCCAGCCGTTCACGTGTGCGAATCCGCTGACCGTCTCGGCGACCGTCCCGAATCCGGGCAGCAGGCGGTTGGGGCCGGTCTGCCCGAACCCCGACACACGAGCCATGACGAGTCCCGGATGATCCTTGCTCAATTCCTCGTAACCGAGTCCCCATTCCTCGAGCCGGCCTGGCCGGAAGGACTCGAGCACGACGTCCACACGCGCGGCGAGCCGGAGGACTAGGTCGCGCCCCTCGGCAGAGCGAAGATCGATTCCCACCGAACGCTTTCCGGCGTTGAGACGACAGAAGCCGAGCGACAGCCCCTCCTTCTGCGGGATCCAATGGCGGGCATAGTCACCCGTCTTGGGGTCCTCGACTTTCACGACGTCGGCGCCGAAGTCGCGGAGCATTCTTCCGGCGGTGGGCGCGGCGTACATGGTCCCCAGTTCGAGCACCTTGATCCCGGCCAGCGGTCCAGCAGACGAAGCAGTCATCACGATCTCCCTAGACGCGCCACTGAATGTGCTTGACCTCGAGGTATTCCCGCATACCCCACTCACCGAGTTCCCGACCGAGACCGGACCTTCCGTATCCGCCGAATGGTGCGTCGGGACGCATGGCACCGCCGCCGTTGATCCACACGGTGCCTGCGCGTACCCGCTCCGCGACGCGACGCGCCTCGACCGGGTCGTCGCACCACACGTTGGCGGCGAGGCCGTAGGGGGTGTCGTTGGCGAGGCGGATGGCCTCCTCGGTGCCCTTGAATGGCACGACCACCGCGATGGGCCCGAAGATCTCCTGCTGCACAGCCCGTGCGCTGTGTGGAAGACCCCCGAGCAGAACGGGATTGACGAACCAGCCCCTCTCGGGCAGCGGTTTGGTGACCTCGAGCAACTTCGTACCACCCTCGGCCACCGAGCCGTCGATGAAGCCTTGGACCCGCGCCTTGTGATCGGGGCGGATCATCGGGCCGATGTTGGTAGCGCGATCCCACGGATCGCCCACGACCATCTGGTCGAACGCCGACGTACTGGCGTCGAGGAATTCGTCGTAGACGGCTTCGTGCACGAGCAGTCGGGCGAGGGCGGCGCAGCCCTGACCACCGTTGCGGGACCACCGCAGATGCATCTCGACGGCGATCTTCTGCACGTCCACCCCGGGCAGCACGATGCTCGGTGACTTGCCACCCAGCTCGAGGGTCACGCCGGTGAGGTTGGCGGCGGCCTGTTCCATGATCTTGGCGCCGACGCCGTCCGAACCGGTGAACGACACCCTGTCGACCCCGGGATGCGAAGACAGCTGCTGTCCCACGTCGGCACCACCGATGACGACGTTCATGACGCCCGGCGGAAGTCCGGCCTCCTTGATGAGATCGCCCAGGAACAACGTGGTGAGCGGGGTCCGCGGCGACGGCAGCAGCACCACGGTACATCCAGCGGCAAGGGCTGCCCCGAACTTGAAGATCGCCAGGTTGAGGGGGTAGTTGTAGCCGGTGATGGCTGCGACCACACCGACGGGCTCGTGCACGACGTCGCTCATCGTCGGGACGGGCTTGTCGAATTCGCCCAGGTGGATGGTGCGGTCTGTCTTCGCGGCCTCCGCCGCCCACCGCAGGTGCTCGTCCACGGCCATCTTCACCTGGAGGTACTCGGCCAGGGACACAGGCGTGCCGACCTCGTTGACGATCGACGGCAGCAGCCTGTCCGCAGCCTTCTCGAGGACGTCCGCGAGGCGGTGGAGGTGCCGCGACCGCTCCTCGCCACTCAACCCAGCCCAGGCCGGGAATGCTTGCCGAGCAGCGGCGACGGCCTCGTCGACCTGCCCCGGCGACGCGCCGGCGACTGTCGCGATGACGTCCTCGGTGGCGGGGTTGTACACGTCCCACGTCTCGCCCGCGGCCGCGGCGCTCCGGTCGCCGAGAAGTAGGGTCCGCGTCTCGGGGACCCAATCCTTCAGCGGATTCTGGGCTTCGGTCACAGTAGGCATCAGACACCTTCTTCGTCGGTGGGGCGCTTCGCCATCAGGCCGACGCGCTCTAGCAGGCACACCATCTCGTCACGCTGGTTGAATCCCCGGTGCTCGAACCACACGATTCCGCTGTCGGTCCGGCTCTTTGATTCGCGCTTTCTCAGGATGGTCGTCTCGCCACGGAGTGTGTCTCCGTGAAAGACCGGGTGGGGGAATTTGATCTTGTCGTAGCCGAGGTTGCCGAGCGTTGTTCCCATGGTCAGCTCCGGAACGTGGAACGCACCGACCAGCGCGACGGTAAACAGGCTGTTGACGACGCGCTGCCCATGGATCGACTTCTTCGCGAACTCCTCGTCGAGATGTAGTGGCTGCACGTTCATCGTGAGCGACGTGAAGAGGATGTTGTCCATTTCGGTGACGGTGCGTGTGAGGGAGTGCTTGTAATGCTTGCCTTCCTCGAACTCCTCGAAATACAAACCGCGCATCACTGTTCGCCTCTCTCCGCACCCGTTCTCAGCCGGATCGAGCGAGCTCGTTCGAGCCACTGAATTGCCTTGTCGTAGTGCGCTTTGTCGATGTGCAGTCCCCGATATCTGAGGGCGCCGGTGCCCTGCGCCTCGGCCTTTTCGTAGGATTCGGCAAGCCCGCGGTAGAACTCGATGTCGGCGTCGGACGGATAGAACACGTCGTTGACGGTCTCCACGTGGGTGGGGTGGATCACGATCATGCCGCGGAACCCCAGTTGGCGTCCTCGGACTGCAAACTGGCGCAGACCGTCGAGGTTGTCGAGGTCTTCCCAAAGTCCGGTCAGCGCATGGATCTTCGCTTCCCGGCAGGCGAGGAGCACCCGGCTACGCAGGTACAGTGTCTCCAGCCCCTCGGGCGTCCACTCGTAACCGACCTCCCGGGCAATGTCGGCGTGCTGCGCAGACGGTCCGATCATCGCGCCGACCCGCGGGGACGCCGTCGCCACCTCGAGGCAGTTGTGGATGGCCTTCACCGTCTCGACGGGGACGATGTACTCGAGTCCCGACACCCCGTTGCGATGCTCGAAGTGGTCGACGAGGGCGTCGTATTGCAACACGTCTGTGGCCTGCTCGATCTTCGGGGCGAAGACCCCGGTGAGTCCCGGCACCACGACGGCTTCCAGGTCGGCGCCGGTCATCTTTGTGGCCAGCGGATTCACCCGGACGAACAGGCCGATGTCGGGACTCGTCTCCCGGGCGCGGGCGATCGACTCCGCCACGGCATTGCGCGCGGATTCCTTCTCGAACGCCGGCACCGAGTCCTCGAGGTCGAGTACCAGGCAGTCCGCGCCGGTGGCGATCGCCTTTTCCACCCAGCGGGGACGATGACCGGGTACGAACAAGATCGAACGATACGGTTCCACCGGTTCCCTCCTAGTAGCTTCGCGGCAGGCCCAGAACGTGCTCGGCCGTGTAGTTGAGGACCATCTCCTGGCTGATCGGTGCGATCCGCATCAAGCGCGACTCGCGAAAGTACCGCTCCACGTGGAACTCCTTGCCGAATCCGAATCCGCCGTGGGTCTGCAGTGCGACGTCTGCGGCGTAGAAACCGGCCTCGGCGCAAAGGAACTTCGCGGCATTGGCTTCACGTCCACACGGCAGCCCCTGGTCAACCATCCATGTTGCCTTGTCGAGCATCGCTTCCGCAGCATCGAGTCGGATGCGAGCCTCGGCCAGCGGGAATGCGATTCCCTGGTTCCGGCCGATGGGACGTCCGAAGACCTCGCGTTGCTTCGCGTACTCGACACCGCGCCGCAGCGCCGCCTCACCGATACCGAGCGCGGCGTTGGCGGAGATCACCCGCTCGGCGTTGAGTCCGCCGAGGATGGCACGGAAGCCGTGTCCCACTTCGCCGACCACATCATCGTCGGTAACGAAGAGTTCGTCGATGAACAACTCGTTGGTGTCGACGGCATTTCGGCCCATCTTGGGGATTGGAACGATCTGCACCTTGCTGCGGTCCATTTCCGCAAACAGCAAAGTCATTCCCGCCGTGCGCTTTCCGTTCTCCTCACGCGGGCTGGTGCGGCACAGCAAGAGCATCCGCTCCGCCTCCTGAGCCTTGGTGATCCACACCTTCTTACCCGACACCAGGAATCCGCCGTCCACCTTCTTGGCGAACGTCTTGATGTTCGTGGTGTCGGTGCCGGCGTCGGGTTCGGTTACGGCGAACGAAGTGTGCAGTTCGCCGGTGGCGACACGAGGGAGGTACTTCTTCTTCATCTCCTCCGAGCCGTGACGGATGATCGGTTCGAAGCCGAAAATGCCGATGTGCACGGCGCTGCAGCCACCCATACCGGCGCCCGAAGCGGCGATCTCCCGTTCCACGATCGCGGCCTCGGTGACGCCGAGACCGCCGCCGCCGTACTCCACGGGAACTGTGAGACCCATCCAGCCGCCGTCCGCCATGGCGTTGTAGAACTCCCACGGGAACTCGTGTGAGTCGTCGTGCTTCGACCAGTACTCATCGGGGAATCGCTTACAGAGTTCCCTGATGCCCTTCCGGATCTCTTCGTGCGTTTCGTTCTTGCTGAAGTCCATCGCGCGTCCTGTCGCCATCAGACCGCAGAGACGGCTGTGCGGTCGAATGTGTCTGGTGTGATGCCCTCTTCACGCAGCGCGGCCTTGCGGACCTTCTCGGACGGCGTCTTGGGCAACGACGTCACGAAGCGCAGGTAACGCGGGATCGCGAAGGCCGGGATCTTGCCGTCACACCACGAGAGGATGTCCTCGGCCTCCACCTCGGTGCTGGTGACGACGGTCGCGAGCACCTCGTCCTCACCCGCGTCCTGGTCGGCAGGTACACCGATGACGGCACACTCGACCACGGCGGGGTGCCCGAGCACCGCCTGCTCGACTTCGTAGGAACTGATGTTCTCGCCGCGACGCCGGAGCGCATCTTTGTAGCGGTCGACGAAGTAGTACCAGCCGTCCTCGTCCTTCTTCAGGGCGTCGCCGGTGTGGAACCAGAGGTTCCGCCACGCCTCGAGAGTCTTCTCGGGCATGTTGTAGTAGCCCAGGCTGCACGTCCACGGCTGTACCGAACGGACCACCAGTTCGCCGACCTCCCCGACCCGAACCTCACGGTCGGTCTCCGGGTCGACTAGTCGGATGTCGAACCACTCGGCGGCGGCGAGCCCGGCGGCGCCTGCGGGTCGCTCGACACCGTACGGCGCGAGGATTGGTGCGCACGTCTCGGTGAGGCCGAACGCGTCAAGGAACGCCTCGATCCCGTACCGCTCCTTGAACCCATCCACTATCGTGCTCGCCGTCGGCGCCGCATAAACGGCGCGTAACCTGTTGTCGCGGTCGCTGTCCCGGGGCGGCTGCTTCCAGACGAAGTCCATCATGACGCCGACGAAATTGGTGACGGTGACTCCGGAATCGCGGACGTGATCAATCCACCGACTCGCACTGAACTTCGGACGGACCACCGCGCTCGCACCGGCGACGAGTGCCGGGTATACAGCCATGAACTGGGCGTTGCCGTGGAACAACGGTGTGGTGGTGAGGTAGCGATCGTCGGCGCCCAGCCGCATGAGACTCACGACTTCCTGCGCGAAGAAGTACAGCTGCGAGTGCGGCATCGCGACGCCCTTCGACGGCCCGGTCGTGCCGGAGGTGAAGAAGATGGCGCCGAGATCCTGCGCTTTCGGCGGCGCCTGCACCGATACCGGAACTCCGTTCTCGAGGACGTCCCACACGTCAGCCGCCCAGCCGTTGTCGCGGAGTAGTCGAACAGCCTTGTCGACCATCCCGACTCCGGTGTCGATCACCCAGAACTTCTCGATTCCGCGGCAGTGCTCGGCGATTGCGACAAAGCGGTCGGCGAACGTGTCGTCCACAACGGCCCAATGCGGGTCTACTGTGACGATCTGGTGGCGGAGGAACTCGCCCTCGTTGTTGACGTTGATCGGCACCTCGACCATGCCGCCCACGGCAGTCGCGAACCAACTCCGCAGGAACCGTGACGAGTTCATCGCCATGATCACCACACGGTCACCTTGGCTGACACCAGCGCTGTGCCACGCTCCCGCGATACGCTCGGCGGAGGCCAGAGCCTCCTCGTAGGTCCACTCGAGACCTTCTTCGGGTGTGATCAGGCATGGTGCATCCGGTTGCGCCGCGACGTGCGCGCGCAGGACCGTATCCAGCGTCCAGTCCTCGGGATTCGAGAAGTTCGGCCGTAGGTCCGTGTACACCTGGTTCATTTGCGCTGTGCCCCTCTAGAAGTCCGTGCGGGGTTCGATGGCCAACATCGAGGGGACGACGTCTTGGCCCAGTCGTTTGATGGCGGCGATCGTCTCGTCGGCGTCCATCGTCGGCCACTGCGGACGCAGGAGAAGGGGATCAACGGGAAGGCTGGTCACGAAGTCAGTCAATTCGGCCACCACATCGTCGGCGGTGCCGACCACGACGTGCCCGGACACGGCCTCGGCGAATTGATTCTCGAGGTCCTTGTCTGCCATCACGTCAAGGCCCTTGTTCGCGTAGGTGATGTAGCGGCCTTTCGCTACGCGGGCGTACTCGACCATCGCCTGTTCCTTCGTGTCGGCCACGAGCACGTTGCGCCGCAGGGGCTGGGACCCGAATGGCTTGCCTCGCTCCGCGAAGAGCTTTTGCACGACGCGGTAACGCTCTTCCACTTGCTGTTTCGGAGTCTCGGGCGGAACGACGTACGCGTCGCCGTACTTCCCGGCGCGTCGAACGCCGCCCATCGCGTGGGCACCGATCCATATCGGAACGTGTGGTTGCTGCACCGGGAACAGATGCGGCTTGACGCCGTCGAGCTGGAAGTACTTGCCCTTGAACGTCACCTCGTCCTGGGTCCACAGCTGCTTCATGATCTGCAGCGACTCGTCGAAACGCCCGGCGCGTTCCTTGAAGGGCACCTGCAGATAGTCGAATTCCTCGGGCCGGTATCCAAGGCCTGCGCCGAAGATCAACCGGCCTTCGGTGACGACGTCGAGGGTCGCGATCTCCTCCGCGAGCATCACCGGGTGATACAGCGGGGCGATCATGATCTGGGTGACCAGCTTGGTGGTGGGTGCCACGTGTGCAGCAAGGCGCGCGAGCAGTGGCACCGGTTGCAGCCAGCGCAGTTCGCCGTACAGGAAGTGCTGACCGATGCAGATGTAGTTGAGACCGTTGTCCTCGGCCGCCTCGACGATGCGAAGGATGTCCTCGAGCTGCTGTGCCGGGGTCACCGACTGCGGCACGTCACTGAGCAGCAAGCCGACCTGAACCATCTCAAAGATCCCTTCGCACGAGTCTGTGGCCTACTGAGCGGTGAGACCGCCGTCGACCGGAATGGTGACGCCGGTGATGTAGCTGGCGTCGTCGCTGTTCAGGAACGCGATGACGGAGGCGATCTCCTCTGGTTGCGCTCCGCGGCCCAGTGGGATGGTCGCCACGAAGTCCTTGGTGAGTGCGGAGACATCCGCACCCGGCTCACGGCCGAAGAATTGCGCCAGCATCGGAGTGATGACCTGTCCCGGGCAAATGACGTTGACGCGGATACCATCCTTGGCCCCGACGAGGGCCAGTGATCGCGCGAACGGGACGAGCGAACCCTTCGTCATCGAATAGATGGGGCTGAACGGCGACCCGATGAGCGCCGACGTGGACGAAGTGAGCGTCACCGAACCCTTGCCCTCGGCCCTCCTCAGCAGGTCGAACCCAAGAGTGGTCGAGTAGTAGGCGCTCTTGACGTTGACCGCGATGTTCTTCTCCCACTGGGCTTCGTCGACTTCGAGCCCACCGGGGCCGGGCATGCCCACCTGGGCGTGCAGAGCGTGGAGTACGCCGTGGTCTGCGTCGATCTTGCCGAACAGGCTCTCGAGGTCGTCGGTATTCGTCGCGTCGACCTTGACCGGTGTCGCTACCCCGCCCGCGGAATGGATCTCCTCGACCACCTTGGTGGCGCCGTCCTCGGAGATGTCTGCGACGTAGACGTGGCCGCCCTCGGCTGCGATACGCTGACTGATGGCGCGGCCCATTCCGGATCCGCCTCCGATGATTGCGGCGATACGACCTTTGTAGCGACCGAGCATTCCATTCACCTCTTTGGAGTAGTCGATGTGCGTGCGTCAGGCGCGCTGGTTGAACGAGCGGCCCAGCAACTCCGAGACGATTCGGGTGCGCTGCATCGTGGGGGTTCCGCCGGCGAGCGCCCAACCGTGCGAATCACGGTGCAGGCGTTCGATGCCGAACTCCTCGGTGTAGCCGTTGCCTCCGTGGAGCTGAATCGCCATGTCGGTGACCTTCTTCGCCATCTCGTTGGCGGTGCACTTGGCAAGTGACACCTCGAGTGGGTCAGGCAGGCCATCGGTGATGTTCGCGACCGCCCGGTCGCGAAGCAGACGAGCGGCGTCGACCTGCAGGATCATGTCGGCAAGCATCATCTGTACCGACTGAAACTCGATGAGCGGCTTGCCGAACTGCATGCGCTCCTGTACGTAGTCGGTCGTGCGGTCGAGTGCTTCCTGGCCGATGGCCAAGCTCATGGTGGCGTTCCCGAGCCGCTCGATCGAGAACGCGCCGAACAGGGACTTGAACCCGCCCGCCTCGACCACGATGTTCTCTGCCGGAACCACGACATCATCGAAATAGACGTCGGCGGAAGGAATCCCACGAAATCCCATCAACTTCTCGCGCGCGCCGTAGCTGACACCCTCACGATCGGCTTCGACGAGTACCGCTCCGATCCCCTTCGAGCCGGGCGCGTCACTGAGCCGGCTGTACACGAGATACACGTCTGCTTCACTGCCGTTGGAGATCCACCGCTTGTTCCCCGATACTGTGACGTTTCCGTCCGATCGGGTGGCCTTGGTGGTCAAGTCTGTGGCCGCGGATCCGGCGTCCGGCTCCGAAATAGCTACGGCCATGGTCTTCGCACCCGACACGATGTCCGGGAGAAAGTTCTTCTTCTGGTGGTCCGTTCCGATCAACGCAACTACCTGCGCGGGCCCGGTGTTGGCCTCGAACACCTGGAATGCCGCCGGCCGGCAGACCCGCGCGAGTTCCTCGATGACGACGAGAGCTTGCGACAGCGGAGCGCCCGCGCCCCCGAACTCCTCGGGCAGTGAAATGCCAAGGTACCCGAGCTCGCCAAGGAATCGACGCTCCTCGTGCGGGAACGGCGTGCGTTCGAGATCCCACTGAGCCGCCTTGGGCTCATAACGCTCACGAGCCACGCGTTCGGCAGAGGCGCGGATCTCACGCAGATCGTCGTCCGCGTCGAGTCGCAACTTGGCCATAGCCCAACCTTTCATGTTCATCATTACCCTAGAACCGACCCGCGCTCGTGGTCAAGGTCACGTATCATGCGGTGATTGGATAGTAACCATAATCATCAATACTTCAGATCGCAGCAAGGGAGTTCCATGACACGCGCTGTCGTCGTCGACGCGGTCCGATCCCCGGTCGGCAAGGGAAAGTCGTCGGGCGCACTGGCAGGCCTGCACCCGGCCGACCTGCTCGGACAGGTGCTGGGGGTCCTAGTCGCCCGTTCCGATCTCGACCATGGCCTGATCGACGACGTCATCATCGGTTGCGTGAACCAGTCCGGCGAGCAGTCCGCGACCCCCGGGCGGCAGGCGCTGCTCTGTGCGGGATTTCCCACCCACGTCCCTGCCGTCACCATCGAGCGCAAGTGCGGATCGGGTCAGCAGGCCGTCGACTTCGCGGTGCAGGGAATTCAGGCCGGTGCCTA
Organism: Rhodococcus sp. NPDC049939; assembly: GCF_040656415.1. Taxonomy (NCBI): domain Bacteria; kingdom Bacillati; phylum Actinomycetota; class Actinomycetes; order Mycobacteriales; family Nocardiaceae; genus Rhodococcus; species Rhodococcus sp. NPDC049939. The sequence goes on along the minus strand of NZ_JBFAMC010000001.1, from coordinate 153,225 downwards.
CGACATCGCGATCGCGGGCGGCGTCGAATCGATGAGCCGAGTTCCCATTGGATCCGCCGCGATGGGTGCCGACCCCCACGGACCCACTGTGCGGGAACGCTTCCCAGACCTGGTGCCACAGGGAATTGCGGCCGAACTGGTCGCGCAGAAGTGGGCGCTCACCCGCGCCGAGCTCGACGAGTACTCCGCTCGCTCGCACGAACGCGCCGCCACAGCCCGCGCCGCGGGATGGTTCGACAACGAGATTGTTCCCGTCACCACGCCCGACGGCGTCGTCTCCAAAGACGAAACCATTCGCGAGGACACCACCGCCGAGAAGCTGTCGGGCCTGCAGCCTGCCTTCGGCAGTGAACAGTGGCAATACCGGTTTCCTGACATCGAATGGAAGGTGACCGCCGGGAGCTCGTCCCAGGTCTCCGACGGCGCCGCCGCGCTTCTCATCATGTCGGAGGAGAAGGCCCGCGCACTCGGCCTCCGCCCCCGTGCCTCTATCCGCGCCTCTGCCGTCGTCGGTGACGATCCGACGTTGATGCTCACCGGTCCGATCCCCGCGACCAAGAAAGTACTGACGCGAGCAGGCGTGTCGGTGTCCGACATAGCAGCGTTCGAAGTGAATGAGGCCTTCGCGCCCGTCCCACTGGCCTGGCAGCGAGAGATCGGCGCCGACGCCGACGTGCTCAACCCCGTCGGCGGGGCCATCGCGCTCGGGCATCCACTCGGATGCTCCGGTGCCCGGCTGATGACGTCGCTGATCAATCACCTCGAACGCACAGGGGGACGGTTCGGCCTGCAGACGATGTGCGAGGCAGGCGGAATGGCCAACGCGACCGTCGTCGAACGCCTGAGCGGCCACTGAGAGCAGCCCGACAGCAAGAGCAGGAGGAATGAGCATGGACATCACACGGGGATCGGCCGTCGTCACCGGTGGCGCATCCGGGCTCGGTCTCGCGACCGTGCGGCGGTTCGTCGGGCTCGGCGTCCCCACCGTGATTCTCGACCTTCCGTCGTCGGACGGCGAAACGATCGCGAAGGAACTAGGTGAACTCGCCGTGTTCTCCGCTGCGGACGTCACCGATCCGGACGCCGTCGACGCAGCACTGGACGCCGCGGAGGAACGAGCGCCGATCCGCGCCGTCGTCCACTGCGCAGGCCGTGGTGGCACCGTGCGAGTGGTCGAGAAGGACGGGACACCCGGCTCGCTCGACCTCTACGAGACAATCGTGCGGATCAACCTGATCGGCAGTTTCAACGTCTTGCGACTGGCCGCGGCTCGGATGGTCCGCAACGAGCCGATCGACGGCGAACGCGGCGTCATCGTCCTGACAGCCTCCGTGGCCGCATGGGAAGGGCAGATCGGCCAGATCCCCTACGCTTCAGCGAAATCTGGCGTCGTGGGGATGACATTGGTGGCTGCCCGCGACTTGTCACGCAAACTGGTGCGCGTCAACAGTATCGCGCCCGGCACGTTCGATACTCCGATCCTGTCCCGATTCTCCCAGGAGATTCGCGACGGCCTCGCGGCACAGACACCGCACCCGGCGCGCCTCGGCGAACCGGACGAATACGCCAAGCTCGCCCTCCACATCGTCGACAACGCCATGATCAACGGGGAGACCGTCCGCATCGATGGCGCCATTCGCATGCAACCCCGGTAGGGACATGCAACCCGATTAGGACATCAGATGGACACACCGGTACACGTGGAACAGCAGGGCGGAGTGCAAGTCATCACCCTCAATCGCCCCGAGGTGCGGAACGCGATCAACACGGCCACCGCCGTCGCAATCGCCGAGGCTCTCGACCAGCTCGACGACCGGAACGATCTAGTTGCGGGGGTGATCACCGGCACAGGCGGGACATTTTGCACCGGAATGGATCTGAAGGCCTTTCTCGCTGGCGAGCGTCCGTCGGTGGACGGTCGGGGATTCGCCGGAATCACCGAGAAATCATCGGCGAAGCCATTGATCGCGGCCGTCGAGGGATACGCGGTAGCGGGTGGTTTCGAGATCGTGCTGGCCTGCGATCTCATCGTGGCGGACGAGACGGCGGTATTCGGGCTCCCCGAGGTGAAGCGTGGACTCCTCGCCGGCGGCGGCGGTCTGCTCCGGCTTCCCCGCCGCGTTCCCCACCAGCTGGCGGTCGAATGGTCGCTCACCGGTGACTATTTCTCCGCGGCCGTCGCTCACGACGCGCGGCTCCTCAACCGTCTGGTTCCCGAGGGGCAGGCGCTGAACGAGGCGCTGGCACTTGCGAAGTCGATCGCGAAGAACGGCCCCCTCGCACTGCGGGCCACCAAGAAGATCATTTCCGAGGCCCGCGACTGGAACCGCGACGAGGAGTTCACACGGATGCGGGAGATCTACGAACCCGTCCGGTCGTCCGAGGATGCCAAGGAGGGGGCCCGGGCGTTCAAGGAGAAGCGTGCGCCCGTGTGGCAGGGGCGCTAGTTGTAGTGACCAGGAGGTTGGTTAACTGCGTTATCGGCGGCTGGTTGCCGTGGGCAGTGTGTGAGGCCGTGCTGGTTGTAGTGGTGCAGCCAGGACTCGAGGGCTTCACGGCGCTCGGCCTCGGAGCGGGTAACAGCGGGCGTAGGCCCATCCGTCGGCCATGATGCGGTGGAAACGCTCGACCTTCCCGGTCGTCTGTGGACGTTTGAACGAAGGCGTAGCCGAGTTTCGGGCCGCCGTATTGATTCCTCAGTTCGCCCGGGGTCCCGGCACGGTTGCGGTCGCCCTGAGCGCGGCCAACGTAGCGCCAGCCGCCGTCGGGGATGCTCCTTTCCCCGAAGGGTCAGCCGAGGTGCGCGGCTGACCCTTCGGGGAAAATGCGGGCTCAGTGGCTGACACTTGCGGCCGTGTAACGGGGATCGAGGTTGTACTCGGTCTGACGCTGCTGGATCACGGCCGCTACCTGAGATGGGGCGTCGCTTCCCAGGAGGATCCGAAGCCGGTCGTCCGCGGGTGCGGCGACGTGTTGCAGTAGCTCGCTTGCGATGTCTGCGGGGTCAGCACCACCGCCGGTTGCGCCCGCTTCGCTCTTCCAGGGCACGGACGGCGTGCCCAGGACGCTTTGACGCAGGTCGTCGTACTCGGGAATGGATCTACTGAACTTCATGCTGCCGGTGGCCCACTCGGTGTCCATGGAGCCGACTTCCGCGATGGTCACGCGGATTCCAAAAGACCTCACTTCACCTGCCAGAGCCTCGGCGAAGCCCTCGAGACCCCACTTCGCCGCGTTGTAAAGCCCGAAGAAGGGCATGGCTCCAACCCCACCGACAGACGAGATCTGCACGATGTGTCCGCTCCGCTGGGTTCGCATTACAGGTAGTGCCGCCTGCGTCAGCCAGAGCGCCCCAAGCAGGTCGGTGTCGAGGATCGCGCGGGTCTCCAGTTCCCCGACCTCTTCGACAGCGCCTACGAGTCCGTAGCCAGCGTTGTTCACAAGCACATCCAGTTTGCCGTGCTCTTCAGCAGCCACACGGACAGCGTCCCGGCAAGCATCTCTGTCACGTACATCGAGCCGACACGTGGACAGTCGATCGTGACGCACGGGGACTTCACCACTTCGCGTCGCTGCCACGACTCGATGTCCGGCGTCGAGTGCTGCCTTGGCCAAGGCAAAGCCGAGTCCTCTACTCGCGCCGGTAATGAACCAAGTCTGTGAATCAGTCATGGAACCATGAAAGCACAAACGAGACGGTGCGTCTCGTTTGGTACAGTTCCATCATGGCTCGTACCACCACAGTGGCCCGCGTACACGCGGCGGTCTTGGAGCTCGCGACCGCCTACGGACCCGCGTCGTTGACCATGGAAGGCATCGCCGCCAAGGCTGGAGTGGGCAAGCAGACGCTCTATCGGACATGGCAATCCGTGCCTGCGATCCTCTTCGACGCATTGCTCACACGCAGCACGCAGCAACCTGACACGGACGCACGGGACGATGGCGGAGACCTGCAGCACCAGCTCGAGGAATTGCTGCGGTCCGCCATTGAGGAGATCACGACGCAGCCGCATGAGTCTCTGCTGCGCACTCTGGCCGCCACGATCCAGACAGATGAGGCGGTAGCCCGTGAATTCCAGGAACGACTCCTGCGCCCGCAGCTGAGCACGGTCCAGGCCCTGTTCCAACGCGGCGGAGTATCGGACACTCAACGCGCTGCAGAGCTGCTGCTCGGACCTGTGTTCTATCGCTGGTTCATGCGCTTGCCGACGATGTCGCCTGCGGAACTGACGCAGCACGTGTCGCAAGTGCTGCGCTGCGCGATTTAGCCTGCTCGACGTCCTCCCCGCTCAATCAACGTTCACGGTCAGTCCAGCTAGCCACGCTCTCCTCATGATTCCGTCAGTGCCGCTTCGCCGAGGAAGGCGAGCACGACCGAGGAATGATCACGGGCTTCATCCACCGGGCCGGAGTACACCGATTCTCCTCGGTTCACGACGACCACGTCGTCGGCGATCTTCATGCCTGCCTCGGCGTTCTGTTCGACCATCAAGACGCCGATACCGCGGTCGGCGATATCCCTGACGCAATCCATGACCCGGTCGACGATGGCCGGTGCGAGTCCCATCGACGGTTCGTCCATCAGAATGAACGCCGGTTGAGACATCAGGCTCCGCCCGAAGGCCAGCATCTGCTGCTCGCCGCCACTGAGCAGGCCTGCCGGACCCGACTGCCGCTCTTCGAGGATGGGGAACATCCCGTACACCATCGCCAGCGATTCCTCGCGCGCCTTCTTGCTCGCAACCAAACCGCCCAGTCGCAGATTCTCTGCGACGGTGAGGGATCCGAACACTTTTCGCCCCTCCGGGACCAATGAGATGCCCCGCTTCAGGACCCTGTGGGCGGGAAGTCCGGTCAGCGAAACGCCGTCGAGCAGGATGTCGCCCGAGTCGGGGCTCGACAGTCCGGCCACTGTGCGCAGTGTCGTCGTCTTTCCTGCGCCGTTCGCGCCGAGAACCAGTGTCACCCGTCCGGGCGACGCCGTCGCCGACACACCTCGGACGGCACTGACCTTGCCGTAGCTGACGTGGAGATCACGAATCTCGAGCATCGTCCCTCCTTCCGAGGTAGGCCTCGCGTACCGCACTGTTGCGGACCACGTCCTGCGGTGCGCCCTCGGCGATGAGCTTCCCTGAGTTCATCGCGAACAGGTGGTCGCAGGTCTCGACCATCATCTGCACGTCGTGTTCGACAACGAGCTGGGTGAGCCCTTCACCGCGGAGATCGAGGAGCAGCCGGGAGATCTCCTCGCGCTCGAACTTGTTCATTCCCGCGGTCGGCTCGTCGAGGATCAGTAGCTTCGGCGACATCACGATGGCGCGCGCTATCTCGACCCGGCGCTGCAGCCCATATGACAACTGGCCGGGCCGGAGCTTTCCGCGGTCGGCCAGTCCCGCGCGGCACAGTGCTGTCTCCACCGCGCTGCGTTCGGCGTCCCTGCCTGCGGCGCTCCTCCGCCACATCCGGCTGCCCGAGATCAGATCGAACCCGAGTTGCACGTTCTCGAACACGCTGAGGTCTTCAAGCAGCCGGACCGTCTGAAAGGTTCTGCCGATACCCAGCCGCGCAACCTTTTCCGGTCGTACCTTGGAGTACTCGGTTCCTTCGAAGAACATCGTGCCGCGCGTCAATTTCGTCAAGCGGGTCACGGCGCCCAGAAGCGTGCTCTTGCCGGAGCCGTTAGGGCCGAGGATCCCGGCGATGCGTCCGGGCTCGAGCGCGATCGAGATTCCGTCGACGGCTTTGATGCCGCCGAAGTGAACCGCCAGATCCTCTGTCCGCAGAACTGATTCCAATGTCTGCATGGCAGACTCGGCCCCGCCCGATGCGCTCTGCGAGGTCATGGACGTTCTCCCGTGGTCACCGTGTCGTTGCCCGAGGAACCGGTGAGTTCTTCGACGAGCTTGTGCTCTGCGGTACTCGGCGTGTTCTCTGCCGCTGCACTGGCCACGGTGGCCTCGCCGCCGTCTTGCACTCGTCGGGCCGCGTACTTGCGGTACACGTCCGTCACGACCCCGACGATTCCGCCGGGCATGTAGACCGCGGCGACCGCGACGATGCAGCCGTACACGATTGCCTGATAGGTCCCGACCTGTTCGAGCACCACGGGCAGCCAGGTGAAGATCAACGCCCCGATCAGCACGCCGAGCCACGATCGAGAACCGCCGACGATGATGATCGTCAACGCCAGCACGATGAGGGGGAAGCCGATGCTCTCGGGGGCGATCGCCGTCATCATCAGGACGTTCAGCGACCCACCCAGCGCGCCGAGAATGCCGCTGATCACGAACGACGCGATGCGGTAGCGCGGCACGCTGATACCCATCGCCGACGCGAGTTCCGGGTCCTCGCGGACAGCCTCGATGCGCCGGCCCAGACGGCCGCGTTCACTGAGGACGGCCAGCCCGACCACGACGAGGCAGATAATCGCCAGCGCTTCCACCGTCATCATGGGGAAGGCCATTACGCCGAACAATCCTACCGATCCGCCGGTCCACTCGCCGCCGTTGTGCGCGATCACTGTGAGGATCATGGTGAACGACACCGTGGCCATCGCCAGATGGAGACCACTCAGACGCTGGACCACGAGTGCCAGCAAATATCCGATCAGTCCACAGATCAGCGTGATGGTCACGATGGCGGACACGGAGTCGAAGTCGGCGTGGAGAACGAGCATCGACGCGCCGTAGGCTCCGATGCCGTAGAAGCCCGCTCCGGCGAAGGAGAACACTCCCATCCGGAACTGGACCTGGATGCTCAAGGCCAGAAGCAGCACGGTGAACGTGCTCTGAATGAGGACGATGTGCGAGAAGTAGAACTGACTCATACCCGTCGAACCTCCTTCCGGCCGAAGATGCCCTGTGGGCGGATGAGAAGGACAGCGAGGATGATTCCGAAGCAGACAGCATCCACCCACCCGCCACTGGTGAAGCGGAGCACGAGAGTTTCCGACACCGCGAGGATCATTGCTGCCGTGGCGGCACCGATCGTGCTGCCGACGCCGCCGAGGATGATGATGGCGAAGGCTTTGATGAGCAGGGTTTCACCGCTTTCCGCGGTGATCGCACCGAGGTTGTAGGTGAGAAGTGCTCCTGCCAGCCCGGCCAGTCCGCCCGCAACTGCCATCGTGAGGAACGAGAGCTGTCGACGGTTCACCCCCATCAGTTCGGCCGTCTCGGAATCGACACCGATCGCCCGCAACGACAAGCCGTGGCTGGTGCGTTTGAGCCAGAAAGCAACGAGAGCCGTGAGCAGGAAGGCGCATCCGATGACGATCATGCCGGTGCTCGTGATGCGCAGACCGAAAAATGTGTACACCTGCGTGGTGTACGTACTCCCGGCGAAGCCGAACGGCTCACTCTTGGTGTAGTACTGCACGATCGCGACCGGGACGATGCCGATTCCGATGCCGCCGATCAGAATCTGCAGTTCCGCGGTCCGGTGATTCTTCGCCCGGCGCAGGATGGGCTGGAATGCGAAGGTGTCGATGGCCACCGATAGCAGAGCTCCGACAACCAGCGCGATCAGACACACCAGCACCAGACCGATCTCCAATGTCGACACGACACGAGAGCCGACGAAGGCAGAGAACATGAACAGGCCACCGTGCGCGAAGTTGAGAATTCCGATCGTGCCCCACGAGATGCTCATGCCCAGGGAGAACAAGAGGTAGATCGAACCGAGGACGAGTGCATCGATCAGTAGCTGAGGCACTATTCCGCTCCTCCCGAACTGGGTTCATCGCAGCGCATTGCAGACTCTTCTCGTCAAGCTCTCGCAACCACTACTCGGAACTTCCCTCGGCGAGCAAGACTTCCTCGCTGCCGTCCCACTCGACCATCACTCCGTCGACGCGCATGTCGTTGCCTACGAACCAGACATTGCCCAGCGCACCTTCGAAACCCTCCGACACCACCTGCTGGAGCCCCCGTTGGATGTCCTCCCGCGACGCGCCACCCGCGGATTCGATTGCGCGCGCAATCATCCAGGTCGCGTCGTACCCTTCCGCGGCGTAGTTCAGTGGATCCGTGCCGTATCTGGCGCGGTAGGCCTCGACGAACTCCTGCGACGAAGGCGGGGTCTGATGGAAGTTGAAGTCCGTGGCCCAAAACATGCCTGCTCCCGCAGGACCGGCCGAGGCCAGGTTGCCTGCGCCCGCGGCCGGGTTGCCAACCACAGGCCCGTCGTATCCGGCCTGCCGCAACTGGGACATCGCTGTCGAGTTGCCTGCGCCGACCAGCAGCACGATTACCGCGTCGGGCTTCTCCTCCGCGATTCTGGTGGCCGTCGTTCCGAAGTCCTGGGTGGTCGACTGAACTGAAGTGCTCGAGAGCACCCGATATCCGAACTCGTCTTGCGCATCCGGAATCATCTTCTCTCCAAGCGCTGCAAGGGTGACGTTTCCTGCGTTGTAGAGGACGCTCACCGTCTTTGCACCCTCGTCGCGCAGACGTGCTAGGGATTTGGCGAAGTACGTCTCCATCGGCGCCGTTGCCCTGTATGTGTAGTCACCTATGACGACGCCCTCGCTGCCTGCCTGAGTGAAGATCGTCGGCAGTTCCGCGCGTTCGACGAGCGGCGCGACGGCTACCGCGTGCGGGCTCAGTACCGGCCCGAGAAAGGCGCTGACGCTACCGTCGGCGATCGTTTGAATGGACTGGCTGACGGCTGTCTGCGTATCGCTGGCCGAATCACGCTTCTGGAGGACTAACTTCGAGTCACCCAGGTAACCCTGTTCGTTGATCTCCTGGACAGCCAACTCGATCCCCTCGAACTGGCTGTTTCCGACGTAGGCGCTGATACCGGTGTGATCGGTGACCGAGACAACCTTGATCTCAGCCGGCATTTCACCGTCGGCGATTGCACCCGCCCCCGAAACGCAGGCAGCGGCAACCGTCAGGGTAGTGAGCGCTGCGACACCGAGCAGTTTTCGTCCGATGATCCTGACCGGGCCGAGCATAACCTACCTTTTTCTCAATATGATGTTCATCATCAGCGTGGTTTAACTCACGATAGAGTTCGTTCGGCCACCTTGTCCAGCATCCGCCTGCATGATTGCGACCCCAACGGCCCACACACGGCGACCACGCGTACAGCAAGGTTCTTCTACCCTGTTCCGCGGCCGAACGCCCCAGGTGAGAATCGCCAGTCAGTGCGCGAACCCCGACCGAATTCCCGCAGGGCAGTACCCACGAGATCGGCCGCAGTGCGCAGGCGGCATGTTTGCCGACGAGCAGGGAGCAGATTCCACCATTGTGGCTTACTTGCGTCGCCGCGGCAGATCCGATGTTGCCGTCACCGCGGTCTTTACCCTCGGATGGGAGCGCGGAACTCAGCCCGCGCCACTCGGCTCATCCTCTTCGCCGAAGACCCACGGTGCCAGCACGACGAGCCACCCGTCAGGGTCTTCGAACAGGACGGCACCGTTGTCCGTCCAGTACGGATTGGCCGCACTGACAGGTTCGTGCCCGAACTTGCTGATCCGCCGAGATACTTCGGCGACCGCCGCAGCCCCCCGGAGATATAGCACCAGCTGGTTCTCCGGGTCCGGTTCAGGAATACGGGGCCGGTCTCCGCGCTGCAGTAGTTCCATGTGCACTCGGTTGCCAGGCAGGCCGAACACAGCGCCGTCGTAGCCACTGTGGTCACGCCACTCGGCCAGCACTGGTAAACCGACGACGTCACGGTAGAAGACCAGGACGTCGTCGTAGTGGGCTGTCGGCCGAGCGAAGCGCACCGCTCCGACCGCTAGATGAGCGGGCCAAGGCATGGACATTCGCCGATGGTCGCACGGGACCAGCAAAAATGCCATCAGTTGTGGGTCTGCCACTGAGGGCGACACCCTCCTACTTACCCGTGTCGCTGAACTACTGTGGAAATGTATCCAGTTATCAACTGCAGCACACAATTCCGACGTATACGTTTACGTGTACTGCTTCTTCGCCTCAACGGCGGATCGGCTGCCGATCCCCTCATCTAGTGCTTCGACCTCGATGCCCGGCACGATCCGCGCTCGACCACGTCCGCAGTTTCCGCGCCATCGATCAACGCCGAAGCCAACAACCATAGAGTCCCCAGCAATGGACGAGTAACCTCAATTGAGACGCCCTAGCTTCGCCGACGGGCTCCCACACCCGAGGCAATCGCGCGGAGGGAGTGAATATGCCCAGGAGGCCGCGGCCCGACGTCCAAATATCGCGGCGACAGGCGTTACGACTTGGCGCCGGAGTGGCCGCCCTCGGCGTCGCGAGCGCGTGCTCCATCACCAGGAACACCGAGTCCCCCATCGGGCCCGACTCCCCGCAAGCGCGTGCGTTCGCCCAGTCCAAGGCTCGACAGTTCCCCCTCGGCAAACGAGTCGAGTTCGACCTCCGTGCGCGTCCGGAAGACATCGATCTCGGCGGGGTACGCAGTACCGCATGGCTGTACGACGGCCAGCTACCCGGGCCGATTCTGCGGGTAGACGTCGGAGACAGAGTCCGGGTTCTGTTCCGCAATCGGCTTCCCGACGAGACGACCGTGCATTGGCACGGCATCGCGATTCGCAACTACATGGACGGGGTACCGGACGTTACGCAATCCCCGATACCCGCCGGGGAAGAGTTCACCTACGACTTCATTCCTCCTGATCCGGGCACCTTCTGGTACCACACTCACGTCGATCTCCAGCGTGGCCGCGGACTGTATGGGGCCCTGATCGTCGACGATCCTCGGGCACCGGAGAATTGGGACGCCGAGTTCGTCGTCGTGCTCTCCGACTGGCTGACCAGTCGCACTCCGTCACAGGTCTTCGACCATCTTCGCAGCTCGACCATGGATCCAATGCCCGAGATGTCCTCGCCCGCACTCGGTGGCGACGCCGGGGACGTGAACTACCCCATGTACCTTCTGAATGGCAGGCCACCTGTCGACCCGGCAACCTTCATGGCACGGCCGGGACAGCGCGTACTTTTTCGAATCATCAACGCCAGCGACGACACCGCGTTCAGGGTTGCATTGGGTGGCCACCGCCTGACGGTCACCCAGACGGACGGCTTTCCCGTCCAGCCAGTCGACACCAGTTCGATTCTGATCGGAATGGGTGAGCGGTACGACGCCCTCGTGAGTCTGCAAGATGGCGTCTTTCCACTGGTCGCGGCAGCGGAAGGGAAGGGGGCCCAGGCCTTCGCGTTGGTACGCACCGGCGCCGGCTGTCCGCCGAACCCTATAGTGGCACCCGATGAATTGCGTGGTCGGCCACTCACCGTCACCGATCTGAATGCCGACGACGCTGTCAGACTGCCGCCTCGCGAACCCGACACCACCCTGCTGGCAGCGCTCGGTGGCGGTATGAACCCATACATTTGGACGATCAACGAGCAGGCGTACCCCGAGTACACACCATTGACCGTCCGCGAAGGCCAACGAGCTCGGCTGCTCTACACCAACAACACGACGATGTACCACCCCATGCATCTGCACGGGCACACCTTCGCTATTGCTCGACCAGACGGATCAGGCCCGAGGAAGGACACCGTCATCGTGCTACCTGGCCAGACCGTCGCCGCGGACATCGAGGCTGACAACCCAGGTCAATGGATCACCCACTGCCACAACGACTATCATCTCGCTGCCGGCATGGCGACCATCTTTTCCTACGTGAGCTGAGGCCACCCTCAGTGACGGCGGCCTTCAACTCCTCCTGCACAGTATCGCCTCCGAGAGGTCACTGATGCATCGACGCCGGTGCCGAATCCTCCTCGCGGACTACCGCATCCAGTCGATCAATGCCTCGGCAAGGACGCCGCCTCGATCCTCCTGCACGAAATGACCACCGCCCTCGATGGTTTGGTGCGGTTGCCCATCGGCACCCGAGATCTTGTGGATCAGGGCTCGTTCGCCTCCGCTCGTAATGGGATCCTTGTCGGAAAACAGGCAGAGAAACGGCTTTTCGAACTTCGCCAACGTAGCCCATGCCGCCCGATTGTCCGCGGTGGCGACGTTGTCCTCGTCCTGTGGGATGAGGTCGGGGAATGCCCGGGCACCGGCCATATAGGAGGGGTCTGGGAACGGGGCCTCGTACGCTGCGGTCACCTCCGGGGACAGCTTCTCCGTGCACCCACTCGAAATCAGAAAGCCGATCGGCAACTCCGGGGTGCTCGCTACGAAGTTGCGGAAAACCTGCCATGCCTCCGGAAGTTTCCGGGTCCCGTCCGGAAGCCCGGTGTTGGATGCGCAGACGCGGGCGAAACGCTCAGGATGCTCACCGACCAGTCGTAGACCGATCAACCCTCCCCAATCCTGGCAGAACAGGGTGATGTCGTGCAGGTCCAGAGCATCGAACAGGAACGATCGCATCCATTCGACATGCCGGGCATACGTGTAGTCGGATACTTCGGTGGGCTTGTCGCTGCGGCCGAACCCGATCAGGTCCGGGGCGATTACGCGCATGCCTGCGTCGACGAGGACGGGGATCATGTGCCGGTACAGATACGACCAGCTCGGTTCTCCGTGTAGCAGGAGTACCAAGGGACCATCCTTCGGTCCCTCGTCGATATAGCCCATCCGCAGGCCGTCCGACGTCTCCGCATAATGGGGACTCCATGGGAATCCAGGTAGGTCCACGAAGCGTTCGTCAGGGGTTCTCAACGTCTCCATCGCTCGACCCTAACGCCAAACTCAGACCTGCAACGCGCGAGGCGACGGTAGAGACTGGAGTTGCCGATTCACCGTTGTAGAACGGCTGCAGATGCCAGGCTTGTCGTCATGCACAACATCAGATCGAGTGGTGATCGCTGATGGCCCGGCCGGTGCGCGTTGTCATCCTCGGGGCCGGTTCGTGGGGCACGACGGTCGCAAGCCTCGCCGCCCACAACACTCCGACGCTGCTGTGGGCACGTCGCCACGAGACTGCGGACGAGATCAACACAGAGCACCGCAACTCTCGCTACCTCGGCGACCGTCCACTTTCCCCCAGTATTCGCGCGACGTCCGACCTGGTCGAGGCAGCGCGGGAAGCCGATGTCCTGGTGGTGGGCGTTCCGTCGCACTCGATCCGTAGCACACTCGGCCAGATCGCCAATGAAGTGCGGGCCTGGGTTCCGGTGCTGTCATTGGCCAAGGGACTCGAGCCGGGCACCCGCTTGCGGCCCACCGAGGTAATCGCAGAATGCCTGCCGGGCCATCCGGTCGGACTGCTCGCCGGCCCCAACATCGCACGAGAGATCGTCGATGGGTATGCCGCGGCGTCTGTCGTCGCTACCCAAGATGTCCGGGTTGCTACCGCGCTGCAGCCGTTGTTCGCGTCCGCAGTGTTCCGCGTCTACCGCAACACTGACGTACTGGGTTGCGAACTCGGTGGGGTGCTCAAAAATATCGTGGCCATCGCGTCCGGTATGGCCGACGGACTGGGCGTCGGGGACAACACCCGGGCGATGGTGCTCGCCCGCGGACTGGCCGAGATGACCCGACTCGGCGAAGCGATGGGTGCGAATCCACGGACGTTCGCCGGACTCACCGGGGTCGGCGACCTCATCGCCACCTGCATGAGCCCGAGTTCACGCAACAGGCGAGTTGGCGAGGCAATCGCCCGCGGCTCGACGGTGGACGAAGCGCTCGCGTCCCTCGGCCAGGTCGCCGAGGGCGTCAAGACCGCCCCAACCGTGATGGACCTTGCCCGCGACTACAACGTGGACATGCCCATCGCCGCCGAGGTCGAGGCGGTAGTTGCCGGACGGCAGACGGCCGAGGGCGCCTACCGCGGGCTGCGGAGAGTGGCCCCGGGAAGTGAAGACGAGGTCGCCTGAGCCGAGGGCCGCGCCCCGGTAGTATCAGTGTCTAGACGCTTCTAAGTTTTCTCCTAGAAACCTCGGGCAGACTCTGGGCAAGAGTCGTATCCCCGACACGCGACGCGTCGGGGAGGAGCCGGGAGAGAAGCTTATCGATGAACTCGCCGACCTCGAACCATCTGAACCCGTTTCCCCTCTCCCCCGCTCAGCGGGGGATTTGGCTGGCCCAACAGCTCGACCCGAGCGTACCGGTGTCGGTGGCACAGTATGTCGAGATCCATGGCGAAGTGGACCGAGCTCGCCTGAATTCGGCATTTTCCCAGGCAGGGTCGGAATTCGAGTCGCTCGAGCTACGTATCGTCGAGGTTGACACCCAGCCACTGCAATGGGTAGACGAGAGCCTCGACCTGACCGTCGATTATCTCGACTTACGTCGAGAGCCTGATCCCGAAGCGTCGGCGCACGCCTGGATGCGCACCGAGACAACCACCCCGATCGACCTCCAGCGTGATCCGATGGCAACCTCCTGCCTTCTGCACGTCGGGCTCGACCATTACTTCTGGTACTGGCGTACCCACCACATTGCCTTGGACGGTTTGGGATCCCTCAACATGCTCAACCGCATCGCCGAGTTGTACATGGGCGGAGACGGACTGCCTCCACCGATCAAGAGACCACTGGGCGTTCGAGACATCCACGAACTCGAGATCGGGTACGGCCACTCGGCTCGCAGGGAGGCCGACCGGAAGTACTGGACCGAGACAATGCGCGGGTTCAGTCATTCGTGCACACTGGCGCGCGGGCGTGCTCCTGCCACAGCCGGTTCCCGGGACGTCAGCGGACTGTTGCCCGACGACATCGTCGATCAATTGGACAAGTTCACAGCCGCTCATGAAGGCAACCTGGCGACCCTCGTGGTGGCTGCGCTGTCCGGGTATCTCGCGAGAATGACCGGCGAGGACGACATAACGCTCAGCCTCCCCGTGTCGGGGCGCACAACAGCGGCGCTGCGTAGGTCGGGTGGCATGGTCGCCAACATGGTCCCGTTGCGGATCGCGGCCTCGGGCACTACGAGCGTGGGCGATCTGGTGTCCCGCACGCGGCTGGCGATATCCGGCGCCTTGCGACATCAGCGCTACCGCATCGAGGACATCCGCGCGGATCTGAGGGATTCACCCACCGAGCCCCGGCTGTTCGGCCCCGCGGTCAATATCATGCTCCCCTCCAGAGATCTCGAGCTCGGCTCCGTGACGGCACACCTACATGTGCTCTCTTCGGGGCCGATCGAGGACCTCCTGGTGAACCTCTACCGCGACGGACCTCGCGAACCGATAAGCCTCGACTTCAAGGCGAACCCGCGCCTGTATTCGCAAGACGAGCTCGAACAGCATCACTGTCGATTCCTGCGATACCTCCGTCAGTTCCTCCGAGCCGACTCGTCCCACCCGATCGGTGACCTGCCTGTCCTCACGACAGGAGAAGCGTCGGCGCTGGTCCCTTTCACCGGGCACCCCGGCGACGCGGGTGTCACCCTCGCCGAACTGCTACGCCGGTCCGCGAAGCACAATCCGGATTCGGTTGCCGTCGTCTGCACGGGCCAGGAGATTACGTACCGCGAACTCGATGAGCGCTCCGACCTGTTGGCCGCGATGCTGATCAGCGCCGAGGTGGGGCCGGATGACATTGTGGCGCTGGCATTCAGTCGATCTATCGACTACGTCTGTTCGGTATGGGCGGTGGCGAAATCAGGGGCCGCGTTCTTGCCCGTGGATCCGAGCTACCCAAGGCCTCGAGTGCAGCACATGCTCGACGGATCGCGCGCTTCAGTGGGGTTGACCACTGAAGAATTCCTGCCGAACCTGCCGACCACCATCGACTGGTTACCGGCAAATGGATCGACTGCTTCAGATCCTCCAAGCGTTGCAACGCAAATCGACCAGATCGCCTATCTGATTTATACGTCCGGATCGACAGGCGTTCCGAAGGGAGTCGCAGTCACCCATCGCGGGATTGCCAACCTCGTTGCGGAACAACGCGATCGATTCGGCATCGATGAAGCGTCCAGGGTTCTACACGCCGCGTCGCCTGGTTTCGACGCCTCCGTCCTCGAGATGTTGATGGCCTTCGGTTCCGGTGCCACCCTCGTGATCGCCCCACCCACGACTTACGGCGGATGGCCGTTGTCTCACCTGATGACCACCGAGCGTGTCACACACGCGTTCATTACCCCTTCGGTACTGGCCTCGATCGAGCCAAGCGAGGTCGAGGGCCTGCGCACACTCGTCGTCGGTGGCGAATCCTGCCCGCGGGACCTGTTGTCTCGATGGACTTCCCAGTGCACCGTAATCAACGCGTACGGTCCTGCCGAAAGCACCGTGGTGGCAACCGTCAGCGATCCCCTGGACGCGTCGAAGCCGGTCACCATCGGCAGGCCGATTCGGGGGGCACGGGCGGTAGTGCTCGACCAACGGCTACGCCCGGTTCCCTCGGGTGTGGTCGGTGAACTCTACGTCGCGGGAGCCCCACTCGCCCGGGGATATCACCACCGAGCTAGGGACACCTCGGCCCGGTTCATCGCCGATCCGTACGGGCCTCCGGGTACGCGTATGTACCGCACCGGGGACACCGTCCGATGGACGCCCGAATATCAACTCCACTACCTCGGACGCAGTGATGATCAGGTGAACCTTCGGGGTGTACGCATCGAACCCGGCGAGATCGACGCCACCCTGTGCCGGCATCCCGCTGTCCGGTTCGCGGTCACATTAGTCCGGGAGCGAGGGGCCTACCCCCAGCTGACGTCCTACGTGGTCGGAAACGGGGACGTCGACGAGGAGGAGTTGCTCGCATTCCTCGGCGCCGAACTGCCCTCGCACATGGTCCCCGCCTCGGTGATCGCCCTTCCGGAAGTGCCTCTGACGCCGTCCGGAAAGCTCGACCGTAATGCTCTTCTCGACAAAGGCTTCCGATCATCGAAACAAAGATCACCGGGGAACGAACGCGAACGCCTACTGCACGACATCTACGCCGAAGTCCTCGGCTCCGGCGACTTCGGGGTGGACGACTCGTTCTTCGCGCTCGGCGGCGACAGCATCATGGCGATTCAGCTGGCATCCCGCGCGCGGACTGTGGGGATCTCGTTCACCCCGCGTGACGTGTTCGAGCAACGCACCATCTCCCGCCTCTGCGGCGTCGCCGAAGACGGCATCGATATCCCGCTCCTCGAGGAACTGCCCGGGGGCGGGATCGGAGACATCCCGCTGACGCCGGCGGCGGCCTTTCTGTTGGACAGTGTTCGCGATATCGATCGCTACGCGCAGGCCGTCCAGCTGGAGTTGCCACCCGGGATCGATGCGGCCGGACTATGCGAAGTGGTCACAGTGCTACTGGGCCACCACGACGCTCTGCGCACACACCTGTTTCGACACTCCGATGGCAGGGCATTCCTCAGCGCGAGTGGGTCCGCCCCGGCGGCCGCCGATCTGATTCGCCGGATTCCCGTCAACACAAAGATCACCGATGCGGAATTGGCCCACTGTGCCCGAAATGAATTCGAAGCTGCAGTGCGACGGCTGGATCCCGTTGCGGGCGTGATGTTGCAGTGCGTCTGGCTGGACACCGGGTCGTCGGATACGGCCCGGCGCGGACGGCTCCTGATCGTTGCACATCACCTGGTGATCGACGGCGTCTCCTGGCGAATACTGATCAGTGATCTCGCGGTGGCCTGGCCTCAGATCGAGGCCCGGTCGTATCCTGTCACGCTTGCCGCGGTCGGGACCTCACTGCGACGGTGGTCATACGGACTGATCGAGGAGGCTCAGCGCCCGAACCGGCGGTCCGAAATGACATTCTGGCGCGAGGTGGTCGGCGTCGACGATCCCCCTCTCGGCACCCGACCGCTCGACACCGAGCGTGACACCAATGCCACGGTCGACCGGATTGTCGTGAAACTTCCTGCAGCGGTGACACACTCATTGCTCAGAGACGTCCCGGCGTCCCTCCACTGTGAAATCAACGACGCGCTGCTCACCGCCCTCGGCCTGGCGCTGACGAAGTGGCAGCGACGTCGAGGCCGGTCCACGACCGCGCCCCTGATCCGGCTCGAGGGGCACGGCAGGGAGGAATCTGTACTGCCCGGTGCCGACCTCTCGCGCACCATCGGGTGGTTCACCAGTATTTTCCCTGTCCGACTGGACCTGTCGGGAATCGATTTGGCCGAGGCATTCGCCGGCGGCCCCGCCGCGAGTAGCGCAATCAGCTCGGTCAAGGAGCAACTGCGCGCCGTGCCCGACAAGGGAATCGGATACGGACTGTTGCGGTACCTCGGCGAAGACACCGCGAACGAGTTGCGCGAACGTCCGGACGGACAGATCAGCTTCAACTATCTCGGACGACTCGATGCCGCTGTCGCAGAAGGCAACTGGCGTCCTGTGCAGGACGAAACTGCTGTCTTCTCGTCGACCGACCCGTCGATGCCCGTGACGGCGCTGATCGACGTCACCGCGTTCACTTCGTCCGGCACACTCGACACAACCTTCGCGTTCGCCGCCGACGCAATCCCTGCGAAGGACATACGCGACCTGGCTGATCTGTGGGTGCAAGCGCTGACCGCTCTCACCAAACGAACGCTGACTCCACCCCCGGGTGGGCTGAGCCCGTCCGATCTACCACTCGTCTCCGTCGACCGGAGCGACATCGAGAAGTGGGAACGGCGCCACTCAGACCTTCTGGACGTGTGGCCGTTGACGCCGTTGCAAGCGGGTCTGCTTTACCACGCGGAACTCACCGGTAACGACCCCGATCCATATGTGATACAGGTGATCCTGGGCCTGTCCGGGAAAATCGATCGCGAGCGTCTACGTCGCAGTTGCTGCGCTGTCCTTGCAGCGCACGCGAACCTGCGAACGGCGTTCGTACGTGACCGTCGAGGCGTCCCGGCACAACTCGTACTCGATGACCCGCCGCTTCGATGGCGACACGAAAACCTCTCTGGTCCCGATCCGGATGCCGATGCCGAGCAGATCTTGCTGGAGGACCGCAGCACCGCCTTCGACCTCGCCGCTCCCCCACCCCTTCGATTCACACTGCTCACGCATGGTCAGGATCGCGCCGAACTCGCCATCACGAGCCATCACATCGCTGTGGACGGCTGGTCGATTCCGCTTCTGATGCGCGAGTTGTTCACCGCGTATCGGGACGGTCACGTACGGAGGGAGTCACCATCGTCGAGTCCGTACCGCGACTTCCTGGTGTGGCTCTCGACAAGGGACACCCGCGAGTCGGCGAGGGTTTGGGCTGAGGCACTCGACGGCATCACCGCACCCGCGCCACCGACACAGAACACCGGGTACACATCCGAGGCCGAATTGGATCTGTCCGCGGAGACCACCCGGACGCTGGCCGCGCACGCGGCCGATCTCGGAGTCACGCTGAGCACCCTCGTGCAGTTGGCCTGGGGAATCGTTCTCGGACACGCGACCGGACGGGACGAAGTCGTCATCGGCGCGACCGTCTCCGGCCGGCCTGCGGAACTCACCGGCGTCGAGTCGGCGGTCGGGCTGTTCGTCAATACCGTCCCTGTCCGGATTCCCCTCGACCTCGACGTCGACGCCGCAACGCTGCTCACCCGACTGCAGGCTCGCCACGTCCAACTCCTCGAGCACCACTATCTGGGTCTCGCGGAGATACAGGAGGCCGTCGGTGTGGCACCGCTGTTCGACACATTGGTCGCGTTCGAGTCCTACCCTGTCGACCTGACCGGGTTGGCCGGCTCGGTGGACGGACTCGTACCGGACGGCGTCCGTGCACACGATGCCTCGCATTACTCCGTAACGCTCTCGGCGAAAACCTGTCGAACACTCGAGCTCACCGTGAAATGCCGGTCGGGTGAATACGAGGGGACCGCACTGCTCGCCCGGATGGGACGTGTACTCGAGGGTATCGCGCGGGATCCACACCGTCCGATCGGTGCGCTCGACCTGCTCGGCACCGAAGAGCGGGAACGGGTCCTGCGCACATGGAACGCGACAGACGCGCCGGTTCCCCGCGATACCCTGCCTGATCGCTTCGCCGCGCAAGTGCGGCGCACACCCACGGCCACCGCAGTGGTATCGGGCGTGGAACGACTCACGTATGCCGAGTTCGATTCGCGAGTGAACCGTCTTGCGCGGTACTTGGTAGCGAGAGGTATCGGACCGGAAACCGTTGTCGGTGTGTCGATTCCCCGATCATTGCACCTTCTCGTCGCGCTGTACGCGGTCATGAAGGCGGGTGGCGCTTATCTTCCTGTCGATGCCGAGCATCCACTCGGCCGCACCTCCCAGCTGGTCGACACGGTCCATCCCGCGCTGCTCCTGGCGTCCGGCGCCGAGCCACGGGCGACGCCGGAGGGAGTGCCCGTTGTGGACCTCGATGTTCTGGACGCGACCGCCTTCGAATCGGGTCCGCTCACCGACGCCGATAGACGTGTGCCGTTGCGTCCCACGAATGCCGCATACGTTCTCTATACGTCCGGATCTACCGGGCGACCCAAGTGCGTCACGGTGACCCACGAAATGATGGTGAACCAGTTTCGCTGGGCCCAGAAGCAGATCCCGCTCGACTCCTCCGACGTGGTGCTCCACAAGACCCCGTTGACATTCGATATCTCCGTCTGGGAACTGCTCTGGCCGTTGGAGACCGGGGCACGAGTAGTGCTCGCCGGCCCCGACGACAATCGCGACCCCGGTACCCTCGCAAACATTGTCGAGCAGGAGGCGATCACAACATTTCATGTCGTGCCGTCACTGCTCGACGCGTATATCGAGCAATGCGGCCAGGGAACGCCGGCGACGCTTCGCCGTGTGATCTCTGCCGGAGAGCTCCTCACCACGGTGACGGCAACCAGATTCCGAGACATCAGCCAAGCGGACCTCCACAACTGGTACGGACCGTGCGAGGTTGCCGCATCGACCGCGGAGTCGTTCGATACCGCAGACCACGCCGCCACCGTCCCCATTGGCAGGCCCGTCGACAACATACGTACGTATGTTCTCGACACCCGATTGCGTCCGGTACCCCCTGGGGCCACCGGCGAGCTGTATCTCGCGAGTGCATATGTGGCGCGATGCTATTCCGGACGATCCGAACTCACGGCAGCCAGTTTCGTCGCCGATCCCTTCGGTGGAAAGGGCGGACGAATGTACCGCACCGGTGACTCGGTGCGGTGGGACGGCGACGGCCGGATCCACTACATCGGACGGTTCGACTTTCAGATCAAACGTCGCGACCAGCGAATCGAACCCGGGGAGATCGAGGCGGCGCTGAAGTCCGACCCCGAGGTGAAAGAGGCCGCGGTGACCATGCACCGCGATCCGCGTGCGGGCGATCGGCTGATCGCGTACATAGTTCCCGCCAGCGGTGCGGCGGCCGACTCGGAAGAGATCACCGAGCGCCTCACGGACCGGCTTCCGGCTTACATGATTCCCTCGGCAATCGTTCACCTCGCCGCTCTGCCCGTCACGAGCAGCGGAAAGCTTGACCGCGCATCCCTACCGAAACCGCCCTCCGCGCGAAGTGACTCCGATTCTGTCATGCGCCCCGTCGAGGACGTCATCTCATTCGTGTTCGCGGAGGTGACCGGCACGCCCCACGTGGCTAGAGACCTGAACTTCTTCGCGGCCGGAGGTAACTCGTTGACCGCCTCGCAGGCCGTCGCCCGCCTCGGATCAGCGTTGGGGATCCCACTCGAGATTCGCGAGTTGTTCGACCATCCCACCGTCGCTGGACTGTCCGAGTATCTCGCCATGCGGGGACGCGGCACCGATTCGATACCGCTCGTGGCTCGCGTTCCGATCGAGCACGTCCCACTGTCTGGGGCTCAGCCCGAGCACGTCCCACTGTCGCCGGCGCAACAGCGACTATGGTTCCTGAACCGTCTCGACGGTGACACGTCCGCAGACAACATTCCGATCATGTTGTCTCTGAAGGGCACACTCGACGAATCGGCGTTGTGCGCGGCGGTGGGTGACGTGATCGAGCGTCACGAACCCCTGCGCACGGTCTACCCCGAGCACGACGGGATTCCGTACCAACACGTGCTTCCTGCCTCTGCTGTATCGCCCTGTCGGATCACGAAGACGGTGGATCCCGCCGGAGTGATACACGAACTGAATTCGACAGGATTCGACCTCACCGTCGACCCCCCGATTCTCACCGCACTCCTCGCGGTCGGTGAGGACGAGTGGGTGCTCGTTCTGGTCATACATCACATCAGTGTCGACGGTTTTTCGCTCAGGCCTCTTGCACGAGACATCTTGGCGGCGTACACGTCTCGAACGACCGGAACCGAGCCTTCCTGGGCTCCGCTACCCGTTCGGTATGCCGACTACGCACGGTGGCAGCAAGATTTGCGCGGTCGACCGGGCAGCCCGGCGCTCTCGTATTGGACGCAGGCTCTGTCCGGACTGCCCGAGGTGTTGCCGCTTCCGTGCGACCGCCCCCGCCCTCGCGTCGCGACTCACCACGGTGCCCACGTGACATTTTCGCTCGACGCCGACAGCCACCAGAAGATTCGTGAACTCGCACTTACCCACGACGCAACTCCGTTCATGGTGGTACACGCGGCGCTGGCGGTTCTTGCGACCAGGCTCAGCGGCATCCACGACATCGCAGTCGGCACTCCGATTTCCGGACGTGGACCCCGGAAACTCGATGATCTCGTAGGCATGTTCGTCAACACTCTCGTGCTGCGAACCGACACCCCCCTGCACACATCCTTCGCCGAGGTCGTCGCCCACGCGCGCAGCGTCGACCTCGCCTCGTACTCCCATGCGGACGTTGCCTTCGAGGATGTGGTGGAGTCCCTTTCGCCGACTCGCGCCCTCAGTCACAACCCACTGTTCCAATTGGCGCTCTCCTTCCACAACCCGGTACCGATCGCGATCGACTTTCCGGACATGTCCGCCAGAATTCTCGAGGTCGACACCCACACAGCCAAGTTCGACCTTCAGCTGACGGTCACCGAGTCTTTCGACGCTGCGGGTGACCCAGCCCCGCTCTCCTGCGTCTTCACCTACGCCACCGACCTGTTCGACGAGGCCACCGTGAGAGGTTTCGCGGATCGGTTCCAACGTATTCTCGAGACGGTCCTCGACAATCCCGACGTCGTGATCGGTGACATCGAACTGCTCTGCCCTGAGGAGAAGGATGTCGAGGTCGGACACCGAAGTCCACCGTCGCTGCCGCCCCGAACGCTGCCCGAGTTGTTGTCGGAGGCCGTCCGACACGACCCGGACGCGACGGCGTTGAGAGCTGAGGGCCGGTCCGTCACCTACCGCGACCTCGACCTCGAATCGAATCAACTTGCCCGCGCATTGATTCGACGTGGGATCGGGCCGGAATCGGTCGCGGCCCTGGGCCTGCCCCGCTCGATACTCTCGGTCCTCTCGATATGGGCCGTCGCAAAGACCGGTGCTGCGTTCGTTCCCGTTGACCCCCACTACCCTCTACACCGCATCGAGTACCTCCTTGACGACTCCGGCGCCGTTCTCGGGCTGACCACCCGGTCGGATCGCGAGGTGATGCCGAATGCGGTCGACTGGATCATGCTCGACGACCCGGGCTTCCGTAGCGAGTGCCGCGGCTACTCGTCGGCGGAGATAACCGATTCAGATCGTGTGCAACGACTGCACACCCAGAATCCGGCGTACGTGATCTACACGTCGGGTTCGACCGGCAGGCCCAAGGGTGTCGTGGCGACGCACGCAGGTCTCGCGAATTTCACTACAGAACAGCGTGAACGATACTCGGTGACGGCGTCCTCACGCATATTGCTGGCATCGTCCCCCAGTTTCGACGGGACGATGCTCGAGTTGCTCATGGCGCTCGGCGCGGGTGCCTGCGCGGTGCTTACGCCACCGACGGTCTACGGCGACGACCAACTCGCAGATGTGCTCGTGGCCGAACGAGTGACGCACATGTTCACCACCCCGACGGTACTGGCCACGATCGACCCGGCCGGACTGCACGCACTTCTCGTCGTCGTCGGCGGCGAACCCTGCCCCCCGCGCCTCGTCGCCGACTGGGCCGCACAGGAACATATCTCGTTGTTCATCGCTTACGGGCCGACCGAAACCACCATAGTTACAAGCATCAGTGATCCGATGGAGCCCGGCGAGGTCGTCACGATCGGCCGTCCCGTGCGCGGTTCCACGATCGTATTGCTGGATCCGCGCTTGCACCCGGTTCCGCCGGGTGTTGCGGGCGAACTCTACATTCGCGGTCCGGGTGTTGCGCGAGGCTACCACCGCAGGTCGGGACTGACCGGAGAACGGTTCGTGGCTTGTCCATTCGGGACGGCCGGCGAACGTATGTACCGGACCGGTGATGTCGGGCGGCGGCGACCTGACGGCTCGATCGAGTACCTGTATCGTAACGACGCGCAGGTCGAACTGCGCGGAGTCCGGATCGAACTCGGCGAAATCGACGCGACTCTCCTCGAGCATCCGAGCGTGAGGTTCGCCGCGACGGATCTGCGCGTGCTCCACACCGGTGCGGACGCATTGGTGTCGTATGTCGTTCCGGCACAAGATGCAACCGTCGATCCGGAGCAGATCATCCGATACGTGGCCGCGTATCTGCCGGCGCCACTCGTTCCCACGACCGTGGTCGTCGTGGACACCGTTCCGCTCACCGCGAACGGCAAACTCGATCTCGCGGCCCTCCCCGACCCAGAGCCCACCACGGTCCCATTCCACGCCCCGCGCACGCCCACCGAACAGGTCGTTGCGACGGTGTTCGCCCAGGTGATCGGCACCGATCTGGTGGGGCGGGAAGACAATTTCTTCTCACTCGGTGGCACCTCGTTGTCCGCCACGCGTGCCGTCTCGCGAATCGGCGCGGCCTTGGGCGCCACCGTGCCGGTGCGCACCCTGTTCGATGCCCCTACCGTGTCCACGCTCGCTGAGGCCGTCGCGGAACAAGCTCAGGACGCGGCCCCGGTCGCCCTGACAGTCCGTCCCCGGCCTGCGCGTATCCCGCTGTCTCCTGCTCAGCAACGGCTTTGGTTCCTTGCCCGCCTCGCTCCCCGGTCACCCGAATACAACATCGCGATGGCACTGAGGCTGTCGGGGTCACTGGATGTGGCCGCTCTTGGTGCAGCCCTCGGGGACGTGGTGCGTCGTCATGAGCCGTTGCGCACCCAGTACCCCGAGCATGACGGTGTCGCGTATCAGCAGATCACCCCGGCGCCGCGGGCGGTGCCGCGGCTCACGCCGATTCCCGTATCCCATGATGAGGTCGCTGCACGAGTGACGGCCTGTGCGACTACCGGATTCACTCTCAGCGACGAGCTTCCGATACGCGCCAGGCTGTTCGCCCTGTCCCATACCGAGTGGGTTTTGGCCATGACCGTCCATCACATCAGCGCGGACGGCTATTCGATGGGCATACTGGCTGGTGACCTCATGCAGGCATACGCCGCGCGACTGTCCGGACAGGCGCCGCACTGGCAGCCGCTACCCGTCCAGTACACGGACTACACCCTTTGGCAACTCGACTTCCTCGGCGAACGGGAGGATTCTGATTCGATTGTCGCACAGCAGCTGTCGTACTGGAAGAAGATGCTGGAGGGTGCACCGGAACAACTATCGCTTCCGACCGACAGACCGCGTCCCGCCGTTGCGTCGCACCGCGGTGCCAACGTCGAATCAACACTGGACGACGATGTCTGGTGCGCAATCGAACGCACGGCATCGGCGAACTCGGTCACCGCATTCATGGTCGTGCACGCCGCATTCGCGGTTCTACTGGCGAAGCTCAGCGGGTCGACCGACATCGTGATCGGCACACCAGTCGCCGGACGAGGGGATCAAGCCCTCGACGAACTGGTCGGGATGTTCGTCAACAACCTCGCTCTGCGCACCGAAGTGGTTCCCGGGGAAAGCTTCAGCAACCTACTCAGCCGGATTCGCGAGAGCGATCTCGACGCGTTCGCGCACTCCACCGTGCCCTTCGAGACCGTGGTCGAGGTACTCGACCCTTCCCGGTCTCGCGCACGTAATCCCCTGTTCCAGGTTGCCCTGGCCTTCCAGAATCTCGACCACACCCCGCTCACCCTGCCCGGTCTCGAGGTCCGCGAACTGACCCCGTCCATCAAATCGGCAAGGGTCGACCTCCAACTCACCGTGGTCGTCGGCCCACACCCGCCGGCGGAGCGAGCCGGAATGTCTCTCGTGTTCACCTATGCGACCGATTTGTTCGACCATGACACTGTCGCGGCGATCGCCGATCGTTTCGTCTCGACCCTGAGCGAGGCTGTCGCACAACCTGATCTGCCCGTTGGAGACATTGCTGTCCTCGAACGGATCCTTCCACCTCCGGTGGTAGCCCCCACAGGCCTGACACTCGTCGATCTGTTCGACCGGCAGGTCGCCGCGTCACCCGACGCGACAGCCACCGTGCAAGGCGGGTGCGAACTCAGGTACCGCGAACTCGACAGGACCGTCAATCGCCTGGCCCGCCATCTCATCGGCATCGGCGTCGGACCGGAATCGATCGTGGGGCTCGCCGTCCGCCACGGCATTGATCTCCTCATCGGAATGTACGCCGTGGCGAAGACCGGAGCGGCGTACATGCCGATGGATCCGGACCATCCAGTGCATCGCAACGCCGAGTTGATCCAGGCTTCGGGCACACACGTCGTCCTCACCACAGAACGAGATCGTCACGAGATTTCCGATGGAGTGCCCTCGGGCGTCCTTCTCGTAGTCCTGGACAGCGTGGATGTATCCGGTCTCGATTCGTCTCCGGTAACCGACCTCGACCGGATCGCGCCCCTACGGGCCCAGAACCCCGCGTATGTGATGTACACGTCGGGGTCGACAGGCGCACCGAAAGGCGTGGTGGTGACTCATGCATCCGTCGTGAACTTTCTGAACTGGCGGCAGCGCACCGACCCGATCGGCCCCGAGGACACGGTGCTGATGAAGTTGCAGTACACGTTCGACGCCTCGGCGCGCGAGCTCTGGTGGCCACTCGTCGCGGGTGCGCGGTTGGTGATCGCGCCGGCGGACAGTCAGCGCGATCCTCTGCGTCTCGCCGAATTGATCGGAAGGCATCGGGTGAGTGTGGGGTACTTCCTTCCACTCATGCTCGCCGAGATCCTGACGGTCCCGGATACCGATCTCACGTCGCTGCGACAGGTGTCGTGTGGCGGCGAGACCCTACCCCGCGACACCGCTCACGCCTTCCGAACACGGTGTCCGGATGCGCTGCTGTACAACGAATACGGTCCGACCGAATCAACTGTGGCCGTCACCCGTTCCGTCGTCGACACCAGCGACGGGACCGTCCCGATCGGCTTGCCCATGTGCGGCGTCGGCGTGTTGGTTCTGGACGCGCGATTACATCCTTCGCCGGTCGGCGTTCCGGGTGAGCTGTATCTCGCGGGAGCGCAACTCGCTCGCGGGTACCTGGGACAACCCGGCACGACCGCCGCCCGGTTCGTTGCCAATCCATGGGGTTCGTCCGGTGAACGGATGTACCGAACGGGCGACGTGGTGAGTCGCCGAAGAGACGGAACCCTCGACTACCTAGGCCGTAATGATCTCCAGGTGAAGATTCGCGGCCAACGCGTCGAGCTCGGAGAAATCGAAGCGGCAATGCGGGCTCACCGCGACGTCGCTCAATCTGCAGCCGCGGTGCACCAATCCCCCGTCGCCGGAGCCCGTCTGGTCGGGTATGTGGTCCCCCGCCCGGACGTCGTGATCGACACCCGACTGTTGTCGGCGGAACTGGCTCGGAGTCTCCCTCGATACATGGTGCCCAACCAGATCGCGGTGGTCGAGGCGTTGCCGTCGACACCCCACGGCAAGCTTGATCGGCGGGCGCTGCCCGATCCCGGTATTCCGCGGACCCAGCCATTTCGGCCTCCCACGACCTGTATCGAGAAAATGGTCACGTCCGCGTTCGAGGAGATTCTCGGCGCCGGTCCGGTCGGGTTGGACGACAACTTCTTCGAGTTGGGGGGCAACTCGTTGTCGGCAGTCAAGGCCGCATCACGACTGCACACCACGACTGATGTCGCCGTCCGGCTCGAATGGTTCTTCGACGATCCGACGGTTGAAGCAATCGCGGCCAGGATCTCATCGAATGAGCAGGGTCCCGAAGCCGCTTCCGCGCTCGACACACTGCTGCCCTTGAGCCGAGGCGACGAGCGAGAACCCCTGTTCTGCATACATCCTGCGATCGGATTGTCCTGGTGCTATTCGGGACTGCACGCACACCTCGATCCGGGTAGACCCGTTTACGGCCTGCAGTCGCCAGCGTTGACCGCGCCCGACGAACGGTTCACTTCGATTACCGACCGTGCCCACCGTTACGTCGAGGAGATTCGCCGCGTGCAGCCGCAGGGGCCCTACCATCTGCTCGGATACTCGGTTGGTGGCGTAATCGCCCACGCAATGGCCGTCGAGTTGCGGTCGCTCGGCGAAGAAGTGAGCATGCTTGCCATGATCGACAGTTATGCCACCGCGCAACGGGACAATCCGCTGCCGTCGGCGCTGGAGTTGCTGGCGGAGTTCGACGGCGATCTCGCCCGGCAACTCGATCCGGAGCACTTGAAGCGATTGTACGAAGACTATGTAGACGTCATCGACGCCGCCGTCGGCTACGCGCCGGGATGGTTCGATGGCGGATTGCTTTTCTTCAGCGCGACCCGGGACGAATCCCAACCCGTCCCCGCAAGCGAGACGTGGCGACCATGGATCGGCGGGGAGTTGATCGACCACACCGTCAACTACCCGCATCGCCACATGACGGACCCGGAGGCCCTCGCAGTACTCGGACCCGTCTTGGCTTCCGCACTGGTCAGCCGATGACCGGACTGAGGATCCAACCGCCGCCGACCACGAGACAACTGACCGTCACAACCAGGAACAGGCCCACCCAGACGAGTCCTGGGATACGGGTAAGCCGGGCGAGCTGATCGGCGTCGGAGTTCGGGGCCGCCCCCTTCGCGCGATGGCGTTGCAATTCGATGACAGGCCGCGACGCGGCCAAGAGCATGAACAACGTGATCAAGTACGCCGCCGCCACCTGCTGGTCCTGTGTCCCGAACCAGACGAGCCCGAACAGTAGCGCCCCGGCCAGGCTCAGGGAGAACAGCCCATACAGATTCCGGACGAGAACCAGCATCGCGGCCAGGGCCGCCACACCGATCCACAGCACCGCCACTGCGTGTCCTGTGCCGAGCACCCAGGCAGCGCCCAGCCCGAGTACAGCGGGACCCACATATCCGGCGAAGGTCATGAGGACCACGCCCGGGCCGGTGGGTTTTCCCGAAGAGATGGCAACACCCGAAGTGTCCGAGTGCAGGCGCACCCCCTTGAGCCTTCTCCCGAAGAGCAAGGCGACCAACAGATGTGCACCCTCATGGACGATGGTCACCACGTTGCGGGTAAGTCGCCAGGACCGCGGTTCGACAACCAGGACCACGGCGACAACCGCCGTAGTCTGGACGACCCAGGTGGCAGGAGCGGGACTGACGGCGCTCATGCGCTCCCAAAGCGACTGAATTTCGTTCATCGGCGCCGAGTGTACGGCGGCCGAGTTCAGCTACCCCTGTCTTGCCAGGTTGGGGATCAATCCGCCTGCGAGCACGTCATTCACCTGACGCCGAGACAGACGATGATGTACGGGAATCTCGAGCTCGCGCGTCACGTCGAATACAGTCAGGCGCGCTCCGGAACGAATGGCCTCACGTACTCCGTCGAGGATCAGCACGTCGCCTTGCCGAATGGTGTCGTAGTCGTCCGGATTCTCGAATTCGAGCGCGAGCACACCGAAGTTGGCGAGGTTCTGCCAGTGGATTCGGGCAAACGACTTCGCGATGACGGCATGCAGCCCGAGGTGACGCGGCGTGATCGCTGCATGTTCCCGAGAAGACCCCTGACCGTAGTTGTCGCCGCCGACGATGAAATGCCCGGTGCTCTTCGCCACCTCCTCCGCGCGCGCAGGATATGTCTCGTCGATCTGAGTGAACGTGAACTCGGCAAGCTTGGGGATGTTGGAACGAAACGGCAGAGCACGCGCCCCCGCCGGTGAAATCTCGTCGGTGGAGATATCGTCACCGACCACGAGGAGCACGGGTGCCTCGAGTCGGTCGGGCAGGCGCGGAAGCTCGGGCAGGGAAGAGATGTTGGGCCCCTTCACGAGTTCGACGCCACGGGCTTCTTCCTCGGGTAGTGGCGCCACGAGCATGGCGGTGTTGATCGCAGCCCGTGCCGGAAACTCGATCTTCGGATACGGCATTCCTACTTCTCTCGCCCAGTTCCGCGGGTCGGTGATGACCCCGGTCAGCGCCGACGCTGCCGCCGTCTCCGGCGAACACAGCCATACGGAGTCCTCCCTGGTTCCCGAGCGGCCCGGGAAATTTCGGGGCATAGTCCTCAGAGAGTTCTTGTCCGTCGCGGGCGCCTGCCCCATGCCGATGCAGCCCATACATCCGGACTGGTGAATCCGCGCGCCTGCCATGACCAGCTCGAGCGTCGCGCCCATCCCCGTGAGATCCGACAAGATTTCCCGTGAACTCGGATTGACGTCGAAGCTCACACTCGGGACGGTCTGCCTCCCCGACACCATGGCAGCGACGATCGCGAAGTCACGTAGACCGGGGTTCGCAGATGATCCGATCACCACCTGGCTCACATCCTCACCAACCACCTCGCGGACGGGCACCACGTTCCCCGGTGACGACGGCTTCGCGATCAGTGGCTCGATCGTCGACAGGTCGATGTGCTCATGCAAGTCGTAGTCCGCACCGTCGTCGGCGAGAAGTTCCACGAAGTCCTCTTCCCGCCCCTCACACTGCAGAAAGTCGCGAACCGCGATGTCGGCCGGGAATATCGATGTGGTGGCGCCCAGTTCGGCGCCCATATTCGCGATGACGTGACGGTCCATCGCCGTCAACGTCGCAAGTCCCGATCCGTGGTATTCGATGATCCTGCCGAGACCGCCCTTGACCCCGTGGCGGCGGAGCATCTCGAGGATGACGTCTTTCGCCGAACACCACTCGGGCAGCCTGCCGGTCAATTCCACACCCCAGATCTGAGGCATCCGAAGGTACAGGGGATGACCCGCGATGGCCATCGCCACCTCGAGCCCTCCCACACCGATCGCGAGCATGCCCAGAGACCCTGCCGCCGGTGTGTGCGAATCCGACCCAGCCAACGTCTTGCCGGGAACACCGAATCGCTGCATGTGGGTTGGATGGGAGACCCCGTTACCGGGCTTCGAGAACCACAACCCGTACCGGAGAGCCGCCGATCGAAGAAACTCGTGATCCTCGGCATTCTTCTCATCGGCCTGCAGCAGATTGTGGTCGACGTACTGCACGCTCAGTTCGGTCTCGATGCGATCGAGGTGGAGCGCCTCCAATTCCTGCATCACGAGGGTTCCGGTGGCGTCCTGTGTGAGGGTCTGATCGATCCGAATCGAGATCTCCTCGCCCGGTTCCATCCGACCGTCGAGGAGGTGTGCACTGATGACTTTCCGGGCGACATTCTCGGGCATCGTTGATCCCTTCGTCCTAGATCCAGGATGCGTCACAACCCCCGACGAGGGCCAGAGCCGATAGCATCTCGATACTCGACATGAGAATCTTGAGCTCTCTACGTCGTGCCGTAGAGATGACTAGAAATCGCTAGTGGGCCTCCACTTCCCGAGGAAGCGCCGCGAAGGTCGGTGCCTCATATACCTAGTCGTTCTGGGCGCGCAGATACCGACCGAAGTGCGGCACGGTGAATCCGACCGATCCGCGCTCAGCCGAATAGATCAGACCCTTCTTGATCAGCCCGTCCCTCGCGGGTGACAGGGAGGCGGGCTTGCGACCGAGTTCGGAGGCGATCGTCGCCGTCGCCACTGGGCCGTCGTCCGCGAGATCGGCCATCGCTCGCATGTATTCGCGTTCGGCGGGAGTAGCGCGCTCGTAACGCGATCCGAAGAAGCCGACCGCGAGCTCTTCCTCCGCCGTCGGTGCGGCCACCCGAACGTCCTCGGCGGTAATCGGACTTACCGCAGCCACATCCCACGTCGCCTTGCCGTACGCCTGAACGAAATACGGGTAGCCGTCAGCTGCCGCATACAGCGCATCGAGAGCCTCGTCAGTGAATTTCACGTCTTCTCGGCGGGCGGGCGCGATCAGTGCCCGGTCGGCGGACTCACGATCCAGACGATCGATGCGGTGGTAGCTGAAGAGGCGTTCCGAATAGCTCTTGGACGCCGACAGCACCGCGGGAAGGTGTGGCAGTCCCGCGCCGACCACGATCAACGGGGCCGCATCCTGACTCAATTCGTGGCAAGCGCCGCAAATCGCCGAGACATCCGCGGCACCCAGGTCCTGCATCTCGTCGATGAACAGTGCGATCCCAACCCCGACGTCTCCGGCCAACGAGGACGCTTCGACCAACAACTCGACCAGGTCGATCTCGATGTCACCCGAATCGGCACGACCCTTCACTGCCGGCACGTCGATACCCGGCTGCCACCGTTCCCGTATGCCCTTGTCTCCGGTCGCACGCAGGGCAAACGACTTGAGGGTGCCGAGGAACGCCTCGACCCGGTCGGGGTCGCGGTGCGCACCGGCGATCTCCCGGACCGCCATGTGCAATGCCGACGACAGCGGCCTGCGCAACTCCTGGTCTGGACGGGCCTCGATCTTCCCGGTTCCCCACCTCCGCGAGATTGCCGCCGAACGCAAGTGGTTGAGCAGCACCGTCTTGCCTACCCCTCGAAGACCGGTGAGCATCACACTGCGTTCAGGGCGCGCGCGGGCGACTCGCTCGAGCACCACGTCGAATGCGTCGAGTTGGCGAGTTCGCCCGGCGAGTTCCGGTGGCCGCTGTCCTGCTCCTGGCGCATATGGGTTACGGACGGGGTCCATGGCTTTGAAGGTAACAACCTCGATTGTCGAATCTGGGCAGATCTAGCCCGTGTCCTAGACGACGCTATGAAGTTGCTGCCAGAGAGTGGGGACATTCCCACCCTGTGGTGCCTATCGCCATTCGCATGCTCCGTCGAGTCTGGATACGGACACAGAATCGGGGAGGACATCATGATCGAGTTGGACCTGCGAGCCAAATTGGAAGCACTCGCTCCGGACGCCGTGAATGGGGACGAAGCGGCCGTGGAAGAAGTCTTACGTATCGCATACCCCCTTGTGTACAGCTTTTCCAAGAGCAGGCTCGAAGGCACGGATAGCTCGCATGCCTGCGCCGAAGACGTCACCCAGGACGTCTGCATGGCGTTGATAGGGGCACTCCCCACATATGAGGACCAGGGAAAGTCCCTCTTGTCGTTCATCTTCGGCATCGCGGCGCACAAGGTGTGTGACGCTCGGCGTCGCGCGACCCGGTGGTCCGTCACGACCGCGCGCGCTGCAGCCGCAGCTGACCCGGTAGGCACCGAGGACAGCCCAGAACACCACGTTCTCCACCGCGAA
The DNA here is from genome assembly GCF_040656415.1 of Rhodococcus sp. NPDC049939. NCBI lineage: Bacteria > Bacillati > Actinomycetota > Actinomycetes > Mycobacteriales > Nocardiaceae > Rhodococcus > Rhodococcus sp. NPDC049939. The sequence goes on along the minus strand of NZ_JBFAMC010000001.1, from coordinate 119,982 downwards.
CTACGCACCGACGTAGGACAACTCGTCGAAGGTCTCTCGACCCGGCATCAGCAGATCCTCTTCATGCGCATCGTGCTGGGAATGTCGGCACAACAGACCGCTCGCGTCCTCGACACCACTGCTGGGGCCGTCCGCGTCGCGCAACACCGGGCGCTGAACCATCTGCGGGAACGGATTGGATCTGACACTGCACAAAACCATTCGCCAATACCTCGACAAGCGCCGAGAAGGAGACCTGTTCACGCTTGTACACAGACAACGGCTCGAACCCGTTCGTCGCGTGCGTGATTGGACATGGCTACGGGGATTGAGAGGGCGAAACCTCAGTCGGCGACACCTCCCACAGTCCACACCCGCAGACACGGTACGCGACGATTCCCGTGCTCGTCCGGTACCGAAACGTTTCACGCCATTCATGTTGATGCTGGTCACTCATGCCCCCAGCGTGATGTAATGGCATTGTGCATCTCAACCCTTACGGCGAACCTGCTGTCGTACTAGCCGCTGATCTTGCGAATCGCCCACCCGAATCAACAGAGGAACTCGTCGCCCGATGCGTCGAGTCCGGCCTCGTAATCGACTTCCCCGTCACCGACGACGACCTGTCCGACGTGCACGAAATTCTCGACCGGTGGGCACTGGTCGTGGACGCCACCGCTGAAGAGGATCGGGCCGAACTCGTCAACATCATGCTCGAGAAGGCCTCGGCCTATCCCCGAATGAGCAACCACGCCGACGACGGCTGGCACCTTCACTACCGCGACGACCAACATTCGCTCGCGGGTGTACTCGAAGCTCTGATCTCCATGGGGACGGCGCTGCACTTGGTGGGCCGCGGGATGCACCGCCTAGGCCGCTGCGCAGTAGAAGAATGCCATGTCATCTACGCTGACGTGTCGCGCACCGGCCGCCAGCGGTACTGCTCGCCACGGTGCGCGAACCGAGATGCCGTACGTCGCCATCGGGCCCGGTAACTGCCCCTCTCTTCCCCGGCTCTCAACCGGGAAACGCAACCAGAAAAAGCATACGCTGGTGTATCCGATGCGCTAGCGTATCGAACGTTGCTCTCGAACCGGGATGATGAGGAGGCGCTGTGTCGACATCGCCGGCACGCTCCGGCGAACCTGTCGCCGATACAGTCACGCGTGTGACGAAGCGGCGGGTGCGTACTCGCCAACGCCTACTCGACGCCGCAGGCGAGGTCTTCGCGGAAAACGGCTTCGGCCGGTCTACCGTCGAGCAGATCTGTGAACGCGGAGGCTATACACGCGGCGCGTTCTACTCCAACTTTGCTTCGTTGGACGAGTTGTTCTTCGCGATGTGGGAGCAACGCTCCAACTCGATGCTCGACCGAATCCGTTGCACCGCCGACTCCTCGGCCCTTGCCCTCGCACAGCTCACCCCTGACGACAAACTCCGAACCGGCACGGCACTGGTACTCGACGCAGTCCCGATCGACGATCAGTGGTACCGAATCAACTCCGAGTTCATTGCCCACGCGCTGCGAAACCCACCGCTCCAGCAAGCACTAGCCGAGCGCGAAGAGGCGATCTTGCACACCATCATGCCTATTCTCGAGAAGGCGCTGAGCCGACTCGGTCGACGCATAGTCGGCGATCCTCTCGTCCTCGGTCGCGCGCTTGTCGCCCTGCACGACGGCACAACGATCCAATGCCTGATCGAGGAGGACGACGTCTCGGCACGCGAACTACGCCTCGACCTCTTCACCCATGTCGTGGCCGCATACACCGAACCCGATACCGCTCATACCCACCCAAAAAATGAGGAGTCTTCGTGACAGAACAAGCTGATGCGATCGTCGTCGGAGCAGGACTGGCGGGACTGGTCGCTACCTATGAGTTGGTTCAGGCGGGCCGCAAAGTCCTCGTCGTCGACCAGGAGAGTGCGGCAAACCTCGGCGGGCAGGCCTTCTGGTCGCTCGGTGGACTGTTCCTCGTCGACAGCCCCGAACAGCGACGCCTGGGCATCAAGGACTCGTACGAACTGGCCATCCAAGACTGGATGGGCACCGCCGCGTTCGACCGTGACCGCGAGGACAGATGGCCACGACAGTGGGCGCAGGCGTACGTCGAGTTCGCCGCAGGCGAGAAGCGGCGCTACCTCCACGACCTCGGCCTGCGCCTGATGCCGAACGTCAGTTGGGCCGAACGTGGACGTGGGTCCGCAATCGGGCAAGGCAATTCCGTCCCTCGTTTCCACATCACTTGGGGCACCGGTCCTGGCGTGGTGGACATCTTCCTCACGCGCGTCCTCGCGGCCTCGAAGCGGGGACTGGTCACGTTCAAACACCGCCACCAGGTCGACGAGATCGTTGTGACGGACGGCGCCGCCACCGGCGTGCGCGGCACTGTCCTGGAGCCGTCCACCGAGCCTCGCGGAGTGAAGAGTTCACGGACTGCGATCGGGGAGTTCGAGTTCTCGGCTCAGGCGGTAATCGTCACGTCGGGAGGCATCGGCGGCAATCCCGAACTGGTCAAGAAGAATTGGCCCGCACGTCTGGGAAAGGCTCCCGAGCACATGCTCGCCGGCGTCCCGGCACACGTCGACGGCCGGATGCTGGCGATCACCGAGAACGCGGGCGGCAACATCGTGAACCGGGACCGTATGTGGCACTACGTCGAGGGCATCCAGAACTGGGATCCGATCTGGCCCAACCACGGCATTCGCATAATCCCCGGCCCGTCGTCGATGTGGTTCGACGGCAACGGTAAACGACTGCCGAGCCCCAACTTCCCCGGGTTCGACACCTTGGGAACGCTCCAGCACATCGTGGACAGTGGACACCACCACACGTGGTTCGTCCTCGACCAGAAGATCATCGAGAAGGAGTTTGCGCTGTCGGGTTCCGAACAGAACCCCGACATCACAGGCCGCGACTTCAAACTTCTCGCCGAAAGGGTCAGGAAGGGGGCGCCCGGACCGGTCGAGGCGTTCAAGCAGAAGGGTGCGGACTTCGTCGTTCGCGACAACCTCCGCGAGCTCGTCGACGGCATGAACGCAATCTCCCCGGAGGCTCCGGTGGCTTACGAGGACATCGAGCGTGAGATAGTTGCCCGAGACCGCGAGGTGAAGAACAGTTACAGCAAGGATTTCCAGATCATGGCGATCCAGAATGCGCGAAATCTTCTGTCCGACAAGATCACCCGCGTCGCTAGCCCACACGCACTACTCGATCCCAAGAACGGTCCACTGATCGCGGTCAAGCTGCACCTGCTGACCCGCAAGACCCTCGGCGGCCTCGAAACCGACCTCGACTCTCGGGTGATCCGACCGGACGGCACGGCCTTCGAAGGCCTCTATGCCGCCGGGGAGGTTGCCGGATTCGGCGGCGGAGGTGTCCACGGATACAGCGCACTCGAGGGCACCTTCCTCGGTGGCTGCATCTTCTCCGGACGCGCGGCAGGTCGCGCACTGGCCCGCAAGCTGTAGGCCCGTCCGCTCACAATTTCCTCAGTGCCGTCGCTCCCGCGTTTGCGGACGTCGCAGGCGGAGACACCGGTGAAGGTGTCACGCCTGCGACGCGACCGGCCACCGAGCCGCCGCTATCGAGCCGGTTACTCGCCCAGTTTCGCTCTCATCAGAAAGACGTTGTAGTCGGACCAGGTCGAGATGGTGAAGTACAGGTCGTCGGCGGTCGACCAGGGGTGGATGAATCCGCCGTACAGTTCCGGGTACTCGGTGACACTGACCATGCGCGCCCCGTCGGACCAGGCACCCTGCGGCGAGTCGGCCTCACGCAGAACGATGGCCAGCTTCGACGTGTCGAGGTAAGCCATCTGCCACTTGCCCGTCGTCTCGTCGTAACGAACAGATAGTTCTGCGGCGGGAGCATTGACGATCGGCGTCGCTTCCGTGAAGCCTCCCACCGGTGTCCAGGTGCCGTTCTGCCAGTACTGGTACGCAGACGTATTCAAGATTTGGTCCACCGGAACACGAGCGAGTCCGACCGAACCCAGTCTCGTGTTGGGAGTGCCGAACATGTAGACGAAGTCACCGACAGGCACCATCGACGCGACCTGAAAATTGGTGACGCCGAATATGTTCTCCCACTTCGCGTACGGGTCCTTCGTCCAGGTGGAGCCGCCGTCGTCCGAGTAGGCGATACCGCCGTAGTTCGTCCACCACGTGGTGGGAATGCTGTACCACGTGCGGATCGACATATAACTCATGTACTGCCTGTCCCCGATGGCGAATCCCGACGTCGGTATGGTGGTGATCTCGACGTTGTCGAGCTTTCGGCTGTCGAGAACCTCCGCCGCATGGCAACGGCTGTCCATCACCATGCTGTCCAGGCTCATCCCGTCCGCCAGGTTGCGGTCGGAGCTGAACCCCAGCACATTGCTGCGCCAATCGCCACCCTGGCCGCCGGGTGGAATGAAACCCTTGCCGAAGGTGTCACCGAACGCAATCGCTATCTGGTCCGGCGCGGACTCCCACATGATCCCGAGGTCGGTGCCGTTGACCTGGTAGCGCTTGTCCGTGCGACTGACCGAACCCGGCCCGGTCACCTTGGCCACGCGAGTCACCTCTCCTACCTTCGGGGTCGGCGGAGCAGGACTGCGTGGAGCCTCCACGGTCGCGGGATTTGCCACCGGTGGTGGAGGAGGTAGTTGAATATCGGCTCCCGGGACGGGAATTCCAAGATGGAACGGTGTGAACTTCAGGCTGACGTCCGGAATGTTCAGAACACTCGAGAGGTTCCCGGAGTCCAGGGCGGTCTCGTCGGTCAAGTCCGGGCACGGATCGGTGCATGGATCGGCGGGTAATTCCTGGGAGACACGAACCGGTTCCTTCGCCTCCACCGGGTAGGGCACCGTCGTGATCTTCGGGTATGGAACCGGAATCTCCAGCTTCTCCGGGATGAGCGATACCGTCTCGTTCGAAACCTCGCTAGCGCACGGACCGCTGCCGGGAATCCCGTTCCACACCGCCTCGGGTTCGGCAACCGCATCGCTTTGGTTCGAGTAGACGATGACACCCGAACCGATCGCCACGGCCGCGAACGACGCGACCAACTTCTTCGACATCCCGCCCCCTCCGTTGGATCCGCCGCTCGGTCGCGGCACCACCGCAAACTGGAAGGTAACACCGCCTGCAGGCACTCACAGATTCACCACGCACGCTCGGGGCGAAAAACTTTCTCGGACAACCCCGGGGGGCTGACGTGGTCGGTTCCCAGACCTAAGTTCTGCCGTGCCGATGACGGTCTCAGATACTCGCACCGAACAACATGCCCAGGATGTAGGTGGCGGTCGCGGCACCGTATCCGATTGCCAACTGGCGCAATGCCCGCTTGATCGGCGGACCACCCGACAGGAGTCCCACTACCACGCCGGTCGAGAGCAGAGCCACGCCCACCAGCGATGCGGAGACCACCAGCGCGGTGGTTCCTTGCAGCCCGAAGAGATACGGCAGAACCGGGATGATCGCGCCGGATGCGAAGAAGGAGAAACTCGCCGCAGCCGCACCGAGCCCTGTACCGATAGCCTCGTGCTGGTCGACGGCGTCTTCCCCCGAAACAGGATCGAGTTGATCAGTTGCCTCCAGGACCTCGGACGCCTTCTTCTCGGCATCCGCCGCCGACATGCCGCGTGCCCGGTATACGAGTGCCAGCTCGTTGGCATCGACGTCGAGAAGTGGCACAGCCTCCCGCGCCCCCTTCCCCGGTGTCGAGGCCTCGAGCAGCTCACGCTGCGAACGCACGGATACGTACTCACCCGCGCCCATCGACAGAGCACCCGAGAGCAGTCCGGCAAGTCCGGTGAGCAACACGATTTCGTTGGAGGCGCCGCTTCCACTGATGCCGAGGATCAGCGCAAGGTTGCTGACCAGTCCGTCGTTGGCGCCGAACACGGCAGCGCGAAAAGTCCCGGAAAGACGGCTTCGCCCGCGCGTGGCAAGAGCGCGCACCACTTCTTCGTGGATGCGTTCGTCCGCTCCCATTGCGTCGGTGGCATCCAAGTCTGTCGGATACGGCGAGCGGGTCTCGGCGCGTTGCGCGAGCGCCAGCACGAATACCGATCCAAACCGCCTGGCCAGAAAACCGAGGAGGCGAGTGCGGATTCCGCCACGTGCGGGCTTTCCGACTTGTTCGCCGAGCAGAGTGCGCCAGTGAGACTCGTGCCGCCCCTCTGCTTCTGCGAGCGCAAGCAGGATTTCCCGTTCCTCACCCGAGCGTCGTTTCGCGAGGTCCCGGTAGACCGCAGCCTCGGCACGTTCGTCCGCGAGGTAGCGGCGCCACCTACGAATTTCGCGGGGAGTCGGGTCGGGTCTCGCATTCGAATCGGTCGGGGAAACCATGATCGCGCCTCCGCTCGTCGTCAGCGAAGAGCCTACCGATTTCGTCCTCCCTGCAACGCCGGATCTGGTCAGCCATCGAAGCCGAGTGCCTTGCCGAGCCGATCGTCGGGCCCGGAAACAACCGCAGGGTCTCGTGCGGTCAGAAGGTCGAGAATTGCTTTGGGGCGGGCCAGCGATTCGCGCACCGTGTTCCGGGCCATCGTGATCGTGCCGCAGTCACATCCGGCAGCGACACCAGCGGCCTCGATCCCGACCCCTCGGCACAGCGCCACCGCTCGCGACACGTGGAACGACTGTGTGACGATCAGCGCCTCGGTGACTCCGTACGTCCGGGCAGCACGGTTGCAGGTGTCGTAGGTGTCCAGGCCGTACGGATCGCCGACGATCCGACTCGGGTCCACCCCGTTCTCGACCAGGTATTTCGTCATCGCGGCGATTTCGTCACCGGACCGACCCGCCCCGTCTCCCGAGACCAGCGCTGCCCCAGCGCGACCATCCGCGAGAAGTTGCAACGCGACATCGAGGCGTCCGGCGAGGTACTCCCCGGGTTCACCGTCGCGAACCTGCGTCCCGAGCACGATCACCACGGGTGCGGCGGGCGCAGCGTCGACATCGTAGACGTGACCGGACGCCTTACGTGACGTCCATACCGTCGACGCGGCTACGATCACACCGGCGAGCACGACGAGTCCCACCCCGGCGCCGACCAGCCGGCGGATTACCCGTCTTTCCATCTCTCCATCCAACCACAGCGTCATCCAACTTCAGCTCGGACAACCGCGGACTCGGGTGCTGGTCATGAAGGCCTAGTTCCCGAACCCATGCATACATTTCCAAATTGATTGTCATGCAACAGATTTTTGCCTCTATATTTCTTACATCTACTGCATTGCAACCATTTTCGATGAAACATCAGAAAATTTTCCTGAGCTCAGCAAACTGTCACTGTCATCTACCACGGATAGGACGATTTGGCGGATACCAGGTCGCTTCGGAAATCCTCTAGGCAAATCGGGGTCGACTGATGCAGTATCGAATGTGGAGACTTCGCTCGCCACATAGGAGGTAAGCATGGCTACCGATCACAAAGCGACATCGAAGCACTTCCTCGAACTCTGGGGTGACAATACCCCGCCCGGCCCGGACGACTACCTGGCCGCGAACTACATCAATCATCAGATGCCCGACGTCGCGGGTGGCACGTCGACCAAGTCGCTGGACGAATGGAGGGCTCTGCTCGAGAGCTTCCATGAGGCCTTCTCAGACGTGAAACTCGAGGTCCTGCTTCAGGTTCAGGATCAGGACTACGTCTGTTCACGGTTTCGAATGACGGCCACACAGACCGGAACATTCGAGGGCATCCCCGCCACCGGCAATACGAGCACATGGACCGGGGTCGACACGGATCGATACGAAGACGGCAAGATCGTCGAAACCTGGGTCGATTGGGACAAGTACAGATTCCTCGAAGGTCTTGGACTTACTTCCGACGGAGGTTGATTCCTCTAGGCGCGACGCTCCATATGATTTCGCCTCAAGGCATTTCGATGGTCTCGGCACGCGCCACCTCGTCCAGTGCGCGACGAACGTAGTCGTGCACTGACTTCTGCGTGCTCGACAACAGTTCTGCGATCAGCAAGATCGCCGACGGGATGGGGGATGCGGGCGGATCGGATTCGTCCGCGTCGGCGACACCGAGTGCGCCTGTGAGGACTGCGACGAACGACGCCACATCGACGTCGGGCACCCACTCGTGTGCCCTCCGCACCGCGAGGGTGAGAACGTTCTGCACGTCTTCGCCCGTGAGGCCATCAGGGTGCATCGTCTCGAGCAGCTCGTGGATGATCGTGGAGAGCACGAGACGCACCTGCTCGGCAGGCAGCCCATCGAGATCCTCCAACGCCACGGCGAACGCGGTGGTATTCGAGGCAACGGCCGCGCTGACAGCCGCGTCTACCGCCTCCGCGATCTCCCGTGGGACCGTCGGCCAGTGGGTGGGCCACACGATGGTTTCCTCATCTCGTCGCGTCACTGATGCACGACCACTGTGCCATGCGCCGACGACAACTCACGCCAACCGGGTGCTCAGTCGCTGAGCATCGAACGGGGCGTACCCCTTCACGTCGTTGTCGAAGTACACGAACACGTCCAAGCCGGAATCGGTCCATGCGCGGATGTCGTCGGCCCACTGGTCGAGGGCGCCGTCGCTGTAGCCGCTGGTGTACAGCTTCGCGTCGCCGTGCAATCGTACGTATACGAAATCGCTCGTCGGTGTCTTCACCAGCGGGTATCGGCCGGCCGTGTCCGCAACGACGAACGCCGCGGCGTGGGCGCGGAGAAGTTCGACCGCCTCGGGTGAATCGAAGCTCTGATGCCGAACTTCGACCGCATGGCGGACTAGGCGATTCGCGTCGGTCTCGGTGAGCGTGCCGTCATCCCGAAGCTTGTCGTCATGCGCGCGGGCCAGGTGCGCCAACTCCTCGGTAGTGCTTGGCAGCCGTTCGAGGAACCGGCTCACCTTTGCTTCGTCGAACGCGAGTGTGGGCGGCAGTTGCCACAGAAACGGACCGAGTTTCGACCCGAGTGCCAGTACACCCGACGCGAAGAAGTTCGGCAGCGCGGTCTCGACATCGGCGAGCCGCTTCATATGGGTGATGTACCTGCTCCCCTTGACCGCGAATACGAAATCGTCCGGGGTCTCGTCCCGCCACTTCGCGTAGCTTGCCGGTTTCTGCAACGCGTAGAACGATCCGTTGATCTCGATGGACGAAAATCGCCGCGCCGCATAGGCCAGCTCCTCGCGATGAGCCAGACCCTCCGGGTAGAAGTCACCACGCCAGCCCGGGTACGTCCAGCCCGAGATGCCCACCCTGGCCTTCGCCATCTCACAACCCTATCGCCGGCAGCTATTGCATGTGGCCGCTCTCGGTAGAACCATGGGGATGACCCCACTATCGAGGAGGCACCGATGCCGAGATACCTCTGGCAGGTCACGTACTCACCCGAAGGCGCGCAGGGATTGCTTACCGAAGGTGGCACCGCACGACACCAGGAAATCACGCGGATGGTCGAAAGTGTCGGGGGCACGGTCGAATCCTGCTACTACGCGCTCGGCGGCAGAGACCTGTTCGTAATCGGGGATGTGCCGGACGAGGTCGCGGCCGCCACGCTGGGGATCCGCACCGCCGCCTCTGGTGCGGCGAGATCCGAATCCGTGGTGTTGCTGACGCCGCAGCAGATCGATGAGGCGGTGCGACGGGACGCCGAGTACCGGCCGCCCGGCACCTGACAGACACCCTGCCGGAACGGGAACGAAGAATAGAGAGTGCATGTCACATGTCACGAACAATTGAAGAAACCCCCCAGCTCGGACAATTCGGCGTCTGGCGTCACGCGGCGGGACTGCAGCCTGAAGTCGGGAAGGCCATCGAGGACGCAGGCTACGGAGCAATCTGGATCGGCGGTTCTCCGCCTGCAGATCTCGAGATCGCCGAGAAGCTCCTCGACGCCACTTCGTCAATCACCGTAGCAACCGGTATCACCAATATCTGGATGGCTCCCGCTGCGGAGGTCGCGGACTCGTTCCATCGGCTCGAGGCCCGTTTTCCGGGACGCTTCCTCCTCGGCGTCGGCGTCGGCCACTCGGAACAACCCGGCCTGAACTACAGCAAGCCGTACTCCTCGCTGGTCGAATACCTCGACGTCCTCGACAATGCCGCCGTGCCCAAAAGTAGGCGCGTCCTTGCCGCGCTCGGACCCAAGGTTCTCGCACTCTCGGCGGCACGATCGGCTGGAGCCCACCCGTACCTGACCACGCCACAACACACTCGTGAAGCCCGGGAACTTCTCGGTCCGGGGCCAGTTCTCGCGCCCGAACACAAGGTGGTTCTCGACACCGACGCCGACCGCGCACGCCCGATCGGCCGCGAGGCTGTCGAAAACCCCTATCTGCACCTAAGAAACTATGTGAACAACCTCGAGCGGCTCGGCTACACGACCGAGCAGATTGCCAACGGCGGCAGCGACGAACTGATCGATGCACTCGTCGCGCACGGTGACGCCGAGTACGTGGCGGGCCGACTCAAGGAGCATCTCGATGCGGGCGCCGATCACGTAGCCATTCAGGTACTCCCCATAGCCGACGATCCCATCTCCGATCTGCAGAAGATCGCTGGCGCCTTGGGAATTTGAGCTTCGCCGAACGAAGAGTTCTGTCATACGAGAGAGTATGTGGCGGTAGAAGAATCGGCGGTTACGCCACGAGGAGGTAGATCGACGGCGCGACGATCAATCCCGTCGCCGCGCCGACCGAAATCTGCCCCACGGTGTGATGGTCGAGATGGAGCCGCGACCATGCAATGGCAGGCGCCAGGGCCAGACCCAACCACCACCACGGACCGAGCGCGATCGCGAGGATGGCAACCACACCACACCACACCGCCATGTGGACCGACGCGTTGATGCGCACGATGCTCGTCCACAACGCGATACCCACGAGAGTGGCCAAGCCGGCGCATGTCAGGGCGATCATCTCCGGCGGCGAGCCCGCAACGAGCTGCACGACGAGGGCGAAGAAGATCATGCCGAGGATCGCCAGAAGCAGACCGTGACGCTCGGAGTGCTCGGTTACGTGATGGTTTCCGATGCTCTCCCGCACAACGCCTCGCCCGATGAGCAGCATCGGCAGCAACCCTGAGAACAACGCCACGAAAGCGCCCCAACCCGGGTGCCCAACTGACCAGCCGAGGATGAGGCACGATGCGACGTTGACCGTCCACGGGGCCGCAAGCTCCGTGAGAAGTCTTGCGAGACCGCCCTTTACCTCGACTCGTCCAGCCAGTGGTGGCCGAACTCGATACATAGCCCCCCTCCCTGATGGCAGAAAACCGCACGAACCCTGGGGTTCGCGCCGGAGTGCATCGTACCCGCGCCGATCCATCTCAGGACCGAAAACCAACCGCGCAGACCGGTTGGTGTTGCCACGGCGAAATCGATTCGAAGAAAACAGGTTTAGGGATGAGACGTTCCGTCTGAGCGACGGTGACTCGCATCCAACACGAGCATCGCATCGGCGCCGTGCTGAAACTCGTAGTCGACGGTCCGGACCTGCGGACTCAGCCCCAACGATTCGAGTTCGACCAGCAGTGGTGGCAACAGATCATCGCGCCGTTCGCCTGCCTGGTCTACAAGCGGAAAGACTCGGACGTTCCCCCTCGCTACCCGGGCCAACTCTCGCAGTGCGTCGATGTGGAATCGATAGTCCAGGCGGTCTGCGTATGTGAACAGCAGGTGAGACGACAGCACGAGGTCGAACGTGCCGTCCGGAAACGGTAGCCTCGGTAGCGCACCCGCCCGATACCGTTCCGGGTGCGCGAGGATATCGGTGGCGAACTTCTCAGCCGACGCTCGGCGCATCCTCTGATGCCCCTCGAGGTCGCCGTAGAAGTCCCAGCGGTACCGGTCCCTGTTCTTCGCCATCCAGTCGGAACCACGCGCAACCTCGTCCAGAGCGTACTGGGCGATCACCGCAGCATTCCGTCGATACAGCGGATCAACCGCGGTCGCGTCGGCACCGAGTTCGTTCGCCTCTGCGGTGAAACTCGCTCCGCCGCCTGGACAGTCGAGCACCTTGCCGGTCAGATCGGAGTCGTCCAGCGCAAACATTGCGCGGTACTCCGCGGGCGACCTCGAGCTGATCAGGTATTCACCGATCGAACAACCACCCGCCCGCTCGTCCATGCGGCATCCTTACGTACTTTTCAATGGGTATCGGAAACGTCGGACAGTACATCGCCGATGTCCGAGCCGCATCCCATTTTCGATAGAAGCGTCGCGCAGTGGACGTGGCGCGACGCTCGCTTTTCGCTCACGTCATACAAGAAGGAGCGGCTGGGTGAGATGCTGATCGAGAACGCTCTAGTCGTCCCCGAATGGGAGCGAAACCACAACCGCACTCCTGAACCCCCTGTGCGATAGGGCCGCCACCGTCAGCTCTACTCACCCAGCCGCTCCGACCCTCCCCTACCCGGGCATTACGATAGTAATATTACGATTGTGATACCGCAACTGGTTCTCAGCTCGGGCCAGGTGTACCGGTAGATTCGAACTGTCCATCGATGGTTGCCCATTCAGACAAGAGGGAGAATCGGGTGGCGACTTTCGCCGAGAAGTTCCGATACTTGATCGACAACGTCCATCCGAAAGATCGACCGCCGTTCACCGTGTCCGAGATCGTGGACGGTATTCGGAGCAACGGCGGCACCATCACCCAGGGATACGTGTCGATGCTCCTCAACGGACTGCGACCGAACCCGAGTCTCCAGGTCGTCCAGGACATTGCCCGGTTCTTCCACGTCCCACTCGACTACTTCGCCGACGACTCCTCTTACGCCGACTTCCAGAGATATATCAGTTGGATCCGGTCGCTACGCGAGGACGACGTGCCCACCGCCGCGCGGGCCTACAACCCGTACCTGACCGGAAACCAAGCCGCACACTCCGAGCAGGCGTAGGCCGTCAAGCGACCAGAAGGTACACCAGCGGCGCGATGACCAATCCTGTGGACGCGCCGACCACGATCTGGCCGATCGTGTGATGTCCGAGGTAGATTCGCGACCAGGCGATGGCCGGCGCCAGGGCCAGGGCCAGCCACCACCACGGACCGAGCGCCACGGCGAGGATGGCAACCACACCACACCACACGGCCATGTGGACCGACGCCTTGACGTGCACGATGGATGTCCACACCGCGATCGCTCCGAGAGTTGCCAGCCCCGCGCAGGTCAGGGCGATCATCTGAGACGGCGCGCTCGCGAGGAGCTGCACGACGAGGGCCACAAGTACCAGCGCGAGAATGGCCAGAATCAGACCATGACGCTCGGAATGCTCCGTGACGTGATGATTCCCGAAGCGCTGTTGCACAATGCCACCCACGATGAGCAGCATCGGCAGCACTCCCGTGAACAACGCGACGAACGCGCCCCAACCTGGATGCCCGATGGACCACCCCAGAATCAGACACGACGCGATGTTGACCGTCCACGGGGCGGCGATTTCCGTGAGGAGTCGTGCGAGGCGCGCCGTCACCTCGAGTCACCTGCCCCGGTTGGAGCCGAGTTCGACGCATAGGCCCGCCCGATGGCACGGACCCATTTGACAGCATCTGCACCTGGAGGCGGACGGAGGTCCGATACCCCGATGCCTGCGGGTTCACCCGATCGCAACCAATCAGCTATCAACTCAGCTCTCGCCATCCTCTGTCCAACCTCGGGAAGCCCATCGAGACGCGCCTGCATCGAGAGAGCGTCGAGCACCTCAGTGGCCCGGTCCTCGACATAGCGAGCGGGTCCGGCAGTGGCGTGAGACTCGCGTGCGACACCTGGCCAGCGCTCGCCCACCAAGCTCCGGTGCAACTGCGCGATGTCTCGACGCAGCAGGCGCACCGTGAGTCCGCCTTCGACGCTCGCCCACAGCAGACCCGTTGTCGTGAGAACGATCCCGATGGCGGCCAGCTTGGTACCCAGATCAAATATCGTGGTGGTGGGCTCAACCCACGCTGCTCGAACAGCCGTGATGTAACCGGTTCTCATCCATGCGTAAACCGCAAGAATCGTGACACCTGGAGCAAGAATCGCCAGGCCACGACCCTCCGGCGTGCCGAGGTCCCATCCCAGCAGCACAACGATCGAAATGATCGTACAGACCACCGCCGCCACGCCCATCACCAGCAGAGCAGCCTCCGCATATCCAGGAAGGTGCAGGTACTGGTGGTCGAATTCGTATCCACTATCCGCCTGTGGAACACGATCGGCAGAGAAGAACAACGCGAGGGCCGCGGACGAGGTCGCCGCAGCGCCGATGAACACAGGCACCGTCCATCGGCGTTGGATGGCGGCCCCTGGCACCCGAAGCGCCACAATCATGAGTGATGCGCCCAGGCTGATCCCGATGAATACGACATGCTTGACCGCCGACGTCGCATTCGGGAACCCCAGCACTTCACTGACAGCGCGGTCGATCGGCCCGATGTTGATGGTGGTGTGTATCGCCATGAACGTGAACACGATTGCGGCGCCGAGCGTAAACACCGACCGAGCCTGCCACCACCGCCGCGCCCTTGTCACGGCAGCGAACCAGAGCAGCACTGACAATGCGATCATCAGGCCCATAGCTCAGAGGATTTCGTTGAAATGTGACCGAATACGCGCCGAACGTGCACGGCCCGCTCCGGAGATTCGCCGACACAGCTCCGACGCGAACCCCTCGGCGTCTCGCTCGAGTTGCCGCAGCTGCTCGTCCGCGCCCGCATCGTGCCCGCACTGACGAAGCATGAATGAGGCCATGTCATGCCATTCGGGAGGCAGAGTGTGCCGAACGGCCTCTTCCACTGGCAGCCCACCATGTCCGAGGAGGATATGCCCGAGTTCGTGAGCCACCGTGCGATCGGGTGCAGCGACCCACGGCGCATAGAACACCTCGTCTCGGTCGTCACCGTTGCGCCACAAGCCGAACATCCCTGGTGGCAGCTCCGCGCTCTCCTTCACGGTCAGCGGCCTGCCACGCATTCGCTCCACGGTGCGCACCAGCCCGAAGACCGAAGCCGATTCAACTCCGCGAGCGTGTGCCAACAGCCGACTCACCTCACCTACTATCCGATCCATTGCCGCCTCGTTCGACTCTCTGTGCCATACCGCCCCGAACACCGGTCCGGTATCGAACGCGAAACCTACAGCCTCGGTCGGCCCACGGCAGAACAACGGGGGTGAGACTAGCTCGCATCGAACACGAGCACCGCATCGACGGTGTGCGATTCGCGCCACCTGTGCACACGTCTCGCCAGGTGACGGGGGTGTGACGCAAGCAAGGTCCTCGGATCGCCGGAGATCGAGCACATCATTTCTTCAATGTCGATTTCTTCAATGTCGGCCAGGCTCGCACGCACGCTACAAAGGCGACGCGGCCGGCGTCGACCCGGCACCGCATTCCACGCGGTCCCAGAACCATCGCAGAATCTCCTCGCCGGCGGCGATGCCACTGCTGTCGGTGACAGCCACACTCGGATGCTGCCAGTCGAGTGCTTCGAGTTCACCGTGTCGAGGGCGGATCGCGGCGTCAGCCTTGCTGAGCATGGCGGCGTCGAGCGCTCCGTCACCTGCCGCCAATACGGAAGTCCCTTGCTCGAGCACCCCGTCCTTGACAAGACGCGCGCGGACCTCGGCAACCGCCCGACTCTTGCACACCGCCTTCGGCATCGTGTAGACCTTGCGGCCCTGCCGAGACGCTCCCCACCCCCGATCCGAACACCAGGCGTCCCAGTCCTCGACGAACCCTGTAGGCATCGCGTCGACGTCGACGACCAGATACGAGAACAGTTCGTCGGCGATTCGGGACGAACGGACCCAGCTGTCGTCGACCCGGCGAGCCAACTCGTCGCCGATCTCGGACAACGATGCCGCACCGGCAGCGATGGCAGCGTCGACATCGCTCCGCCACCCCTCGTCAGGCACACCGTCGACGAGGATGTTCCCTCCGTTTGTGGTGATCGCGTACCGCCACGGTGCCCCCGGCAGCTCGATGCGCTGGAACTGTGCGACTGTGCGGGTGGTGGTGGGAACGACCACCGTGGTGTCGGCGAGTCGCCGCAGCATGGACTCGGCGGCCGTCGTGACGTAGGACAGGGGCTTGCCGTCGTACACTTCGACGCACAGCAAATCGTCTTGTGCGGCTGGGTCGGTCACATCCTTCTCGCCCGCGGCTAGTTCCATAGCACTGCGCGAGTAGATCATGGTCCGGTCGAGATCGGTCGCGATCAGTGTTGTCATGCCAGATCCTTGATCAGTCCCATGCACGAATATGCCAGGGAGGGAACCTCTTCGACGGGTACCGAGCGCGCAGCGGCGAGCAGTCG
Source organism: Rhodococcus sp. NPDC049939 (assembly GCF_040656415.1). Lineage (NCBI taxonomy): Bacteria > Bacillati > Actinomycetota > Actinomycetes > Mycobacteriales > Nocardiaceae > Rhodococcus > Rhodococcus sp. NPDC049939. The sequence continues at coordinate 103,754 of NZ_JBFAMC010000001.1, read as the reverse complement.
GATGTGTGCGTGCTCGGGAGCGTCGAGGTCACGGACGAGTACCCGCCACGGCACGCGCCGCAGGAGCACCCTGGTGGTCTCGCCTACTCCCGGCTTGACGAAGTTCACACTCGAAATACCGTACTGTTCTCGGATCGCCTCGACGGACTTCCACCCTTCCCACGTCGGGGTTCGATCAGCACGAAGCAATTCCTCGACGTCGCCGGGAACATGCTCGCGGACATCGGAAAACGCGGAACTTACCGAGTCGAGGAGATGATTGGACACGTCCTCGTTCGACAGATGCGCGTAGAACTTGGCGCCGTGGTACTCACCGGGGCCGATCAGCGCATCGTTGAGTACGGTTCGCGACACCAACCCCGAAACGGTCGAGTTCAGGCACGCGGAGGCGATCAGGAAATCATCGCGGGTACCGAACGTGCGGACACAATGACCCGGATCGGCCAGGACTGCCAGATCGTCATCGAATTCCGCACCGCCGGCATCACGGTGAGCGATGAGCGCCTGCGATAATTCGCGTGCGATGGCGCCCTTGCCAGTCCAGCCGTCGACGAAGACGACTTTCTTCGGATCATGGTGTCGAGAAAGGTAATCGAGAGCAACAGAATCGATGCCCCGATCCCGGACGATCGAAACGGCGTAGTGGGGCAGGGTCAACCCGCGAACCTCGCGCGCCCAGCGGCGCATCAGCACACCTATCGGAGTGCCGGCGCGAGCCAACGAAACCAGAGTGATGTCCTGACCCCTCTCGGCCAGTACGAGTTCGGTAACCGACCCCACCGCGCGTGCCAACCGGATAGAACTGTCCTGCAACACCTTCTCGAACAGTTCGCGGTATTCGACATCTGGTTGGTACTCGATGGGCAGTGTCTCCGCATAGTGGGCATCTCCTGCCTGGATGCGCCGCTCACGCTCGGCGACATCGGCTTCGAGGGCCACGTGCGACAAGTCCTTCAGAAGCCACCCCACCTCGTCGGCAGCGTAGGAGCCGAAGTCCGGGCCGACCAGCGGCGCCGTCACGCCGACACTCCCACGCGCGCAGCCTGAAGCGACTGCGGATCTGCGCCGGATACGGCGGCGAGAAGCACGTCTGTTCCCGACGCGCTGAGAACGTCGAGCAGCCCACCGCGCGCAGTGAGTCGGTCTGTATCTGCCGCGGTGTCGATCACCGCGACAACGACAGGGTCCTCTTCCGGCCACTGTGCGTTGTAGAGGAAGCGCGGCTCGTCTTCACCATTCTCCGGTGCGGTGAAACGAAATCCACGGCGCAAGGGGTAGCCCGCATGGTCGAGCACGTAGGCAGGTGACCGCGTCGTGGTCTGGAATCGAACCCGGTACCCGGACGTCGACATGGATTCCGCGATCCGCAAGGGCAGGTACATCAACTCCTCGTGCCCGATGACGATCACCGGGCGATCTGGGTCGAGTCGTCCACAGAGCGCCGCCGCAGCCGATTCGATCGCCGCGTCGAACTCCTCTGAGTCTTCCCGCAGGAACCCGTGACGTCCTCCCTCCGGGACCGCTGCAGGCCAGTCGATATCGATACGTTCGACGGTTCCGGTCCGCGCCCCGACCGGGTTGAGCACTGGATCCGGAAGAGCACCAACCGACTCGACCAGCCCATCCGGAAGGACTGTGTATCCCTCCGCCAGGCTCACGCTGTCGATCTTCACACCGAGTTCGGCGGCAGCACTGTCTACCGCGTCCCGATGGTGCTGTGCTCGCATGTCGACGAGCGAGGCAATGATGTAGTGACTGCGCGGATTGTGTTCGTGCAATGCGCGAATCGCGTCAATCGCGGTCGCGCCGGTCGAGATCTCGTCGTCCACCAGCACGAGAGGATGGTCATTTGTGAACAACTCGACAGATGTCGGCTGCAGTTGATGACTGGTGGCGTGCGAGTGCCCCTCCTCGAACCCGGCGAACGTCCCGATCTCGGGAACATCCCGGCGTGTGGAGTGCAGGTAGCAGCGGGCATTCAGTCTGGTTGCGACGCACTGTCCCAGACCGGTGGCGGTCTCGGCGAATCCGAGTACCACCGGATCTGCATCCGTCCCGAGGACGTCCATCACCTGATCACCCAGCCGGTCGCCCGCGGCGATCACGACGCCCGGATCGGTGGGCACGTGCTTGCCGAGGACCGTCGAGACGAGCAGATGCGCGCGGCGCGGGTTGCGGCGCAGCCCCGGCACGACCAGATCTGAGATGGTCATCCCGACACCCGAACCGATATGGGTGAATTCCAATCCTAGATATTTTGTGGCCCAGTGAACTTCACGCAACAAGGTATGCGAGCTCATTGGATGGCCGATGCGGTCAACAGGTCCACGAACGTGACTCCCTCGTTGGTGACGCCGAACACCTTCGCCCGGACGAGTGTCTTCTCTGCCCAGGCTCGGTGCGGGCGCATTTCATTCATCTTGTTGCGATAACGCGACGCTCGAACTCCCCCGGAGCTCTCACCGTCGAGGATGTCGAGGGCATCCTGGTACTCCTCATGTGTGACCGACGACAACGCGTGGACGGCGGCGACGTGCGTCGGGTGGATGACCGTCTTTCCCTGGATACCGTTGGCACGGTCGAGGGTGATCTCGCGCAACAGCCCGTCCATGTCCCTGCTCACCAACCGCTGGCGGAAGCGCACCTCGTCGTGTTCCTCGAACGGCGTGGCGCGAAGAGTCGGCCGGAACATCCGCTCGTGGTCGGCAAAGTATTCCCACACAGGTCCGGTGATCACGTGCCCGGTGCCGTCGGTACGGCCGAGGAAATTTACGATCGCGCCGATCGCGTCCGCGACCACCTGAACGTCGTAGATTGTCAGATCACGATCGCGCCGGATGCCGAACGTACCGCACATATCGGTGGCTCCGATTCGCACTGCGAGGATGCTGGAACGGTGTTCATCGAGCAATGCGGCGATCTTCGCGAGTTCGTCGTCGCGGGTCTCCCGGCGCACTACGCTCGACGACTCGAGCACGGGCATCGCATACAGGCGTTTGCCGAGTCGCTCCGACGCGGTGGCCAACTCGTCGAGAAACGCGCCCCCGGTTGGGCTGCCGAACTTGGGGATCACGAACCCGGACAGCACCTGTGTACCGGTGGTCAGCAAACCGGAGATGCGGCGAATGTCTTCGACCTCCCGAACCCGGACGAAGAGCTGCGCCGTCGCACCGCCGACTACCGCGATCCGATCAAGCGCCTCGACGGCATTGAGTAGCGCCGCTTCCACCTCGCGGTCGGCTACGGCATCCTCGAGATCCAGGACCATCGAGCACACCCCGTCGCCGGACCTGCGGAGGATGGTCTCCGCGAGGTCTGGTCTCGTCGCGGGAACGTACAGTGTCGCCCCCAATGCGACGGCAAGTACCGCCCGATCCTCGTCCGGGCCGAGCGCCTCCGGCGAGCGCAGGAACAGCCGCCGATGGGTTTCGGGATCGAGGTGGTGAAAATGACGTACCGATACCGCCGCCCCTACGCCGGACATCGTGATCTCTTCGCTGACGCTCATCGTCCCCCGTGCCACATGGTTGTCCTGTCCGTGTTCTCGCCTTGCCAACCACCGCGACTTCGGTAGGGATACCGGTCCGCCCGAACTGCCGCGTTGGACTTGCTGAGCACGGCAGGATAGGCAGACGCGTGGCGTTATGCACATTCTGGGCACCAATGATGCGCCAGCTGTTGTCGATCCGGAGAAACACTGCGACCATCATTCACTATCGTGATGCTGCATTACGAACTCGGAGCTTCGGCAGTTGTCGAGGGTTCACTCACCTCATCCGGAAAGGACCCGTAATGGGTGTCAGTTTGACCAAAGGCGGCAATGTCTCTCTCACGAAGGAGGCGCCGAACCTGACCGCGGTGGCGGTCGGACTCGGATGGGATGCCCGATCGACCACCGGCACCGAGTTCGACCTCGATGCGAGCGCCATCGGCACGGGTGCCGACAAGAAGGTCGTGTCGGACCAGCACTTCGTGTTCTTCAACAACCTACGTTCACCGGACGGTTCGATCGAGCACGCAGGCGACAACCTCACCGGCGAAGGTGAAGGCGACGACGAGGTGATCAACGTCAACCTCGCGGGCGTCCCGGCCGATATCGAAAGCATCGTGTTCCCCGTCTCGATCTACGACGCGGAAGCGCGTGGGCAGTCTTTCGGCCAGGTGCGCAACGCCTTCATCCGCGTCGTCGACAAGTCCAACGGCGAAGAGCTCGCACGCTACGACCTGTCCGAGGATGCCTCGACCGAGACGGCAATGGTCTTCGGCGAGCTGTACCGCCACGGCGGGGACTGGAAGTTTCGCGCGATCGGTCAGGGCTACGCGTCCGGGCTGAGCGGCATCGCCCGGGACTACGGCGTGAATATCTGACCGTGAATATCTGACAGAGGCTCGTCGTTATCTGACAGAGGCTCGTCGTTCTCCAACCGGGGTGGGTTTCGTAGCTTCGGCTCAATACCCGCCCCGGTATGTGAACATCTGCTAATCACCTGACATCGCCCATCAGAGAAAGGCCGCGCTTAGTGGTTGTACGAATATTCGGTCTCTCCTTCGCCGTGACGGTGATCGCATTGATCATCGCCGCGCTGTACGGCGGCCCACAGGCCGTACTGCTCGTAGCGATCCTGTCGATTCTCGAGATCTCCCTGTCCTTCGACAATGCCGTGATCAACGCCACCGTCCTTAGGCGGATGAGCGAGTTCTGGCAAAAGATCTTCCTCACCATCGGAATCGTCATCGCCGTCTTCGGCATGCGCCTGGTCTTCCCCCTGGCAATCGTCTGGCTGGCCACCGGCCTCGGCCCCGTCGCCGCCATCGACCTCGCCCTCAACCCTCCCGCAGACGGTGCTGCGTACTTCCCTGACGGCAGCGCCAGCTACGAGACCTTGCTCACGGACGCGCACCCGCAGATCGCGGCCTTCGGCGGAATGTTCCTGTTGATGCTGTTCCTCGGCTTCATCCTCGAGGAACGCGAAATCACCTGGCTGTCCTGGCTAGAGCGTCCCCTCGCCCGCATCGGCAAGCTTGACCAACTCGCGGTCGTCGTCGCAGGCACGCTGCTCCTGATCACCGCCGTATACATCGCGCCCGAGCACGAGATCGGCACCGTCATGATCGCCGGTGTGCTCGGCATGATTACCTACATCGCCGTCAATGGGCTAGGTGAGCTGTTCAACACGCCGGAGGAGGGCGAGAACGGCGAGGAAGCCGAGAGGTCTGGAAGTGGGCCCACCCAGTTGGCCAAGGCCACCGGCAAGGCCGGGTTCTTCCTCTTCCTCTACCTCGAGGTCCTCGACGCGTCCTTCTCCTTCGACGGTGTCATCGGTGCGTTCGCGATCACATCGGACCCGATCATCATCGCCCTCGGACTCGGCTTCGTCGGCGCAATGTTCGTCCGGTCGATCACTGTGTACCTGGTTCGCAAAGGCACCTTGTCGGAGTATGTGTACCTCGAGCACGGTGCCCACTGGGCCATCGGCGCGCTGGCGATGATCTTGCTCGTCTCCATCGGCTACCACGTCAACGAGAACATCACGGGACTCGTCGGCGTCGCCCTCATCGGCGCCGCCTTCATCTCGAGCGTCGTGCGCAACCGCAAGGCTGCCGCGATCGGTGGCACCAACGATGACCTGGACGTGGACGAACAGAAGCCAGTCTCCGTGGGCTGATTCCCGGCTCGCACCACAACGCAGCGGCAGTGCTCGTGACCAGTTCACGAGCACTGCCGCCTGACTTTGTGGCTACCAACGTCAGGCGGAACGGGTACTCAGGGCGTTTGGGTTGTGCCGTATACGTGCGTCGCGCGAACCCTGAGAATCTGCCGCCGATCGGAGATCATCGCGCGACGGAACTCGTCCCAGTTCTCATGCTCTCCCCCGGAAACGAGCCGGTACACCTCTACGAGTTCGTCTGCGGCGGCGTCGTGAGGATCGGTCGTGACCTCGCTCAGTTCCGCGTCACCCTCGACTACCACGTAACTCCAGAAGTCAGGGGCGCTGACGTGCAGAGACACCCTGGGGTCGCGTATAGCGTTGCGAGTCTTTGCTCGATCCGCCGTTACCGACACACGCGCCGTGTGCGTATCAGGGTCCCAGGCGTACACCACGTTCGACAGCTGTGGCCGTCCATCGCGTTTGATTGTGGCCAAGACCGCACGCTTGTGCGTAGCGACGAAGTCGAGTAGCGGCCGCTTTGCTTCATTCACATCGAGGCTCATATCCCACCCAATCACATGCCCGGACCCTGTGTCTCCACTCCGGGGCCTCGCCGCACTGCAAGACACTCCCCTGTTGCTATCCAGTGACAGCCAGTGCGTCGATCTCGACCAGCATGTCCTCGTGCGGAAGCCCAACGAACACCGTGGTTCGGCACGGTAGCTGATCGCTCGGCACATTCTCGGTGATGAACTCGTCGTACACGTCGTTCATCGCGGCGAAGTCGTCTCGTGTGGTGAGATAGACGCGGAACATCAGCACGTCCCCCACGGTTGCGCCCCCGGCCTCGAGGATCGCCTTCACGTTCGCGAGGGTGCGGCGGGTCTGCCGGCGAACGTCGCCTCTAGCGACGTACTCGTTGGTGGTGGGGTCCATCGCGCCTTGCCCCGACACCGCGAGCATGTTGCCCTTCTTGATTCCCTGACTGAACGTGTACGCAGACGCCGGCGCATCCCCGGTGCTGATGACGGTGGTGTCGGACATATCGACTCTCCTGGGTGTCGCAGATTTCCGATCGGACGGACAAGGCCGGGAATCAATGGCTTACAAGCCGATTGGTCGATACACCCGCATCCCGAGTCCGACTGCCACCGCAGTCAGGTTCGACGCCTCCTTGGTGAGCAAAGCATTGTGGTCCAAGGAACTTCACGCAGCGAGGTATACGAGTTCATTGGACACCCGATGCGGTCATCAGGTCCACGAACGTGACTCCCTCGTTGGTGACGCCGAACACCCTCGCCCGGATGAGTGTTTTCTCAGCCCAGGCCAGGTGCGGGCGTATCTCGTTCATCTTGTTGCGATACTTCGACGGTTGAACGCCTCCGCGACTCTCACCGCCGCGGATGTCGAGAGCATCCTGGTACTCCTCATGTGTGACCGCCGACAACGCGTGGACGGCCGCGACGTGCGTCGGATGGATGACCGTCTTTCCCTGAATACCGTTGGCACGGTCGAGGGCGATTTCGCGCAACAGCCCGTCCATGTCGCTGCTGACCAACTGCTGGCGAAATTGCACCATGTCGTGTTTCTCGAAGGGGGTGGTGCGAAGAGTGGGCCGGAACAGCCTCTCGCGGTCGGCGAAATACTCCCACACAGGTCCGGTGATCACGTGCCCGGTGCCGTCTGCACGACCAAGGAGATTTACGATCTCGGCGATGACATCCGCAACCACCCGGACCTCATAGATCGTCAGATCGCGGTCGCGACGGATGCCGAACGTACCGCACATATCGGTGGCCCCGATGCGCACAGCGAGGATCCGGTCACGGTGTTCGTCGACCAAAGCGGAGATCCTGATGAGCTCGTCGTGCCGGGTCTCGCGGTGGATCAATTCTGATGACTCGAGCACGGGCATTGCATACAACCGCTTGCCGAGTCGCTCGGACATCGAAATCAACTCGTCGAGAAACCCTACCGCTGTAGCGCTGCCGAACTTGGGAATCACAAACCCGGACAGCACCTGCGTACCGTCGGTCAAGAGGCTGCAGATGCGGCGAATATCTTCGGCCTCCCGAACTCGCACGAACAACTGCATGCGCGCACCACCGAGTACCGCAATCCGATCGAGCGCCTCGACGGCATTGAGAAGACCGGCCTCCACGTCGCGGTCGGCAAGAGCATCCTCGAGGTCGATGATCATCGAGCACACCCCGTCGCCGGACCTGCGGAGGATGGTCTCCGCGAGGTCTTGCCTTGTCGCGGGAACGTACAGCGTGGCACCCAAAGCAACGGCAAGTACCGTGCGATCCTCGTTCGGACCGAGCGGCTCCGGCGGGCGCAGGAACAGCTGCCGTTGGGTTTCAGGATCGAGGTGGTTGAAATGACGTACCGGCTCCAACGCCTTCGTCTCAGTAATCGTCATGTCGGGTCCGTTCCAGTGCTCACATCACCCTCTCAGCTGCGCTGAACTGAGGTCTCGAATGATGAGCTGCGCTACGTGCGATGAAGGTTATGCTTTGACCCACTCCGGTTTAGCATCGGTTTGGATTGTCGTCAACGGACTGATTCGGTGTCCGCTGCGCGGGGTAGTTTGCGCGCATTCCGACCGCGCGAACAGCCGGACCAACACCAGTTCCAGTCACGGCAGCCGCGACTCTGCGCCTTCAACACACCAGTTTCGCTCCTCGTCGAAATGGTTTTGACGTGGCTTACGAATTTCGGTTAACTTTGGGGCGCAGGCATTTCGGAGTTCGCCGATTGCAGATTCCGAACACCTTCATCGATCCGACGGTGTTGCAGTGGCTCGCCGCGCAGATGGAGGTCCGAACTTGACCCCGGCGGCGCCGGAAACACCGCCCTCGACAACCTGATGCCACAACATCCTGGAATGTTCCCACGGTCTCGAAATACTTGTGACGGGCCCACCGCCCTCCTTCAACCGGTATGGGTATCGGCTGCGCCTTCAATCAGGTCGAACTGCGACGGGTCATCGTGGATTTTGGGGTGGCGATGCCTCCGCGTTTGGACCTGACCTCACCTAACAACTGGTCATTCAGCTCAGAGACGGCACCAAGGTTGCGATGTCGATGATCTCGATATGTGCTGCCGGTCCGCCGGTGAACTCGGCGACGGTGATCTGTCCGGCAGGTCCGAACTTCTCTTCGAATCGAGTCCGGGTGCGGGGGGAGGAACGGTCCAGGACCTTCTCGGCAGATCGTGTCGAGGTCACCAAGAACTTTTTCGGATCCGGCCCGACGACGAATAGCTGCGCACGCCGGCCCGTATCGTCCAATGCCAGGTGAACCAGATCGACAAACACACCCCGCTCGCGCATTGTGTCGGCGCCTTTCCACTGCGCTGTCTTGAACTCGGCGATTCGCCGATCGGTCTCGAGATCAAATGGCCTGCTGGGGTCGTTGCCGGCGCCGAGTGATGGTCTGGCCTTGACGGTCTCACCAGGTTCGAGGATCAGCGGCAGGCAACGCGCGATGACGGTGGCATGAATGACGTCATTGAGCCGTCCGACGTGCTGACGAACGGCGAGGGCTGCGTCGAGGAGATCCTCGCTGAATTCGAAACGTTCGACGGTGTCAGCGCACCCCGTCATGCCTGAGCCGACGAAGACCGATTCCGCGGAGGACAGACGCTCGGTGAGGTCTTTGGCATGGAGGAACCCCAACACGGTCGAGAACGCCGCCAACAGATTCGTGTAGTCCGCTTGCGTTGCCCCGCCTGCAGCGTTTGGTTCGGTTTGATTCGCACCGGTCTCGGGCTGGTAGGCGCTGGTGATGAAGCCGATTCCCCGGAGGCGCGCCAGGGCGGTGTGAGTTTTGAAGCTCTCCTTCGGAAGTCTGCTGATCAGCTGATACGCCTGCTTCGGTGGGTAGCGCACGCCGTCGACATCGACCCAGTGTTTTCGGATCGGTTCGGGTACAGACTGACTGACGAGCTTCTTTGCAGCTTCGAAGTCCATACAGCTCTCAGGCTCCCGCGGTTCCATCACTCGATGAGTTTGGTGAATACATTGTTGCGCACCAAACCAGGATTTCGGCGATCTTGATCTGAGTTATGCCGTTGTCGAGTTGACGGTGATGATGCCGAGAAGTAGCACCCGTGCCTAAGGCAATTTCCGCGCGAAGGAGATGCCCAACATCGAGCGCGAGCCAGACCGAACCAATCAGTCCGCGTTCGCCCCCGAGGTGGGGACCGAGCGTGACCTCGAAACGGTATTGGACCGGGATTAGACCTCGTACCCGGTGTCGGTCTGCTCCTCGGGCCCCGATGCCGGTGGCCCGAAGTTTGGCGCGCTGGCCTGTTGGCGTCGCCAACGAGCCTGATTGGGCCGCACCTGATGAACGACTCGGGCAGATCCAAGGTTTTTCTTGAGTAAGAGTTGCTTGCCGTCGGTTCGGGTGAACGTCCGTCGCATCGGCTTGCCGCTGGTGGAGTCGTCGACGATGAGTTCGACGGTGTGGATCTCTTTGGTCAGCGGATGATCGAACGTCGCGCGGACGTTCGTTGCGCAGATCGTTGGGGATCCCGGGTCCTGGTGCAGGGCGGCGATGACGGCCGCCGGTGTGAATCGGTTGCCGAGCTCATCGCCGGTGTCGATTCGGCCGCTCCACCATCGATGCAACGCTTGCTCTTCGGCTCGTTCACGCGGAACCTCGACATCCAGGATGGTGAACCGTTCGTATCCTGCGACGCCGAGCTGTTTCGGCAGCCGTTCGCCGAGGCCTGACCAGCTGAATGTGCCCTCGATGATGATGTTCTCGCCGCGCTCCGTGCACCTCTTCTGGAGTTCGTCGACGATCTTTGTCGACTCGACATGCACCAGCGTCGCGAGTTCACGGGGCCTGACAGTCCCGCCGTCGGGCAGTCTCATGCTGAGGATGTGGTTGTAAGTACCGGCCTCGAGTGCTTCACGGATCAGATAGTCCTTGACCCGGTCGGCGTCAAGGACACGCCAGCCTTCGTCTATGAGCCGGTTGTCGCGGATGCTGGTCGCCTTGCCGGCACCGGGGACACCTGCTGTCGCGATCGCTTGGAACTGGCCCGAGATCGACGCCGCTCTGTTCGGCGAGGTAGCTGTCGATGATGCGGTGTCGTCGCGGTTTGCTGACGTGCACACGGTGGGTGGCGTTGGCCCCGTTCCGGTCGAGGATGCCCTCGGCAGCGCACATGTGCTCGAGTTCCGCGGCGGTCGCCGCCCTCAGGCCGCCCGGCACTACGCGAGACTCTCCGCGCGACGAGAGGCGGTCAACTCGAACAGGCGCTGGTAGTCCGCATCCGAGATCAGATCCCCTGCCCGTTCGATCTGATCCCACGTACCGGTCAGGTAGGTCTCGCCGGTGGGGTCAGTCCGACCGAACGTGTAGTTCCAGTTTTCGAGTTCGTTCATCATCGCCGCGTGGTCGATCTGTTCCGTGGCGTATTCGAGGAGGACTTCGCGGGGGCTGCGCTCGCACACCTCGGGTGTCAGACGCGCTGTCTTGGCCAGGCGGCTGACCTCCGGCTGTGCCACGTCGAGCTGCTCCGCGATCTCGCGCTGCGTCCACCCATCCTCGATCGCGTCGCGGACGGCCCGGAGCTTGAGGATCCTCGCCAGTTCACTGCGCGCCGGCACCGCCCGCAGATGGCGCTCGATGACATCGTGGTCGGAAGCAACAGACACCTAAACCACCTCCTGTACTGGAATTATACTGAATTGTATCAGTCTGACGGCTGAGTGGCACGATTGTCGCGAGACCAGGCAGAGCGGTACTCCAGTCACGGCTAGCTACGATGACACCGCCGGGACGGGGCGTCATGGCATGGATGGATGAATCGAATCGGCTCGGGGGAACTGTGTCTGCAAAGCCTGCGCGGCGGCGTCTTCTCGTTGCACTGCTCAGGCTCGCCGCGACCGTTGCGGTCGGTTACGGCTTCATCCTGCTGATTCCCCGTCTCGCCGCTATGGGACCGGACGCGCCCAACCCTGACGAGCTCGGTCCCGCACTCGCCCTGCCGACATGGTCCGCGCCGGCGTCTACAACTCCACCGCCACCTTTGCCACCGGGTTTCCCGTCGATGCAGTTCCCGCCGCCGAAGATCGACGTCGAGCCTGGAGAGCCGCAGCCTATTGCCACGAAGTTCGGTCTCACCTACGACATTCCACCGGATTGGGACAACGAATGGAGTGCGGTGTTCGGATGGTCCGACGATGACGGTCTGATCGCCGGCTACGGAGCTCACGGACAGTACGGGTACGAATACTGCGACGCCATCGACGGCGCAACCCTTGCTGTCACAGGAGCAACGGGCAAGCGCGGTATCGACATCGAGACCGCGGCACTCGAAGAGGTGCGATCCGCCGAGCGGATATTCGCAGACGGCGACCGTATGCCGAAGGTGACGTACACGGAGGCGCAACACTTCACAATCGCCGGTAACCCCGCCGTGCGATACACCGCCTTTGTCGACGACGTCCCGAAATCGAATGAATGCGATCCACCACGCGCCCGGTTCGATGTGGTCGCGACCCGTGGCTTCGCGACGGCTGAGGTGATGGTCCTCGTCGTCGAGGCCCACCAGGGACTGCCTGGTGCGATCGAAGCAGAAACGATCGACCAGATCATCGGCACACTCCGTCCGAGCTGAGCTGCTGAGCACGAGGCAACATAGGAGAGGATTTGAACCCGGCACAACCCCCACCGCACGCTCTGCCACCCCAGCCGGTGAGCAGGATGGCCGTCCCTTTCCCCTGGGGCAAGCACCTTAAACGGACATCGGGTCTCCCAGTCGGCGCCAGCGATGTGATCATGCTTGTCGTCGCGCTCATCCCGGCGCTCCTGCTGGCGGTCGCCGGTTCCTGGTTGGCCGCGCTCGGGGTCGGAATCTTCGGCATGATTCCGGCACTGTCGGTGATGGCGGCACATGCCAACACGCGCACGAAGGTCCTGTCGTCGCGTGTGCGTTCGGTCGACGTCGACCCGCGCACGGGTCGTGTCCGCGCCGCTGACCAGTCCGCTCCACCGGCTCCCGGAGCAGTACGGGGGGTCATTTTCCCGCACAGCTGGATTCGAGTCCTCACCCTGTTGTGCCTGGGAGCCTTCATGCTGCTGATCCCGTGGTGGTTCGGAACGCCGTTCCGCGACCCTGTCACCGGTTCTTGGGGGATCGTCTCGTACGTGATCGGGGGAATCACCGCTCTACCCGCGCTCGCAACGATCGCCGTCGCTGTCGCGACCGTGCAGGGAGGGCGATATGGGATCACCGTCGTCGCGGATGGGATCCTTGTGTCCAACCCGCTCTTCGCGCGAATGATCCCGTGGCAGCAGATCGCCTGGGTCCGTCCGACCCGCAACCGCGAGGGTCGGATCCCGGTGGACATGATTCGCCTCGACTTCGCTCCTGGAGCCAGGTCGGTGCGACTCCCGTCCGGGATGCTCGGCAGGTTGACGATGCTGTTCGTTCCACAGACCCGATCGAAGATCGAACTGCCCTTCCAGCACTTCGACATCGACCCGGTGTTGATGCTGAACCTGCTCTACGACTTGCACACCCAGCCGCCGCTGAGAGCCGAGATCGTCGACGGGCGGATCTTCGAGTACCTGCGATCCATGCTCGCCCAGCCCCGATAACGACGGGCCGTACCGCATCCCCTGGGAATAGCCCGGGTCCGCAAGACACCACTATCAGAAATGAGCACGATGTCAGTCCGTTCATCGACCATCGCCGCCTGCTTGGCCTTCACCGCGCTGTTCGCCACCGCGTGCGGCAACGCCGAAGACACCAGCAGCGGAACCGCGACCACCTCCGGAACACCGACGTCGTCGGCACCCTCGGAAACAAAAATTGAAACGGCCAAGCCCACCGGTCTATCCACCCGAAAGACCGCACCCGCAGCCCTCGGCCCGCTCCTGACTCCAACGTGGACGGACTTCGATCCGTGTGCGGTGCTGACCGCCGACGAGGTCGCCGCAACGACGGGCGAGCCGCAGCAACCGGGTGAAGTAATGATGGCGACCGTCCAAACGCCAGAGGGGGAGTCGGTCTCGGCTACGTCCGGCTGCACGTGGGGATCCCAAGAGGGGTCGGCCGCCATCGAGTTTCTCCAGTCCGACCAGATTATCAACATGGGAGAGCGCGCCGTCATCGCCGACATCGAAGGCCGCGAGGTGATCCTGATGTTCGGCAACCAGGCTCGGTGCAATATGTACGTGCACTACTCCGGATTCCGACTGGCCATCATGGATGTCAAAGCCCGACCGGGTGACGGGCGCACCCCCGACGACCTGTGCAACCAGTCGCTGAGCCTGCTGACGACAGTCGTCAGCAATCTGGACTGGGTGTAGCGGCGTCGCGGGATCGACGCGACGGTGCGAGCGCGGAGACGACGCAACGTCGGTATCGCTCCACGAAATCGGCCCACCCCCGGATTGGGGCGGACCGACGTCTCGTTCTCTGACTACTCGTGGACTACTCGTGCTGGAACATCTGGGTAAAGCTCGCCACGCGACGAGAGGCGGTCAACTCGAACAGGCGCTCGTAGTCCGCATCCGAGATCAGATCCCCGGCATGTTCGATCTGATCCCACGTACCGCGCAGGTAGGTCTCGCCGGTGGGATCGAGCCGACCGAACGTGTAGTCCCAGTGTTCGAGTTCGTCCATCATCGCCGTGTGGTCGATCAGTCCCGCAGCGTACTCGAGGAGAACTTCGCGGGGGCCGCGCTCACACACCTCGGGGGTCAGACGCGCCGCCTTGGCCAGGCGGCTGATCTCCGGCTGTTCGACGCCGACCCGTTCGGCGATCTGACGCTGAGTCCACCCGGCCTTGATCGCTTCGCTGACCGCGCGGAGTTTAAGCTTCTTCGCCAGTTCACTGCGCGCGGGAACCGCACGCAGCAAGCGCTCGATATCGTGTTCGTCGGCGTAGGACACCTAAACCACCCCTCTATACTGCTGCTGGCCGCCGACATCGTGACGATCGTCGACACCGCCCGCGGCGGCTACGCCGGGTGGGCCGACGAGGTCCTCCAGCGCCGCGACACCGCACTGCTGTTGCTGGGGTTCGCCAGCGCGTTCTGTCGCAGCGAACTCGTCGGCTTGGCCTGCGGAGACGTCACGCTGCACTGGCTCGACGGCCTGCACATGTGACAGCGGGTGGCAGCTGTTGTTTCTACGTAGCTACAGAAGTCCTCGCCGAACTATCCGGCGACAGAACGAAGTGGTGCTCCGATCCGGTAGGGCGTTCGACAAGTGGCGCTGGATTCTCGTCATTGGCGATAATTCCGACGATGCGGTCGTTATCGACCTGATCCACACCTTCTATTGACCGATGTCGCGGGTCCGTTGACACGCACGAGGGAGACAACATGGAACCTCGAGAAGTCGATTTCGCGCACACGGACGGCGCAGCGCGAAAGCGACGAGAAAAGGCGGTGGGCTTAGCGAAATACGCCTGGGACCGCGGGATCAGCGGGAAGGAACTCCTCGCCCTCGAAGACGGCACGCTGCGCAAACTTGCCCGTGCGGCGGGATCGAACCCGCCGAGCACCATGGAGACTTGGCTCGTCGTCGTCGAATTACTCGACCAGAAGTCGGCATGGGCCGAGCGGCATTCCGATCATCCCGCGGCAGCCCGCGATCACCTCGATGAAAAGATCATGTGGGTGAAGCCGCCAGTCCAACCCTGGGACTGACACAGGTCACGGAACCGGCCGAATTTCGAGTATGCGGTCGTCCCCCTCCGCAGGCGTACCGCGACCGTCACGATTGCTCGTGGTGAACCAAAGTGCACCATCCGGGGTAGCGACGACGGTGCGCAGTCGCCCGTATTCACCCTCGAACAGCGACTGTGGTTCACCTAGCGAACCGTCAGCCCCCACCGGTATCTGCCAAAGTCGTTCGCCGCGTAGCGCCGCCACCCACAACGACCCGTCGAGGAAAGCCAGCCCGGACGGTGACGCTTCGCTGGGACGCCACTGCAGCACCGGGTCGGTGAATCCGTCGATACCGGCACTGCCCTCCGCATACGGCCAGCCGTAGTTGTTCCCAGGTTCGATCAGGTTGAGTTCGTCCCACGTGTTCGCCCCGAACTCGGTAGCCCAGAGCCGGCCGGCATCGTCCCAGGCCAGACCCTGCACATTGCGATGCCCGAGTGACCAGACGGGGGATCCAGGAGTGGGGTTGTCGGCGGGGATCGACCCGTCTGCGTCGAGTCGCAGGATCTTGCCGCCGAGCGAGGATGGGTCCTGTGAGAGGAGCTTGTCACCGGCTTCGCCGGTCGCAACGTACAGCGCACCGTCGGGTCCGAACGCAATCCTGCCACCGTCGTGGATCGCCCCGGCCGGTATGCCCGTCAGGATGGGGTCGGGTTCTCCGAGCACGGTCCCATCGAACCGGAGAGCCACTACCCGGTTGTCGTCGTCCGTGGTGAGGTACGCGTAAATCATCTGGTCTGTGTCGTATGTGGGCGAAACCGCGAGGCCGAGCAGTCCCGCCTCACCTCGCGCCGACACGCCAGGAATTTCGCCGATGTCGGATACTTCGCCGTTCGGCAGAAGGTGGCGGATCTTGCCGCTGTCGCGCTCGGCAATCAGCGCCGTACGGTCGGGCAGGAACGCGATCCCCCACGGCACCTCGAGGTCTTCCGCGATCACGGTGGGGCCGGCGACAGCCGACGAGGCCATCACCGCGCTCGTCGATGGGGACAGTGGACTCTCATCCGACTGACTCCCCGTACACCCGACTGCCACGAATACCGCCGCGACTGCCAAGAATTGCCGTCCCATGCCAGATCCCTCCCGTCGCGCAACTCCTCTCACCATCATCGTCCCCCGCAGGGCGGCACTCGGAGGCGAGATGTGCCATTTGTCCATTTCAGAGGCCTGAACTCACCAAAGTTCGGGTTCCCTGAACCCCCAGGACAGGCATAAACTTCATGGGGTGCGCGACTCACATCCGACCTGACGTTGCGCCGAAGGGGGTGAGCCGAAGGGAGTGAGCAATGTCGGGCACCTTGGATCCGCAACTTCAGCACACCCTCAAGAAGCGCCACCTCTCGATGATTGCTATCGCCGGGGTGATCGGAGCAGGCCTCTTCGTCGGATCCGGCGCCGCGATTCGTGAAACCGGCCCCGGTGTTGTGCTGGCCTACGCGCTTGCGGGCCTCGTCGTCGTCCTCGTCATGCGGATGCTCGGTGAGATGTCGACCGCAAACCCCGACACCGGATCATTCTCGGCTTATGCCGACCGGTCGATCGGACGATGGGCCGGATTCAGCATCGGATGGCTCTATGCGTGGTTCTGGATTCTTGTACTCGGCATCGAGGCGACAGCGGGCGCGCTCATCATGAACCGCTGGATCCCTGAGGTCCCCCAATGGAGTTGGGCACTGATCATGATGATCGTGCTCACCCTGACGAATATCGTTTCGGTGAGGTCCTTCGGCGAGTTCGAGTTCTGGTTTGCGTCGATCAAAGTCGCGGCTATCTCCATCTTCATCGTGCTCGGCGTTGTGGCGATATTCGGCTTCCTCCCCGGCGTCGAAGCTCCCGGCCTCAGCAACCTCACCGGTCACGGCGGGCTGTTCCCCAACGGGGCAGGCGCGGTATTTGCCGCGATTCTCGTAGTCGTGTTCTCTTTCTTCGGCGCCGAGATCGCTACCATCGCTGCAGGCGAATCCGCGAACCCGGTCGCAGCGGTGCGCAGCGCAGTGCGGACCGTGGTGTGGCGAATTCTCATCTTCTACATCGGTTCGATCGCGATCGTCGTCACACTGCTCCCGTGGAACGATGCCTCGGTCGCACTCAGCCCGTACGTCGCGGTCATCGACTCCTTCGGTATTCCGGCAGCGGCCAACATCATGGACTTCATCGTCCTCACTTCGGTTCTGTCCTGCCTGAACTCGGGCCTCTATACGGCGAGCCGCATGATCTTCTCGCTCTCACGCCGCGGGGACGCCCCACCTGTGCTGGGTAAGATCAGTACCTCCGGCGTTCCGCGAGTGGCTGTCCTCGTCTCTACGATCGTCGGATTCCTCACGGTGGTCCTCAACTATCTGTACCCGGACACGGTGTTCCTGTTCCTCGTCAACTCCTCGGGCGCGATAGCTCTGTTCGTATGGCTGACGATCTGTGTGTCGCAACTACGTATGCGACGCCAGTTCGAAAGTGAGGGAAGGGAACTGAAGCTGAAGATGTGGCTGTTCCCGTATCTCACGTGGGCCACGATCGCCGCCATTGTCATCTTGTGCGTCGGCATGCTCGTCATACCCGACACCAGGAGTCAGATGTACGTTTCGCTGGCGCTCGCGATCGTCGTAGTCGGACTCGGGGTATACAACGACCGATACGGAGCACACAAGGGAAAGCCCGGCGCAACAGAATTCGAAACCGTTTCGATCGACTCGCCAAGCCGCTGAGCGTTGCGCGGAGGCGGTGACGTAACCAGCACCTCCCTACACCACCAGACCGCTCGGACGTCGCCGTAGCGGCGACTGTTCCTGCACCGGCATCGAATTCGGCGGGACGGGATACGGTGCACCGACGTTCAACGTTCCGGCCACCACGTTGACACCGCACTGCGCGATGGCAGCCTGCAGGCGTGGCCCGGGGTCGGTCATTGGCGGCACAACGGCGTTCGGTGCAGAACCGAAGTCGAACGCGGATGTCATGTCACCGGTGACTCCGCGGCGCCACTGTGTGAGATTGGGGACCGGGACGCCGAAACGCGTCTCGAGCAGCCGCAACTGCGACGTGTGATCGAAGGTGTCGGATGCGACCAGTCCACCTCGGCTGTAGGGCGAGATGATCAGCGCAGGCACTCGGAACCCGAGCCCGATCGGTCCTGGGTTGCCGTCGCTCGACGAGACCGAGTCGAGCGGCACTGTGAGGAACTCGCCCGGCGTACCAGGCGGCGGTGTCGGCGGGGGTACGTGGTCGAAGAACCCACCGTTCTCGTCGTAGCTGATGATCAGCGCCGTCTTCTCCCAGATCTCGGGTTTCGAGGTGAGAATGTCGAGCACCTCGACGATCCCGACCGCTCCCCCGGCCGGAGGCAACGCCGGGTGTTCGCACGTGAAAACACTCGGGACGATCCAGGACACCGAAGGCAACGTACCGGCCTCGACATCGGCGCGGAAGTCGTTGGGGTAGGTCGGGTCGATGCCGCGACGCGCGAGTTCGGATGCAGGGTCGCCGTATTGCGTGAACGAACCCAGCATCCCGTCCAGCACCACACTCGATACCGGGCCTAGATCCTTGTTCGCGTACACCTTCCAGCTGACACCTGCTTCCTGCAGGTTCTCCGGGTAGGTGCGCCACGAGTAGACGAACTTGGGAATCAGCGTCGGCGTCTCGACGAGTGGGCCGCCGGCCTGACCGTCAGGGTCGATCGTTCCGCTGATCCAGTACAACCTGTTCGGGTCGGTTGGCCCGAGCAACGAGCAGAAGTAGTGGTCGCAGATCGTGAACGCATCGGCGAGGTCATAGTGGACGGGTATGTCGGCCCGGGTGTAGTAACCCATCGTGGCCGGGCCGTTCAGGGGTCCTGCGTGTGCGATGTGGACCGGCAACCACTGGTCCATTGCGCCGCCGTTCCAGACATCGTGCTGCGACCCCCATGTGTGGGTCGGATCGTTGATGCACTCACCGTCCAGGTGTGTGCCCTGGTTGGTGTCGAGCCGGAACGGATTGAGGTATCCGTCGGGCGTCGGCCCCTCCCCCGGTGCATAGCCATATTGGTTCCAGGCCGGCGACGGATCGTCGAATCCGCGGACACCGGATAGCGTGCCGTAGTAGTGGTCGAACGACCGGTTCTCCTGCATGAGTAAGACGAAGTGCTCGATGTCGCCAAGTGATCCGCTACCGCCCGGGTCGAACGCGTATGCCCGGTCGATCACCGGGCCTGCCCATGAACTGAGGAACGCGGTACCACCCGCCGCCGCGGCGGAGGCGAGAAACTTCCGACGCGAGATCTCCGATGCCGGGGTCACGTCTTGTGATGGTAGTCGCTGCGAGAGTCGCCTGCCCGGCGAGAACACCCTCCTACCGGGCGAAACGATGCCCCGGGGTTTGGGTTTTCGCGCGTCTGCGGGCCAGCTCCGAGGCTGTTGTCAACCCCAGCGCGCCTGGCCTCCGTCGAGCGGGATGGTGGCACCGGTGAGGTAGCGCGCGTCCGGCCCGACCAAGAAGACCACGGCACGTCCGATATCTTGCTCGCAGTCCCCGATTCGACCCAACGGGATGGACTTGACGAATTCCTCGGCCTCGTCGGGATAGGTCTCCGTCCACCACTGCAGACCAGGCGACAATGCGTGCGGGGCAACAGCATTGACACGGATTCCGTCGGTGCCCCATTCACTGGCCGCAGTCCGGGTCAGCGAGCGCATCGCCTCCTTGGTGGCCGCGTACAGCCCGTACCCGCTGGTGTCCCAGCGCACGGCCGACGAGCTGACCAAGTTGATGATCGACCCGCCGCCGCGCGCCTTCAGATGCGGGTGGCACAGCTGCATGAGAAGCAGTGTCGCCACCGGGCCGACCGCCATCGCCCGATCGAGCAGCTTGGGCGTCACCTCGAGAAGCGGTCCGAGCGCGCTGGCGTTGGCGTTGTTGATCAAGATGTCGAGGCCACCGAATCGGTCTACGACTTTCGCGACCATCGGTTCCAACTGGTCTCGTTTACTGATGTCACAGACAATCGGTTCCGCGACACCCCCGAACCCTGCGATGGCAGCACAGGTGTCGACCAGTTTGGCCTCCGTACGCCCGACCACCGCGATGTGGGCTCCCTCCTTTGCCAGCGCGAACGCCATCCCCGCGCCGACACCTTGACCCGCACCCGTGATCAGCGCGACCTTGCCGTCCAGTGTCCCCATCACACCGCTCCATTGCCCGAATCCGATTCGGGCGCCCAGCGATTGGACGTCAGCCGAAAACTGGGCATATCGGACAGTGACATCATCGCCTCGTAAGTGCGCTCGTACCCCGTGTGCGCAATGCGCCACTGCCCGTCCTCGTCGCGAAGGTAGCGATCGGAGTAGAACGCTGCGCCCCGCAGCGCCACGCCCTGTGCCGGGATCAAGACGACGTCTGAGAGATACCACTGTCCCGTGGCCGTGTCGCCATCCACATCGATCTCGGGGTGCCCGCAATGATGTTCGGTGATCGTGTGAGGTCCCAGATTCGACTTCATGAACTCGACGAGCGCGTCGCGCGAATCGAAGGAAAGATGCTCCCCGTAACTAGCCGTCGCGTCGGGGAGTAGTGTCCCTGCGAACTCGTCCCAACTCTTCGTGTCGAGGGCACGAAGGTAGGTGTACTTGAGCCGACTGATCGCGGCGACGGCCTCGAGATCCACAACGTTCACCCTTCGTCCATCTTCCCAAGACTGACACCTGTTCTACCACGAATAATGCGGTGTAGAGATCGAACTCGGGAATCGCGACCAGCGGTCCGGAAAGAGCAGATATGCCACGAGGCGCGCCGGGGCCCGGACGAGTACCGTCGATCAGGTGACCATCCGCCTTGGTTGTCAGACACCGAAGTGCACATATTCGGTCCCTTCCGCGGACCTGTTTCCCACCGTCATCGCCCACGCGCGCAAAGCCGAGTCTGCGGGCTTCGACTGCGCATTCTTGGCGGATCACCTATATCAACCGCCCACGCTCGGTCCACCCGAAGGACCGAGGATGGAGGCCTACACCGCACTCGGTGCACTGGCCACGGCCACGGAGAAAATCCAGTTGTCCGCGCTGGTCACCAGCAACACCTTTCGCAACCCGGCCCTGCTCGCAAAGGTCGTGACCGCCTTGGACGTGGCCAGCGGGGGCCGAGCAGTACTCGGTATCGGCGCCGGCTGGTTCGAACTCGAACACAACCAGTACGGCTACGAATTCGGCACAGTCACCGACCGCCTCGAACGCCTCGACGAAGCCCTGCAAATCATCACCCCGATGCTCCGCGGCGAAAGACCAACCTTCGACGGCAAGTGGTACCACGTCGAAAGTGCGATCAACGAACCACGACTCCGCGACGACCTGCCCATTCTCCTCGGCGGTGGAGGCGAAAAGAAGACGTTCGCACTCGCCGCCCGCTTCGCCGACCACCTGAACATCCTCTGTGGCGTAAGCGACTTGCCGCGCAAACTCGACGCCCTCGAGGAGCGGTGCGCGGAGGTCGGCCGCGACCGATCCACACTCGAAACCAGCTATCAGGCTTTCGTCTTCATCGACGAAAACGGCGATCACGCCCGACAACTCCAGCACGACTTCCTACTCAACCGAGGTGTCGACCTGTCCAAGGCCACGGACACCGAACGTGCCGCGGCCACCGCACGGCAAATCTGCGGCACACCCGATGACGTCGCCGAACAACTGCAGACCCGCGTTCTCGACCAGGGTATCGACGGCATCGTCGTCAACCTCGTCGCCAACGGCGACCAACCGGGAATCCTCGAGTT
The DNA here is from genome assembly GCF_040656415.1 of Rhodococcus sp. NPDC049939. NCBI lineage: Bacteria > Bacillati > Actinomycetota > Actinomycetes > Mycobacteriales > Nocardiaceae > Rhodococcus > Rhodococcus sp. NPDC049939. Next base: position 81,660 of record NZ_JBFAMC010000001.1, on the reverse strand, counting down.
GACCGGTCGCGCGTTGCGACCCCTGGTCGACGCGTGAGCCACTCTCGACACCCTGCACCTCGACTATCACTCTCCTGACGTGCTCGCAGACGAGTACCGTCGATCGGGTGACCATCCGCCTCGGTTACCAGCTGCCGAAGTTCGCATATTCGGCCCCTGCCGCGGACCTGTTTCCGACCATCATCGCCCAGGTACGAGAAGCCGAGTCCGCGGGCTTCGATTGCGCCTTCGTGGCGGATCACTTTTTTCAAATGGCCACACCCGGCGACTCCAACAGATCGATGCCCGAGGTCTACACCACCCTCGGTTCATTGGCCACCGCCACAGAGAAGATCCAACTCTCTGCGCTGGTTACCAGCAATACCTTCCGCAACCCTGCCCTGCTCGCAAAGGCCGTGAGCACCCTGGATGTGGCCAGCGGAGGCAGGGCCGTCCTCGGCATCGGCGCCGGCTGGTACGAACTCGAACACAAGCAGTACGGCTACGAATTCGGCACGTTCACCGACCGATTCGAACGCCTCGACGAGTCCCTCCAGATCATCGCGCCGATGCTCCGCGGTGAGCGACCCACCTTCGACGGCAAATGGAATCGGGTCGAAAGCGCGATCAACGAACCACGAATCCGCAATGACCTTCCCATCTTGGTCGGCGGCGGCGGCGAGAGGAAGACGTTCGCAATTGCCGCCCGCTTCGCCGACCACCTGAGCATCGCCTGCGGTATAAGCGAGTTGCCGCGCAAGCTCGACGCCCTCGACGCGCGGTGTGCTGAGATCGGCCGCGACCGGTCCACGCTCGAAACCAGTTTCCTCGCATTCGTCTTCATCGACGAAAACGGCGATCACGCCCGGCAACTCCAGCACGACTTCCTGCTCAGCCAGGGTGTCGACCTGACACAGGCCTCGGACGCCGAACGCGCCGCGGCCACCGATCGAATGTTCTGCGGCGTACCCGACGAGGTCGCCGAACAGATCAGTACCCGTGTTCTCGCCCAAGGTATCGACGGAATCATCATCAACCTCGGTGCCAACGGCCCCAGGCCCGGAATCGTGGAGTTGGCAGGCCGAACATTGCGCCCGCTGGTCGACGCATGACCACCCCCGACACCCTGCGCCTCGACAAATTCGACCCTGGCGTGCACGGAGACGAGTAACGTCGATCACGTGGCCATCCGCCTTGGTTGCCAAATGCCGAAGTTCACATATTCGGCCGCTGCTGCGGACCTGTTCCCGACCATCATCGCCCAGGCGCGCGAAGCCGAGTCCGCGGGCTTCGACTGCGCCTTCGTGGCGGATCACTTTTTTCAAACGCCCGCGCTCGGTCCAGCCGGAGGACCGAGACCCGAGGCATACACCACCCTCGGTGCGCTGGCCACGGCCACTGAGAAGATCCAACTCTCGGCGCTGGTTACCAGCAATACCTTCCGCAACCCTGCCCTGCTCGCAAAGGCCGTGAGCACTTTGGACGTGGCCAGCGGGGGCAGGGCAGTCCTCGGCATCGGCGCAGGCTGGTACGAACTCGAACACAAGCAGTACGGCTACGAATTCGGCACGTTCGCCGAACGCTTCGAGCGCCTCGACGAGGCCCTGCAGATCATCGTGCCGATGCTTCGCGGCGAACAACCGACCTTCGAAGGCAAGTGGTATCGCGTCGAAAGCGCCATCAACGAACCACGAATTCGTGCCGATCTGCCCATCATGCTCGGCGGTGGAGGAGAGAAAAAGACGTTTGCACTCGCCGCCCGCTTCGCCGACCACCTGAACATCATCTGCGGAATAAGCGACTTGCCGCGCAAACTCGAGGCCCTCGAGGCGCGGTGCGCAGAGGTCGGACGCGACCGATCCACACTCGAAACCAGCTACCTGGCGTTCGTCTTCATCGACGAAAGCGGCGACCGCGCCCGACAACTCCAGCGTGATTTCCTGCTCGACCTAGGCGTCGACCTGGCCAAGGCCTCTGACACCGAACGTGCTTGGGCTACCGCACAGCAAATCTGCGGTACCCCCGACGAGGTCGCCGAACAACTACAGACCCGCGTCCTCGATCAGGGTATCGACGGCATCATCGTCAACCTCGTCGGCAACGGCCACCAGCCCGGAATCGTGGAGTTGACCGGTCGCACGTTGCGACCCCTCGTCGACGCGTGACCCACCCTCGACACCCCGCACCCCGGCAAACACGCCCCTGACGTGCACGGAGACGAGTACCGTCGATCAGGTGACGATTCGCCTCGGATATCAGATGCCGAACTTCAAGTACTCGACCCCCGTCACAGAGCTGTTCCCGACCGTCATCGCCCAGATACGAGAAGCCGAATCCGCGGGCTTCGATACCGCGTTCGCGGTAGATCACTTCTACCAAACTTCCACACTCGGCGAGCCCGACAGGCCGATGCTCGAGTCCTACACCAGCCTCGGTGCTCTGGCCACGGCCACGGAGAGGATCCAACTCTCCGTACTGTGTACCGGCAATACCTTCCGCAACCCGGCCCTGCTCGCGAAGACGGTAACCACACTCGACGTGGCCAGCGGAGGCCGGGCAGTCCTCGGTATCGGCGCCGGCTGGTTCGAACTCGAACACAAGCAGTACGGGTACGAATTCGGCACGTTCACAGACCGATTCGAACGCCTGGGCGAGGCCCTGCAGATCATCACGCCGATGCTCCGCGGTGAACGACCAACCTTCGACGGCAAGTGGTATCAGGTCGAGAGCGCGATCAACGAACCACGCATCCGTGACGATCTTCCCATTCTGCTCGGCGGAGCCGGCGAGAAGAAAACCTTCGCCCTCGCCGCCCGCTTCGCCGACCACCTGAACATCAACTGGGGTGCAAGCGAGTTACCGCGCAAGCTCGAGGCCCTCGAGGCGCGGTGCGCGGAGGTCGGCCGCGACCGATCCACACTCGAAACCAGCTACCTGGCGTTCGTCTTCATCGACGAAAGCGGCGATCGCGCCCGAAAGCTCCAGCACGACTTCCTGCTCCGCGTAGGCGTCGACCTGTCCGAGGTCTCGGACACCGAACGCGCTGCCGCCACCGACCGGATGTTCTGCGGCGCACCCGACGAAGTCGCCGAACAGATCAAGACCCGTGTTCTCGACAAAGGTATCGACGGCATCATCCTCAATCTCATTGCCAACGGGCACGAGCCCGGAATCGTGGAGTTGGCCGGACGCACGTTGCGCCCGCTGGTCGATGCGTGACGTACCCGAAACCCTGAACCCCGACTGCTCCGCGGCGTACCGGAATGGAGACGAGTACGGTCGACCAGGTGGCTGTCCGCCTTGGCTACAACATGACGAACTTCGGTTGGTGCCACACCGCCGCGGACCTGTTTCCCACCGTCATTGCCCAGGCGCGCGAAGCCGAGTCTGCAGGCTTCGACGGTGTGTTCTTGATGGACCACTTCTATCAATCACCCACACTCGGTGCCCTCGACGATCCGGTACTCGAGTCCTACACCGCCCTCGGCGCTCTGGCCACGGCCACTGAGACGATCCAGTTGTCCGCGCTGGTCACCGGCAACACCTTCCGCAACCCGGCCCTGCTCGCGAAGGCCGTGAGCACCCTGGACGTGGCCAGCGGAGGCCGGGCCGTCCTCGGCATCGGCGCCGGCTGGTTCGAACCCGAACACAAGCAGTACGGCTACGAATTCGGCACGTTCACAGACCGATTCGAACGCCTGGGCGAGGCCCTGCAGATCATCACGCCGATGCTCCGCGGTGAACGACCCACCGTCGACGGCAAGTGGTATCACGTCGAGAGCGCGATCAACGAACCACGCGTCCGTGACGATCTACCGATCATGCTCGGAGGTACCGGTGAGAGGAAGACCTTCGCCCTCGCCGCCCGCTTCGCCGACCACCTCAACATCAGTTGCAGAGGGGGTTTGCTGCCCCGCAAGCTCGACGCCCTCGAGGCGCGGTGCGCCGAGATCGGCCGCGACCGGTCCACACTCGAAACCAGCTTCCTGGCATACCTCTTCATCGACGAAAGCGGCGACCGCGCCCGAAAACTCCAGCACGACTTCCTACTCAACCGAGGTGTCGACCTGTCCGAGGCCTCGGACACCGAGCGCGCGGCTGCCACCTCTCGAATGTTTTGTGGCGCACCCGATGAGGTCGCAGAACAACTACAGACCCGCGTTCTCGACCAGGACATCGACGGAATCATCGTCAACCTCATCGCCAACGGCCACGAGCCCGGCATCGTCGAACTGACCGGCCGAACATTGCGCCCGCTCGTCGACGCCTAACGCACCGTCAGACCCACACGCCCGCCCGACGGACACCAACCGGGTACGGTCGATCTAGTGACAATCCGCCTCGGCTACCAGATGCCGAACCTCAGTTACTCCGCCCCCGTCGCGGACTTGTTCCCCACCGTCATCGCCCAGGTCCGGGAAGCCGAGTCCGCAGGCTTCGATGCCGCGTTCATGCAGGACCACTTCTATCAAGCGTCCAATGTCGGTGCACTGGACGAACCGGTAGTAGAGTCCAACACCGCGCTCGGCGCGCTGGCCCCGGCCACGGGAAAGATCCAGTTGGGCGCGCTGGTCTCCGGGAACACCTATCGCAACCCTCCGATGCTCGCGAAGGCCGTGTCTACACTCGACGTCGCCAGCGGTGGCCGCGCCGTCCTCGGCATCGGCGCAGGCTGGTACGAACTCGAACACAAGCAGTACGGCTACGAATTCGGCACGCCCACAGACCGATTCGAACGACTCGACGAAGCCCTGCAGATCATCACCCCGATGCTCCGGGGTGAACGACCCACCTTCGACGGCAAGTGGTATCACGTCGAAACCGCGATCAACGAACCCCGCATCCGCGACGACTTGCCCATCATGCTCGGCGGTACCGGCGAGAAGAAGACCTTCGCCCTTGCCGCCCGCTTCGCCGACCACCTGAACATTAACTGCAACGCGAACTTGCTGCCCCGCAAGCTCGACGCCCTCGAGGCGCGGTGTGCGGAGATCGGCCGTGACAGGGCCACGATCGAAGCCAGCTACCTGGCGTTCGTCTTCATCGACGAAAACGGCGACCGCGCCCGAAAACTCCAGCACGACTTCTTGTTGAGCCGGGGTGTAGACCTGTCCAACGCCTCGGACTCCGAACGCGCCGCGGCCACCGCTCGAATGTTCTGCGGCGCACCCGACGAGGTCGCCGAACAACTGCAGACCCGCGTTCTCGATCAGGGTGTCGACGGCATCGTCGTCAACCTGCTCGCCAACGGCCACCAGCCCGGAATCGTGGAGTTGGCCGGGCGCACGGTGCGCCCGCTGGTCGACGCGTGAGCCGGCCTCGCAACCTTGCGTTTGCCTGGCCACAAACCGCACGAATACAGGTAACGTCGATTGCATGACCATCGGCCTCGGCTACCAGATGCCGAACTTCAGTTACTCCGCCCCCGTCGCGGACCTGTTTCCCACCGTCATCGCCCAGGCACGCGAAGCCGAATCCGCGGGCTTCGACTGCGCGCTCGTGATGGACCACTTCTATCAACTACCCGGTCTCGGTGCGCCCGACGAACCGATGCTCGAGGCCTACACCACCCTCGGAGCTTTGGCCACGGCCACTGAGAAGATCCAGCTATCCGCGCTGGTCACCGGCAACACATACCGTAACCCGGCCATGCTCGCAAAGACGGTGAGCACCCTGGACGTGGCCAGCGGGGGCCGCGCCGTCCTCGGTATCGGCGCCGGCTGGTACGAACTCGAACACAAGCAGTACGGGTACGAATTCGGCACGTTCACCGACCGATTCGAACGCCTCGACGAGGCCCTGCAGATCATCACCCCGATGCTCCGCGGCGAACGACCCACCTTCGACGGCAAGTGGTATCACGTCGAAACCGCGATCAACGAACCCCGCATCCGTGACGATCTACCCATCATGCTCGGCGGATCCGGCGAGAAGAAAACCTTCGCCCTCGCCGCCCGATTTGCCGACCACTTGAACATCGTCTGCAACGCGAGCGAGTTACCACGCAAGCTCGACGCCCTCGAGAAGCGGTGTGCCGAGATCGGCCGCGACCGGTCCACTCTCGAAACCAGTTTCCTGTCGTTCGTCTTCCTTGACGAGAGCGGCGATCGCGCCCGGCAACTCCAGCACGACTTCATGCTCAGGCGGGGCATCGACCTGTCCAAGGCCTCGGACACCGAACGCGCCGCCGCCACCGACCGGATGTTCTGCGGCGGTCCCGACGAAGTCGCCGAACAGATCAAGACCCGTGTTCTCGACCAGGGTATCGACGGCATCATCCTCAACCTCGCGGCCAACGGCCACCAGCCCGGGATCGTGGAGTTGGCCGGACGCACGTTACGCCCGCTGGTGGACGCCTGACCCCAGGCTTCCTGGCTCTCCGCGTCCGGGAATACGCTCGCCGCTTCTGCGGTTGCACTCGGAAGTAATGCGCGAGGCTAAAGGTTCGCGTCTGTCCGGTGACGAAAGGTGACGAAGTCCGTGAGTGCTGTGCTGTCGATTCTCGATCTGGCCTATATCCGTGAGGGTGACACGGCCGGCAACAGCTTCGATGCCAGCGTCGCGCTGGCGCAACTCGCGGAGACTCGGGACTATCGCCGAATCTGGTATGCCGAGCACCACAACATGGCAACGATCGCCTCATCGGCAACGAGCGTCCTGATTGCCCACGTCGCGGCACATACCCAGAGCATTCGACTCGGCGCGGGTGGCATCATGCTGCCCAACCACGCACCGCTGACGATCGCCGAACAGTTCGGCACCCTCGAAACCCTTCACCCAGGCCGCATCGACCTCGGACTCGGACGGGCACCCGGCTCCGATCAGAAAACGATGTACGCCCTGCGCCGCGACGCGACTTCGGCAGACCGGTTCCCGCAAGACGTTCTAGAGCTTCAGGCGTACCTCGGAGGGGCGTCGCGTGTGCCCGGCGTCGACGCCGTCCCTGGAAAGGGCACGAACGTCCCGCTGTACATCCTCGGGTCCTCGCTGTTCGGGGCACAACTCGCCGCGAAGCTGGGGCTCCCGTACGCCAACGCCTCCCACTTCTCACCGGACTCGCTCGTCGAGGCCGTCACTTTGTATCGAGACCGTTTCGAGCCGTCCGATCAACTGTCCGAGCCGTATGTGATCGCAGGCGTCAACGCCATTGCCGCGGACACCACCGCCGAAGCGCAACGGCAGTTCGAATCGGCCGTTCGACGACGAGTAGTGCAGATGATCGGACGTGGACAGACATTCAGTCCCGAGGAGTTGGACCTGATCATGGCGTCTCCCGCCGGTCAGCAAATACGACAAATGGTGCGCTACGCGGCCATAGGCACTCCCCGCGAGGTCAAGGTCTACCTCGATGAGTTCGCCGAGCACGCACAGGCAGACGAGCTGATCATTGCTTCCTATACGGAGAACACCGAATCCTGGCTGCGGTCCTACGATCTGATCGCCGACGCGTGGCACTCCGCACGCGTGAGTGGTTGACGAACTCGAGCGCTCGCCCGACCAATCACAGGTGACGGCGACATCTAATAGACGATCACGCCACGGATGTTCTTGCCGTCGAACAGATCTTGGTAGCCCTCATTGACCTGCTCGAGCGTGTACTTGGTAGTGATCAACTCGTCGAGCCGAAGTCGTCCGGCATTGTAGAGCCTCAGCAACCGCACGATGTCGTACTGCGGGTTGGACGAACCGAAAAGTGAGCCCTTGATGGTCTTCTGGTTCATGGTGAGATCGGCACCCGAGACATGAACCGTCAGCTCGTCCTCGGCCGCGAGTCCGGTAACGACCACCGTGCCGCCCTTACCGATGATGGCGGTGGCGTTCTGGACGACCTCTTCGTCGACCACACCGACCAGGATGAGTGCTTGATCAGCACCCTGTCCCCAAGTCAACTCGTCGACCTTCTCTGCGGCCGCGGCCGCGTCGGCGAACGCGTGCGTGGCGCCGAACTCGAGTGCGAAGGACCGCTTCATCGCCACTGGGTCCACGACCACTACGTACTTGGCGCCGGCACTGACCGCGCCCTGCACAGCGTTGATTCCGAGTCCCCCGACGCCATAGATGACGACGGTGTCACCGACACCGACGCCACCCGCATACACCGACGTGCCCCAACCGGCCGGTACGCCGCAGCCTACGAGCACAGCCGCCTCCAGCGGAATCCAGTCGTCCACCTTTACCACGGAGTGCTGCAAGACTATGGCCCGTTCGGAGAAGGTGCCGAGCATGCACATGGCGCCGCAGTCTTCCTTGCCCCAGCGGAACCGGAACGAGCCGTCCGGCATCGAACCCTGAGGGATCATCTCGCTCAAGTCGCACAGGTTCTGCCTGCCGGTGGAGCAATAGCGGCACGTCCCGCAGTTCGGGACGTAACTGCAGACCACATGATCACCCGGCTTCACCTTGGTGACACCGGGGCCGACTTCTTCGATGATTCCGGAACCCTCGTGACCACCGACGATCGGGAACCGCGGCGAAAATACTCCGTCGATCAGGTGGAAATCCGAATGACACAGTCCTGCAGCGACATACCTGATGAGAACTTCGCCAGGGCCCGGCCCGTCCAGCTCAAGTTCCACGATTTCGAACGGCTTGTTTGCTTCGAACAGGACGGCGGCCTTGGTCTTCATACCTTCTCCTAGTTGAGTGGCGTGAGTGAGCCGTGGCGTCGAGATGCCGTGTCGTGACAAAGGAACCGAACATCATCCAGAGGCAGTTCAGTTACGACGAAGGGGATCTCGTCGGTGCAACTTTCTCGTACCCACGCAGATGCTTCGGCGAAGTTCGATGATCGAAATCTCCGTGTCGATCGCTCCCGCGTCCGACAGTTCCGGATGACGTCCGCAAGACTATCACTCCAGGCCACTACCCTCAGTTGACGAATTGAGTCCTCGTCTGGGGAAACGTGGACACTTGGCCTGCACAATCGTCACAGGAGCTGAAGCAGCGCTCCCCACTCTTGCCTGACCACGTCACGCGCCCGCCGGCGTTCGTCAGCGACAGCCTGGACGCCCTGAGCGATGTCGACGAGCGCCTCCGCGAGATCTCCGAGATCGACCTGATGTCGCATCGAAGTGTCGAGGAGTTCATCTGAAGCCTGATCCGTGCTGTACGCGTTCCCACGCGCAGTTGTCAGAATTTGAATCGCTCCGTCCAATGCGGACAGGTTCTGCAATGCGCGGCTCTCGCTACGAGCTTCAATCGCCAAGATTCCGCCTTTTGAGGTGTCGCCACTCGGTGCTGTCATCCACGGATAGGCGCGTTGTCGTTCACGGGTAGGCACATCCCTACCACACAAATTAACGACCCGATGACGTTCGTCACCGAATCGATACCAATCCCAAAGTTGCTCTTCGGCAAAAGTATACGCGTTCGAGCAAAGAACCTCGGTGTCCACCTCTACTGTCGAGTTCTACTCTGGGGTAGGAGAAACCCCGCTGCCGCAAGTGAACTCCAGTTCCAACGGCACGAGCACAAATAGTCCGAGGTCAGTAGCCTGACAAGGTGTCCTCAGATTCCATCGACTTCGATGCAGTGCTCTTCGACTTCTCCGGCACCCTCTTCCGCCTGGAAGAGGACGCGAGTTGGATGGCCGACTTCATCAACCACAAAGGCGAACCGATCGACGTCCATCACCAAGCCGAACTGATGCGGCGCATGACCGCGCCGGTGGGCCAGCCTGTTGAGATGGATGCCGCCGAACACTACGCGTGGACCCACCGCGACCTGGACCCACGACTCCACAGGAAGGCGTTCCTCACGGTGCTGCGAAAGTCCGGTGTAGCGCGAGAAGACCAGGCCGTAGGGCTGTACGAGCGGTCGATCAACCCACGTAGTTGGAGAGCCTATCCTGACACCGCCGAGGTACTCGTCTCGCTCAAGAACCGTGGAATCAAGATCGGGGTGCTCAGCAACATCGCCTTCGACATCCGGCCCACGTTTGCCGACATAGGTGTAAAGCACCTCGTCGACGAGTTCGTACTCTCGTTCGAGGTTGGTGTGGTGAAACCCGATCCGAAGATTTTCGAATACGCGCTCGACGCGCTCGACGCCGATCCCTCACGCACCCTGATGATCGGCGACAGCGAGGAAGCCGACGGAGCCGCACGAAAGGTGGGCTGCACTTTCGCGCTCGTCGAACCGCTTCCCCTGGCGGAACGCACGAGCGGACTCCGAGACGCCATCGAGCGAAACAAGATCCGTGAGAACACAATTCCACGCGGCGATAGCTGACGCGCGCAACTTTCAGACAGTGCGGCGCAGTAGGTCGGCGAAAATCTGATCGAACGCGACAAACGTGACAACCTCGACGTTCGTTCGGGTTCGACGCACTGCTTCGACAGCCTGCAGCACAGCGTCGGCCCGCGGCCACCCGAACGTACCTGACGAGATAAGCGGGAACGCGACCGTGGTGGCGTCGAGTCCGTCAGCGACAGCAAGGCTGCGGCGGTAGCACGCCCGCAACACGTCGCTGCGGTCCTCCTGGCGCGAGTATTCCGGCCCGACCGTGTGAATTACCCACTTCGCGGGCAACTTTCCCGCCGTCGTCGCGATGGCCGCCCCCACTGCCAGCCCGTCCGGCAGTGTCGTGGCCCGCAGCCGTCGACACGCCGCAGGGAGCGCCGGGCCACCCCACCGGTGGATCGCACGGTCAACCCCACCGTTGCCGCTCAGCAAGGAATCGGTCGCGTTGACGATAGCGTCCACCCGCTGCTTGGTGATGTCACCATGAACAATATTGATGACTGGTGTGCGTGTGCGTACTCCTTGGGTGTTGCGGCGATCTTGCACAGCCGCACGCTCACTCGTCACCCCTGACCTAGCGGGCCTGTTCAACTGCGTGGACGACCGCCCTCCCTCACGGTTGTCGCCTCCCTTCGTCGTTCGCACGCCCAGACGCACCAAGTCTGACGAGCGGTACCCGGGCCAGCCGTGCAGAACCTTGCGCCAGCGGACCGGGACCGCCGACGCACCCCACCGGGCCCCGAGTAATCCTCCAGCGATTGCCGCAGTGGTGCTGGTGTCGTGACCGGCGCGCACTGCCTGTTCCAGAGCTCGCTGAAGGTGCTCGGGACCGGTCGAATCGGTGGTGGTTATCGCCCACCACGCAGTCAGCAGCGCATCGACGACCCAACCGTTGTTCGGGAACTGCTCCGGGGTACCCCGCTCGGCCAGGTCGAGCAACGACTCCCAATAGTCGCGCACTCCAGTCGATGCCCGCGCTAGATACTTGCGTATGCCGTCGAACGTGCCGTGCAGAACGGCATGCCGGACGGCGTAGGTCCACATCTCGCACGCCTCGACGGCACGCTTGTCGTCGTGGGTGAGCAGGCTGACCGCTCGCGCCGCCCGCAGACAGCCATCGGCGTCGCCGAGGTAGGCCAGCGCGACAGGCCCTGTCCGCATCAGCGAACTGTTGCCGCCCTTACGCCCCGGCAGAGCCCGCGCGATCTTACGCATCTCGTCGGCCGACGCGGGTCTGCTCGACAACACAGCCGACGTTTGGCTCCTAGTGTCGGCCGTCCCGGAGTCGTACCACCGGACGAACTGCGCCGCAACGGCATCCAGCCCCGGTCCACCGGAGATATCGGTTCCGCGCGCGGCGACCTTGGCGATCCCGATCGCCATCGAGGTGTCGTCGCTCCACTCACCCGGGGCCGACGCACATACTCCGCCACCGATCATGTCGATCACCGCGTCAGGCCTCGGCGTCGTGAATTCGTAGCCCGCACCCAACGCATCACCGGACGCAGTAGCGAGAAGCACACCCGACGCGCGGTCGGTTTGTTCCTCGGACAACCTCACAGAACCCCCTTAGATCGAATTTGCACTAAACATTAGATCACCGTTGCGCTAATCTGCAAGAGTGACCTCGAAAGCACGAACCGACTGGCGCGATGCCGACGGCAAGGCACTTACCGACTACCCCCGGCCATCCGTGGCCGTCGACGTTGCGGTCCTCACCGTGCACACGGGCCGGCTCCACGTCCTGGTCGTCGAAAGACCAGATGGCGCGCTGGCACTTCCCGGTTCGTTCCTGCGACCCGGGGAGCGGCTGGCCGAAGCGGCCGAACGAGCGCTGAGCACCAAGGCCAGACTGGTCGGCGCGGAATTCCATCAGCTCTCGATGTTCGACGCCCCGGACCGCGACGAGCGCGGCTGGGTCCTGTCCATGGCGCACGGTGCGACGCTGCGCCGCGACGCGTTGCCACCCGACGCCATTCTTGTCCACGTCGACGGACGGACTGTGACCGCGCCATTGGCCTTCGACCACGCCGCCATGGTGTCGCGCGCGGTCGACGATGTGCGTGCCCGCTATGCCCGCGGGGTCGACCCCTCCGGGCTGCTCGCCGACACCTTCACCGTGCTCGAACTCAGGTACCTGTACGAGACCGTCTTCGACCGTCCCCTCCCCAAGGACTCGTTTCGGCGACTCGTCATCGACGCGATCGAGGCGACCGGGCAGATGTCGAGAAGCGGAACCGGCCGTCCCGCCGAGCTGTTCCGCCGCAAGGGTGACTCCGAACTGCCCGCCGTCGCGGCCAGAATCCTCACTGATTGACCACACTCGCGCAGACCTGCCGTTGCCTGACTTGTCAGACCGGCACGCTACGTTGAAAACGGTACGGCTCGACTGCATCAGCCAACATCAGATGGTGAAGTACGGGTCCGACAGACAAGGGGGCAACTTGTTCGACAGCACCAGCTTCGACGAAGCCGTCGACCAATCCTGGATCATGTTCCAGCGCAAACTCGCCGACCACCTCTCGGCGATGCAGAACGACGACACTCTGACCCTCGAGTGGATCGAGGAGAATACCGTGGTCGGCTTCACGCCATATGTCCAATTCCTGCTCTGGGAAGACGAATACGTGCGCGCTGAGGTGTCGTCGAACGTGTACCTCGCGCCCCGCTACGCACTTGCGCCGGAGGCCGAGCGACGCCTGGTAGAGCTCGGGTGGGATCGCCCGACACGCCACCCTGACGATGAACCTGACGAGGGGTCACCCGCGTTCTTCGTTGACAAGGAGCAGCGTTGGGCCGACCAGCTCGCGGCGATGACCGTAAACACACTGCGCGATATTTGGAGCGTTCCAGATCCCAGCTTCATCCGCACCGAAATCGTCGGCACACTCGAAGGCTCCGACCTTGCGGTAGACACCGTCGAGTTCGAACCGCCACCCGACTCCACCCATCTCGACGAAGACACCGCTGTGATGTCCCGCGACTCGGATCAGCTCAGAAACCTCGTCGCCTGCACCGTCGAAAAGGCTCTCGGTTCTCGACCCCAGGTTGACGACGACGGGGACGTCGTCCTGAAGATGGACGACCAACTGGTGCTGGTGATCACGAATCCCAACCAACCACTCGTGCGTGTGTGGGCTCCGCTGGTGCACGGAATAGTCGGACGCACCCGAGCCGCCGAAAACGCCTGCGACCTCACCAAGCACTGGCCCGGAATCCGGTTCATCCTCGACGAGGACCGCCTCAACGCGTCGATCGAGGTCTCCGGACATCCGTTCGTCCCCCGCCACCTGCTCGATGCGCTCAAGTATTTCAGCGAGTTCACCCCGTCTGTCGACGCCCGGTTCGCCGCGCGGTTCGGCGGCTCCCTGTTCGCCGAGGACCCGAGCCGCGAAAGCAACGAGGACGAGGACGAAGAAGAACTTCCGCCTGCCCTTCTGACACTGCTACACCTCGATCCCGAAGGTTCCGGGTCGCTGAGCGGACACGAGGTCGCGGCAGTGTGCGGCAACGACCGCGACGCGATTCTCGAGTACTTGACGATCACACAGGAACAGGAGATTGCCTGGCGAGAATCCGCGGAAACAGCTCGCGACGAGGGTGAGGCAGAGGAAGCAGACGTTTGCGAGCATGAGGCGCGGTCCTGGGCGAAAACATACGAATTGCTGCGGTTGGCACTGCGAGTGGTCGCACTCCCACACCCCACACGTGCGGCACCTACCGCGAACAGATCACCATATCGCCACTAGTTCATCACCGACGTTCGCCTCGGGAGCACCCGGTGGACATCCGAACGCCTCCGCAAATCCGGGGACGTTCGCTACGACACCACTGACGCGCAAGGGCGCCGGCGAATGCGGGTCGCTGTTGATCTGAGTGAGGAGGGCCGCGTCGCGTGTCTTGTCCCGCCACACACGCGCGTAGTTGAGGAAGAACCGCTGATTCGGCGTGTAGCCGTCGATCTCCTCGACCGCAGCACCCGGGTGGGAGTCGAGTATGGTCTGCAACGCGTCGTACGAGGTGTTGACACCACCCAGATCTGCGATGTTCTCGCCGAGAGTCAGTTCACCGTTGACATGAACGTCAGGCATACCGGGGATCGGCGTGTACGCGTCGTACTGTTCCACCAACTTGGCTGTCCTGCTGTCGAACTGCGCTCTGTCTTCCGGTGTCCACCAGTTCACATGATTTCCCTGGCCGTCGAACTGGCTACCCTGATCGTCGAACGCGTGTGTCGCTTCATGGCCGATCACCGACCCGATGCCGCCATAGTTGAGGGCGTCGTCGGCGTTCGGGTCGAAGAATGGGGCCTGCAGGATCGCTGCCGGGAAGTTGATCGTGTTGTCGTTCGGGCTGTAGTAGGCGTTGACGGTTTGCGGCGTCATCACCCAATCCGACCGGTTGGACGGCTCTCCGATCTTCGCCAGATCGTAGGCATGATTGAACTTGTCGGCAGCGGCGAGGTTGGCGAAGTATTCACCCTCGTTGATCTGCAACCCGGACCAGTCACGCCAGTTGTCCGGATATCCGATCTTGGGCACCATCTGCGACCACTTGTCCAGCGCCCGCTGCTTGGTTTCCGGACCCATCCAATCGACGTTTTGAATGCGAACCCTCAGAGCATCGAGCACATTTTGGACAAGTTCCTCGGCACTCTGCTTGGCCGCCGGGTCGAACGCCTCCTCGACGTACAATCTCCCCATCGCCTCACCCATGGCAGAGTTCACGTCGCCGACGGCAAGCTTCCACCGTTCGCTTTGTTCAGCATTGCCCGTGAGTTGCTTGTTGAATTCGAATTTGTTGTCCCGGAACGGCTTCGATAGCCGATCTGCCGATCTATTGACCACTTGCGCACGCAGATACGACTTCCACTGATCAATCGGCGCTTGGTCGAGCAATTGGTTTACCTGTGTGAAGTACGTGGTGTCGGCCAGCGAGAACGCTTCGTCGGGCGATACATTCTGCTCCTCGAAATATGGCCGCCAATCGAATGCCGGTGTCGTCGCGTTCGCCTCGTCGACAGTGACCAGATTGTACTGAGTGCCCGGATCACGCGCTTCTTCCGGCGACAGCGAGGCCGCTGCCAGAGCCTTCTCGAGGTCGAGAGCCTGATCTGCCTGAACCGAGGCCTGGGCGTCATCGATGCCGATCAGTCCCAGCGAGGAGTGCAAGTAGTTGCGGTAGGCGTCGAGGATCTCTGCGTACTGCGGGTCGGTGTAGTAATTCTTGGACGGCAACGAGATTCCGGTCGGACTGACGTACCCGATCTGCCTGCTCGCATCCTGGAAATCGGCACCGGATGAAAGACCGAACAGAATGGATCCGCCGTCTGCGGCGTCCTCGCGCAGGAACGCTGCGACGTCCGCAGGAGACTGGATCGAGTCGACCCGATCCAGTTCGGGCGCAATGGGTGAGAATCCGGCATCGTCTATGGAGCTTTCGTCCATGGACGACTCGAAGAGCAACCCGATCTTGGCCCTGTCGGAATTCTCGTCCGCACTCCCAAGATCCGCGGCTGCTCTATCGGCGATTCCGCGCTGAATCTCGAGACTCTCGTCCCGAAGTTGGTCTATGACGCCGTACGACGATTGGTCACTGGGAATCTGGGTCTGCGCGGCCCACTGGCCGTTCACGAAGCCGTTGAAGTCGTCGCAAGGGTTGATCCCCAAGTCAAGTTCAGAGGTATCGAAAGCGAAATTCGAACGTTCGGCGACCTCGGTGGACGAACAACTCGCGACGCCGATCGCCAAGGCCGAACCAGCCGCCACCAAGACGATCCACCGTTTACGCCCGATTTGCACCGTTCTCTCTTCCGCCGCTCTGCGTTTACATTTCTTCCAACGTACCCGTCGATGGAGTGCTGATGCGGTCGCTTACTTCTGTCGCTCGGTTCCGTGGGCGTGCGCGCGGACGGAATTCGGTTGGAGTTTCAGCACGTCATGCGGGTCGAGAGCGTTGCAGTGGAGCACTTGTCCGCCCCTGACCGCGTCGACTTCAGGGCACCTCCATCGATGTTGCCGATGGGTATCATCGGGCAACACCGGTCGTTTACCTCTCGTTCCCTGCCACGATTCCTATCCGACATCCTGGGCTGGGTTGCGTTTCGTAGCGTCTGAGCTGCAACGTGCAGGCATTGCCGCGTCACGGGCGCGGAGAAGGGTGACTCCTCATGAGAATCCGTAACTTTCGGCGCAGCAAAGTAGTTGCCGGATTGATTGCTCTACTGGCGCTGACGCTCGTAGCGTGCGGTGTCTCCAGCGACAATTCGAGCGATACCATCCGGTTGGGTCTTTCCCCCGACGAGGATTCGGCCGCGGTACTCGCCAAGTACGAACCGCTCGTCGACTACTTGAGCCAAGCCACCGGGTTAAGGGTCGAGCCTTACGTCGGAGCCGACTACACAGCAGTCATCGAGGCACTCAACTCCGGCCACCTCGACATGGCCTGGTTCGGCCCCTCAGAGTACGTACTAGCCAGCCAGCGGGTCAACGGTGGCGTCGAGCCGTTCGCATCCGCCATCCAGTCCGACGACACCGTGCCGTACCGTTCGAGCTTCATCGTGCGTTCCGATTCGGGCATCAATGGGCCCGCAGACTTCCAAGGCAAGGTCGTCGCATTCACCGACCCCGCGTCTACATCCGGACACATTTTCGGCCAGTATGCCCTCGCCGAAGCCGGCTATGACCCCGACAGCCTGTTTTCGCAGATCGTCTACTCGGGCAGTCACGACGCGTCCCTGCTCTCGCTCCTGAACGGGCGAGTCGACGTCGCAGCCATCTCGAGTCGCAAGATCCCCGAGTTCATCAACAGCGGAGTCGCCGGACAAGATGAAATCAAGACAGTGTTCGAATCCCCCGTGATCCCTCCCGACCCGATCACCTACCGTGCCGACCTTCCCCAGGACAAGAAGGAACTGCTCCGACACGCGTTCCTGGACCAGACCCCCGCACTGTCCGCCGCCCTCGAAGGAACCGGCTTCAGCCACTTCGGACTGGCCAACGATTCCGACTACGACGTGGTCCGTACCGCCTACGAGGTAACGGGTCTGGAGCCTGCGCTATGACCGGCGCGGGTGAGGCAGTCAGCTTTGACGACGTCCACCTCACATACAGGCGGAAGGAAGAGGCGGTCCTGCGCGGGGTCGATCTCGAGATTCCGGCGTCGGACTTCTGTATCTTGTTGGGGCGCAGCGGCACAGGGAAGTCAACACTGCTGCGGTGCGTCAACGGTCTCGTAGCCCCATACCAAGGCACGGTTACCGTGGCCGAAGAGCAGGTACACGCCGCCGACCGTAGTGCGCTGCGAGGTATCCGCCGCAAAGTCGGCATGATCTTCCAGGGCTACAACCTCGTCAACCGGATCACCGTGCTGCAGAACGTATTGGCCGGCATGCTGCCGGATATACCTGCCTACCGGTCTCTCCCCGGAATCTTCACCCAGGACGAGCGCGAACATGCGCTGTCGATCCTCGAGACCGTAGGACTCGCGGGCTTCGCCGACCAACGCGCCGACCAACTCAGTGGCGGGCAGAAGCAGCGCGTGGGAATTGCTCGAGCGCTCGCGCAGAACCCCAAGGTAATCCTTGCGGACGAGCCGATTGCGAGCCTTGACCCGGTGACTGCGGGCGAGATTCTGGACCTGCTCAAAGGAATCAACGAACGTGACGGCATCACGGTCATTTTGAGCCTTCATCAGCTAGGTTTCGCGCGCAGCCACGGCGAGCGGATTGTCGCGCTCCTGGACGGGCGGATCGCCATCGATACCACTCCCAGCGGACTCTCGGAAGACGAGATCGGTCGGATCTACGGCCAGGGTGCTGAGAAGGCGGCCTGACATGACTGTGGATCAGCAACCTTCGACCACAACCTCGTCGAAGCCACCCGTTCTGCCGCCCGAGTCGGCGCGGCGACGCAACGTCCTGTGGGTACGGAACATCGTCGTGGTCTTGGCGGTGCTCATCTTTCTCGGCTGGAGTGCGAATGACCTCGGTCTCAGCCCTGGTCGGTTCATCCAGGGCGTCCCCCGCCTGGTCGATTTCCTACTTCGAATGTTCCCGCCCGACCTGGCGGTCATCCCCAGTCTGTGGGACGCGATTCTCACGACGGTGGCCGTGGCGCTCTGGGGCACGCTGCTCGCGATGATCATCAGCACCTTTCTCGCGATGGGCGCCGCAAAGAACCTGCTCGGTCGCAACCCAGTGGTGTACGCGGTATCGCGGACAATCCTGAGTGTTCTGCGCTCGCTACCCGACCTGATCTGGGCTCTGATCTTCGTCGCGGCGGTGGGTCTCGGCCCCTTCCCGGGTGTGCTCGCGCTGACCGTGTACTCGTGTGGTGAGCTGAGCAAGCTCTACGCCGAGGCAGTCGAGAACATCGATCCAGGCCCGCGTGAAGCTCTGGAGTCGACGGGCGCGGGATTGCTCACGACTCTGCGCTGGTCCGTCATCCCGCAGATCCTTCCCGAGGTGATCACCTACAGTCTCTACCGTCTCGAATCGAACGTGCGCCACGCGTTCGTGCTCGGCATGGTCGGCGCAGGCGGGCTCGGCTTCGAGTTGACGGTGGCGATGAGGCTGTTCCAGTACCACAAGGTCTCGGCCATCCTGATCGTCATCATCGTCACGGTCGCGACGATCGACTTCATCTCGTCTCGAATCCGTGCGCGGATCATTTGATGGCCCCCAAGCTCAGCCTGCAGCGGCTCGAGACATTCGTCGCTGTGGCAGATCACGGGGGGCTGTCCGCCGCGGCTCGCGCGCTCGGCATCGCACAATCCACCGTATCGGGCAACCTACAACTGCTAGAGCGTGAGCTGGGCGTGGTCCTCGTCGACCGATCTGGACGTGCCGCCCGGCTCACCTATGCGGGCGAGGCCCTCGTCGACCACGCCCGCACGCTGCTCTCGCTCGCCAACGAGGCTGCCGACCAGGTGACGCGGCTGCGCAAAGCGCCGGTTTCAGGCGTACTTGCAGTGGGCGGCACGGTGACGGTGACACATCAGCTACTGCCGCGGCTGGTCACGTCGTTCGCATGCAAATACCCCGGTGTCGAGATCGACTTGCGCGTAGACAATTCGACGGCAGTGGTGCAAGCCGTCACTGATGGTCGACTAGCGTTTGCGCTCATTGCCGCCGAGACCGACAAGCCATCACTCACAGCAAGTCGAGTGGCCAGCGAACCGCAGACGATGATCGTCGCCGGTGACCACCCGCTCGCTGGTTGTCAAGCGAGTCCCCAAGAGCTACGAGGCAGTCGCATCCTTCTCCGTGAAGAAGGATCAGCGAGCCGCCGGTACCAACTCGACCTGCTGAGGAAGTGGCGTGTCCCGAACACTCACACCAGCACCATCGCCAGCAACGGCGCCATCATCGGCGCGGTTGCCCACGGCCTCGGCATCGCCTGCCTCCCACGAAGTTGCGCCGAAGACGCACTCCAGCTTGGGCGAATTGGCGAAATCCATCTCGACCCGGCCCCACCCAATCGCCCGATCAACCTCGTCCGGCTTGCAGAGCGGCCGCTGACCCTCAGCGAAGAACTCTTTCTCGTACACGTTCGAGAAAAGGAAGGCATCGAATGACTACCGTCATCGCAAACAACCGCGCATATCGGGTGCCGGATCGTACCGTCGTCGTCATCACCGTCGACGGCGGCGACCCCACCTATTTCCACGACGGACTCGCACGGGGCATCATGCCCCGGTTGCAGCGAATGCTCGACGAGGGCGGCGTGTTCAGCGTGGGGTCCTCCGAGGTCCCGAGCCTTACCAACCCCAACAACATCTCGATCGTCACCGGCGTACCGCCCGCCATCCATGGGATTCCCGGCAACTACTGCCGGACGCCTGAGGACGGCCTGGTGCTCCTCAACGATGCCAAGTACCTGCGCGCGCCCAGCATCCACGCGCGGTTCAAAGAGGCCGGGGTGCCGACCCTGATGGTGACGACCAAGGACAAGCTGCGCCAGCTGCTCGGCAATGGCGGCGTGCCCAGCGTCAGCGTCGAGCGGGCTGCAGGCGCGGGCATCCCCGAGTACGGCATCGAGTCCGTCGAGGGGCTCGTCGGCGAGCCGGCGCCGGGGGTCTACGACCCGCTGGCCAGCCACTACGCCATGCGTATCGGCCTGAGCGCGCTGCGCGCCGCCCCGCAGATCCGGCTGCTGTACGTGTCGCTGACCGACCGTGTCCAGCACGCATACGCGCCGGGCGAGGATGTCTCAGATCTGTTCTTCACTGAATTCGATGTTCTGCTCGGCGAGTATCTGGACGCTGGCTGCACGGTAGCCGTCACAGCCGACCACGGCATGAACGCCAAACACGACGAGAACGGTGACCCCCGCGTCATCTACCTGAAGGACGTGCTGAAGGCGGCGGGTATCCCGGTCGAGGAGGTCGTGCTGCCGATTACCGACCCGTACGTGAAACACCATGGCGCCCTGGGCTCGTTCGCCTGGCTCCATCTGCCTGCCGAGCACCGCGATGCCGCTCGCCGGGTACTGAGCGCACTGCCCGGTGTGGAGGAGATCTGGGACCGGGAAGATGCCGCCACCGTGTACGAGCTGCCCCGCGACCGTATCGGCGATCTGGCGGTGACTGCCTCCGCCGACACCGCCCTCGGAAGCGCCTCCGCCGATCACGATCTGAGCCAGCTGCACGGGCCCCTTCGTTCGCACGGCGGTCGCCACGAGCAGCCGGTGCCGCTGATCCTGAGCACGAAAGTGGACGGCCCCCTCGCCGACTCGTTCGAGGCAGGCATCCTACGCAGCCGCGACATCCACGACCTCGTCCTGAACCACGTCGGCACTTGAGTTCGAGGACGTTCAGTCGCCGGAAAGAGACCGGACGCAGCCGGGCGGACAACGTTCAAATCGCTTGAAGTTCGGTGCATCTACCACAGGGCCTGGTCTCGAGGACGTTCAGTGACTGAGTCTGCGATCATGTACCGAACGAAAGGGCGAACGATGACTAACAAGTACTGGACACCGATCGTCGGCATATTTCTCTCATTCACGGTCTCCACCGTTCTGCTGCTGAGGGAGAACTCGAGCCCGACCGCCCTGGCTGTCCACGGCCTCGCCTGGGCCCTGCTCCTCCCTGCCGTCTACCGGGAGATCCGGAAGGCCCGCCGCGGTGAGGCGAAGGCGCTCGACAAGTACGACACCGGCGTCATCGGATTCGGCCTCGGCGGCATCATTCTCGGGGTGCTAGGGGCGCCGTGGTTCGTCTGGGGCGTTCTCCTCGCCGCCGCTCTCGGCAGTGCCGTCGCCGCGCTGACGGTGGATCGCCAGTATGCCTAGATGACGGGGTCGATGATCAAGTATCTGAGTAGCCGAAGCTCTCGGCAGGGGAAGGCCAGACGCGACCGACCCCGGCGGGCGTCAGCGTCGGTGCGGGATCGGTAGCGCCTCGATCGCACGGTCGACGACGTCGTCGACGGTGAAGACGGGGTCAACGGTGCGGTCGATGGCGAGGGATTCGACCATTGCCCACCATGCCCGCAGCAGCACCCTGTTGGCGGGCGACGATTCGGTGCCGGTGGCATCGAGCGTGCGCTCGACCATGGTGTTCTGCAGGTTCTTGCGGATTTCGTGGATCTGCGCATCGGCGCCGAAGCCGCCGTGGAAGAACGACTGGTAGTTCGCGCCGTGCCGGTCGATGAAGGAGACGAACGCGCGGACCACGACCCGCAACGGCTCGCCGGATGCGTCGTCGGGGTCCGCCTTCGCAGCGCGTAGCAGGCGACGGGCCGCCGCGCCCACAACGGCCACGTAGTAGTCCTGTTTGGTCGGGAAGTACCGGAACAGCAATCCGCGGGAGATCCCGGCCTTCTCGGCCACCTGGTCGATGGACAACGCGTGGATGGGTCGGGTCGCCAGCTCCTGTAGGCCGATCGCGACGAGTTGCCGCTTGCGCTCTTCCGGTGGGAGCCGCCGCCGGTTGGCTGCTGTGCCGGGGAGTGAGGTTTCGGTCGACACGTGAGGGCACCCTCCAGATTTGATTGCCGGGCAAGTCTACGTTTAGGTTAACTGAGCAATGCTTAGTTAGTCCGCGGCGTCATGGAGGAAGGCATGGATTTCGCTCACAGCGCGCGGTCGAAGGAGTACCTCGACCGGTTACGTGCGTTCATCGCTACTGAGATCGCCCCAGTCGAGGCGCGTCTGCGGGCTGAGCGGGTGGAGCCGTTCGCGCAGCGTTCCGACGTCCCCGCCGCCGCGATGTGGCAAGTGCCCGACGAGTTCCGGCAGCTCCAGTCCAAGGCTCGGGCTCAGGGACTGTGGAACCTCTTCCTGCCCGACACCGAACTCGGTGCCGGCCTGGGCAACGTCGAGTACGCGCCGCTCGCCGAGGAGATGGGTCGCTCCCCCTTCGCCTCCGCGGTCTTCAACTGCAACGCCCCCGATACCGGCAACATGGAGGTGCTCTACCACTACGGCAGCACCGAGCAAAAGGAGCGCTGGCTACAACCGCTGCTCGACGGCGAGATCCGCTCCGCGTTCTGCATGACCGAGCCCGACGTCGCATCGTCCGACGCCACCAACATGGCCGCGACCGCCGTCGTCGAGGGAGACGAGGTGGTGCTGAACGGCCGCAAGTGGTGGAGCACCGGCATAGGCAGCCCGGACTGCAAGATCCTGATCTTCATGGGCCTCACCGATCCGGAAGCGCACAAGTACCAAAGACATTCGATGGTTCTCGTGCCTATCGACACACCCGGTGTCAAGGTCGAGCGGATGCTGTCGACGATGGGCTTCTACGACGAGCCCGCCGGCCACGGCGAGGTGTCGTTCACGAACGTGCGGTTGCCTCTCGACGCGATCATCGCCGGTCCCGGACGGGGATTCGAGATCGCGCAGGGTCGGCTCGGCCCCGGCCGCGTGCACCACTGCATGCGTTTGGTCGGCCTCGCGGAGGCCTCGCTCGAACTCGCCATCCGCCGTGGCACCGAGCGCGTCGCGTTCGGCAAGCCGCTGATCAACCTCGGCGGCAATCGGGAACGCGTCGCGGATGCCCGCATCGCGATCAACCAGTTGCGGCTGCTGGTGCTCAACGCCGCCTGGCTGCTCGACACACAGGGCATCGCCGGGGCACGCTCGGCAGTATCGGAGATCAAGGTCGCCGCACCTCGGGTAGCACAGCAGGTGATCGACTTCGCGATCCAGATTCACGGTGGCGCCGGGTTGTCCGACGACTTCCCGCTCGCAGGCGCGTGGACGACGGCTCGGGCGATACGGCTCGCGGACGGCCCGGACGAGGTACATCAGGGCCTGGTGGCTCGCTTCGAGTTGGGCAAGTACAAGTGACCGCGAAGGCGTCCGGGATGCCGGACAACGCCCGTACCGTTCGCGACGAGGATGCGTTCGATGTCGAGGCCGTGGCGAACTGGCTGCGCGAGAACGGGTCCGGCGATCTGACCGCCACTCCCGAGGTCCGCCAGTTCGCCGGGGGTGCATCGAACCTGACCTACCTGTTGCGCTACCCCGACCGCGACCTCGTACTGCGTCGACCCCCGGCGGGCGCCAAGCCGTCGTCCGGTCACGACATGGTCCGCGAGTTCCGGATCCAGTCGTTGCTCGCACCTGTGTACCCCCACGTGCCGAAGATGGTGGGATTGTGCACCGATCCGGCGGTGCTCGGCAGTGACTTCTACGTAATGGAACGTGTCGAGGGCACCATTGTGCGCTCTGCTCCCCCCGCCGAATTCGGCCTCACCCCTGCGAACACGCGGGAGCTGTGCCTGCGGGTGATCGACCTGCTCATCGAACTACACGGTGTCGACCCGGCGTCATCCGGACTCGACGAGTTCGGGCGTGGCACAGGCTATGTCGCCCGACAGGTGTCCGGATGGACGAAGCGCTATTCGGCCGCCCGGACCGACAACGTGCCCGACTTCGCGCGGGTGACGTCCTGGCTTGCCGACAATCAACCAGCCGATGTCGCGTCCGCGGTGATCCACGGCGACTTCCGGCTCGACAATGTCGTCCTCGGCGACGACCTGAAGCCGCGTGCGGTCCTGGATTGGGAGCTGGCGACGATCGGTGACCCACTCATGGATCTGGGGTCGAGTCTGGCTTACTGGGTGGAGGCGGACGATCACCCGATGATGCAGGCCACCAAGCGGCAGCCCTCGGACCTGCCTGGCATGCTCACCCGCCGCGAGATCGTCGAGTACTACGGTCAACGCACGGGACTGCCGATCGACAACTGGCGGTTCTACGAGGTGTTCGGGCTGTTCCGGCTGGCGGTGATCGCGCAGCAGATCTACTACCGGTACCACCATGGCCAGACCACCAACCCAGCCTTCGAGCACTTCTGGATCGCCGTGGGATACCTTGACACCCGCTGCAATCAGCTGATCGACGGCCTTGACACCAAAACGGAGGGCAACGCGTGAGCAAGCGCACGACACGTAAGAACATTCTCATCACGGGCGCAAGCTCGGGTCTCGGTCGCGGTATGGCACGCGAATTCGCCTCACGCGGTCGCAATCTCGCGCTAGCGGCCAGGCGAACCGACCGACTCGAAGAACTGCGCGACGAACTGCTGGCCGAGCACCCGCAGATCACGGTGGCGATCCGCAAGCTCGACGTCGACGTACACGACGAGGTCTTTCGCGTGTTCACCGAACTCGACGAGGAACTCGGCGGCCTGGACCGGGTGATCGTCAACGCGGGTCTCGGCAAGGGGCAGCCCTTGGGCACCGGCTACTTTCATGCCAACGTGCAGACCGCAAGCACCAACTTCCTCGGCGCGCTCGCGCAGAGCGAGGCGGCGCTCGAGCTGTTCCGTCCCCGCAACGCCGGCCACGTCGTGCTGATCTCGTCGATGAGCGCGTTGCGCGGGATGCCTCGCAATCTCACGACCTATGCGGCGTCGAAAGCTGGGCTCGCGGCACTCGGCGAAGGTATGCGCGCCGACCTGGCGAAAACCGATATCGACGTCAGCGCCATCTTCCCCGGCTTCATCCGCTCGGAGATCAACGAGAAGGTGAAGAACGTTCCGTTCATCGTCGACACCGAAACCGGTTGCCGCGCACTGGCCGCCGCCATCGAGAAGGAACCGAGCAAGGCATACGTGCCCGCATGGCCGTGGGCGCCGCTCTCGGTGGCGATGAAGCTGCTGCCCCTTTCCATGGTGGCAAAGATGACGTAGCGGATCTCCGCGCATGAACACCTGTGGCGGTGGTCGAGTCCGAGGACCCCACCGCTGCCACGGCGTGCGTTGCGCCTACAAGTGCACCATGAATGAGACGCACTACTCCGGTGCCGACACGCTGGACGTCTCCGAGGTAGTCGATCGCGCGCAGGCGAGATCTTCGAGGGCACCGACCGCCGCACGATGAGGATTCATCCCGCTCGAGGCAGTGCTGCAGCTGACCTTCGACGAGATCGACTCCATCGCGGTCGCGGCGGCATCTTCTGGGGTGTGCCCAATGGGTTCCGGTGAACTCGACGAAGGTCACCAAAGGTCCCTCGACGGCGTGCATGTCGACTTCGACAAGCCGGGACCGCGCCTTCGGCACAAGACGTATGGCAAAATTCGGCGCGGACGAGTTGTCGTTGCAAGGTCTTCGGGGAGGTCTATGGGCAAGCCACCGGAGGGGCGGGGTGGGCTCTATGCCCTCGTCCTTTTCGTCATTCTCGGATCGATAGCCGCCTTGCTCGCATCCTGCCAACTTCAAGATGATAATCCGTGGTGGAGTAGCGTACTCGTCAACCTCGGCGTGGCATTGTTATTAATAGTGCCCGCTGCGTGGGTCGGGACCAAAGTCCTTGCGGGGGTGGACCGCGTCGGCAAGCTCAGCAAACACGCCGACGACACTGCCAAAGCAGCCGTGAAGGATGCGAGTGACGCAAAGGCCCTCGCCGAGCGTACAGCCAAGTCAGTCGACGACATCAGCAGCGAGGTCATGAGCTGGTTGCTGCGGGACGATGAGGTTCGCATGGGGGTATACAGTCGGCTACTCGATCGATTCGACCGTCAGTCTCTGATTGCCGCGCTCCGTTTAGCCACCGAGCGCAACATCATCAGTGAGGGTGGCGTAAGAACCAGAATCTGGGAAACAACTCTGTACTATCGATTCGTTCTCGACGCAGCACATGACCATCTCGAGATTCGGATAGAAGACGAAGAGGAAAGCGTTCTGTCAACTCATGAGTGGACACCGCAAAAGGAAGCTTCATCGTTCGCCAAGGAGTTGGCCGACGCGTTGGAGGAACTAGGTGTCGCGGTCTGCGCAGAGCGCCTTGCTTCTGCCTGCACGAAGGACATTGTCGAAATGTTCCAGTTGGTCGAACGCGAGCGTCTCAAGGATGGCCCTACTGCGCTACGCAATATCGTACAAAAGGAACAGTGCGACGCCAGCGATGATCCTGAGCACGAACCGGAACTGGGGTGGTGGTACTTCACCGAGGAAGCCATGGTCCCTGCGCATCAAACGTACAAGTCGTACTCTTACAGGGAGTTATTTGAGGGCGTACTCGCAGACGATTTGCTGAGAAAGCAGTATGCGGGAGTTAATGAGGCACTCGCCACAGCGAAGGTTCTGTACAAGAGGCGCCAGCCTCCCGAGGAGTCACGGCCGGGCAACCAACAACGCGAACACGATAACGCCCCGTGGAGTGGCGGACTTCGGATCAGCGTGTAGCGATCAACGAGTTGTGTTCAATGCTAGCTGTTTTCGAGTGGATCCATAGGAGTCTGGTCCAGGTCGCTGACGGCGTGTTCCTTTACGGAGCGCCCTTGAAACGCGACGCGGAAGCATAGACCAGACCGTACGAGGTAGTCGTCGCACCCGGTACGTACGGCGCTGCCGGAGTGTGAGTGCCGTTGATGTACGCTGCGGCGGTTCCGACGATCACCAACCCCAGAATTCTCCCCAGTGGTTGATTCACACCTCGGCGGCCTCGGTAGTTCCGAGATCCCTCGTTCGGTAGCTGTTTTGGTAACACGCGTTCAGCCCCTCGCCGTTCCCCGTGTTTACGGTGAGAAGCTGAACTGTCGCGCAGTGCTGGGCGGTACGGCACACCACGGGGGCACTCGTCGAATCGCGTTCCACCCTCACCTGCGAGGATCTCGTGGCATACGTCGGCGCACGACAGGTCCCCGGCCCAGGCGCCGGGTCACGCGGACTCGGCGCCCGACCCCAGCCTGGGAAACGGCTCGGTGGAGAACACGACCTCCACCGCCACTTCGAAGTACGCGGCGATACGCAGCGCCAGGTGCAGGCTGGGGCTGTACTCACCGCGCTCGAGGTAGCCCACGGTCTGATAGTGGACGCCCAGCGCCTCGGCCAACTCCCGCCGCGATATACCCCGCTCGGCGCGCAGCATCGCGATACGGTTATAGATGGCCTCAGAAGGCACGCTCCATCGCCTTCTCTCGTCGTGCAGCCATACTCGATCCCGATTCGTGACGTGCCATGCGTCGCAACACTACCGGCGCGATCAGCAGTCCCACTACCGCCCAGGCGCCCAGCACCGCGGCGGTTTCGGCGTGCCGCCATGACTCGCCGATCTCGACCGTCACCGCGTCTGAGGGAAGCAATGCCGAGCGCATTCCGAGGCCGCTCCAGTACATCGGGAACGCCTGACCGACGGCCTGCAACCACCCCGGCAGCGCCGTGATCGGGTAGAAGATTCCGGAGATAGCGATGAGCCCCATGAGCGGCATCGTCAGCAGGAACGTCGCGCGGGGGCCGTCGAGGACGGCACCCAGGATCGCGCCGAGAGGAAGCGTGGCGAGCAGGCTAAGCAGCAGAACCCAGACAAATGTCGCCCACGCACCGGGGCCGTCCAGCGACACCCCGCCGATGACCACTAGGCCCACCGCAAGCACCACCACCACTTGAGCGACAACGGATCCTGCGGCCGAGACGATCTTGCCGACCACGTAGCCGATCATCCCTCCCGGCACCGCCTTGGCCCGCAGCAGCGTGCCGTCCTCGCGGTCCAGGACAAGCACGTTGGTGATCGCGAACAGGCCGTTGAACACGATGATCGACCCGATGAGACCGGGGAGCGCGAGTTCGGCGATCGAGAGATCGCTGCCCATGTACTCGCGATTGCGCAGCAGGTAGAGCACGACCAGCGCGATGGCCGCGGTTCCGAACTGCCCGATCAGGTCAGTACCGTTGGTGAACAGTTGACGAAGCTCGATCCAGCCGCGAGCGAGGCCGGCACGGACCGCGTTAGCAGTGGGGTTCATCGGGCGACCTCCGCGAGAGTGAGTGTGCCGGTCGGGTCGTCGCCCGACTCGTTGCGGCGGACCAGCTCCATGTAGGTGTCCTCCAGCGAGGCACGGCGTACCTCGAGTTCACCGATGGAATCACCGTGCTGCCTGAACAATTCGTGGACGAACTTCGTCGAGTCTGCGGTGGTGTGCACGAAGCGCTGGTCGTCGACGGTCCAGCGCACCTCGGCCTCACCCGCGATCTCGCGGGCCAACGCATCGGGCGAGCCGTCGGCAACGATACGCCCTCCTGCCAGGATCAGGATCCGGTCGGCAATCTTCTCTGCCTCGTCGAGGTCATGGGTGGTGAGGAGCACCGTGGTGTCCTCGAGGTCTGCCAGACGATGTACGAGATCGTGGAAGTCCCTGCGGGCCGAGGGATCGAAGCCGGCGGTGGGTTCGTCCATGAACAGCACCTTCGGTCGGCCGACGATGCCGATCGCAACGTCCAGTCGGCGGCGCTGACCACCCGAGAGAGTCGCGATCTTGGCTCGCGCCTGCTCGGTGAGCCCGACAAGGTCGATGAGCTCGTCTGTGTCCCAGGATTGTTGGCCATCGCCAGCAAAGTAGGGCTGATAGAAGGTGGCGATGTGCGCGAGCAGGTCACGCACGCGCCACTTGGCGTGGTCGCGCCACGACTGCAGTACGACGCCGACCTGTGCCCGCCAGCGTTCGTCGCCGTTCTCTGGATCGACGCCCAGCACACTGACAAGGCCCGCCGAGCGGTTGCGGAAACCCTCGAGGATCTCGACGGTCGTCGTCTTTCCTGCCCCATTGGGGCCGAGCATGACGAGTACCTCCCCGCACTGAGCTTGGAACGTCACATCGAGCAGAACATCCTTGTCGCCGTATCGCATCCGCAATCCATCGACATCGAGCACAACCCCACTTCTCGAACTCATGAGCCTCCCCATCATTGCTGCTGTTTGATGAAATGTAGCATATGTACTACACATCATTGCGGTAATACTTCTTGGGAGGCAGGCAGAATCTGGCCGACAGGGACGTCACGACAACGCTTCGACGCCTGGACGAGCTAGATATCCATGGGAGCGAAAGCTCTTGCAGAACAAGGCGACCAATTCGCCGATTACGTGACGTCGTAAAGCCTGCCGAGGTGTCGCAGGTCGGCAACGTACTTGTTGATCAGCGACGACGTCACGTGAGGCACGTCTCCGGTCGCGCCGATTCCGGCGGACTTCACTGCGGCGCGGAATCCTTCCGCCGACGCCTGTCCGCTCGGCATCGGCGGCGCCGGAACGGTGTACGCGTTCAGCAGCCGGAGCACGGAGCGCCGACGTGGCTCGGCCGGCAGCGATTCCATCGCCGACCGGAATCGACGCAACCATTCGTCGTAGTCGTCGATCCGCTTGATGTCGTGCCCTGCCGCGATCAGCCAGTCGACGATCTGGTCCAGCGAGATGCCGTCGTCGTGGGTGTTGAGCACGTTGTACGCGTGGAACCCGGACGTCGCGGCGGCCCCGAGCATGGTGACGGCCTCGGCCGTGAAATCGGCGGGCAGGCCCTCGAAGTGCGCACGCTGTGGGTTGCCTTTGGCGTCGAGGCGATAGAACGAGCGCGGCGCGAGCCCCGTCAGGACGATGCTGAAGAGGAGTCGGGTGAACCTGTCGTGCACGTTGAGCTGCCCAGCGTATCGGCTGTGCGCGAGGGTCATGGCGGGGCGGAACACCGCCACCGGTAGTCCACACAGGTCGTGTGCCTCGTGCAGCAGTACCTCACCGGCCCACTTGCTGTTCTGGTACCCGTTGGCGTATGAATCGTCGAGCGGGCGGACAGGAATCCTCTGCCGAACGTCCTCGTCCTCTCCCATCGAACCGCCACCGGGCAATACGGTGAACGAGACGGTCGAGATGTAGGTCACCGGCTTGAGGCGCGTCGAGATGGCGAGCCTGATGATCTCGGCAGTACCGACGACGTTGGGGCCGAACAGTTCGCGGTACGGCAGCACGTGGTTGACGAGCGCCGCGCAGTGCACGATCAGGTCGACCGACTGCGCGAGCCGATCCCAGGTTCCGGTGTCGAGGTCCAGATCTGCCTCGGCCAGGTCACCGGCGAGCACCTCGAGGTGTCGGTCGGCGAGGTCGCGGAAGTGCCGCGACAGTTCGGCATCACCACTGTCGATCGCTCCTTCGATACGGCGCCTGGCCGCCACGGCGTCGTCGCCGCGCGCAATGCAGATCAGCTTTCCGTCGACCTGTGCGAGGCGCTTGAGCCACGACAGGCACAGGAAGCGCCCGAGATAACCGGTCGCGCCGGTCATCAGAACGGTCCGGACAGGGCCGGACGGTGCGGGCAGTGAAGTCGCAGCGGCCAGCGTCGCCGTGTCGATGAACTTGCCGAGTTCGAGGTCGGTGGCACGGACGACTTCCGCGTCACGGCTGTGCACCGACTCGAAGGTGGGTCGAGTGGACACCTCGATGAGTCGTGCATCTCGGGAAGTGTCTGTGGTCATAGCCGTCCTCCTGACGCCATTTGACCCTCGCGCCACCGGTCCAGGTGCAGGATGTAACGCGACGGACGTTGTCTGCGACATTCCCCTCGACGCTACGCGTGATATCGGGTCTATTCGCGCGTTGACCAACGGTTGGTTTGGGGAGTGGACATTGAGTAGTGAGAGTTTTCTGGCGCGGCATCGGATCGCGGCTCGGGTGCTCACCCGGGTCGCGCTGGGGGTAGTGCTGCTGGTGGGGTTGACTTGGGCCTTGTGGCCGTCACCGACGCGCACCGACGAAACCGCCCTGGTGGCGTCGACCACCGAATGCCGAGACATGGTCACCATCTCGATCGCGGGACGCGGTGACACTCCCCGAGCGGGCACCACCAGGATGCTCGTCGACGAGAACGGCAACGAATTGCCCGCGGCGTCTGCGGACGATTACGAGAGCCCATGGATCGATCAGGCGGCCAACGCACCTAATGGAGCCGTCGATCCTGACTCGTACGCCGCGATGTACATCGCGTACCCGGCGAACATGGCCAGCTACGAAGACGCAGTGAACACCGGTGTCGAGAACACCCAAGAGGTCATGGAAGCGATCCGCTTCTCGTGCCCGGACACCCAGTTCGCGATCGTCGGCTACAGCGAGGGCGCCGATGTCGCCCGCCGTGTAGCGATGAACGTCGGTCACCAGGAAGTCGGCGCAGACGGCGAATACGGGATCGTCGATCCGAACAACGTCGTAGGTGTCGTCATCCTCGCCGACGCCGGTCGCGCCAGCGGCCAGGGTCCTTTCCCGGGCGCGGAGAACCCCTTCTCCAATCCGGACGGATTCGACTTGGAATACCAGAACGGCGACAACCCCGTTTCCGGCCAAGGCGCGCTGCCGGACACCGGTGGCGACGACTTCGGTGACCTGAACGGCCGGATCGCCTCGTTCTGCTCCGAGGGCGACCTCACCTGCGCGGCACCTGAGAACATCTCCTTGCTGCAGCTTGTGATCAACGTCGGCCGTCAGCTCGACATCGACGCACTCGAGACAGAACAGTTGACCCCGGCAACCGGCATCGACGTCGCGACTGTCGTGTCCCAAATCGCGATCGACGCCTTTGCGGACATCCGCTCCCAGCCTGACTGGATGCAGAGCGACGAAACATTTCTGGACGTGCTGCTGAAGGTGTCTGATCCGTCGTACACCGGACCGGCCCCGACAGAGCCGACCACGGACCCGGCCGACACCTCGGACATCCCGGGGGTGACTCTGGTCTCGGACGAGCAGGAGTCGATCGAGACCGACGAGATGTCTCCGCTCGCGTACCTGCCGCAAAAGCTGTTCAAGGAAGTCATCGGCCTGATCGTGACGAATCAGAACACGATCCCGGTAGTCATGAGTGACCCGTACAACTTGACACTCGGCCCCGACGTCGGGCACCACTTCGACTACTGGCGCGACGCCGACCCCGAGAACGGCAAGCCGCTGACCTCCGCCGACTACGCGGCGGCATGGCTGACCCACCTCGCGCAGCAGGCTCAGGCCGGAGAGCGGATCGATCCGTCGGCGAAGCTCAGCTCG
The DNA here is from genome assembly GCF_040656415.1 of Rhodococcus sp. NPDC049939. Classification (NCBI taxonomy): domain Bacteria; kingdom Bacillati; phylum Actinomycetota; class Actinomycetes; order Mycobacteriales; family Nocardiaceae; genus Rhodococcus; species Rhodococcus sp. NPDC049939. The sequence goes on along the minus strand of NZ_JBFAMC010000001.1, from coordinate 49,186 downwards.
GAGGAACTGTCGCAGGCACTGGATGAGGTGACGGCCACCGCGGCCACACTGTCGACAACGACATCGGACGAATCGACGGATGCGTCGACGTCCGAAACCACCCCGACTACGACGCCTACCTCGACCCCCACCTCGGCCGAATCGGCGTCGAGCACGGCGGCAGAGTCGTCAACGAGCACGTCGGCGGACCCGTCAACGAGCATGTCGGTTGAATCGTCGACGGGCACGGCGGCAGAGTCATCGACGAGCACCTCGGTAGAACCGTCGTCGAGCGCGTCGGCCAACACGACCCCGACGCCGACGCCGACCAGGGCCGCGACGGACAGTACCCCTGGCACGGCGAGCACACCGAACAGCGACTCGGACAGCTCTTCACAACCGACCACCTCACCCGTGACGACCGAGTCATTGCCGACCACCACACAGTCGGCACCGGCGAGCGAATAGACCTCGCAGGCCACTGCCTCACCGACGTCGGTGAGGCAGTGGCCGGGCCGCCTGACAGGCGTTACTCGAACGGCGTGCCCACGTAGTTTTCCGCCATCGGCGTCCGGCCCGCGAGTGTGTGGACATTCCGACCCGCCACAGGGTGGGTCAGTAATGTCGAATTCTGGTCGCTGAATGCTTCGCGTCCAAGCTGGAACCTCATGCCGGTTGAAGCCAGTTGTACTCGGTAGGTGCCATCTCGGTAGCGGGTCGCAGAACCTGGTCGACGTCTCCCGGAATCATGAACAGCTGGGTTCGCCAATCCCACTCGACTGCCCTGATCGGCTGGCCGGCGCGAAAGAACACATGCACCCCATGTGCCGGCCCGTCGCCGGCAAAACGGGGCAAACCGGTCCAGCACAAATCGGTAGCACCGCCGAGCCGGTTCAGGCGATCCGGTTCGACTCCCGCGGACGCCTTTACCATCACATCCCAGGTGTCATTCCAACCAGACGCCGCAACCACATCCGCCATCGCAACCGTGCCCGACTGCCCGGCGGCGGCTCTGACGGCATTCCAGAAGGAATCATCCTCTTCCTGCGTGAAGACGAGGTCCTTCACATCGGCCGTCTCGGCACAGAAAGCCGCAACATTGCGATCGATAGGCAACAGCCCGCAACCGCCCACGAGAATTGAAGACGCCATCAGAATTGCGGATATCCGGACACGACGCATCGACGGCATCGATCCACCCCCTCGAATCATCCAAGCTGGAAGCTCATGCCGGCTGAAGCCAAGGATCACCATAGGGGTTCGCCATTGGCGCCATCACGGTATCGGGATGCAGGACCTGGTCGCCAGGTCCCGGGATCCTGATCAACTTCGTGTGCGGTTCCCACCGGACCGCTCTGATCGGCTGGCCGTCACGGAAGAATATGTACAACCCCCACACCCAGCGGTCGAAGTCAGCTGGGGGCAACCCGAACCAGCACAAATCGGTGGCACCGCCCAGCCTGTTCAGGCGGTCCGGTTCGATTCCCTCGTTCGCCAACACCATCACGTCCCAGGTGTCGTGCCACCCCGACCCCGCGAACACATCCCCCATCGCAACAGTGCCCGACTGCCCGGCGGCGGCTCTAACGGAATTCCAAAAAGACTCATCCTCCGCTGGCGAGAACGTGGGCGTTCTGACGTCGAACGTTGCGGCGCACGCCACCGCGGAATTGCGATCGATCGGCAAGAACCCGCAGCTCCCCGCTAGTAGGGAAGTCGCAATCAGCGCTGCGCACAACCGCACCCGATTCGACGACTTCATCACTTCCCTCCCGACGGCAGCGGCACATCTATCGAGGAAGGTGGCTGCGATGCGCCAACAGGCACCTGGTCGCTCCAGCCGATGTGCCCGAAACCGTCCATCACTATCGCCTCGCCGCCGGTGATTGCGTCGAGAACAATCTGCTGCATCTCCTCCGGTGTGGCATCGGGATGTTCCAACGCGAGCCTTCTTCCGAGCTCGTTGTTGTAAAGGTCCATCGCCTCGCGGTGCGGTGGATTCGCGCCGGTCCCCTCGTGTGCGGTGGCAAAATCCGCGGTCCAGTCGCTGCCGAATTCTCGAGTCATGAGCGCATTCCAGTAGGTGTGCCGAAACGCGTCCCCGTGACCGTCAGCCGTCGACTCGGGGAATTGCTCTTGCGCAGCACTCTCGGCGGCACCCTTCATGCGATTCAGATCGACGAGTCCGACGGGACCGTGCTCATGGAAGAGGAGCATCATCATTTTCACTTCTTCCGGAGTCATGAGGGTCGGCTGATAGCTAGGCGATACCAGCCTGATCGCGTTCAAGACCTCACCCGACGGCCACAGAGAGGCGCCTGCCCCGGACGGTGCCGTCTGGTACTCGAAGAGCACCTCGTTCAGAGACGGGTCCGTAGACACTGCGGTAACGCCAACTTTGACGGCGTCGCTCAAACCTTCGAGGCACCGGGCAACCTGTTCGGCGCCCTCCTTGTCCAACTCTTGGATCCTGGTCAACGCCTTCCGGATCTCATTCTGAAGGAAGAACTCCTCAGCCTCCTTCGCCGCGAGTTTCGGAGCCGCGAGAACCCCCCATTCCGCAATCCAGTCGGCGTTGGACCGACGCGAGTGGACCCCGCCGTCGGGTTCGACGAACAATTGGTACTCGGATTCTTCTACCTCGGAGAGCTTGTCTTTGATGTACGCGATTTCGGACCTCATGTTCGACGCATACCGGTCCGCGACCGCACTCACCGATTCCATCACCACCGCGGTTCGAACCCCGTCAGATCTGTTATCGGCTGCGCGATCCCTTGCCGTCTCAGCCGCAGGACTGTTCCAGTATTCGTACGACCGATCGATGGACTTCCCCGCTCCGGTGATCACGTCCTCGATGCCCTCGGATTTCGACCTGAACTTGCGGCCGATCTCTTCAGCACCGTCCAAGTTCCACCCCAGAATCTGCGGCAGGGAATAGGCGTCGACGTATCCGCCCCCGTATGCGTCAGTCACAGCGGGCCAACTTCGTTGAACGCCAGCGCATTACCGGTATCCGTTTGCTCGTACCGCGCGGCGGCCTGATCTGCTTGCTCGGCGAATTCATGAAGCACGTCGCGGTGGTAGGCGACGACACGGTCCATTGCAAGGGCAGTGTGCTCGAGTGCGCCCGCAAACGCGGAACCGGTCATTGTCGGAACTGGTGACACATCATCGGCGACGGGCGCCAGTTCACCGACCGCGTCGCCAGACCTTCGAATACGTTCCGCGAGCTCCCTGAGCTTGTCTGGCTCGACTTGAACCACTACGCCGGGCTGCACGAGTTCTCCCCTCCCCCTTGCGATGCACGCCACGTGCACCACCGGGCCGGAAGATTACCAGCGGGAACTGCCCGGACTGCGCTCGAGCTACCCAGGAGGCTTTACCTACTCGAAGGGCGTGCCCACGTAGTTCTCGGCGATCAACGTGCGGCCCGCGACGGATCGGGTGACCATGTCGAGTTCGGCGATCTGCCGCTTGTGGCCGAATTCGGTGTCCGGCAGTCGATGCATCATCGAGGACATCCACCACGAGAAATGCTGGCTGCGCCACACCCGCGGAAGCACCGTCTCGGTGTAAGCATCCAGTCTGCCACGGCTGCGGGTGGCGAAATACTCGTCCATCGCCTTCGACAGGAAGTAGACGTCGGCGATCGCCAGATTCATGCCCTTGGCCCCTGTCGGGGGGACGGTATGGGCGGCGTCTCCGGCGAGGAAGAGGTTGCCGTGCTGCATCGGCTCGCAGACGAAGCTGCGGAACTGCAGGATCGACTTCTGGAAGATCCTTCCGTCCTTGATCTCCGCGCCCTCGCCATCGACGCGGGCGTGTAGTTCCGACCAGATGCGGTCGTCCGACCAGTTGTCGACCGAGTCGTCAGGGTCTACCTGCAGATAGAGCCGCTGCACCTCGGGGGTGCGGGTGCTGACCAGCGCGAAACCCCTTTCGTGGTTGGCGTAGATCAGTTCCTCTGACGACGGCGGTGCCTCGACGAGGATCCCGAACCAGGCGAACGGGTACTGGCGGAAGTGGTCGGTGCGCACGGTGGTCTCGGGGATGAGATCGCGGGTGCCGGTACGTGAGCCGTCGCAGCCCGCAACGAGTGCGCATGTCAGCGTCTGCCCATTGCCCTCAGCATCGATGTAGGTGATCTTGGGGGCATCCGTGGTGTGGTCGTGGACCTGGACCTCGGACACTCCGAACCGGATGTCGCCACCGTCTTCCAGCCGTCGGGCGATCAGGTCTATCAGGACCTCGTGCTGCGGGTAGACGGTGACGGCACGACCACCGGTGAGCTCGTCGAATGCGATGCGATGGCCCCGCCCGCCGAATCGAAGTTCGATCCCGTGGTGGGTGAAGCCTTCGCGCTTGAGACGGTCTCCGAGCCCGGTGTCCACCATCAGGTCGACGGTTCCCTGCTCGAGCACGCCGGCACGGATTGTGCCCTCCACTTCCTCGCGGGTCCGTCTTTCGAGCACGACCGACTCGATGCCCTTCAGGTACAGGAGATGCGACAGCATCAGTCCAGCGGGACCTGCGCCAACGATCCCGACCTGTGTTTTCATGACAAACTCCCTGCGTGGTTTGTGATACATGCCACTGTCCTGGCGGAACCGAGGCCACGACACCCCAACTTTCACTGAGTGAAAGTCAAGCTAAGCTATTCCCCGGGATATCCCACGCGCAGCGGCTCGCACAGCGGGGATCAAGGACGCAGGGCTCTTGTCGGTCGGAACCACCACGGACACCGCCGCGACCACTTCACCCGTCGACCGTGACACCGGCGCCGCAACAGCGAGCGTTCCGAGATTGAGATGTTCACGGCACACAACCCAACCGGTGCGCCGAATGTCGTCGAGTGTGCTGCGCAACCGGTGCTCGGTGGTGATTGTCGCCGGAGTGAACCGCTCCAGGCCGGCCGCGAGAACCGCGTCGAGCAATTCTCTGCCACCGAAGGCCAACAGGACCAGGCCGCCGCTCGATGCATGCAACGGCAGCCGACCACCGGCCCGTCCCACCACTGTGACGGCACCGCGCGCAGATCTGCGTTCGAGGTACAACGCCTCGAGACCCTCGCGAACCACCAACTGCACATTTTCGTGCGTCGCCTCGTACAGGTCCTCGAGAAAGGGCTGCGCCACCTGCCGAAGCCCGTGGGCACGGGGAGCGAGAGCACCCAACGCCCACAATCGCACCCCGATTTCGTAGCGCCCGTCGGCGACGCGTTCGAGCGCGCCGTGGTCCTCCAACTGGCGGCACAGCCGGTGAACCGTGGGCAGCGGCAGCCCGGTACGTCGGCTCAGCTCCGACTGCGACAACCGAAGGCGGTTCGAGGTAAACGAACCCAGCAGCAGAAAGGCGCGCCCCATCATGCTGCGTTCGTCGGACATGTGGTCAGTATCCCGGTCACCGCCGAGCAGAAGCCAGTATCACGGGCCACCGAATACCGCATCGGCCCACCCGGACGGGCACCTCCGCGACATCGCACGACGACCTTGACGAATTGTTGAACATAAATTTCACGACAGTTGACATCACGATATGACGTAGCACATAATTGGCGGCAGATTTTCTGAACTGGTGTTCGTCTACCGAACAGCGTCGAATCAGAGGACTCCATGACCGGTTCCCCAAGGAGCGAGTCGCGCACCTCGCCGAGCGCGACCCGGACCTACTCTGCAACCTGGGTGGCTTCTCTCTGTTGGGTGGCCGTGCTACTCGACGGTTTCGACCTCGTCGTTCTGGGCGCGGTCATCCCCTCCCTGAGCGAATACGACGCATGGGGTCTGACAACCGGCACTCTCACGTTCATATCGACGTTCAGCCTGGTCGGCATGACCATCGGCGCACTAACGATCGGCACACTCACAGACGTAGTCGGACGCCGCAGAGTCCTGGTGTACACCGTGGCGGCGTTCTCGGTCCTTACACTCCTCTGCGCGGTGGCGCCCAACCCGTTCCTGTTCGGGCTGTTCCGGTTCCTGGCCGGAGTCGGACTCGGCGGCGCCTTGCCGACCGCGTTGGCCCTGGTCAACGAGTTCTCCAGGCGGCCGGGTGGCGGATCTGCATCGACGATGCTCATGACCGGCTACCACGTCGGTGCGGTAGCCACCGCCGCGCTGGCGATCGTCATGATCGAACCCTTCGGCTGGCGTTCGATGTTCGTCGCAGGCGCACTCCCCGCCGTGGTACTGATTCCGCTGATGCTGCGCTACCTTCCCGAATCCCCGTCGTACCTGATCGGGCGTGGACGATTCCACGAAGCCGAGCAGATCGCGGAACGTTACGGGGTAAGACTCGCGCACGCTCCCACCCATACCCACGCCGCCGAGGCGGCCAACCCGGTGCGCATGCTGTTCTCGCGTCCATTCCTCCGCAACAGCATCGCCATCTGGGTCACCTCGTTCATGGGGCTCCTGCTGGTCTACGGACTCAACACCTGGCTACCGACGATCATGCGTGAGGCAGGTTACGATCTCGGCGCGTCCCTTACGTTCCTGCTGGTCCTGAACGCGGGCGCAATCGCCGGTCTCCTTGTTTCAGGCGGCGTCGCCAACAAGATCGGCCCGCGGACGGCCGCAATCATCTGGTTTGCCGGGGCCGCGGTCTTTCTGGCGCTACTGAGCGTCAAGGTCTCGTTCGGGATCTACATACTCGTGTTCCTTGCAGGCTGCTTCGTCTTCAGCGCGCAGGTCCTCGTGTATGCGTTCACCAGCGCCAACCACCCGCCGCAGATCCGCGCTACCGCCCTCGGCTGGTCGGCGGGCATCGGCAGGCTCGGCGCGATCTGCGGCCCGATCCTCGGCGGCGTGATGCTCGGCACCGGCTACGCCGTGCCGTGGGGCTTCTACGCATTCGCCCTGGTGGGACTGCTCGGTGCGATCGCGATCTCGTCGTCGCGGACAGCATCGTCCGGGGTGACGTCGCCACGGGCGACGTCGTCGCGGAGAGCACCCTCAACTCTGGCCGTTGGACACACGGACGGACTGCAAGCCCAGTGATCAGTGTGTTCCTTCGGGAGGTCCGCGCTACCCGAGATAGGGAAGCGTAGGCGTACCCGGCACTACGTCGGGTACGCGGAAGAGTGCCCCTGCCTCAGGATGCGCGTCGAGGTCGGTGGCGATGCGTGAGGTCGTTATATAGAGCTCGCCCAGCTCCGGTCCCCCGAAAGTGCATGAGGTGACTCGTGGGACCGGCAGTTCGATGACGTCGGCAAGTGCTCCGTCGCGGGTGTAGTGGTGAATGGCACCTCCACCCCACATGGCCACCCACAGCCCGCCGTCGGAGTCTATGGCCAATCCGTCTGGAGCGCCCTTCTCCGGGTCTATGTGCGTCAACGTTCGCCGGCCTGAGAGCGTGCCATCGGCGTAGTCGAAAACGTCGATGCGTTGGGTCGGGGTGTCCGCGTAGTACACCGTGGATCCGTCGGGGCTCCAACCCATACCGTTGGAGACGGTGACGTCGGTGAGTGCCACCGTGACGTTTCCTTCGGGGTCGAGTCGGTACACAGTGCCCGCGTGCGGGGTCTCGTCGTAGGACATCGAGCCGCAGAAGAAACTGCCGTCCGGCGCGCAGCTCCCCTCGTTCATCCGGATATTCGTGTCGGACCAGATTTCACCGAGGGGACGCACGTCTGAGATGTCGTCGTTCGCAATGGCAAACCCACGTTCGATCGCGACGATCGCACCGCCACGACTACGCGGACGAACCACAGCAGCGACGGATCCGACATGTCGTCGGCTGATCTCACCCGAAGCAGAGTCCATGATCAAGACATCGCCGACGAGCATGTCTACCCACCGAAGCCCGTTCCAGCCGGAGTGCCACACCGGGCCTTCGCCGTGCTGCGTGCACGGGTCGGTCACTTGTTCTACGACCGTCATCTCTTCTCCTCGCCCTGCTCGGTGGAGATCATCGAATGGTCTCTTTTCTCCTTGCAGACAAGCCCTGAGGATCAGGGACGCAGCAGGATCTTCACGGTACTCCGGCTTTCTTCTTCGAGAATCCGCAGCGCGTCCGCCGCCTCGCTCAGCCTGAGGTCACGACTGATGATCAGCTTGGGATCCAATACACCTGACGTGAATGCCCTCACCGCGTGAACCCAAGCTCGAGATGGCGCACCGAAAACGGTGTGCACCGTAAGTTTCGACAGCACCAATTGCGTCGATGAAAGAGGTTGCCGATCATCTGCCGGCGCACCGGTCAGCGCGACGCGGCCACCCCGGCAGGCAAGTCGAGTGGCCAGACTGGCGGTGCCCGAAGCACCGGCCGCTTCGAGCACCGCGTCGAACTTCCCGACGTGACTTTCGGCCTCCTCCGCCGTGATGACCATCGTTGCACCACAAGATTCGGCGAGTTGAGACCGCGTGCGGTCGAGGTGCACGAGCACCATTTCGGCCGGAGATGCCGCCGAAAGTAGCTGCACCGCAAGCAAGCCTAGGCTGCCTCCGCCCACGACCGCCACACGCTCGCCAGGCACCGTTGCAAGCTCGAGGCACGCGGCCGTGACACAGGCTGCCGGTTCCAGTAGTGCTGCCGCCTGCAAATCCGCCCCGCCAGGCAGCACATGTAGCAGGTGGGCGGGCAAGGTGAGGTAGTTCGCCCAGGCGCCGGGCTGGGTGAAGCCGGTTTCGTCATAGTCCGCCGAACAAAGGTTGTTGTCACCCCGTCGACATGCCGAACAGACTCGACAGGAGCGGAACCCCTCCCCGACAACAGGTTTGCCGATCAAGTCGGATGAGACTCCCGAACCGACCTCCGAGACCGTTCCAGACCATTCGTGTCCGGGAATGACAGGGTAGCGAACGAAGCCTTCCGGACGCCCACCGGTGAACAGTTCACGATCAGATCCGCAAATCCCACTCCATGCCACCTCTACCAGGGCTTCACCGGGCCCGGGAGGGGTAGGTTCATAGGGAATGAGGCGTAGTCGGCGCGGCTCCTCGACAAGTACCGCGTGTCCCGAGCCGTCCCCGGTCATCCAGTTCCCTTACTGCTGTCGAGATCCTCGAGATCGACGACGACGGGGCGTTCGGACCGAACCACCCTTCCGCCGGTTGTAGACGCCGAAATCCACAGGAAGTCACGCGTGAAGTTCGACCAGCACCACCATGTTCCAAATATCGGATTGGCCATGGCATTACAGACGACTGTAAATCGTCTCTCACGGGTGGTCAACGCAGCCGACGACGGTTGACGCAGGGTGCAAATCGCACTTACTGTGGTGAGGAAACTGTCACCGAATCGGCTGCTGCCATCTTGCCGTTGGCAAATTTCGCTCGCGGGTTTGTACAACGCCTTTCGTACAACTGAGAGAACCACACCCGATGACCTACCTCCCCGCACAAGACCGTTACGAGAAGATGAGCTATCGCCGGTGCGGCCGGAGCGGTATCCGGTTGCCCGCTATATCGGTGGGCCTGTGGCACAACTTCGGCGACGACCGCCCGCTCGCTACCCAACGCGAAATCCTGCGCCGGGCATTCGATCTCGGTGTCACTCATTTCGATCTCGCCAACAACTACGGGCCGCCCTACGGGTCGGCCGAAATCAACTTCGGGCGGATTCTGAACGAGGACTTCAAGCCGTACCGGGATGAGTTGTTCCTCTCCACCAAAGCCGGCTGGGACATGTGGCCGGGCCCGTACGGCGACCTGGGTTCACGCAAGTATCTGCTGTCGAGCCTGGACCAGTCGCTGAAGCGGATGCAGGTCGATTATGTCGACGTCTTCTATTCTCACCGGTTCGACCCACACACCCCTCTCGAGGAGACGATGGGAGCCCTCGACACAGCCGTACGCTCCGGGCGTGCGCTGTATGCCGGAATCTCGTCCTATTCGCCGACCCGGACCGCCGAAGCCATAGCGATTCTGCAGTCGATGGGTACACCACTGTTCATCCACCAGCCGTCCTACTCCATGCTCAACCGCGTGATCGAGGAAGGGTTGCTCGACACGCTCGAGCCCGCAGGCGTCGGATGCATCGCCTTCTCGCCACTCGCCCAGGGGATGTTGACATCGAAGTACCTCGATGGCGTGCCCGCCGGCTCGAGGGTGACCGAGGGAACTTCACTTACGAAAGACATGCTCACCCCGGAGAATCTCGATCGAATCCGTGCGCTGAACGCGATCGCCGAGCGCCGGGGTCAGTCGCTCGCTCAAATGGCACTCGCCTGGGCGCTGCGCGATCCGCGTATGACGTCGGTGGTGGTCGGCGCATCGAGCGTCGCACAACTCGAAGACAGCCTCGGCGCACTCGCCAACCTCGACTTCTCAGCGGAAGAACTCGCCGAGATCGATTTGAGCGCCGTCGAAGGTGGCATCGACATCTGGCGCAAGGTCAGTACCTCCTGAAGGGCAGCCGACTCGGTCCGGCCTGTCGGTAACGGAAGGTATAACGGGTGCTCGACCACCCGCCGTCCCGTCCGCAGGAGCTGTTATGCCCACCGAACACGACGTACGTGCGATGATGCTGGCGTTGCCGGAAGCCCAGGAGGTTGTGGTCGCCAACTGGGGCGATCAACCCACATTTCGTGTGCGCAACAAGATGTTCGGACTCGTCGGTCACGGTGCCCCCACGGTGTGCCTCAAGGCGACGGTAGAAACACAGGCGGCTCTGCTTCAGGAGGATCCCGAGGTATTCCTGATGGCGCCGTTCTTCGGACGGTACGGCTGGATCGATGTGGTCCTCGACCGCGTCGATGCCGAAGAACTGGCGGAATTGGTCGAGGAGGCGTGGCGCCTGACCGCACCGAAACGCGTGGTCGCGGCCTTCGACGCTGAAACGTCCAGTGGCGGCCTTCGAAACTGAGCGCTCTACCCCTCGTCCGTCCCGAATCGGCCCAGTTGGTGTCGCAGCGCTGCGCGGAGGTCCGGCCGACGGAAGCGGTGGTCCCGTTCGAGGAGTCGTCGCGGTGTAACCCGCTGATCAGCCAGGGCGAGTTCGCGTGCGCCCTGCTCTCCGAGCAGCAGTCTCGGCCCGAAGTCGGGGACCGGTAGACACGCCGGCCGACGCAGTACCGAAGCGAGCACGGCGGTGTATTCCTCGTTGCGCACGGGATTGGGCGCCACCGCGTTGACTGCGCCGCGCAACTCCGCATCGACCAAGGCACGGTGATACACATCCAACAGATCGTCGATGTCGATCCACGACAGCCACTGCGTCCCCGTTCCCAGCCGGCCACCGAGACCGAGCTCGAACAGGGGCCTTTGCAACCGGAGCACACCACCGTTGGGTGATTGCACGATCCCGGTTCGAACATGCACCACCCGCACCCCGGCGTCGGCGGCAACCTTCGACGCCTCTTCCCACTCCGCCACGACGTCTGCAAGGAATCCGTCACCGCGCTCGTCTTGCTCGTCGAGAATCGCATCACCACGGTGTGGGCCGTAGTACCCGATCGCGGACGCGCTGACGAACACCTTCAGCCCACATCTGGCCGCCAATTCCGCCAGTCGCCGGGTGGGGGCGATGCGACTTTCCCTGATGGCCCGCCGGTGACTGTCCGTGAACCGTCCCGCGATGGATGCTCCGGCGAGGTGAATCACCGCGTCCACTCCGTCGAGGAGGTCCTCGGCGGGGTCGGACGTGTTCCATCGACGTTCGTTCGGAGTGCGCGGAGCGTGGCGCACGAGCCGCACCACTCGGTGGCCACCGGTGCTGAGGAATGCGCTCAACGCGGATCCGACAAGGCCTGAACTACCCGTCACCGCGATCGTCAGGGGCCCGGGCAGAAGCGTCGATGCCCACTGGTGCCGCGCGATGTCATCCGCGAGTTGACGGTGGCGATAGACGAATGTCGACCGCAGAAACCTGCCTGGCACGACGGTGTCGACGCGGTCGGTGATCCGGGTCGAATTCTCCGACACGACGTCGAAGATGTGCGTGTGTCGCCAGGGCACGAGCAGGCGGATCGGTAGAGCAGACGAGTAGTCGACGAATCGATGCGGCGGGTCGTACTCGCTCGCATCGTGTTGGGCGACCCAACGCAGACCAGCGGGCAAGACAAGTTCCGCCCGGCCCGATTCGAGGGACTCGGACTCTCGCTCGAGTCTCAGTGGCTGCCATGGCGGTGACAGCCGGGTGAACGCCCCGGGCCTGGCGTGCCAGGCGAACAGCTCGTCCCTCGGGGCTTCGACAACGCTCGAATGCACGATGCCCATTTCTAGACCCTAGCCGCGATCTCGGCCGTAGCAGGGACGAACACGAGTAGCGTAATTGGAATGGCGCAATTACGCGCACTGGTGACGGGTTCTACCGGGTACATCGGCGGACGCCTAGCCCCCCGTCTTGCGGAAGCCGGCTACAAGGTGCGGGTTCTGGCCCGCTCCCCCGACAAGCTGGCGGACGTTCCGTGGGCGTCCGACGTCGAGATCGTCCGCGGGGACCTGAGCAATCCCGGATCGCTCACTGCGGCATTCGCAGACGTCGACGTCGTGTACTACCTGGTGCATTCGATGGAAGGCACGGGCGAGTTCGAAGAGACCGAACGGATCAGCGCGCAGAACGTTGCGCGGGCTGCCCGAGACTGTGGCGTGAGCCGCATCATCTACCTCGGTGGGCTGCATCCGGACTCGCCAAATCTCTCGCCGCACCTGCGCTCGCGAACTCGGGTGGGCAAGATTCTCATCAAATCCGGTATTCCCACAATGGTTTTGCAAGCTGGTGTCGTCATCGGGTCGGGCTCGGCGTCCTTCGAGATGATTCGACATCTGACCAACCGCCTACCGGTGATGACCACCCCGCGGTGGGTCAACAACAAGATCCAGCCGATCGCTGTCCGAGATGTGCTGCACTATCTCGTGGCAGCGGCGCAGGCTCCCCTGCCACGCAGCCGCACGTACGACATCGGCGGACCCGACATCATCAGGTACGGCGAGATGATGCAGATCTACGCCGAGATCGCCGGTCTACAACGCCGTCGCATTCTCGTCCTGCCAGTGTTGACACCGAAACTCGCCGGCCTGTGGATCGGCCTCGTGACCCCGATTCCTCCGTCGCTCGGGCGGGCCTTGATCGAATCACTGCGGGATGATGCCGTCGTCTCGGAGCACGAAATCGACGACGTGATACCCCGCCCGGAAGAAGGACTGACGTCGTATCGGGAAGCCGTGAGATTGGCGCTTCGGCGAACGGACGACGGTGAGGTGGAGACCACGTGGGCAGGGGCTTCCCCGGTGAACGCCCCCTCCCAGCCTCTGCCGTCCGACCCTCAGTGGGCCGGTGAAGTTGTCTACACCGACGAACGCACGAAGGAGTGCGACGCCGACGCCAAAACGCTGTGGAGCGTGGTCGAGAGTATCGGCGGGGAGAACGGCTGGTACTCGTTCCCACTCGCGTGGTCCGTTCGCGGCTGGCTCGACCGAGTGGTCGGAGGTGTCGGACACACCAGGGGACGCCGGGATCCGAAACAGCTCAATACCGGTGATCCGCTGGATTTTTGGCGTGTGGAACGCATCGACCGGGGCACACTGCTACGACTGCGCGCCGAAATGCGGACTCCAGGTGGGGCCTGGCTCGAGTGGCGGATACAACCAGTGGGCGCGAATCGTTCCCGCCTTTGTCAACGTGCGATCTTCTTCCCGAAGGGCCTGGCGGGACGCCTGTATTGGTATTCGATCCTGCCGTTCCACGGAGTCATATTCAGAGGAATGATGGAGAACATCACTGGCAGCGCAACCCGTCAGAGCGTGCAGAGCGGCACGATGTCCTCCCGGCCACCGGTGGTCGGGGACGTCAGCAACAGGCAGGAGTCATAGCCTCGTGACTCCACGACCTGCCGTATCTGTTGCCATTGCGCGTCGTCGACCGCACGAGTGCGCGAGAGAACGAATCCCGACGACCGTGCTGGATCGCCGACCACTGCCCACGAGTAGTCATCCGCAATATACGTCACCACATAGTTGGTAGGGCCGTCCGGTGAACTACGGAACGGCACGTCGGTAAAGCTCACGTGCAGTTGGGCGTTGGTGACTGGATCATTGACGCGCGCATTTCCGTTGACACCGTTCGTTCCCCCCGTCCACGTGGTGCACGAGTTGGCGACGCTGATATTCGATGAATCGACATATCCGTACGTCGCCGAAGTGTCCCGTGCGCAGTTCAGATTGAACGGCTGCGGTACGGCGGCCAACTGATACCACGTGCCGAGGTATCTCTGAATATCAAGAGAAGGAACAGGTTCGAGCGCACCCGGTATATCTTCCGGTCCCGGAGGCTGAGCCTGCGCGGGGCCCGACAGCACCAGAGCGACAGTCGCGGCCAACAGCCCGGTGACGAATCCACGAGCCATCGAGAGCACCATTTCGAGTCCTTTCACGATCGTGTAGTCGGTGAGACGCAAGCAGCACCGGTAGAGCGCGCTCGCAGCACCCCCTTTCGAGTCATTCGGTGCCCCTTCCGAATCGGATGGGTCATATCGGAAAGAGATTTCACCCATCCGATTCGGATACCGCTCCGAACTCCTGTCGCAAGGCACTTATCCGCGCACATCAACTCTGCGCAACTCAACTCCGTGCACACCACGCCGTGCACATCAACGAGAGGGAAAACCAATGAGCGTCACCACCCGAGTTCTTGCAGTCGCCGCAAGCGCATCTCTGGTCTTGCTGGGCGCAGCGTGTTCCTCGGATGACAACGACTCGAACAATACGACCGCGGACACCACCACAACGGAACCGGCAACGACGACGGATATGGCAGACCCCGTTGCGAATCTGGTGGGTCCGGGCTGTGCTGGGTACGTGGAGGCGGTGCCTGACGGTGCCGGTTCGCTCGACAGCATGGCAGAGGAACCTGTCGCCACGGCTGTTGTCAACAACCCCATGCTCACCACACTCGCGGCAGCGGTTTCCGGGCAGTTGAACCCGGATGTCAACCTCGTCGACACGCTGAACGGCTCGGAGTTCACGGTGTTCGCCCCTGTGGACGCCGCATTCGCGAAGCTCGACCCGGCAACGGTCGAGACCTTGTCGACAGATTCCGCGCTGCTCACCCAGATCCTGACCTACCACGTGGTCCCGGGCCAGATCCCTCCGAGTGACATCGTCGGCGAGCACTCCACCGTCGAAGGTGGCACAGTCACCGTCACCGGTTCCGGAGACGACCTGATGGTCAACGATGCGGGCGTCATCTGCGGTGGGGTCCAGACCGCCAACGCCACGGTCTACCTCGTAGACACGGTTCTGATGCCCCAGTAAGTACTTGCGTATCCCAGCAGGTGCATACGTAGTTGCGGTAGTTCACCCGGTGGTATCGATCCAAGCGCGATACCACCGGGTTTCCCACATGGACACCACATTTCAACCCGCAAACTCGGCAATCCATCGCACCCCCCGGCTCCGAATGATTGGTATGAACACAGCTTGTCCCGGGCGTAGGGATGTCGCGGTGATCGGAAGCGGCGTCGCCGGATTGACCGCTGCCTACGTTCTCTCGCGCCACGACCGAGTCACCCTCTATGAGGCCGATACCCGACTCGGCGGCCACGCTCACACTCATCATCTGGCACTCGACTCGGGTGCCGAAGTAGACATCGATACGGGCTTCATCGTGCACAACGACCGCACCTACCCCACACTGCTTCGCCTGTTCGCGGAGCTCGACGTGGCCACTCAGGATTCGGACATGTCGATGTCGATTCGGTCCGACGTCGACCGACTCGAGTACGCGGGAGCGAAGGGTATTCGCGGCCTTTTCCCGACAGCAGCCAACCTGACCAGGCCGCGCTACTGGCGGATGCTCGCCGAGATCCTCCGGTTCCACCGCCGCGCCCGCAGTCTGCTCGACACTCCCACCTCCAGCAGCGATGCACACGAGTCATTGGAACACTTCCTCACCCGCAGCGGGTTCGACCAGTACTTCCTCGACCACTTCATGACACCGTTGGTCGCGGCGGTGTGGTCGTGTGATCCCGCCACGGCGTCGCGCCACCCGGCGCGGTACCTCTTCACGTTCCTCGATCACCACGGGATGCTCACCGTCTTCGGTTCGCCGACGTGGAAAACGGTGGTCGGCGGTTCGGCCCGATATGTCGAGAAGGTGGCGGCGCGCCTCGACGAGATACTTCTCGATACGTCCGTGTTGCGGTTGGACCCCACCGACGACGGCGTTTGCATTGTGGACAGCCACGGAGACGTCCGCTATTTCGATGCAGTGGTAGTGGCAGTACATCCGGGTCAAGCACTGACCATCCTCGGTGAACCGTCCGAACTCGAGATCGAGGTGCTCGGCGCCATGCCGTACACGGTTAATCGTGCTCAACTGCACACGGACGAATCGCTACTGCCCCGCGCAAGGAATGCTCGGGCGTCCTGGAACTACCTGACTCCCGCCAAGGCCTCGGACGCGTCCGGGGTGATCGTCACCTACGACATCACCCGCCTGATGCGCCTGGATTCCGTACAGGATCGGAGATTTCTCGTCACACTCGGCGGAGATCACCTCGTCGATCCGGCCAAGGTCATCGCCGAGATGACCTACGAGCACCCAATCTATTCCCCTGACTCCGTTGCCGCACAATCCAGGCTAGATGAACTATCCACCGACACAGTCGCTTACGCGGGGGCATACCACGGTTGGGGATTTCACGAGGACGGCGCGCTGTCGGGCCTGCGGGCAGCGGAGAGGATCGGCGGATCATGGGAACCCCGGACCGCTCGAGAGCAAGGCCGGGAGAAGGTGTCATGACGAGTCCGGCGATCTACTCGACGAGGATTCGTCATTCACGCCTCGAACCCGTCCGCAACAGCTTCGAGTACACGAGCTACAACTGGTTCGTCGATCTCGACGCTCTACCCCGACTGCCGCGATGGCTGCGACCTTTCGCTCGCTTCCGCGCCGAAGACCACCTCGAGCCCTGTTCCGATGGCACACCGGACACGCTACGGCGAAGGATCGACGCATTCCTCATCGCTCATGACGTCGACCTCCGAGGCGGCCGCGTGACGGCTCTGCTCAACGCACGAGTTCTCGGCTACGTGTTCAACCCGCTGAGCGTGTACTGGTGCCACGGCCTCGACGGCAACCTGCGCTGCGTGGTCGCCGAGGTGCACAACACATATGGTCAGCGGCACAGCTACCTGATCGAACCCGATGCCGACGCCCGGGCCGAAGTAGACAAGCAGTTCTACGTCTCGCCGTTCAACGACGTGAGCGGACGCTACGACATGCGGCTGCCAGAACCGAATGCCACGCTCGCGCTGAGTGTAGTTCTCAACCGCGGTGGGCACGCCCCGTTCACTGCTTCGGTACGTGGAACGCGTCAGACCCCCACGGTCCGGACGATTCTGAGGACTCAATTGCGCTTCCCTCTCGCACCCCTCGTCGTTTCGGCTCGAATCCGCATTCAGGGAATCACCCTGTGGGCCCGCGGACTCCCAGTCATGGATCGGTCCGGTCACCAAAAGGAGAAAGCCCAGTGAACACGAACAAGGACAGCGGCACGGACCGGAGGATCGACAATCGATCTCGGCCACGGCTGACCGAAGCACCGACAGGTCTGCGAGCCGCTGTGTCGGCGAAGGTCGCCGATCGGCTGTTCCGGCGTGCAGCGGCCGGCCTCGACGTTCGAATCGAATACCCCGACGGCACTTTGGTTGGCGCGAACAAGAGCCAGAAGATACTGCCCCGCATGATCATCCGGAATCCCGATGCGTTCGCCCGGCGGGTCGGGACAAGTGGGCTCATCGGGTTCGGCGAATCCTACATGGCCGGCGACTGGACGTCACCAGACCTCACCGCGGTGCTGACCGTGTTCGCTTCGCGGATCTCGGAACTCATTCCGCGTCCGCTACAACGACTGCGTGCACTCTATGTGGCCAAACATCCCGCACGGGAGCGCAATACCGAACAGAACACCCGTTCCAACATTTCCCACCACTACGATCTGTCAAACGAGATGTTCGAGACGTTCCTCGACGAGACACTGACGTACTCGTGTGCACTGTTCCCTTCAACCCCGACCGAGACGGAGAGAATGCACGAGGTGGCGGTCCTGAAGGCACCCGTCCCGCAGATCGCACCGAAGTGGGAGAATCTCGCAGATGCCCAGCGCAGCAAGATCGATCGGCTGCTCGACGAGATCGGCGTCGGCGTCGGCACCCGACTGTTGGATGTCGGGACCGGTTGGGGGGAGCTGTGCATCAGGGCGGCGCAGCGTGGCGCCGTGGTCCGCTCGGTGACTTTGTCCAGTGAGCAAATGTCACTGGCCCGTAGACGCGTCGCCGAAGCGGGACATTCGGATTCGGTGCAAATCGACCTGCTCGACTACCGCAAACTGGATGGCGAATACGACGCCATCGTATCGGTCGAGATGATCGAAGCTGTCGGACATCAGTACTTGTCCGCGTACTTCCGTGTACTCGACCGACTTCTAGCGCCTGGTGGAAAGGTTGCACTGCAAGCAATTACGATGCCTCACGATCGGATGCTTCAGACACGCGACACCTACACCTGGGTGCACAAGTACATCTTCCCAGGCGGATTCCTACCTTCGACCGAATTGATCGAGTCCACTACCGCGCAGCATACGACGCTGCGTGTGCGAGAACGATTGTGCATGGGCGAGCACTATGCGGAAACGCTGCGTCTGTGGAGGGAGCGATTCATCGCGAACAGTTCACGTGCTCGAGAGCTCGGGTTCGACGAGACATTCCGTCGAATGTGGCACTTCTACCTCTGCTACTCCGAGGCAGGGTTCAGATCCGGATACATCGACGTCCAGCAACTCGTTCTCGAGAGAACAGGAACAATGCGATGAACCCGAATGGATTCGATTGGTCGAACTTTGTCGCGATATCAGTGACGAGCCTTCTGTTGCTCGCCATCCTCCAAGCTGCGACGTTCCTGGTCGGGAGGAGAATCGGGCGCTACAACGTCGTCGACGTATCGTGGGGCCTCGGCTTCGTCTTGGTGGCACTCGTCGCAGCAGTGCTCGGCGAGGGTGACGGACTACGGCGGTGGCTGATGTTCGTGCTCATTGCGGTCTGGGGACTGCGGCTGACATGGCACATGTACGTAAAATCTGCGGGCAGGGGTGAGGACCCGCGCTACGTGGAGATGTTGAACAGATCCGGTGGTGATTCGACTGTCGTCGTGGTCAGGAAGATTTTCCTGACCCAGGGCCTCTCACAGTGGTTCGTGTCTCTGCCGGTCCAGCTGTCGGCAGTTCTCGGCGCCGCGTCAGGCCTGGGTACAGTGGTCGCGACGATCGGCGTCGCGGTGTGGGTCGTGGGTTTTGCGTTCGAATCCGTCGGCGACTTCCAACTGAGGCAGTTCAAAGCCGACCCGGCCAACAGCGGCAAGATCATGGATTCCGGCCTCTGGTCCTGGACTCGGCACCCGAACTACTTCGGCGATTGTTGTGTGTGGTGGGGACTCTGGCTGATCTCGGCGAGCGTCTGGCCCGGTCCCGTCACGATACTGTCGCCGGTGGCAATGACCTACTTCCTGGTATACGCAACCGGGGCTAGAGTCCTCGAGAGGGCGATGTCGCGGCGTCCCGGCTACCCCGAGTATCAGCGGCGAACCAGCTACTTCCTTCCTTTACCGCCGAAGAGGTGAATGGCATGCCGGATTCGCTCGTAGGTCATTTGGCACATTCGTCCCACCGACCACAGCCTGCTATTAGGCTTTGGAGGGATGAACGGACCGAATCGATGACCGACCTCGGCAGGGCCACGGAAAGCGTCGTCCTGTCGACCCTGCTCGCGCGCATCGGGGACGGTGAGCGTGACGCGTTCACCGATTTCTACGAACGCACCAGCGGACGGGTGTACGGCATGGTTGTGCGGGTCCTGCGCGACCCTGGGTACAGCGAGGAAACCACCCAAGAGGTGTATCTGCAGGTTTGGAAGTCCGCGGCGAAGTTCGATCCGAGCCTGGGATCGCCGCTGTCCTGGCTGATCACCCTGGCCCACCGCCGCGCTGTCGATCGTGTGCGGTCCGAGCAGTCCGGCTCCGCACGTGAAGCGGCCTACAGCGCCTCGAATTGGTACGGCTCTTTCGACGCGGTGTCAGAAGAGGTATTTCGTCGAGAGGACAACAGCGGCGTCGTCGACTGCCTCGGAACACTCACAGAAGTTCAGCTCAGGGCTGTAGTGCTCGCCTATTACGGCGGTCTGACCTACCGGGAGGTCTCGGAGCAGTTGTCCGTCGGACTTGCCACCGTGAAATCCCGAATACGAGACGGCTTGATCAGGCTCCAGCAATGTCTGGGGGTGCAGTTCGATGGATGACATCAAGGACGATGACACCAGGAACAATGACACCGACAACGGTGGCACCGACAACGGTGGCACCGACAACGGTGGCGCCAACAACGGTGGCGCCAACAACGGTGTCCTCGACCTCGCCCACGTGTATGCGCTCGATGCGGTCGACGAGGGCCAACGCAACGAGATCCGTGCGGCGGTCCGGAACGCCCCACCGCATGTTCGCCGTGAATTCGACGTCACCGTTCGCATCGTCCACGAGACGATGGCCGCCCAATCCGCGTCCACCGCGATCGCGCCGCCCGACCATCTGCTCGGGAACATCCTCGCCGCTCTCCCTCCCACTGAAACCAGCGGAGTGCCGACCCCCTTGTCGCTGGATCAGGCCAGATCCCGAAGGCGCAGGCGAATTGCCGTCGCAATCGGCGCGGCGGCGGCGGTCGTCGTGCTCGCAGTCGGCGGGGTAACCGTGGCCCAGCAATTCCGCAGCGAGTCCGGCGAACCCGTGCCCGCGCAGATATTGGCTGCCGACGATGTCCGCACATCGGTTACGCCGATCGCCGGTGGTGGTTCGGCCACCGTCGTGTTCTCCAAGGATGTGGACGCGGGCGTGCTGGTGATGAACGATGTCACACCACCGTCGCCGGGGACGGTGTACCAGATGTGGCTGCTCGGACCGTCCCACGATCCAGTTTCCGCCGGAGTAATGGATGCCTCCGCGGTCGCGCCGTCTACGACCGCAGTGATCAGCGGTATCGACCAGTCGAACGCCCTCGGTTTCAGTGTCGAACCGCCCGGTGGGTCCACCCAGCCCACGGATATCTTCGCGACCGTGAATCTCGGCTGATCTTCGTCGCCCAGACGTCAGCCGCTCGTATTGGCGGGTGGTGATCGGATGACGCCACCACGCTCACAGTCAGGGGGCGGAGACATCCAGTCGAAACGGTGGGGATGTCAGCTGACCACGCTGCCCGCCCCCGAGCCACTGCCGGTGAGCGAGCCGAAGTCGATACACAACGAGCCGAGGCACGTCTCGACGGCGATCACCGACACCGTGTTGTCGTCGTTGTTGGTGACGTAGACGAAGGCCCCGTCCGGGGTGATCGCCACATCCTCCGGGTCCGTCCCGACCGTGACGGTCTCGATCACCGTGTTGCTTCCGGTGTCGATCACATCCACCGTGCCGGCACCACTGTTGACGACGTAAGCGCGGAGTCCGTCCGGGGTGATCGCTACCGCCTCCGGGAAGTTCCCGACCGGGAAGGTGGTGACCACCATGTTGGTGGCGGTGTCGATCACATCCACCGAGTTGGCACCGAAGTTGGTGACGTAGACGAAGGCCCCGTCAGGGGTGATCGCCACACCCTGCGGGCCCGCCCCGACCGGGACGGTGGCAACCACCATGTTCGTGCCGGTGTCGATCACCGACACAGTGCTGGAAGGACCGTTGGTGACGTAGGCGAAGGCCCCGTCCGGGGTGACCGCCACCCCGGACGGACCGAACCCGACCGGGACGGTGGCAATCACCATGTTCGTGCCGGTGTCGATCACCGACACATTGCCGCCGCCACCGTTGGTGACGTAGGCGAAGGCCCCGTCCGGGGTGATCGCCACCGCGCGCGGGAAGTTCCCGACCGGGACGGTGGTGACCACCATGTTGGTGGCGGTGTCGATCACAGACACATTGTTGCTAGGGAAGGTGTTGGTGACGTAGGCGAAGGCCCCGTCCGGGGTCACCGCCACCCCCGACGGGTTGAACCCGACCGGGACGGTGGTGACCACCATGTTGGTGGCGGTGTCTATCACATCCACCGAATTGCCACCATTGTTGACGACGTAGACGAAGGCCCCATTCGGGGTGACCGCCACACCAATCGGGCGGGACCCGACCGGGACTGTGGCGATGACGGTGTCCGCCGCCGCGGCACCCGCCCCCACACCGGCCATACCCAGCACCATCAGGGCGACAGCCATCAACCCTAAAACCAGACGCCGCAGGCCTGCCCGAAACGTAGGATACCGGCGGAAACTACTGTGGTGAGTCACATTTCTCTCCTGCCTCAGCAGAACAAAACGGATCAACCTGGCAGTGGCACTGGCCCGCAATCAGTTTCCGATCACCAACCCATCGGAGGCTAACAACCAAATACTGATTTCGAGCCCACGACTCGCCGAATTCCGCACGGGGGCTTTCGGTGTTGGTGTCAGCTGACGTACTGCCGACCCCGCCCACCCCCGTGGATCACCGCCCCACTATCGGTGCAGGTAAAAGCCAGATACAGGCAGGGTCGAGCCGTCTCAGCCGAGGTGATGGACCTCCGGCAACCCGTAGATCGGGGTTGCGATGCCCTCATACCTAGCCTTCAACTGCAGAGCGAGATACAGCGAGTACTGCCGCGCCTGAGACAGACTTCCGCCCTGGAACCACAGTGCTTCCTGCCGGGTGGGCTTCCACATATTGCGTAACTCGCCCTCCCACGGACCCGGATCCTTGGCGGTGTCGGAACCGAGACCCCAACACTTGCCTACCTTGTCGGCCACTTCCTGACCCATCAGCTCCGCCACCCAGCCAGTCATCGGGCCGTAGCCGGTGGCGTAGACGACCAGGTCGGCAGGCAACTCGGTGCCGTCGGCGAGCACCACGGCGTCTTCGGTCAGCCGTTCCACCTGACCCGACGCGAGGCGGATGCTGCCGTCGGCGACCAGATCGGACGCACCGAAGTCGATGTGGTAACCGGAACCGCGGCGCAGGAACTTCATGGCGAGTCCCGACTCGTCGTCCCCGAAATCGAACTTGAATCCGGCTCTTTCGAGTCGATCGTAAAGATCCCTGTCCCGCTCGGCGACCTCCTGGTAGATCGGGATCTGGAACTCGGACAGGATCTTGAAGGGCAATGACGCAAGTGTGAGGTCGGCCTTCTCCGTTGTGATGCCCGCCGCGAGCGCACGCTCCGAATACAGGTCTCCGAACATGAGGTCCATCAACGTTTCCCACCTGACGACATGCGTGGACGAACGCTGGACCATCGTCACGTCGGCGCCGTTCTCATACAACGCCTGGCAGATGTCATGGGCCGAGTTGTTCGAGCCGATCACCACGACACGTTTGCCGACGTAGGCGTCGGGCCCGGGATGTTGGCTCGAATGATGCTGTTCGCCGCGGAACACGTCCCGGCCGGGGAAGTCCGGCACATGGGGCTTACCGTGCAATCCGGTCGCGAGCACGACATGCTTCGGGTGCAGCACCACGTCCTGACCGGCGTGGTCGAGGACGACGGTCCACTCCTTGGTGTCCTCGTCGAACTTCGCCGACGTACAAATGGTGGAGGCCCAGTACGGGATCTCCATCACCTTCGTGTACATCTCGAGCCAGTCAGCGATCTTGTCCTTCGGCGAGAACACCGGCCAATTGTCGGGAAACGGCAGGTACGGAAGGTGATCGAACCAGACCGGATCGTGCAGGCACAGCGACTTGTACCGGTTGCGCCACTGATCACCGGGCCGTCTGTGCTTGTCGACGACAAGCGCCGGAACCGTGAGCTGACGCAGTCGCGCACCCAGCGCGATACCGCTCTGGCCGCCGCCGACCACCAACACGTACGGCTGGCGGGTGTAGCCGAGTTCCCGCTTTTCGATCTCGTCGCGCTCTTCCGCCTCATGCACCGCACCGTTGACTCGTCTGTCGCCCCGCGGCTCTTCGTAGCCCTTCAATTCCTCCATCGTGGTCAGCAGGGTCCACGCCTCGTCACCCCTAAGCCGCAAGTACCCCTTGCCCCGGCCGATCGCCGTCTCGAACTCGATCCACGCGGACGTGACGCCATCAGCTTCCTCCGGCACCTCACTGGTGCGGAAATTCGACGGATCGGTGTCGTCGAGCCGCGCCCGAAGCATCGCGGTGACACCGTCGCGGCCCTCGACCGTGGCGATGTTCCAGGTGAACGCCACCAGGTCACGCCAGAAACTGTCGACAGCGAACATCCCTGCAACACGGGCGATGTCGCGGTCGGAGAGGGCGGACTCGAAACTCGCCAACCACAAATCGACGCGTTCCCCAGGTGTCAATGTCGTTTGGTCCGCCGGCGGAAGCACTGACTTCGTCATGTGCCGGTCCTTCCTTCCGTCTCAGCTGAGGTGATGGACCTCCGGCAACCCGTAAACGGGGGTTCCGATTCCCTCGTACCTGGCCTTCAACTGCAGGGCGAGATACAGGGAGTACTGCCGCGCCTGAGCCAGGTTTCCGCCTTGGAACCACAGTGCTTCCTGTTGGGTGGGCTTCCACATGTTGCGCAGCTCGCCCTCCCACGGACCCGGATCCTTGGCGGTGTCGGAGCCAAGACCCCAGCACTTGCCGACCTTGTCGGCCACGTCCTGACCCATCAGGTCGGCCGCCCAGCCGTTCATCGAGCCGTAGCCGGTGGCGTAGACGACCAGATCGGCCGGCAACTCGGTACCGTCTGCGAGCACCACAGCATCTTCGGTCAACCGCTCCACCTGCCCCGACGCGAGGTGGATGCTGCCGTCCGCGACCAGATCCGACGCACCGACGTCGATGTAGTAACCGGATCCGCGGCGCAGGAACTTCATGGAGAGCCCCGACTCGTCGTCCCCGAAATCGAGTTTGAATCCCACCTTTTCGAGCCGGTCGTACAGGTCCTTGTCCCGCTCGGCGACCTCCTGGTAGATCGGGATCTGGAACTCGTGCATGATCTTGTACGGCAGTGACGCGGATATGAAGTCCGCCTTCTCCGTCGTAATCCCCGCCGCGAGCGCACGCTCCGAATACAGGTCCCCGAGTCCGAGGTCCATCAGTGTTTCCGACTTGACGACATGCGTGGACGAACGCTGCACCATCGTCACATCGGCACCGTTGAGGTGTAATGCCTGACAGATGTCATGCGCCGAGTTGTTCGAGCCGATCACCACGACACGCTTGCCCGCGTAGGCGTCGGCCCCCGCGTGCTGACTCGAATGATGCTGCTCGCCGCGGAACACATCCCGCCCGGGGAAGTCCGGGACGTTGGGCTTGCCGGACACCCCGGTCGCGAGCACGACCTGCTTCGGGTGCAGCACCACGTCCTGCCCGAAGCGGTCGAGGACGACGGTCCACTCCTTGGTGTCCTCGTCGAACTTCGCCGACCTGCAGGTGGTCGATCCCCAGTACGGAATCTCCATCACCTTCGTGTACATCTCGAGCCAGTCGCCGATCTTGTCCTTCGGCGAAAACACCGGCCAGTTCTCGGGAAAGGGCACGTACGGGAGGTGGTCGTACCAGACCGGATCGTGCAGACACAGCGACTTGTAGCGTTTGCGCCACTGATCCCCGGGCCGTTCGTGCTTGTCGACGACCAGCGCCGGAACAGCGAGCTGACGCAGCCGCGAACCCAGCGCGATTCCGGATTGGCCGCCGCCGACCACCAGCACGTACGGCTGACGGGTGCAGCCGAGTTCCCGCTCCTCGATCGCGCGCCTTTCCGCCCACGTCTGCGTATCGCCACGCGGACCGTGCACCACACCATTGACGCGACGCGGCCCCCGACGCTCCTCGTGACCCTTCAATTCCTCCATCGTGGTCAGCAGGGTCCACGCCTCGTCACCCCGCAGCCGCAAGTGCCCCTTGCCCCGGCCGGTCGCCGTCTCGAACTCGATCCACGCGGACGTGACGCCATCGGCTTTCTCCGGCACCTCACTGGTGCGGAAATTCGACGGATCGGCGGCGTCGAGCTGCGCCCGCAGCATCGCCGTGACTCCGTCACGGCCCTCGACCGTCGTGATATTCCAGGTGAACGCCACCAGGTCACGCCAGAAGCTGTCGACAGCGAACATTGCCGCGACGCGGTCGAAATCGCGGTCGGCCAGGGCGGACTCGAAGCTCGCCAACCACAGATCGACGCGTTCCCGAGGCGTCGAGATCGTTGGGGCAGCAGGCGGCAGGACTGACTTCGTCATGTGTTGCTCCTCACATTCCGCAACCCAGAGTAGCGGCGCTCGTGGCGTCCGGAGATGTCACAGCAAGGCAGCAAAGCGCTCGTCCGACCGCGGTACAGACAGGGTCGAGCCGTATCAGCTGAGGTGATGGACCTCCGCCAACCCGTAGACCGGGGTCGCGATGCCCTCATACCTGGCCTTCAACTGCAGAGCGAGATACAGGGAGTACTGCCGCGCCTGCGACAGACCTCCTCCCTGGAACCACAGCCCTTCCTGCCGGGTGGGCTTCCACATATTGCGCAGCTCGCCCTCCCACGGACCCGGATCCTTGGCGGTATCGGAGCCGAGACCCCAACACCTTCCGACCTTGTCGGCCACGTCCTGACCCATCAGGTCGGCCACCGAACCGCTCATCGAACCGTAACCGGTGGCGTAGACGACCAGATCCGCCCGCAACTCGGTGCCGTCGGCGAGCACCACGGCATCTTCGGTCAGCCGCTCCACCTGTCCCGACGCGAGGCGGATGCTGCCGTCGGCGACCAGATCCGACGCACCGAAGTCGACGTAGAAACCAGATCCGCGGCGCAGGAACTTCATGGAGAGCCCCGACCCGTCGTCCCCGAAGTCCAGCTTGAATCCCACCTTTTCCAGCCGGTCGTAGAGGTCCTTGTCCCGCTCGGCAACCTTCTCGTAGATCGGGATCTGGAACTCGGACATGACCTTGTAGGGCACCGCCGCGGAAATGAGATCGGCCTTCTCCGTGGTCATACCCGCCGCGAGCGCATCCTCCGAATACAGTCCTGCTATAAGGTCCCTCAGCGTTTCCGACTTGACGACGTGTGTAGACGAACGCTGCACCATCGTCACTTCCGCGCCGTTCTCGTACAACGCCTGGCAGATGTCATGGCCCGAGCTGTTCGAGCCGATCACCACGACACGCTTGCCCGCGTATGCGTCGGGCCCCGGATGCTGACTGGAATGATGCTGCTCACCACGGAACACGTCCCGGCCGAGGAAGGCCGGAACATGGGACCTGCCGTGCACCCCGGTCGCGAGCACAACCTGCTTCGGGTGCAGCACCACGCACTGCCCGGCACGGTCGAGGACAACGGTCCACTCCTTCGTGTCCTCGTCGAATTTGGCCGACGCACAGGTGGTGGAGGCCCAGTAGGGAATCTCCATCACCCTCGTGTACATCTCGAGCCAGTCTCCGAGCTTGTCCTTCGGCGAGAACACCGGCCAATTGTCGGGAAACGGTAGATACGGGAGCTGGCTGAACCAGACCGGATCGTAAAGGCACAGCGACTTGTACCGGTTACGCCACTGATCACCCGGCCGTTCATGCCTGTCGACGACCAGCGCCGGAACGCCGAGCTGACGCAGTCGCGCGCCCAGCGTTATCCCACCCTGGGAACCGCCGATCACCAGCACATACGGCTGACGGGTGTAACCGAGCTCCCGCTCCTCGATCTCGCGCCTTTCCGCCCAGCTCCGGGTGTCCCCGCCGGAACCGTGCACCGCACCGTTGACGCGAGTCGGCCCCCGTCGCTCTTCGTGGCCCTTGAGCTCCTCCATCGTGGTCAGCAGCGTCCACGCCTGCTCACCCTCGAGCCGCAAGTGTCCCTTGCCTCGGCCGGTCGCCGTCTCGAACTCGATCAACGCCGATGTGACGCCATCGCGTTCCGGCACCTCTTCCTCGAGCACCTCGGTGGTGCGGAAATTCGACGGACCGGTGGCGTCGAGCTGCGCCCGAAGCATCGCCGCGACTCCGCCGCGGCCCTCGACCGTCGTGATATTCCAGGTGAACGCCACCAGGTCACGCCAGAAGCTGTCGACAGCGAACATCGCCGCGACGCGGTCGATATCGCGGTCGGAGAGTGCGGACTCGAAGCTCGCCAACCACAAATCGACGCGCTCCCGAGGCGTCGAGATCGTTGGGGCAGCAGGCGGCAGGACTGGCTTCGCCATGTATCGCTCCTCACACTCCGCAACCCAGAGTAACGACGCCTGTGGCGCGGCAGAGATGTCGCAGCAGAGGGCAGCGAAGCGCTCGTCCACCAGCGGTACAGGCAGGGTCGAGTTGCCTCAGCTGAGGTGATGGACCTCCGGCAACCCGTAGACCGGGGTCGGAATTCCCTCGTACCTGGCCTTCAGCTGCAGGGCGAGATACAGGGAGTACTGCCGCGATATACCCAAACCCCCGCCGTGGAACCACAGCGCTTCCTGTTGGGTCGGCTTCCACATATTGCGCAGCTCACCCTCCCACGGACCCGGATCCTTGGCGGTGTCGGAGCCGAGGCCCCAGCACTTGCCGACCTTGTCGGCCACGTCCTGACCCATCAGGTCGGCCGCCCAGCCGTTCATCGAGCCGTAGCCGGTGGCGTAGACGACCAGATCCGCCCGCAACTCGGTACCGTCTGCGAGCACCACAGCATCTTCGGTCAACCGCTCCACCTGACCCGACGCGAGGCGGATGCTGCCGTCCGCGACCAGATCCGACGCACCGACGTCGATGTAGTGCCCGGAACCGCTTCGCAGGAACTCCACAACCAACCCCGACCCGTCGTCCCCGAAATCGAGTTTGAATCCAACCTTTTCGAGCCGCTCGTAGAGGTCCTTGTCCCGCTCGGCGATCTTCTCGTAGATCGGGATCTGGAATTCGGGCATGATCTTGTAGGGCAGTGACGCGGATATGAGGTCTGCCTTCTCCGTCGTGATCCCCGCCGCGAGCGCACGCTCCGAATACAGGTCCCCGAATCCGAGATCCATCAGCGTCTCCGACTTCACGACATGCGTGGACGAGCGCTGCACCATCGTCACGTCGGCACCGTTGAGGTGTAATGCCTGACAGATGTCATGGGCCGAGTTGTTCGAGCCGATCACCACGACACGCTTGCCTGCGTAGGCGTCGGCCCCTGGGTGCTGACTGGAATGATGCTGCTCGCCGCGGAACACATCCTGCCCGGGGAAGTCCGGGACGTTGGGCTTGCCGGACACCCCGGTTGCGAGCACGACCTGCTTCGGGTGCAGCACCACGTCCTGCCCGAAGCGATCGAGGACGACGGTCCACTCCTTGGTGTCCTCGTCGAACTTCGCCGACCTGCAGGTGGTCGATCCCCAGTACGGAATCTCCATCACCTTCGTGTACATCTCGAGCCAGTCGCCGATCTTGTCCTTCGGCGAAAACACCGGCCAGTTCTCGGGAAAGGGCACGTACGGGAGGTGGTCGTACCAGACCGGATCGTGCAGACACAGCGACTTGTAGCGTTTGCGCCACTGATCCCCGGGCCGTTCGTGCTTGTCGACGACCAGCGCCGGAACAGCGAGCTGACGCAGCCGCGAACCCAGCGCGATTCCGGATTGGCCGCCGCCGACCACCAGCACGTACGGCTGACGGGTGTAGCCGAGTTCCCGCTCCTCGATCGCGCGCCTTTCCGCCCACGTCTGCGTATCGCCACGCGGACCGTGCACCACACCGTTGACGCGACGCGGCCCCCGACGCTCCTCGTGACCCTTCAATTCCTCCATCGTGGTCAGCAGGGTCCACGCCTCGTCACCCCGCAGCCGCAGGTGCCCCTTGCCCCGGCCGGTCGCCGTCTCGAACTCGATCCACGCGGACGTGACGCCATCGGCTTTCTCCGGCACCTCACTGGTGCGGAAATTCGACGGATCGGCGGCGTCGAGCTGCGCCCGCAGCATCGCCGTGACTCCGTCACGGCCCTCGACCGTCGTGATATTCCAGGTGAACGCCACCAGGTCACGCCAGAAGCTGTCGACAGCGAACATCGCCGCAACGCGGTCGATATCACGGTCGGCCAGGGCGGACTCGAAGCTCGCCAACCACAGATCGACACGTTCCCCAGGTGTCAGCGTCGTTTGGTCCACAGGCGGCAGACTGACTTCGTCATGTGTTGCTCCTCACGCTCCGCAACCCAGAGTAGCGGCGCCCGCTGCGACCCGGAGGCCGCCACCGAGAGCACTTCTCGGGCCATGCGCGGCCCGAGAAGTACTCCGTATCGGGGTCAGGCGGAGGCTGACGATGCTGCGGCCGCAGCGGCTTTGTATTCGCGCCGACGGCGATGCAGGATCGGTTCGGTGTACCCGGAGGGCTGCTTGGCGCCTTCGAGGATGAGCTCCTTGGCTGCTTGGAAGGCGATGCTCGAGTCGAAATCCGGAGCCATCGGACGATAGGTGGGGTCACCCTCGTTCTGCCGGTCGACCACTGGCGCCATCCGTTCGAGAGAAGCGACCACATCCCCTTCGGTGACGATGCTGTGGCGTATCCAGTTCGCGAGAAGCTGGCTGGAGATGCGGAGGGTGGCCCGGTCTTCCATCAGGTCGACATCGTGGATGTCGGGAACCTTCGAGCAGCCGACACCAGCGTCGATCCATCGCACCACATACCCGAGGATCGACTGGCAGTTGTTGTCGAGTTCCTCGCGCTTTTCCGCCTCGGACCAGTTGGTGTCCTCGGCGACGGGCACGGTGAGGATTCCCTCGAGGGTCGCCCGCGGGTGGCCCTTCAACCCGTCCTGAACAGCGAAGACATCAACGTGGTGGTAGTGGGTAGCGTGCAACGTCGCCCCGGTCGGCGACGGAACCCACGCGGTGTTCGCGCCGGCCTTCGGGTGGCCGATCTTCTGTTCGAGCATCTCGGCCATCAGCTCGGTCATTGCCCACATGCCTTTACCGATCTGAGCCCGCCCCTGCAGGCCGGCAGCCAGGCCGGTGTCGACGTTCCAGTCCTCGTACGCGGCGATCCACTTCTGCGTCTTCATGGCGCCCTTGCGGACCATCGGCCCAGCCTCCATCGAGGTGTGGATCTCGTCGCCGGTGCGGTCGAGGAACCCGGTGTTGATGAACACCACTCGCTGCGCCGCTTCCTTGATGCAGGCGGCCAGGTTGACCGTGGTGCGTCGTTCCTCGTCCATGATCCCGACCTTGATCGTGTTGGCGGGAAGGCCCAACACATCTTCGACGCGGCCGAAGAGTTCCGTGGTGAACGCAACCTCGTCGGGGCCGTGCTGCTTGGGTTTCACGATGTAGATCGACCCGGTACGGGAGTTGGCCAAGGGGCCCGTCGCCTCGGAGACGGACTGGCCGTGAATGGCGCAGAGAGAGGTGATCAGTGCATCCATGATGCCCTCGGGCACCTCTCGGCCCTCTGCGTCGAGGATCGCCGGATTCGTCATCAGGTGTCCGACGTTGCGGACGAACAGCAACGACCGTCCGTGCAACACCAAGTCACCACCGTCGGGTGCGGCGTAGATGCGATCGGGATTCAACCTACGGGTGAACGGCTTTCCGGCCTTGGTCATCTCGGCCTCGAGGTCGCCGCGGTTCAGGCCCAGCCAATTGCGGTAGCCGATCACCTTGTCATCGGCATCGACAGCAGCGACCGAGTCCTCGAAGTCCATGATCGTGGTGACCGCCGACTCGAGGACCACGTCCTTGACCCCGGCCGGGTCGGTGGACCCGATCGGGGAGTTCGGATCGATCTGAATCTCGGCGTGCAGGCCGTTGTGGCGCAGCAACACGCTGGTGGGAGAATCCTTCTCTCCCAGATACCCGACGAATGCACTCGGCTCTGCCAAAGTGGTGGTGCTGCCATCTGCAAGAGTGATGGACAGGCTGGTTCCGTCAACGAAGTACCTGGTTGAATCCGCATGCGAGCCGGAGGCGAGCGGAGCGGCGGTATCGAGGAAGTCGCGCGCCCAAGCGATGACCTTGTCGCCTCGGACCTTGTTGTACCCCTTTCCCTTTTCCGCACCATCGTCCTCGGAAATGGCATTGGTGCCATACAGCGCGTCGTAGAGTGACCCCCACCGCGCGTTGGATGCGTTCAAAGCGAAGCGAGCGTTGAGAACTGGGACCACCAACTGCGGACCCGCAGTCGAGGCGATCTCGGTGTCCACGTTCGCAGTGGTCACCTCGAACGGTTCGGGGGCGGGTACGAGGTACCCGATCTCGGTGAGAAACGCCTGGTACTCGTCCTGATCGATCGGCTTGCCCGCTCGATCACGATGCCAGGAATCAATCTTCGTCTGAAGGTCCTCACGGATGGCGAGCAGATCCCGGTTCTTCGGTGCCAGCTCGTTGATCACCTTGTCCGCACCGGCCCAGAACGCATCGACGTCCACGCCGGTACCAGGCAGCGCCTCGTTTCCGACGAAGTCGTAGAGCACCTTCGCGACCTGAAGACCGCCGACCTGAACACGCTCAGTCATGAAACGCCTCACCCTTCCGCACTTTGTGATAACTTCCATGATACGGAAACACTGTTTCGTATCTTGACATAGAGAAAACCTTGTCGGCGGTGTCCTGTCAACACACGGGGCCGCCGTGCGGCGTGATCATGCGCGCTGAGTGACCGTGGTAACACCAGAAGATGGAGCCAGACATGTCGAACGGTCAGAATCCGGCCGGTGGAGTGCAGTCGGTCGAACGCGCATTCGACATTCTCGAGATCATGGCGAGCGCCGGCGGTTCCATCGGAGTCAGCGAACTCGCCGACATGGCCGGTCTGCCCCTCCCGACGATCCACCGGCTCATCCGCACACTGATGAATCGCGGGTATGTCCGGCAACTGCCGAATCGACGGTATGCCCTTGGCCCAAAACTTATTCGGCTCGGCGAGAGTGCCACTCAGCTGATCGGCGCCTGGTCCCGCCCTCATCTGTCGGAACTGGTGAGAGGCACCGGCGAGACAGCGAACATGGCCGTCCTCGACGGAACCATGGCCGTCTACGTCGCACAGGTCCCGTCCGAACACGCGATGCGAATGTTTACGGAGGTCGGCCGCCGTGTGTACACGCACTGCACAGGTGTCGGCAAGGCCCTACTCATGCAAATGTCCAACGAGGCGGTTCGCTCGCTCGTGGGCCGGGTAGGCATGCCGACCTATACCGAGAATTCGTTGACGGACCCGGACTCACTCATCTCGGATCTGGAATTGAGCCGGAAGCGCGGGTACGCGATCGACGAAGGTGAACTCGAGATCGGCGTCCGATGCTTCTCCGTTCCGGTACCCAACGCACCCACACCTACCGCGATCTCCGTCTCCGGGCCCGCAGCCCGCGTCACCATCGAGTCGGCAGACCACATCGTTCCGCTTCTCGCGCGGGTCGCGAAGGAACTCGCCACGGAGTTCGACAAGAACGCAGCGCTGTAGTCGCCGGGTCAGGTGATGCGTTCCGGGTGGGCATAGATGTTCATCGTGGAGTCACGCAGAAACCCGATGAGGGTGAGGCCCGCGTCACGGGCAAGGTCGATGGCGAGCGACGAAGGCGCGGACACGGCGGCAAGCACGGGAGTGCCCGCCATCACCGCCTTCTGCACCAACTCGAACGAAGCCCTGCCGCTGACGAGCATTACGGTTCCCCGCAGCGGAAGAAGGCTTTGCTCAGTTGCCCACCCGACCAATTTGTCGACCGCGTTGTGCCTGCCGACATCTTCCCGGCTCGCGAGCAATTCACCAGTACGCGAATACAACCCGGCTGCATGCAAACCACCGGTGACATCGAATACTCGCTGGGCCGACCGCAAGACATCCGGCAACTCGGCGAGCGTTGCGGCCGGAATCCGCACCGCATCGTCGGCCGGTGAGTGCCGGGTCCGCTGCCGGATCGCATCCAACGACGCCTTTCCGCATACCCCACACGAAGAGGTGGTATAGAAATTGCGCTCGATCCCGGTCTCGGGTGGCGTCACTGTCGGCGCGAGTTCGACGTCGAGGACGTTGTATGTGTTCACCCCGTATTCGTCGACGCTGTTGCAGAAGCGAATCGACACGATGTCCGAACGATCCGAGATTATCCCCTCGGTCAGTAGAAATCCCTGGGCCAGTTCGACATCGGACCCGGGAGTCCTCATGGTCACGGCCAGTGGTCGTCCGTTCAAACGGATTTCTAGTGGCTCTTCCACCACCACGGTATCCGGGCGGGTCGATTGTCGCGTTCCACTGATCCGGGTGACCGGAGTGCGAGTCGTGACACGGCCCATCAGTGTCTCCGCTCCAGACGGATCGTGATCGCCTTGGACACCGGTGTATTCGATTTCCTCGCCACGTGATCGAGCGGAATCAGCGAGTTCGTCTCCGGATAATAGGCGGCCACGTTTCCTACCGGAGTCTGGAACGGCACCAGCCGAAAATCGTCGGCGCGGCGCTCCTGCACCTTTCCTTCGGAATCGGTCCATTCGGAGACCAAGTCCACCCGATCACCGGCTGCCCCACCGAAGGCGGCGATGTCGTCAGGGTGGATGAACAGTACGCGACGCCCACCCTTGACTCCGCGATAGCGATCGTCGAGGCCGTAGATCGTGGTGTTGTACTGGTCGTGGCTGCGCATCGTCTGCAGAATCAGTCGGCCCTCTGGAGCCGGCAGCCATGACAACTCGTTGACGGTGAAATTCGCCTTCCCCGTCGACGTGCTGAATCGCCGTTCGTCCCGAGGCGGATGCGGCAATGCGAACCCGTCCGGTTGCCGTACCCTCCGGTTGAAGTCCTCGAACCCGGGAATCACGCGAGCGATCGAATCACGAATCCGATCGTAATCGGCGGCAAACTCCTGCCAGGGAACCGAGTGATCCGTGCCGAACAGCGCTGTCGCGATCCCACAAACGATGGCGACCTCACTGCGCAGATGTTCACTGGCTGGTTGGAGGTTGCCGCGGGAGAGATGCACCACCGACATCGAATCCTCCACGGACACCTTTTGCTTGCCGCTCGCCTGGATGTCGCGGTCGGTACGCCCGAGCGACGGCAGGATCAACGCGGTTTCACCGGTGACGAGATGACTGCGGTTGAGTTTCGTCGACACCTGCACCGTCAGCCCGCACTGGCGAATTGCCGATTCGGTGACCTCGGTATCCGGGGTGGCCGCGACGAAGTTGCCGCCCATCCCGACGAATACCGACACCTTGCCGTCACGCATGGCTCGAATCGAGCCGACCGAGTCGAGTCCGTCTCCTCGCGGGGAGATGATGCCGAACTCCTTGTCGAGAGCGGCGAGAAAGGACTCGGGCATCTTCTCCCAGATCCCCATCGTCCGGTCACCCTGAACATTGGAGTGACCCCGGACCGGGCACAGGCCGGCACCCGGCTTTCCGATCATTCCCTGCAGCAGCAGCAAGTTCGCAGCATCCTGGATCGTCGCAACCGCGTGTGTATGCTGGGTCAGCCCCATGGCCCAACAGATGATCGTCTTCTTCGACGCGATCAACGCCTCCGCAGTTCGCTGGATCTGTTCGAGCGCCAGGCCCGTCGCCTGGGTCACGGTTTTCAGATCGACCCCACGAACATGCGCGGCATACTCCTCGAACCCTGCGGTGTGCCGGTCGATGAACTCGCGGTCGAGTACGGTGCCCGGGTTGCGGTCTTCCTCCTCGAGCAGCAGCCTGCCCAG
The DNA here is from genome assembly GCF_040656415.1 of Rhodococcus sp. NPDC049939. Classification (NCBI taxonomy): domain Bacteria; kingdom Bacillati; phylum Actinomycetota; class Actinomycetes; order Mycobacteriales; family Nocardiaceae; genus Rhodococcus; species Rhodococcus sp. NPDC049939. The sequence goes on along the minus strand of NZ_JBFAMC010000001.1, from coordinate 13,674 downwards.
CCCTTGGAACAGGGCCTGGTCGCCACCTATCCGAATCTGCAGGTACTCGTCGGCGATCGCGATCCCGTCACCGATCAGCCCGTGCACCTTCTGCGGATCCTTGAATCGCATCAGACCCGCCTCGAGCAGTGGGTTGATCGCAATCACTCTAGCCCCGTTCGCCTTCGCGCGCTCGAGGGTCGAGAGCATGCGGGGGTGGTTGGTGCCCGGGTTCTGTCCCGCGATCAAGATCAGGTCGGCGGACTCGATGTCAGGAACCGATACAGAGCCCTTTCCGATCCCGATCGACTCCGACAACGCCGAACTCGTGGACTCGTGGCACATGTTCGAGCAGTCCGGCATATTGTTGGTCCCGAAAGAGCGAATCATCAACTGATACAGGAACGCTGCCTCGTTCGACGTGCGACCAGAGGTATAGAAGACAGCCTCGTGTGGAGATCTCAGCGCACGCAACTTGTCGGCAATCAACGTGAACGCCGCATCCCAGCCCAGCGGTTCATAGTGCGTCGCGCCTGGGCGCAGCACCATCGGATGCGTCAGCCGCCCTTGCTGTCCCAGCCAGTACTCGGTCTTTCCCAGCAGCTCTGCCACCGAATACCGGGCGAAGAACTCGGAAGTGATCTTGCGAGTCGTGGCCTCCTCTGCAACCGCCTTCACGCCGTTCTCGCAGAACTCGATGTGCTTACGGTGCCCAGGAGTCTCCGGCCACGCACACCCGGGACAGTCGAACCCCTGGCGCTGATTCAGCTTCGACAACGTACGTAAGGTCCGAAGGGAACCCATCTGCTCGACGCCTCGACGAAGCGAGACCAACACCGCGGGAATACCCGCCGCATAGGACTTCTCAGGCGTGACGACGACATCGTTCTCGTCGAAAGTGAATTTGTCGGCGCTGCTCATTCCGCGAGTTTACCCGCGTAGCCATTCCTCTAGGTGCGGAGCTTCGGTGCCGATCGTGGTGCCATCACCATGCCCTGTGTGAACCAGCGTTTCTTCGGGCAGGATGAACAGTCGATCGCGGATCGAGCCGATGATCGTCGGGAAGTCGGAATACGACCGGCCTGTTGCACCCGGGCCTCCGGAGAACAGGGTGTCGCCGGAGAACAGCGCTCGAGCATCCGGCAAATACAGGCAGGACGACCCCGGCGAGTGGCCCGGGGTATGGATCACCTCGATGGTGGTGCCCGCAACGGAGATACGCTGCTCGTCCTCGAGATGGCGGTACGGCTCCCCATGATGTGTCATATTCCACAGCACGTTGTCGCCGGGGTGCAGGTACACCGGAGCGTCCAGCCGGGTGGCGAGTTCCGGTGCGACAGTGACGTGATCGTTGTGACCGTGGGTGCAGATGATTGCGTTGACGTGGCGGCCGCCGACCGCATCGATGATCGGCGACGCATCGTGCGCCGCATCGACTATCACGACTTCGGTGTCGTCGCCGATAAGCCAGATGTTGTTGTCGACGTTCCACGTTCCACCGTCGAGGGTGAAGGTTCCTTCGGTGACAACACGTTCGATCCGAAATTTGCCGCTCACAGGACGACCACCGAGCGCAGCACTTCACCGGCGTGCATCGTATGGAACGCTTCTTCGACCTGGTCGATAGCGATGCGTTCGGTCACGAATTTCTCCAGAGGCAGACGCTCCTGTCGGTACAGGTCGACGAGCATGGGGAAATCCCGCTCGGGCAGGCAGTCCCCGTACCACGACGACTTGAGTGCGCCGCCGCGAGAGAAGAAGTCGACCAGAGGCATCTCGATAGTCATGTCGGGTGTGGGCACGCCGACCAGGACCACTGTTCCCGCGAGGTCACGAGCGTAGAACGCCTGCTTCCAGGTTTCCGGACGACCCACCGCGTCGACCACCACGTCCGCGCCGAATCCGCCTGTCACTTCCTGCACCGCGTCGACGACATCGACCTTGGAACCGTTGATCGTATGAGTGGCACCGAGATCCCGTGCCCAGTCGAGCTTCTTGTCGTCACGATCGATCGCGATGATCGTCGACGCCCCTGCGAGGCGCGCACCCATGATGGCGGCGTCACCGACGCCACCGCACCCGATGACGGCAACACTGTCACCACGGCCAACGTTTCCGGTGTTCACGGCTGCACCGAAACCGGCCATGACACCGCAACCCAGCAATCCGACGACGGCCGGATCCGCCGACGGGTCCACCTTGGTGCACTGGCCTGCGTGGACGAGGGTCTTGTCGGCAAACGCGCCGATTCCCAGTGCCGGGGTGAGTTCGGTGCCGTCCTCGAGTGTCATCTTCTGCGACGCGTTGAAGGTGTCGAAACAGTACTGCGGGCGGCCGCGCTTGCACGCGCGACACTGACCGCACACGGCACGCCAATTGAGGACGACGAAGTCCCCGACCTGAACGGAGTCGACGCCCTCGCCGACGCTCTCCACGGTGCCCGCAGCCTCGTGGCCCAGCAGGAACGGAAACTCGTCGTTGATGCCACCGTCGCGGTAGGTCAGGTCCGTGTGGCAGACCCCGCAGGTGGCGATATCGACGATCACCTCGCCGGGTCCTGGGTCAGGAATGTTGATGGTCGCGATCTCGACAGGGGCCCCCTTCGAGCGGGCGATGACGCCTCGAACCTGCTGCGGCATTGGTCTTGGTCCTTCAGTCGATCGGTTGTGGGATCGGAGCATTTCAATGTGCGCCTCCCCTCAAACCCTACGGTTCGGTCGCGGCGGAAGTACCGGTCTCTGGCGGGTGGGTGCCCGGGCCGCGAATCGGTCATCCCAGGGAGTCGAAGGTCGCCTCTACGTACTGGGCTGTGCGGTTCGAACCGATGAGCGCCGAACTCATCCGATTCATCACGTATGCCATGGTCATGCGGCGTTCGGTGTCGATGACGATCTCGGAGCCACCCCAACCGCCCCAGAAGCAGATCCGCCCTTCCGGAACGAACGGCACTGACGCAGGCGTCGGCAGCCCATATCCGATCCCGAATCGAATCGGTTTCTCCAGAACGAGGTCGACACCGTTCGACTGCTCTTCGAAGATCAACGCGATTGTGTCAGGAGTCAGCAGGCGGACGCCGTCGACTTCGCCACCGCACGCGACTACGGAGTGGATGCGGGCAAGTGATCGTGCGTTACCGTGACCCGAGCCTGCACCGTTTTCGCTAGTCCTGAACTCCCTGGACCAGGAGTCTGTGGCGTAAGGGGTCGGACCATTGAGCGCCCTGAAGGCGACGCTGTCGTGATCGGTACGGGCGGTCGGAGGAGAAGGCGGCGGGACCACGTTGGACACCCGACCGAACTCGGAGGGGTCCAGTCCGATATGGAAGTCGGCGCCCAGCGGTCCGGTGATCTCTTCAGCGACGAAACGCCCGAGCATGCGGCCGTCGATGCGACGGATCAACTCGCCGATCAAATGTCCGTAACTCTGCGCGTGGTACCCGGATGCGGTCCCAGGTTCCCACCACGGAGATTGCGCGGCAAGCCGTTTCGTCGACTCCGCAACGTCGTAGAGGTCCTCACCCGAGACCGGCTGATCCCAGCCCGGGACACCAGAGGTGTGCGAGAGGAGGTGCCTGACCTCCACGCGTTCCTTTCCTCGAGCAGCGAATTCCGGCCAGTACCGCGCGACAGGCGCATACACGTCCAACAGTCCACGGTCGACGAGCACCAGTGCTGCCAGTGCGGTGACCGTCTTGGTGGACGAGAACACAGCGGTAATGGTGTCTCGGCCCCATTCGGTGGTGCGGTTCGCATCCGACCACCCACCCCACATGTCGACTACAGGTTCTCCGTCCAAGGTGACGACGATCGAGGCGCCGAGATCCGCGCCAGAATCGAGATTTTTCTTCAACGCGTCCCGCAGCGCCGCGAAGCGGCTGTCGCAGTGGCCCCCGAGTTCGGTCATCAACTATTCATCTCCACCAGTCGAAACAGAATTGATCCTGGCATTGGGTTCACTCTAGATTCCCCGTCCGGTCCGGGGCTGCCGAAACGTGGTTCCACTTCCGGCGGACCTGGCATCTGCTCAGGCGGTTCCGGCGGTGGTCCCCAAGAGTCATGCAACGCCGAGGATGCGACCGGTGCGATCGAGGTTGGCGTCTACGGTGGTTTGATCAGCGTCGACAGGGTTGTCGATGCCAGGCATCATCTGCTGCAGCGTTGGCCTCCATTGCCGGATTCTGTCGGGGAAGCAGCTGTCGAGAACGTCGAGCATCGCGGCGGGGGCGATCGAGGCTCCCGGTGAAGCACCTAGGAGCCCTGCGATGGTTCCGTCGGCAGCAGTGACGACCTCTGTGCCGAATGTCAGAACGCCGATCTTGCGGGGGTGCGGTTTGATCAGCTGGGCCCGCTGGCCCGCAGTGATCAGGGTCCAGTCGGTGTCGTCCGCGGTGGGAAAGAAGCGTTTCAACTGACGCAGTTTTCGGCTGTGTGATGCCAGGAGCTGGCTGACGAGGTAACGCACCAGCGACAGATTCTGTAGGCCGACCGCGATGAGGGGTGCAATATTGTGCAGCCTGACCGTGGTGAACAGATCGGAGAGGCTGCCATGTTTGAGTAGCCGAGTACTGAAGGTGGCGTAGGGGCCGAACATCAGCGAGCCGCTGCCGTCGATCACGCGCTTGTCGAGGTGCGGCACGGACATCGGTGGGGCGCCGACATCGGCTTGGCCGTAGACCTTCGCGTCGTGACGCTCCACGAGGCCGCGGTTGTCGGTGCGTAGGAACTGCGCCCCGATCGGGAACACCGCATAACCTCGGATCTCCGGAATTCGTGCTTTCTGTAGGAGTTTGAGGGCATAGCCCCCGGCTCCGACGAACACGAACCGAGATCGCAAGGAGAAGTATCCACCGTCGCCGTGGTCGCGGCCGGTCACAGTCCACCGTCCGTCTGGTTCGCGGCGCAGACCTGTCACCTCGTGGCGTGTTCGCACCCGTGCGCCACGGGTTTCCATCATGTTGACGAGGTCGCGGGTCAGGGTGCCGAATTCGACATCCGTGCCTGCCTCGTAGCGAGTCGCAGCGACGGGTTCGGTGTCGGTTCTGCCCTCCATTATCAGCGGAACCCACCGGCGAATTACCTCCCGGTCCTCGCTGTACTCCATCGCTGAGAACATCGGGGATCGACGAAGCGTACTGAATCGTTTCCGTAGGTAGGCCACATCACGCGCACCGAACACAACGTTCATGTGCGGTGTCGGGTTCACGAAGGTCGCCGGGGCGGGCAGATCACCGGACTCGACGAGCGACGCCCAGAATTGCCGCGAGAGTTGGAAGTGGCGCCCGATCTGTTCCGCCCTGGCCGGGTCACCCGGGTCGGGCATGTAGTTGAGTTCGCACAGCCCGGCATGCCCGGTGCCGGCGTTGTTCCAGGGCGCCGAACTCTCTCCGGCAACCTGATCGAGGCGTTCGAGAACGATCACCGACCAATCAGGCTGGACTCGGGAGAGCAGCGCACCCAGTGTCGCTGACATGATGCCCCCGCCGATCAGGACGACATCGAACTCTGCACCGATATCCGCTGACTCACCGCGCCGCTGACGTTCCTTCACGACCAACCTCCGCTCCTGGTGCCGATGTTGGTCCCAGCGTGCCCGGCCTGTACCGATCCGTCCAATGAGGAAATCACCCGTATATGATCCGAATGTGGATTGGTTTCTGTCCGATGAGGTTTCAGCCGTAGTACCGCTGCTGGCAGCGTTCGACACTGCGGCCAGGGAGGGACACATCACTCGCGCGGCAGATCAGCTGGGCGTACCGCAATCATCGTTGAGCCGCCGCCTCAAAGCGCTGGAACAGGCGATCGGCGTATCGCTCTTTCAGCCAGCAGGTCGAGGTGTCGCACTGACGACTGCCGGACGCGAACTCCACGAACGCACTCGTGAGTTGGTCCGCAACCTCGACGATGCGATCAGCACGGTCCGTAGCCACGCCGATCCTGAATGCGGCTTCGTGCGATTCGGATTCCCCCTCACCTTGGGCCCGGTCAGCATCCCGTCACTGTTGGCCGGGTTTCACCGTTCGGCACCTCGGATCCGGTTGCAGCTGGTCCAGGCCCACGGAGAAGCGCTCGCGGAGATGGTCCGCGACGGCCGACTCGACCTCGCCGTGATGATCCCGCCACCAGACGATCTGCCCGTCACCGTCCTCGGCCACCAACCGCTTCTGCTGCATGTGGCCGCAACTCACCGACTCGGCGATCGCAGCCGGGTCGACCTCACCGAATTGTCCCAGGAACACTTCATCGCAAGCCCGCCGTCGTATCACATACGTCAATATCTCGAATCATGCTGCGCTGAAGCAGGGTTCACTCCCCACATAGCGTTCGAGATCAGCGAGTTCGAGACGATCAGAGTCCTCGTCACGCATGGCCTCGGCATCGCCCTTCTACCGGCGGCCGAGACCGCGTCCCCTGACCTGGTGACGATACCGGTATCCGGTATCACCGACCGAACCATCGGACTTGCGACAGGAAACCATCGCTTGTCTCCGACTGTCACGCGCTTGCACCACCACATCACCACACACGCCGACAAATTCATTGCGGCAACATCCATCAATCCAAACCCCGCCAGTGCCATGAAATTTCGAGGCTAGACAGCGTTAAGGTTGTACCGGCAATTCGACAGTGACGAATGAAGTGTTGAAGGCACCGAAGAACGGCTGGTCACTGCTGGGTGGCGGGATGGTTCGACCCAGCCGCTGTGCCTCCTGGCGGCTGTCGACGGATTGTGCCGTCCAGCCATGCGAGTCGAACCACTGGACACAGTCGGGGCGGCCCTCATCGCCGTACCAGAGCCGGAATGGATGATCGAAGGACACGTCTTCACCACGCTGTTCGCGCGCGAGACGTTCTTTGTGCCATTGCTGTTCGACCTCTCGGCGCCGCTGGTCATCAATGTGTAACACCTCGACTGCCGCTCGACTGCCACCCGCACTCAGCCGATGCATGTTGGCGAACATCGCCTCTTGGGCGGCGCCCCGCAAAAATGGCAGTAGCCCTTCTGCAAGCCATGCCGTGGCCCGGGTGGGGTCAAATCCTGCTTTGAGCAACGCCGCGGGCCAGTCGTGGCGCAGGTCCACGCCCACTTCGCGCAGAGTCGCGGTCGGTTCGGCGCCGTAGGCGCGCAGGGTGGCGGCCTTGTACTCCAGCACCGCGGGCACGTCGTTGTCGTAGACCACGGTGTCGGCGGGCCAGTTCAGGCGGTAGGGACGCGAATCAAGACCGGAAGCCAAGATGACATGCTGGCCGATGCCCGCCTCGGCGGCTTCGGTGAAAAACGCGTCGAAAAAGTGTGTTCTTACCGCTAGATGGTCGACTGCCTGCTGGCGGTCGGCATCACCCGCATCAGCCCACATCGACGACACCTGCTCGCACACGTGCGCGAGCTGCGGAGTTGCCACCAGCGGCTCGGCGAACTGGTCGCGGATCAGTGGGTTGTCACTGTTGGTTTCATCGGCGCGAGCCATCGCCGTCATCACAGCGGTAGCGCCCATGGTGGTGGCGATGTCCCAAGTGTCGTCGTCTGTGCGTACCATTTCAGTCCTCTCGATCTCGGCAGTTGCGACCGCCGCAAACACCAGAGCGTGCCGACGGAGTAGTCAAGAGCCACCGAGTACGCCCCGAAGCCGTCAATACCTGGAATTCAGCTCACGAGTACCTGTGTCCAGGATCCGCAGGAGTCGCGCCGCGGTCAATTCGCGCTCAGGAATCTCTCAGCCGGCACTCGCTACTCACGTCGTGAACCGTTGCCGTGGTGCAGTACGTCCGAAATTTCCCTTCCCCGTGAAGTGTTCACGAGAAGGCATTCCCACTCGATGATCACTGTGCCTGCGACGCAGAATTCCTCGAGGTGTCACACTTTCCCTGTCGCCAACCTGGGCCGATACCGCTAGGCTGGGCCAGATGTCGCTACGCTGGGCACAGGCTGACGCACTAAATCTTGGGAGGAAGCGGTGGTAGCCGTACAGATACAGGTGGGCGATCTGGTTCAGGCATCCGGCCACGCCGGTCCCTGGCTGGTGGTGGAAGTAAGCAAGGGGATGGCTTCTCTCCAGCATCCGGACGGCCACCGACTCTCGGTCCGGACGACAGCCCTTTCGGTGGTGCGGAAGGCGACCGGACAGACGGGGAAGGCCGAATCGTCAGGTACCGCAGGTGACGAGCCGGCGGGAGATGCGCCCACACTGTTCGATTAGTCGGCTATCCTTTTCCCAACCGAACCTTCGGTAGTTCGGCGGGTGGTGAGCGCTGTGCCGAAGGGCTGGAGTTCACAGCTGGAAGGATTGCGCCCATGTCCGCGGCATACCCCGCACGCAAGACCGGCCCTGGACGTCCTGGTTATGACCTCGAATCGCTGCTCGCTGTCGCCGTAACGGTCTTCAACGACAAGGGCTACGACGGCACCAGCATGGAGGTACTCGCCCAACGCTTGGGAATCACGAAGTCGTCGATCTATCACCACGTGTCCGGCAAATCGGAATTACTCGAACTGGCCTTGACTCGCGCACTGAACGCTCTCTTCGCTGTCACTACCGAAGAACAGGTCACGACGGGCCGGTACATCGATAGGCTCGAGTACCTCGTCCGCCGCAGCGTCGAAGTCCTCGCCGAGGAGCTCCCGTACGTCACCCTGTTGTTGCGTGTGCGCGGGAACACCACGGTGGAACGTCATGCTCTCGCCCGCCGCCGCGAGTTCGACGCGTTCGTCAGCGACCTAGTTGTCGCGGCGGCCCAGGAGGGGGACCTGCGGCCCGGAATCGACCCGGCGCTCACCAGCCGTCTCGTGTTCGGCATGGTCAACTCGCTGATCGAGTGGTACCGCCCACGCACGGGTGGATCGGTAGCCGATCTGGCAGATGCGGTGGTCCATCTCGTATTCGACGGCCTCCGTAGCACCTGACGCAAGGGTGATCACCACCTTGCCAGGGAGCTATCCGGGGAGCCCCATCGACTCCGCCAGCATCGGCCACGAGTTGTGCAGATCGTCTTGCCAATATCCCCACGAATGTGTGCCAACGGGCCGAAAGGCAAACGTCGCCGGAATGTTCAACTCGTGCAGGCGACCCGCAAGTTGATGCGTGCACACATCGGTAGCGGCCTCGATCGCACCACCGACTACGATCTGAGCCGGCAGCGAGGCCGGCGCATTCGGTAATGCATTGGCGGGGTCCTCGTACGGGCCGGGAAGACCGGAGCCGTTCGAGATGTAGAGGGCTAGCCCACGCAACTTCTCGGCGTTGAGGTACGGATCGTGCTCACGCCAACCGGGTCCGTCATAAGGCCCCCACATGTTCTGTGCGTCCCCACCGCCGATCGTCTCGACGACCGCCCGGACGTAGGCCTGACCAAGGGAGTCGCTCGTCTCCGCGCACCCACTGTACGAACCGACACCCCTGTACAGACCCGGTGCATGGATGGCGAGGTCGAGCACGGACGTTGCCGACATCGACAGTCCGGCAATCGCGTTGATCCCGTCGGCGCCGAGTGCGGAATCGATCACCGGGGGGAGTTCACGGGTGAGGAACGTTGTCCACTTGTTCCTTCCGAGTACCGGATCATCCCGTTCCCAGTCGGTGTAGTAACTAAAGATGCCTTCCGCCGGAATCACGACGTTTGCATTCTTGTCCGCGAGGAAGTCGAGGATATCGGTCTGGTTCAACCAGTTCGCATTGTCCTCACCCCCACCCGCGCCATTGAGTAGATACAGCGTCGGCCTCGGCACACTCGCGTCGGCCGGCCGAATCACCTGCAACGGGATCACCCGATCCATCGATGGAGAGTAGACATACATGTCCCATCGCCGGTCGTCGATCTTGTCGATGTGATCGACATATGCCGCCGAGGCCGGGGCCAATCGCATCGGTTCCGGTGCAGCGCTCGCAGGAGAGGTCGTGGTCAAACTCATTGCGAGAGCCACCGCACTCAAGGCGCTCGTGAGCCATCGCCGGTGCGGCGGCCGCAGCCGAAGTGACCGTCCCTGCATCTTCAGTACCGCCTTCGCATACTCATGTCGGTCAAGTGCTGCATTACCCCGACTATCCACATCGAAAACCTGCACCGGAACCGCCCGGACGCCTGCCGCTCAGGACCCTCCTGTTGCTACCCGCGATGGCGCGGTCGGCGGACCAGGCGATACAGAATTCGGTGTTCGCTCACTCACGGCATCACTCGAGTTCGGGCCTTCCGGGTCCAAGGCACGGTTCAAGATCGAACCGACGATTGCCAGGGCATCGGGGGACGTCATCTGCCAATGCGTGGCCGGCACCGCGTGCTCGTACACGGTTCCCGTGACCGCCTTGCGCCATCCCCGTGCGGCCCGCAGATGGGTGGAATCGTCGGCAGCGGCCGTAAAGAACACGATGTCTCCATTGAAGCGCTTCGGTCGATACTCTGACATCAGCCGCGAGTTGCGCTCCGCAGCAGACCAAAGCCGCCCAACGATCTGCTCGGCTCGTTCCGTGGACTGCCCCGTCATTCTGGCCACTTCCGCCGCGACAGCGCCAGGGCTCAGATCGGAGGTGTTGGTTCCCGAAGCATCCACGTCGACGCCGAAGGCGCTCAGCAACTCACTCATGCCGATTCTGTCGGCCGACCCGTCGGCGTCCTCGTCAACGGTTGACCCCACAAAGCTGTCCAGCATGGTCAGCAACTCGACGGTCTCACCCTCCGCCTGCAGTCGGACCGCAATCGCGTGAGCGATGGTGCCACCCAGCGACCAGCCGAGCAGCCGGTACGGGCCGCACGGCCGGATCGTGCGAATCTCACTGATGTAGCGGTTCGCAAGTTCCTCGAGTGATTCCGGTAGGAAGCTGTCCTCGATCAGCGACGGACTTTGGATGCCGTAGATCGGCATACAACCGTCGAGGTACTGAGAAAGACGCGCGTAGCACCAAGACAGCCCGACAATCGGATGAATACAGAACAGTGGCGTCCCCGTTCCGGCCTCCCGAATGGGGAGAGCCGGACTGAAGCCCTCCTGTGCCGCACCGTCGACTCCGGTGACGATCCGACCCGCCAACGCTTCCACTGTGGAATCGGAGAAGAACCACTGCAACGGCACCATCATCTCGAGTTCGCTTTGCAACTGGGCGGTCACCCGGGTTGCGATCAACGAGTTGCCGCCGAGCGCGAAGAAGTCATCATCGAGCCCGACCCGCTCCACGCCGAGCACCTCGGCGAACACCCCGGCAACAATCTCCTGAACCGGAGTCGTCGGCGCCCGGAACTCACGAGCTTTCCACTGCGGCGCCGGCAACCCATTTCGATCCACCTTCTCGCTGGGGCTCAGCGGGAACTCGTCGAGAACCATCAGCACCGAGGGAACCATGTAGGCGGGCAGCGACCGCCCGACGGCTTCCCGCACCGCCTCCGTGTCGATCGACCGGCCGGTCTCCGGCACCACATACCCGACGAGTTGCTGACCGAGGTCGCTCTCGTACACCACCGCCACAGCCTGCGAGACCGCATCCTGGGCCACCAACACCGACTCGATCTCCCCCAACTCGATCCGCAGACCCCGCACCTTCACCTGAAAATCGGTGCGCCCCAAGAACTCGAGATTCCCGTCCCGGTTCCACCGCACCAGATCCCCCGTCCGATACAACCGCGCGCCCGGCCCACCGAACGGATCCGCCACGAACCGCTCCGCCGTCAAATCCACCCTGCCCTGATACCCGCGGACCACCTGCACCCCACCCAGATACAACTCCCCCGCCACCCCCACCGGAACCGGCTGCAAACGGGCATCGAGCACATACGCTCGGGTGTTCGATATCGGGGCACCGATCGGAACCGTCGGCACATCGCGGTCGTCACACCGGTAGGACGTCGCGATGACCGCCGCCTCGGTCGGCCCGTAGAAGTTGTCCAGGCGTGCATCCGACTTCGCCGCCAGACGCCCGACCAGATCCACCGGCAATTCCTCACCACCGACATACACCAACCGCAACGAATCGGGGATCCGCACCTCGGGGTCCGCCAGGAGCATTGCCAGCATCGACGGCACGAACGCCCCCACCGTGACACCGGCATCTTCGATCAGCGACAGCAGGTATTCCGGATCGCGATGCCCGTCCGGCCGGGCGATGACCACCCGGGCCCCGACCGCCAACGGCAGGAACAACTCCAAGAGAGAAGCATCGAACGTCACCGGCGTCTTCAACACCGCCACATCGGAGTCGGTGAAGTCACCGTCGGCGATCCTCCAGAACACGAGGTTGACCACCGCCCGGTGAGTGACCGTCACCCCCTTCGGGCGACCGGTCGACCCCGACGTGAAGATCACGTACGCCGTGTTGTCCGCCCGAACCGGCCCGAGGAGTTCGGACTCGGTCACCGGCGCCGACGAATACCCCGACACATCCGCCGCATCGACGTTCACCACCCGATGTCCGGACGCGGTGAATCCGTCCCGGGACGTCGACAACACGCACACCGGTGCCGCGGTATCGAGCACATAGCCGTTACGTTCACCAGGCTGGTCCGGGTCGATCGGCACATACCCACCACCGGCCCGCAACACCGCATAAACCCCGACCATCAAATCCAACGACCGGCGCATCGAGACCGCCACCAACGACTCCGGACCCACCCCGGCATCGATCAGATACCGCGCCAATTGGTTGACCCGCGCATCGAACTGCGCATACGTCAACGACTCACCTTCGAACACCACCGCCACCGCATTCGGCGTCCGCACCACCTGCTCGGCGAACCCGTCGAGCAACAACACTCCCGGCACCACACGACCGGTGTCATTCCACTCCGACACCATCCGGAACCGTTCGACATCACCAAGAATCGACAGATTTCCCACCGCCACCGCGGGATCGTCGAGCACCGCCTCGAGCACCCGCACGAACCGCTCCGCAATCTGCGCCGCCGTACCCGCATCGAAAATATCGGCCGCATACACCAACGACCCCTCATACCCCCCACCAGCCACCTCACCCAGCGACACCGACAAATCGAACTGCGCCGCCGCCCACTCCACCTGAACCGGCGACACCGTCAACCCCGGCAACTCCACCGCCGACTGGGCATAATTCTGAAACGCCAACATCACCTGAAACAGAGGCGAGAACGACTGCGACCGAACCGGATTCAACCTCTCCACCAACCGCTCGAACGGCACATCCGCATGCGCGAACGCCTCGAGATCCCGCTCCCGCACCCGCTCGACCAACTCCGTGAACGACAGGTCCGGATCACACTCGACCCGCAACACCAACGTGTTCACGAACATCCCCACCAGATCATCGAGCGCCGCCTCACCCCGGCCCGCGACCGCCGACCCCACCGCGATATCGGTACCACCACTCAATTTCGCCAACACCACCGACAACGCCGCATGCACCACCATGAACGCGGTCGCCCCCCGCTCCTGCGCCCACGACTGCACCCGCCCCGCCGTCACCGCCGACACCACGAACTCGACACAACCACCGGCACCCGACCGCACCGCAGGCCGCGGCCGATCCGTCGGCAACCCCAACACATCCGGCAACCCCGCCAACGCCCCCGCCCAATACGCGATCTGCCGGCTGGCCAACGAATCCGGATCATCCTCCGACCCGAGCAACTCCCGCTGCCAGAGAGCGAAATCCGCGTACTGCACCGGCAACGGAACCCACCCCGGCTCATGCCCGGCACGACGGGCCGCATACGCCACCATCACATCCCGAGCCAACGGCGCCGT